>NZ_JBSZIE010000001.1:0-1827584 GCF_056491235.1 Pseudomonas sp. C9D1
GCGGGTGAACACCTGGATGACGCCGCCCATGGCGCCCGAGCCGTACAGGCTGGAGCGCCCGCCCCGGGTGACCTCGACCCGCTCGATCTGCTCCATGCCCAGGTATTGCAGGCGTGGCAGGCCGTCCACCAGCGAGCCGATGCGCACGCCGTCGATCAGCACCAGCGTCTGGTTGGCGTTGCTGCCGCGCAGGTAGAGGTTGGCCGAGCTGCCGCGCCCGCCGCTCTGCTCGACCGACATGCCCGGCACGCGGGCGAGCAGGTCCGGCACGCTCTTGGCCTTGAGCCGGGCGATGTCCTTGCGGGTGAAGATGCTGGTGGCGGCGGTGGCCTGGGAACGGGGCTCCAGCGCGTTGCCCGAAGTGGCCACCACATAGGGGCTCTTCAGCGCGTCGAGGCTGTCCAGGGGGATTTCTTCGGCTGCCGCGAGGCAGGGGGCCATGGCGATGGCCAGGGCCAGACGGGAACGCATAATCGATGACTCCTCAAAAGATCCATGACTTTCGAGAAGGGCGGGACAAGAACGACTGCGCGACCGGTGATCGCCTGTGCTTGACGGTGCAGCCCCTCCGCAACACACGTCGTACGACGAGAACCGTTTCCACGTGCCGCCCCGCACCGCGCCGACGACTCTCGGGTCGTTCGACGACATCCTGCACGTGAGGCCGGGAGCCGGAACCGCCTGTCGCGGGCTCCCCGTGGCGGGCTGGGCTGGTCGCTCTGCGGCGGCCTGGCTCCGGGCCCTGGCGTCTCGGGTGAACAAGCGCCGTGCCCGCTGGCACGGCGATCAGTAAAGGGCAGTCTAGCCGGCGCTGCGCTCCAGCAAGGCCAGGCGTTCGCGGATCGAGGCTTCGATGCCGCTGGCGTCCAGGCCGCACTCGGCGAGCATCTGTGCCGGTTTGGCATGCTCGACGTAGTAGTCCGGCAGCCCCAGGTGCAGCACGGGCAGCAGGATGTTTTCACGGGCGAGGAACTCGCTCACCGCCGAGCCGGCACCCCCCATGATGCTGTTTTCCTCGACCGTCACCAGCAGTTGGTGGCTGCCGGCCAGTTCACGCACCAGGGCCTCATCCAGCGGCTTGACGAAGCGCATGTCGACCACGGTGGCGCCCAGCGTTTCGCCCACCTGCAGGGCTTCGGCCAGTTGCACGCCAAAGGCGAGGATGGCGACGCGGGCACCCTGGCGGCGAACCACGGCCTTGCCGATCTCCACTGGCACCAGCTCCTTGTCGATGCTGGCGTTGGGGCCGCTGCCGCGCGGGTAGCGCACCGCTGCCGGGCCGGGGAACAGGTGGCCGGTGGTCAGCAGCAGGCGCAGTTCGTTCTCGTCGCTTGGGGTCATCACCAGCATGCCGGGGATGCAGCGCAGGTAGGAGAGGTCGAAGCTGCCCGCATGGGTGGGGCCGTCTTCGCCCACCAGGCCGGCGCGGTCGATGGCGAACAGCACGTCGAGGTTCTGCACCGCGACGTCGTGGATCAGCTGGTCGTAGCCGCGCTGGAGGAAGGTCGAGTAGATCGCCACCACCGGCTTGGCGCCGTCGCAGGCCATGCCGGCCGCCAGGGTCACGGCGTGCTGTTCGGCGATGGCGACATCGAAGTAGCGATCGGGGAAGCGCTCGCTGAAGGCCACCAGGTCCGAACCTTCCTTCATCGCGGGGGTGATGCCCACCAGGCGCGGGTCCTGGGACGCCATGTCGCAAAGCCACTGGCCGAAGACGCTGGAGTACTTGGGCCCGGACGCCTTCTTCGGCGCTGCCGGGGCGTTGATCGGCTCCAGCTTGGTGATGGCGTGGTAGCCGATGGGGTCGACTTCCGCCGGGGCGAAACCCTTGCCCTTCTTGGTCACCACGTGGAGGAACTGCGGGCCCTTGAGGTCACGCATGTTGCGCAGGGTGGCGACCAGGGTGGGCAGGTCGTGGCCGTCGATGGGGCCGATGTAGTTCCAGCCGAGTTCTTCGAACAGGGTGCCGGGAACCAGCATGCCCTTGGCGTATTCCTCGGTGCGACGGGCGATCTCCCAGGCGCCGGGCAGGCGCGAGAGCACCTTCTTGCTGCCTTCGCGCATGCTCGCGTAGGTGCGGCTGGAGAGGATCTTGGCCAGGTAGTTGGACAGGCCACCGACGTTGCGCGAGATCGACATGTCGTTGTCGTTGAGGATCACCAGCATGTCGGCCTGCACGTCGGAGGCGTGGTTCAGTGCCTCGAAGGCCATGCCGGCGGTCAGCGCGCCGTCGCCGATCACCGCGATGGACTTGCGCTCCGAGCCCTGCATGCGGGCGGCGATGGCCATGCCCAGTGCAGCGCTGATGGAGGTGCTGGAGTGGCCGACGCCGAAGGTGTCGTACTCGCTCTCGGCGCGGCGGGGGAAGGCGGCGACGCCGTCCTTCTGGCGCAGGCTGCCCATCTGCTCGCGGCGCCCGGTGAGGATCTTGTGCGGGTAGGCCTGGTGGCCCACGTCCCACACCAGTCGGTCGTCGGGCGTATCGAAGACGTAGTGCAGGGCGATGGTCAGTTCGACCACGCCGAGCCCGGCGCCGAAGTGCCCGCCGGTCTGGCCAACGGTATAGAGCAGGTACTGGCGCAGTTCGTCGGCCAGGGTTTCCAGCTCCGCTTCACCCAGCCGGCGCAGCTCGTCCGGCGTCGCCGCGCGGTCGAGCAGGGGCGTGAGCGGGCGCTCGCGGGGGATCTCATGGAACGTCGTGGGCATCAGGCTAGTCGTTATGGGTGCAAAAAGATGCGGCAGTTTACCTGATGCCGCTTTGCCTGCCCAAGACATGGTGTCGGATGCCGTCGCGGCCCGGCAGGGTCACCCACCAGAAGGCCAGCGCCAGCAGGCTGAGAGCCGCGCCGAGCAGGCACACGGCGGCCCAGCCGGCCCAGGCATAGAGCTGCGTGGCAGCGAAAGCGCCCAGGGCACTGCCGGCGGCATAGAACAGCATGTAGAGGCTGATCAGCCGGCTGTGGGCGGGGTTGCCGCTGCTCAGTACCAAGCTCTGGTTGAGCACGTGCAGGGCCTGGCCGGCGGCGTCCAGCAGGAGGATGCCCAGCAGCAGCGCCCACAGCGATTGCCCGGTGAAGGCCAGCGGCAGCCAGGCCAGGGTCATCACCAGCAGCGCCAGGCCACTGGCCTTCTGCGCCTGGCCCCGGTCGGCCCAGGTGCCGGCTCGCGTCGCTGCCAGCGCTCCGGCTGCGCCGACCAGGCCGAAGGCACCGATGGCGCTGTGGCTCAGCGCCAGGGGCGGTTCGCTGAGGGGCATCACCAGCGCCGCCCAGAACAGGTTGAACACGCAGAACAGCAGCAGCGCGAGCACGCCGCGCACCTGCAGCACGCGGTCCTCGCGCAGCAGGCTGAACATCGACCCGAGCAACGCCGGGTAGCGCATCCGCGAGTGGGGCCGGGTCTCCGGCAGGCGCCACCAGAGCAGGGGCAGCAGCACCGTCATCAACCCGGCCGAGAGCAGGTAGACCGCGCGCCAGCCGCCCAGGTCGGCCATCAGCCCCGCCAGGCTGCGGGCCAGCAACAGGCCCACCACCACGCCGCCCTGGGCGGCCCCCACCACCCGGCCGCGCTCCCCGTCACTGGCCAGGCTGGCGGCGAAGGCCAGCAGGCCCTGGGTCATCGCGGTGCCCAGCAGGCCCAGGCCGAGCATGCCCAGCAGCACCAGGGCCGGCTGGCGGGCGAGGGCGACCAGCAGCAGCGAGCCCACCAGCAGGAGTAGTTGCCCAGCCATCAGCCGGCGCCGTTCCAGCAGGTCCCCCAGGGGCACCAGCACCAGCAGGGCCAGGGCGCTGCCCACCTGGGTGAGGGTGATCACCCCGCCGACAGCGGCACGGCCGATGCCCAGGTCAGCGGCGATCGCATCCAGCAGCGGGTGGGCGTAATAGACGTTGGCGACGCTCAGGCCGCAGGCCACGGCCAGCAGCCAGACCAGTGCCGGCGGCATCGGGGAATGAGTGGGCATGCCGAAAGTCCTTGTTGTGGTTTCAAAATGAAACCATTTGAAGGCTATCGATACGGGTTTTAAACTGCAACCACTTTTCGCAAGCTGGAGGTGGTGCATGAAAGACCCGCAAGCCGAGGAGCACTGCCCGGTGGCCCGGGCGCTGGACGTGATCGGGGACCGCTGGTCGCTGATGATCGTGCGCGACCTGTTCGACGGCCTGCAGCGTTTCGGCGAACTGCAGAAAAGCCTCGGCGTGGCCAAGAACATCCTCAGCGACCGCCTGCGCAAGCTGGTGGTCGAAGGTGTCCTTCGTGTGGAGCCGGCCGCCGACGGCAGCGCCTACCAGGCCTATGCGCTCACGCCCCGGGGCCATGACCTTTTCACCCTGGTCGTCAGCCTGCGCCAGTGGGGCGAAGCCCACTGCTTCGCCCCCGACGAGGTGCATTCCGAACTGCTCGACACCGCCGACCAGCCCCTGGCGCGGCTGCAGGTGTGCGATGCCGCCGGCAACCCCGTCAGCCCCGCCGATACCCGCGTGCGCAAGGTGATCGCCGCGGCGGATTGAGGCTTCGCCCATCGGCCACTGGCACCGTGCCCGGGGCTGATGGGTTTCGCTTCGCTCTACACCATCCTACGGGGTCGGTTCACGGGCTTGGCATCGGAGCCGATCCATACCCCTCGTAGAAGGGGGCGGGCGGCGCTCCGCGAGATTCGTAGGATGGGTAGAGCCGTGCGAAACCCATGCTGGGGGGCGGCACCCTGCCCGGGCGTTTCAGAGCCCTCGGTAACGCGGCACCTTGTCCCACTGCATCCACAGCTCACCTTGCCAATCCAGCAGCACCAGCCGGCGGGATTGCCAGTCCAGCATCACGCGCCGTGGCTGGTGACGGCAGCCCGTGTACTGGTCGCGCAGGGTGGGAACCACGTCGCGGGCGAGCCACTCTTCCAGGTGCTGAAGTTCGGGGTGGCCGAAGCGGATCATGGCCTGGTAGAGGCCGCCTTCACTGACGAGATGGACCTCTTCCTCGCTGCCGGTGGCATAGGTGAAACGGGCGCTGCGAATCTGATAGGGGCGCAGGCGGCGGTGCCGCGCCTGGGGATGGTGCAACCCCAGCAGGCTGGCGAAATCGTAGGCGCAGAACCAGGGCTGGTCGTCGATCATCACACCGCGCAACGGGCGGTTGTGGCGGTAGAAAAAGATCGGGGTGTAAGCGTCGTGCATGGCGTTACTCCGTTTGCCTGTCCATGCCTCCGTCATCGTCGTCATTCGATGGGTGGAGGATCGCGTGGGGTTGACGAACCGGGCAAACGGAGCCGGCAGACCGCAAGGGTCTCCCCACGCGATCCGCCATTAGATGATGCAGTCCTGAAAACTGCATGCGAGCCGGTTCCCGCTGGAAACGTACGCCGTTTCCCGCAAGCCCCGTAGGCGGCATCGCGCCGTTAGCTTCAGGTCGTCAAACCCGGCCGCGGATTGACCGCGACCGGGCGAACTTAGGGAGTGGGCTGGAGGCGAACAAGGGGTTGCGGCGGGTTTGGGAAATTTCCCTGCGATGAGCGGGCATTTGATGGGTTTCGCTGCGCTCTACGCCATCCTACGACCCCGCCACTGTCCACAGTTTCTGTGGAACAGCCTGTGGATATCTTCTGGGTGGATCGCTGCGGAGCGGGCGGGGCGGTAGTTCTGCGTGGTCGCTCGAATTTTCGTCAAGCCTGGCTGGCGTGCTGCTGGGCGAAGTCGATGATGGTCTGGATGGCTGCCCGCGCCTGGGGGCTGTTGTGCCAGCAGGTGGAGCCCATCATCCGGGAAATCTGCAGGGTCAGGTCGGCGGCTTCGCAGTGGGCCAGTTGCTCCAGGGTGTGCAAGCCGATCTGTTCCAGGCGGCCGACCACGGTCGGGCCCACGCCTTTGAGAGCGACCAGTTGGGCGCGGGTTTCCGGGGTGAAGCCCTGTAGTGAGGTCATGGCACTTCCTTCACGTCATTCCGTCGCAGTCGTTGCGGCGGGCTCTTCCATCTCGGCCATGCGCTGGCGCAGTGCGGCGAGGTCGCGGGTGGGGATGACGAAGGTGTAGGCCCAGATATCGCCCAGGCGCTGGGCGTTGCTGGACCAGATGACGGCGATGGCGGCCGGCAGCGAGCCGAGGATGAAGGGGTTGGTTTCCACCAGGCGGAAGGCGCTGCGGACCAGCACCTGCATCAGTTGCGGCGGCTCGCCGTTGGGGGCGATGACCCGTATCCGGCAGATCCATTTCCCTGGGGTGAAGCCACGCAGCAGCCACTCGCACAGCGGGAAGTACAGGAGCACCGGCAGCACGATCGCGAGCACGTGACGTGTCTGTTCGTAGAGGAGAGCGACCAGGCTGATGATCAGTGCCTTGTCGATGATGAAGGCGAGGCTGCGCAGGGCGAGCATGCGTGTGCGGGAAACGTCCATGTTGCTTGGAACCAGTGGTGAAAAGGGGCGGGCAGGATAAACCAATCCCGCTGGAGCGGTGGGGCATGTGTCACGAGGGTGGCCTGGATTTCCCGGGCTGAAGCCCGGGCTACCAAAACACTGCCCACAATTTCTGTGGGGCAAGCTGTGGATAAGTTTTGGATGGATGGCTGTGGAGCCTGCCGCCTGGGAGGTTCAGGCGGCTGGTGGTTTTTCCGCCACTACTGGTATTCGCGGCACCAGGTTTCGCCGTACTCGGCCAGCATGGCCTGTTCCAGCACCTTGGCGTCGGCGGCTTCGGCGAAGCGGAACAGCACCCAGGCAAGGCTGCGCACGAGCTGGTCGCGGGTCTTGTAGTTGGGGATGTCGTGCATGGTGTCGGTGGCGTGCTTGAGCCAGGCGAACAGCTCGCGCTGTTCGGCCTCGTCGGCGCCGAGCAGGTAGATGAAGAGCATGCCGACCAGGGGCAGGCTGAGGTCGAAGTTGTCGCGGTTGAAGGTCAGGCGGGCGAAGGGAACCGCGCGCAGCACGCGGGCGATTTCGCCGTGCAGCCAGGCGTCGCCTCCGAACTCGGCCTTGAGCTTCTGCTTTTTCGCCAGCATGCCGGGCTGGTGGGCGAAGCGGCCGACCTGGGCCAGTAGCGCGAGGCGGCGGGCATGGGCGTCGAGGGTCATCTCGCCGTCGAATAGCAGGACCATTTCCCAGCGATTGAGGCGGCAGCGGGGGTAGCCGTGCTCGGCCAGCACCCCGGCGGCGTCCTTCGCCGCGCGGAAGAGCAATTGCAGGTGGTGTTCGCTGGCGGCGGGCGGCGTGCCGCCGTTGAGCAGCAGGTGGTAGTAGAAGGCCTGCAGGGTGGCGTCATCGAGCTCCTTCGGCGGCTTCTTCACCAGCGGGGTGATGCTGGGGTGGTGGCTGCAGTAGTAGGCATTGGAGCTGTTGGCCTCGGCGAAATCGGCTTCGCCGGAAGCGATGAACTGCTGGATGATTTCCGTCTTGCTGGACATGGGCGTTCCCCGGTTGGCGGCGCCAGGGAGCATAGAAGGGCGGGGGGGATTTTTCCGTGCGGCGGGTGGCGCTCCAAGGGGCAAGGCATCGCCCAGCAGGCCGCCGATGGGCGCGGCCGACAAGCGCGACGCCACGCTGATCGGTTGCCCGCTCAGCCGTACCGACGCCCTGGGTGCATGCCCACCCGGGGCAGAACTGCCGTTCGGCCTTCCTGGCTGCTGGGGGACGGCGCTGCTGGACAGGGGCGACCCCGCTGTCGGGCTTCGCCGAGCCCCGTCCAACCTACGCTTGATTGGCCAACTGGCGCTGTGCCCTCTCCAGTGCATCGAGAAAGCCTGCCAGGGCGGCCTTGGGGGCCTGGCCCTGGCGGGTGATGCAGTGGAAGGCCGAGCGATAGGCCAGTTGCACGGGCAGTAACGCACGCAGTTGATTTCGGTCCACCCAGTGAGCGGCGTAGTGCGTGGGCAGGTAGCCCAGGTAGGTGCCGGAGAAAATCAGGGTGGCGATGGCTTCCATCGCGTAGGCGCTGACCGTTTGGGTGAAGTGCAGGCCGTGGGGCCGCTGGTTTTCCGTCAGGTAGCCACGGCCTACGTACTCCGCCGCGCAAATGTCCGCCAGGCTCAGGTTCGCTTCGGCGCGGTGGAACAGGGGATGGCCGGCGGAGCAGTAGAGGTTCTGCTCTTCCTCGAACAGCGACTGGTAGTTGAGGCCTGACAACTGGTGATGGAACGCGCCGATGGCCAGGTGCAGGCGTTCTTCCAGGACCGCGCGTTCCAGTTCATCGGGGCGCAGCATGTGCAGGTTCAGGCGTACCTCGGGCAGGCGCTGGCGGAACAGCCTTATGGCCAGCGGCAGGGGGGCGCGCTCGAAGCTGATGAGGCTGTCCACCGTGCCTATCTGCAGGCTTTCCCTGGCCATCCCCCCGAGGCGGTTGGCCTGGGTGCGGAAGCGTTCGATATCGCCGAACAGCAGTTGTGCCAGGTCGAACAGTTCCTGGCCTTCCTCGGTCAGCTGGAAGCCGCTGTTGCCGCGCCGGCACAGGGAGCATCCGAGGCGTTCTTCCAGATCGCGGACCACCACGCTCAGGCGCGACAGGCTGGTGTTGAGGCTGGCCTGGGCTGCGGTGAAGCCTCCCGCGTCGACGATGGCGCAGAAGACCCGCAGCATGCGGAGGTCGATATCGGAAATGTTGCCCAGCATGCCCACCTCCAGGCCGGTTGCCGGGGCCGTCTGTGGCGCGGTCCCGGCATGAGCCTACCAACTCGTGGCGGTGGGGTCAGCGGGTCGCGATGGCGTCGGCGAGGATGCACATCAGTTCGAACATCATGGTGGCGCCCACCAGGGCTGTCGCCCCGCCCTGGTCGAACGGCGGGGAGACTTCCACGACGTCGGCACCGATCAGGTTCAGGCCACGCAGGCCACGGATCATCTGCTGGGCCTGGAGGGTGGTCATGCCGCCGATTTCCGGGGTTCCGGTGCCGGGCGCGAAGGCCGGGTCGAGGACGTCGACGTCGAAGCTGATGTAGGTAGGGCCGTCACCCACTACCCGGCGTGCCTCCGCCAGGGTGGCTTGGACGCCGAGTTCGGCGAACTCCTCCATGTGGATCACGCGGATGCCGCATTCCTCGGCGAAGGCTTCGTCCTCGGCAGAGTAGATGGAGCCGCGAATACCGATCTGCACGGTGCGCTTGGGGTCCAGCAGACCCTCCTCCACGGCGCGGCGGAAGGGGGTGCCATGGGTGTAGGGGTTGTCGCCGAAGTAGCGGTCGTTGGTGTCGGAGTGCGCGTCGAAGTGGATCATGCCGATGGGACGATGGTGGGCCAGGGCGCGGAAGATCGGCAGGGTCACCAGGTGGTCTCCGCCCACCGACAGGGGCACGGTCCCCGCCTGGTGGACTTCTCGGAAGAAGCCCTCGATGCGCTTGAGCGAATCGAGCAGGTCGATGGGGTTGACGGGGCTATCGCCGAGGTCGCCGATGCGCACCAGGTCATAGGGTGCGATGCGGCTGACGTGGTGCACCTTGCGCATCAGGCTGGACATGTTGCGCACTTCGCGCGGCCCGTGACGGGCGCCGGCGCGGTTGGTGGTGCCGCCATCCCAGGGGACACCCACCAGGGCGAGTTGCAGGTCGGCCGGGTTATCGAAGATCGGCAGGCGCATGAAGCTCGGGATGCCGGCGAAGCGTGGTATGAGCGCGGCATCGAGCGGCTGCGGGAAGTCATGGGTCATGGGCTCTATCTCACGGGCAGAGGGCGCCGCGTGGGCGCCCTGGATGGTTTCAATCGGTTGCGGTGCGCAGGGCAGGAGCGGGTTGGGTCAGCAGGCTGGTGGCCACGAAGGTCAGCAGGCTGACGAGGAGGCCGTAGTAGATGGGGGTGTTGGCCAGGATGCCGTCACGGACCATGAAGGCGATGACGGTGAGGCTGCCGGTGACCATGCAGGCCATGGCGCCCACGGCGGATGCGCGGCGCCACATCAGGGCGCCCATGATCGGTACGAGCAGGCCGCCTACCAGCAGGTTGTAGGCGATGGAGAGGCCGGCGATGACGTCGTTGACCAGGCAGGCCATGGCCAGCATCGCCGCGCCGAGGGTGAAGGTTATCCACCGGCTGCTGGCCAGGTGGTCTTCGCCGTTGCGACTGAGAAAGCGGCTGTATATGTCTTCCTTGAGTACGGTCGCTGCGGCCAGCAGGCAGGCGCTGGCAGTGGACATGATGGCGGCCAGGGCGGCAGCCACCACGAGGCCGCGCAGGCCGGCTGGGAGTAGGTTGCGGGTGATCTCGGCGAAGGCGTTCTTGGCCACCGACAGGTCCGGCAGCAGCAGCCGGGTGGCGGCACCGATGAGCGCGCAGGCGCCGCCATAGAGCATGCAGTAGACCCCTGCGCCGAGGCCGGCGTAGCGCACCACGCCCTCGCTGCGGGCGGTGAACAGGCGCTGCCAGATGTCCTGGCCGATCAGCGCGCCGAAGAAGTAGAGCAGGAAGTAGGCGGCGATGGTGTCCAGGCCGATGTTGCCCAGCTCGAAGAAGCCCGCCGGCAGGTTGGCCTGCATCGCCGCCAGGCCACCGGCCTCGCCCACGCTGATGGGCAGCAGGACGAAGAAGATGCCCAGCGTCATGATCACGAACTGGATGATGTCGGTGAGTGTCAGCGACCACATGCCGCCGATCACGGAGTAGAAGATCACCAGCCCGCCGCCGCAGAGGATGGCGGGGATGCGCGGAATGTCGAATACCACCTCGGTGACCGAGCCGATGGCGATGGTGGCGGTTACGGCCACCATCAGGTCGTAGGCCACCATGACGATGCCGCCGATCAGGCGCGAGGAGGCCTGGTATCGCTGTTCGAGGATCTGGGTGACGGTGAAGACCCTCAGCTGGGCTATCTGCCGCGAGAACACCAGGCTGAGTACGATGATGCCCAGCCCCAGCATGAAGACCAGCCAGAGACCGGATACCCCGTACTGGTAGCCCAGGCGCACCGAGCCGATGGTGGACGCCCCGCCCAGCATTACCGCCGAGAGCGTGCCGAGGTAGAGGACTGGCCCGAGGCGTCGCCCGGCCAGGAGAAAATCATCACGGGTCCTGGCCTTGCGCATGCCCCACCAGCCGAGGCCCGCCATCACCAGCACGTGAATCAACATCGTCACGTAGTCGACCGCCATGGTGCTGCTCCTTTGTTGTTTTTCTAGTTCGGGTCCGCCCTGACGGCGGGTCTGGCGAGGATAGGAGGGGTGGCGTGCGGAACAACATCACCGCGATGGCAAGCTGGGTTGCGCCAGGCGGCAAGTAGGGCAGGTGGTGAGTGGAAGAAGCGGGATTCAGCCGAGGCCAGGCTCCTACGAGCGCAGCGCGCGGGTGTTCCCGTGCGGGTCGTGCAGTGGGCCCGCGCGTTCGCGAGGGTGACGCCGTGAAGGTGCCGGGGCGCGGACCGGCTCGGCGGCGCTGGTTTTTCCCCGGGCGCTATGCGCAAATGCCTGCCGACTTCCCACACCATACGGCTCCCTTCCATGCGCAAGGCCGATCGCCTGTTCCAGGTCGTCAACCTGATCCGTACCCACCAGCCCATCACCGCCCAGCGCCTGGCGGAACGGCTGGGGGTTTCCACGCGCACCATCTATCGCTACGTGGACGACCTGTCCCTGAGCGGCATCCCGATCTACGGCGAGGCCGGCGTGGGGTATGCGCTGGACGAGCATTTCGAGCTGCCGCCCCTGGCACTCAACCGCGACGAGCTGGACGCCCTGCTGCTGGGCGTGGAGCTACTGTCGCGCACCGTGGGCGACGAGATGGCCGATGCCGCGCGCTCGCTGCTGAGCAAGATCCAGGCGGTGGTGCCCGAGCACGCCCTCGACCCGCAGAGCGCACCGGTGCGGGCATTCGTCAGCCCCTTCACCCCGGAGCAACTGCGCCATTGGGACAGCCTGCGGCGTGCCATCGGCGAACAGGCGGCGGTGCGTATCGACTACCTGAGCCTGGACGACCGCGCTTCGCAGCGGGTGATCTTCCCACTCGGGTTGTTCTACTGGGTGGGCAAGTGGACGGTGGGTGCCTGGTGTGTGCTGCGTGGCGAGTACCGTGACTTCCGTGTCGACCGCATCCGCAACCTGGCGCGTCTGGCCGATGCACCGCCGGCGCCCGAGGGGCTGAGCCTGGCCAGCTACATGCGCCACCGCAGTTGCGAGGCGCAGTTGCAAGAGGCGCAGGCCACTGACAGAACGTTGTCAGCAGAGGAGGCATAGGCTGGGCCGTCTCAACCAACGGAAGGGCGATCGCCATGCAAGATTCTTCGGTATTGGAACTGGTGCTGTTCAAGACTAAACCCGGCCGCGAAGAGCGCATCGCCGAAATCCGTGCCGGTGTGCGCGAGGCGCTGAAGACCTGCGACGGCTTCATCGGCTTCCGCAGTTTCATCTCGGTGGAAGGCAGCCATGTGTTCGCCGACCTCGCCGAGTGGTCGTCCCACGAGAACGCGCTCAGCGCGGCACGCGCCTTCAACGGCGCCGACCCGCGCTTCCAGCCCTACATGCGCGAGATCAAGGAAGTGATCTTCATGGGGCACTTCAGCCCGGGCGAGTAGCCCGGCGTCCCGGCGGCGGTTTCTGCAGGCATGAAAAAGCCCGGCAATATGCCGGGCTTTTTGCTGCCTGAGAAGGGCTCAGACTTTGCGCACGAATTCCGACTTCAGCTTCATCGCGCCGATGCCGTCGATCTTGCAGTCGATGTCGTGGTCGCCATCCACCAGGCGGATGCCCTTGACCTTGGTGCCGACCTTCACCACCAGGGACGAGCCCTTGACCTTGAGGTCCTTGATCACGGTGATGGTGTCGCCGTCCTGCAGGACGTTGCCGACGGAGTCCTTGATCACCTTGCCTTCATCGGCCGGCGCGTCGGCGGCGTTGGCGGACCATTCGTGGGCGCACTCCGGGCAGACCAGGTTCTGGCCGTCTTCATAGGTGTATTCGGAGTTGCATTGGGGGCAGGGGGGCAGGGTGCTCACGGCGTATCTCGCAATCGGGTGAAAAAAAGACCGCAGATTATATAAGGTTTTAGTGGTCGCTGTCGGGGGTGGCGTAATGATGGCCCTTGTATCGGGCTGCTTACCGGCTTGACCAAGGCTAAATATTTCCCGGCTGCCGCCTTGCTAGCCTGCCGCAGGTAAACCCATGCCCGGGACGTACAAGGCGTGGAACCAGTCCGATGGCGATGGAGTGCCTGCCGTTCCTGCGGGGGGAATCGATGTTTCAACGTGTCCTGTGGAAGCTCATGCCGAAGTCGCAGCGGGCCTTCCTGCTGGGGCGGATGGCGGTGGTCGACCGCGCCGCCGTCAACCGCTCCATGTCGGGCAACCTGCGCTACCCGGAGCCCTTCCGACGCCAGGGCTGCCTATTCATCCACGTGCCCAAGTGCGCTGGCTCCAGCGTGGGCGATGCGCTGTTCGGCGGCTGGCGCGCCGGGCACCTGCCGCTGTACTGGTACGAGCAGCAGTTCCCTACCGAATACGCCACGGCCTTCAAGTTCAGCTTCGTCCGCGACCCACTGGAGCGTGCCTTCTCGGCCTACGTCTACCTGCGTGGCAACGAACTGCGTCCGCGCCACCAGGCGGCCAAGCGGTTGGTCAGCAGTTACCAGGGTTTCGATGACTTCGTCGCCCGCTGGCTGCATGTGGATAACGTGCGGCGGCAGATCCACTTCGCCCCGCAGACCGACTTCCTGATGGATTCCCTCGGCCACCTGGCGCTGGACTTTATCGGCTATCAGGAACACCTGGAGCGCGATTTCACGGCGCTCTGCGAGCTGCTAGGCTGCAATCGGACGCTGCCTCACTCCAATCCCTCGCTACGGCGCGAGGCGCTGCCGGTGAAGGACATCTGCACGGCGCGCACGCGGGAGATCGTGCGCCGGGTTTACCAACGTGACTACGAGTTGCTCGGCTATGCATAAGCACGCACCTTCCGCCCTGTTGCCCTGGATCCGCCCCTACAACCTCGCCCTGCCGCGCTCGGCACGGGCGGCGATCAAGCACCAGAGGCCCTGCTGCATCTGGCTGACGGGGCTTTCCGGCTCCGGCAAATCCACCCTGGCCAACGCCCTGGAAGTGGAGCTGAACGCACGTAACCTGCACACCTTCGTGCTCGACGGCGACAACCTGCGCAACGGCCTGTGCTGTGACCTGGGCATGGACGATGCGGCGCGCCGGGAGAACGTGCGGCGCATCGCCGAGGTGGCGCGGCTGATGGTGGATGCGGGGCTGGTGGTGATAGTCGCCGCCATCTCGCCGTTCCGCGCCGACCGCGAGGCGGCACGGGCGCTGTTCAGCGTCGACGAATTCCATTGCGTCTACGTCAGCACGAGCTTCGAGACCTGCGCCCGCCGCGACCCCAAGGGCCTCTACCAGGCGGCGATGCAGGGCCGCATCAGTAATTTCACCGGCCTCGACAGCCCCTACGAAGCCCCCACCGACGCCGACTGTGAGATCGACACCGACGAGGTGGACGTGATCGAGGCGACCTCCTGGTTGATAGCGCTGGTGCTGGGGGAGTGAGGGATCAGTCCTTCCAGGAATCCCGTTGCTCTTCGGGGTCGTGTGCCTGCCGCTGGAGGCGCGCTTCCAACGCGCCTTTCTTCTGCTGCTTGCATTCCACCAGCGCCAGGTAGAACGCGTCGTACTCCTGCTGCGAATCGAACGCGCTGCGTGGAACGCAGATGAGGCAGGGCATGCCCTCCAGGCTCACCGCGATGAGTTGCTGCGTATGGAGGATGCGTTTGACCGCAGGCCAGCGGAAGCCCAGGTGAACGTTCTCGCTTTCCTCGCGGATACCCTGTTCGTCGAAGCTGATGTGCATCCGCCCGAGGGAGCCCGATGCCGGGTTTGCGACGAGGGTTTTGTGCAGGGCGACAAGCAGCAAGGTGAAAGCCAGCGCGGCCACTGAGGGAAGGCACATGAGCAGGGCGAACATCAGGTTTTCAACGATGCTCCTCCCCTGAGGGTGCGTGAACGCACTGTAGAGCTGGAACAGCAGCACGGCCAGGAGGATGAGCCTGATCGGCCCGCTGTGCAGGGCCTGGTAGATGGGCACGCGGATGGCATCACGCCGGGTGAGCTCGAAGGTCTTGCTGATGGGGTACATAGCGGTTCTGGGGTTGAATTGAACGGGTCTGGCCGGCGCCCTGGCGGCGCCGGCCGTTTACTCAGCGCTGGCTGAGCTGCAGCTGGTTGTAGTCCTGGATGAAGCTGCGCAGGATTTCGTCGATGGCCAGCTTGGTCGACTGCTGGGTGGCGTTCTTCATGGCGAAGGGGCCGCCAAGCCACATCTTGCCGCCCTGGCTCTTGCCTTCGACGCTGTAGCGCTTGCTGAACAGCGCCTTGCCGGCGGATTGCACCTCGATGTTCAGGGTCACGTAGGCGCGGTAGTCCTCGAAGCGGTATTGCTCCAGGTTCAGCACCAGGTAGGGCGCGTCGCCGGCGGCGCTGCCCTGTTGCAGGCTGCCGAAGGCCTTTTGCACATCGCGCGATTGCAGGGTGGTGTCCAGCAGCTTGCCGAAGTCGACGATCCACAGGTGCGCATAGCCGACGGTGGCCGCACGGAATTCGTAGTGGTGGTTGCGGGTCTGCTCGGTCAGCCCGTAGCTCGCGGGTGCCTGCGCCTGGGGCAGGGCGCTCTCGCCCTGGTTGTTGGCCAGGTACTCGGCGTAGTCCTTGTCGATCGGGTGGTTGATGGTGCAGCCGGTGAGCAGGGCGCTCAGCAGGAGGGCTGTCAGGCAGGCGATGCGTTTCATCTGTCGTCCTTGTCGGTTCGAGAAAATGCCGGGCAGGGCGGCCTCGCTGGGTGCGCGCCCCATCCCTTGGGCGCGCAGAGGCTAAGGCCTCGGGGGCGATGATGGCAAATGGAGATGAGGGGCCGTGGGCGTCGACCGGTTGAGGAGGCTACGTGTCCCCTGGACGGGCTCCTTCGCCCGGCGGCCAACCCGGCTGTCCACCTCTCTCCAGTACATCACGCAAGCGCTCCGCCAACGCCCGTGCTTCCTCGGTCGTGGCGATATTGGTGAAGCCGAGCAGCAGCCCCGGTGCGCCGTGTTCGCCCAGGTACCAGCGCGACAGCGCGGCGACCGCCAGGCCGGCTGCCTGGGCGCTGTCGGCCAGGGTGCGGTCGTCGCTGCCGGGGGCGAGGCGGGCCAGCAGGTGCATGCCGCCGGCCTGCGGGTCCATGCGCAGCCATTCGCCGCAATGCGCCAACAGCGCCTCGCAGGTGTGGGCTCGGCGGCGGGCGTAGAGGCTGCGCATCTTCTTCAGGTGGCGGGCGAAGTGGCCCTGGTCGATGAAGTCGGCCGTCGTCGCCTGCAGCAGTTCGCTGCCGCCGCCGAGGAACAGCGCGGCGATGTCGCGGAAGCGCTCCACCTCACGCTCCGGCACCACCAGGTAAGCCAGGCGCAGGCCGGGGTAGAGCACCTTGCTGAAGGTCCCGGTGTAGAGCACGCGGCCGTCGCGGTCGAGGCTCTTGAGCGCGGGCAGCGGCCGGCCCTGGTAGCGGTATTCGCTGTCGTAGTCGTCTTCGATCACCCAGCCCTGCATCTGCCGCGCCCGCTCCAGCAGGGCCAGGCGCCGGGGCAGCGACAGCGCCACGCCGGTGGGGCTCTGGTGCGTGGGGGTGACCAGGGCGAAGCGCGCCTCGGGTGCCAGGCGCAGGCCGTCCTCCACCCGCAGCCCTTCGCCGTCCACCGCTACCGGCACGCCGCGCACGCCGAGCCCTTCCAGCAATTGGCGGGCATGGGGGTAGCCGGGGTCCTCCAGCCAGATGGCCTCGCCCGGCCGCATCAGTGCGCGCTGCACCAGGGCCAGGCTGGCGCGGTGGCCGGCGGTGATGAACACCTGCTCGGGCCGGCAGTGGATGCCCCGGGAGATGCCGAGGTAGCCCGCCAGGCTTGCGCGCAGGGCGAGGTGGCCGGCCGGGGCCGGCACCATCAGTGCGCTGCCGCCCAGCTCGCGCAGGCGTCGGGCCGTCAGGCGTGCCCAGAGCTTGCGTGGGAAGGCATCCAGGGCTGGCAGGCCGAGCTGGAACGGCTGGGGCGATGCCTCGGCCGTGTGAGGGCTTTCGGCCCTGGCCGGGCGGCTGGCACGCAACGCGGGCCGGGGCGTCGGGGTCAGCCGGGGCGAGACGCAGGTCCCGGCGGGGCCACGTGCCAGCAGATAACCTTCGGCGATCAGCATCTGGTAGGCCACCTCCACCGTGCCCCGCGCCAGGTTCAGTTCGCTGGCCAGGCTGCGCAGCGACGGCACCCGGGCGCCGGGCTGCAGCCGGCCCTGCTCGATGGCCTCGCGAAAGCGCTGGTACAGCTGCAGGTACACCGGGGTGCTCAGGTCGCGGTCGAGGTGGAAGGGCAGGGGGCGGCTCGGCATGCTCATGTCCCAGTCATTTCGATGATTCTTGGCCCTGGTTGCTGGTCCATGGCCTGCCTAGAGTAGCGGCTCCCAGCGAAGAGGAAAGCGGCCATGCCCGATCAGCCCAGCCCCATCGAACTGTTGCACCTGGAGAGCGACCCACAGTTGCGCGCGGCCTTCCCGGTGATGCAGGCGCTGCGCCCGCAGTTGCCCGACCCCGAGGTGTTCATCCAGCGCGTGCGTCGCCAGGCGAAGCAGGGTTACCGTTTGCTGGGTGCCTGGCGTGGCGGCCAGGTGCTGGCCCTGGCCGGCTACCGCGAACTGGAGAACCTGATCCACGGTCGTTTCATCTATGTCGACGACCTGGTGGCCGACCCGCAACAACGCAGCCAGGGGCTCGGCGGCCAGTTGCTGGATGAGCTGGCACGGATCGGCAGCCAGCTCGGTTGCCAGCGCCTGGTGCTGGATACGGCACTGGCGAATTCCCTGGCGCAGCGCTTTTATTTCCGCCAGGGCCTGCTGTCCACCGGCCTGCACTTCAGCCGGCCATTGCCCACCCCCACGCTCCGTCCCGAGGAGGACTGATCATGCCCCGTGTATTGCTGATCGAATGCAGCCCCAATGAAGACGCGTCCCCTGGCGGCCAGCTGGCCCGGGAGATGGCCGAGCGCATCCACGCCAACGCGCAGATCACCGTGCGCAACCTGGTGCGTGAACCGCTGCTGCCCTTGTCTGGCGACTACGCCCGGGCGGTGACCGGCCGCGCCCACCGCGAGGACCCGGCCCTGGTGTTGTCCGAGCAACTGATCGGCGAGGTGGAAAGCGCCCACTACCTGGTGATTTCCACGCCCATGCACAACTACATGGTGCCGGCGGCGCTCAAGCTCTGGCTGGACTACGTGGTGCGCATCCAGCGCAGCTTCACCATGGTCGACGGCAACAAGGAAGGCCTGCTGGAAGACCGCCCGACCTTCGTGGTGGTCAGCTCCGGTGGCAACTACCTGGGTGCCAAGGCCAGCCAGGCGGATTTCCTCTCGCCCTACCTGCGCCACATCCTCGGTGTGATCGGCCTGCACCATGTGGAGTTCGTCCACCTGCAGGGCCTGGCCCAGGGGCCGGAGGCGGTGGCCGAAACCCTGCAGCAGGCGCGGGCGCGCCTGGCCAACAACCCCTATTTCGCGGCGGCGCCTTTCCCGGGCGTTCCCGCCTGAGCAAGGCGCGGCGCGAGCGACGTGACGATCAGGAGATCACGCCGAACCCGCGTGCCATCAGCGCGGCCAGCAGCGGGATGACCAGCGCCAGCAGCAGCTCCAGGCGGATCGCCATGATCACCAGCTTGGCGGTCTTCGGGCTGACCTGGGGCACCTGGCCGGCGTTCAGCGCGTTGCGCCAGTTGAGGAAGACGAAGGTCGGCAGCGCGGACAGCAGCGCCACCAGGATGAACAGCCCGATCTTGGCGTGGAACAGGCTGTTCTTCAGGTAGTACTCGGTGCCCTTGCCGTACCACAGCACCCGTGCCAGGCCGGTGGCCAGCACCAGGCCGGCGCTCAGGCCGTAGGCGATGTCCACCCGGATCAGGCTGCGCGCGCGCTCCAGGTCCAGGGGCAGCTTGAACAGGCGGTGCTCCAGGACCAGCAGCGAGAACAGCAGGAAAATCGACAGGTAGTGCAGGTACGCGGCAATGGCTTGAGCCATGTGAACTCCTCCAGGTCATCAGGGGTGTTTCTTATAGGGGGCCGCCACGTCAGTTGGCGCTCTCCACGCGGTTGCGGCCGTTCTGCTTGGCCCGGTACAGGGCGCGGTCGGCCAGGTCCAGGGCTTCGTTCTGCGATTGCTCGGGGCTCACCAGCAGGGTGCCGGCGCTGAGGGTCTGGGCCAGTTCCTGGCCGGCGGCGCGCATCGGCTTCTCTGCGATGCAATGGCGCAGGCGCTCGGCGATCTGCTTCAGTTCCTCGCCATCATGCACCGCCACCAGGGCGACGAACTCCTCGCCACCGATGCGCATCAGCAGGTCGTCGGGGCGTAGCGCTGCGGTCATGCGCCGCGAGCTTTCCCACAGCACCTGGTCGCCGGCGGCATGGCCGTGCTGGTCGTTGACGCGCTTGAAGTGGTCGAGGTCGGCGTAGATCACCCCCAGGCGCAGCCCGGCCTTGTTCACCCGTGCCATTTCCTTGGGAAAGAACTGCGACAGGGCGCCCCGGTTCCACAGCTGGGTCAGCGGGTCGATCAGGGCCTTGCGCTGCTCGCGGTCCACCGCGCGGCGCAGGTTCTGCGTCTGCTGGGCCATGCCGCGCAGTTGCAGGTAGCCCTCGGCCAGGGTCGCCAGGTCGCGCAGGCGGAACAGCTCCTGCTGGTTCAGGGTGCGCGGCCTGGGGTCGAGCATGCACAGGGTGCCGATGGGCAGCGCATTGCTGGAGAACAGCGGCTGGCCGGCATAGAAGCGGATGAAGGGCGCCTCCACCACCAGCGGGTTGTCGCTGAAGCGCGCGTCGGTGCGCGCGTCGGGAATCAGCAGCGGGCCGTTACCGAGGATGGCGTGGCCGCAGAAGGAAATGTCGCGTGGGGTTTCCGCGGCCTCGAGGCCGATGCGTGCCTTGAACCACTGGCGGTTGCGGTCCACCAGGCTGATCAGCACCGTTTCCACCTGGAACAGCTCCTGGGTCAGGCGCACCAGGGTGTCGAGGTAGAGCTCGGCGGGGGTGTCCAGGATGTCCTGTTCATCCAGGGCCTTCTGGCGTCGATCTTCTTCGGGGAAGCACGGAGCGGCGAGCATGGGATTCCTCCAGTCAGTTCGCATGCGTGAACCAGGCGTCGCTTCGGGACAGGCGCCAGGCGAAGGCGCCAAGGCTCAGGCCGCGCAACAGCATAAAACAAAGGAACGCCAGCCATAGGCCATGGTTCCCCTGTGCCTGCAACAGCCCCCCCAGGGGCAGGCTCAGTGCCACCGCCAGCAGCATGGCATCGCGCATCTCGCGGGCCCGGGTGGCGCCGATGAACAGGCCGTCCAGCAGGTAGCTCCACACCGCCACCAGGGGCAGCACCGCCAGATAAGGAAGATAGACGTGAGCGACCGCGCGCACCTCCCCGATGTCGCTCTGCATGTCGATGAATAGCCCCCCGGCCACGGCGAAGAACAGCGCGAAGGCCAGGCTCGCCAGCAACGACCAGGCACCGGCCACCAGCAGCGCGCGGCGCAGTTCCAGGCGGTTGCGCGCGCCGATGGCGTGGCCGCACAGGGCCTCCACCGCATGGGCCAGCCCGTCCAGGGCGTAGGCGGTCACCAGCAGGCCGTTGAGCAGCAGGGCGTTGGCCGCCACCGTGGCGTCGCCCATGCGCGTGCCCTGCACCGTCAGCAGGAAGAACACCAGTTGCAGCGCCAGGGAGCGGATGAAGATGTCGCGGTTCACCGTCAGCAGCGGGCGCCAGGCGCGCCACAGGCGCAGGGCCGGCCAGTCGATGCGCCCGGGGTGGCGGCGCAGGGCGTCACGGGTCAGCGCCAGGCCGATGGCCGCGCCCGTCCACTCGGCGATCACCGCCGCCTGGGCCGCGCCGGCCACGCCCAGGTCGAGCCCGAGGACGAACCATAGCGCCAGGGCGATGTTGGTCAGGTTGGTGCCCAGCAGGATGGCCAGCGGCGCCCGGGCGTTCTGGGTGCCGAGGAACCAGCCCACCAGCGCGTAGTTGGCCAGGGCCGCCGGCAGGCCCAGCAGGCGCAGGTGGAAGAATTCCCGGGTCATGGCGTCCAGCTCGGCCGAGGGGTTCATCAGCCCCAGGGCCAGGCTGCTGAAGGGCACCGCCAGCAACCCCAGCAACGAGGCCAGGCCCAGCGCCAGGCCCAGGCCCTGCAGCAGCACCTGGCGCAGCGCGCCGCCATCGGCGCGGCCGGCGGCCTGGGCGGCGAAGCCGGTAGTGCCCATGCGCAGGAAGCCCAGCACCCCGAGCAGCAGCATATAGAGGGTGCTGCCCACCGCCACGGCGCCCAACTGGTGGGCATGGGGCAGGTGGCCGACCACTGTGCTGTCCACCAGCGCCACCAGGGGCACGGAGATGTTGGACAGGATCATCGGCGCGGCCAGCGCCCAGACCCGGCGATGGGTGGGAACGTGCCGCCAGGCATCGAGAAAGGCGCGCATTCTGAGGCTCCGGAAGGGCTGCGCAGTATAGCTTTGCAAAAGCGTGAAAAAGGGGGCTTTACGGCCGCCGGGGCTCGTCTATAGTTGCCGCGCGCGCACCTGCGCGTCCCCTCCCCGGAGTCACCATGTCGTCGTACAAAGGATTGTTACTGGCCCTCTCGCTGGGGCTTCTTGCCGCCTGCGATTCCTCCACCCCCGAACACACCGCCGAGAAGCCACCCGCCCCGCCTGCCGCCGTCCAGGAGCAGCGCGCGCCGGCCGATGTCGGGGCGCTGGCCAAGCGTTTCGCCGGCCGCGAGCTCAAGGTGGTGGACGTTTCCGAAACCCAGCTCGACGGCTCCAGCACGCTGGCCGTGACCTTCTCCGTGCCCCTGGACCCGGAGCAGCCGTTCGCCGAGCGCCTGCACCTGGTGGACAGCGAGCGCGGCAAGGTGGATGGGGCCTGGGAGCTCTCCGACAACCTCATGGAATTGCGCCTGCGCCACCTCGAGCCCAAGCGTAACCTGGTGCTGACCGTCGACCCCGGCGTGCGCGCGGTCAACGACGCGCGCCTGGCCGCCGAGAGCGTCACCCACCTGCAGACCCGTGATCTGCAGGCCACGGTCGGCTTCGCCAGCCAGGGCTCGCTGCTGCCCACCCGCCTCGCCGAAGGGCTGCCGGTGATCGCCCTCAACGTCGACGCGGTGGACGTGGACTTCTTCCGCGTACGCGCCGATTCGCTGCCCGCGCTGCTGGCCCAATGGGGCCGCCGTGGCACCCTGGGCGTCTGGGAGGCCGACAACCTGCTGCAGATGGCGGACCTGGTCTACACCGGCCGCTTCGACCTCAAGCCGGCACGCAACACCCGCGAAACCCTGCTGCTGCCCATCGCCGGCCTCGAGCCGATGAAGCAGCCCGGCGTCTATGTCGCGGTGATGCGTCGCTCCGGCAGCTACAGCTACTACACCCCGGCGACCCTGTTCAGCCTCAGCGACATCGGCCTCTCCGCCCACCGCTACCAGGACCGCCTGGACGTCTTCACACAGGCCCTGGAAGGCGGCAAGGCCCAGGCCGAGGTCGAACTGGAACTGCTCGGCGACAAGGGCCAGGTCCTCGCCAAGGGCAAGACCGATGGCCAGGGCCATACCCAGCTGCCGCTGACGGGCGAAGCCCGCGTGCTGCTGGCGCGCCAGGGCGAACAGACCAGCGTGCTGCGTCTCGATACCCCCTCGCTGGACCTCTCCGAATTCGACATCACCGGGCCCCAGGCCACCCCGCTGCAATTCTTCGTATTCGGCCCGCGTGATCTCTATCGTCCCGGCGAGACCGTGCTGCTCAACGCCCTGCTGCGTGACGGCGACGGCCGCGCGGTGGCGGGCCAGCCGGTGACGGTCGAGGTGCGCCGCCCGGACGAGCAGGTCAGCCGCCGCTTCGTCTGGAACCCCGACGAAGGCGGGCTCTACCAGTACCAGTTGCCGCTCTCCGGGGACTCCCCCACCGGCAACTGGCAATTGCTGATGGACCTGGGCAACGGCCACAAGGAACTCTACGAATTCTCGGTCGAGGACTTCCTCCCCGAGCGCCTGGCCCTGGAGCTCAAGGGCAGCGACGAGCCCCTGGCGCCGGACGACGCGGCGCGCTTCCAGGTCGAAGGCCGTTACCTCTACGGCGCGCCGGCCTCGGGCAACCGCCTGCTGGGCCAGCTCTACGTCCGTCCCCTGCGCGAGGCGGTGGAAAGCCTGCCCGGCTATCAGTTCGGCTCGGTGACCGAGGAGGAACTGAACCAGGACATCGAGCTGGATGAAACCACCCTCGACGAAGCCGGCAAGGGCGCCCTGGAAATCGACAGCCGCTGGGCCAGCGCCCGCTCGCCCTTGCAGCTGACCCTCCAGGCCAGCCTGCAGGAAACCGGCGGCCGCCCCATCACCCGACGCCTGCAGCAGCCGGTCTGGCCGGCGCCGCGCATGCCCGGCCTGCGCACCCTGTTCGACGGTGAGGCGGTCGATACCGACAGCCTCGCCGAGGTGGAGCTGCTGGTGGCCGACCCGGCCGGCAACAAGCTGGAGGCCAAGGGCCTCAAGGTGCGCCTGGTGCGCGAGCGTCGTGACTACTACTGGAACTATTCCGACGGCGAAGGCTGGAGCTACCACTACAACGAGAAGTTCTTGAACGTCGACGAGCAATTGGTCGACGTCGCCGCCAACGGCACCACCAAGGTCAGCTTCCCGGTGGAGTGGGGCGCCTACCGCGTCGAGGTCGAAGACCCGCAAAGCGGTGTCATCAGCAGCCTGCGCTTCTGGGCCGGCTACCGCTGGCAGGACAACACCGACGGCGGCGCGGTGCGCCCCGACCAGGTCAAGCTGGCGCTGGACAAGCCCGCCTACGGCGAAGGCGAGGTGGCCAAGGTCACCGTCACCCCGCCCGCGGCCGGCAGCGGCTACCTGCTGGTGGAGTCGGCCGACGGCCCGCTCTGGTGGCAGAGCATCGAGGTGCCCGCCGAGGGCAAGGCCTTCGAGATCCCCATCGCCCGCGAATGGGCGCGCCACGACCTGTACGTCAGCGCCCTGGTGGTACGCCCCGGCGAGCGCAAGGAGCGGGTCACCCCGCGCCGCGCCGTCGGCCTGCTGCACCTGCCCATCGACCGGGCCCAGCGCAAGCTGGCGCTGACCCTCAGCGCCCCGGAGAAGATGCGCCCCAGCCAGCCGCTGGCGGTGCATGTGCAAGCCAGGAACGCCGATGGCAGCCCGGCGCGCCAGGTGCGTGTGCTGGTCGCCGCGGTGGATGTCGGCATCCTCAACATCACCAATTACGCCACGCCGGACCCCTTCGCCGCGCTGTTCGGGCGCAAGGCCTATGGCGCCGACCAGCTCGACGTCTATGGCCAGCTCATCGAAGCGGGGCAGGGGCGCCTGGCATCCATCGCCTTTGGCGGTGACGCCGGCCTCACCGCCGGTGGCAAGCGTCCGCAGACCCAGGTGCGCCTGGTGGCGCTGCAAAGCGTGCCGCTGACCCTGGACGACAAGGGCGAGGGCGAGCTCAGCCTCGATATCCCCGACTTCAACGGCGAACTGCGCCTGATGGCCCAGGCCTGGAGCGACGACCGCTACGGCATGGCCGAAGCCAAGACGGTGGTGGCCGCGCCCCTGGTGGCCGAACTCTCGGCGCCGCGCTTCCTTGCCGGTGGCGACGAAACCACCGTGGCGCTGGACCTGACCAACCTCTCCGGCAAGCCCCAGGCACTGGATGTGCGCCTGGAAGCAGAAGGCCAGCTGCGCCTGTCCGACAGCCCCGGCAGCCAGACCGCACCGCTGCAACTGGCCGACGGCCAGCGCACCACCCTGCGCATCCCGGTGCGCGCCCTCGGCGGTTACGGCCAGGGCCGGCTCAAGGTCTCGGTCAACGGCATGGAGCTGCCCGGCGAAACCCTGCAACCCTTCGCCCGTGACTGGACCCTGGGCATCCGCCCGGCCTGGCCGGCGCTGGTGAAGAACTTCCGCGCGGTGCTCAAGGGCGACAGCTGGAGCCTGCCTGCCGGCACCCTGGACGCCTTCGAGCCGGCCGGGCGTGAAGCGTTGCTGGCCGTCTCCTCGCGCCCGCCGCTGAACATCGGCGAGCAGATCCGCGCCCTGCGTGCCTACCCCTACGGCTGCGCCGAGCAGACCACCAGCGGCCTCTACCCCTCGCTCTATGCGGATGCGGCGACCCTGTCGCGCCTGGGCATCGAAGGTGAGAAGGACGAAGCGCGCCGCCGCGCCATCGAGATCGGCATCGAGCGCCTGCTGGGCATGCAGCGCTACAACGGCAGCTTCGGCCTGTGGAGCGCGGAGAGCGAAGAGGAGTACTGGCTCACCGCCTATGTCAGCGACTTCCTCCTGCGCGCCCGTGACCAGGGCTTCGCCGTGCCCGCCGAACCGCTGAAGCGCGCCAACGAGCGCCTGCTGCGCTACCTGCAGGAGCCGAGCCTGATCGAGGTCTCCTACAGCCAGTACCCCGGCCACAGCCGTTTTGCCGTGCAGGCCTATGCCGGCTACGTGCTCGCCCGCAGCCAGCAGGCGCCCCTGGGGGCCCTGCGCAGCCTGTACGAGCGCCGCGCCGATTCCCGCTCCGGCCTGCCGCTGGTGCAACTGGCCGTCGCCCTCAAGGCCATGGGCGACCAGCCCCGCGCCGACCTGGCCCTGGACGCCGGGCTCGCCGTGCAGCGCGACGACACCTTCTGGCTCGACGACTACGGCAGCCGCCTGCGTGACCAGGCGATGATCCTCGCCCTGCTGGAAGAGAACGACCTCGCCGGCGATCGCCGCGAAGCGCTGCTGTTCGATCTCGCCGACCTGCTGGCCTCCAAGGAGTGGCTGTCGACCCAGGATCGCAACGCGCTGTTCCTCGCCGGCCGCAGCCTGCTGGGCAAGGCCGAGCCGCAATGGCAGGCCAGCCTGGAAGTGGCCGGCCAGCGTCATGCCCTGGACAACAACCGGGGCGGGCTCAAGCTGGACGAGGCGCAACTGGCCGAACCCCTGACCCTGGCCAGCCAGACCAAGGCGCCGCTCTACCAGCGCCTGACCCTGTCCGGCTACCCGAGCCAGGCGCCCAAGGCGGGGGGTGAGAACTTCACCATCCACCGCGAGTACCTGGGCATGGACGGCAAGCCGCTGGATATCCGCAACCTGGAAAGCGGCCAGCTGGTGCTGGTGCACATCGGCATCGAGGCCAAGATGCGCGCGCCCGACGCCCTGGTGGTGGACCTGCTGCCCGCCGGCCTGGAGCCGGAGAACCAGAACCTGGGGCAGAGCGCCGCCAGCCTGCAGGACGCCAGCAGCGAGGTTAAGGAGTGGCAGGAAGCGATGCAGAACGCCGCGATCAAGCACCAGGAATTCCGTGACGACCGCTTCGTCGCGGCGGTGGATATCCGCGAGTACGAACGCACCCACCTGCTGTACCTGGCCCGCGCCGTAACCCCCGGCCGCTACCGCGTGCCGCCGCCCCAGGTGGAGTCGATGTACCGCCCGGAATGGCAGGCACTGGGCGATGCGCCGGAGGAAATGGTGGTCAAGGCCCGCTGAGGCTATTCGAGTAGGCCTCGTGTTCGCGAGGGTGACGGTCAGGTGCCGTCATTCCCGCGAACGTGCCGCTCATTCGTAGGATGGGTAGAGCGAAGCGAAACCCATCATCAGGTCGCCTCGAAGCGGCCTGTCGCACGGTCCCACTTCGGAGCCCTCATTCTTGTCGTTCCCCTCCACCTTGCACCGTGCCCGTCGCCTGCTGAAGCGCCGCTGGGTTGCGCTGCCGTTGCTGCTCCTTGTGCTGCTCGGGGGCGCCGACCGGCTGTTCCCGCTGCCCCTGCCGGCGGACGACCAGGCGCGGGTGGTGCTGGCCGAGGACGGCACGCCGCTGTGGCGCTTCGCCGATGCCGAAGGCGTGTGGCGCTACCCGGTCACCCCGCAGCAGGTCTCGCCCTATTACCTGGAGGCGCTGCTCGGCTACGAGGACCGCTGGTTCTACCGTCATCCCGGGGTCAACCCGCTGGCCCTGGGGCGCGCGGCCTGGCAGAACCTCAGCGACGGGCGCGTGGTATCCGGTGGCAGCACCCTGTCGATGCAGGTGGCGCGGCTGCTGGACCCGCACCCGCGCACCTTCGCCGGCAAGCTGCGCCAGCTGTGGCGCACCCTGCAGCTGGAGTGGCACCTGTCCAAGGACGAAATCCTCACCCTCTATCTGGACCGCGCGCCGTTCGGCGGCACCCTGCAGGGGGTGGCTGCGGCGAGCTGGGCCTACCTGGGCAAACCGCCGAGCCAACTGACCCGTGCCGAGGCCGCCTTGCTGGCGGTCCTGCCCCAGGCGCCGAGCCGCCTGCGCCCGGACCGCCACCCCCAGCGCGCCACCGAAGCCCGGAACAAGGTGCTGCAGCGCCTCGCCGGCTACGGCATCTGGCCCCAGGTAGCGGTGGACGAGGCACTGGAAGAACCGGTGCTGCTGGCGCCGCGCCGGGAGCCGAGCCTGGCGCCGCTGCTGTCGCGACGGCTGAACCGGCCGGGCAGCCCGCCGCTGATCCGCACCACCCTGGATGCGACCCTGCAACGGCGCATGGAGGACCTGCTGCTGGGCTGGCGTGCGCGCCTGCCCGAGCGCACCTCGGCGGCGATCCTGGTGGTGGAGCACTCGACCATGGCGGTGCGCGCCTACCTGGGCTCGGTGGAGATGGATGACGCGCGCCGCTTTGGCCATGTCGACATGGTCGGCGCCCTGCGCTCGCCGGGTTCCACCCTCAAGCCCTTCCTCTATGGCATGGCCCTGGACGCCGGGCTGATCCACTCCGAATCCCTGTTGCAGGACGTGCCGCGCCGTTATGGCGACTACCGCCCCGGCAACTTCTCCAGTGGTTTCAGCGGGCCGGTGGCGGCCAGCGACGCCCTGGCCACCTCCCTCAACCTGCCCGCCGTGCAACTGCTGGAAGCCTATGGGCCGAAGCGCTTCGCCGGCGAGCTGCGCAGCGCCGGCCTGCCACTGGTGCTGCCGGCGGGGGCGCAGCCGAACCTGGCACTGATCCTCGGCGGGGCCGGCGCGCGTCTGGAAGACCTGGTGGGGGGCTATGCCGCCTTCGCCCGCCAGGGCCGCGCCGCCGCACCGCGCCTGCAACCCGACGACGCCCTGCGCGAAAAGCGCCTGCTGTCGCCCGGGGCGGCCTGGATCGTGCGGCGCATCCTCTCCGGCCAGGCGCAGCCCGAGCGTGACCCGCACGCGCTGCCACCGCTGCGCCCGGCGCTGGCGGTGAAAACCGGCACCAGCTACGGCTTCCGCGACGCCTGGGCCATAGGCGTGGGGCCGCGCTACCTGGTCGGTGTATGGATCGGCCGCCCCGACGGCACGCCGGTGCCCGGCCAGTTCGGTCTGGCCTCGGCAGCGCCCTTGCTGGTGCAGGTGCACGACGTGCTGCTCAACCGCGACGTCCAGCGCGGCCTCGCCCAGCCGCTGGATGAAAAGCCCGCCTCGGTGGGCATCGCCGCCATCTGCTGGCCCCTCGGGCAGGCGCTGCCCCAGGGCGACCCCAACTGCCGCCGCCAGCGCTTCGCCTGGACCCTCGACGGTACCGTGCCGCCGACCCTGCAGGCCGCCGACCAGCCCCTGGGCCTCGGCCTGCGCCAGCCGCTGTGGCTGGACGCCCAGGGCCTGCGCACCGCGCCGGGCTGCCCGGGCGCCACGCGCCGCGACCTCGATCTCTGGCCCGCCCCGCTGGAGCCCTGGTTGCCCCGGCGCGAGCGGCGTTCGGCGCTGCTGCCGGCGGTTTCGCCCACCTGCCCGCCGCCCCTGCCGCCGGCGGCCGCGCCGCTGACCATCGTCGGCCTCCGCGCCGGCGGGCAGCTGCGGCGCCCGGCGGCCAGTGACGGGCCGCTGCGGGTGCGCCTCTCGGCCCTTGGCGGCAGTGGCCGGCGCTGGTGGTTCCTCGATGGCCAGCCACTGGGCGAAAGCGCCGCCGATGCCGCCTTCGACCAGGTGCTCGAGGGCCTCGGCCGCCATCAACTGAGCCTGCTCGACGAAGCCGGCGCTACCGCTCGTCTGGAGTTCCGCGTGATCGAATGAGTTTGGACTCAAGTGGGGATATCCCGTGGGCGATAACAGCTTGTACATTTCAGTCGGATGAATTGTCCGATTCTCTGTATACAATCTGCCGACGTCCTCACCGAGCCCCTATAAAAACTCCAAGGAGACACCTCCATGCGCCTCTGGCAACGCAGTATTCAGTGGCAGCTGATCCTCAGCATGGGCGCAGCCCTGCTGGCCAGCATCCTTATCGTGGTCGGAATCTATTCCGCCGTGGTCAACCGCCTCACCGACCGCTACCTGGTGGGTGAAGCCTTGCCCAAAAGCACGCTGGCGATCCGCAACGACCTCGAGCGGGTACTGGCCGAGCCGCTCACCGCGGCCCAGGGCATCGCCCAGAACAGCCTGGTGCATGACTGGCTCAGCGCCGGCGAGGACGCCGCGCGGCAGCCGGACTTCGTCCGCTACCTGTCGGGCGTGCAGGGCCAGCAGAAGGCGCTGACCACCTTCCTGGTGGGGCTGGATTCGGGCAACTACTACACCGACAAGGGCCTGAACCGCACGCTGACCCGCGGCCCCCAGGAGAACAACTGGTTCTACGGCTTCGTCGATGGCAGCAAGGACCGCTCGCTGGACATCGACGTCGACGCCAGCACCCACCAGCCGACCCTGTTCATCAACCAGCGCGTCTCCGCCGGCGGCAAGACCCTGGGCGTCGCCGGCCTGGGCTACAGCCTCAGCGGCATGAGCGACCTGATCCGTAACTTCCGCTTCGGCCAGAACGGCCGCGTCTACCTGGCCAGCGCCGACGGCAAGGTGAAGATCCACCCCCAGTCCGAATTCAACGACACCCGCACCTTGCAGGAGCTGACCGGTGCCGATGCGGCCCGCCACTTGTTGCAAGGCGAGGGCAAGGCCGTGACCTTCGAGCGTGATGGCGAGGCCTTCCTGGCCCTGGCGCAGCCGCTGCAGTCCATCGACTGGGTGCTGGTGAGCGAGGTGCCCGAGGCGGAGATCTACGGCGAGGCGCGCCAGGCGCTGGTGATGACCAGCCTGGTGGGCATCGGCGTGGCGCTGCTGTTCCTGGTGCTGGTGGTGTTCCTCGCCCGTGGGCTGGTGCGGCCGATCCGCCAGGTGACCTCCGCGCTGGTGGAGATCGGCGGTGGCGGCGGCGACCTGACCCGACGCCTGAACGACAACCGCGCCGACGAACTGGGCGACCTGGCCCGGGGCTTCAACCGCTTCCTCGAAGGCCAGCGCAGCCTCATCGCCGAAGTCCTGTCCACCAGCCAGAGCCTGCGCACCGCCGTGGGCCAGGTGGCCACCGTAGTCGACAACACCGCCGGCCGCGCCGTGCAGCAGCAGGAGATGACCGACATGGTCGCCACCGCCGTGCACGAGATGGGCCTGACGGTGCAGGAGATCGCCCGCAACGCCGGCAACGCCGCCCTCAGCTCGCAGCAGGCCCGCGACGAGGCGCTGCAGGCGCGCAAGGTGGTGGGCGAATCCATCGGCCATATCGAGCGCATGTCCGGCGAGATCAGCGGCGCCGCGGGCGCGGTGACCGAACTGGCCACCCAGGTGGCGTCCATCGACCAGGTGCTGGCGGTGATCCGTGGCATCTCCGAGCAGACCAACCTGCTGGCGCTCAACGCCGCCATCGAAGCGGCCCGCGCCGGCGAGATGGGCCGTGGTTTCGCCGTGGTGGCCGACGAGGTGCGCACCCTGGCCAGCCGTACGCAGTCGTCCACCGACGAAATCCAGCAGATGATCCAGCGCCTGAAGTCCGGCGCCGAGACGGCCGTGACCTCCATGCATGCCGGCCAGTCGGCCACCGGCACCGGTGTCGAGGCCAGCCAGCGCACCGGCAGCTCCCTGTCGGCGATCACCGAGCAGATCGAGAAGATCAGCGACATGAACCACCAGGTGGCGGCCGCCACCGAGGAGCAGTCGTCGGTCACCGAGGAGATCAACCGCAACGTCCAGGGCATCGCCGACCTGGCGGGTGCCACCGCCGGTGAAGTGCGGGCCTGCCGCGAGGATTGCCAGGTGCTCAGCCGCCTGGCCGATGACCTGGCGCGGCAGATGGGCAGCTTCCGTCTCTGACGGACCGCCCGGAGGAAGGGCTCAGGCCGTTTCCAGGCGGTCGCGGCCCTTTTCCTTGGCTTGGTAGAGCGCGTCGTCGACGCGCTTGAAGAAGGCCTCGGCATCACCGTCGCGCTGCGGGTCGTAGCAGCCGACGCCGAGGCTGGTGGTCAGCGGCAGGGTTTCGCCCTTCACCACGAAGCCCTTGGCCGCCAGGTCGCGGCGGAAGTCTTCGGCCAGTTTCGATGCCTGTTTCAGCCCGGTCTCGGGCATCAGCACACCGAACTCCTCGCCCCCCAGGCGCAGCAGCGCATCGCTGTCGCGGCGGAACACCTCGCGCATGCGTTCGGCGAACTGCTGCAGGCACAGGTCGCCCATGGCGTGGCCGTGCTCGTCGTTGATGCGCTTGAAGAAGTCGATGTCCAGCAGCACCAGGGACAGCGGCGAACCCTGGCGCGCGGCGCTGGCGACCATGGCGGGGAACAGGTTGTTGAACTGGTAGCGGTTGCCCAGCTGGGTGAGGCCATCGGTGCGGCTCAGGGCGTCCAGGCGCTGGCGCTGCTCCAGCAGTTGCAGCTCCAGTTCCAGGGTGCCCTGGTACTCGCGGTGGCTGCGCGACAGGGCCAGCAGCAGGTAGCTGAGGTAGAAGGCCAGGGTCACCAGCTCCGCGCGCATCGACTCGGGGTGGATGCCCAGGGCCACCAGGCCCGGCAGGTAGAGCAGCAGGATGGCGACCACGGCGCGGCCCCGGCGCATGGCGAAGTTGAAGGCCATGGCGGTGCTGAAGGCGATGGTGCTGAGGGTGGCGATGATCCGCGAGTCGCTGAAGTCCGGGTTCAGCAGCACCCAGGCGTGGGCCAGGCCCCAGGCCAGGCAGGTGGCCAGGATCAGCGTCCAGTGGCGGTTGAGCCAGCCCAGCAGTTCCAGCTCCGAGCCGTTCTTCGGCGGTACGTGGGCGATGCGCCCGGCCATCATCAGGGCGAAGAACAGGGTGCCGGCCAGGCCGACTCCGAGGTACTGCAGGGGCGTTGCGCTGAACAGCCAGGAAAGCAGCCAGGCCAGCAGGTAGTAGAGGCCGCCGAGGCGCGTGCGGATGCGGGTGTCCTGGATCTCGCGCCAGAGGGCGAAACCCTCCGGTTGTTGCGGCAGCTCTGCGTCAGTCATGTGCTGTGATCACAAATACGGCTGGATGCGCAGAGCTTATCGCGTTCCTCGGGCGATAGCAGCAAATGGCTATCGCAGTTCGTCAGCCGCGACGGATCATCCACACGCCGCCGATGATCAGGGCCATGCCGGCGATCTTGCCAAGGCTGATGGGCGCTTCGCGGTAGCCGGCCCAGCCGTAATGGTCGAGCACCAGGGCCATGCTCAACTGGCCGGCCAGCACCAGGGCCATGAACAGCATGGCGCCGATGCGTGGCCCGGCGAAGGCGGCGGTGGCGATGAACACGGCGCCCAGCAGGCCACCGCTCCAGTGCCACCAGGTGAGCCCCTTCAGCGCCGTGAAGCTGGGCAGTTCGCGCTGCACGGCGGCCACTGCGAAGAGCGCCACGGTGCCCACCAGGAAGGAGATCAGCGCGGCGCCCATGACGCTGGACACCTGTTTGGACAGCAGGCCGTTGATGCCGGCCTGCAAGGGCAGGAAGGCACCGGCGATGAAGGGCAGGGCGAGCAGCCACCAGGCGCTGGGCATGTGAGTCTCCGGTTTTCGGCGAGCGCACAGTATGCCGTCGACGCCGGTGGCTGTCGTCGTCAGTGGATCAGGGCCACTGCATCTCGCCCTTGAGCACCTTGGCGCTCAGTTCGAGGTCGGCTTCGCCGGCCAGGCCCGGGTAGCGCTTCTTCATCGCGGCGGTCAGCTCGGCGGCGTTCTTCGCCTTGGGCAGTTCCTGCTCCAGGGCCTTGAGGTAGTCACGGGTGAAGTGCAGGTCGCCGAGGCCGGCGGCGCGCTCGCCCAGGTAGTGGCCGGGAATCACCTGCTCGGGCTTCAGCGCTTCGATGCGGTCCAGCGCGGCGATCCAGTTACGGCGCGACTCGACGCTCTGCGAGTCGGCGGTCCACACATGCATGTTGCCGCTCACCAGCACGCCGCCCAGCTGGGTGCGCAGGGAGGGGATCCACAGGCCGGTGTGGGCCGGGTCGGCGCCGTCCAGGCCGATCACTTCGATGCGCTGGCCTTCCAGTTCCAGGCTGTCACCCTTGAGCGGCTGCGGCACTACCAGGGCCTTGGGCGCGCCGTCCTTGAGGATCGGGCCCCAGTAAGCGAGCTTCAGGTCCTTGGTGGCGTTGATGTGCTCGATGGTCGGCGCGGTGGCCAGCACCTTGGCCTCGGGGAAGGCGCGCAGCAGGGTGTCCAGGCCGAAGTAGAAGTCCGGGTCGCCGTGGCTGATGAAAATGGTGGTCAGGCGCTTGCCGCTGGCCTGGATGCGTTTCACCAGTTCGTCGGCCTCGTGGCTGGAGAACTGCGCGTCCACCAGCAGGGCGTCGTGCTCACCGAGGATCAGCGACGAGGTGACCGGGAACACGGCCTTGTCGCCGGGGTTGTAGACCTGCAGTTGCAGGGGCTGGGCCAGGGCGCTGCCGGTGGCGGCGATCAGGGTGGCGCCGGCCAGGAGGCGGCGCAGGAAAGCGATGGGGGCCATGATGGGGTCCTCGATTGAAAGGCATCAGGATAGTTGCTCGTTGTGCAGCTAAAAACGCCATAATCCGCGCATCTTTGTTGCACATTACGAGCGTGTCATGGACCGGATAACCGCCATGCGGGTCTTCGTCGAGGTGGTGGAGCGGGGCAGCCAGACCGCCGCCGCCGACGCCCTGGAAATGTCCCGGGCGATGGTTTCGCGCCATCTCGCCGCGCTGGAGGACTGGGCCGGTGCGCGCCTGCTGCACCGCAGCACCCGGCGCCTGAGCCTGACCGGCACCGGCGAGCGCATGCTGCCGCAATGCCGCGAGGTCTGTGCCCTGGCCGAGGCCATGCAGGGGCTGGGGCGGGACAGCCGCGAGGCCCCCCGTGGGCGCCTGCGCATCACCTGCAGCCAGTCCTTCGCCCAGGCCTGGCTGGTGCACGAGATCGGCCGCTTCCAGACGACCTATCCCGGCGTCAGCGTCGACCTGCTGGTGAGCAGCCAGGCGGTGAACCTGATCGAGGAGCGCATCGACCTGGCGCTGCGCATCACCAACCAGCTGGACCCCAACCTGGTGGCACGCAAGCTCGCCACCTGCCGCTCGGTGGTCTGCGCCACCCCGGCCTACCTGGCCCGCCACGGCATGCCGCGCACCCCCGAGGACCTGGTCCGGCACAACTGCCTGACCTACTCCTTCTTCGGCCGCAGCCTCTGGGCCTTCTTCCGCGACGGCGAACCTTGCGCGGTGTCGGTGGACGGCAGCCTCAGTGCCAACGAATCCATGGTGCTGCTGGAAGCCACCCTCGCCGACCAGGGCATCAGCCTGCAGCCGCGTTACTCGGTGGCCGCGCAGTTGCGCTCCGGCGCCCTGGTGCACCTGCTGCCCGGCTACGAGCCCCAGGAGCTGGGCATCTACGCCCTCTACGGCACCCGCCGGCAGATGCCCACCGCCCTGCGCCTGCTGCTCGACCACCTGGCCGAACGCCTGCAGGACAACCCCGACTGGGACCTGTGAGCCTGCGCGTCCCGGGCTGAAGCCCGGGCTACATGGCCGTTGGCAGCGGGCTCTTGTGGGAGACGGATTCATCCGCGAATAAAACCGCCGGGTTGACCCGACCTACGGTCCGGGTGCGTGCGGTGGCGGCTTTCGTAGGATGGCGTAGAGCGCAGCGAAACCCATCGAGCGGAGTGGCAGGCTGCCCCTAGAGCCGCGCCGCCAGCTCCGCGCCTTCCCTGATCGCCCGCTTGGCATCCAGCTCGCCGGCACGGCGGGCGCCGCCGATCAGGTGCAGGCGCAGGTGGTCGGAGCCCTGCACCGGTTGCAGCTCGCACAGGGGTTCCTGGCCGGCGCAGATGACCACGTTGTCCACCGGCAGCACCTGTTCCTTGCCGTCCACTTCGATGTGCAGGCCGTCGTTGTCGATGCGCTGGTAGCTGACCCCGCCCATCATCCGCACGCCGTTGCGCGCCAGGTGGGCACGGTGCACCCACCACTGGTCTTGCCCAGGCCGCTGCCCAGGGCGCCGGGCTTGCGCTGCAGCAGCCAGATTTCCCGTTGCGGCCGTGCCGGTTCGGCGGGTACCAGGCCTCCGGGGGTGGTGGCGGCCAGGTCGATGCCCCAGTCCGCCAGCCATTGTTCCGCGCCCGGCGCCTGGTCGTGGAGCAGGAAGGCGGCGAGGTCGAAGCCGATGCCGCCCGCACCGATCAGCGCCACCCGGGGGCCCACCGGGGCGCCCTGCAGCACCTGCAGGTAGCTGAGCACCTTGGCGTGGTGGATGCCGTCGATGGCCGGCAGGCGCGGGCGCACACCGGTGGCGACTATCACGTCGTCGTAGTGGCCGCTGAGTTCGCCGGGGGCGATGCGCCGGCCCAGCACCAGCTCCACCCCCAGGCGCTGCAGGCGCACACGGAAGTAGCGCAGGGTCTCGTCGAACTCTTCCTTGCCGGGGATGCGCCGGGCCAGGTTGAACTGCCCGCCTATGCAGTCGGCGGCCTCGAACAGGGTGACCCGGTGCCCGCGCTCGGCGGCTACGCAGGCGGCGGAGAGCCCGGCCGGGCCGGCACCGACCACGGCGATGCGCTTGTGCTGGCGGGCGCGGGAGTAGCGCAGCTCGGTCTCGTGCACGGCGCGCGGGTTGACTAGGCAACTGGCGCGGCGGTTGGCGAAGGCATGGTCGAGGCAGGCCTGGTTGCAGGCGATGCAGGTGTTGATCTCGTCGCCCTTGCCGGCGGCGGCCTTGGTCACGAACTGCGGGTCGGCCAGCAGCGGGCGGGCCATGGACACCAGGTCCGCCTGGCCGCTTGCGACGATGGCCTCGGCCAGCTCCGGGGTGTTGATGCGGTTGCTGGCGATCAGCGGGATGCGCAGCTCCTTGCGCAGCCGCGCGGTGACTTCGACGAAGGCGCCACGGGGCACCGAGGTGACGATGGTCGGCACCCGCGACTCGTGCCAGCCGATGCCGGTGTTGAGCAGGGTGAGGCCGGCGTCCTGCAGGGCGAGGGCGATCTCGCGCACCTCCTCCCAGGTGTTGCCGCCTTCCACCAGGTCCAGCAGCGACAGGCGGTAGCAGAGGATGAAGCGCTCGCCGGCCATGCGGCGGATGCGCCGGACGATCTCCAGCGCCAGGCGCATGCGGTTCTCCAGGCTGCCGCCCCAGCGGTCGCGGCGCTGGTTGGTGCGCGGGCAGAGGAACTGGTTGAGCAGGTAGCCCTCGCTGCCCATCACCTCGACGCCGTCATAGGCCGCCGCCTTGGCCAGGCGCGCGCAGCGCACGAAGGCGCGGATGGTCTTCTCGATGCCGCGCTCGCTCAGCTCCCTCGGGGCGAACCAGCTGATGGGGGATTTGACCGGCGAGGCGGAGACCACCAGCGGGTGATAGCCGTAGCGCCCGGCATGGAGGATCTGCAGCAGGATGCGCCCACCTTCCGCGTGCACCGCCTGGGTCAGGCGCCGGTGCGCGGGCACTTCCATGCCGCCGGTGAGGCTGCTGCCCAGGGGCAGCAACCAGCCCTCGCGGTTGGGTGCGAAACCGCCGGTGATGATCAGCCCCACGCCGCCCCGGGCGCGCTCGCGGTAGTAGGCGGCGAGCTTGCCGAAGTCCCACAGGCGGTCTTCCAGCCCGGTGTGCATCGAGCCCATCACCACGCGGTTGCGCAGCTGGACGAAGCCGAGATCGAGGGGGGACAGCAGATGCGGGTAGGGCGATGGGCTGTGCATGGGGGGCCGTCGAGGAGGGGGCGGACCCTCACCATAGAAAGATGCGCAGGCGCGGTGAACGGCCCGGCTGACGGCATCGCCGGGCATTTCGGTCAAGGCGGGTCACGCCCGTCGGCTAAGCGCAGCGGCGGGCGACACCACGCGCTGTGCGGCCTATCTTTTCCTGCAGGCCCTGTCGGGCCGTTGGCACTGGCAGAACTTTGCACCGCCGTATCGTCGTGAGCCCGGACCGGGGCGCCTTGAGTGGACGTTGCAGGGCAATCTTGCGAGTGGGTTTTCAACCCCCAGCAAAAGGATGTGACACGCGATGACTCCCTATCTCTATGCCGGCGCCCGGGGCAACCTGATCCGCCAGCAGAAGAACGGCTGGCAGCAGGGCCTGACCGGCGCCGCCCGCTACTTCGTACACGGCACCGCGCTGACCCCTTCCGAGGTCCACCGGGGCGGAATCTCCCCGGACCACTCCACCGAATACCTGGTCGATGAAAACGACGCGGCCATCGCCGGCGGGCGGATGATCTTCACCTTCCCGGTCTGCGCCGGCGCCGGCCTGCCGGCCAATGCCTCCAAGTCCCCGGCGGTCGGCCAGCTGTGGGGCTTCAACGGTCATTGCTACGTATTCCTGGTACCGATCGGCACCACCTATTGGAGCCACGGCGGCACCCTCGGCAACGCCCAGGAAGTGGCCTTCCCCTATGAATTCGCCAGCGGCGACATCTACCAGTACTGGGCGCCGAGCAACAACTTCGTCAACCATGGCGGCGGTGGCGGGAGCCCCAGGACCAACTTCCAGAAGGTGCCCTGGAATGCCTACCTGGCATCGCGGGTCGCGGCGCTGGCCGCGATCTAGCCGGGTGGCATGGCGCCCTAGTCCGTGCTTCGGCGTTGGTCAGTCGATGTCAGATGGCGTGCTGTCCTGCATCCACTGCGGGATATCCCGCGCTTCGTGCAGCACTCGCCACACATCGATGCTGTCTTCGCGCTCGATGTAGAAGATCAGATAGGGGAAGCGCTTCAGCGCCCAGGTGCGTAGTCCGGGCAGGTCGAGCTCGTGTGCGTGGCGTGACGAGCCGTATTCGGGGTGACGAGCGATGTGCCTGTAGGCGCGTTCGAGTGTGTCGATGAAGCCAAGTGCCGCCTGCTCGGCGTCTTCACCCAGGTAGTAGCGAATGATGTCGTCGACGTCCTGACTGGCTCGCGCCCGTGGAACGACCGTCCTGGCCTTCATGCCTGGCCGTTGCGCACCCGGTTGCGCAGCGCCTCGAAGTAATGCTCGTCAGCCGGGGCTTCAGGTGCGGAAGTGGCGCCTTCCAGTAGCAGACCACGCAGGCGCTGGCGGTCCTGGTCCTTGCGGATCAGCTCGCGCACATATTCGCTGCTGGTGCCGTAGCCGCGTTGGCTGACCTGCTCATCGACGAAGTTCTTGAGCGCCTCGGGCAGGGAGATATTCATGGTGCTCATTCGAGCGCTCCTTGTTGGCAAATTTTGCCAATGAAGCTTAGCAGCGGGGCTTCCCGATGTATCTGCTAGCCAGGCATCAGTTGCCGATGATCCGGACGAAGTTGCCCAGCCCGAACATTAGGATGACGGTTATCCACAGGCCTTTGCAGAAGGGCGGCATGCGGCTGGGGCGCAGTTGCAGCAGCTGCCCCCTGGCGATCATCGGGTCGAAGGCGAGGGCGCTGAACAGGGCGATGCAGCCCAGCAGCTCGCAGAGGCTCTGCAGCATCGCCGCTACCTCGGTGAGGGCGAGGATGAAGGGCAGGGTGATCTGCACATAGGCCAGTACGAAACCGAGAAGGCAGATGACCGAGGCCCGCTGCCTGAGGCTGAGGGTGTTCCATTCCAGCATTGCGAAGAGCCTGCATGCGCGGTTTCCGGGGCGCCGGATCATACGTGAAGCAGGGCGGGGGGGTGGCCGGGCGTGGTTCACCTTTGCGGAGCGTCCCGGGCTGAAGCCCGGGCTACGGCGCTATGGCCGGGTCTCGCAGGGCTCCAGGTAGGTGTTCACGACCTCCACGTTGGATTTGCCGATGTCGGGAACGGTTGTCCACGCAGGGCCCAAACTTTTGAAGTCGCCCGGGCTCGTCAGCTCGACGCTGGTGCCTGCATGGGGACCGCTGGTTATCAGTGCGCGAACGATGGAGACGTGGCCGGTTTCACCCTTGGGATAGTCGTAGAGGCCTGAAATCTTCATCTGGGTGCCCGGGTCTATCGGAGCGATCAGCGTCCGCTGTTTTTCGAACAGCGGCTTTTCCAGAAGCCGCTGATCCCATTTCTCCCTATCGCTCACGTAGTCGGCCCAGGACTTGGGAAACGCAAAGGGGGCTATGAAGCCGCTGGAGTAGATACGGGGTGGAGGATTGAACGCCTGGATGCCGGGGCAGAATTCACGCCCTCCAAGCCCGCCTGCCTTCAGGTCGGCGCAACGGGCCTCGAACAGAAACGAAGGCAGCTTCACCGCGTAACAGGTGCTGGTGAGCACAGGTTGTTCAGCGGTGCGGTCGTAGACCCCATAGGCGGGGCAGCCTGACAGCGGGAGCGCTGCCAGCACTATCCAGTACGGTTTCATGTTCTTCACGTCCTTTGTGTTGTGGTACTCAGCCCTTCACCGGGCCGCCTTCATCGCCACCCTGTATCCCGCCCGCTTCATGCATGGCCGCCGTGGCGCGGCCGAGGATGGCGCCGACCACCTCGTCCTTGCCGGCGGTGTAGGCGTCGCGGTCGGTGGGGTAGCGCTCGGCGAGCTGGCGTTTGACCCGGGCGTATTCGGCGGCGTCCTCGGGGTGGGCGCGCAGGTGGTCGCGGAACAGCAGGTGACGCACGGCGTTGGCCTGGGTCATCACGTGCACATGGTGGGTGCGGCCTGTGCCCTTGGGTGGCATGCCCTTGACGAAGAACATGCGGTCGGTGGCCGGGTTGTCGCGCCAGAACTGGTAGCCGAGGGCTTCCAGCGGGGCGACCAGGCGTTGCCAGTCGTACTCGGGCGGGGGCAGCAGGAGGATGTCGATCACCGGCTTGGCGGCCAGGCCGGGCACCGAGGTGCTGCCGTAGTGCTCCAGGCGCAGGCCGCGGATGCCCAGGGCGTCGCTGATGGCGGCGGCCTCCTCGTGGTAGCGCTGGGGCCACTCGGGGTTGGGGTCGACCACCTCGATGCGGTCGCTGTCGGCGTTGCTCCAGCGGGTGCCGTCGAAGGTGGGTTCATCGGTTTGCGGGGTCATCCCTGTTCCTTGTCGGGCGGTCAGTCGCCTGGGGTGAGTGCACGGTCCATCAGCACCAGGGCCACGCGCTGGCCGTCCGGGGCCTGGCGTTCGGCGATGCCGTTGAGCTGGTAGCCGAGGCGGGTGTAGAGCAGCAGCCCGGCGGCGTTGGCGTTGAAGCAGGAGATGCGCAGGCGGGTGGCGTGGTAGTGCTCGCGGGCGAGGTTTTCCATGACGCCCACCAGGTACTGGGCGACGCCATGGCCACGGGCCCAGGGGGCGACCATCAGGTTGCCCAGGGCGCAGAAGTCGTTGTGCTGCCACTGGTAGAAGTTGGCGAAGCCGGCGACGCGGCCGTCCAGCAGCACCACGGTGTTGTCGCGGCGCTCGGCCATCACCGCGGCGAGCTGGCCGACGGTGAGCGGCCAGATGCCCTTGGGGTAGCAGAAGAACAGTTCGTCGCGGTCCTGGGGGAAGCCGACGACCTTGTCGAGGTCGGCGGCCTGGGCGGGACGGTGGCTGAGTACGGTGTCGAATGCGCTCATCGATGCTCGGTCAGTGCGGTGGGTATTGGGCGAGGACCTTGGCGACGGTCTCGCGGATGGCGGCCTCGCGCTCGGCCGGGGTCGGCGGGTCGGTGCGCATGATCTGCCCGGCGCTGCCGCGCCAGACGAGCTTGCCGTCCTTGCCGTCGTAGAGGTCGATCTGGATGGTGGCGACCTTGTAGTCGTAGGTGCGGGTCTCGGTCATGGCCGGGCCGCCCCAGTAGTTGCCCCAGTAACCGCCCCAGTAGCCGCCGTAGCCGGTGGTGACCTGCTGCTGGCGATCGTCGACGATCAGCCAGCTCTGCACCTTGAGGTCGCTGGCGGCGCCGTTGGCGGCAGGGCGCAGGCCGCGCTGGTCGAGCTGCTGGCCCACGGCCTCGCGGATGCGTTGTTCGGTGAGGTCGCTCTTGATGCGCGGGTCGTCGGGGCTGTACTGCAGTGCCGGCTCTTTCCAGCTCCAGCTGCGGTAGGCGGCGAAGTCGCGGTTGCGGTCGAAGTCGCGGTTGATCTCGTAGCTCTGGCAGGCGGCCAGGAGCAGGAGGGTGGAAGCGATGAACAGACGGCGGAACATGGTCATATCTCCTCTGCCGGAATCACTATCCAAGCGCAAGCCAGAGCGGCCGGCAAGAAGATTTCGTGCAAGCCCGCGACTGCTTCCATGTGGATCGTGACGGCGTGTTGCGGTTCCGTTCGTCGAGCGCCCGGAAAGGAACATGGTGCAGGGAGGGAGTGGTAGATCGCTCCGCCCACCCCCGGGTGAGGCGGGAGGGGCGGAGGCGCCGGGCGTTAAGGGTCAGCGGGGCGGGTAGTTGTCCAGGGCTTCCCTGATGGCTTCGCGCAGTGCGGTGGTGCGGTCGCTGCGGCTGCCGCTGGCGTCGCTCTCGGCGCTGCCGCTCCACACCGGCTGGTTGTCGCGGGCGTCGTAGAACTCCAGGTAGACCACCGCCACTTCCTGCTCGTAGGTGCGCACCAGGGGCACCGTGGCCCAGGCGCCGTACTGGTCGCGGTAGGGGCCATTGCCGTAGTAGGCGCCGCTGGAGTCGTTGTACTGGCGCAGGCGCTTCTCGAACCGCAGGCTGGCGGCGACCTTGAGGTCGGCGCTGGCCGGCTCGCGGGATTGGCGCAGGCCGTGCTGGTCCAGCCCGGAGTTGACGATGTCGACCATCTGCTCCGGCGTCGCCCAGCTGTTGCCGGCGGGCAGGCGGCCGTTGAGCCAGGTCCAGTTGCGGTAGCGGCCGAAGTCGCGCGGGGCCGCCGGGTAGGCGGAGCGGTCGAAGGTGGTGGCCGCCTCCGGCGGGGCCGGCGGCATCGGCTTGGATTCGGCCTTGTAGGGGTTCTGGCTCTGGCAGGCGGCGAGGGCCAGCAGGCCGAGGGCGGCAAGGGCGTTACGGGCAGCAGGGGCAGTGCGTTTCATGGGGCCTCCGTCGAGGCGAGCCCGTGGGGGCTCTCTTATTGGGGTCTGCAGATCCAGTGCAGGTACCGTCCCAGCCCCATGAAGCTCGGGTGGCGACGGTGGGCCAGCTCCATTTCCAGGAGGTCGACCAGCTCGGCCTTGGCCTGGAATTCACTCGGCATGTAGTCATGGAAAACCCGCACGCCGCTCTGGGTTTCGACCTTCCACAACCCCTCGAGTTGCCCGGCCAGTTCCCGTGGGTCCAGCGGTTGCTGCGGGGTCAGGCTCTGGCCTTCGCCGGCGAAGCGGTTGCGTCGCAGCTTGCGGAAATGGCCCTTGAGCAGGTTGCGGTAGATCAGTGCATCCCGATTGTAGAACGCCAGGGACAACCAGCCGCCCGGCGCCGTCAACTGGTGCAGCACCGGGAGGATGGCGTGGGGCTCGGCGAGCCACTCCAGCACGGCGTGGCAGAGCACCAGGTCGTAGGGCTCGGTGAACTGGCCGAGCAGGTCCTGCCAGGGCGCCTGGATGAAGGTGGCCTCGACGCCGGCTGCGGCGAAGCGCGCGCGGGCGCCTTCGAGCATGGGTTCGGCAGGTTCGGCGAGGGTGACCTGGTGGCCGCGCTGGGCCAGCCACAGGCTCATGTGGCCGAGCCCGGCGCCCACGTCGAGCACCCGCAGCGGGCGCTCGGGCAGGGCTTCGGCGAGGTCGGCCTGGAGCACCGCCAGGCGGATGGCGCCCTTGGCGCCGCCATAGATCTTCTCGGCGAAGCGCGTGGCGAGTTCGTCGAAGTGACGGTCGTCGGTGGTCGGGGCGCTCATTGGACGAAGCGCCTCTCGCTGTCGGCCAGCTTGGCGCGTACCGCCTGCTCCATGTCGATGCCCAGTTCGCTGCACATCAGCAGCAGGTAGAGGACGATGTCGCCCACTTCCTGGCCGGCGTGTTCGAGCGTGGCGGCGGGCAGCTGGCGGGACTGGTCCTCGCTGAGCCACTGGAAGATTTCCACCAGCTCGGCCATTTCGACGCTGGCGGCCATGGCCAGGTTCTTCGGGCTGTGGAATGGCCGCCAATCGTTGTGGTCACGGATGGCGTGCAGGCGTTGGGTCAGTTCTGCGAGGTTCATGCGGCTCTCCTGGAGCCGCATAGCTTGGTGCGCCGGCTGGCGCCGCGCAAGCCTCGGCCGTCAGCCCTGCAGCGGGCCCCAGCTGCCGGCCATGTGCGGCAGGTCATCCTTGCCGCGCAGGGCGAACTGGCCCTCGGCGGCGGGGGCGCTGGCCAGCAGGCGCACCTCGGCGGGCAGCAGCACCGGCTTCTGGAAACGCACCTCCACTTCGTAGCCGGCATCGGGCAGGCGCGAGGCGAGGGCGGCCAGGGTGCGCGCCTTGTTCCACAGGCCATGGGCGATGGCGCGGGGGAAGCCGAACAGCTTGGCGGTGGGCGCCGACAGGTGGATCGGGTTGTAGTCGCCGGCGACCTTGGCATAGCGCCGGCCGATGTCCGCCGGGGCGCGCCAGTGGTCGATCTCCTCCAGGGGCAGGGCTTCGCTTTCGGCGCGCTCGGGGGCGTTGCCGTCCAGGCGCATGCCACGGAAGAGGATGCGGCTGTCACCTTCCCAGAGCAGGCCGAGCTGGTCTTCCAGGCGGGTGATCAGGCTGAAGGTCACGCCCTTGTCGTGGGGGCGCAGGCCTTCCACCGCGACACTGACGCGGAAGGGGCCGAGGCCGCCGAGGGTGCGCAATACGCGGATACGATTTTCCAGGTGTACCAGGCCCAGCAGCGGGAAAGGGAAGCGCTTGTCGGTGAGCAGCTGCATCTGCAGCGGGAAGGCGAGGATGTGCGGGTAGGTGGGCGGCAGCTGGCCGTTGTCCTTGAAACCGCAGACCTGCCGGTAGCGCGCCAGGTGCCGGGCATCCACGTCCACCTGGCTGCGCAGGCCGAGGTCCGGCAGGGTGCGGCCGGTGGTGCCACGGCGCAAGGCGGCACGGGCGAACAGGCCGGGCAGGGCGGGTGGGGCAGGCAGGTCGAGCCAGTCGGTGGCCATGGGCAGTCTCCTCGTTGCGGAACGGTGCAGCTTAGCCGCCCGCAGGCGGGGTGCATTGGCCGTGGGGCAAGCGCTGCTGGCAGGCGAGTCAATCCGTCTGCAATCGCTATCCGCGCCTTGAGCGGGGGGCCTGAAGATGCATAAGATGGCCCCCGCCCCGCATAACAAGAATATTCAGAAAATGATGCGTGATCTGACCGACGACGTGGCGCTGATGCGCCCGGTGATCGACGCCCTGCGAGCCAGCGGTGCCGACCCTGACAAGGTGCTGGTGCGTGTCGGCCTGCCGCCGGGCGGGCTGCCCGCCGGCCGTTTCCCCCATACGGCGCAGACTCTGTTCTGGAAAGCCGCCGCCGAGGAATGCGCCGAGGAGCACGTCGGCCTGCACCTGGCCGGGCACCTGCCGGCCTTCCACGGGCTGCTGCTCGAATACCTCTTCCTCTCCAGCGAGACCTTCGGCGAAGGCCTGCGCCACGCCCTGCGCTACGTGCGCCTGCTGTCCGACACCCTCAACGCGCGCCTGGAAGTCGAAGGCGAGCGCGCCGTGCTGTCCCTGGGGCAGGACGCCAGCATCAACCGCCATTTCCCGGAGATGCTCGCCGGCGCGGTGATCCGCCTGTTCGACGCCCTGACCGAAGGCGACTTCAAGGCCTGCGAAGTGCAACTGATGCACACCGAAGGCGCGGCTGCCGAGCGTTACCAGACGGTGTACGGCTGCCCCGCACGCCTGGGCGCCGAGCGCTATGCCTTGGTGTTCGACGCCGCAGTGCTGGACAAGCCCTCGCGCCACGCCGCCCCGGAACTGCTGCGCATGCACGAATCCCTGGCCCGCCGTCAGCTGGCCGAAGTGGAGCGCCTGGACCTGGTGCGCAAGGTGCGTGAACTGATCGGCGAACTGCTGGTGGACGGCGGCGCGACCCTGGAACAGGTCGCCGCCCGCCTCAACATGCCCGCCCGCCGCCTGCGCGAACGCCTGGCCATGGCCGGCGTGCGCTTCAACGACCTGGTCACCGACTACCGCTGCCGCCTGGCCAAGGAACTGTTGCTGAAAACCGACGAACGCATCGAAGTGATAGTCGAGCGCACCGGCTTCTCGGAGCCGAGCACCTTCTATCGCGCGTTCAAACGCTGGGTGGGGGAGACGCCGGTGGAGTTCCGCAGGCGCGGGAAACCGGCGGGGAACTAGCTGGAAGCTAGAAGCCTGAAGCTGGAAGCAGGGCTCTGCGCGTAGGGTGGGCTTCAGCCCACCGATCACACCGCAACGTCAAAGCCGGGCACACAGGTCCCGGCTTTTTTCTTGTCGCTTGTCGCCAGCTGGAAGCTAGAAGCCTGAAGCCGGAAGCAGGGTTCTGCGCGTAGGGTGGGCTTCAGCCCACCGGTTACATCGCTGGTGGGCTGAAGCCCACCCTACAAGTGACAACCAGCTCCCAGCCCCCAAAGCTCTTTCTTCCAGCTTCCAGCTGCTTTTACGCTCCAAGCAGACTTTGCCCACAAACCCTCATCACCTGCCCAGTCAACGACCCCGAGCTGGGCTGGGCGAACCAGGCCACGGCTTCGGCGACGTCCTGGGGCAGGCCGCCCTGGCTCATGGAGTTCATGCGGCGGCCGGCTTCGCGGATGGTCAGGGGGATGGCGGCGGTCATCTGGGTTTCGATGAAGCCCGGGGCCACGGCGTTGATGGTGATGCCGCGCTTGCCCAGGGCCGGGGCCCAGGCCTGTGCCAGGCCGATGACGCCGGCCTTGCTCACCGCGTAGTTGGTCTGGCCCATGTTGCCGGCGATGCCGCTGATGGAGGCGATCAGCACCACGCGGCCGTTGTCGTGCAGCTTGCCGGCGTCGAGCAGGGCCTGGGTCAGCACCTGCGGGGCGTTGAGGTTGACGTTGATCACCGAGTCCCAGAAGGCATCGCTCATCTTCGCCAGGGTCTTGTCACGGGTGATGCCGGCGTTGTGCACCACGATGTCGAGGCCGTCCGGCAGCGCTTCTACCAATTGCGCGGCGGCGTCGGCGGCGCAGATGTCCAGGGCGATGCCACGCCCGCCCAGGCGTGCGGCCAGGGCGTCGAGGGAGTCCTTGGCCTGGGGCACGTCCAGCAGCACCACGTCGGCGCCGTCACGGGCCAGGGTTTCGGCGATGGCCGCACCGATGCCGCGGGAGGCGCCGGTGACCAGCGCCTTCAGGCCATTGAGCGGGCGGCTCCAGTCCTTGACCTGGGCGCTGCTGGCGGAGAGGCGCAGCACCTGGCCGGAAACATAGGCGCTCTTGGGCGAGAGGAAGAAGCGCAGGGCGCCTTCGAGCTGGTCCTCGGCACCCTTGCCGACGTACACCAACTGCACGTTGCCGCCCCGGCGGATTTCCTTGCCCAGGGAGCGGGTGAAGCCTTCCAGGGAGCGCTGCACGCTGGCGGCCACGGTGTCCTTCAGCGACTCCGGCGGGCGGCCCAGCACCACCACGCGCGGGCACTTGCCCAGGCCCTTGAAGGCCGGCTGGAAGAAGTTGCGCAGCTCGATCAGCTGCTCGAAGCGGGTCAGGCCGCTGGCGTCGAACACCAGTGCCTTGAGTTTCGGGCCGTGCTCGGCGGTCCAGCGGGTCAGGCCGAAGCGGCCTTCCTCGGTGGCGAAGGATTGGTCGGTGAGCTTGTTCAGCACGCCGCTGGCGGCTTCGGCCAGGGCCCCCTCACCGCCCAGCAGCAGGGCGCCATCCACCGGCCGGGTGCGGCCCGCCATCCAGCGCTCCAGGCGCATCGGCGCGGGCAGCCCGAGGGCGCCGACCAGGCGTCGGCCGGCGTTGGAGTTGGCGAAGGCGAGATAACGGTCGGACATGGGGGCAGGCTCCTGCACGCATAAATGAAGTGGGGCTCACTCTACGCAGACAACACAATCGCGCAATTGACCGTGTTGACCACTCTGTTGGCAAGGCGGCCAATGCGACGGCCAGGCGGGCGGCTAGTCTTGTCGCCAACGTTGCGCACCGCAATCCATTCCCCAGGCAAGGAGTCACCCATGACCCAGCTGCGCCGGGTCGCCATCGTCGGCGGCAATCGCATTCCGTTCGCCCGTTCCAACACGGTGTACGCCACCGCCACCAACCAGCAGATGCTCACCAGCGCGCTGGAAGGCCTGGTGGAGCGCTACAACCTGCACGGCGAGCGCATCGGCGAGTTCGTCGCCGGTGCCGTGCTCAAGCATTCCCGTGACTTCAACCTGGCCCGCGAATGCGTGCTGGGCTCGCGCCTGGCGCCGGAAACCAGCGCCTATGACATCCAGCAGGCCTGCGGCACCGGCCTGGAGGCGGCCATCCTTGTGGCCAACAAGATCGCCCTCGGGCAGATCGACAGCGGCATCGCCGGCGGCGTCGACACCACCTCCGACGCGCCCATCGGCGTGCACGAGGAGCTGCGCAAGATCCTCCTGGAAGCCAACCGCGGCAAGACCACCGGCGACAAGATCAAGAGCCTGCTCAAGGTGCGCCCGCGCCACCTGGCGCCGCACATCCCGCGTAACGGCGAGCCGCGTACCGGGCTGTCCATGGGCGAGTCCTGCGAGCTGATGGCGCAGGACCTGGTCCATCCCCCGTGACGAGCAGGACGCCCTGGCCGTGGCCAGCCACCAGAAGCTCGCCGCGGCCTATGCCGAAGGCTGGCAGAACGACCTGCTGACCCCCTTCCTCGGCCTGACCCGCGACCAGAACCTGCGCGCGGACATCGAATCCGGAGAAGCTCGCCACCCTCAAGCCGGTGTTCGACAAGGGCCCGCGCGGCACCCTGACCGCCGCCAACTCCACCCCGCTCACCGATGGCGCCTCCGTGGTGCTGCTGGCCAGCGAGGAGTGGGCCAAGGCGCGCGGGCTGCCGATCCTCGCCTACTTCAAGGACGGCGAAGCGGCGGCGGTGGATTTCGTTGGTGGCAAGGAAGGCCTGCTGATGGCGCCGGTCTATGCGGTGCCGCGTCTGCTGGCGCGCAACGGCCTGACCCTGCAGGACTTCGACTACTACGAAATCCACGAGGCCTTCGCTGCCCAGGTGCTTTGCACCCTCAAGGCCTGGGAAGACGCCGACTACTGCAAGACCCGCCTCGGCCTCGACCAGCCGCTGGGCTCCATCGATCGCAGCAAGATGAACGTCAAGGGCAGCTCCCTGGCCGCCGGCCACCCCTTCGCAGCCACCGGCGGGCGCATCGTCGCCAACCTGGCCAAGCTGCTTTCGGTGGCGGAAAAGGGGCGCGGGCTGATCTCGATCTGCGCCGCAGGCGGGCAAGGTGTGACCGCGATCATCGAAAAGTAATCCAATACCCGTGACCGCAATCCATCGCGGGTCACATGATGTATGCAACTCCGTGATTTAGGGCGGCCCACAGGTTGGGCCGCCCTTTTTCGCCTGTTTTTCGAGGGCGGGTGTCAGGCCGCGCTCGCCTGCGCCTGGCTCAGTTCGCGGCCACGGTTGGCGTAGCGCTCGGCCATTACCGAGCAGACGATCAGCTGCATCTGGTGGTAGAGCATGATCGGCAGCAGGATCAGGCCCAGCGCCGGGTTGGCGCCGAAGATGATCGCCGCCATGGGCGCGCCGGCCGCCAGTGATTTCTTGGTGGCGCAGAACACCGCGGCGATCTCGTCCTCGTGGTTGAAGCCCAGCGCCCGCGCCGAGCGGGTGGTGAGCCAGAGCATCAGCGCCAGCAGCAGGGCGCTGCCGATGAAGGCGATGACCAGAGTTTCCGGCCCTTGTTGCTGCCAGATGCCGCCGGCCACCGAATCGCTGAACGAGGCGAACACCAGCAGCGGGGTCACCAGCTTGTCGAACACCGCCGTGTAGCGCTTGTAGCGGGCGAAGAATTTGCCCCACAGCGGGCGCAGCGCCTGGCCCAGCACCAGCGGCAGGAGCAGCAGCAGGCTCAGGTCGATCAACGTCTTGCCCAGGTCGATGCCGCCATTGGCGTCGGCCACCAGGCTGATCAGCCAGGGCGTCAGGAACACCCCCAGCAGGCTCGACAGGCTGGCGTTGAGAATGGCTGCCGGCACGTTGCCGCCGGCGCTGCCGGTCAGCGCCACCGACGAGGAAATGGTCGAGGGCAGGGCGCAGAGGTAGAAGAAGCCCAGCATCAGGGCCGGCGGCAGTTGCTTGCCGAACAGCCTGTCCACCGCCAGCCACACCAGCGGGAACAGGGCGAAGGTGAAGACCTGCACCATGATGTGCAGGCGCCAGTTGCTCAGGCCCTTGCGGATCTGCTCGGTGGACAGGTTGATGCCGTGCAGGAAGAACACCAGGAACACCCCGGCGTTGATCAGGCTCTCGGCATGCAGCACGCCGCCGTGGCGGCCGATGTCCGGGAACAGCCAGGCCAGTGCCACGGCCACGAGCATGCCGCCGAGGAACCAGTCGGTGACCAGGCGCTTGAGGGGTTTGAGTGCCGACATGGGGCCTCCGTGCAGCGAACGGGATTGAGGCCGCAGGTTAACGGGCGCAGAATCCGACCGTCTAACGACAGCGGATCAGAAGATGTCGCCAAACGGACAGATCGACCTGCAACGCAGCATTCCCAGCCTCGACGTGCTGCCCCGGCCGCTCTATGCGCGGGTGGAAAGCCTGCGCGCCGGCTCCTGGACGGCGCGCCACAGCCACGACTGGGTGCAGCTCTCCTACGCCATCAGTGGCGTGCTCGGCGTGCACACTGCCGCGGGCAGCTTCTTCGCCCCGCCGCACTGGGCGATCTGGGTGCCGGCCGGGCTGGAGCACGAAGTGGTCACCTCGATGAATGCCGAGATGCGCAGCCTCTACGTGCGCGGCGACGCCTGCGCCTGGGCACCGGACCATTGCCGGGTGCTGGAGGTGACGCCGCTGGCCCGCGAGCTGATCAAGGGCTTCTGCGAGCTGCCGGTGGAATACCCAGAGGGCGACTGCGCCGAAGCGCGCCTGGTGGCGGTGCTGCTGGATCAGCTGCGCGCCTTGCCGGAGGCGGGCTTCTCCCTGCCCATGCCCGCCGAGCCGCGCCTGCTGCGCCTGTGCAACGAACTGGTGGCGCAGCCCGACCTGGCCCGCCCCCTGGGTGAATGGGCCAGCCTGCTGGCCACCTCGGAAAAGACCCTGATGCGCGCCTTCCAGCGCGAGACCGGCCTCAGCTTCCGCCAATGGCGCCAACGCCTGCGCCTGCTCGCCGCCCTGCAACCGCTGGAGCAGGGCCACAGCGTCACCCAGGTCGCCCTCGGCAGCGGCTACGACTCGCCCTCGGCCTTCATCGCCGCCTTCAAGGGGCTGTTCGGCGTCACACCGGGCGAGCTGTTCCGCTGAGGCTCGACGCCTCTCCCCTGTTCGGGGCTCTCCGGCTGGCTGGCGGCTTGTGGGTGGACCCCGCTTCACCGGTCCACCGAGCGGAGTAGCAGGCGCGCTCGGGCGCTCGGCGCCACTGAACTCGGCACCTTACCTTTCCAACCCCCTGCCGCTGGCTAAGCTGAACTGCGGTGGACGAGCACAAGGAAAGACCCATGTTGCGTGCCTCTGTATGGCTGCTGCTGATGCTGCTGGCATCCCTGGCCCTGGGCGGAAACGAGCGGCTCGAGTTCGACGCCGACGAGGCCGCCTGGCTGCAGGACCATCCGCGCATCCGCGTGGGGGTGCCGCGCCATGGCTGGCCGCCCTTCGACCTGATGGAGTCCGACGGCAGCTACCAGGGCATCAGCGCCGACTTCCTGCGCCTGGTGGGCGAGCGCCTCGGGCTGGGTATCGAACCGGTCTATTTCGATGACTGGCAGCAAGCCCAGGACGCCCTGCGTGAGCGCCGCGTGGATGTGCTGCCGTCCATGGCCAGGCTGCCCGCGCGGCAGAGCTGGGCAGCCTTCAGCGAGCCCTACCTGATCAGCACCAGCCTGCTTTTCACCCGCCGCGAAAGCGCCCTCCAAGGGGTGGCCGACCTGGCCGGCAAGCGCGTGGCGGTGGAACGCGGCTATGCGGTGCAGGCCATGCTCCGTGAGCGTGCGCCGGGGGTGCTGCTGGTGGAGACCGCCGACACCGAGGCGGCGCTGCGGGCGGTGTCGTCCGGGCGTGCCGACGGCTACGTGGGCAACATGATCGTCGCCAGCTACCTGATCCGGCAGTTCAACCTGAGCAACCTGGAGCTGCGCGGCGAATCCGGCCTGGGCAGCAGCGAGCTGCATTTCGGCGTGCGCCGCGACTGGCCGCAGCTGGCCGGCCTGATCGACCACGCCCTGGCCAGCATCGACCGCGAGGAGCGCGAGGCGATCATGGATCGCTGGCTGCCGCCGCTCACCGAATTCAACTGGCGCAAGGCCGCCGAGGTGGGCTGGCCGTTCGCCCTGGGGGTGATCGTCCTGGTGGGCTTCGTGCTGCTGTGGAACCGTCGCCTGGCGGTGCAGGTGGAGGAGCGCTGCCGTGCCGAAGCCGAGGCCGAACGCCAGCGCAGCACCCTGCTGGCGCTGGTCAATGCCATTCCCGACCCGATCTGGTTCAAGGATGCCGACGGCCGCTACCTGGGGGCCAACCAAGCCTTCGCCGATCTCATCGGCCAGAGCCGCGACGCCTTGCAGGGCCGCACCGATGCCGAGCTGCTGCCCACCGAGCGGGCGCGCATGCGCCTGATCCAGGACCAGGCGGCCCTGGCCCTGAGCCTGCCGTTCGAGAGCGAGGACTGGGTGGTGCAGCGCGATGGGCGCAAGGTGCTGTTCGACACCGTGCGCGCCACCTTCCACGACGACAAGGGCCAGTTGCTGGGCCTGGTGGGCGTCAGCCGCGACGTCACCGCGCGCAAGCACAGCGAGGAAGCCCTGGAGCAGGCCAAGGAACTGGCCGAGGAAGCCGCGCGGACGAAGGCCGACTTCCTCGCCAACATGAGCCATGAGATCCGCACGCCGATGAACGCCATCATCGGCATGACCCACCTCGCCCTGAAGACCGACCCCGAACCGCGCCAGCGCGAGTACCTGGGCAAGATCCAGCAGGCCAGCCAGCACCTGATGGGGGTGATCAACGACATCCTCGATTTCTCCCGTATCGAGGCCGGCAAGCTGAGCGTCGAACGCATCGACTTCGACCTGCAGCTGGTGCTGGAGAACCTCTCCGGGCTGATCAGCGAGAAGGCCGCCTGCAAGCGCCTGGAGCTGGTGTTCAACATCGACCCGCAACTGCCCCTGCAACTGGTGGGTGACCCGTTGCGCATCGGCCAGATCCTCATCAACTACGCCAACAACGCGGTGAAGTTCACCGAACAGGGCGAGGTGGAAGTGATCGTCCGTGGCGAGCACCGGCGTGGCGATGAGCTGGAGCTGTACCTGGCGGTGCGTGACACCGGCATCGGCCTGGATGCCGAGCAGCAGGGGCGGCTGTTCGAATCCTTCCAGCAGGCGGACAACTCCACCACCCGGCGCTATGGCGGCTCCGGGCTGGGCCTGGCCATCTGCCGGCGCCTGGCCGAGGCCATGGACGGCGCGGTGGGCGTCGACAGCCGGGTGGGCATCGGCAGCCTGTTCTGGTGCCGGCTGCCGGTGCAGGTCTCCGCCCGGCAGCCCAATGAGCTGTTGTTGCAGCCCGACCTGCTCGACCGCCGCGTGCTGGTGGTGGACGACAACGACGCCGCGCGCCAGGTGATCAACGACATGCTCGCCAGCCTGGCGCTGCGGGTGGAGGCGGTGCAATCCGGCGAGGAAGCGCTGCTGCGGGTGGCCGAGGCGGAGCGCGAGGACGACCCCTTCGAAATGGCCTTCATCGACTGGCAGATGCCCGGCCTGGATGGCGTCGAGACCGCCCGCCGCCTGCACCGGCTGGGCCTGCGCAAGCCACCGCGGATGCTGCTGGTCACCGCCCATGGCTTCGATGACCTGGGGGAGACCGACAAGGCCGGCATCGACGAAGTGCTGCACAAGCCGCTCAACCCCTCGGTGCTGCTGGAGGCGTCCCTGACCAGCCTGGGGCGCCGTGGGGGCAACCCGCCGCCGCCCAGCACCGCCGCGTTGCTGGACGCCATGCCGCGCTTCGACAACCAGCGTGTGCTGCTGGTGGAGGACCACGCGCTGAACCGCGAGGTGGCCACCGCCTTGCTGGAGGAAAGCGGCCTGCTCATCGACCAGGCGGAGAACGGTCTGGATGCCGTCGACCGCCTGCGCTGGCAGCCGCCGGGCTACTACGCGCTGGTGCTGATGGACATGCAGATGCCGGAGATGGACGGCCTGGAAGCCACCCGCGAACTGCGCCGCGAACCGCGCTTCCTGGAGTTGCCGATCATCGCCATGACCGCCAACGCCCTGCCCGGCGACCGCGAGCGTTGCATCGAGGCGGGTATGAACGACCACGTCAGCAAACCCATCGAGCCCCTGGAGCTGTGGGCCACCCTCAGCCGCTGGTTGCGGGGCTCACGGGGGCTGGGCGAGCCGCCCAAGGCGGTGGTGGCGAACCTGCCCGACTGGGTGTTGCCGGGGGTGGATATCGCCAGCGGCCTGCGCCGGGTGCTGGGCAAGCAGCAGGCCTACCTCGGCTTGCTCGGCAAGTTCGCCAGGGGCCAGCGGGCGTTCATCGCCAGCCTGCGCCAGGCACTGGGTGATGGCGATCGCGACAGCGCCGAACGCCTGGCCCACAGCCTGCGCGGGCTGGCGGGCAACCTCGGGGCGACGGCGCTGCAGGCCCAGGCCGAAGCCCTGGAGCGCAGCATTCATCAGGGTGCGCGCCTGGCCCAGCTGGAGCGCCAGATGCTGGAGCTGGAACCGCCGCTGCTGGCGCTGGTCCGAGCCATCGACGAGCTGCTGCGCGAGCAGCGACCGGAACCGGCCGCCGCCCCCTACGACCCGGCGCGCCTGGCGCCCCTGTGCAAGCGCCTGGCGCAGTTGTTCGAGGACGACGACCCGCGCGCCGGCAAGCTCTTCGAGGAACAGGCGGAATTGCTCCGCAGCGCCTTCAATGAAGGTTACGGGCCGCTGGAGTCGGCGGTGCGCAGCTACGATTTCGAGGCGGCGCTGGTGGCCCTGCGGGAGATGGCGGGGCAACGCGACATTTCACTTTGACGAGGTGCGGCAGATGGTCGGCATGCTGGACAGATCGGAGCGCGAGGTGATCCTGGTGGTGGACGACACCCCGGACAACCTCGAGCTGATGAGCGAGCTGCTGATGGACCGCTACCGGGTCAAGGTGGCCGGCAGCGGTGCCAAGGCATTGAAGATCGCCGCCGGGCACATGCGCCCGGACCTGATCCTGCTCGATGTGATGATGCCGGAGATGGACGGCTACGAAGTCTGCGCGCGGCTCAAGGCCGATGCCGTCACCCGCGATATCCCGGTGATCTTCCTCACCGCCCGCAGCGAAATGGCCGACGAGCAGAAGGGCTTCGACCTGGGCGCGGTGGATTACATCACCAAGCCCATCAGCCCGCCCATCGTCCTGGCGCGGGTGCAGGCGCAACTGCAGCTCAAGGCCACGGCCGACTTCCTGCGCGACAAGAGCGAGTACCTGGAGCTGGAGGTGCGCCGCCGCACCCGCGAGATCCAGCACCTGCACGACGCCACCATCGAAGCCCTGGCGGGCCTCGCCGACATGCGCGACAACCCCGACGGCAACCACCTGGTGCGCATCGAGCTGTACATGCGCCTGCTGGGCACGGCCCTGGCGCGGCAGCAGCCGGGCATGGCCGAGGAACTCACCGAGGAACGCATCAACCTGATGGCGAAGTCGGCCTTGCTGCACGACATCGGCAAGGTGGCGCTGCCCGATCGCGTGCTGCTCAACCCCGGGCAGCTGGAAGGCGACGACCTGCGCCTGATGCAGAGCCACACCCGCCTTGGCCGCGAAGCCCTGGAGCGCGCCGAAGCGCGGCTGGGTGGCAGCGAGCAGAGCTTTCTCGGCTACGCCAAGGAAATCCAGTACGGGCACCATGAGCGCTGGGACGGCTCGGGTTATCCACAGGGTCTGCGCGGTGACCAGATACCCCTCGCGGCGCGCCTGATGGCGGTGGTGGACCACTACGACGGGCTCACCAGCTACCACCCCTATCGCAGCAGCCTGAGCGGCGACGCGGCGGTGATGCGCATCAGCGCCGGCAGCGGCAGCGAGTTCGACCCGCTGGTGGTGATGGCCTTCCTCGAAGTGGCCGACGGCTTCGCCCTCATCGCCCAGCGCCACGCCGATAGCCGCGCCGCCATCGACGGCGAACTGCAGCGCCTGGAAGACTCCATCGCCGAGAGCATCGAGCTGACGTTGCCGGAGTGAGTCTCAGCGCCAATCGAGCTGCAGCGCCTCCTGCCAGGCGAAGCGTTCGAAGTGGCTGGCGATCACGTCCTTCATCTTTTCCAGGTTCGCCGTGTCGGCGGCTTCGACCTTGAGGGTCAGGCCGCCGGCTTCGGCGTGCAGCAGGCCGATGCCGAAGTCGAACTCGATGCGCCCCTGGTGCTCGTCGAAGCTGACCGGGATGCGGTGGGCGAAGTGCTTGCACAGGCGGCTGATGTAGCGCGCCGGGGTGTCGGTGACGACGTGCGCGGAGGCGGTGAGGCTCATGGGCTGCTCCTTGTGGATAAGGGGGTGCGGTGGGCCGCCCGAAGCGGGCCCACCCTGCGCCGGAATCAGTAGCCGACGGTGAAGCGCTGGCGGATGTGCTGCGGGTTTTCCAGCTCGTCGACGATGGCCACGGCCAGGTCGGCCACCGAGACGCTGGCCGGGTGGTCGCCGTCCATCAGCAGTTCGTTGCCGCCGATACGGAAGCGGCCGGTGCGCTCACCGGGCTGCAGCAGCGCGGGCGGCGAGATGAAGCTCCAGTCCAGGGCGGTTTCGGCCTGGATCAGGTTCAGCGCCTGGCGCGCGCCTTCGGCGCCTTCCTTGTACTCGGCGGGGAAGTGCGGGGTGTCGATCAGCTGCACGCCGGGTGCGACGTAGAGGCTGCCGGCACCGCCGACCACCAGCAGGCGGCGGACGCCGGACTGATTGGTGGCGGCGAAGATCGAGCGGGTGCCGGCGATGAACTGCTCGCGGATGTCCTCGCGGCCCCAGCCGGGGTTGAAGGCGTGGACGACGGCGTCATGCCCGGCCAGTTGCGACGCGGTGGCGGCGGCATCGTGGATGTCGGCCTGCAGCGCCTTCAGGTGTTCGTGGGCGGCGAGTTTTTCCGGGTGGCGCACCAGGGCGGTGACCTGGTGGCCGCGTTGCAGGGCTTCGGCGAGTACGGCGGAACCGACGAAACCGCTGGCACCGATAAGGGCGATCTTCATGCTGTTCTCCTGGAACTGGGTGAGTGATTCGAGGTGCTGCATCATCGCTGCTGGATAATCGACGGAAAAAGTGGCAGAAAGCGCTTTCACAATTAAGCGGTGCTTACGAATGGAGCAGCTCAAGCGCATGGCGGTGTTCGCCACGGTGGTGGAGAAAGGCTCGATGGTGGCGGCCGGGGAAGCCCTGGGCATGAGCGCCTCGGCGGTCAGCCAGCAGATCCGCAAGCTGGAGGAGTCGACCCGGGTCAGCCTGCTCCACCGCACCACCCGCAAGCTCACCCTGACCGAGGCCGGCAGCCTGTTCTACCGCAGCTGTGCGCAGGTGCTGGAGCTGGCGCAACAGGCCGAGCAGCGCCTGGCCGAGCTGCGCGATGCGCCGGTGGGGGAGTTGCGCATCGCCGCCCCGGTGGGCTTCTCCGGGCGCTTCATGACTGACGCCCTGGCACCGTTGCTGGAGGCGCACCCCGGGCTGAGCCTGCGGCTGTTCTTCCATGACGAGCAGATCGACCTGGTGGAGCAGCGCATCGACATGGCGGTGCGTGTCGGCAAGCTGGAGGACTCCAGCCTGGTGGCGCGGCATATCGGTGATTGGCCGATGCTGCTCTGCTGCGCGCCGGCCTACCTGGCCCGCCACCCCGGCGTCACCCGCCCCGAGCAACTGCTGGCGCTGGATTGGGTGAGCCTGGGCAGTGACCGCCAGCAGGGCCCGGTGACCCTGCACGGGCCGGGCGGTGAGGTGCAGCGCCTGCGCATCGAGAGCCGGGTGGTGTGCAACAACATCCTCTCCACCCGCAGCTTCACCCTGGCCGGGTTCGGCCTGTCGCTGCAGCCGGAGCCGGAAGTGCGCGACGAACTGACCAGCGGTCGCCTGCTGCGGGTGCTGCCGGATTGGCGCACCGACCCCGTCGGCATCTACATCGTCACCCCGCGCCGCGATGCCCAGCCGGCCAAGGTGCGCTATGCCATGGATGCGCTGCGCCACAGTCTGCAGCGCGGCGGATAGTCGCGGGGGCGCGCATGCCGTATAAAGTCGGACGATGTCCGCCCGTAAACAGAGGATTGGCTACAAAGCAGCATGAAGACTCCAAAACGCATTGAACCTTTGGTGGAAGACGGCCTGGTCGACGAAGTGGTCAGGCCCCTGATGAGTGGTAAGGAAGCGTCGGTCTACGTTGTGCGTTGTGGCAGCGAGTTGCGTTGCGCGAAGGTCTACAAGGAGGCCAACAAGCGCGGTTTCCGCCAGGCCGCCGAGTACCAGGAAGGGCGCAAGGTGCGTAACAGCCGCGACGCCCGGGCCATGGCCAAGGGCTCCAAGTACGGGCGCAAGGAACAGGAAGAGAACTGGCAGAACGCCGAAGTCGCGGCGCTGTTCCGCCTGGCCGCCGCCGGCGTGCGCGTGCCCAAGCCCTATGACTTCCTCGATGGCGTGCTGTTGATGGAGCTGGTCACCGATGGCTACGGCGATGCCGCGCCGCGCCTCAATGACGTCGACCTGACGCCCGAGGACGCCCGCGAATTCCACGGCTTCATGATCGGCGAGATCGTCAAGATGCTCTGCGCCGGCCTGGTCCACGGCGACCTGTCCGAGTTCAACGTCCTGCTCGACCCCTACGGCCCGGTGATCATCGACCTGCCGCAGGCGGTGGATGCCGCCGGCAACAACCACGCGTTCCGCATGCTGGAGCGTGATGTCGGCAACATGGCCGCGTATTTCGGGCAGTTCGCCCCGGAATTACTCTACACGCGCTACGCCAAGGAAATGTGGGCGCTCTACGAGGACGGCAAGCTGACCCCGGAAACACCGCTCACCGGCCAGTTCGACGAGCCGGAGGACGACGCCGATGTCGACTCGGTGATGCGCGAGATCAAGGCCGCCCTGGCCGAGGAAGCGCGGCGCCAGGCGTTGCTCAACGAGGACGAGGACAAGGCCCGCGACGAGCCGCCGCCCCCGCCCTGGATGCAGAATTGAGGCTGCGGCATCGGCTCGCTTGACCGGGGCCGATCCGCGCAGGACCATTACGCGCTCGAATCACCGCGTTTGCAGGGGAGAACACACGAATGCAAGGGCAAGCCGAAGTAGTCGAATACCTCAAGGACCTGCTGCGGGGCGAGCTGGCCGCTCGCGACCAGTACTTCCTGCACTCGCGCATGTACGCCGACTGGGGCTTCACCAAGCTCTTCGACCGGATCAACCACGAGATGGAGGAGGAGACCGAGCACGCCGATGCCCTGCTCAAGCGCATCCTCTTCCTCGAAAGCACCCCGGACATGTCGCCCAAGCCGATCCACCCGGGCGCCACGGTGCCGGAGATGCTGCGCGCCGACCTCCAGCTCGAGTACGACGTGCGCGCCGCCCTGAGCAAGGGGATCACCCTGTGCGAGAAGCACAAGGACTACATCAGCCGCGACATCCTCGCCCTGCAGCTGCAGGACACCGAGGAAGACCACGCCTACTGGCTGGAACAGCAGTTGGGCCTGATCGACCGCGTGGGCCTGCAGAACTACCTGCAATCCCAGGGCTGATCGCGCCCGCACCGGTTCCCGGAAAGCCCCCGGCGGGGCGTCTACCCAGGTAGATGCGCCGCCGGGGGCTTTTTCATGGGCGCTCGAGCCGCGCCGGCGCTCCTGTATCCCGCCATTAGCGGGCATCTGTATCCATACAAGCGGCCGATGACCTGCTAGCGTGGCCAGCCCGCTATACGAGTGCCCGCCATGCCCTTGCCGCACATCCTTCTCGCCCTGTTGGTGACCCTGGTCTGGGGCGTCAACTTCGTGATCATCAAGCTCGGCCTGGCTGAATTCCCGCCACTCCTATTCTGCGCCCTGCGTTTCGCCCTGGCGGCCACGCCGCTGCTGTTCCTGCGCGGGCCGATGCCGGCACCGCTGTGGCGCATCGTGCAGATCGGCCTGCTGCTGGGGGTGTTCAAGTTCGGCGTGCTGTTCATCGGCATGAAGATCGGCATGCCCGCGGGGCTCACCTCCCTGGTGCTGCAGAGCCAGGTGTTCTTCACCATCCTCATCGCCGCCCTGTTGCTGGGCGAGCGGCCCAGCCGGCGCGGGGTGCTGGGCCTGGCGCTGGCGGCGTCCGGCCTGGTGCTGATCGGCCTGGAGCGGCCCATGGGCGACAGCCTGCTGGCGTTCGCGCTGGTGCTGGTGGCGGCCCTGGCCTGGGCCTTCGCCAATATCGCCACCAAGCGTGCGGGCGCCACCGACATGCTGCGGCTGATCTGCTGGGTGAGCCTGGTGCCGCCGCTGCCGTTGCTGGCGCTGTCCTGGGTGTTCGAGGGGCCGCAGGCGATGGCCGCAGCCTTCGAACACGCCACCCTGGTGGGCTACGGCTCGCTGCTGTTCGTGGCCTTCGGCGCTACCACCCTGGGCTTCGCCATCTGGAGCTTCCTGCTCAGCCGCCACCCGGCCAGCCTGGTCACTCCCTTCGCCCTGGCGGTGCCCATCTCCGGGCTGCTGTCCGGTTGGCTGCTGCTGGACGAGGCGCTGAGCCCGGCGGGCTGGCTGGCCTGCGTCATCGTCTTCGTCGGCCTGGCGATCACCGTGCTGCCCAAGGGGCTGCTGGGCCGCCTGGTCAGTGGCAGCAGCCGCCCGACTCCAGGTCCTTGAGGATCGGGCAGTCGGGACGGTGATCGCCCTGGCAGTGATCCACCAGTTCCTGCAGGGTGTCGCGCAGCCCCGCCAGCTCGGCGATCTTGCGGTTCAGTTCTTCGATGTGGTCGCGGGCCAGTGCCTTGACGTCGGCGCTGGCGCGGCCACGGTCCTGCCATAGCTGCAGCAGCTTGCCGACCTCCTCCAGGGAGAAGCCCAGGTCCCGCGAGCGGCGGATGAAGGCCAGGCTGTGCAGGTCCTGCTGGCTGTACTGGCGGTAGCCGCTGTCGCTGCGCCCGGCCTCGGGCAGCAGGCCGATGGATTCGTAGTAGCGGATCATCTTCGCGGTGAGCCCGCTTTTCTTCGCGGCCTGGCCGATGTTCATGCATCTGTCCTCTCGGGTTGAGGTGTCCGGGCGCCCCGTGGGGGCGCTTGGCGAATGAATCCGCCCCTGCCAGAACAACGTCCTGGCGTCAGTCTTCCTTGGGTTCGTCCCCGGCCGGCTTCCAGGTCTTCAGCAGCAGGGCGTTGCTCACCACGCTGACGCTGGAGAGTGCCATCGCGGCGCCGGCGACCACCGGGTTGAGCATGCCGGCGGCGGCGAGGGGGATGCCCACCAGGTTGTAGATGAAGGCCCAGAACAGGTTCTGGCGGATCTTGCCATAGGTGCGTCGGGCGATCTCCAGGGCGGCGGGCACCAGGCGCGGGTCGCCGCGCATCAGGGTGATGCCGGCGGCGTGCATGGCCACGTCCGTGCCACCGCCCATGGCGATGCCGACGTCCGCCGCCGCGAGGGCCGGGGCGTCGTTGATGCCGTCGCCGACCATCGCCACCACTGCGCCACCGGCCTTGAGCCGTGCCACTTCGGCGGCCTTGTCTGCCGGCAGCACCTCGGCGTGCACGTCGTCGATGCCCAATGCCTCGGCCACCACCCGGGCGCTGCCACGGTTGTCGCCGGTGATCAGGTGGCTGGCCACGTGGCGCTCGCGCAGGGCCTGCACGGCCTCACGGGCGCCGTCCTTGAGGCTGTCGCCGAAGGCGAAGAGGCCGATCACCCGCGCCTGGGGCTGCAGCTCCAGCAGCCAGGACAGGGTGCGGCCCTGGGCCTCCCAGGCCTCGGCGGAGGCCAGCAGGGCACCGCCGTCGAGCGTGCTTTCGTCCAGCAGGCGACGGTTGCCCAGGGCCAGCAGGCGCCCGTCCACCACACCCTGAATACCGCGCCCGGTGAGGGATTGGCTGTCCGCGACCTGGGGCACCGTCAGGGCACGCTCGCTGCAGGCGTCGAGTACGGCCTTGGCCAGCGGGTGCTCGCTGCCGCGCTGCAGGGCGCCGGCCAGCGCCAGCAGGCTGGCTTCGTCGCCATCGGCAGCGCTCAGGTTGGTGATGCGCGGGGTGCCGGAGGTGAGGGTGCCGGTCTTGTCGAAGGCCACGGCCGTCACCGCGTGGGCGACCTCCAGGGCCTCGGCGTCCTTGATCAGGATGCCGTGGCGGGCGGCGACGCCGGTGCCGGCCATGATCGCCGTCGGCGTGGCCAGGCCGAGGGCGCAGGGGCAGGCGATCACCAGCACGGCGACGGCGTTGATCAGCGCGGTTTCCAGGGGCGCGCCGGCCAGCAGCCAGCCGCCGAGGGTGGCCAGGGCGATCAGCAGCACCGCCGGGACGAACACCTGGCTGACCCGGTCCACCAGTTTCTGGATCGGCGCCTTGGCCGCCTGGGCGTCCTCCACCAGGCGGATGATGCGTGCCAGCACGGTCTCGCCGCCGATGGCGCTGGTGCGCACCCGCAGGCGGCCTTCGCCGTTGATGGCGCCCCCGGTGACGCTATCGCCGGGGCGCTTGGGCACTGGCAGGCTTTCACCGCTGATCAGGGCTTCGTCGGCGTGGCTCTGGCCTTCCAGCACCTCGCCGTCCACCGGGAAGCGCTCGCCGGGCTTCACCAGCACCTCGTCGCCCAGGCGCAGTTCGGCGATGGCCACTTCTTCCTCACGGCCGTCGTGCAGGCGGATGGCCCGTTCCGGGCGCAGCGCTTCGAGGGCGCGGATGGCGGCGCTGGTCTGGCGCTTGGCGCGGCTTTCCAGGTACTTGCCCAGCAGCACCAGGGCGATGACCACCGCCGAGGCTTCGAAGTACAGGTGCGGCGTGTGGCCGGGGTGGGCGGTGGCCCACTGGTAGAGGCTCAGGCCGTAGCCGGCGCTGGTGCCGATGGCCACCAGCAGGTCCATGTTGCCGGCGCCGGCGCGCACGGCCTTCCAGGCGGCGCGGTAGAAGCGCGCACCGAGGATGAACTGCACCGGGGTGGCCAGGGCGAACTGCGCCCAGGCCGGCAGCATCCAGTGCAGGCCGAAGGGTTCCAGCAGCATCGGCAGCACCAGGGGTAGCGCCAGGGCCAGGGCGATGCACAGCGACCAGCGCTCGCGACGCAGGCGGCTGGCGGTGTCGTCGCTGGGCGGTGTCGCGGCATCCAGGGCGCGGGCGTGGTAGCCGGCCCGCTCCACGGCCTGCAGCAGCGTGCTGCGCTCCACTTCGCCGAGCAACAGCAGGTGGGCGCGCTCGGTGGCCAGGTTCACCGTGACCTCGCCCACCCCCGGCACCTTGGCCAGGGCGCGTTCCACACGGCCCACGCAGCTGGCGCAGGTCATGCCGTCGATGGCCAGTTCCAGGCGCTGGCCGGGCACCGCGTAGCCGGCACCTTCCACCGCCGCGCGCAGGGCCGGCAGGCTGTCACCCGGTGCTTCTATGCGGGCGCGCTCGGTGGCCAGGTTGACGCTGGCGGCCTTCACCCCCGGCACCTTGGCCAGGGCACGCTCCACGCGCCCGGCGCAGCTGGCGCAGGTCATCCCGGCAATCGGCAGGTCGAACGAAACGGATGGATTCATGGGCAATTCCTCCTGGGTTGCCCATAGGATCGACCTTGACACGAGGGCAAGGTCAAGCGGCGAGTTGTCGCAGCGCTCCCTCTGTAGGTGCGAATTCATTGGCTCTGTCTGCGTTAAGTGTTGCTAGAAGATTTGGACCCAGCTGATTGCCGAGTTTTGTTGGTGCTTCTGGTTTCGCCCACCCGGGCGAGTCCCTTTCAACAATCGCCTTAAAAGGAACCAAAAAGGCTTGCCCCATCATCCGGCCCCGGCTTCGCCGTGGTTCCCTCACTCCATCGTTGCTCTGGGGGCCGGCGCGATGGGCCATCCATGGCCTGGCGCGCCTCTCGCGGCATCCATGCCGCTCGTCCCCCGGCGCAACGACTGCGTTCGGCCTCCTGGAGGGGCGTTGGCGGCTGCCCCACCTTTCTTCGTCCAGCGCATCGCCATGTGGTGCGCACGGGCTTTCGTAGGATGGTGTAGAGCGAAGCGAAACCCATGCGGTGGAGGTGGTACGAACTCTTGGGCGCCCGGAAATGGCCGTGCTTGAGCGCTTGCTTTAAAACCACAACAGCTAACGCAGACAGAGCCAATTCATTCGCCCGGCGATCTCCCCATGAGCACAGGCTTTTTGGTGGAAGCGGATTCACCCGCAATGGCCCGGCACCGCCGCATCGGGTAGCCCGGGCTTCAGCCCGGGACCGGGGCCTGGTTCAGGGATTGGACAGCGCCGGCGTCAGGTACAGGCCGGAGGTGTTCATCGCCAGGCGGTATCTGCGCACCTCGCCGGCCTCCAGGCTGATGGACTGCTGGCGCTGCTGCTCGATGCCGGGCTTGCAGCGGCCGGGGCCGAGCAGGCCGAGGCGGATGGAAACCGGGCCCGGTTGCAGGTTGACGGCAATGCTCTCGCCCTGCACCAGGCGTGCGGCGAGCTGGTCCTGCAGGTACAGGCCAACGTCGCAGCTGGTGGGCAGCTCGACCCGTTCGCGGGTGACGATCAGCACGCTGTAGTCGATGGGGGATTGCGCGCTGGCGGGGCCGGCGAGGGTGAGCAGGGCGAGCAGGCAGAAACGGCTGGGGGACATGGCGGCGACTCCGGAACGGCATGGCTTGAGTGTAGGGGATCGCGGCGCGCTTGACCTTGCCACCGTGGCAAGCCCGAGACTGATTCCAGACCCATCAACTCAGGAGTTGAACCATGCAGATTCTCAAGGTAAGCGGCATGTCCTGCGGCCACTGCGTCCGCGCCATCACCCAGTCACTGCAGGCCCGCGACCCGGCGGCGGAGGTCCAGGTGGACCTGGGGGCCGGCGAGGTGCGGGTGGCCAGCCGGCTGTCCCTGGACGAGGTCCTGGCGGCGATCCGCGAGGAGGGCTACCAGGCCGCCGCGGCCTGACCCGTCCTCAGGCGCCCTGGTCCCAGTCGCGGAACATGCCGCGGAACAGGGTGCCGACCAGGATGCCGGCCTCGCGCTGTGGATCGAACAGCTCGGGGTCGCGCGTCCAGTCGGTGAACAGCCCGATCACCTGCGCGTGCAACGCGCGCGAGGCCAGGCGTGGGGTGAGGCCGTCCATCAGCCGCTCGACGCAGCCGGGGCGGGCGAAGAGCTCCTCGCACAGGTCGATGAACTGATTGACGAAGGCGTTGTGGCGATCCTCCGCCTCGCGCAGTTCCTCGGTGAATTCGCAGCGGTGCAGGAGGATGTTGAAGATGCGATGGCGCTGCTCGTCCAGGGCCAGGCTGGTGATGGCCTCCACGCACAACTCCAGCAGCGACTGCAGCAGGTCGCGGCCTTCGGCGCCGTGCAGGCGCTGGGCCATCTGCTCCGGGGGCAGGCGCACCTGGTTGAGCATCTCGTGGAACAGGTGGGCCTTGTTCTGGAAGTGCCAGTAAACGGCGCCACGGGTGACGCCCGCCGCCCGGGCGATCTGCTCGAGGGACGTGTGGGCGACACCGTTCTCGAGGAAGAGCACCTCGGCGGCAGCCAGGATATCGCTGCGGGTTTTCTCCGCTTCTTCTTTGGTTCTGCGCATAGCAGTTGGACGAATACTGTCTAGGCTTCTGTTCGGGGGCCAGAGTTTACCGATTTTGCAGTCGGATACTGCTTTTACAAGCGTGAACGTATGTATCCAGCCTTGACCTGTTTCCTGTTTTTGCCAATCGGGCGCTGTCATGGAATGGAGACGCACTATGCCGCTTTCACCCTCTTTCACCCTTTCGCTGCGCGTCTTCGCTATCGGCCTGATGTCCTTGGGCACGGTCGCCGAAGCGGCGGATGCCCCGGCCAAGGCGGCGCCACCGCCACCCGAGGTGCTGGTTGAAACGGTGAAGACCGCGCCCCTGCCGATGACCCTGGAATACGCCGGGCGCACCGCCGGCTACCGCGAGGTGGAAGTGCGCGCCCAGGTCAGCGGCATCCTCCAGGAGCGCACCTATCAGGAGGGCAGCAAGGTGCAGCGCGGCCAGGTGCTGTTCCGCATCGACCCGCGCACCTACCAGGCCGCCCTCGGCAGCGCCAAGGGCGCCCTGGCCCAGGAGCAGGCGCGCTACCGCCAGACCGAGCGCGACCTCAAGCGCATCCGCGAACTGCAGAAGAAGGGCTTCGCCAGCGAGAGCGAGCTGGACAATGCCGTCTCCAACTACGAACAGAGCAAGGCCAACGTGCAGGCCGCCGAAGCCAACGTGCAGGCCAAGCAGATCGACCTCGACTACACCACGGTGAAGGCGCCCATCACCGGCATGACCAGCAAGGAGACCCGCTCCGAGGGCAGCCTGGTGGTGGCCGGTGATCCCAATTCCAGCCTGCTCACCCAGCTCACCCAGCTCGACCCTATCTACGTCAACTTCGGCTACCCGGACACCGAAGCCGAGCGCATCCGCGAGGACGTGCAGACGGGCAAGCTGACCCTGCCCGAGGGCGGCAAGATGGCCGCCGTGCTCAAGTTCGGCGATGGCTCCACCTACCCGCTGGAAGGCCGCGTCGACTTCACCGACAGCTTCGTCAACACCGGCACCGGCACCGTCAGTGCCCGCGCCGTGGTGCCCAACCCCGAGCAGAAGCTGCTGCCCGGGCAGTTCGTGCGGGTGCTGGTCAAGGGGCTGAGCCGGCCCAAGGCGATCACCGTGCCCGAGCGCGCCCTGGCCCAGGGGCCGCGCGGCACCTTCGTCTACGTGGTGGACAAGGACGGCGTGGCGCGCATGCGCGAGGTCAAGACCGGCGACACCTCCGAGGGGCGCTGGGTCATCGAGTCCGGCATCGCCGAAGGCGACCGGGTGATAGTCGAGGGCCTGCCCAAGGTCAGGCCCGATTCGCCGGTCAAGGCCGTCGAAGCGAAGGACAAGCCCGCCGACCAGCCGCAACAATCCTGAGGAGCGTCCGCCGTGATCTCACGCTTCTTCATCGACCGCCCGGTGTTCGCCGCGGTCATCTCCATCGTCATCATCCTCGGCGGCCTCGCGGCCATGCGCGCGCTGCCCATCGCCCAGTACCCGGAGATCCTGCCGCCGCAGGTCTCGGTCACCGCCAGCTACCCGGGCGCCAGCTCCCAGGTCATCGCCGAAACCGTGGCGGCGCCGCTGGAGCAGGAGATCAACGGCGTGCAGGGCATGATCTACCAGCTGTCCAACTCCGACAGCAACGGCGCCATGAGCCTGACCGTGTACTTCCAGGTGGGCACCGACCCGGACCAGGCCACCATCGACGTCAACAACAAGGTCCAGGCCGCCCTGGCCAAACTGCCCGAGGAGGTGCGCCGGCAAGGGGTGAAGGTGGAGAAGAAATCCTCCGACATCCTCCAGGTGGTCACGCTGTTCTCCCCGGATGACTCCCGCGACCCGATCTACATCAGCAACTACGCGCTGATCAACGTGATCGACGAGCTCAAGCGCATCCCCGGCGTCGGTGACGCCAGCCAGTTCGGCTCCAAGGACTATTCCATGCGCATCTGGCTGCGGCCGGACAAGCTGGCGCAGTACGACCTGACCCCCAGCGATGTGGTCAAGGCCATCCAGGAACAGAACTCCCAGTTCGCCGCCGGCAGCTTCGGCAAGCAGCCCCTGAACCAGCCCCAGGACTTCACCTACACCGTCACCACCAAGGGCCGTTTCACCGAGCCCAAGGAGTTCGAGAGCGTCATCCTGCGCACCGACTCCACCGGCGCCAGCCTGCTGCTCAAGGACGTGGCGCGGGTCGAGCTGGGCGCCCAGGACTACTCGCTGATGACCTCGCTGAACGGCCAGCAGAACGCCGCCTTCGGCATCTACCTGCAACCCGGCGCCAACGCCCTGGATACCGCCGAGGCGGTGGAGAACACCATGAAGCGCCTGGAGAAGCGCTTCCCCGAGGGCATCGCCTACAAGATCCCCTACGACACCACCAAGTTCGTCAAGGTCTCCATCGAGGAGGTTATCCACACCTTCGTCGAGGCCCTGGTGCTGGTGATGCTGGTGGTCTTCATCTTCCTGCAGAACTGGCGTGCCACGCTGATTCCGGTGCTGGCCATCCCGGTGTCGCTGATCGGCACCTTCGCCGGCATGTACATGCTCGGGTTCTCGATCAACCTGCTGACCCTGTTCGGCATGGTGCTGGCCATCGGCATCGTCGTCGACGACGCCATCGTGGTGCTGGAGAACGTCGAGCGGGTGATGCGCACCGAGAAGCTCGGCCCGCGCGAGGCCTCGATCAAGGCCATGGAGGAAGTCACCGGTCCCATCGTCGCCATCGTCCTGGTGCTGTGCGCGGTGTTCATCCCGGTGGGTTTCCTCGGCGGCCTGGCGGGGCAGATGTACAAGCAGTTCGCGATCACCATCGCGGTGTCGGTGGTGATCTCCGGCATCGTCGCGCTGACCCTGTCGCCGGCGCTCTGCGCCCTGCTGCTCAAGCCCACCCACGAGGAGCCGGCGGCGCCGTTCCGCTGGTTCAACCGCTTCTTCGACCGCGCCACCGACGGCTACACCGCCGGCGTGCGCTTCTTCCTCAAGCGCAGCGTCATCGGCCTGCTGCTGTTCGGCGGGATGATCGCGCTGATGGTGGTGCTGTTCGGCCGGGTGCCCGGCTCGCTGGTGCCGGATGAAGACCAGGGTTACGTGATCAACGCCTACTTCCTGCCGCCGGCCGCCTCCCTGACCCGCACCGAGGAGGTCACCAGCGCGGTGACCCAGCAGTTGATGAAGCACCCGGCGGTGCAGGACGTGGTCACCTTCGCCGGCTTCGACGTGCTCACCTTCGGCACCCGCAGCAACGCCGGGGTGTCCTTCGTGCCGCTGAAGGACTGGAAGGAGCGCACCACCGACGAACTGGACGCGCGCAACCTGCCGCGGGCCTTCATGGCCATGGGTGCCGGGCAGAAGGATGGCGTGGTGATGACCTTCAACCCGCCGCCGATCACCGGCATGAGCACCACCGGCGGCTTCGAGGCCTACATCCAGGACCGCTCCGGCGGCAGCGTCGCGCAGCTGGAAGAGACGGTCACCAAGTTCATCGGTGCCATCTCCAAGCGCCCGGAACTGGTGGGGGTGAACACCACCTTCAACGCCAACGTGCCGCAGTACTACGTCGACCTCGACCGCACCAAGGCCCGCGCCCTGGGGGTGGCGGTGAACGATGTGTTCACCGCCATGCAGTCCACCTTCGGCAGCTACTACGTCAACGACTTCACCCTCTATGGGCGCACCTGGCAGGTCAGCCTGCAGGCGGAGTCCGAGTTCCGTCGCAAGCCCGAGGACCTCAGCCAGGTCTATGTGCGTTCGGCTTCCGGCGACCTGGTGCCGCTGTCGTCCCTGGTGCGGGTGCAGCGCATCCTCGGGCCGGACTCCTACGCGCGCTTCAACGTCTACCCGGCGGCCAAGATCCTCGGCGGTCCGGCGCCGGGCTACAGCTCCGGCCAGGCCCTGGCGGCCATGCAGGAGGTGGCGGACGAGGTGCTGGGCGAGGACTACAGCATCGGCTGGATCGGCTCGGCCTACCAGGAACTGGCCACCCAAGGCTCGGGCAGCAAGGCCTTCATCTTCGGCCTGGTGCTGGTGTTCCTCATCCTCGCCGCCCAGTACGAGCGCTGGACCCTGCCCATCGCCGTGGTCACCGCGGTGCCCTTCGCGGTGTTCGGCGCCATCCTCGCGGTGTGGATGCGCGGGCTGTCCAACGACGTGTACTTCCAGGTGGGGCTGGTGACGCTGATCGGCCTGGCGGCGAAGAACGCCATCCTCATCATCGAGTTCGCCGTGCTCTGCCGCGAGGAGGGCAAGGGCATCTTCGAGTCCTCGCTGGAGGCGGCCAAGCTGCGCTTCCGCCCCATCGTCATGACCTCGCTGGCCTTCATCCTCGGCTGCGTGCCCCTGGCCATCAGCACCGGTGCGGGCTCGGCGAGCCGACATTCGATCGGTACCGGGGTGATTGGCGGTATGCTTGCCGCCACGTTGCTGGCAACCTTCCTCATCCCGATGTTCTATCTGCTGGTGGAATCCGCCGCCGACAAGCTGGGGCGCAAGAAGAAGGCGCCGGCGGCCGAGTGACGCGCCCGCCTCGCTGAACATCGAACCGCGCGATCGCTCCACGGTCTTTTGCAGTCCACGGCGCCGCCCTCGGGGCGGCGCCCTGTTTTCAGGTGAACCATGAATTTCCGCATCCTGCTGATCCTCGGGTCGCTCAGTGCCTTCGGCCCCATGGCCATCGATTTCTACCTGCCGAGCTTCCCGGCGCTGGCCCAGGCCTTCTCCACCGACGTGGAGCACGTGCAGCTGAGCCTGGCGTCCTATTTCATCGGCCTGGCCATCGGACAGCTGCTCTACGGCCCCATCGCCGACCGCTTCGGCCGGCGCCTGCCGCTGCTGGTGGGGGTAAGCCTGTTCACCCTGGCCTCGGTGGCCTGCGCCCTGGCGCCGAGCCTGGAATGGCTGATCGGCGCGCGTTTCGTCCAGGCCCTGGGTGGTTGCGCGGGGATGGTGGTGTCACGGGCGGTGGTGCGCGATCTCTGCGACCCCATCACCTCGGCCAAGGTGTTCTCGCAACTGATGCTGGTGATGGGCCTGGCGCCGATCCTCGCGCCCCTGGGCGGCGGCCTGCTGCTGGACCTGTTCGGCTGGCCGTCGATCTTCTTCGGGCTGACCCTGTTCAGCGCCCTGGTGCTGACCGGCGTCTACCTCTGGCTGCCGGAAACCCTCACCAGCGGCGACGAGCGCCCGCCGTTGCGCGGTGCCCTGGGCCAGTACAAGCGCCTGCTGGGGGATGGGGTGTTCATCGGCTACGCCATGACCGGCGGCCTGTCCATGGCGGGCATGTTCGCCTACATCGCCGGCTCGCCCTTCGTCTTCATCGAGCTCTACGGCGTGCCGGCGGAGCACTACGGCTGGCTGTTCGGCGGCAACGCCCTGGGCTTCATCCTGGTGGCCCAGGTCAACGCCTGGCTGATGCGCTTCGGTGGGCCGGCCTACTGGATGCGGCGGGTGGTGTGGTTCTACCTGGCGTGCGCGCTGGCGCTGCTGGCGGTGGCCCACGTGCATACCGAGGCGCTGTGGCCATTGCTGGTGCCGCTGTTCGGCTGCATCGCCAGCCTCGGCATCATCATCCCCAACGCCTCGGCCAGCGCCATGGCCGGCCAGGGCCGCCATGCCGGCAGCGCCTCGGCGCTGATGGGTAGCCTGCAGTTCAGCGTGGCGGCGGGTGCCGCCGCGCTGGTGGGGGTGTTGCACGATGGATCGGCGATGCCGATGGCGATGGTGATCTGCCTGTGCGGCGTCGGTGCCGTGTGTGCGTCGCTGGTCACCTGGCGGCTGACCCGGGGCCAGCCGTCGGTGCTCGGCTAGCCCGCAGCCCGCTGTTTCAGCTCGGGCAGCACGTGCGGCGCCTTGAGCCGCGCCTCCAGCGTGGCGACGAAGCGTTGCGCCTCGGCCTCGCTGCGGAAGCTCACCGCGTGCTGGTCCATGCAGACCTGCCAACTGTTGCCCTGGGTGGTACGGAGTGGTCGGACTATGACGTTCATGGTGCCCTCTCCCTGAGAAAGTGAGCCCCCAGTGTAGACCCGGGTAGATGACAGAAAATGACCCGGATCAAATTGCCGACTGGTGGTGGACGACCGTTCGGCGGAGGGCGCTGGGCCCACGATATGCACCCCGCCAGCATCGACGTATTCGTAGGATGGGTCGGGCGGCGCTCCGCGAGCCCAGCGAAACCCATCGATGCAGAGCTTCATGCATAACGAAATGCCATTCCCGGCCCCGCTTGGTGGAGGTAAAAAGCGACCTCCACCCACGCATCTGGCATTTGCAGGGTGGCTTGCCGCTTCTGTAGGGGCGACTTCAGTCGCCAAGCGGCGCGCAGCGCCGCCGGTGGGAGCGAATTCATTGGCTCTGTCGGCGTTAGCTGTTGTGGTTTTAATGCAGGCGCTCAAGCACGGTACTTTCCGGGCGCTTGAGGGTTTGTGCCATCTCCACCGCATGGGTTTCGCTTCGCTCTACACCATCCTACGAAAGCCTGTGCGCACCACGTGGTGATGCGCTGGACGAAGAAAGTTGGAGCAGCCGCCAACGCCCCTCCAGGAGGCCGAACGCAGTCGTTGCGCCGGGGGACGAGCGGCATGGATGCCGCGAGAGGCGCGCCAGGCCATGGATGGCCCATCGCGCCGGCCCCCAGAGCGGCGATGGAGTGAGGGAACCCGACGCAGTCGGGCCGGATGATGGGGCAAGCCCTTTTGGTTCCTTTTCTGGCGACTGAGAAAAGGGACTCGCCCGGGTGGGCGAAACCAGAAGCACCAACAAAACTCGGCAATCAGCTGGGTCCAAATCTTCTAGCAACACTTAACGCAGACATAGCCATTTCATTCGCGATGGGGCGCCCAGGTGGACACCCCATCGGCAGGCGACGCTCTCAGAACCCCTCGAGCACGATCTTGCCCTTGGCCTTGCCGCTTTCCAGCAGCGCGTGGGCGCGCTTGAGGTTGGCGGCGTCGATGCGGCCGAAGTGTTCGCCGAAGGTGGTCTTCAGCACGCCGGCGTCGATCAGCTCGCTGACGCGGTTGAGCAGCCTGTGCTGTTCGATCATGTCGGCGGTCTCGAACATCGAGCGGGTGTACATGAACTCCCAGTGCAGCGAGATGCTCTTGCGCTTGAGCTTGAGCACGTCGAGGCCGGCCGGGTCGTCGATCAGCGCCAGCTTGCCCTGGGGCGCCAGGGCTTCAACCAGCTGTTCCAGGTGCTGGTCGGTCTGGGTCAGGCTGGCGACGTGGGTGACGCTGTCGAGGCCGATGCGCTTGAGCTCGGCGGCCAGGGGCTGGCTGTGGTCGATCACGTGGTGGGCGCCCAGCTCGCGGACCCAGGCTTGGGTTTCCGGGCGCGAGGCGGTGCCGATCACGGTCAGGCCGGTGAGCTGGCGGGCCAGCTGCACGAGGATGGAGCCGACGCCGCCGGCGGCGCCGACGATGAGCAGGCTCTGGCCCTGGTCGGCGTTGCCTTCGACGATGCCCAGGCGGTCGAACAGCAGCTCCCAGGCGGTGATGGCGGTCAGCGGCAGGGCGGCGGACTTGGCGAAGTCCAGGCTCCGGGGGCGCTTGCCGACGATGCGCTCGTCAACGAGGTGCAGCTCGGCGTTGCCGCCCGGGCGGGTCAGGGCGCCGGCGTAGAACACCTCGTCACCCGGCTGGAACAGGGTCACGTCGCTGCCCACGGCCTTGACCACGCCGGCCACGTCCCAGCCCAGCACCTTGGCCTGGCCGTTCTCCGGCTGCACGTTGCGGCGGATCTTGGTGTCCACCGGGTTCACCGAAATGGCGCGGACCTCCACCAGCAGGTCACGGGCGCCCGGGGTGGGGGCGAGCAGTTCGACGTCCTGCAGCGCATCGGCGTGGTCGATGGGCAGGGACTGGTAATAGGCAACGGCTTTCATCGTGGGCTCCTGGGTTCAGGCGAGGCGATCGAGAAGGGTGAGGGTGACGCCCTTGAGGCGGCTGCCATGGGCATCGCCGAAATGGCGGTAGTGGGCGGTGGCCTTGTGGGCCTCCAGGGCGGCGTCGTCGCGCCAGGTTTCCAGCATGACGAAGCGCAGCGCGTCGGCGCGGTCGCGGTGCAGGTCGTACTGCAGGCAGCCGGGTTCGCTGCGGCTGGCGGCCACCAGCTCGCGCAGGGCGGTTTCCACCGCCTCGGCCTGGCCGGGGAGGGCATCGATATGGGCGATCAGGTGGAGCGAGGGGGTCATGGCGGCGTCTCCGGGGTCGATGGCGCATAGGTTGAGCCATTTCGCGGCGAAGAAAAATCAGCTAGAAGACGACAGTCTTTCAAAGGATTTTTGAAAATGCTGCGCCTCGACGACCTCACCCTCTTCGTCCGTACCGCCGACCGTGGCAGCCTTTCCGCCGCCGCCCGCGAGCTGGAGATCTCCCCGGCCGTGGCCAGTGCCGCCCTCAAGCGCCTGGAGCAGCGCCTCGACGCCCGCCTGTTCGCCCGCTCCACCCGCAGCCTGCGCCTGACCGCCGAGGGCGAGCAGTACCTGGTGCACGCTCGCGCCGCATTGCAGAGCCTGGACGAGGGCCGCCAGCAGCTGGCCGGCGGCAAGAGCGACATCGGCGGGCTGCTGCAGCTCTCGGCGCCCTCGGATTTCGGCCGCAACGTGCTGCTGCCCTGGCTGGACGAATTCCAGGCCGAGCACCCGCGCCTCAGCGTGCGCCTGTTCCTCAGCGACCAGGTGGCCGACCTGTTCCGTCAGCCGGTGGACATCGCCATCCGCTCCGGCGAGCCGGAGGATTCCAGCCTGGTGGCGCTGCCCCTGGCACCGGGCAATCGCCGCGTGCTCTGTGGTGCGCCGGATTACTTCGCCCGCCATGGCCGGCCGCGCACGCCGGAGGAACTGCACCGGCACAACTGCCTGCTGTACCTGCTCGGTGGCCGCGTGCATGACCAGTGGACCTTCCACGAGGGGCGCCGCAGCCAGGTGGTCACCGTGGCCGGCGACCGGGTCTGCGATGACGCCGACGTGGTGCGGCGCTGGGCGGTGGCGGGGCAGGGGCTGGTGTACAAATCCTGGCTGGACGTGGCCGCCGACGTGCGTGCCGGGCGACTGCAGCTGGCCCTGGAGGATTACCTCGGCGAGCCCACGCCGCTGAACCTGATCTGCCCGCACCGCGCCCAGTTGAGCAAGCCGGTGAACCTGCTGCGCGAGTTCCTCCGCCAGCGCTGCGGCGAGCTGCTCCTCGGCGCACCCTGGCAGGGGGTGGCCCAGACGCCGCGCTGAGCGTCACAGCCCGCTGTTGTGCGGGGCGCGCCATTCGCTATTGTGATGGAGCGTCCCCGACGAATCGCAGACTGCCCGGAGATGAGCCGTGCTCACCAGCTGTCCAGCCCCATCCGCCTTCCGATGCGCCCGGCCGTGAGTACGGCCCCGGTCGTTCCCGGGCGCTTCGGCGCGACCCTGCTGCTGGTGTTCCTCGGCTACCTGCTGCTGGCCCTGGGCGCCGTGTGGCTGGCGCGCCAGCCGGGCACCATCGCCACCCTCTGGTACGCCAACGCCTTCGGCATCACCTTCCTCTGGGCCCAGCCGCTGCGGCGCTGGCCGGCGCTGCTGGGGGCGATGCTGGTGGCCAACATGATCGCCGGGCGGTTGATGGGCGACACCCTGGCCATGTCCGCCAGCTTCCTGCCGGCCAACATGCTGGAGATGGCGCTCGCCGCCACCCTGCTGCGACGCACCGGCGTGGCGCTGAACATGAGCCGCAGCCCTTCGGCCTTCCTCCGCTTCATTCTCCTGGGGGCGCTGCTGCCGCCGCTGGTCAGTTCCACCTTCGGGGCGCTGATCGTGCAGAGCATCGGCTATGCCGGCTTTGGCCGGGTTTGGCTGTCCTGGTACGAGGGCGCGGTGCTGGGCACCTTGTCGATCCTGCCGCTGACGGTGCAGTTGCAGCAGCACGGCCTGCAGTCCCTGCGCTCGCCGAAGCGCCCTCACGAACTGTTCTTCTACGTGCCGCTGGTGCTGCTGGTGACCCTGGTGGCCCTGCGCCTGCTGCCTTCGCCCTTCGTCTACCTGTCGTTGCCGCTGCTGCTGGCGGCGGTGCGGCTGCCCTTCGCCGGCACGGCGCTGCTGGTGACCCTGACCTCCTTCAGCGGCGGCCTGATGGTCGCCATGGGCGGGCTGGAGCTGCCGCCGGTAACGCCGTTGTGGCAGGAAATCACGCTCTACCTGCCGCTGCTGCTGTCGTTGCTGCCACCGTTGCTGCTGGCCGCCGCCGTGGAGCAGGGCCGGCGACGCCAGCGCGAACTGGCCGCCAGCGAAGCGCGCTTTCGCGACGCCATGGAGCACTCGGCCATCGGCATGGCCCTGGTAGGGCTGGATGGTCGCTTGCAGCGGGTCAACCGTGCCCTGTGCGAGATGCTCGGCTACTTGCCGGACGAGCTGAGCACGCAGAGCTTCCAGAGCATCACGCATGCCGATGACCTCTCCGGCGACCTGGAACTGGTGCAGGACGCACTCGCCGGCCGTCGCGACAACTATCGGTTGGAGAAGCGCTACCTGCGCCGCGACGGCTCCGCAGTCTGGGCGCTGCTGGCGGTGTCGCTGGTGCGCGATGCGGAAGGGCGGCCGCTGTACTTCATCGCGCAGATCGAAGACATCGACCGGCGCAAGCGCGCCGAGGCCGAACTGGCCGAGCTGGCCCAGCGCTATTCCCTGGCCACCGGCGCCAGCGGCGTAGGTGTCTGGGACTGGGATCTGATCAGCGACGACATGATCTGGGACGACAGCCTGTTCCGCCTCTACGGCATGCGTCCGCTGGGGCGGCCGGTGAGTTACGAGGAGTGGGCGCGCTTCGTCCACCCCGGCGATATCGACGCCATGCAACGTGAGCTGCAGCGTGTGCGCGAAGGCCTGGCGCAGCTGGACGTGGAGTTCCGCGTCACCCTGCCCAATGGCGATGTCCGCGCCTTGCGTGGCCACGGCAGCCTGGCCCTGGACGCCGAGGGCAAGCCCACCCGGATGATCGGCACCAACTGGGACGTGACCCAGTTGCGCGAACTCACCGAACGCCTGAACGACGAGCGCGAGCGCCTGCAGGTGACGCTCAACTCCATCGGCGACGGGGTGATCACCACCGACCTGGACGGCCGTGTGCGCTTCCTCAACCCGGTGGCCGAACGTCTCAGCGGCTGGAGCACCGCCGCGGCCCGTGGCCAGGCCATCGAGCGCGTGCTGCCCCTGGAAAGCGAAGAGGGGCGGCCGGTGGCCAGCCCGGTGCGGCCCTGCCTGGAACTGGGCACGGTGGAAAGCATTCCCGGGCACTCGTCCCTGCGCCATGGCGCCGGTGGCCTCATCGCCCTGCGTGGCCAGGCGGCCCCGGTGCGCAGTGCCGAAGGCGAGCTGCTCGGCAGCGTGCTGGTGTTCACCGATGTCAGCGAGGCGCGGGCCATGCAGAAGCACCTGCGCTACGCCGCCACCCACGATGCCTTGACCGGGCTGCTCAACCGCCCGGCCTTCGAGGACGCCCTGGCGGAGAGCTGCCGCGAGGTGGAGCAGAACGCCGGGCACAGCGTGCTGTTCTTCATCGACCTGGACCACTTCAAGCAGGTCAACGACAACGCCGGCCACGCCGCCGGAGACGAACTGCTGCGGCGCATCTCGCGATTGATGCAGGACCTGGTGCGCAGCGGCGACCTGCTGGCGCGCCTGGGCGGCGACGAGTTCTCGATGATCCTGCGCAGCTGCCCCCTGGTCCAGGCGGAGATGCTCGCCGCGCGGTTGATCGAGCACATCCAGGCGCTGCGCTTCGAGTGGGAAGGGCAGGTCTTCCAGGTCGGCGCCAGCGTCGGCCTGGCCACTCTGCGGGCCGGCAACAGCGAGCCGGCTGAGCTACTGCGCCAGGCCGATATCGCCTGCTACCAGGCCAAGAACGGCGGGCGCGGCCGCCTGGCGGTGTACGCCGAGGCGCTGGCGCACGGCTGAGGCCGGGCCGCCGACGAAAGCACCGGCTCGACGTCTTTTTTTGACGCGCGGGTCAAGTTAGAATGCGCGCCGTCGTGGCCATGGGGCTGCGACATGGGTTCCCTAACCCCATCGGCAAAAAGGACGTGAACCACCATGCCCGCAGCTCTCCCCAAGGTCTGGCGCCCCGCGCTGACCGGCCTCATCGCGTTCCACATCCTGATCATCATCGCCAGCAACTACCTGGTGCAGTTGCCCATGACCCTGTTCGGCTGGCAGACCACCTGGGGCGCGTTCAGCTTCCCGTTCATCTTCCTCGCCACCGACCTGACCGTGCGCCTGCTCGGCAAGCAGGCGGCGCGCCAGGTGATCGCCCGGGTCATGCTCCCGGCGCTGGCGGCTTCCTACGTGGTCTCGGTGCTGTTCCAGGACGCGGCGTTCCAGGGCTTCGGCGCCCTGGGCGAGTTCAACCTGTTCGTCGCACGCATCTCGCTCGCGAGTTTCCTCGCCTACGTGCTGGGGCAGGTTCTCGACATCCAGGTCTTCGATCGCCTGCGCAGGATGCGCCAGTGGTGGATCGCCCCGGTGGTGTCCACCATCGCCGGCAACCTGCTGGACACCTTTACCTTCTTCTCGGTGGCCTTCTGGCACAGCGACAACCCCTTCATGGCCGAACACTGGGTGGAGATCGCCACGGTGGACTACGGCGTCAAGCTCACCGTCAGCCTGGTGCTGTTCGTGCCGCTCTACGGCGTGCTGCTCAACGGCATCCTGCGGGCCATCACCCCGCGTAGGGAACGCGCCGCCTGACCCCCGGGCATCAAGGCCTCGACGCCCCGTAGCCCCGTAGGATGGGTAGAGCGAAGCGAAACCCATCGATAGCCGGTACAGGCATGGCTTTGGTGTTGGGCAGACAGCATGGGTTTCGCCATGCTCTACCCATCCTACGAGCCGCTCAACGGCATCTTCCGCGCCATCACTCCGCGTAGGGAACCCGCCGCCTGACCCCCGGGCATCAAGGCCTCGACGCCCCGTAGCCCCGTAGGATGGGTAGAGCGAAGCGAAATCCATCGATGCCCGGTCCATACAGGCAAGGCTTCGGTGTCCACCCGCAAAAAGGGCCGCTTAGCGGCCCTTTTCCTTTACTTCACCAGCCGTGCATCCAGGCTGTTCTGCGCCAGGCGCTGGGCCTGGTCCTGGCTCATGCCCAGGTGTTCGTGCAGGGCGTAGAAGTTTTCGGTGACGTAGCCGCCGAAGTAGGCCGGGTCATCGGAGTTCACCGTCACCTTCACACCGCGCTCGAGCATGTCGAGGATGTTGTGCTGGCTCATGTGGTCGAACACGCAGAGCTTGGTGTTGGACAGCGGGCAGATGGTGAGGGGGATCTGCTCGTCGATGATGCGTTGCATCAGGCGCTCGTCCTCGATGGCGCGCACGCCGTGGTCGATGCGCTCGATCTTCAGCAGGTCGAGGGCCTCCCAGATGTATTCCGGCGGGCCTTCCTCGCCGGCATGGGCGACGGTGAGGAAGCCTTCGCCACGGGCACGGTCGAACACGCGCTGGAACTTGCTCGGCGGGTGACCCATCTCGGAGCTGTCCAGGCCCACGGCGACGAAGGCGTCGCGGAAGGGCAGCGCCTGGTCGAGGGTTTTCTGCGCCTCGTCTTCGGAGAGGTGGCGGAGGAAGCTGAGGATCAGCCCGCTGCTGATGCCGAGCTGCTTGCGGCCGTCGTCCAGGGCATGGCGGATGCCATTGAGCGCCACTTCGAAGGGGATGCCGCGATCGGTGTGGGTCTGCGGGTCGAAGAAGGGTTCCGTGTGGATGACGTTCTGCGCCTTGCAGCGTTGCAGGTAGGCCCAGGTCAGGTCGTAGAAGTCCTGCTCGGTGCGCAGTACATCGGCGCCGGCGTAGTAGAGGTCGAGGAATTCCTGCAGGTTGCCGAAGTCGTAGGCGCGGCGCAGGGTTTCGACGTCATGCCAGGGCAGGGTGACCTTGTTGCGTTCGGCCAGGGCGAACAGCAACTCGGGCTCGAGCGAACCTTCCAGGTGCAGGTGCAGTTCGGCTTTGGGCAAGGCATTGAGCCAGTCGTACATGGTGGTTTCTCGTTATCAGGCAAGGTCGCCTGCAAGTTTAACTTCCCGGACAGGATTTCGCCGAACAGCCGCCCGAACGGTGTTGCCCCAGGAGCCACCTGGCGGCCCCTGGCGAACGGCACTCGCCCACGCGCTCAGGCGGTTTCTTCGCGGCGGTAGGCGTAGGTGTCGGCGAAGCGCGAAAGCAGGTACTCGGCGCTGGTCACCGCCGGGTACTTCGGCGGGTTGTCGGCGCTGGAGCAGTTGGGCAGGCAGCTGATTTCCGTATCCGGGTGCGGTTCGGCGAAGAAGGGCATGGAGTAGCGGTGCACACCCAGGGGGCTGATGACCCGGTGCGGGGTGGACTTGTACCGGTCGTTGCTCCAGCGCGCCATCATGTCGCCGATGTTGACCACGAAGCTGCCGGCGATCGGCGGCGCGTCGATCCACTGGCCGCGCACGTCCTGCACCTGCAGGCCGCCGGCGTCGTCCTGGTAGAGCAGGGTGACGCAGCCGTAGTCGGTGTGCGCGCCGGCGCCCTGTTGCTCGGCGGAGCTGGCGGTATGGCGCGGCGGGTAGTGGATCATGCGGAACACGCTGATGGGCTCGGCGAAGCGCTGGTCGAAGAAGTCGCGGTCGATGCCCAGGGCCTGGGCGATGGCCCGCAGCAGGGTCTGCGCCAGGGCCTGCATGTCGGCGTAGTGCTGCTCCATCAGCGGCGCCCAGCCGGCCTGTTCGGGGTGGCGGTTGGGGCCGCGCAGGGGCTTGCCGGCCAGCACCTCGGGGTGGTTCGCGTCCATGTGGAAACCCATGTCGAAGGTCTCCTTCAGGTCGCTCGGCTTGCTCGGGTCGAGCTGCTCGGTGGCGATGGCGCCGTAGCCGCGATGGTGCGCCGTGCGGGTGATGTCGATCTTCAGCTTCTCCGCCTCGGGCTGGGCGAAGAAGGTCTTGGCCGCGCGGGTCAACGCCTCGATGCGCTGGGGCGCGATGCCGTGCCCGGTGATGTAGAAGAAGCCCCAGTCGCGGCAGGCGGCGTCGATCTGCGCCGCGACCTGCTGCCAGGCCTGGTGGTCATCACCGTAGAGCGCGGCGATGTCGATGATGGGGAGCTGGTTCATCGGTGATCCTTGGATCCTGTGGGAGAACACCCTCTCCCCGGTGGGGGGAGAGGGGCTGCGCTTACTTCGGCAGTTCCGCCTTGATGCCTTCGACGTAGTAGTTCATGCCGGCCAGGTCGGCGTTGGTGGCGGTCACGCCGTCGGCCAGCTTGATGGCGCCGCTCTGGTCCTTGATCGGGCCGGTGAAGGGGTGGAACTCGCCGCTCTTGATGCTGGCGATGATCTTCTCCGCCTCGGCCTTCACGTCGGCCGGCACCAGGTCGCTGATGGGCAGCTGGATGGTGTCCTCGGCCAGGCCGCCCCAGTAGTCCTGGGATTTCCAGGTGCCGGCCATCACGCCTTCGGCGGCCTGGATGTAGTGCGGCCCCCAGTTGTTGACGATGGAGGTGAGCACGGCCTTCGGGCCGAAGTGGGCCATGTCCGAGGCGTAGCCCACGGAGTACACGCCACGGCGCTCGGCGGCCTGGATCGGCGCCGGGCTGTCGGTGTGCTGGAAGACCACGTCCACGCCCTGGTCGATCAGCGCGTTGGCGGCGTCGGCTTCCTTGCCCGGGTCGAACCAGGAGTTGACCCAGACCACCTTGATCTCGGCCTGCGGGTCGTACTTGTTCAGGGCCAGCTGGATGGCGTTGATGTCGCGGATCACTTCCGGGATGGGGGAAGGAGGCGATGTAACCGATCTTGTGGCTCTTGGTCATCTTCGCCGCCAGGTAGCCGCCGACGTAGCGGCCCTCGTAGGAGCGCGACAGGTAGGTGCCGAGGTTCTTGTCCTGCTTGTAGCCGGTGGCGTGCTCGAAGGTGACCTTGGGGAACTGCTTGGCCACCTTGGCGGTGGGGTTCATGTAGCCGAAGGAGGTGGTGAAGATCAGGTCGTAGCCGCCCTTGGCCATGTTGCGGATGACCCGCTCGGCATCGGCGCCCTCGGCGACGTTCTCGACGAAGCTGGTCTCGACCTTGTCGCCCAGCTTGGCCACCAGCGCCTTGCGGCCTTCCTCGTGCTGGTAGGTCCAGCCGTGGTCGCCGATGGGGCCGACATAGACGAAGCCGACCTTCAGCGGGTCGGCGGCGGAAGCGCCGAGGGTGGCACTGAAACCGATGGCGGCGACGAGCGTGCGCAGCAGGTTCTTCTTGGAATCGAACATGGGGGATGGGGCTCCTGGTCTGTTGTTCTTTGCTGTGCCCTGTGGGCTGACCAGGCGATTGCAAAAAATTGACCAACTGGACAAGCCGCGCGCAAAGCCGCGTGCCAGGCCCCTCGCTGCAGGCGTTGCGCACCATCCGCGAGCGCGGATGGTGCACGGCGAGCGCTGCCCGCCGCCTGCTGGTGCGTCACCAGGGAATGGTCTGGCCCTGGTAGTCGATGTAGTGATGGCCACCGCGACCGGCGAAGGCTTCGATCTGCTGCACCAGGCCCTGGACGCTGGTGGCGACGTCGATCTCGGCTGACTCGCCGCCCATGTCGGTCTTCACCCAGCCCGGGTGCAGGCTCAGTACCGTGGGCGACGCGTCGCCCCATTCGGCCACCAGGCTGCGGGTCAGGGTGTTCAGCGCGGCCTTGCTGGCGCGGTACAGCGCCAGGCCGCCGGCGTCGTTGCCGGCCACGCTGCCCAGTATCGAACTCATGAAGGCCAGGGTGCCGCCGGGCAGCAGGTTGTCGCGCAGGCGCTGGGCCAGGCGGATGGGCGCCACGGCATTGGTGAGGAACAGCTGGGCGATCTCGGCCTCGGTGGCCTGCACCGCGGATTGGTGCGCCGGGCCGTAGACCCCGGCGTTGACCAGGATGAGGTCGAAGGCGCGGCCGTCCAGCTCACCGGCCAGGGTCTCCAGGCCGGCGACGCTGTCCAGGTCCAGGGTTTTCACCTCGATGCCCTCCAGCGCGGCCAGGTCGCCGGCGCCCTGCGGGTTGCGCACCGTGGCGGTGACCTGCCAGCCGGCGGCCTGCAGTTGCTTGACCAGGCCCAGGCCGATGCCCCGGGAGGCGCCGATGATCAATGCGGTTTGTGTGCTGCTCATGTGCGGTCCTCTGCATGTGAAGACCGGCAAGAGTAGCCGTTTATTGAGTGCGTGTGCCTGGGCTTCCCGGACTGAAGTCCGGGCTACGCTTCGCACGGCCCAACCCTGTAGCCCGGGCTTCAGCCCGGGAGTGATGTCAGGTCAGTGCCCACCCTTCCACGGCTGGCCCAGGGACACGGGGGCGAACAGGCGGGTGCGCACGGCATCGCGGGAGAGCAGCACCAGCACCAGAATGGTCGCCACGTAGGGCAGCATCGCCAGCAGGTTGGCCGGGATGGCCAGGCCGACGCCCTGGGCCACCAGGTGGAGGATGCTGGCCAGGCCGAAGAGGTAGGCGCCCAGCAGCACGCGGAACACCCGCCAGCTGGCGAACACCACCAGGGCGAGGGCGATCCAGCCGCGCCCGGCGGTCATGTTCTCCGCCCACATCGGCGTGTACGCCAGGGACAGGTAGGCCCCCGCCATGCCCGCCATGGCCCCGCCGAAGAGCACCGCCAGGGTGCGCACGCGCAGCACCGGCAGGCCCATGGCGCTGGCCGCATCGGGGTTCTCGCCCACGGCCTGGAGCACCAGGCCGATGCGGCTCTTGAGCAGCGCCCAGGCGATGAGCGCGAACAGTGCGAAGGACAGGTAGACCATCAGGTCCTGGCTGAACAGCATCTTGCCCAGCAGCGGAATGCCACTGAGCAGCGGGATGGCCACCGGCTCGAAACCGGACAGCGGCTTGCCCACCCAGGCGGCGCCGACAAAGGACGACAGGCCGATGCCGAAGATGGTCAGCGCCAGGCCCGTGGCCACCTGGTTGGCGTTGCAGCCCAGGGCCACCAGGGCGAACAGGGCGGACAGCAGCATGCCGGCGGCCATCGCCAGCAGCACGCCAATCCACAGGTTGCCGGTGCTGATGGCGGCGATGAAGCCCACCACCGCACCGAACAGCATCATCCCTTCCTGGCCGAGGTTGAGCACGCCGCTCTTCTCGCACACCAGCTCGCCCAGGGCGACCAGCAGCAGCGGCGTGCCGCAGCGCACCATGGCGTAGAGGATGTTGGTCAGCAGATCTAGATCCATGGGGAAACCTCGGTTTTGTAGCGGGAAGCTGGAAGCTGGATGAAAAAGCGTCGTTCATGTCGATTGCACCGTCTTCAAGCTTCCGGCTCTCGGCTTCCAGCTCCACGCGAAGCGTGGCCGATAGAGAATCAACACATCGCAGGCGAGCAGGAAGAACAGCATCATTCCCTGGAACAGCTGGGTGATGGATTGCGGCAGGTTGAGGGCCATCTGCGCGTTCTCGCCGCCCAGGTAGAGCAGCGCCATCAACAGCCCGGCGACGAGGATGCCGAAGGGGTTGAGGCGGCCGAGGAAGGCCACGGTGATGGCCGCGTAGCCGTAGCCCGGCGATACCTGCGGCACCAACTGGCCGATGGGGCCGGTGACCTCGCCGACGCCGGCCAGGCCCGCCAGGCCGCCGCTGACCAACAGCGCCAGCCACACCAGGCGCTTTTCGCGGAAGCCGACGAAGCCGGCGGCGCGCTTGTCCAGGCCCAGCACCTTGATCTGGAAGCCGAGGAAGCTCTTGTGCAGCAGCACCCACACCGCCACCAGGGCGAACAGGGCGAAGTACAGGCCGATGTGCAGGCGCAGGTCCTCGAGCACCGGCGGCAGGCGCGAGGCATCGCCGAACATGGCCGACTCGGGGAAGTTGAAGCCGGCCGGGTCCTTCAGCGGGCCGTGCACCGCATAGAGCAGCAGGTTCAGCGCCACGTAGTTGAGCATGATGGTGGTGAGGATCTCGTTGGCGTTGAAGCGCGTGCGCAACCAGGCCGCCAGGCCGCCCCAGGCGGCACCGGCGAGCATGCCGGCAGCCAGCACCAGGGTCAGGGCCCAGCGGCTTTCCCAGTCGATGATGTGCACCGCCACGGCGCTGCCGGCCAGGGCGCCCATGAGCAGCTGGCCCTCGGCGCCGATGTTCCAGATGCGCGCCTGGTAGGCCACCGCCAGGCCCAGGGCGCAGAGCAGGATGGGCAGCGCCTTCACCAGCAGCTCGGAGATTCCGTAGAGGTCGCTGATGGGCGCCACCAGCAGGGCGTGCAGGGTTTCCAGCGGGTCATGGCCGAGGGCGACGAACAGCGCCGAGCCACAGGCCAGGGTCAGCAGGCCGGCCAGCACCGGGGACAGCAGGAGCATCGCGCGCGACTGCTGCGTGCGGGGTTCCAGGGATAGCAACATGAAAGGCTCCGGGCGCTCAGGCGGCTTGGGTCGAATCGAACTGGCCGGCCATCCAGCGGCCGACCTCCTGCGGGCTGGTGGCGACCACGGGCTTGAGCGCCGACAGCTCGCCGCTGCACAGGGCGCCGATGCGGTCGCTGATCTGGAACAGCTCGTCGAGGTCTTCGGAGATCACCAGGATCGCCGCGCCGGCATCGCGCAGGGCGATCAGCGCGCGGTGGATGGCGGCGGCGGCCCCTACGTCCACGCCCCAGGTGGGGTGAGCGGCCACCAGCAGCTTGGGTTGCTGGAGGATCTCGCGGCCGAGGATGAATTTCTGCAGGTTGCCGCCGGAGAGGCTGCGGGCGGCGGTGTGGGCGTCCGGGGTCTTCACCGCGAAGCGCTGGATGATCTCGTTGGCGAAGGCCAGCACCTGGCCGCGGCGGATCATGCCCCGGCTCAGCAGCCCGCGCTGGAAGCCGGTGAGCAGGGCGTTGTCGGCCAGGCTCATGTCCGGCACCGCGCCGTGGCCCAGGCGCTCGGCAGGGACGAAGGCCAGGCCGCGGGCGCGGCGGGCGTCCGGCGGCAACTGGCCCACCGGCTGGCCGGCGAAGCGGATGGCACCGGCCTGGGCGGCGGGCAGGCGGCGCTCGCCGGAGAGCAGGGCGAGCAGCTCGTCCTGGCCATTGCCTGCGACCCCGGCGATGCCGACGATCTCGCCGCTGCGCACATCGAGGCCGAGGTGCTTCAGCGACATGCCGAACGGGTCCGGGTTATGCCAGTCGAGCCCCTGCAAACTGAGGAAGGGCGCGCCGCCGCTGGCCTTGGGGTAGCTGGCGGCCAGGCCTTCGGCATCACCCACCATCAGCCGTGCCAGTTCCAGGTCGCTGCATTCGGCCGGCACGCAGTGGCCGGACACGCGGCCGCCCCGCAGCACCGTGGCGCTCTGGCAGAGGGCGCGCACTTCGCCCAGCTTGTGGCTGATGAACAGGATGCTGCAGCCCTCGGCGGCCAGGCGGCGCAGGGTGACGAACAGCTCGTCGGCCTCCTGCGGGGTGAGCACCGAGGTGGGCTCATCGAGGATCAGCAGGCGGATGTCCTGCATCAGGCAGCGGACGATCTCCACCCGCTGGCGCTCGCCGATGGACAGCGCGTGCACCAGGCGCCCGGGCTCCAGGGCCATGCCATAGCGCTGGGACACCTCGCGGATGCGCGGCTCCAGTTGTTTGGGTGTGCCGGCCTCGCGGCCCAGGGCCAGGGCGATGTTCTCGGCCACGGTCAGGGTTTCGAACAGGGAGAAGTGCTGGAACACCATGCCGATGCCCAGGGCGCGGGCCTGGGCCGGGTCGCGCACGCGCAGCGCCTCGCCCTGCCAGCGGATCTCGCCGGCATCCGGCTGTACCACGCCGTAGATGATCTTCATCAGCGTGCTCTTGCCGGCGCCGTTCTCGCCCAGCAGGGCGTGGATCTCGCCGGGCTCGATGCGCAGATCGACGCGGTCGTTGGCCAGGCAGCCGGGGTAGCGCTTGGTGATGCCGAGCATCTCCAGGCGCGGTGGGGGAGTGGGGCTGTTCATCGTGGTCTTTCCCGGAAAGAGAGCTGGCCAGACAAAGCAAAAAGCTGGCCACCGGGTCAGGAAGGCCCGCACGCGCTCGCGTGGCTGGGCGAAGCGGGGAAAACGCAGCCGTCGATGGGCATTGCCGGGGCATTTTCCTGCACGCTTTCGGGGCGCCGTGGCTCCCGATGGCGCAGCGGCTATTGGACGAATTTCGACCACCTCCCCGCAGCGCCCGTGGGCACTGGCGCGGAGAAGTTGTTCCCAAGGTTATCCACAGGAATGTCCACGGCCCGTGTGGACAATGGCGGTGCACCGCGCCGGTATCCCGGCGCCCGGGTTTCTGGCAGGTGAAAATAAAGCCAGCCTCTTCAGGTGCTTACGCGGTAGATACGGGCCCCGCGCGCACTGGTCACGAAACGAGCAGCCCCGGCGAAGCGGCGGCCGGCGGCGCTCCGGGCGATTGCTCAAAAGGTTATCCACAGGCTTGTCCACGCTTTATGTGGGTGGTTCCAAGGCGCATTCCGGACGCTCCCGTAGGTTGGCGCCAAGCGCAGCGCGGCCCAACGTTGTGGGGATAAGGGACGTGGCGGTGTGGATGGCTGAGACACCGCACGGTGGACCGGTGAAGCGGGGTACACCCTACGAAGTCCCGTGCCTCAGGGAAGCCGGTAGCCCGGGCTTCAGTCCGGGAGCAGGGGGCAATCGTGTCGCGGGGGAGGGCCCGGCACCGGGTGGCGCCGGGCGGCGGGTCAGAAGCTGAATTCCATGTTCAGGGTCGGGGTGGAGGTGCGGCTGCCACGGCCGCCGTCGACGCCGAACTTGTTGTGCCAGTACTCGTAGCCAACGCCGAACCAGAGGTTGGGCTTGATGTTCTTGCCCGGGCGCGCGGCGACCATCAGCGAGGTGCGCATCAGCGTCTCGGCGGCGGTGTCCTTGTTGTTGTAGTCCTCGCCCTTCTCGCCCACGTGGTTGATGTAGCCCTGGAACTTGGCGGCGTGGTCGCCGACCTGGAAGGGGCGCAGCCAGGTGAGGTTGAGGTTGTAGGTGCCGTCGAAGGTCATCTCCTCGTGGCGCGCGCCGGGGATGCCGGTCTGGTTGCGCTCGCGGTAGTAGAGCAGGCTCAGGTCGAGCACGCCGACTGTGTTGAACTTGAGGGTCGGGCCGAACACGATGGCGCGCTTGTTGGAGGAGGCGCGGTTGTTGTTGCGGTTGACGTCGAAGCCGGCGGTGAAGGCGTAGTCCTTGATCAGGCCGTCGCCCTGTTTCTGGTCGAACACCCGCGAGGCGAACAACTGGTGGCGGTACACCGCGTAGACCTCGCTGCCACCGTGGTCGGTGCCCTTGCGCGGGTCGCGGTTGTCGGAGAGGAAGACGTCGAGGTTGAAGAAGTTGCTGCCGTATTGGTAGCCACTGGCGTGGGTGAAGCTGTAGATGCGCTTGGCGAACTTGTTCGGGTTGTTCGGGTTGGTGAACTGCTGGCCGTAGCGGAAGCCGACGCTGTTGTTCATCCATTCCAGTGCGGCCGCTTCGCCGGCCGAGAAGAGGGCGAGAGCGACCGTGGCTCCCTGCAGTGCTTTTTTCATTGTTATGGGCTCCTGTTCCTGGGGTCTCGATGCGTGGGCTCGGGCATCGAGGGGCGCAGTATCAGCACATCCGGATTGATCACCAAAGAACAGAATGTAGAGCATCCCGATGCCGATTCGGCATCACGCGACTGACTCAAAAGTCAGTATTTTCAGGGCTTTAACGGGATTGTGTACAAACCGCAAAAGCCGATGGCTCTAGCGCGCGGGCTGCAGCAGGGCGCCCCATCGAGAGCCTCGACAGGGACAGTCATGAAAAAGATAGACGGGAATGCGGCCTACGGCCGGTTGCCGGGGGCACTGCGGGGTGGTGGCCGCTCTTCGCGCTCACGCAGGGTGATTTCCTCGGTCAGCTGGCGTGCCAGCGCATCCACCGCCACGGGCAGGTAGCGGCCGCCGCGCACGTAGAGCCCGAGGTCGTTGAAGATGCCGCCGTTGTCGGTCAGCGGCAGGTGCACCAGGTCGCCGGCCTCGAGGTCGGCCTCGATGCCGATGCGGGTCTGGAAGGCCACGCCCATGCCGCGTTTCACCAGTTGCCGGGCCAGCTCCACCGAGCTGCTTTCCAGCGCCGGCTTGCCGGGCAGATTGAGGCGTTTCTGCAGCGGGCCGAGCAGGTGGTGGATGGACAGTTCCTGCTTGGCCAGGATCAGCCCGTGCTCGGCGCAGGTGGCGAAGCTCACCTCGTGCAGCGAGGCCAGCGCATGCCCGCGCGGCACGATGGCACCTAGGCGGAAGTGGCCGACGCTGAGCTGTTGCAACTCGGCGCTGCGGGGCAGGAAGAAGGCCAGGCCGAGGTCGGCGGCGCCACTCAGCACCGCCTCGGGGATGGCCTGGGAGCCCATGGCGGTGACGCCGATGGTGACCCGTGGGTAGCGCTCATGCATGGCCTTGAGCACCCGGGGCAGCAGGTCGATGGTCACCCCTTCGACGGTGGCGATCTCCACGTGGCCGGTGCGCAGGCCCTGCATGGCATCCAGCTCCGAGCGCACCCGCTCGACGTCCTGCAGCACCACGGTGATGTGGCGGGTGAGGATCTCACCGGCCGGGGTCAGGCGCAGGCCGGCGGGCAGGCGGTCGAACAGCGGCGCGCCGATCTCGTCTTCCAGCTTGAGGATCTGCCGGTTCACCGCCGAGGAGGCGACGTTGAGCCGGCGCGCCGCCTCGCGGATGGAGTTGCAGCGGCGCACCATGTCGAAATAGTGGATGGCCGGCGAGTGGATGCGCAGCTTGCCGGTCATGGCGTGTCGTCCTTGATGGCGGCGAGCTGGCTGCGCCCACGGCTGATGTCGCCGAGCAGGCGTTGCAGCGGTTCCCGCTGGGCCTCCGGCAGGGCCAGTTGCAGCCAGGCGCCTTCGGCGTCGTAGTCCTCGCCTTCGAGCTGCGCCTGGAGGTCGGCCAGGCGTGCCTTGAACAGCGCCAGTTCGGCGAAGGCCAGGTGGCAGCGGAAGCGCGACAGGCGCAGCAATGGCAGGCGCTCGCCGCCTTGCAGGCACTTGGCGGCGCTGCCTCCGTAGGCGCGGGCGAGGCCGCCGGTGCCGAGCTGGATGCCGCCGTACCAGCGGATCACCACTACCGCGACCTGGTCCATGTCCTGGCCCTCGATGGCCGCGAGCATGGGGCGCCCGGCGGTGCCGCCGGGTTCGCCGTCGTCGCTGAAGCGGTACTGCGTACCCACCTTCCAGGCCCAGCAGTTGTGCGAGGCGGCGGGGTCGCTGGCGCCGGCGATGAAGGCCTGCGCCTCGGCCGCGCTGGTGACCGGCGCGGCGAGGGCGATGAAGCGGCTCTTGCGGATTTCCTCGCGGTATTCGCAGGGCGCGGCAAGGGTGAAGGGCATCAGCTGGCGGGTGTCGGCGGGGTCAGGCCGCAGCCCTTGAGGATGATGTGGGTGAGGCTCTGTGCGGCGACTTCGAAGTCGTCCTTGGTCAGGCGCTTGCGGCCGCTGACGCGGCAGATCTGCGAGCCGAAGTCGGCGTAGTGCTGGGTGCTGCCCCAGAGCAGGAAGATCAGGTGCGTCGGGTCGATCGGGTCCAGCTTGCCGGCGGCGATCCAGGCTTCGAACACCCCCGCGCGGCCCTTGAACCAGTCGCGGTAGTCCTGATCGAAATACTTCTCCAGGCAGGCGCCGCCGCTGATCACTTCCATGGCGAAGATCTTCGAGGCCAGGGGGAAGCGCCGCGAGAACTCCAGCTTGGCGCGGATGTAGCGGGCCAGCGCCTCGGCGGGGTCGTCGTCCACGGTCAGGGTGTTGAAGGTGCTGTCCCACAGTTCGAGGATGTTGCTCAGCACCGCCACGTACAGCCCCAGCTTGTTGCTGAAGTAGTAGTGCAGGTTGGCCTTGGGCAGCCCGGCACGCACGGCGATGGTGTTCATGCTGGTGCCTTTGAAACCGTGCTTGGCGAACTCCTCCTCGGCAGCGGCGAGGATGGTCTCTTCGTTCTTCTGGCGGATGCGGCCGGCAGGCTTGCCGGTGGAGCTGGGGCTATGGGCGGGGACCAGGACAGTCATAGGTCATCCAGAGGGGTCAGGAAGCGGGCGAATGCACTGATAACCCAAGCGCGGGGCGGTCGACAAGCCAAAACTGTTGCGGCGGTCAGGTTATCCACAGGTTTTGTCGGGCCTGCACCATGATGGGTCGGTTTTTTCGTGCCGCGCACCGCGCCAGGCACCGCCCCGGGCCTGGCGCGGCGTGGTTCAGGCGCGTTCGGCGGCACCATCCGTCCGGTTGGCGCGTTTCTCTTCCGGTAGCACCAGGCTCAGGACGATGGCGGTGATGCCGCCGCAGGTGATGGCCGAGTCGAACAGGTTCTGCACCAGCTGCGGCATCTGGTGCAGCAGGGTCGGCTGCGCAGCGATGCCCAGGCCGACGCCGAAGGAACCGGCGATCACCAGCAGGCTGCGGCGGTCCAGCGGCGCCTGGGCGAGGATGCGGATGCCCGCCGCCGCCACGCTGCCGAACATCACCAGGGTGGCGCCGCCCAATACCGGCTTGGGAATCTGCTGCAGCACCGCGCCGATCAGCGGGAACAGGCCGAGCACGAACAGCACGGCGCCGATGTACAGGCCGACATGGCGGCTGGCGACGCCGGTGAGCTGAATCACCCCGTTGTTCTGGGCGAAGGTGGTGTTGGGGAAGGCGCTGAAGGTGGCCGCCAGCATGCAGCTGACGCCATCGCCGAGCACGCCGCCCTTGAGCCGCGCCTCGTATTCCGGGCCCTTGAACGGCTTGCGCGAGATCATGCAGTTGGCGGTCAGGTCGCCCACGGTCTCGATGGTGCTGATGAGGTAGATCAGCGCCACCGGGATGAAGGCCGTCCAGTCGAAGCTGAAGCCGAACCTGAAGGGCAGCGGCACGCTCACCAGGGGCAGGTCGGGCAGCGCCTGGGGCACCAGCTTGCCGCTGAAGAAGGCGGCCACGCTGCCCACGGCCAGGCCGATGAGGATGGACGACAGGCGCACCCAGGGGTTGCTCGAGCGGTTCAGCAGGATGATGGTCGCCAGCACCAGGCCGCCCAGGGCCAGGTTGCCCGGCGCGCCGAAGTCCGGGGCCCTGAAGCCGCCGCCGATATCGGTGATGCCGACCTTGATCAGGCTGACGCCGATCAGGGTGATGACGATGCCGGTCACCAGCGGGGTGATGACCCGGCGCAGGTGACCGATGAAGCGGCTGAGCACGATCTGCACGAAGGCGCCGAAGAAGCACACGCCGAAGATCATCGCCAGGATGTCCTCCGGGCTGCCGCCACGGCTCTTCACCAGGAACCCCGCCGACAGCACCGCACCGAGGAAGGCGAAGCTGGTGCCTTGCAGGCAGATCATCCCCGCGCCGATGCCGAATGGGCGCCGCGCCTGGAGGAAGGTGCCGACGCCGGAGACCATCAGCGCCATGCTGATCAGGTAGGGCAGGTGCGCCCCCAGCCCCAGCGCGCCGCCGATCACCAACGGCGGGGTGATGATGCCGACGAAGCTGGCCAGCACGTGCTGCAGCGCGGCACAGAACGCCAGCAGCGGTTTCGGCTTGTCGTCCAGGCCGTAGATGAGTTCGGAGTTGCGTTCTTCTTCAGCGTGCATGCTGGCCTCGGCAGGTTGGGACGGCGAACCGGAGCGGCTCGCCGGGGCAGATGCCGGGCTATTGCAAAAAATTGACCAGGTGCGCAGGTTTTTCCGCTTTCCACCCTGCAAGGCCCAGGGTTGGCGGGCGCTACGGGATAGGCGTATGGGCTGCGCTAGGTATGACCGAAGGGGTTCTCCTGCACCAAATCGGTGTCGCCCGCTTCATTGCTGGGCGTGGCGTGCACAGGTTCAGGGTCTTGCCCGGCCATGCGGAATCTTAGGGCGGACCCCGCTCCACCGGCCGAGCGGGGCTGCGGCTGCATTCGGGGGGCGGTGAGACCCATCCTACGATCCAGTCGAGAGCGCGGCTTCGTAGGGTGGACCACGCTTCACCGGTCCACCAGGCGGAGTGGAAGGGGAGCTCAAGCGCTCCGCCAGCCCGCTATCCCCCCGCGAACACACCTCAGCCCGTCGCTGCCAATGCCTCCAGGAAGCTCTCCAGCACCAGGTGCGGGCGGCGGCCCTTGCGGGTCACGGTGGCGAGGCTGAGGTCGTAGAAGCGCTTGCTCGGCTTGAGCGCACGCAGGCGGCCCTGCTGCACCCAGAAGGTGGCGTAGTGGTCCGGCAAATAGCCGATGTAGCGCCCGGTGAGAATAAGGAAGGCCATGCCCTCGCGGTCCGAGGCGCTCGCGGTGCAATGCAGCGCCTGGTAGTGGGCCTGGATATCGGCCGGCAGGCGGAAGGTGGGGGCAATGGCCTCCTGCTCGTTGAGGCGCGCATCGCTGAGCTGGGCATCGTCGGCGTAGAACAGCGGATGGCCCACGGCGCAGTAGAGCAGCGAGCGCTCGTCATACAGCGGCTGGTACTCCAGGCCCGACAGCGCCACCGTCTGCGGCACCACGCCCACGTGCACGCGGCCGTCGAGCACGCCCTGTTCCACCTCGCTGGGCGGGGTCATGCGGATGTTGATCACCACGTCCGGCCCGCGCTCCTTGAGACGCGCCAAGGCGTGGGTGATGCGCATGTGCGGCAGGGTCACCAGGTTGTCGGTGAGGCCGATGTTCAGCTCGCCGCGCAGGTGCAGGTGCAGGCCGTTGACCTCGGTGCGGAAGCTCTCCAGGGCGCTGAGCAACTGCAGCGAGGAGTGGTACACCTCGCGGCCTTCCTCGGTCAGGGCGAAGCCGGCGCGGCCGCGTTGGCACAGGCGCAGGCCGAGGCGCTGCTCCAGGTCGCTCATCTGCTGGCTGATGGCCGAGCGGCCGATGCCCAGCACGCTCTCGGCGGCGGAGAAGCCACCGCACTCGACTACGCTGCGGAAGATGCGCAGCAGGCGGATATCGAAGTCGCTGACCTGGGCCAGGGCTTCCGGGCGACGGGTGCTCATCAGTTTAGTGGTCCGTGATCTGAAGATATGAAAAGTTGAATTTTCATGACTTTATGCCCGTGGCAATGTCGACTGCAAGAACCACCGGGTTCTCCCCAACAACCCACGCCCCATCGCGAGGCAGACAAGAATGAACATGCCGCAGACCGCCACCCCCTCCCTGGCCAGCCAACTGAAGCTGGACGCCCACTGGATGCCGTTCTCCGCCAACCGCAACTTCCAGCGTGACCCGCGTCTGATCGTGGCCGCCGAAGGCAGCTGGCTGATCGACGACCAGGGCCGTCGCATCTACGACAGCCTGTCGGGCCTGTGGACCTGCGGCGCCGGTCACTCGCGCAAGGAAATCCAGGAAGCCGTGGCCAAGCAGCTCGGCACCCTCGACTACTCCCCGGGCTTCCAGTACGGCCACCCGCTGTCGTTCAAGCTGGCCGAGAAGATCGCCGACATGACCCCGGGCGAGCTGAACCACGTGTTCTTCACCGGCTCGGGCTCCGAGTGCGCCGACACCGCGGTGAAGATGGCCCGCGCCTACTGGCGCCTGAAAGGCCAGGCCACCAAGACCAAGCTGATCGGCCGCGCCCGTGGCTACCACGGTGTGAACATCGCCGGCACCAGCCTTGGCGGCATCAACGGCAACCGCAAGATGTACGGCCAGCTGATGGACGTCGACCACCTCCCGCACACCCTGCAACCGGGCCTGGCCTTCACCAAGGGCATGGCCGAGACCGGCGGCGTGGAGCTGGCCAACGAACTGCTGAAGCTGATCGAACTGCATGACGCGTCGAACATCGCCGCCGTGATCGTCGAGCCCATGGCCGGCTCCGCTGGCGCCCTGGTGCCGCCGGTGGGCTACCTGCAGCGCCTGCGCGAAATCTGCGACGCCAACAACATCCTGCTGATCTTCGACGAAGTCATCACCGCCTTCGGCCGCATGGGCAAGAACACCGGCGCCGAGTTCTTCGGCGTGACCCCGGACATCATGAACGTGGCCAAGCAGATCACCAACGGCGCCATCCCCATGGGTGCGGTGATCGCCAGCCGCGAGATCTACCAGACCTTCATGAACCAGGCGACGCCCGAATACGCCGTCGAGTTCACCCACGGCTACACCTACTCCGCCCACCCGGTCGCCTGCGCCGCCGGCCTCGCCGCCCTGGAGCTGCTGGAGAAGGAAAACCTCATCCAGCAGGCCGCCGACCTGGCCCCGCACTTCGAGAAGGCCATCCACGGCCTGAAGGGTGCCAAGCACGTGGTCGACATCCGCAACTGCGGCCTCGCCGGTGCCCTGCAACTGGCCCCCCGTGACGGCGACGCCATCGTCCGCCCGTTCGAGGCCGGCATGGCCCTGTGGAAGGCTGGCTTCTACGTTCGCTTCGGTGGCGACACCCTGCAGTTCGGGCCGACCTTCAACGCCAAGCCGGAAGAACTCGACCGCGTGTTCGACGCCGTCGGCCAGGCCCTGCAAGGCATCAACTGATGAGTGCACGCCCCCAGGCCGTGCCCACCGTGCAGGTGGACAACGCCGACGTCATCGTCACCGAGTGGCGCTTCGCCCCCGGTGCCGAGACCGGTCGGCACCTGCACGGCCACGATTACGTGGTAGTGCCCATGACCGGCGGCACCCTGCTGCTGGAAACCCCGGAGGGCGAGAAACGCGCGCCCCTGGTGGCCGGGCAGAGCTACTTCCGCAAGGCCGGCGTCGAGCACAATGTGATCAACGCCAGCGACCACGAAATCGTCTTCATCGAAACCGAAATCAAATGACGTCCACCCTCTCCCCGTGAGGAGAGGGCGGGTGCGCAGCCGCTGCCCGCGCCCCAGGACCACCCCGACAAAGCCCTACAAGAGAGATGACCATGAGCACCATCCAGCACCTGATCCACGGTGAGCTCGTTACCGGCGAAGGCCGCACGGCCGACGTGTTCAACCCGGCCACCGGCGAATCCACCCGCAAGGTCGCCCTGGCCAGCCGCGCCACCGTGCAACAGGCCATCGACTCGGCCAAGGCCGCTTTCCCGGCCTGGCGCAACACCCCGCCGGCCAAACGCGCCCAGGTGATGTTCCGCTTCAAGCAGCTGCTGGAGCAGAACGAAGCGGAAATCTCCCGCCTGATCAGCGAAGAACACGGCAAGACCCTCGAAGACGCCGCCGGTGAGCTGAAGCGCGGCATCGAGAACGTCGAGTACGCCAGCGCCGCCCCGGAAATCCTCAAGGGCGAATACACCCGCAACGTCGGCCCGAACATCGACGCCTGGAGCGACTTCCAGCCGCTGGGCGTGGTCGCCGGCATCACCCCGTTCAACTTCCCCGCCATGGTGCCGCTGTGGATGTACCCGCTGGCCATCGCCTGCGGCAACTGCTTCATCCTCAAGCCCTCCGAGCGCGACCCGAGCTCCACCCTGCTCATCGCCGAACTGCTGCATCAGGCCGGCCTGCCCAAGGGCGTGCTCAACGTGGTGCACGGTGACAAGGAAGCCGTGGACGCCCTGATCGAAGCGCCGGAAGTGAAGGCCATCAGCTTCGTCGGCTCCACCCCCATCGCCGAATACATCTATGCCGAAGGCACCAAGCGCGGCAAACGCGTCCAGGCCCTGGGCGGCGCCAAGAACCACGCCGTGCTGATGCCCGACGCCGACCTCGACAACGCCGTCAGCGCGCTGATGGGCGCTGCCTATGGCTCCTGCGGCGAGCGCTGCATGGCCATCTCCGTGGCCGTGTGCGTGGGCGACCAGATCGCCGACGCGCTGGTGCAGAAGATCGTCCCGCAGATCAAGGGCCTGAAGATCGGCGCCGGCACCAACTGCGGCCTCGACATGGGCCCGCTGGTCACCGCCGCCGCCCGCGACAAGGTGGTCGGCTACATCGACGACGGCGTCGCCGCCGGTGCCGAACTGGTGGTGGACGGCCGCGGCTACCGCGTCGCCGGCCATGAAGACGGCTACTTCGTCGGTGGCACCCTGTTCGACCGCGTGACCGCCGACATGCGCATCTACCAGGAAGAAATCTTCGGCCCGGTGCTGTGCATCGTCCGCGTCGGCAGCCTGGAAGAAGCCATGCAGCTGATCAACGACCACGAATACGGCAACGGCACCTGCATCTTCACCCGCGACGGCGAAGCCGCCCGCCTGTTCTGCGACGAAATCGAAGTGGGCATGGTCGGCGTCAACGTGCCGCTGCCGGTACCGGTCAGCTACCACAGCTTCGGCGGCTGGAAGCGCTCCCTGTTCGGTGACCTGCACGCCTACGGCCCGGACGGCGTGCGCTTCTACACCCGCCGCAAGGCCATCACCCAGCGCTGGCCGCAACGCGCCAGCCACGAGGCCGCGCAGTTCGCGTTCCCGAGCAACAACTCCTGAGTGATCGGGCGAGGTAAGAGAAAGGCCAGTCGAGAGACTGGCCTTTTTTGTTTCCCTTCCAATGCGGCATGTGCCTGCTCATTGGGTGATGGGTTTCGCCAAGCTCTACCCATCCTACGAAGATGAATTAGCGCCGCCGTAGGATGGGTAGAGCACCGCGAAACCCATGCTGCCGGTCCGGCGCCTGAGCCAGGTCTGTGCCCGGAATTGATGGGTTTCGCTTCGCTCTACGCCATCCTTCGGAGGTGCTTCGGTGTCTCGGTGTCTTTGTAGGATGGGTAGAGCTCCGCGAAACCCATGCTGCCGGCCCGGCACCGAAGCTAGTTCTGTGTCTGGAGTTGATGGGTTTCGCTTCGCTCTACGCCATCCTACGAAGATGTATTGATGGTCGATGCCTGTCGTTTCACCGCTCCCCCACGCTGCCTTCCATTTCGTCTTCAGCGCCCGCCCAGTTTGCCGGCAGGATGCCCGCCTTCACGTACTGATGAAACGACGACCAAGGCCAATCGGCCACCCGCTCGACGTGCCCGTGCTTGCGTGGGTTGTGGTGGATGTAATCCACATGGCGGGCGAAGTCTTTGTCGTCACGGATGCGATGCTCCCAGAACCGCCGTTGCCAGATACCGCGTTCGCCCTTGTGCTTGCGGCTGTCGGAGCGCGGCTCGCCATAGGGCAGTGCCCGGGAGAAGCCGCTCTTGATCAGACGCCAGCGCAGGGCGTAGTTGGCATCACCGGGTGGCAGTGTGCACAGCGCATGCAGGTGATCCGGGAGGATGACGATGGCGTCGATGCGCCATGGGTGGCGCTTCATGCCGGCGCGAAAGCTGGCCCGCAGCAGATCGATGTGATCGGTGAGCAGGCTGCTGCTGCGGTCGGCCAGGTTGAGGGTGAAGAACCAGGTAGCGCCTGGTGTGTGGTCGCGGCGGTAGTTGGTCATTGGCGGGCGTCCTTGCCTGAGGATGGACGTGCCCATCCTAAGAACGCCTTGTTCTCTCAGGGGCTGGTGGGCGTGACCGATTCGTCCTGAAACCTTGTGGCTGATGGGTTTCGCTTCGCTCTACGCCATCCTACGGAGGTGCCTCGGTGTCTCGGTGCCCCGGTGTCTTTGTAGGATGGGTAGAGCCCCGCGAAACCCATGCTGCCGGTCCGGCACCGGAGCCAGGTCTGTGCTCGGAATTGATGGGTTTCGCTCCGCTCTACGCCATCCTACGGAGGTACCTAGGTGCCCCGGTGTCTTTGTAGGATGGGTAGAGCTCCGCGAAACCCATGCTGCCGGTCCGGCACCGGAGCCAGGTCTGTGCCCGGAATTGATGGGTTTCGCTTCGCTCTACGCCATCCTACGGAGGTGCCTAGGCGCCTCGGTGTCTTTGTAGGATGGGTAGAGCCCCGCGAAACCCATGCTGCCGGTCCGGCACCGGAGCCAGGTCTGTGCCCGGAATTGATGGGTTTCGCTTCGCTCTACGCCATCCTACGAAGGTGCCTCAACGCTGCCGAGGAATAGCCTGGTACTCGCTAGAGCCCCAGGTAACGCGGCACCTTCTCCCACTGCATCCACAACTCGCCCTGCCATTCCAGCAACAGCAGCCGTTCGCTCTGCCAGCCGATCCATACGCGGCGGGGGGCGTGGGCGTGGGCGTCTTGCTGGTCGCGCAGGGTGGGGATCACCTCGCGGGTGAGCCATTCATCCAGCTGCTGGCATTCGGGGTGGCCGAAGCGGATGAGCGCCTTGTAGAGGCCGGCTTCGTTCATCACGTCGATCGTCTCTTCGCTACCGCTGCGGCGGTGCAGGCGGATGCGGCGGGTTTCGTGGGGCTTGAGGCGGCGATGCAGGGCCTGTGGATGGTGCAGGCCCAGCAGGCGAGCGAAGTCGTAGGTGGAGAACCAGGGCTGGTTGTCGATCATCACACCGCGCAGGGGGCGGTCGTGGCGGAGGAAGGTGGTGGGGATGTAGGCGTCATGCATTTCTTTACCCATAACCATTGGCAAATGTCCGCCGCGCGCATTGCACGGCGAGTACTTGTGGTCACAGGTCGCCAAACCCGGTCGCGATATTGACCGCGACCGGGCGAACTTAGGGCGATGGTTGGGAGCGAACAAGGGGTTGCGGTGGGTTTGGGAAATTTCCGCGTGATGCTTGGACAGCCCCGTAGGATGGTTAGAGCACCGCGAAACCCATGCTGCCGGACCGGCATCGGAGCCAGGTCTGTGCTCGGAATTGATGGGTTTCGCTTCGCTCTACGCCATCCTACGAAGGTGCATTGGCGCCTTGGAGGATGGGCGGGCTACGTTCCGCGAGCTCCGCGAAACCCATCCTACCGGGGCTACGGAACGGTGAAACAACCGCTCACCAGGTATCCACGAACGGGCGCTTGCGGCCTTCCCGTGGGGTGGGTTTCGGCGCGGTGTTGAGGCCGCGCAGGAGCCAGGCGCGGGTTTCTTCCGGGTCGATGACGGCGTCGATCTCGAGGAAGCTGGCCATGTTGATCGCCTTGCCGTTCTGGTAGGCCTTGGCGACCATCTTGTCGAACAGCTTCTGCCGCTCTTCGAGGTTTTCCACCGCCGCGAGCTCCTTGGCGAAGCCCAGGCGCACGGCACCTTCCAGGCCCATGGCGCCGAACTCGCCGCTGGGCCAGGCGATGGTGAACATCGAGGAGTGGAAGCTGCCGGCGGCCATGGCCTGGGCGCCCAGGCCGTAGCCCTTGCGCAGCACCACGGTGAAGAAGGGCACCGAGAGGCTGGCGGCGGCGACGAACATGCGCGAGACGTGGCGCACCGTGGCGTGCTTCTCCGACTCCGGGCCGACCATGAAGCCGGGGGTGTCGCAGAGCGAGACCATGGGGATGTCGAAGGCATCGCACAGCTGCATGAAGCGCGCGGCCTTGTCGCCGGCCTGGGCGTCGATGGCGCCGCCCAGGTGCATGGGGTTGTTGGCCAGGAGGCCGAAGGGTTTGCCTTCGATGCGGATGAAGGCGGTGATCATCCCCGGGGCGAACTGGCGGCGCAGCTCCAGCACCGAGCCTTCGTCGGCCAGTTGGCCGATCACCGCGCGGATGTCGTAGACGCGCAGGCGGTTCTCGGGGATCGCATGGCGCAGCTCGCGCTGGTCGGCGCATTGCCAAGCGCTGACCGTGCCCTGGAAGTAGGCGAGGTAACGCTTGGCGACGTCCACCGCTTCGGCTTCGTCTTCCACCAGCACGTCGATCACGCCGTTAGGGCCCTGCACCGAGGTGGGGCCGACCTCTTCGGCCTTGAAGCTGCCCAGGCCGCCGCCTTCGATCATCGCCGGGCCGGCCATGCCGATGCTGGCGTTGCGGGTGGCGATGATCACGTCGCAGCAACCCAGCAGCGCGGCGTTGCCGGCGAAGCAGCGGCCGGAGACGACGCCCACCACCGGCACCAGGCCGGAGAGCCGCGCCATGGCGACGAAGGTGTGGCAATCCAGCCCGGCCACGCCGACGAAGTCGGTGTCCCCCGGCCGGCCGCCACCGCCTTCGGCGAACAGCACCAGCGGCACGCGCCACTGTTCGGCGAGGCCGAGCATGCGGTCGGTCTTCTTGTGGTTCATCACGCCCTGGGTGCCGGCGAACACGGTGTAGTCGTAGGAGATGGCCATGCAGCGCGCGGCCTCGTTGCCGAACTGCGCGGCGTTGACCGTGCCGAGCCCGGCCACCAGGCCGTCGGCCGGGCTTTGCTGGATCAGCTCTTCCAGCGAACGGCGGCGGCGCTGGGCGGCCAGGGCCAGGGCGCCGTATTCGATGAAGCTGCCGGCGTCGAGCAGGTCGTCGAGGTTCTCGCGGGTGGTGCGCTGGCCGGTCTTGCGGCGGCGCGCCACGGCGTCGGGGCGGCGTTCGTCGCGGGTGATGGCGTGGCGTTCGAGCACCTCGGCGAGGTCGGCGCGGATGTGCGCCAGGTCGATGCTTTCTTCGCTGGCCACGGCATCGCCGCTCACTTCTGCCGGTTCCAGGTAGAGCAGCGCGGTGCCTTCGAACAGGGCGTCGCCGGGGGCCACCGGCAGGGCGCGGACGATGCCGCTGTGGCTGGCCTTGACCACGAACTCCATCTTCATCGCTTCCAGCACCGCCACGGCCTGGCCGACGGCGATGGCGTCGCCCTCGGCCACGTCCAGGCTCACCAGCACGCCCTGGCTGGGGGCGTTCAGGGCGATGCAGCCGGCCGGTACGTCGGCCACGGCGTTGTGCGCGGCCTGGCCGCTGGTGCCACTGACGAACAGGTGCGGGTGGGCGGCCTGTTGCGGGGCCAGCAGCGCGGCGATGTGCTGCTCGATGAAGCGGGTGCTGACGCGGTTGTCCGCCAGCTCCGGGCGGCGCAGCAGGTTCTGCAGGAAATGGATGTTGCTCGCCACGCCCTCCAGGCGGAATTCGCAGAGGGCGCGGTAGGCGCGGCGCAGGGCGCTGGGGAAGTCCTCGCCCTGGACGATTACCTTGGCCAGCAGCGAGTCGTAGCTGGGGCTGGTGGCGTAGCCGGCGTACCCGTAGCCGTCGACGCGGATGCCGGCACCGCTGGGCGGCTCGTAGGCGCTGATGACGCCGCCGGCCGGGCGCGCACTGCCGTCGGCCTGCATGGTTTCCAGGTTGACCCGCAGCTGCACGGCAAACCCCCGTGGCGCGGCGGGCTGTGCCAGGCCCAGCTCGACGAGGCGGGCGCCGGCGGCGATGCGCAGCTGCGCCTGCACCAGGTCGACGCCGGTAACGGCCTCGGTGATGCAGTGTTCCACCTGGATGCGCGGGTTGGCCTCCATGAACACGAAGTCGCCGCGCGCGTCGTCGACGAGGAATTCGAAGGTGCCGATGCCACGGTAGGAAACCGCGCCGGCCAGGGTCAGGGCGGCGTCGAGGATGCGCTGGCGCAGCGCCGGGTCGAGCCCCGGTGCGGGGGCGATTTCGATGACCTTCTGGTTGCGCCGCTGCAGGCTGCAGTCGCGCTCCCAAAGGTGGCTGACCGCTTCACCGTCGCCGACCACCTGCACTTCGATATGCCGGGCCTGTTCGATCAGCCGCTCGACGTAGAGGGCGTCGCTGCCGAAGGCGCCGCGTGCTTCCGATTGGCAGCGCGCGTAGGCCTCTTCCAGCTCGGCCGCCTCGCGCACCGGGCGCATGCCGCGGCCACCGCCGCCGGCCAGGGCCTTGAGCATGATGGGGCCGCTGTCGAGGAAGGCGCGGGCCTCTTCCAGGCTGGTGGCGCGGTTGCTGCCGGCGGCCAGGGGTACGCCGCAGCGCTGTGCCAGTTCACGGGCACGGGCCTTGTCGCCGAAGGTGTCGAGGGCGTCGGCTGCCGGGCCGATGAAGCGCACGCCGGCCCCTTCGCAGAGGCGGGCGAAGGCGGCGTTCTCGCTGAGGAAACCGTAGCCCGGGTGCACGGCGTCGCAGCCGTTGGCCAGGGCAGCGTCGAGCAGCTGCTGCATGTCGAGGTAGGCGGTCGCGCCACGGCCCTTGAGCGCCACGGCCTGGTCGGCCTTGCGCAGGTGCAGGGAGGCGGCGTCGTCCTCGGCGAACACCACGACGCTGGGGATGCCCAGCTCGGCGGCGGCACGGGCGATGCGGATGGCGATCTCGCCACGGTTGGCGATCAGCAGGCGGGTGATGGCTCGGTTCACAGCAATGCTTCCAGTTCGTTCTTCTTGACCTTGCCGGTGGCGGTCATCGGCATGGAGTCGACCAGACGGATGTCCGGCACCTTGTAGATGGCCATGGAGGCCTTGCACCACTCCAGCAGGCTGGCGCCGGTTTCGTCGCTGCCCGGCTTGAGCACGACGAAGGCGACGGGTTGCTGGCCGCGCTCCGGGTGCGGGCGGCCGAGCACGGCGCTGGCGAGGATGGCCGGGTGCTGGCCGAGCAGGGCTTCCAGCTCGCTGGGGAACACGCTCATGCCGTTGACCTTGAGCATTTCCTTGCGCCGGCCGAGGTAGCGGATGAAGCCCTGCTCGCTGATCACGCCGAGATCGCCGGTGTGCAGCCAGCCATCGCGCAAGGCTTCGGCGCTGGCCTCGGGACGCTGCCAGTAGCCCTTGAGCAGGGAGGGCGAGCGCAGGCACAGCTCGCCTTCGCTGCCCAGGGGCAGCAGCTCGCCGGTGTCGAAATCGCAGACCTTGAACTCGGTGCCCGGCACCGGCAGGCCGACGAAGGTGGGCTGGGCGCGCAGGTCGAAGTCGTCGTCCTGCAGGCCGGCGGTGAAGGTGTCGCAGGTGTGGGTTTCGGTCATGCCGAAGCTGAATTCGAACAGGGTGCAGCCGGTGAGCTCGCGCCAGCGGCGGCGGTAGTCGAGGGTGAGCTTCTTGACGAAGGAGATGGCACCGACCTGGCGCAGGGAGGCGAAGTCGAATTCGCCCACGCGGGGGTGGTCCAGCACCTCGGCGGCGCTGTCCACCAGCAGGCCGCAGTGGCTGACGCGGTAGTGCTGCACGGCGGCCATGAAGGCCGGGGCGTCCCAGCGCGCCAGCAGCACCAGGGTGCAGCCGGCGAACACCGGGAACAGCAGGCCGGCGTTCTCCCCGGCGATCCAGAACTCGGGGAGGAAGTTGAGGGTGATGCTGTGCTCGTCCATGCCCAGCGCCGTGGGCACGAAGCTGGCGCAGGTGTAGAGCATGTCGCCATGGCTGTGGATGCAGCCCTTGGGCAGGCCGGTGGTGCCGCCGGTGTAGTTCAGCGCGGCGATGTCATCCAGCTGCGGGCGGTGAGCAGGCGTGGGCGCGGTGCAGGCGGCGAGGGCGGGGTAGAAGTCGATGACGTCGTCGCCCGTGACCTTAGGGGCGAACAGCAGGTCCGGCGCCGGAATCGTCGGCGTGGCCGGGCGCAGCTCGCTGAGGCTGGTGGCGATCACCTGGCGCAGGGCGGTTTCGCCACGCACCTGGCGCACCACCGGCAGCAACTGGTCGAAGCACAGCAGCACCTCGGCACCGCTGTCGTTGAGCTGATAGCTCAGCTCCAGGCCCTTGGACAGCGGGCTGACCGGGGCATGCACGGCGCCGCACTTGAGGATGCCCCAGAAGGCGATGTGCAACTGCGGGCAGTTGGGCATGAACACCGCGACGCGGTCCCCCGGGCGCACGCCGAGTTCCACCAGCAGCGCGGCGCAGCGGTCGCTGAGGCGGTCCAGTTCCGCATAGTCGAGGGTGTGGCCGTAGAAGTGCAGGGCGGTCTTGCCTGGCTGGCGTCGCGCCCATTCGCGCAGGTACTCGGTCAGCGGCCGTTCGCCGAGGGGGTACTGCGGCTCGCGCGGGGTGCCGGTGGGCCAGGCGTCGTGCTGGAGCTGGCGCAGGGTGGCCAGGTACTGGTCTTGGTTCATCGGGGCCTCGCGCTGGTCTTGTCGTTGTGTCGCGGGATGGCCTTCATCCTAGACAGTCGCGCCCGTTGCAGGACCGATGTTCGCCCTGACGAATACCCCTCTCTCAGGGTGGCTGATGGAGCTTGCGCGTGTCGTGAGGGCTTTTGTCCTGATCGGACCTTGCCGCCAGGCGCGGGCTGCAGTATCTGTGGCGACCTTCCCCTGCCCTCAAGGACGACCATGAACGAATTGCTGCACAGCCTGGACTGGGTGCTGCCCTTGCGCAGCGACGCGCTGACGCCGCTGATGCGCTTCTTCACCCTGCTGGGGTACGAGAAGTTCATCCTCTTCTTCCTGCCCCTGGGCTACTGGGCCTGGCACCGCACGGTGTTCTTCCGCCTGCTGGTGCTGGTGGCCATCACCGCGCTGCTCAATGCCTGGCTCAAGGATTACTGGCAGGACCCGCGCCCGGACATCGCCCTGCGCATGGACCACGAGGTGGGCGAGAGCTTCGGCCTGCCCAGCGGGCACGCGCAGATCTCGGTGGTGATCTGGTTCTGGCTGGCCCTGGAGGTGCGCCGCCTGTGGTTCTGGCTGCTGGCCTGCACCCTGGTGACGGGCATCCTCTTCAGCCGCCTGTACCTGGGGGCCCACGATATCGAGGACCTGATCGGCGGCTCGCTGCTGGGGGCCGCGACCCTGGGCTGCTTCGCCCTGGCGCAGCGCTGGCAGGGTTGGCGCGAGATTCCGGCGCTGGTGCTGCTGATGCTGATCATCGCGGCCACCGCCCTGGCCTACTTCACCTGGCATGGCCAGCCGCCGAGCTACGTGCCGCTGCTGGCGGGGCTGATGATCGCGGTGCTGTACGGTTATCGCCACCTGGACTTCTCCATGGAGGTGGCGACCTGGCGGCGGGTGCTGGCGGCGACCATCGGCGCGCTGTCGTTCATTGGCCTGCAGTGGGGGCTCAAGCACATCGGCTTTGCCTTCTCCCTCGATGGCCAGGCCTGGCAGGCGTTCCGTGGTTTGGTGATGGGCGGCTTCGTCGCCGCACTGATGCCCTGGCTGCTGATTCGCCTTGGGCTGCTCAAGGCGCGCCGCGACGAGCCGGCCCTGGCGCTGGCCCAGCCCGTCTGAGGGGCGGGCCGGCAGCCCGGGGTCAGGCCGACTGGTTGGCCGGGGCGGGGTAGTGGGTGCTGCTCTCGGTGTGCCGCGGCACCACCGCCAGCACGGCGGCGTCGCGCCCCTGCAGGCGGTGCCAGAGGCCCCGGGGCACGACCAGGATGGAACCGGCGCGGATCGTCTCCTGCAATAAGCCGATGGCGGCGAGCAGGGTGATGTCCAGCTCGCCCTCCAGCACCTGCAGCAGCTTGTCGCCGTCGGGGTGGCGCTCCCAGGGCATCTCGCCGCTGAGGCGGCCCAGGTGGATGGCGCCCGCGCCGGGGTGGAAGGGCGTCAACTGGGTGAGCGGCTGGAGCTGCGGCTCCAGGGCCATGATCCGGCCGTTGCGGATGCCGTCGAGTGCGCTGTGGATATCGATCGCCTTCATGTGTGCCTCCAGGCTGGTTGACCAAGGTCGGGCAGGGCCTGGACGACGTTAACAGCGGGGCGGGTAGGGCGTGGCTGAAGCTCGGGTAGGACCGCAGCGAACGGCCCCGGCGCGTGCGCACCAGGGCCCTGTTGCGCATGCGCCCTAGAACAACGCCAGGCTGTAGCTGAGGAAGACCCGGTTCTGGTCGACGTCGGTGCTGGCCTGGCTGCGCAGGCTGGCGTTGCGCCAGGTGATGCCCAGGCCCTTGGCCGGCCCGGCCTGCACCACGTAGGCCAGGGTGAAGTCCCGTTCCCACTCTTGCAAATGCCCGCGTTCGGAGCGGATGCCGCTGCCCTTGAGGTAGGCGACGTTGCTGGTCAGCCCCGGCAGCCCCCAGGTGCCGAAGTCCACCCCGTACTGGGCCAGCCAGGTGCGTTCGCCGGCGCGGGCGAAGCTGTTCAGCTGGCGGTCGGTGATGAGGTAGACGTCGCTGCCGTTGCCCTGGTTGGGCTGGATGAAGTGGCTGTCGCCGGTCAGGCGCTGGTAGCCGGCGCCGAGGCTGTGGGCGCCGAGGCTCCAGCTGAACAGGGCGCTCCAGGCGCGGTTGTCCACCTTGCCGCGATGGGCGCCGCTCTCGCCGTTGCCGGGGCCGTAGTAGCCGGCGGCGGTGTAGCCCTCGGCGCGGCCACTGTGGCTGGCGTTGCGGCCCGTGGCGCGGGTGTCGAAGTGGCGCAGGTCGGTCTTCAGCGTGCCCAGGGGCAGCGCCTGCTCGTGGTTGAGGCCGACGAAGTGCTGGCGATAGAAGTCCTCCAATTGGCCCAGGTAGTACTGCACCTGCAACTGCTCGCTGACCTGGTAATCCAGGCCGAGGAAGTCGAAGGCGTCGCTGTAGCGGGCCGGCGCCGCGCTGACGGCGTTGCCGGGCTTGCGCGGGCTGTTGGCGCCGTTGATGGAGAGGTCGTCGCGGTGGCTCTGGGCGCGTCCCTTGGCCTGGCGCAGGCGACCGGCCAGCAGGGTGAGGTCGTCGAACTCGCGCACCGTCAGCTGGGCGCCTTCGAAGGTCTGCGGCAGCAGGCGCCCGTCGTTGGCCTTGATCACCGGCAGGCGCGGGATCAGGGTGCCGACCCGCGCCTCGCTGGCGCCGACCCGCAGCTTGGCGGTGAGCCCAAGGCTGCTGTATTCGTCGCGGGCGCGGCCGTCGTGCTCCAGGGGGAACAGGGCGCTGGGGGTGCGGGCCTGGTCGGCCTTGCCGGCGCGGCCGCCGCCGTCCAGGCGGAGGCCGAGCAGGCCGATGGCGTCGAGGCCGACGCCCACCGTGCCCTCGGTGTAGCCGGACTGGTAGTCCAGGCGCAGGCCCTGGCCCCATTCCTCGGTCTGGCCGGCGTGGCCGTCGCGGTTGTCCTGGTTGAAGTAGAAGTTGCGCAGCGACAGGGTGGCGTGGCTGTCGTCGATGAAGCCGTCCGCCTCGGCCAGGCCCATGGCGAGGGCCAGCGACAGGGCGAGGGGGATGCGGGAATGGATGGCGGTCATGGCGTGTCCTCCTTGTGACCTCGGGCGGTTCAGGCCTGGTGCAGGCGTTCCAGGGCCTGGCGGTGCAGCTGGGGATCGCCGGCGGCCAGCACGCTGCTGCCGGAGCCAAGGCCGAGCGGGCGGCCCTGCCAGTCGCTGATCACCCCGCCGGCGCCTTCGATGACCGGCACCAGGGCGCAGTAGTCCACCGGCGCCATCCCGCCGCCGTCGGCCACCAGGTCGATGCGCCCCCGGGCGAGATTGGCGTAGGCGCTGCAGGCGGCGCCGTAGAGGCGCCAGCGGGTGGCGTCGCGCAGCCGGGCGAAGGCCGCCAGGTGCTCGGCCGGCAGGCTTTCCGGGTTGCTGCTGGCCAGCAGCGCGCGGGCCAGCTCGGTGCAGGGGCGGGTGCGCACCGGCTGGCCGTTGAGCCGGGTGGGCTGGCCTTCCACGCCGACCCAGCGCAGGCCGGCGATGGGCAGGTCGACCACCCCCAGCACCGGGCGCCCGTCGCGGCACAGGGCGATCAACGTGCCGTACACCGGCACCCCGGCGATGAAAGCCTTGGTGCCGTCGATGGGGTCGAGCACCCAGCTGTATTCGGCGTCGCGCTGGTGGTCGGGGTATTCCTCGCCCACCACGCCGAACTCGGGCGTGTGGTGGGCGATGGCCTCGCGCAGTTCCTGCTCGATGGCGCGGTCGATGGCAGTGACGGGGCTGGCGTCGTCCTTGTCCTCGAAGGGCTGGCCGTCCTCCTGGGCGGCCTGCCAATGGGCCTGCAGGCGGGCGCGGGCGAGGTCGGCGAGGTGTTCGGCGGTGGCGCGGTGGTGGCTGGCGGTCATGTCTGGCTCCGGTGTCAGAGGGCTTTGTCGAGGCCTTTCCAGGCGCTGAGGAAGGCGTCGCGGCCGGCGATGGCGGCCTGCTCGTCGGTGGGGAAGACGGCGATGTCCTTCAACTCCGGCAGCTCGACGTGGGCGCTGACCTCGATGTCGCTGCGGCTCGGCCGGCGGTAGGCCTGCTCCAGCAGGGCGATCTGGGTGTCGCGGCTCAGCAGCAGGTCGTAGAGGCGCTTGCCGGCCTCGGGGTTGGGGCCGTTCTTCACCAGCACCAGGGCCTCTTCGGTGACGAAGGTGCCGTCGGCCGGGTAGACCAGGCGGATCTCCCGCTGGCCGCCGGCGACATAGGCGTAGGCGTTGCCCTCGAAGGTCAGGCCGACGGCGTATTCGCCCTGGGCCACCTGGTTGAGCACGGCGCTGGAGTTGCGCGAGACCACCAGGTTGGCGGCCAGACGGCGGAAGTCGTCCTCGCCCAGCAGCTGGCGCAGGCCCCAGAGCGCGGTGTAGGCGGTGGAGGTGGCGGTGGGGTCGCCGACAATGATCCGCCCCTTCCAGGCCGGGTCCAGCAGGTCGCGCCACTGGGTGGGCTCCTTGAGCCCGCCGAGCTGCTTGCGGTTCACCATCATCACCACCACCTGGATGTTGGCGGTGCTCCACAGCTGCTGCGGGTGCTGCTGTGCCTCGGGGATGGCCTGGGCCTGGGGCGAGCGGTAGGGCGCGTAGAGCGCGGTGAATGCGCCCAGGGTGTTGGGCTGGGAACTCCAGAACACGTCGGCCCGAGCCGCCTGGCCCTCGGCCTCGATGCGCTTGAGCAGGGCGGCGCTGGAGCCGTTGACCACGCCGATCTTCAGGCCCGGGTCGAGGCGCTGGCCGCTGTCCAGCAGGGCCTGCACCGCCGAGTCGTTGTTGGTGGTGTAGAGCACCGCCTGCTCGCGGGCGAGGGCGGGTTGCAGCAGGTTGAGGGCGAGGGCGGCCAGCAGGGCGGGCAGCCGGTGCTTCCAGGTGGCGTTCATGGCGACTCCTTGGTGCGGTTCAGAAGACCTTGATGCGGAACACCCGGGTGGCGATGACCACCGGGACCAGGGTGAGCAGGACCAGCACCAGCCCGTAGGCCGCCGCCTGGCCCTGGAGGCCGGTTTCCACCAGGCGGAAGACCTGGATGGTGATGGTCTCGCGGCCGGCCGAGTACACCACCAGCGAGGCGCTCAGCTCGGCGACGATGGTGGTCCAGGTGAGTACCGCCGCGGCGGCGACGGCGGGCGCCATCAGCGGCAGCACCACCTTGAAGAAGGAGCGCAGCGGCGGCACGCCGAGGCTGATGGAGGCCTCCTCGATGGAATCGGGGATGTTGTAGAGGGTGGCCGAGGCGCTGCGCACGCCGAAGGGAAAGCGGCGGATGACGAAGGCGACGACGATGATCGCCGCCGTGCCGCTGAGGGCCAGCGGGCCGCTGTTGAAGGTCATCACCAGGCCGATGCCGAGCACCGTGCCGGACATGGCCAGGGGCAGCATGGCGAGGTAGTCGATGGCCGGGGTGAGCAGGTTCTTCTTCTTGATCACCAGGTAGCTGATGACCACGCTGAGCAGGATGCCCACCAGGGTCGCCAGGGCGCCGTAGGCCAGGGTGTTGAGGATGGGTTCCGGGCTGCGCAGCAGGACCCGTTCCAGGTTTTCCAGGGAGAACTGGCCCCAGTGCATCACCGGCCCCCGCGAGCGGGTGAAGGCGCTGGCCAGCACCGTCAGCAGCGGCAGCGAGGAGACCAGGATGAACAGCGCCGTGGCCGCGCCCAGCAGCGCGCCGCGTACCCCGCGCAGGCGCTGGGCCGGGGCGCTGCGGCCCTGGACGATCTCGTAGCGCTTGCGCCCCACCAGCCAGCGCTGGAGGAACAGCACCCCGGCGACGATGGCGATGGACAGGGTGGCCAGGGCGCTCTGCAGGCCGGCGTTGGTGCCCATCTCGGAGACGAAGCTCAGGTAGGTGAGCACCGAGAGCAGCTGCACCTTGCCGCCCAGCAGGGTGGCGATGGCGAAGTTGCCCACCACCAGGGTGTACACCAGCAGCCCGGAGGCCAGCACGGCGGGCAGCACCACCGGCAGCATCACCTGCAAGCGCGCCTTGGCCGGCGGCACGCCGAGGCTCTGGGCGGCTTCTTCCAGCTGGGCGTCGAAGCCGCGGATGGCGGCCAGGGTGCCGAGGTAGATGTAGGTGTAGTAGACCAGGCTCATCACCAGCACCAGGCCGGGCCAGCCGTAGAAGCTGGGCAGGGCGAGGCCGAGGTGGTCCTCCAGGGCGCGGGTGAGCAGGCCGTTGTTGCCGAGGATCATCAGCCAGGTCTGGCTGACGATCACCTCCGGGACCACCAGGGTGCACACCGGCAGCACCGCCACCAGGGCCTTGCCGGGGAAGTCGAAGCGCGCGGTGACGTAGGCCAGGGAGACCCCGAGCACGCTGGCGCAGCCGGTCACCAGGGCGCCCAGCAGCAGGGTGTTGCCGAGGGCGCGCAGGTAGCGCGGCTCGTCCAGCAACTGGGCCCAGCCGTCGCCGGCACCGGCCACGCTGCCGTGCAGCAGGTTGGCCAGGGGCCAGAGCAGGAACACCAGCAACAGCCCCAGGGCGAACAGGGCGAGGAGCAGCCAGGGGGAGGGCAGGCGCCGGTTCATCGGGCCACCACCCGGAGCTGTGCGGGGTCGAACTCCAGGCTCACCGGCTGGCCTTCGTGGAAGCCGTCGCCGTCGGTGCCGAAGCGGTCGACGTTGAGCTGCTGGGCGTCGGCCAGTTCGATGCGGTAGCTGGTGCGGTTGCCCAGGTACTGCTTGCGCCGCACCTGGCCGGCCAGGCAGTTGCCGGCGCCCTGGCCGATGGGGTGCAGGCGGATGCTTTCCGGCCGCGCCACCAGGTGCACGTCTGGCAGTGGCAGCGCGGCCTCGGCCCGGGCCTGCAGGGGCTGGCCGGCCACCAGCACGCGGATGCCGGCGTCGCCGGCCTGCTCCAGCACCCGCGCGGCCAGCAGGTTGGCCGAGCCGATGAAGTCGGCGGCGTAGGTGCTGGCGGGGGACTGGTAGATGGCCTGGGGGCTGCCCAGTTGCTCGATGCGACCCTTGCGCATCAGGGCGATGCAGTCGGAGAGGGCCAGGGCCTCTTCCTGGTCGTGGGTGACGAAGACGGTGGTGATGCCGATCTCCCGCTGCAGGTCGGCGATGGCGGCGCGGATCTGCAAGCGCAACTGGGCGTCGAGGTTGGACAGCGGCTCGTCCATCAGCAGCACCTCGGGCTCGATGGCCAGGGCGCGGGCCAGGGCCACCCGCTGCCGTTGGCCGCCGGAGAGGGCGGCGGGGTGGCGCTCGGCGAAGCCGCTCATGCCGACCCGCTCCAGGTATTCGCCCACCGTGCGGCGCAGGGTCGCCGCGTCGGTCCGGCGGGCGCGCAGGCCGTAGGCGACGTTGTCGAACACGGTCTTGTCGGGGAACAGGGCGTAGTCCTGGAAGACCATGCCGATGCCGCGGCGGTGGGCGGGGACCTGGGTCATGTCGACATCGCCGAAGGCCAGGCGCCCGCCGCTGGGGCGGATGAAGCCGGCGATCACCCGCAGCAGGGTGGTCTTGCCGCAGCCGCTGGGGCCGAGCAGGGTGAAGAAGCTGCCGTCGGGGATGTGCAGGTCGAGGCCGTCGATGACCCTGATCCCGCTGCCGTAGCTGACCTCCAGCTGGCTGATGCTGATGGATGACATCGCACTCTCCGTTCGCGTGTTTGTTCTTGTTGGCGCGGGGGCGGTGCCTGGGCGGGCCGCCCCGGGGCGTCGTTGCACCCCGTGGATGGGCCTACTGTGAACGGGGCGCGGGCCGGTGGCTTGATCGATTCGCCCGGTTGCGGTGCGTGGTTCGGCACAGCCGGCCGCCCGCCCTCAGGCGCGGCAGCGGTCGCGGTACTGGCTCGGGGAAAGCCCGGTAAGGGCCTTGAACTGGCGGCTGAAGGCGCTGTGGTCGGCATAGCCGCAGCGGTAGGCGATCTCGGTGATGGGCAAGTCGCCGGCCAGTAGCTGGGTGGCGGCGCCCAGGCGCGCCTTGTGGATCATTTGCCGGGGGCTGAGCTGGAAGATGCGCTTGCACAGCCGGCCGAGCTGGGAGGCGGAGAGCCCGGCGATGGCGGTGAGTTCATCGAGGCTGATGGGCTCGGCGAAGTGCTCGCGGATGTGGGCGTCCACCGCTGCCAGGCGTTGGAAGGCGGGGTGGCTGGACTGTGGCGCCTGCAGGTCGTAGGAGATACCGGCCACGCCGATGACCCGCTGCGCCGGGTCGCGCAGGGCCAGCTTGTGGGTCAGGCACCAGCCGGGCTTGCGGCCGGGGTAGAGGTGCAGCTCCAGCTGGTCGCTGAGCTGGTCGCCGGCCTCCAGCACCTGGCGGTCCTGCTCGGTGTAGAGGTGGCCGAAGCGGCGCGGGAACACGTCTTCGGCGGTGCGCCCCAGCAGCGGCGCCTTGTCCTTGAAGCCGCAACGCTGGGCGAGGGTCTGGTTGACCAGCACGTAGCGGGCGTCCAGGTCCTTGACGAAGAACACCACGTCCGGCATCGCGTCCAGCAGCGGTGCGACCTGTTCCAGGCTGCGCAGCAGGGCGGGGAGATCCGGGGTGATGGGGAGCTGATCGAGCTGCATCGTTCACGCCGAAGAGTCGTTGGCCATGGGCTTCGGACGCTGAACCTAGCCTGGGCCCTTCTGCGGGCACCAGATGAGGAGCGCCCCCGGAAGGGCGCGCTTTTGCGTATTCGATGGACGGAAGGTGACGGGTTGGCGTGGCGGTATTTCCCGCCGGGCGTGGAACGCGGGTCAGCTGCGCCGTTCGACGATGTAGCGGGCCAGGTCGCGCAGCGGTTCGGCGGCCTCGCTGAAGGGGCGCAGGGTGTGCAGGGCCATGTCGCGCAGTTCCAGGGCGTAGGCCTTGGCGTCGTCGAGGCCGAGCAGGGCGGGGTAGGTGGGCTTGTCGCTGGCCTGGTCCTTGCCCTGGGTCTTGCCGAGGGTGACGGTGTCGCTCTCGACGTCGAGGATGTCGTCCTGCACCTGGAAGGCCAGGCCGATGGCCTGGGCATAGGCCTGCAAGGACTTCATCGATGAATCGTCGGCATTGCCACTGGCCAGGGCGCCAAGGCGCACGCTGGCTTCGATCAGGGCGCCGGTCTTGTGCCGGTGCATCACTTCCAGGGCCTTCTGGTCGAGCCGCAGGCCCACCGAGCCGAGGTCGATGGCCTGGCCGCCGACCATGCCGGCGGGGCCGGCGGCACGGGCCAGGGTGCCGACCATGGCCAGGCGCGCATCGCTGTTCTGCGGGTTGAGGCGACGGTCCGCCAGCACTTCGAAGGCCAGGGTCTGCAGGCCGTCGCCGGCGAGGATGGCGCAGGCTTCGTCGAAGGCCTTGTGGGTGGTGGGCTTGCCCCGGCGCAGGTCGTCGTCGTCCATGGCCGGCAGGTCGTCGTGGACCAGGGAATAGGCGTGGATCAGCTCCACCGCACAGGCAGCGCCGTCGGCACGGTCGAGATCGCCACCCAGGGCTTCGCAGGCCGCATACACCAGCAGCGGGCGCACGCGCTTGCCGCCATTGGTGACGCTGTAGCGCATGGCCTCGTACAGGCGTTGCAGTTCAGGGCGGGGGGCGTCGAACAGGGTTTCCAGGGCGGCGTCGACGCGCGCCTGGCAGCGGGACTGGTAGGCCGCGATCATGCCTGCTCGTCCGCGTCGAAGGGGGCCTCTTCCAGCTCGCCGTCGCGCTCCAGGAGGATCTGCACCTTCTGCTCGGCCTGGCTCAGCGCACCCTGGCATTCGCGGGTCAGGCGGATGCCCTGCTCGAAGGCGCCGAGCGAGTCTTCCAGCGACAGCTCGCCGCTTTCCAGGCGCTCGACCAACGCTTGCAGGTCGGCGAGGGACTGTTCGAAATCGGGGGTGGCTTTCTTGCGGGCCATGGCGGGCATCTCAGGGCAGTTCGGAACGGGCGGACACTAGCAGAGCCGCGCCCTTGCGGGCAAATGAACGGGAGGGTTTTCAGGGCTTTTCCGTCGCTCCGGCAGGAGGCGGAACCCTCTTCGTTGAACGTGGCAAACACGCCTGTGAGGATGAACCCTACGCCGTAATGAAGTAGTAAGCCGTCATTCCCGCCCCCACGGCGATCACCAGCCAGCGTAACCAGCGGCTCGGCAGGCGCCTGGCCAGCGCGCCGCCGGCATAGCCGCCGCAACTGGCGGCGCCGAGCAGCACCGCCAGCTCCGCCCAGCTGACCCGCCCCGCTGCCACGAAGGTGACCACGGCGACGCTGTAGATGGTGCTGGAGAGCAGGTTCTTCAGCGCATTGGCGCGCAGCAGCGGGTGCCCTTCGATGGAGAAGGCCGCCAACTGCAGGATGCCCATGCCCGCGCCGAAGTAGCCGCCATACACCGCCACCAGCGCATGGGCCAGGCCGCCCGCGACGCCGTGGCGGGGCAGGGCGCCGGCTTCGCGCTGGCGGTTGACCAGCCGGCTCAGCCAGGGGCTGGCGGCGAACAGCAGGGTGGCGGCCAGCAGCAGCCAGGGGATCAGCCGGCGGAACACCTCGTCGCCCCCGGCCAGCAGCAACAGGCCGCCGCCCAGGCCGCCCAGCAGGGAGATCGCCACCAGCGGCAGCAGCCAGCGGCCCAGCGGGCGCAGCTGGTCACGTGCCGCCCAGCTGGCCGCGAGGCTGGCGGGCCACAGGGCCACGGCATTGGTGGCGTTGGCGGTCACCGGCGGCAGGCCGGCAGCCAGCAGGGCAGGGAAGGAGAAGAAGGTGCCGCCGCCCGCGAGGGCGTTCATGCCGCCGGCAGCGAAGCCGGCGAGCAGCAGCAAGAGGATATCGGCGAGGGTCATGGCAACGGCGCAAAAGGGCGGAGCTTACGCAGCGGGCGCCGTCGAGGCAAAGGCGGGGGCCGTCATGCGCCGGCCGGCCCCGGGCCGCTCGCCCTTGGGGCGAGGCGTATCGCGCGTGGGCTCAGCTGTTGAAGCAGGCGTCGGATTGCTTGGTGTAGCTCACGGCATGGGTCGTGCCCTGGGAGTCGATGTAGGTCATCGTCGCCTCCACCAGTTCGCAGGTGAGCGGGTGGGGCTCGTCGATGGACACGACCTTGGCTACGTCCAGGTGCATGCCGTAGACGAAGGGCTCGGCCTGGGCCGCCCCGTCGGCATGCGCGCCGCTGGCGAGGGTCACGAACAGCAGCGCCGTGGCGCCGCAGGCAAGGGCTTTCATGGTGTTTTCCTCTTCGGGTGGTTCATGGCCACCATGAGAAACCATGGCACGCCGGGGAAAAAGCGAGGTGCCGAAGAAGGGCTTTTTCGGATGGCGTAACAATCCGCTCCGATCCTTTGCCGCAGGCCGGGAATTGAGACCGGTGAAATTGTTTCGGCCGGGGGCGTTGCCGTATGCTCGGCCGATTCTCTCCAGGGCTCATCTGCCCTTGCCAGTGGCCCCTGTGTGGGCACTGCGGCGGCGCCACGCCGCCGGGACGGCTCAACTTATCCAAACGGAACTTGAATGCAGACTTCACCCCCCGCGCACCTGCCCGCCAGGCCCGTATCCATACTCGGTTCCGGGCACGCCTTGCCCGAACGCATCGTTACCAGCACCGAGCTGGATACCCGCCTCAACCTGCGCGCCGGCAGCGTGGCGCGTATCAGCGGGGTCATCCAGCGGCATGTCGCCAGCCCCCGGGAGACCGCTGCCAGCCTCGGCGCCCTGGCGGCCCGTCGCGCCCTCGCCGCCGCCGGCCTGGAGCCGCAGCAGGTGGACCTGGTCGCCTGCGCCAGCGGCACCATGGACCAGGGCATGCCCAGCAACGCCGCGCTGCTGCACCTGGAACTGGGGCTGGGGCAGTCGGGCATCCCGGCGCTGGATGTCAACGCCAGCTGCCTGGGCTTTCTCGCCGCCGTCGATACCCTGTCCTGGCCGCTGAGTGCGGGGCGTTATCGACGCATCCTGCTGGTCTGCTCGGACATCGCCTCCTGCGGGCTGGACTGGCAGCAGGTGGAGGTCTGCGGGATCTTCGGCGACGGTGCCGCTGCGGTGGTGCTGGGCCTTGGCGATGGCGGGCCGAAGATCATCGCCTCCAGCCTGCGCACCTATTCCGAAGGCGCGCACCTGTGCGAAATACCCGGTGGCGGCTCGCGCTATCACCCGCGCCGCATCGATGTGCCCTTCGAGCCGCTGACCAGCTTCGCCATGCACGGCAAGGGCGTGTTCCGCCTGGCGGCCAAGCACCTGCCCGCCATGAAGGACGAGCTGCTGAGCCAGACCGGGCTGAGCCAGGCGCAGATCGACTGGGTCATCCCCCACCAGGCCAGCCACCGCGCCATGCAGCACGCGGCGCGGCGCCTGGGCTTCAAACGCGACAAGGTCATCGACATCTTCGCCATGCACGGCAACCAGGTCGCCGCCTCGCTGCCCACGGCGCTGGATATCGCCATCCGCGACGGCCGCATCCAGCGCGGGCAACGCTTGCTGCTGATCGGCACCGGCGCGGGCCTGTCCCTCGGCGGCATGATCCTGGAGTACTGATGAAGATTCTGGTTACCGGTGGCAGCGGTTTCGTCGGCCGCCATATCGCCTGGCGCCTGGCGGCCGAAGGCTGCGAGGTGGTCTTCAGCGGGCGCAATGCCACGGCGGCGGCCGAGGTGATCCAGCACAGCCCCGGCCCCCTGCGCTGGGTGCCGGTGGAGCACGGCTCCCCGACGGCGGCCGCGACCTTGCGGGAGGCCAGCCAGGGCTGCGCGGCCATCGTCCATTGCGCGGCGCTGTCCTCGCCCTGGGGCTCGGTCCAGGCGTTCGCGGATGCCAACGTGGCGTCCACCGAGGAGGTGCTCCAGGCCTGCGAGGCCAATGGCGTGAAGCGCCTGGTGCACATCTCCACGCCGAGCCTGTACTTCGCCTTCCGCGATCGCCTCGGCGTGCGCGAGGACGAGGCCCTGCCGCCACCTGTCAACGAATATGCCCGCAGCAAGGGCCTGGCCGAGGAGCGGGTGCGCGCGGCCGGCCTGCCCGAGGCGGTACTGCTGCGCCCGCGCGCGGTGTTCGGCCCCTGGGACGGCACCCTGATGCCGCGCCTGCTGCGGGTCATGCAGCGTGGGCCGATCCCGCTGATGCGCGGCGGGCGCGCGCAGCTGGACCTGACCTGCGTCGACAACCTGGTCCAGGCGATCTGGCTGGGCCTCAACCAGCCGTTGCCCAGGGCCCTGTGCACCTACAACGTCAGCAACGGTACGCCGCTGGCCTTCGAAGACCTGCTGCACAAGGTCGCCGCCGCCTTCCAGCTGGAGCTGCGTACCCGCCGGCTGCCCTGGCGGTTGGTGGACCTCATTGCCCGGGGCCTGGAAGCCAGCGCGCGCCTGCGCGACAGTGGCGAGCCGCTGATCACCCGCTACGGCGCCGGTGTGCTCGCCTTCAGCCAGACCCTGGACCTCCAGGCCCTCCACGACGAGCTGGGCTACCGCCCGGTGATCACCCAGGACGAAGGCATCCGCCAGCACGCGCAGTGGTGGCTGGCCCAACCAGGAGTACGCCCATGAGCCGCACCGTCAGTCTCAACATCCTGCGCGCCGGTTGGTGCCGGCACCTGGAGTGCATGGCGGACCGCGGCGGGCGCTGGGCGAAAACCGAGTTCCCGGCGCTCTGCGGGTTGATCCGCCACCCCGAGGAGGGCTGGCTGCTGTACGACACCGGTTACTCCGAGCATTTCTTCCAGGCCACCCAGGCATTGCCCGAGCGCCTGTTCCGCCAGGCGGTTCCCGTGGAGCTGCCGGTGCAGGAACGGCTGCACGCGCAATTGCAGGCCTTGGGCATCACCCCGGACGACATCCGCACGGTGATCATTTCGCACTTCCACAGCGACCATATCGCCGGGCTGCGGGACTTCCCCAAGGCCTCGTTCATCGCGCTCGACGCTGACCGCCGGCATATCGAAAGCCTGCGTGGCCGGCGCTGGCGCGCGACCCTGGGCGGCCACCTGCCGACGCTGCTGCCCGATGATTTCGGCGCCCGCGTGCGCCTGGCCGATGCGTGCCGCCGCTGTGATCTGCCAGCGTGGATGCAGCCCTTCGACCAGGGCTTCGACCTGCTGGGCGATGGCAGCCTGGTGGGCGTGCCGCTGCCGGGGCATAGCGAGGGCCAGCTCGGGTTGTTCATCCCCGATGCCCAGGGGCGCCCGGTGTTTCTGGTGGCGGATGCCTGCTGGTCGGTGCCCGCCTGCCGCGCGGGTCGGCTACCGGCGCCACCGGCCCTTTGGTTCGCCGGCCACGACGCTGGGCAGTACCGCCAGACCTATGCCGGCCTGGGGGCGTTGATCCGCAACGAGCCCGCCGTCGCCGTGCTGCCCTCCCACTGCACCCAGGCCTGGGAGGCGTTCGAGGATGAGCGCTGAGCGGGCCCTCGGCGCCCTGCGCAGCATCGCGAGTTTCATCCACAGCCGTTACCGCCTGCGCTTCACCCGACGCGAGCAACTGGAGGCCTGGCAGGCCAGGCAGCTGCGGCACTTCCTGCGGGACGTGCTGCCTCGTGCCGGGCGCTTCCAGGGGCGGGCCATCACCGACCTGGCCAGCCTGCCGCTGATGGACAAGGCCACGCTGATGGGGGACTTCGCCGGCTTCAACAGCCGTGGCCTGAGCCTGGAGGAGGTGTTGCCGATCGCGCGGCAGGCGGAGGCGTCGCGGGATTTCAGCCCGACCCTGGGCGATATCACTGTCGGCCTGTCGAGCGGCACCTCGGGCAACCAGGGCGTGTTCCTGGTCAGCAGCGAGGAGCGCCAGCGTTGGGCCGGCATCCTGCTGGCGAAAACCCTGCCCCGGCACCTGTTGCCGCGCCTGCTCGCACCCTGGCGCCCGGCCTTGCGCATCGCCTTCTACCTGCGGGCCAACAGCCGCCTGTACACCACACTGTCCAGCCGGCGGATCGACTTCGGCTTCTATGACCTGACCCTGGGGCTGGAGCCGTCGCTGGCGCGCCTCGAAGCCCATGCCCCCGATGTGCTGGTGGCCCCGGCCACCGTGTTGCGCGGGCTGGCCGAGGCGGCGCTCGCCGGGCGCCTGAGCATCCGCCCGAGCCATATCCTCTCGGTCGCCGAGGTGCTCGAAGCGGAGGATGCAGAAGCCGTGCGCAACGCATTCGGCGTGGCCCCGCAGCAGATCTACCAGGCCAGCGAAGGCTTCCTCGGCTACACCTGCGAGCGCGGCACCCTGCACCTCAACGAGTGCCACCTGCATATCGAGCCGGAGTGGCTGGATGCCGGGCGCACGCGCTTTCAACCGATCATCACCGACTTCTCCCGGCGCACGCAGATGATCGTGCGCTACCGCCTCAACGACGTACTGCGGGTGGCCGAGGCGCCGTGCGCCTGCGGGCGAGTCGAGCGGGCCATCGCCGCCATCGAGGGGCGCGCCGACGACATCCTCTGGCTGCCCGACCTGCCGGGCCGGCAGTTGCTCGCGCTCTACCCCGATGTGCTGCGCCGCACCCTGCTGATGCACGGGGCGGCCTTGCAGGAATACGAGATCCATCAGCGCGGGCTGGCGTGGCAGGTCAACCTGCGCGCCGCCGGCGACCACGACGACGCCTGCCTGGCGCTCGGCGACAGCATCCGCGCGCTGTGCGCCCAGTTGGCCGTGCGCCCACCGGCGCTGGGGTTCGGGCACTGGCAACCTGCGCCACCCGAGGCCAAGCGCCGCCGATTGAAACTCCTGGAACTGCCCGAGGGCCTGCCATGCACGTACTGATTCTCGGCGCCCGTGCGCCGGCCTGCCTGGAGTGGGCGCGTGCCTTCGACGAGGCTGGCTGGACGGTCAGCGTCGGCGATTCGCTGAGCCTGCCGCTCAGCCGCTTCAGCCGTTCGGCGCAGCATTTCGTGCGCCTGCCGGAGCCCCGGCAAAACCCGGCGGCCTGGGTCGAAGCGCTGGCGGCGGTGATCCAGGCGCAGGGCATCGACCTGTTGCTGCCGACCTGCGAGGAGGTGTTCTACCTCTCCCACGGCCTGGCAAGGCTGGCACCGCTGTGCCGAGTGCTGACCAGTGACTTCGCCCTGCTGCACCGCCTGCACCACAAGGGGCGCTTCGCCGCCATGACCGAGGGCTGGGCGCTGAGTGCGCCCGAAACCCACCTGCTGGCCGACAGCCAGGCCCTGCAACGCTTCGCCGGCGAGGCCGCGCAGTGGGTGTTCAAGCCGGCCTACTCGCGTTTCGCCTCGCAGACCCTGATCCGCCCCAGCGCCGTACAACTGGGCAAGGTCCAGCCGACGGCTGCGGCGCCCTGGGTGGCACAGCGCTTCATCGAGGGGCGCGAGCTCTGCAGCTTCAGCCTGCTGGTGGACGGCGAGTTGCGCGCCCACAGCTGCTATCACCCGCGCTACCGGGTGGGCCGGGGCTCGGGCATCTACTTCCAGCCCGAGCTGCCGCAACCGATCCGCGAGTTTCTCGAGCGCTTTGGCCGGGAAACTGGCTACACCGGCCAGGTGGGGTTCGACTTCATCGAAGACCGCGCCGGGCGTTTCCATGTACTGGAATGCAACCCCCGGGCAACCAGCGGCGTGCACCTGTTCGACGATCAGCGCCGGCAGCTGGTGGCCAGCCTGGGGGCTGCCTCCGGACAACTGCTGGAAGCCACGCCCGCACCGCGCATGGTCGCCCTGGCGGTGCTGTTGCTGGCGGCGCCGCAACGCGCCTTCAGCGCACCCTTTTGGCAGGACTACGCCGCCGCCCGCGATGTGGTGGTCCAGCAGGGGGACTACTGGCCCCTGACCACGCAGTTGCTGGGGCTGTCGGAAATCATCGCCCGCGCCCTGACCCGGCGTTGCGGCGTGCTGGCCGCCTCCACGGCGGACATCGAATGGAACGGCCAGCCTCTGGGCGAGGCGCCGCGATGAGGCTGCTGCCTGCCGAACTGCTCCTGGCCGAGCCCACAGGCGAGGGTGACAGCCTGGCGCGCACCTATGTAAAGGCCTGTGCCAGCGCGCGCCTGGTCGGCAATGTGACCACGCGCCTGGCGCTGCTCGACACCGGCACCCAGCAGTTCCCCGTCAGCATCACCGACGGTGGCGAGCCGGAAGGCAATTGCTACGTGGTGTCACCGCGCACCGCCTACAGCGGCTACGCCCGTGAAGAGATCAAGCGCCTCGGCAAGCCCTGGCTGACCTGGCCGCTCACCCTGCTGACCCTGGGGGTCGACCGCCTGCTGCGCCTGGCCAAGGTGGACAGGCTGGCGCAGGTGAACAACTGGCTGCTGTCCACCAACCTCTACCCGGCCGGCTGGGACCTCGATGAATTGCCGGCGATCACGGCACTGTTGAAGGCGGAGTTTCCCGACAGCGGCTTCGGTTTCCGCTCGCTCAACGACGCCAGCAACCGCGCGCTGCGCGAGCGGCTGGAGGGCCTCGGCTACCTGAGCATTCCCAGCCGCCAGGTCTACCTGTTCGATGGCCGTGCCGGAGGCGAAGCCGCGTTCCTCAAGCATCACAACACCCGCCTGGACGCCACCTTGCTGCGCCGCAGCCCCTATGACGTGGTGGATGGCGCGGCGCTGAGCGAAGCCGATTTCCAGCGCATCGAGCACCTCTACAACCTGCTGTACCTGGACAAGTACTGCCGGCTCAACCCCCATTACAGCGCCGCCTGGCTGCAGCGTGGCCAGGATCAGGGCTGGCTCGACATACGCGCCCTGCGCGGCCCTGACGGGCGGATCGACGGGGCGTTGGGCTGGTTCGCCAACGCGACGCTGATCAGCGCCCCGATCGTCGGCTACGACACCGCGTTGCCCCAGCGGGCCGGGCTCTATCGGCAACTGACGCGCCTGTGCCTGCAAGAAGCCGTGGAGCGCCGGGTGGTGCTGAACTTCAGCTCCGGTGCCGCCGGGTTCAAGCGCCTGCGCGGCGGGCAGGCGGAGATCGAGTACAGCCTGATCCACGTCGCCCACCTGCCCTGGCACCGGCGCCTGGTGTGGACCCTGCTCAGCCGCCTGTTGCATGGCATCGCCGTGCCGATGATGAAGAAGCTCAAGCTATGACTGCATCCGCCCGATGGTGGCCGGTGGCGCTCAGCCACGAACTCGGCAAGCAGCCCCTGGCCTGCCAGCTGCACGACCTGCCACTGGTGCTGTTCCGCGCGGAGGACGGCACGCCCGCCGCCTTGCCGGACCGCTGTCCGCACCGCTTCGCACCGCTGAGCGCGGGCCAGGTACGTGACGGCCAGATCGAATGCCCGTATCACGGCTGGCGCTTCGCCGCCGACGGGCGCTGCACCCGCGTGCCCGGCACCGAGCTGGAGCGCTGCGACAAGCCGCTGCTCGACAGCCTGCCCAGTTGCGAGGCCCATGGGCTGGTGTGGGTCAGCCCCGCAGGCGACCGGCCGGCTATCCCGCCGGTGGCACCGGCCGAGCAGCGGCAGGCTCTGGACACCTTCTGGATCACCGACGAGGTGGAATGCTCGCTGCTGGAGGCGGCGGAGAACTTCCTCGACGGCTTCCACACCCACTTCGTCCATGCCGGCTGGATTCGCCACGACCGGCAACGGCAAAGGATCAGCGCCCGGGTCCGCCCGCTGGCCGACGGCGTCGAAGCCCTCTACAGCGAGGAGGGCACACAGTCCGGGTTGATCTCGCGGCTGTTCGAAGGCGAACGCGGCATCAGCATGGGGCGCTTCCGCCTGCCCGGGCTGGCGGAAATCGAATACCGCGACCGCAAGGGCGGCCTCAACCTCCTGGTCAGCGCCTGGCTCGTGCCTGTCGGCAACGGCCGGCTGCGCCTGTTCGCCCGCATCGCCACCGCGCGCGGCTGGCTGCCCGCCGCGCTCAAACGCCTGGTGCTGCAGCGGTTGTTCGGGGTGATCCTGCGCCAGGACCGGCAAATACTCGAACAGGTCAGCGCCAACCAGCGGCGTTTCGAGCACCTGCCAGTGAAGCAGCTGGATGGCAGGCAGGACCTGCTTGGGCCGAGCATTCGGCTGCTGATCGAGGGCGATGAGCCGCTCGATTTCGAGGAGAGGCGGGTGGAGATCCGGCTCTAGGAAAGAGGGGAATATCGGGCCAGCCGAGGCGCCAGAAAGCGCTTCAGCACAGTTTCAGGTGTGCAGGCCGTTCATGCGAAACGGCTGCGGATGCAACTGGCGGCTTTGAGTAGAACGATGATGATATGGACGTTCCAGGCTTTCGCCTGCACCCACTCAAGGGCGAAATGCGCGGGCGCTGGTCGATCACGGTGAGTGGCAATTGGCGGCTGACCTTCGAGTTTCGCGACGGCAACGCCTATGTCCTGGATTATGAGGATTACCACTGATGAGCATGCACAACCCACCCCATCCCGGTGAGTTCATTACCGGTGTCTATCTGGAGCCGAACGGCTTCAGCGGTCGTGAATTGGCAGAAAAGCTAGGTGTTGCGCCCTCGACCCTGAGCCGTGTCCTGAAGGGTTCCAGCCGTGTCACGCCCGAGATGGCGCTGCGCTTGTCGGTCGCGCTGGGTCGTTCGCCGGAAAGCTGGCTGGCCATGCAGGATGCCTACGATCTCTGGATCGCTCGCCAGCATGTGGATCTGCAACAGGTAGGAAAGCTCGCCATCGCGTGACAACGCAGCACTGGAGACTTTTCCACAGGCAATAAAAAAGCCGGCTTGTGGCCGGCTTTCCATGAGAGGTCGGGGCTTACTTTTGGTAAGCCGCAACCGCTTTGACGATTTCGGCGCGGGCAGCGTCAGCATTGCCCCAGCCTTCGACCTTGACCCATTTGCCTTTCTCGAGATCCTTGTAGTTCTCGAAGAAGTGCTTGATCTGTTCCAGCAGCAGGGCCGGCAGGTCGGTGTATTCCTTGATGTCCACGTACAGCTGGGACAGCTTGTCGTGGGGGACGGCGATCAGCTTGGCGTCGCCGCCGGCTTCGTCGGTCATGTGCAGGACGCCGACCGGACGGGCACGGATCACGGCGCCGGGGGCGACGGGATACGGGGTCACGACCAGCACGTCCAGCGGGTCGCCGTCGTCAGCCAGGGTGTTGGGGATGTAGCCGTAGTTGGCCGGGTAGAACATCGGGGTGGCCATGAAACGGTCAACGAACAGGCAATCGCTGTCCTTGTCGATTTCGTATTTGATCGGCGCGTGGTTGGCCGGGATTTCGATAGCGACGTAGATGTCGTTCGGCAGGTCTTTGCCAGCCGGGATCTTGCTGTAGCTCATGGTCGACTCCCTGGGAATGGGCCAAAAAAAGTGGGCGGATTATATGCACATTCATTGGGCGGCGCCACGCCGTCGTGCTCATCCGTTGGTCGTGTTCCGATAGTCCGGGTGCTCGTCGATCAGGCGTGCCAGGCGCGTGGCCGGGTCCTGCCGGTAGAAGGCCGCGAGCTGCGTGTAGACGGCGGGGTAGGCGGCCTGCAGCAGGTCGGGGGCGCTGAAGAAGTACTCGCTGGTGACGGCGAAGAATTCCGCCGGGTCTTCCGCCGCGTAGGGGTCGATGGGCAGCTCGGCGTCTTCGTTTTCATCGAGGCGGGCGTTCATTTCGTCGTAGGCGGCCTGCATGGCCTCGGCCCAGTCGGATTGGCGCATGTCGCGGTGCAGCGGTGGCAGGCCGTTGGCGTCGCCGTTGAGCATGTCCAGCTTGTGTGCCAGTTCGTGGATCACCAGGTTGTAGCCCTCCCAGCCGCCGCTGGCCTGCACGCCGGGCCAGGCGAGCACCACCGGGCCGCGGAGCCAGGCTTCGCCGCTGTGCTCGGCGTCCCATTCATGGACGACGCCGGCGCTGTCGCGGTGGCGCTGGGGGCTGACGAAATCGTCGGGGTAGATCACCAGTTCGTGGAAGCCCTGGTACCAGCCCAGTTCTCCCAGGTGCAGCAGCGGCAGCTGGGCCTGGGCCGCGAGGATCAGGCGGTCACGCGGGGCGAGCTGGACGTCGCCCAGGAGGCTCAGGTGCTTGTCGTGGAGGAACAGCACGCTGCGTTCGCGCAGGCGCTGGTCTTCTTCGGCGCTGATGCCGTCGAGTATCGGCAACGCCTGGCGCACCTCGGCCCAGAGCGTGTCAGCGACCGGGTTGCGCGCCAGCGTGCGGCGCCGGCGCCAGTTGCGCAGGGACCACATGGGCTCAGCCCGGGCGCTCGGTGCTGTCGCTGGCGTCGGCCGGGCGCAGGTGGCGATGCACCACGCCGATGAACATGGGCACCAGGGACAGCAGGATGATGACGACCACGCCCACGGACAGGTTCTGCTTGATGAAGGGCACGTTGCCGAAGAAGTAGCCGAGGGTCACCAGGCCGCCGACCCAGAGGATGGTGCCGACGACGCTGAAGGCCAGGAAGCGCCCGTAGGGCATGCGGCCGACGCCGGCGACGAAGGGGGCGAAGGTGCGCACGATGGGCAGGAAGCGCGCCAGGGTCACGGTCTTGCCGCCGTGGCGGTCGTAGAACTCGTGGGTGCGCTGCAGGTAGTCGCGGCGGAAGATCTTCGAGTTGGGCTTGTTGAACAGCCGCTCGCCGGTCGTTCGCCCGATCATGTAGTTGGTGCTGTCGCCCATGATCGCCGCGAGCATCAGCAGGGCGCCGAGCACGATGGGGTCCATGGCGCCATTGGCGCAGATGGCGCCGGCGATGAACAGCAGGGAATCACCGGGCAGGAAGGGCATCACCACCAGGCCCGTCTCGCAGAAGATGACCAGGAAAAGGATGGCGTAGATCCAGGTGCCGTAGTTGCTGACCAACAGGTTCAGGTATTCGTCGAGATGGAGGATCAGGTCGAGCAGGTTGAAATCCATGGGGCGCCTTGTCGATTCTGCGGCGGCGGCTCTGCTGCCGGGCGAGCGGCATTATAGGGGCAAGCGATGTGGCAACGGCGAGCATCCGTCGCCACCTGTTCCAGCATGAAGGTTGCAACTGTTTCCATTGTTTTCCGCTGGATAGGCCCACAGGGCCGCTGCACCGGGTGGTGCGGGTTACGGTGCCGCTGGTGATCGGCTGGTGGCGGAGCCTGGGCGCCTGAGGGGCGCCCGGCGGGTGGATCAGTCTTCGTGGATCGGCAGGATGTAGTTGACGAACTCGCTGTCCTCGCGGAAGCCGATGGACTCGTAGACCTTCTTCGCCACCTCGTTGCCGGCGCTGGTGGAGACGCGCATGCGCACGGCGTTGGTTTCCTTGGCCATCTTCTTCGCGGTCTGCAGCAGGCGGTCGGCCACCAGCTGGCGACGGGCGTCCTCGGCGACATAGATGTCGTTGAGGATCCACACGCGCTTCAGCGACAGGGAGGAGAAGCTCGGGTAGAGCTGGCAGAAGCCCAGGATCTTGGTGTCGTCATCGTCGGCCAGGGCCAGGTAGATGATCGATTCCTTGCGGCTCAGGCGCTTCTCGAGGAACTTGCGCGAGGAGTCGGGGAAGGGCAGTTCGCCGTAGAACTCGCGGTATTTGACGAACAGCGGGTTCAGCAGGTCCAGGTGCTCCAGGGTGGCTTGGACGATGCGCATGGGTAGGCCTCGGCGTAGGTGGTTGGGGCTGGTAGGAATGCAGGTGCTATGCCAGCACCCGGTCGATGCTGCCTGAAAAATCCTGGAAAGCGCAATCCAAGCGAGCGTTTGAATCGCAGCCCGTCGCACGTTGAGCAAAAGCGCAGCCGTGCCGGTCCAACCCTGCATCGTCGATCTGCAAGGGAGAGGACAGGTGCCCAACTGCTCGCTGGAACAGGCCGTGGATGAAGTGCTGCGCCGGATCGAGGGGCCCATCCTCCTCGGCATCCCCCTGGGGCTGGGCAAGCCCAACCGCTTCGTCAACGCGCTCTACCAGCGCGTCAAGGCGCTGCCCGAGCGCCAGCTGACCATCTACACCGCACTGTCCCTGGCCAAGCCGCAACCGGCCAGCGAGCTGGAGCAGCGTTTCTCCGGCCCCTTCCTGCGTCGCCTCTATGGCGACTACATCGAACTCGACTACCTCAGCGACCTGCGCTGTGGCGAGCTGCCGGCGCACATCCGCGTCGAGGAGTTCTACCTGCAGCCGGCCAGCCAGCTGGACAACCCCCAGGCCCAGCAGAGCTACGTCAGCCTCAACTACAGCCAGGTGGCCCGCGACCTCGACCGCAAGGGCCTGAACCTGGTGGCGCAGATGGTCGCCGCGCGGCCGCAGAGCCCCGGGCGCTTCAGCCTCAGCTGCAACCCCGACATCACCCTCGACCTGCTGCCGCGCCTGCGTCGTCGCCGTGCGGCGGGCGAGACCATCCTCGCCATCGCCCAGGTGCACGAGGCGCTTCCTTATATGCCGGGCGACGCCGAGCTCGACGCCGGCGAGTTCGACCTGGTGCTGGATGCGCCCGAGCGCAGCACCCTGTTCTCCACCCCCAACCTGCCGGTGAGCCTGCAGGACCACGCCATCGGCCTGCACGCCAGCGCCCTGGTGCGCGACGGCGGCACGCTGCAGGTGGGCATCGGCGCCATGGCCGACGGCCTGGCCGCCGCGCTGGTGGCGCGCCAGGGGGATAACGCCGGCTACCGCGCGGTGCTGGATGGCCTGGAGGTGCCCCAGCGCTGGGGTGCGCTGGTGGAGGCCGAAGGTGGCCTGGCGCCCTTTGCCCAGGGGCTCTACGCCAACAGCGAGATGTTCCTGCTCGGCCTGCTGGTGCTGCTGGAAGCGGGCGTGGTGCGCCGTCCGGTTTACCCCGATGTGCGCCTGCAACGCCTGGCCAACGCCGGCATGCTGGACCCCCACGGCGCCGTGACCGACCTCGATGGACTGCTCGATGAACTGCCGCGCGTGCTGGATGGCGACAGCCTCGCCTGGCTGCAGCGCCATGGCCTGCTCGGCGAGGCCGTGCGCCTCGATGGTGGCCAGCTGCTGCTGGGTGATGGGCGCCGGCTCAGCCCTGATGTGGAGGACGCCGCCACCCGCGCGGCCCTGGTCGAGCAGCTCGGCCAGGTGCGTGGCGGGGTGCTGATCCATGGCGGCTTCTTCCTCGGCCCCGACGCCTTCTACCAGCGCCTGCGCGAGCTGGGCGACGGGCCGCTGTCACGCATCGCCATGACCGCCATCAGCTACGTCAACCGCCTGCACGGCGACGAAGAGCTCAAGCGCCTGCAGCGCCGCGACGCGCGCTTCGTCAACAGTTGCTTCACCATCACCCTGCTGGGCGCCAGCGCCGCCGACCAGCTGGAGGACGGCCGCGTGCTCAGCGGCGTTGGCGGGCAGTACGACTTCGTCGCCCAGGCCCACGAGCTGGAGGGCGCCCGCTCGATCCTGATGCTGCGCAGCTGGCGTGAGTCCGGCGGCGAGGCCAGTTCCAACATCGTCTGGGAATACGGCCACGCCACCATTCCCCGGCACCTGCGCGACCTGGTGGTGACCGAATACGGCATCGCCGACCTGCGTGGCAAGAACGACGCCGAGGTGATCGAAGCGCTGCTGCGCATCGCCGACTCGCGCTTCCAGGACGGCCTGATCGCCGAGGCGCAGAAGGCCGGCAAGCTGCCCGCTGACTTCACCCTCGACCCGCTCTACCGGCAGAACACCCCCTGGCGCCTGCTGGCGTTGCAGGCCGAGCATCCCCGGTTGTTCGCCGAATACCCGCTGGGCTGCGATTTCAGCCCCGAGGAACAGGACCTGCTGCGCGCCCTGCGCTGGTTGAAGAGCAAGCTCAAGCTCAGCGAGATCCTCGAACTGGGCATGGCCACCCTGTTCGACCTGCCGGAGCCCGCCGACTACACCCGCCACCTGCAGCGCATGGACCTGCACACGCCCAGCGGCCTGCGCGAGCAGCTCTACCAGAAGCTGGTGCTGGCCGGGCTCAAGGCCACCGCGCCGAGCTGAGCCCTGCCTCAACCCTCCAGGCGCGTTCCCACGCCGAACAGCCAGACGCCCACCAGGGCGTCGCCCTGCTGCTCCAGGCGCAGCGGCGCGGTGCCGCCGGGCATGCGCACCTGCACCTCGCCGGCCGCCACCAGCCCGGCCTTCCAGGCGGCGCTGGCTACGGCGCAGGCGCTGCTGCCGGAGGATTCGGTCGCCCCTTCGCCGCGTTCGAACACCCGCGCCTCGATGGCGCCATCCGCCGCCCGCGCCGCCCATTGCAGGTTGACCCCGGCGGGGCAGGGGTTGCCGGCACCGATGGGGGCGGCGTAGGCGATGCGCTCCAATGCCGCGTGGGGCACCGCGGCGCGCAGCCAGGGCATGGTCGGCAGCGCTTCGGGGTCGTCCAGCAGGGTCACGCAGTGGGGGTTGCCGATGCGCACGAACTGGCTGCGCTGCCATTCGGGGTTCACCTGGGCCAGGGCGTCGACACGGCTCAGCGGGTGGCCATGGAATTCGGCGGCGGCCACATGCTCGTCATCGGTACCCACCGCCTCGGGGCCGAACCCCGGTGCGCCCATCTGCAACCAGAAGCCCGAGTGCCCATCGCGTTCGGCGGGCTCGATGGGCGTAACCACCGGCGAGCCACCGCCGGGCTTGTCGTGGTGCACCTGCAGGACGAAGGCCTGGTTGGGCAAGACGTGGCCGTCGTCGAGCAGGGACTGGGCGAAGAGGGTCATGCCGTTGCCGCTGCGTTCGGTCAGGCTACCGTCGGTGTTGACGATCAGCAGGTCCCAGGGCGAAGCGTCACCGAAGGGGCCCACCAGCAGCCCGTCCGAGCGATGGCCCTTGGCGCCTTGCGGCCGCTCGCCCTCGGGCCAGGTGCAGAGGGCCTCGATGGCGGCGGCGCTCCAGTGCTCGCGCTGGCGTGCCGCGTCGGCGGCGTGCTGTGACACGGCGATACCGAGTTGGCGCAGCGCTTCGGGTGTGGTGACGACATAGCGGTTGCCGCGGGCATCGTAGAGGCGGGTCATCGGGGTTCTCGCTGCGGATGGGAGGTGCGACTGTAGCGGTTGTGACGCCGTTCCGGCCAAGCGGATTGCGGCGATCCATCCGACATCGGCTGCGGCAATCCACCACAAGGGCCGGCTTTCTCGCCGTGAAATTTCGGTGCTAGAGTCGCCGCCCATGAAAACCGCCCGCCACGACCGCTCGTTGATCGCCTGGATGCTCTACGCCTGCGTCCTGTTCAACCTGCTCGCCTGCGGTATTCACCACGGCCAGGCATTGGGCCTGGAACTCAGCGGGCTCGGTGGCGCCTTCTGCTCGGCCACCGGCAGCGACGGGCCTTCCGTCGACGGTGATCTGTCCGGCTCCCTGGCGCAGCTTTCAAACCTGGGTTTCAGCTGCCCGATGGGTAGCGCCGTCACCCTCGGCATCCTCTTCTTCCTCGGTCTGTTCTGGCTCCAGCGTCGCCGCGAGCTTCCGCGCCCGCCCCGGGACCGCCACACAGGCACGCCCCCCCGTTATTGCTGGCCCTCGGCCAATCCCCGCGCCTCTCCCTGCCTCTGAAATCACAACCCCGCGCCTGCGGCCGTCCTGCTGACGCCGCCGACCCGAGCTGCCCGTCGCCCGAGCGTGACGGCGCCAACGATTTCAGATCATGGAAAGCATCCACATGCACCAGCCTGTCCCCTGCCGCTCCAGCCGTTTCAGCTTCCAGCCCGATGCCGCGCGCCTGCGCTGGCGCCACGCCTTCGCCCTGGCCGCCGGCCTGGCCTTCGCCGCGGGCGCCGTCGCCCATGAACATGACCACGAGCAGCACGTGGCGCCCGTCGCGCCCGCCGCCGAACCGATCGAGGTCAGCGCCACCGTCATCACCGCCGTGCAACAGAGCTCGCCGCTGACCATCGTCACCGACCCGAAGGAGGCCCGGCAGCCGGTGCCGGCCAGCGACGGCGCCGACTACCTGAAGACCATTCCCGGCTTCTCCGCCATCCGCAACGGCGGCACCAACGGCGACCCGGTGCTGCGCGGCATGTTCGGCTCGCGCCTCAACCTGCGCACCAACGGCGGCCTGATGCTCGGTGCCTGCCCGGGGCGCATGGACGCCCCCAGCTCCTACATCTCGCCGGAGACCTTCGACAAGCTCACCGTGATCAAGGGCCCGCAGACCGTGCTCTGGGGCCCGGGCGCCTCCGCCGGCACCGTGTTGTTCGAGCGTGAGCCGGAGCGTTTCGGCGAGCTCGGCAGCCGCCTCCATGCCAGCCTGCTGGCCGGTTCCAACGGCCGCTTCGACCGCGTGCTGGATGGCGCCGTGGGCAACGAACTCGGCTACCTGCGCGCCACCGGCAACCATTCCCAGTCCGACGACTACGAGGATGGCAACGGCGACACCGTGCCCTCGCGCTGGGACAAGTGGAACGGCGACGTGGCCATCGGCTGGACCCCGGACGCCGACACCCTGGTCGAGCTCTCCGCCGGGCGTGGCAACGGCGAGTCCCGCTACGCCGGGCGCGGTATGGATGGCAGCCAGTTCCTGCGGGAAAGCCTCGGCCTGCGCTTCGAGCGCAGCAACCTCGGCGGCGTGCTCGACAAGCTGGAGGCGCAGGTCTACTACAACTACGCCGACCACGTGATGGACAACTTCCGCCTGCGCAACCCCGACCCGACCAGCTCGATGCCCATGCCGATGGCCTCGCAGGTGGACCGCCGCACCCTCGGCGCGCGCATGGCCGCCACCTTCAAGTGGAGCGAGGTGGAGCTGGTGGCCGGCCTCGACGCCATGCGCAGCGAGCACCGCAAGCGCGCCTCGCGCTACTCGATGATGAGCGGCACCTTCACCGACGCCGACCAGTTCCCCCGCAGCCGTGATGCGCTGATGCACAGCTACGGCGCCTTCGGCGAGCTGACCTGGTACGTGGAGGAGGGCGACCGCGTGGTGGCCGGCGCGCGCCTGGACCGCTCCGACGCCAAGGATTACCGCCGCACCCTGGGCATGATGGGCATGGCCAACCCGACCTTCGGCGATACCCGCGCCGACACCCTGCCCAGCGGCTTCGCGCGCTACGAGCACGATCTGGACAGCGCCACCACCCTCTATGCCGGCCTCGGCCATGTGCAGCGCTTCCCCGACTACTGGGAGCTGTACTCGCCCAACCAGGGCCCGGCCGGCTCGCGCAACGCCTTCGACGGGGTCAAGCCGGAGAAGACCACCCAGCTGGACTTCGGCGTTCAGTACAGCGAGGGCGACCTGGAGGCCTGGGCGTCCGGCTATGTCGGCCAGGTGCGCGACTACATCCTCTTCACCTACACTCCGGGGATGATGGGCGACACCTCGCGGGCCGATAACATCGACGCGCGCATCATGGGCGGCGAACTGGGCGCGGCCTACCGCCTGGACGAGAACTGGAAGACCGACGGCACCCTGGCCTACGCCTGGGGCAAGAACAGTTCCGACGGCCGTGCGCTGCCGCAGATGCCGCCGCTGGAAGCGCGCCTGAGCCTGGCCTACGAGCAGGGCGCCTGGAGCGCCGGCGCCCTGTGGCGCGTGGTGGCCGCGCAGAACCGCGTGGCCGAAGGGCAGGGCAACGTCGTCGGGCAGGACTTCGGCAGCAGCGGCGGCTTCGCGGTGTTCTCCCTCAACGGCGCCTACCGCCTGACCCGTGACATCAAGGTCAGCGCCGGGGTCGACAACCTCTTCGACAAGGCCTACGCCGAGCACCTCAACCTCGCCGGTGACGCCGGCTTCGGCTTCCCCGCCGAGCCCGAGGCGATCAAGGAGCCCGGCCGTACCCTGTGGACCAAGGTGGACTTCAGCTTCTGATAGGCTGAAAACGCCCCCGCGCCCAGCGCGGGGGAACACCTTCGGAGCCCTCCATGACGCGCACCCTGCTCGTAACCCTCGCCCTTGTCGCCGGGCTGTACCTGGCCATCAGCCTCATGCTCTTCCTGTTCCAGCGCAACCTCCTCTACTTTCCCCAGCCCCGCGCGGTGCAGGCGCCGGAGAACACCCTGGAGTTGGCGGTACCGGAAGGGCGGCTGGTGGTCACGGTGCGGCCACGGCCCGGCGCGCAGGCGCTGCTGTACTTCGGTGGCAATGGCGAGGATGTGTCGCTGAACCTGGAACAGCTGGCCGAGGCCTTCCCCGACCGCGCGCTCTACCTGATGCACTACCCGGGTTATGGCGGCAGCTCCGGCGAGCCGTCGGAGGCCCTGATCCTGCGGGATGCCGAGTTGCTCTATGACCACATCCGCGACCGCCACGAGCAGGTGGCGCTGGTGGGGCGCAGCCTGGGCTCCGGCGTCGCCGTACAACTGGCGGGCAAGCGGCCGGTGAGCCGGCTGGTGCTGATCACCCCCTACGACAGCATCGAGAACGTCGCCGCCGGGCGTTTCCCCTGGGCGCCGGTGCGCGGGTTGCTACGGGATCGCTACCGCTCGGCGGATGTCGTCGGCGCCCTGCGCGTGCCGACGCTGCTGATGCTGGCCAGCGATGACCAGGTCATCCCCCGTGACAGCAGCGAGCGCCTGGCGGCGGCCTTCGCCCCCGGCGTGGCACGGCTGGAGGTGCTGGACGGCGCGGGCCACAACGACATCTCCCTGCACCCGCGCTACCTGCCGCTGCTGACCGAGGCCCTGCGCTGAGGCTCAGGCGTAGATGCTGATGCCGCCCTTGGCCTGCAGCCAGTCGCGGTAGGTCTCCAGCGAGCTGGTCTGCTTGTCGCCGTTCACCCCGACGAAGGAGAAGGCGCCTTCCAGGCCCTTGTCGAGCAGCTTCTGCACCTGGGTCAGCATCTTGGCGGCGTCGTCGCGGTCCATGGTGGAGACGTCCGGCAGCTGCATCTGCGCGCCATTGCCGCCATTGAGCCCGGCCCTGGTCGCGGCGCTGGCGTTGCTCAGCACGTTGCTGGTGTTGCCGGCCATGGCGTTCATCAGCCCGCCGCGCCCCTGGGCCACCAGGTTGGCGGCGAACTGGCGCAGTTCGGCGATGGGGTCCGCCGGCTTGTCGGTGGCCTTGCCATCGGTGCCGGAGGTGGAACCGCTGGTGCCGGTGGTGGACGGTTTGGTGGCGCTGGCGAGGTAGGTCGCCAGCGGCGAGCTGTTGGAGATGATGGTCATGGCCTTTCCCTGGATGCAGAGGATGCGCCGCTTTGGTGCAGGGATCGGGCCATATTCGTGAAAACCCCGTTGCAGAAGGCTTCCGGCCTTTTACTCGGTAATGTGCGCGGCGCCGCATTGCCGGCGCGGGGCAAGGCCTTGCCGCCGGTTGGCCAGGGGCCAGCAACTGACGGCGCAGGGGCAAAGCCCTTATCATCGCGCCCCGTTATTCGCTTTCCCGGACCCTTTGGATGCTGTCTGCCGTCAAGCGCTACAAGTCGCTGCTCTCCGGAGCGCTGGCGCGTTATTTCCCCCGTACCACCGCCTACCTGCGTGAAGAGCGCGAGGCTGCGCAGGCCATGGCCGCCCAGGCGCAGAAGAAGCCCCGTGGGCGCAGCCGCAAGGGTGCCACCAGCACGCCCAAGGGCCGTTCGAGCGGCAAGAAATCCGCCCCCAAGGAACCGGGCGGGGTCGCTGCGCCGGCGGCTGAGGTCCAGGACGACGGCATCTACGGCGGCCCCCTGCGGCAAAGCGCCGGTGTCGCCGAGGCCATGCGCGAGAAGGTCGCCGCCGCCGTGGCCGCTGGCGTGGTGGCTGCGCCTTCGGACGAGCAGTGGGCGATGATCCTCGGCCGCGCGCCGGTCACCCGCATCTTCGCCGGTGCCGGTTCCGGCAAGTCCACCACCCTGGTGTTGCGCGTGGTGTTCATGCTCTGCCACCTGGGCATCGAGCCCGGCAAACTCACCGTCATCTCCTTTACCAACGCTTCCTGTGCGCAGCTGCGCGACCAGCTGCAGCGGGTGCTCGGCTTCTGGGAATTCGCCTTCGACGCCGCCCAGGCGCGCCAGTGCGTGCGCACCTTCCATTCGGCCATGGGCGTGCTGGCCAAGGCGGCCCTGGGCAACCCCGCCTGGTTCGAGCAACTGGACGACCGCGACCCCAGCGCCGAGCCGGACAACCCCCTCGCCGCCGGCCGCCTGCGTCCGGCCCAGCAACGCCTGCTGGAGGAGGCCTACCAGGCCTGCTACGCCGCCGATGCCGGGTTCCGCCAGCGGGTGCACCGCCTGCTGGGGCTGGCTGAACCGGTGGAGGAGGAGGGCGCCACCATCGGCCAGGCACCCCGTGATGCGTTGCGCCTGGCCGGCGAGCTGACTGCGCTGCCGCTGCCGGAAGCCTTCCATGCCCAGGCCGGGTTCATCGAAAGCATCGGCCTGCGCATCGATCAGTTGCAGCCGGCCACGCTCAACTGCCCGCCCCAGGAGCGCTTGTTCATCGAAGCCCTGCAGCCTTTCTGGGCGCGCTTCCAGGCGCTGTTGCGCGAGCGCGGCGCGATGACCTTCAACGATGCCTTCGCCGAGCTCACTCAGCGCCTGCAGGCCGGCAGCCTCGACGCCGCGCTGCTGGAGCCGCTGACGCACCTGCTGATCGACGAGTTCCAGGACATCTCCCCGCAGATCGTCCAGTGGCTGCAGGCCGTGCATCGCCAGCTGGCACGCTCGCGCCGGGCACCGAGCCTGATGGCCATCGGCGACGACTGGCAGTCCATCTACGGCTGGCGCGGCAGCTCGCCCGAGCTGTTCATGGATTTCGACCGCCATTTCCCCGGCAAGGGCAAGGCGAAGAAGAGCAAGGTGCTGCTGCTGGAAACCAACTACCGCTCCATCGAAACGGTGGTGCGCGACGGCGAGGCGGTACTCGGGGGCGTCGCCTTCAAACAGGAGAAGACCAGCCGTGCGGTGAAGGTCGCCCAGCCGGAGGACGGCGTGCGCCTGGTGCAGGGTTTCGACCTGGCCGCCGGGCTGCCGAACCTGGTCGCTGACATCCAGGCCCAGTGCCGCCATGTCGAGGCGCGTGGCAGTGGCGAGCGCACCGCCGTGCTCCTGCTCGGCCGTCGCAACGAAGCCCTGCGCAGCATCCAGGCGCAACTGGACCCGGCACTGCCGGTGAAGGCCTACAGCATCCACCGCGCCAAGGGCCTGCAGGCGGAGGTGGCGGTGATCGTCGACGACTGCCTGCCCACGGAGGCGCACCCGCTGCGCAACGCCCTGTATGCCCGCTGCGGATTCTTCCGCAACAGCTACGACCAGGCCATGCGTGACGAAAGCCTGCGCCTGGCCTATGTCGCCATCACCCGGGGCGTCAGCCGCGTCATCTGGTACTGCCGCAAGGCCCAGGGCGCCACCGCCGTATTGGCCGGGCGCGGTCGCTGAACCGTTGAACCTGTAGGGGCGAGCTCTGCGAAAGCTCCTGCAGGGGCGACGTCAGTCGCCAAGCGGTGCGCAGCGCCGCCGCCCTTGTGGGAGCGAATTCATTCGCGATCGGAGCCCCGGACTGAAGTCCGGGCTCCGGGCTCGCGAAGCGCCTGGCGACGTGGCCCGTCACCGCTCCCTTGGTGGATGAAAAGAGCGTCATCCACCCTACACGGCGGTCTTGCCCGTGCGGTGGCGAGAGCCTTCGTAGGGGCGACTTTAGTCGCCAAGTGGCGCGCAGCGTCGCCGCCCTTGTGGAATTCATTCGCGAAAGGGCGGCCCTGAAACCGCCGCTGCGTCGCCTCAGAAAAAGGCTTCGGTGTCGCGGATGAGCACGGCGTGGTGGCCGTCTTCGTCTTCGAAGATTTCGTAGAGGAAGTACATCTCGATGGCGCCCTCGGGGGTGTTGACGGCCACCTGGTCGCCGGCTTCGGCGGTGAAGTAGGCGCGGCTGGCGGGGGCGGCGATGCATTCGATCAGGGCACTGAAGAACTGCGCGGGGTCGCTGTCGTCGTAGTATTCCTCGCGCTCGCTGTCGCTCCATTCGGCGGGGGGCTGGAATACACCGGTGATCAGTACGCGGGCATCGCCGAGGTCTTCTTCGTCGGCCTCGTCATCGTCCGGGTCGGCGCGGTAGAGCGTGGCCTCGAGTGCGTCGGGGCTGCCCAGCACGGCCTGGCGGGAGGTGAAGCGGCGCTGCGGGTCGAGGGCGACGGCCTGGCAGATCTGGACCCAGGTAGGGTCGCTGGCGAGTTCTTGGGTGGACACGGCGGTCTCCGCTGGGGGCTGAAAGCCGGCAGTTTCCGGGACGCGGGCGACGCTGGCAATGGGCGGCGGACGGAGCGGGGCGGTTCAGGCCTGGCCGTCGCTGGGGCCGATCAGTTGCGCGACCGTGGCGATCACGGCGTTGATGTCGAAGGGCTTGTCGAAGACGGCGGCGAACAGGTCGCTGCGGTCGCGGCCGACGCTGCCTTGGGCGCCGCTCATGAGGATGATCGGCAGATCGGGGGATTGCGTGCGCGCGCGGATCGCCTGGGCGAACTCCAAGCCGTCCATGATCGGCATCATGAAGTCGGTGATGACCAGGGACGGGCGCTCGCGATCGAGAACTTCCAGCCCCCTGCGGCCGTTGCCGGCCTTGACCACCATGTAGCCTTCGTCCTCCAGCGCAAAGGCCAGGATATCTGCAATCAGATACTCGTCATCGACTACCAGGATCGTTGTCATTAGGCACTGACCAGTTGGCGTGTTTCAGTTGCCGGGATTGGGCGTTGCCGCCCCCGACATGACTGCCGTCGCATGCTTGAAGGCCTTGTCGAGGTTGATTCCATGGTCGTGGATAACGACCTCCAGCAGGGAGGGGTCGTAACGGCTGTCCCTCATCTTGAGAATGGACAGCAGGCGTTTCAGTTCAGAGTTCATTTCCACGTAGCGCATCAGCACCAGGTTGTCGACGATGCTCGACAGCTCCGGCGCCGGGGCATTGATGTCAGCACTGTACAGGTCGCGCATCTCCCAGGTGGCGAGGACGGTGACGCCGAGGGCGCGCAGCTCGTTCATCAGGGCGCTGAAGAACTCCACCAGGCGCGACTGGTTGCTGGCGACGCGGGCCATGCCGCCGAGGCTGTCGATGTGCACGCGCTTGATGCCTTTCTCGACCACGGTCTTGATCAGCCGCGCGCCGAGGCCGTCGAGCAGGCCTTCGGTGGTGGGTTGCCACTTCAGGTGCAGGGCGCCGCTGTCTTCCAGGGGCTGCAGGTCGATGCCGATGCTGCGTGCCTTGATGCGCAGGCGCTCTGGGGACTCGTAGAAGCCGAAGTGCAGGCCGGGCTCCTCGGGGGTGGACTGGGCGAGGAAGCTGATGCCGAGGCTGGTCTTGCCGACGCCGGCCGGGCCCATTACCAGGGTGGCCGAGGAGCGCGCCAGGCCACCGTCGATCAGCGCATCGAGGCCGCCGATGCCGCTGGAGATGCGCTGCAGATCGGCGCTGTCGGGGCGCGTAGGGCGGCTGTAGAGGGTTTCCAGGCGCGGGTAGACGACCAGGCCGTCGTCGGTGATTTCGCACTCGTGCAGGCCGGACAGCGCACCGCTGCCACGGGTCTTGCGCAGCTGGATGCGGCGCACCGAGCGGGCACCGAACAGCTCTTCGCCCAGTTCGATGACGCCATCGACCATGGTGTGCTCGGGGCTGCCGTCGTCGAGGCGGGCGCTGGTGAGGAAGAGCACGGTGCAGCCGGCGAAGGCGGCGTGGCCCTGCAGCTCACCGATGAATTTCTTGGTGTCCAGCGGCGTATCCGCCTTGGAGCGGGCATTGAGCAGGCCGTCGACGATCAGCACCGTGGCCTTCTGCCGGCTGATCTCGCGGCGCAGCAGCTTGACCACCTCGTCCAGGCCTTCGTTCTCCAGCGTGTCGAAGGCGCTGACGAACTGGATCTGCGCGCCGATCTGCGAGGCGTCGAAGAAGCTCAGGGTGGAGAGGAACTGGAACAGTCGCTCATGGGTTTCGGCCAGCAGCGTGGCGACCAGCACGCGCCCGCCGTCGCGCACGTGGTTGAAGGCGATCTGGTTGGCGAGGATGGTCTTGCCCGATCCGGGACGGCCCTGGACGATGTAGGACGCGCCGGCAACCAAGCCACCCTTCAACAGGGCATCCAGCCCCTCGATGCCGCTCTGAAGGCGTTTTAGCTGTTCCAAGTTCTGGCCTGCCTCATCTGGATGTTCGCTTGAGAGGGCCGACGTGCCTGCTCGGGAGCCTGGCTGGCCGGCACTGCGCATTGCGTCCGGTCATGGGCGGGTCGGCCTTGATCCCGGCGATTCTACGCTGCCGGGTCACTATCAGCGATAGAGTCGTGCCTTCTGAAGTAGTTCCTGTGCGCGGCGGCACCTTTCAGGGGGCCTGGTAGAGCAGCGCCGGCAGGCACAGCGTCATGGTGGTGCCGCGCCCCGGTTCGCTGTCCACGCGGATGGTTCCGCCGTGCTGGCGAACGAAGCCGTAGGCCTGGCTCAGGCCCAGGCCGGTGCCCTTGCCCAGCCCCTTGGTGGTGAAGAAGGGCTCGAAGATGCGCGGCAGCACGTCCGGCGGGATGCCGCTGCCGCTGTCGCGCACCGAGATGATCAGGAATTCGCCGGTCAGCTCGTCCCACTCGCCGGTCAGGGTGCGGTTCTCCGCGCGCAGCACGATGCTGCCGTCCTGCTCCATGGCGTCGCGGGCATTGAAGATGAGGTTGAGCAGGGTCATCTCCAGCTGGCTCGGGTCCACCAGGATGGGGTGCAGCGGCGGGCACAGCTGCAGCTCCAGGGTCATGCCCTTGGGCAGCGCCTGGCTGAAGAACATCTGCGCCGAATGCAGGGTGTTTTCCAGCTGCACCACTTGCTGTTGCTGGTCGCGCTGGCGGGCGAAGGAGAGCAGGTGCTGGGTCAGGTGGCTGCCGCGCAGGCCGGCCTCGTGGATGCTGCCGAGCAGTTCCTTGATGCGCTTGGGGTCCTGGGTGCGGCCGGCCAGCGCCGAGGCGCCGATGATCACCGTGAGCAGGTTGTTGAAGTCGTGGGCCATGCCGCCGGTGAGCTGGCCCAGGGCTTCCAGCTTCTGCGCCTGGAACAGCTGCGCGCGCAGGCCTTGCAGGTGCAGCTCGGACTCGTGGCGTTCGGTCATGTCGCGGGTGATCTTGGCCAGGCCGATGATCCGCCCGTCGTGGTCGCGCACCACGTCCATCACCGCTAGGGCCCAGAAGCGCGTGCCGTCACGGCGCACCCGCCAGCCTTCGTCCTGGGCGCGCCCGGTATTCAGCGCGGTGGCGATCAGGTGGGCGGGGCGGTTGGCTGCGCGGTCTTCCTCGGTGAAGAACATCGACAGGTGCTGGCCGATGGCTTCCTCGGCGCTGTAGCCCTTGATCCGCTCCGCGCCGGCGTTCCAGCTGATGATCTCGCCCTCGGGCGAGAGCATGTACAGGGCGTAGTCGACCACGGCGTTGACCAGCAGCTCGTAGCCTTGCTCGTTGAGCCTGTGGATGGGCTTGGGGGTGTTCGGGTCCATTGGCACCTGCTTGGGCGGGGAACCGGGTAGGGGCTGGCAGTGTACGTCTTCCCGGACGGCGCGCGCACCGTCCGGTAGCGGGGCGCAGATCACCCCGGAATCTTCAGTCCACGGGCCACTGCCGGGCGGGCGAGGAAGGCCTCCAGCACGCGGGTGACGTTGGCGAAACCGTCGATGCCCACCAGCTCGCCGGCCTCGTAGAAGCCGATCAGGTTGCGCACCCAGGGGAAGGTGGCGATGTCGGCGATGCCGTAGTCGTCCTGGATCCAGTCGCGCCCCTGCAGGCGGCGGTCGAGCACGCCGAGCAAACGCTTGGATTCGGCGACGTAGCGGTCGCGCGGGCGCTTGTCCTCGTAGTCCTTGCCGGCGAATTTATTGAAGAAGCCGAGCTGGCCGAACATCGGGCCGATGCCGCCCATCTGGAACATCAGCCACTGGATGGCCTCGTAGCGCCCGGCGGCGTCATCGGGAATCAGGCGCCCGCTCTTCTCTGCCAGGTACAGCAGGATGGCGCCGGACTCGAACAGCGCTAGGGGCTGCCCACCGGGGCCGTCCGGGTCGAGGATGGCGGGAATCTTGTTGTTGGGGTTGAGGGAGAGGAACTCGGGGGACAGCTGGTCATTGGTGTCGAAACTGACCTTGTGCGCCTCGTAGGGCAGGCCGATTTCCTCGAGCATGATCGACACCTTCACCCCGTTGGGCGTGGGCAGCGAGTAGAGCTGCAGCCGGTCGGGATGCTGGGCGGGCCACTTGTGTGTGATGGGGAAGGAGGAAAGGTCGGTCATGGGGAGTCCTGTCGAATGGCTGCGGGACGAGCAGACAGCATGGCTGGGTCGCGGCGCTTGTCCAGTGGCGACAGCCATGACCCGGCGGGATCGCGGGCCGCATCACGGATGCCTGGGGTTTCCATCTCGACCACTGGCGTCGCGTGCCGTTCAGTCACCCGGCTCGACCCGTAGGATGGCGTAGAGCGCAGCGAAACCCATCATCCAGGCTGTCCAGGAAGAGGCCCGCCAAGACCGGGGAGCGGCAGGGCCCGGTTCCCGGGCCATCGCGAATGAATCCGCTCCCACAGGGTGGGCGAGGCGCTTCAACCACCCAGCAGGAAGTTGCCCCGTGCAGGCTGGCCGGCGCCGTCGAGCATCGGCACCTGGGAGTCGTCCTTGAGGTTGACCCCGGAGAGCTGGCGGCGGCTGGCTTCGCGCATCAGGTAGAGGAGGCGGTGGGCGGCCAGGCCGTAGGAGAGGCCTTCCAGGCGGACGTTGGAGATGCAGTTGCGGCTGGCGTCGGTGAGGCCGACGCGGGGCGCCCAGGTGAAGTACAGGCCGAGGCTGTCGGGGGAGCTGAGGCCGGGGCGTTCGCCGATGAGGATCACCACCATCTTCGCCTTGAGCAATTGGGCCACTTCATCCGCCACCGCCACGCGGCCCTGTTCCACCAGGGCGATGGGGGCCGTGCGCCAGCCATCTTCCGCCGCCTGTTCCTCGAAACGCTGGAGGAAGGGCAGGGCGTGGCGTTGCACGGCGAGGGACGACAAGCCGTCGGCGATCACCAGCGCCAGGTCGTAGCCGTCGGGATTGGCCTCGGCATGCTGGCGCAGGCGCTGGGCCGAGTCGTCGTCCAGGCGCCGCCCCAGGTCGGGGCGTTGCAGGTAGGTGTGGCGGTCGCTGGCGGCGCTGTGCAGCAGCAGGCTGTCGCGGCCGCGCTCGGCCAGTTCGGCGGCCAGGGCGGCGCGGTCGAAGGGCAGGTGCACGGCGTCGCGGGCCTGGGCGTGGGCGAACTGGAAATCCAGCTGGGCGCCGGTGGGCAGGCTGGTGCCGGCGCGGCCGAGGGCGATGCGCGCCGGGGTGAGGTTGCGCAGTTCGCGCCAGGGGTTGTCGAGGGCGGGGCGTTTGTCGTCGCTCATCGGGCCTCCTCAGGTGAGCTGCGCCAGGGCCTGGCGGAAGGCGGGCGGCACCTGCTCGCCCAGGCGCACGCGGCCACCCTGCTGGCTGGCGATGCCCATGCGCTCGAGCCAGGCCTCGAACTCGGGGGCCGGGCGCAGGCCCAGGCTCTGGCGGGCGTAGAGGGCATCGTGGAAGGAAGTGGTCTGGTAGTTGAGCATCACGTCGTCGGAGCCGGGGATGCCCATGATGAAGTTGATGCCGGCGACGCCGAGCAGGGTCAGCAGCATGTCCATGTCGTCCTGGTCCGCTTCGGCGTGGTTGGTGTAGCAGATGTCGCAACCCATGGGCACGCCGAGGAGCTTGCCGCAGAAGTGGTCCTCCAGCCCGGCACGGATGATCTGCTTGCCGTTGTAGAGGTACTCCGGGCCGATGAAGCCGACCACGGTATTGACCAGGAAGGGGTCGAAGTGGCGGGCGACGGCATAGGCGCGGGCTTCGCAGGTCTGCTGGTCGACGCCGTGGTGGGCGTTGGCGGAGAGCGCGCTGCCCTGGCCGGTCTCGAAGTACATGAGGTTGTTGCCCAGGCTGCCGCGTTTCAGCGAGAGGCCGGCCTCGTAGCCCTCGCGGAGGATTTCCAGGCTGATGCCGAAGCTGGCGTTGGCCGCCTCGGTGCCGGCGATGGACTGGAACACCAGGTCCAGCGGTACGCCACGGTTGATGGCTTCGATCGAGGTGGTGACGTGGGTGAGCACGCAGGCCTGGGTGGGGATTTCGTAGCGCTGGATGATGGCGTCGAGCATCTCCAGCATCGCGCAGATGGACGACAGGCTATCGGTGGCCGGGTTGATGCCGAGCATGGCGTCGCCGTTGCCGTAGAGCAGGCCGTCGAGGATGCTCGCGGCGATGCCGGCGGGCTCGTCGGTGGGGTGGTTGGGCTGCAGCCGCGTGGACATGCGCCCGCGCAGGCCCATGGTGTTGCGGAAGCGGGTGACGACGCGGATCTTCTGCGCCACCAGCACCAGGTCCTGCACGCGCATGATCTTCGACACGGCCGCGGCCATCTCCGGCGTCAGCCCCGGGGCCAGGGCGCGCAATGAATGCTCGTCGGCGACATCGCCGAGCAGCCAGTCGCGCAGTCCGCCGACGGTGAGGTGGCTGACCGGGTCGAAGGCGGCGCGGTCGTGGCCGTCGATGATCAGGCGGGTGACTTCGTCCTCCTCGTAGGGGATCAGCGCCTCGTCGAGGAAGTGCTTGAGCGGGATGTCGGCCAGGGCCATCTGCGCGGCCACGCGTTCGCCGTCGCTACTGGCGGCGACGCCGGCGAGGAAGTCGCCGGAGCGTGCCGGGCTGGCCTTGGCCATGACCTCCTTGAGGCTGTCGAAACGCCAGGTCTGGCCGCCGACGCTATGGGAAAAAACTGCCATGTCGATCGTCCTGTCTGTGCCGGCCCCACCGTTGCGATGGGGCCGGCCTGGGGGCTCAGATGCGGGTCAGCATCGCGTCGGCGGGAGCACTGGCGCGGTGGTGGGCGGTGAACTGGAACCAGACGAACCCCACGGCCATGATGCCGAGGAAGATCAGCCCGATCAGGGTGTTGAACCAGGCCATGGCCACCAGGCAGACCACCGCCAGCAGCAGGGCGATGGCCGGTACCACCGGGTAGCCCGGGGCGCGGAAGGTGCGCTCCAGGTTGGGTTCGCTGGCGCGCAGCTTGAACAGCGCGAGCATGCTGATGATGTACATGACGATGGCGCCGAACACGCTCATGGTGATCATCGCGGCGGTCAGGCTCATGCCCTGCAGGTTGATCAGGCCGTCGCTGTAGATGGCGGCGATGCCGATCACGCCGCCGGCGATGATGGCGCGGTGCGGGGTCTGGAAGCGCGACAGCTTGGCCAGGCCGCGCGGCAGGTAGCCAGCGCGTGCCAGGGCGAAGAACTGCCGCGAGTAGCCGAGGATGATGCCGTGGAAGCTGGCCACCAGGCCGAACAGGCCGATCCACACCAGCATGTGCATCCAGCCGGAGTTCTCGCCGACCACGGCCTTCATGGCCTGGGGCAGCGGGTCGTTGATCCCCGACAGCTGGCGCCAGTCGCCAACGCCGCCGGCCATGATCATCACGCCGATGGCGAGGAACACCAGGGTGAGGATGCCGGCCACGTAGGCGCGCGGGATGGTGCGTTTCGGGTCCTTGGCTTCTTCGGCGGCCATGGCCGCGCCTTCGATGGCGAGGAAGAACCAGATGGCGAAGGGGATGGCGGCGAAGATGCCGGAGATCGAGGCGCTGCTGAAGGTGTCCGAGCCGGCCCAGCCGTTGAGCACGAAGTTGCTGAAGCTGAAGCCCGGCGCCACCACGCCCATGAACACCAGCAGTTCGGCCACGGCGAGCAGGGTGACCACCAGTTCGAAGGTGGCGGCGATGCTGACGCCGAGGATGTTCAGGGTCATGAACACGAAGTAGGCACCCACCGCCGCGTGCTTGGGATCGAGCTCGGGGAACTGCACATTGAGGTAGGCGCCGATGGCCATGGCAATGGCCGGTGGGGCAAAGACGAATTCGATCAGCGTGGCGATGCCGGCGATCAGCCCGCCGCGCTCACCGAAGGCGCGGCTGCTGTAGGCGAAGGGGCCGCCGGCGTGGGGGATGGCGGTGGTCAGTTCGGTGAAGCTGAAGATGAAGCAGGTGTACATGGTCGCCACCAGCAGCGTGGTGACCAGGAAGCCGAGGGTGCCGGCGGCGCCCCAGCCGTAGCTCCAGCCGAAGTACTCGCCGGAAATCACCAGGCCGACGGCGATGCCCCAGAGGTGCAGGGTGCCGAGGGTGGGTTTGAGTTGATTAGTGGTTGTCATGCGCGTCTCCGGAGGTTGCCTTGGGGAAAGTGGGGCGACGAATCGGAGAGGCGGGAGGCGGAGCGTGGCCCGAGCGGGCACGGACCACCGACTGCGGGCAGCAGCGAGGCGCGATGCACATGGTGTTCACCGTTTCTTGTTGTTGTAGTCGGATGGAGCCGGGGTGGAGCGGACCGGGCGCCGCCTGATCGGTGCCCGGTCCTGGTTTTTGACTTACAAGAGGCCTCTCCTGGGCCTGCGAGCTAGAGCGAGACTAGGAGGAGCTCGCCGAGAAAGCGCAGTTTGCTGGTGCAAATGAGCATTTCGAGACGGGCTCCGACAACGTATCGCCGACGCGCAGCTGGCCCAGGGGGCTTCTTAGAAGAAGCCCAGGGGGTTGATGTCATAGCTCACCAGCAGGTTCTTGGTCTGCTGGTAGTGGTCGAGCATCATCTTGTGGGTCTCGCGGCCGACGCCGGACTTCTTGTAACCACCGAACGCGGCGTGGGCCGGGTACAGGTGGTAGCAGTTGGTCCACACGCGGCCAGCCTTGATGCCACGGCCCATGCGGTAGGCGCGGTTGATGTCGCGGGTCCACAGGCCGGCGCCCAGGCCGAACTCGGTGTCGTTGGCGATCGCCAGGGCTTCCGCTTCGTCCTTGAAGGTGGTGACGCCCACCACCGGGCCGAAGATCTCCTCCTGGAACACGCGCATCTTGTTGTTGCCCTTCAGCAGCGTCGGCTGGATGTAGTAGCCGGTCGCCAGGTTGCCTTCGAGCTTCTCGACGCCGCCGCCGGTGAGGATTTCAGCGCCTTCCTGCTGGGCGATATCGAGGTAGCTGAGGATCTTGTCGTACTGCTGCTCGGAGGCCTGGGCGCCGACCATGGTGTCGGTGTCCAGCGGGTCGCCACGCTTGATGGCCTTCACCTTCTTCATCACCTCGGCCATGAATGCCGGGTAGATGGATTCCTGCACCAGGGCGCGGGACGGGCAGGTGCACACCTCGCCCTGGTTGAAGAAGGCCAGCACCAGGCCTTCGGCGGCCTTCTCGATGAAGGCCGGCTCGGCCTGCATGATGTCCTCGAAGTAGATGTTCGGGCTCTTGCCGCCCAGCTCCACGGTGGAGGGGATGATGTTGGTGGCGGCGCACTTGAGGATGTGCGAGCCCACCGGGGTGGAACCGGTGAAGGCGATCTTGGCGATGCGCTTGCTGGTGGCCAGCGCTTCACCCGCTTCCTTGCCGAAGCCCTGTACCACGTTGAGCACGCCGGGCGGCAGCAGGTCGCCGATCAGCTCCAGCAGCACGCTGATGCCCAGCGGGGTCTGCTCGGCGGGCTTGAGCACCACGCAGTTGCCAGCGGCCAGGGCCGGGGCCAGCTTCCAGGCGGCCATCAGCAGCGGGAAGTTCCACGGGATGATCTGCCCGACCACGCCCAGGGGTTCGTGGATGTGGTAGGCGACGGTGTTCTCGTTGATCTCGGCGGCGCCGCCTTCCTGGGCACGGATGCAACCGGCGAAGTAGCGGAAGTGGTCGGCGGCCAGGGGGATGTCGGCGTTGAGGGTTTCGCGCACGGCCTTGCCGTTGTCCCAGGTCTCGGTGACGGCGAGCAGTTCGAGGTTGGCTTCGATGCGGTCGGCGATCTTCAGCAGCACCAGGGAGCGGTCCTGCACCGAGGTCTTGCCCCAGGCATCGGCGGCGGCATGTGCGGCGTCCAGGGCCTTGTCGATATCGGCGGCGTCGGAGCGGGGGAATTCGGCGATGGGCTGGCCATTCACCGGCGAAGTGTTGGTGAAGTACTGGCCGTTGACCGGCGGGACGAACTCGCCGCCGATGTAGTTGCCGTAGCGGGCCTTGAAGGAAACGATGGCGCCGGGGGTACCGGGTTGGGCGTAACGCATGGTCTATCTCCTGGCTCTTGTGCTTATTGGGGAGTTGGCGCCGAAGCGCTTTGAGCAGCATAGAGCAAGGGCCGGGCCAGGCCGGTGAAAGCCCCGTGGGAGAGGGCTCCGAGTGTTGTGGGGAACGGCCTGCGGGTGAGGGCTGTCGCATGCCTGGTACGTCCCGGGTGACAGAGTGTCACGCATCCGGTACAGCGCTCGACCGGTGGGTCACCCGGCGATTGCAAAGCCGCTTGTGCTGGTGGATGCTGCGGCGATGCGGGTGCCCATCGGGGCACGGGCTGCCTCCCGCAAGCCCGCAATGGAGAACGACAAGAATGCACGACCACCTGAGCCGCCACGCTCGGCAAGTGCTGACCGTGGCGCAAGGCAAGGCCCAGTCCAGCGGGCCCGCCGCCGACCCTTCCATCGCCCGCTCCTGGCTGCGCTGCCTGGAGGATTACCACCTCGACCCGGCCCTGCCAATGGCGCCGACCGTGCTCGAACATGCGCGCATGCTCGAGTGCCGCGAAGGCATGCAGCAGGTGCTGGAGATCGCCAGCGGCGAGATGAGCAGCCTTTATCACCAGCTTTCCGGTGCCGGCCACGCGGTGCTGCTCACCGATGCCCGGGGGGTGATCCTCAACTGTGTGACCGCCGGAGCCGAGCGCCAGGCTTTCGAGCGTGCCGGCCTGTGGCTGGGCGCCGACTGGAGCGAGGCCCGCGAGGGCACCAACGGCATCGGCACCTGCGTGATCGAGCGCCAGGCACTGACCATCCACCAGGACGAGCACTTCCGCAGTCGCCACACCGGCCTCACCTGCTCCGCCAGTCCGGTGTTCGACCCCCAGGGCGACCTGCTGGCGGTGCTCGATGTGTCTTCCGCGCGCCACGACGTGTCGCGCCAGAGCCAGTTCCACACCATGGCGCTGGTCAACCTCTCGGCGAAGATGATCGAGAGCTGCTACTTCCTGCGCCGCTTCGAGGGCGAGTGGCTGCTGCGCTTCCACCTGCAGGCCGAGTACGTCGGCCTGTTCAGCGAGGGGCTGATGGCCTTCGACGGCGAAGGGCGCATCCGCGCGGTGAACCAGAGCGCCATCAACCTGCTGGACAGCGCCCGCGAGCGCCTGCTGGGGCAGAGCGTGGAAGCCTTCTTCGACTGCCGGCTGGACGACCTGCTCGGCCGCGCCCAACCACAACCCAATGCCAGCTGGCCGCTGCGTGCGCGCAATGGCCGTGCCCTCTATGCCGTGTTGCGAGGCCAGCCGCGTACCGTCGCCCGTGCGTTACCGGTGGCACCGAAATCCGCCGTGCCCGGGCTGTGCCTGGGCGACCCGGCGCTGGCCGCCGACTTCCTCCGTGCGCTGAAGGTGTATGAGCGCGACGTGCCCGTGCTGGTCAATGGCGAAACCGGCTCCGGCAAGGAGGCCTTCGCCAAGGCCGTGCACCTGGCCAGTTCCCGCGCCGCGCGGCCCTTCGTGGCGCTCAACTGCGCGGCCATCCCTGAATCCCTGATCGAGAGCGAGCTGTTCGGCTATCGCGGCGGCAGTTTCACCGGTGCGCGCAAGGAAGGCATGCGCGGCAAGCTGCAACAGGCCGATGGCGGCACCTTGTTCCTCGACGAGATCGGCGACATGCCCCTGGCCCTGCAGACCCGTCTGCTGCGGGTGCTGGAGGAGCGCCAGGTGGTGCCCATCGGCGGCGAGGCCCAGGCCGTGGACGTGCGCATCATCAGCGCCACCCACCGTGAGCTGGGCGCTCGCGTGGCCGATGGCAGTTTCCGCGAAGACCTCTATTACCGCCTCAATGGCCTGGTGATCGACCTGCCGCCCCTGCGCGAGCGCAGCGACCGCCCCGAGCTGCTCGACCACCTGCTGCACGAAGAAGCCCGTGGCCAGGCCATCCGCCTGGAGCAGGACGCCCGCCAGGCGCTGCTCGACTACGCCTGGCCCGGCAACGTACGCCAGTTGCGCAACGTGCTGCGCACCCTGGCGGCGCTGTGCGAGGACGGCCGCATCCGCTACGCCGACCTGCCGGCCGACCTGCGCCGTGCACCTGCCCCGGCCCCCACCACCGACTGCGTGGTGCACCCGCTGGAAGACGCCGAACGCAGCGCCCTGCTCGCCGCCCTGGAAAGCCAGCGCTGGCACATGACCCGCACCGCCGAGCAGCTCGGCATCAGCCGCAACACCCTGTACCGCAAGCTGCGCAAGCACTCGATCGAGACGCGCAGTTTGTAGCCAGGCTCGGATGTAGCCCGGGCTTCAGCCCGGGAATCTCCGTCGGGTTCAGGTCTGTTGATGATGGGTTTCGCTGCGCTCTACGCCATCCTACGGTTCGTGCCTTGCGCTTGGCGCAGGCACCGAGCTGACCGGGGAGTAGGGTGGATGGCGCTCTTTCCATCCACCAGGCGGTGCTACCTGTGGCACCGGGTAGGGGCAGCCCTGTGGGCTGCTTGGCGACTGAAGTCGCCTCTACGGTGATGGGTTTCGCTGCGCTCTACGCCATCCTACGGTTGGGGCTTGCGCTTGGCTCAGGCACTGAGATGACCGGGGGGTAGGGTGGATGGCGCTCTTTCCATCCACCAGGCGATGCTGTCTGTGGCACCGAGTCGGGGCAGCGCTGCGGTCTGCTTGGCGACTGAAGTCGCCCCTGCAGCCCTACAGGGTGCCCCTCGGGTTTCGTCATGCGCTTTGGGGCATTTCTCCGCGCTTGAGGCGCGCGTTGATGGCGTCGATCACCTGCGGCAGGTCGGCGATGGTGTCGATCAGGTAGTGCGGGCGGGCGCCTTCGAATTGCTGGGCGATGCGTGCGCGTTCCTGCTCCAGCTTGTCGGCGGGCAGGGCCTTGAACTGCTGCCAGGTCAGGCCCAGGGCGTTGCCGGAGCAGGTGAGGGCGACCGTCCACATGCCAGCGCTGCGGCCTTCTAGGATGCCCGGCCAGGTGTCGTCCACCTTCACGCAGGCGGCCACGTCGCTGATGCCCAGGGCGATGACGTTGGCCAGTGCCTGGGCCGGGTGCGGGCGACCGTTGGGGACTTCGTCGGTGGCGACCACATGGTCGGCGACGTAGCCGTTCTTCTCCGCCAGTTCCACCACCTTGGCCATCACCGCTGCCGGGTAGCCGGAGCAGGAGCCGATCTTCAGCCCCTTGCCGCGCAGGCTGGCGATGGCCTCCAGGGCGCCGGGGATCAGCGCCGAGTGCAGGGCGATCTTCTCGATCTGCAGGGGCATGAAGCGTTCGTAGATCGCGGTGACGTCGTCGTCCGTGGGCAGGCGGCCGAAGGCGGCGCGGTAGCGCTCGGCGATGGCGGGGATATCACACAGGGTGCGGATGTGATCCCACTTGCCCATGCCCATCGGGCCACGCGCTTCCTCCAGGCTCACGGCGACACCGAACTCGGCGAAGGCCTCGACGAAGATCTGCGTCGGCGCGAAGGAGCCGAAGTCGACCACGGTGCCGGCCCAGTCGAGGATCGCGGCTTGCAGTTGGGTGGGGTGCTGGTAGTTCATGGGTGTCTCCTTGGGGGCGAAGTCAGGAACGGGCGCCGAGGGGTTGGCCGTCGTTGCCGGGTGGGGGGATGAGCCCGTCGAGGACCTTCAGGGTCTTGGGCCGGCTGTTCCAGAACGGCACCAGCATCAGGCTGGCGAGCAGGGCCGCGACGGTGAAGCCGATGAATACGGTGGTGGTGTCGAAGTAGCCGGGCAGCAGGCCGCCGAGGATGGCGCCGACCGAGCCGCAGCCGTTGACGAAGCCGGCGGCGGTGCCGGCCGCTTCGGTGGTGCCGAAGTCGATGGCGGCGGAGCTGCTGATCATCGAGTCGGGGCCGTAGAGGGTCAGGCCCAGCATGAACAGCAGGCCGACCACCAGGTACAGGCTGCCGCTCTGCATGGCCGGCACGAACAGGCCCAGGCACAGGGTCAGCGCCACCAGGCTGATGACGCAGGCGGGCATGCGCCGCGCGCCGAACCAGCGGTCGGAGGCGATGCCGATGAGGATCGGCCCCACCAGCCCGGCCACCTCGAAGGCCGTGGGCACGATGGCCGAGGCGACCTTGCCGACGGCGGGCATGCGCTCGTAGACCATCATCGGGCCCCACAGCAGGATCGCGTAGCGCGCCGGCTTGAGCAGGAAGTAGGCGAGGCCGAGGACCAGCACCGTGCGGTTGCCCATGATCTTGCGCAGCGAGACCCAGTGGCTGTCGCGCTCGATCTTCAGCTCGCGGGAGGTCTTCACTTCCACCTCGACCGGCTCCAGGCCGACGTCCTCGGGGCGGTTGCGCTGCAGCAGCCAGAACAGCACCGCCACCACCAGCACCACCACCGCGCTGGAGACGAAGGCCGCACGCCAGTCGCCGAACACCTGGTAGGCCCACCAGCCGGCAAAGGGCGTGGAGACCAGGCCGCCGAAGGCGTAGCAGGTGCTCCAGTAGCCCAGTACCCGGCCGCGCTCGCGGGTGGCGAAGAAACAGCCGATGTTCTTGCACAGCCCGCTCCAGCCGGTGGACTGCGCCAGGCCCTGGATCACCATGCAGGTGGCGAAGATCGGCAGGGTGGCGAAGGTGCCCATGGCCAGCGCGGCGAGCGCGGAGACCAGCAGGCCGCCGAAGACGATCACGCGGGGGCCGAAGCGGTCGGCGAAGATGCCCCAGGTGAACTGGCCGATGGCGTAGGCGGTGAGATAGAGGGCATCGAGGTTGGCCATCGCCGACTTGTCGAGCTCGAAATCGACGTCCTCGCCGATGCCCAGCTTGGCCACCGAGAAGGCCTTGCGGGTGAAGTAGAAGGCGGCATAGGCCAGCCAGGTGATGAGGAAGATCTGTACACGCCAGCGGTGGATGGATTTCCACCCGTGCTGGAAGACACCTGCAGCGTTGTTCATGGTTCTGACCCCTGTGGGTTGGCGACAGTGCGTGAGGGAGGCTGTTGTTGTTCTTGGTACTTCCTGGCTGTCTAAACGCCTGGCCTGGTCAGAAGGGCAGAGGCCGTGCGTCAGGCATGGTGCTGATCGTCTCGGGTGGGCGGGCTCCTCGCCGGCGCGGCCGGCTGACGCGGAAAAAGAGGCCGCCCGCTCGGGGTGGCGGGCGGCCCAAGGGGGCGGGTCAGGCCGCCGTTTTCTCGAGGGTCACGCCCATCGCCTGCAGGGACTCGGCGATGGCGCGCAGCAGCTGGCGGACGATGGGCTCGTCGATCTGGCCGATGCAGCCGATGCGGAAGCTCTCGGCCTGGGTCAGCTTGCCGGGGTAGATGACGAACTGGCGGGCCTTGAGCTCGTCGTAGAAACGCTTGAACTCGAAGGCGGGGTGCGCAGGGCTGAAGAAGGTGGTGATGATCGGCGACAGCCAGCGGTCCTCCAGCAGCGTCTCGAAGCCCAGCTCGCGCATCCCGGCCACCAGCACGTCGCGGTTGCGCGTGTAGCGCGCCAGGCGGCCCGGCACGCCACCCTCGGCCGCGTGCTGTTCCAGCGCCGTATGGAAGGCCACCACGCTGTGGGTGGGCGGGGTGAAGCGCCATTGGCCGGTGCGCTCCATGTAGCGCCACTGCTCCAGCAGGTCGAGGCTCAGGGAGTGGGCGCGGCCGGCGGACTCCTCCAGCAGGTCGCGACGGATGATCACGAAGCCGAAGCCGGGGATGCCCTCGATGCATTTGTTGGCCGAGGACACCAGGACATCGAAGGGCACCTCGTCCACCGACAACGGCACCGCGCCGAAGGAGCTCATGGCGTCGACGATCAGGCGCTTGCCATGGGCCTTCACCACGGCCGCCAGCTCGCGCAGCGGGTTGAGGATGCCGGAGCTGGTCTCGCAGTGGACCAGGAACACGGTGGTGACATCGGGATTGGCGCGCAGCAGGGCGTCCACCTCCTCGGGCTGCGGCGGCAGGTAGTCGCCCTTGTCCAGCGCGATATGGGCGCGGCCCAGGTAGTCGAGGGTCTTGGCGGCGCGCTGGCCGTAGGCACCGTTCATCAGGATCAGCGCCTTGCCGTCGCGGGGGATGGCGGTGGCCAGGGCGGCTTCCACCGAGAAGGTGCCGCTGCCTTGCAGGGGCACGCAGGCGTAGCTGTCGTCGGTCACCCCGGCCATGGCCAGCAGCTGCTGGCGGATCTCGGCGGTGACGCGGTTGAAGTCGGCGTCCCACGAGCCCCAGTCACGCAGCATGGCTTCCTTGGTGGCACGCGAGGTGGTCAGCGGGCCGGGGGTCAGCAGGTAGGGCTCGCCCTGGACCGGCGCGGCGAGGGGCGTATGCGATGCGGGGAATTCGGCGTGGCTCATGATCGTCTCCAGCGGATGCGGGTGGGCGTGGCTGGCGCTGATCAAAGCAATTGGCTAGAAATAAATGAAATCGATTTATGGTATTTCACAAACAAGCTGAGCTTATTAATAGGGACGGTGATGTCGGTTTCCCAGGCGCAACTCAAGGCCTTTCACGCCGTGGCGGTGCACGGCAACTTCACCCGCGCGGCGGAGCAGCTGTTCCTCAGCCAGCCGGCGGTCTCCGACCAAGTGCGCAAGCTGGAGGAGCGCTTCGGCGTGCTGCTGTTCAACCGCAACAAGCGCTCGGTGCAGCTCACCGAACTGGGTGAGCGCCTGCTGGCCATCACCCTGCGCCTGTTCGCCGCCGAGAACGAGGCCGAGGAACTGCTCACCAGTTCCCGCGCCCTGCAAAGCGGCAGCCTCACCCTGGCAGTGGACGCGCCCATGCACCTGCTGCCCTACATCGCGCGCTTCTGCGAGCGCTACCCCGGCATCCGCGTGCGCCTGGTGACCGGCAACAGCGACGAATCCCTGCGCCGGCTGTTCGACTACCAGGCCGACTTCGCCGTGCTCGGCCGCCCGGTAGACGACGACCGCCTGATCGCCCATGTGCTCAGCAGCGGCCCGCTGGTGGCCTTCGTCACCGAAGGCCACCCCTGGGCACGGCGCGACGCCATCCACCTCGCCGACCTGCACCGCACCCCGCTGGTGCTGCGCGAACAGGGCTCCATGACCCGGCAGATGCTGGAAGACGAAATGCGCCGCCTGGGCCTCGACACCCACACCGCCATCGAAGTGGAAGGCCGCGAAGCGGTGTTCGAGATGGTCGTCGCCGGCCTCGGCGTCGGCATCGTCTCCGCCGCCGAACTCGGCTCCAGCCGCGGCGTGCACGTACTGCCCATCCTCGACTTCGAACCGCGCATGACCGAGACGCTGGTGTGCCTGAAGGAGCAGGGGGCGAGGCGGGTGATCGGGGCGTTTTTGGAGGTGGTGGGCGCAGCAGGTGTGGAGTGAGCCACCTATACGGTGTGATGGTTATAAAAACGCTTTCAGGAGATTAGGTTTGGCATTCATGCTCGGCGAAATTGACCCTAGGCCCATGAGGATCGGGGGACGGCTTCTTCAAACGGCATTGGCCAATTGCAATTCCACGCAACCTCCCGAGAAGGGGATTTATCGAGGCCAGCAGAGCGACGCAGTCATCGAGGTTACATCCGCAGGGGGCAGAGTCACGGCAGCGCCAGAGGCGGAACTGTCGTTGTCCATCAGCCGGCCCGTTCCTGTGGTATTCAAGCGTATGGATGATGATGGCGTCCCTCTGCCGATAGACGAGATTTTTGTCCCGCAGAACAGCATCGAACACTTCAGGCGGGTGGTATTCAAGAGTTTGTGGCTGGAGAGAGAACTGATGGGGTTTGGTTGCCTGTCGAGTTTTCCAGTTCTGGTATTTCACAAGGGGCGGGGTGAGGGCGTTTGAGGACCGCATCGAAGGAGTCGTTCCGGATGCGTGCGGTGCAGGAGGGCTCTCTTTTACAGGGCTTAGAGGATTTCCATTTTGGGAGGGCTCCAAGGCATGAAGAAATATACCGAAGAGGAGTTGATTGAGTTCTTGACGAAGGATGGAGTGGAGTTCGATCGGCACTTTGTTCTCGGCCCTAGGCGCTCTGTGTACTACGTCCTGCACAATCTGCTTTTCTTTAATCAGATTTGTAATGACTCGCTTCATGTACAGGTTGTAAGATTTCTTATATCTAAAGGGCGCTACTTTGACGGGATGCGTTAAGGAAGGCCTACCCCGACATCAAAACCTGATCTCTGTTCTTGTTGGCGGCTCTCCATACCGTGTTGGCGAATACTCTCCGATGCAAGGCTTGGTATGGGCTCTCCAATGCTTGCGTGTCTTTTTATACGTAAAAGTTATAGTGGTTTTGCAATACCGTTGCGGGCTCTGCGGGTAAGAGGGGTAGCGATGCAGTGGATTGATAAGATACTTATGGATGTGGAGTGCTAGGCATGGAGAGTGGTTTCTTTCATGGTTTGGTTTTTCTTATGGGGCTGCATCGCCAAGGTGATATGTCGGTTTGGGAGATAGTGCTCTATATAGTTAAAGGGATCGCTCAAGGAGGAGGTCAAGCCGACTTTGACAATCTTCCGCGTTGGCTCAAGTTGGAAGTGGTCAGTGAGTTGGATAGATACAAGAAGGAAGGAGAGTGGGGAGTAATAGTCAGTGGTGTGGTGGAGGATTATGGCGTATATGCGGACGCATTCATTGATAAGGTGGATGTTATGCCTTGGTTGCTTCTGAATGGTACAGGTTTCTGCCAGAACGCAGCAAGCGACGCCCTTAGTGAACTTGAGAACAGCTATTTCCCAGACCTGAGTGTGTATGAGCGATATATTTCGCCTTATAAGCTGGGTGGGGTCCTCAATGTCGGCTGGCTCGATATGTTCGGAGACATCCCAAGGGGACAGCCGTCGGGCGCTCTGCTGGCGCGTCTTCCCGATGTGCTAGAGAGCGTTTAACCATTTATTCCTTTTATGGACCCAGATAGAGATGTACCGCACTGTATCCAGTGTGGGGAAATAAGATATGCAGGGGGAAGTGGCACTATTATTCGGGGTTCTGAATTATGGATTCCGGCTGGTGATTTAATATGCGCCTCTCCGCTTGCTATCGTTCACTTTATTTGTGAGCATCATTACTGTCCTCCAGATGAGTATGTTGAGTGCTTGATGAGCGTTGATCTACGACAGGAGTTTGATTCTAATAAATGTATAGAGACAGGCTGCAGAAATCTGGCTGGCGCGGTACGCGCCTAATATAAATAAGGACGTGTCGAGTGGAGATGTTATACGAGAAGCATGCGCCTCTGGACCTGAAATTGGTCAAGGCGCTCATTGGTGCAACGCCTGAAAGCTGGAGCCAGATCGAGATGCACGCAGTACGGGTGGAAGAGGGGGAGTATCAGGGGCTAACCGTAACGATCAGCAGCCCTGAGGGTAGACAGGATCTACTGGAGCCTGCGGATGAAGTGGTCGATCTGCTGTATCAACATCTGGATGTATTTCGTGAGCACGGCACATTGTGGCGAGAGGTCTTCTATTCGGTGTTCCTGAAAGAAGACGGGGATTGGGGTTTCAAATTGAAGTTTGAATATTGAATGCGTGCTGGGTGTGTAAATATTATTTTCTATGTGCGCTGAAATATGATTGGTGGGTACTATCCTTAAACAAATCAGGAGGTATTGAATTTGTCCGTTGATAAGCCTGTTTTTACTGAAGATTTTGTGGATAACTATTATTCAAGAATGGGTTGACGCTGAGTAGTTATTTCATATACAGAACCCCGAGCTCGAAGGTCATATGCTTTAAAGAGGGGGTGGGCGGAAATTCTACTTGGCAATTAGCAATGACGAGCTTTTTCAGGCTGCATTTACGAGGCTGGTCGCACTTGGAGTCACAGTAGAGACTCTTTGAAAAAGGTTTGTTTGCATATCCTGTCGCTCCAATTGCATAGGCTGCGGTCAGGGGTAAAAGCTCCAAGTACTGATGTGTCTAATTTTTGAGTGAAAATTAATGAAAAACACAGAGGCCTTACTTTCCAGGCTCAAGAAGGTTGAGTGGTCTAGCAGGGGAGAGGCAAGCAAGGAGGACGAAGATCAAGTACATGAATTTCTCAGGCAAGCTGCTCGCATTGTTTCGACCCACGTCAAGCAACAGGGTGTCCACCCTTTTTCTAACTTTCGGAATGCAATAAACAGAAATGCACCGATCATCAGCACATTAGAAGTGGAGGAGATTTTAAGTGGAGCGGGGGCCCATGAAAAGGTGCTTTGCATGAACGCGTTCCATTGGGCAGACGGATGTGACGAGGAGGATCAAGTTTGCCTGTCCGCCCCAGATCTATACAAACCCATAATAAGCATCGTTGAAAAGAGGGTTTTCTTTAACTTGCGCCGCGGCGAGCTCTGCATCGGAAATTCCTCGTTCCCTCTTCGTGACTGGCTAGTGAATTTCTACACTGCATAGGCCTCCATAAGCATAAAGGCCTCACTATAAAAACAGGGGGTTCATGATTTGTCAGTCTTTATAAAAGCAATTTTCTTATTCTTTCAATGCCCTAGGGCACAGTTGCGAAGCTCGGGGCTCGATACAGGTTAACGCTCAGTATCTGGAGTTGATGTCTTACGTTTATATACCAGGCCTTTCAGCCGAGACCCGTTGAGGCTGCGTGGGTGTCCATTGCGCACGTCTGATCAAACCACCTGCCCCGGTAACCAGCCTGCATCGGCATCGGCTCTCGCACTTCCCTCTATCGCCGGACTATCGCTCCCCCATTCGTGAGTCGCATCACGCGACCCGCTTTCCTTGCTCCCCCGTCCCGGTTCATCCTTCGCCTGTGGCGTAGTGCCATGATTTTCTGCCGCTTCTCGCCTGGACAAACCCGAGGGGTGGCAGCCATGGAAGACCTGCAAAAGGAGTTGCGGCGGGATGCGTGTGCTGTTCATTCACCAGAATTTCCCTGGCCAGTTCCGTCATCTCGCCGCCCATCTGGCGAAGCGGGACGGTGTCGAGGTCCTGGCCATCGGCCGCGAGCAGGCGCCTGGGCTGCCGGGTGTGCGGTTGTTGCGCTACAAGCCCCATCGCAAGGCGAGTGCGCAGACGCACCCTTATGTGCGCACCTTCGAGGATGGCGTGCTGCATGGCCAGCAGGTGCTGCGCCTGTTGCTGGACCTGAAGGGCAAGGGCTACCGGCCGGATGTGGTGGTCGCCCATCCCGGCTGGGGAGAGAGCCTGTATGTGAAGGAGGCTTTCCCGTCGGCGCGGCTGATCCACTTCTGCGAGTACTACTACCAGGCCCGTGGTGCCGATGCCGGCTTCGACCCGGAGTTCCCGCTCGATACCAACGGCGCTGCGAGCATCCGCAGCCGCAATGCGCTGCACCTGCTCAACCTGGAGAACTGCGATCTCGCCATCACCCCGACCCAGTGGCAGCGCAGCCTGCACCCCGCGGCCTATCGCGACGCCATGCAGGTGATCCATGAAGGCATCGATATCGCCGGCCTGGGCCCTGATCCCGAGGCCAGCCTGGAGTTGCCCGATGGCCGGGTGCTGAAGGCCGGGCAGCCGATCCTCACCTACGTGGCACGTAACCTGGAGCCCTACCGGGGCTTCCACAGCTTCATGCGGGCCTTGCCGCGCATCCTTGAGGCGCACCCGACCTGCCAGGTGCTGGTGGTCGGTGGCGATGAGGTGAGTTATGGCAGCCGCCCCAAGGGCGCTGCCAACTGGCGCAGCAAGCTGCTGGCGGAGAACCCGGTCGACCTGCAGCGGGTGCACTTCCTCGGCAAGGTGCCCTATGCCACCTACAAGCGGGTGCTGCAGGTTTCCGCCGCGCATATCTACCTGACCTACCCCTTCGTCCTGTCCTGGTCCCTGCTGGAGGCCATGGCCAGCGGCTGCCTGGTCATCGGTTCGGATACCGCGCCGGTGCGCGAGGTGATCGAGGACGGCCGCAACGGGCTGCTGGTGGACTTCTTCGATGGCGAGCGGATCGCCGAGAAGGCCTTGCAGGCCCTGGCCGAGCCCGAGCGCTTCCGGGCCTTGAGGCGGCAGGCGGTGGTTGCCGCACGGGGCTATTCGACTGACAGCGGCATCGCCCGCTACCTCCAGGTGCTGGGCCTCGACTCGGTGATGCAGCCCGCCTGATTGCGACAGCCCCCCGTTCATTTATCCACACCTGCGGATACCTCTTCGGACTACCGAAGGGGCGCGGGGGGTGGCGGTTCGATCGTGTGATCCATCAAAGGAGAGGGTATGGATTTTCAAGGCACAAACGGCAACGACACCCTGGTTGGCGGCGATACGGACGACCAGTTCTATGGCGCTGAGGGGGATGACCTGCTGGTCGGTGACGCTGGCGTGGATACGCTAGCCGGCGGCCTGGGCAACGACACCCTGCGGGGCGGCTCGGGGGCCGACATCTACCGCTTCGGCCGAGGCAGCGGTCGCGATGTGATCGAGGACGGCGGTGGCGATGGCTTCGTCAATCGCCTCGAGTTCGAGGTGGGCATCCTGCCGGAGGATGTCAGTTGCAGGCGCGTCGGCGTGGACCTGGTGCTGAGCCTTGTGGACTCGAACGATCAGGTCATCCTGCGCAACTACTTCTCCAGCGTCGGCCTGCCGGAGATCGCGGAAATCTTCTTTGCCAATGGTGCCCGCTGGTCGCCTTATGACGTGAGGACGCGTGTGGAGAACGCCCCCCAGGGCCAGTTCCTGCAGGGAACGCCGGGCGCTGATTTCCTCCAGGGGACTGGCCAGGCCGACACCCTGGAAGGCGGCGCCGGCAACGACATGCTGGACGGCCTTGGCGGTGATGACCTGCTGCTGGGTGGTGAGGGCGATGACACGCTGGTGGGCGGGCAGGGGTTCGACACCCTGATCGGCGGCCAGGGTAACGACACCTATCGCCTGGCGGGCAGTTGGGGCCAGGTGCTGATCAATGAGCAGGCCATGGAGAGCGGTGTCGATGTGATCGAGATCCTCGACGTGTCATCGCAAGACGTGCGGCTCAGCCGAGTTGGCAATGACCTGATCCTGCTCCGCCAGGGAAGCAGCGACAGGATCACCATCAGCAACTATTTCAATGCCGATGCCCTTGCACCCTACGCCATCGATGAGATCCGTTTCTCCGACCAGATGTGGCGGCCGTTGCAGGTCCTGCAGATGCTCAACGCCGGCACGCCCGGCAACGACACCCTGACGGGAACGGCCGTCCCCGACACCCTTTCCGGTGGCTTGGGCGATGATCAGTTGTTCGGCCTGGGTGACAACGACCAGCTGGACGGTGGCGCGGGCGACGACAGCCTCTTCGGCGGTGCGGGTGACGATCTGTTGCTCGGCGGTGATGGCGACGACTGGCTGGACGGCGGGGAGGGCTACAACCAGCTTATTGGCGGCATGGGCAATGACACCTATGTGGTGGACAGCCAAGGCTACGCCGCTATCACCGAGAACATCGGTGGCGGGATCGACACCGTGCGCAGCAGCATGACCCATACGCTGGGTTACGGCCTGGAAAACCTGGTCCTGACCGGCAGCGCCCGCATCGACGGCTATGGCAACCAGCTGGACAACGACATCACCGGTAACGCCGGCGATAACCGCCTCAAGGGCGAAGCCGGAAACGACCGGCTGTATGGCCTGGATGGCAAGGACACCCTGGAGGGCGGTGCCGGCAATGACAGCCTCTACGGCGGGGCGGGCGACGATACCCTGCTCGGCGACGACGGCGATGATTGGCTGGATGCCGGAAGCGGGGCCGATCTGCTCATCGGCGGTGCGGGCAACGACACCTACGTCATCAGCCAGATCGAGCAACGGATCAGCGAGATGGCCGGGGGTGGCGTGGATACGGTGCGCAGCAGCATCAACTACGGCCTTGTCGGTGCACTCGAGAACCTGGTTCTGACCGGCACGGCGGACCTGAACGGCTTCGGCAACGAGCTGAACAACGAACTGACCGGCAATGCGGGCAACAACATCCTCGAAGGCCGAGCGGGTGATGACCGCCTTGACGGGGGCGCTGGCGACGATCAGCTCAGCGGCGGTTATGGCAACGACACTTACCTGTTCTCGCGTGGCTGGGGTCGGGACACCATTTTCGACAATGGTGACGGCCGCGATGTGATCCTGTTCGGCGCGGATGTCCTGCCGAGCGATATCCAGGCGGTGCATCTGGGCGACGACCTGATGCTCACCCTGAAGGGGGCGTCGGACTCCATCCTGGTCAAGGGCTACTTCCTCAATAACGGGGCGAGCGTCAACTCGATCGAAGAAATCCGCTTCGCCAACGGCGTGGTCTGGACCTTCGGGCAGGTGCGCAGCCTGGTACTCCAGGGGGGCGATGGCGATGACCTGCTCAATGGCTTCAGTACCGCCGATACGTTGAACGGCGGAGCGGGTAACGACACGCTCTTCGGCGCGGAGGGCAACGACCTGCTGATCGGCGGTGCCGGCAACGATGTGCTGAATGGCGGCACCAGCTCCGACACCCTGCGTGGCGGGCTGGGCGACGACACCTATGTGATCGACTCCCTCGGCGATGTGATCCAGGAGAACCCCAACGAGGGCATCGACACCCTGGAATCCAGCGTCAGTATCAGCTCGACGCTGAGTGCCAATATCGAGAACCTGCGCCTGACCGGCAGCGGCAACCTGACCGGCTTCGGCAACGGCGCGAACAACCTGATCACCGGCAACCAGGGCGCCAACTACCTGATGGGCAACGCCGGCAACGACACCCTGAGCGGGGAGGGCGGCAACGACACCCTCGAAGGGGGCGTCGGCAACGATGTGTACCGTTTCGCCAGGGGCTGGGGTTCGGACACGGTGCAGAACTTCGAGTCCGGCTCCAATGGCCTGGACGTCATCGAGTTCGCTGCCGATATCCTGCCGAGCGATATCCAGGTGTCCCGCAGCGGGGCCAACCTGGTGCTGAGCCTGGGCGGCAGCGGCGACCGCATCAATGTCATCAACTACTTCCTGAGCGATGGCGCCACCTCCAATGCGGTGGATGAAATCCGCTTCGCCAATGGCACCCGCTGGACCCTAACGACCATCAAGGCCCTGGCGCTGCAGGGCACCAGCGGCAACGACACGCTGACGGGCTACGCCACTGCCGACAGCATCAGCGGCGGTGCCGGCAATGACAGCATCCTCGGGGGCGATGGCAACGACACGCTCGACGGCGGCAGCGGCGACGATGTGCTCGAAGGGGGCGCCGGCAACGATCGGCTGGTCGGGGGCGCAGGCAACGACACCCTGAACGGCGGAGCCGGCAACGACGTCTTCGTGGTCGAGTCCGCAGGCGATGTGGTGATCGACAGCAGCGGCACCGACACGGTGGAGGCCAGTGTTTCCTTCACCCTGGGTGCGGGCATCGAGAAGCTGACGCTCACCGGCAGCGCCAACCTCCAGGGTATCGGCAACAGCCTGGACAACACCCTGACTGGCAACACCGGCAACAACCTGTTGCAGGGCGGCGCCGGCAACGATGCGCTGAATGGCGGCGCAGGCAACGACCAGTTGCAGGGTGGCGAGGGCGACGACCTCTACAGCTTCGCCCGTGGCTGGGGCCAGGACGTGATCGAGGATACCGACGGTGCCCTCGACGCTATCGAGTTCGCCACGGGCATCGCGCCCGGCGATATCACCGTCGGCCACGATGGCGACGACCTGTTGCTGAACCTGTGGGGCAGCACCGACAGCATCCGTGTGGTGGGCTACTTCGGTGCGACTGGAGCCGTGGAGCAGATCCGCTTCGCCGACGGCACCCAGTGGCTGCCGGACCAGCTTCGCTCGCGGGTGCTGCAGGGAGACTCCACTGATGATCGTCTGGTCGGTTTTGCCAGCAACGACGTCCTCGACGGCAAGGGGGGCAACGACAGCCTGTTCGGGCTGGCCGGTGACGACACCCTGTATGGCGGGGCCGGCAACGACCTGCTCGAGGGTGGCGATGGCAATGACCTGCTCGATGGCTACACCGGCGTCGATACCCTGATCGGTGGCGCGGGTGATGACCGCTACTGGGTGGATGCGGGCGACAGCGTGATCGAAGGCGTGGACGGCGGTATCGACACGGTCGAGTCGCGGGTTTCCTGGACCCTGGGCGACAACGTCGAGAACCTGGTCCTCAGTGGCCCGGCGACCGAAGGCATCGGCAATGCGCTGAACAACGATATACGTGGCGGCGACGGCAACAACCTGCTGCGCGGGGAGGCGGGCGACGACCGCCTGAACGGCGGGCAGGGCAAGGACACCCTGATCGGCGGCACGGGCAACGACACCTACGTGTTCAACAACTACTGGGGGCAGGACGTCATCCACAACCAGGACGACGGCATCGGCAAGCACGATGTCATCGAATTCGCCGACTTCAACACCGAGCACATCCGTTTCCGTCGTGTCGACGACAACCTGGTGTTCGAGCGCAACAACACTCTGGACAGCCTCATCGTCGTCGGTTTCTTCGCCGGTGATGGCAAGGGGCCGGCCTCCATCGAGGAGGTTCGTTTCCGTAATGGCGATGTCTGGACCGGCGACTTCATCCGCAACAGCCTGCTGCACGGTTCCTATGGCAACGACACGGTGCAGGGCTACTCCACGGACGACGCCCTCTTCGGCGATGACGGCCAGGACGAGCTGCGCGGCTTTGCCGGTAACGACACCCTCAATGGCGGAGCCGGCAACGACACGCTGTTCGGTGGCGCCGGTAATGACTCGCTGCTTGGCGGCCTGGGCGGCGACCGCATGGAAGGCGGTGCCGGCGACGACACCTACCAGGTGGACTCGCTGAGTGACCTGGTGATCGAGAGCGCGGGCGGGGGGATCGACACCGTTGAATCCAGCCTGACCCTGACCCTGGGCGCCAATGTCGAGAACCTCACCCTCACCGGCACCGCTGCCATCAACGGCACCGGCAACGATCTGGACAACCTCATCATCGGCAACGATGCGAACAACGCGCTGTACGGTGGCATCGGCAACAACAGCCTGTTCGGCAGGGGCGGTGATGACCTGCTGGTGACGGGCTCCGGGCAGGACTACCTCGATGGCGGTGACGGCAACGACACCCTGAACGGCAACCTCGGCAACGACACGCTGTTCGGCGGGGCCGGCAATGACGTCCTCAATGGCGGCGATGGCGATGACCGCCTGTACGGCGGCGAGGGCAACGACAGCCTCTATGGCGGCCGTGGCAACGACACCTTCGTGATCGACTCGCTGGGTGACAGCGTCTTCGAGTACCTCAACGAGGGCATCGATACGGTTGAGGCCTCCATCAGCCACAGCCTGGCCTTCGGTGTGGAGAACCTGACCCTGACCGGTGAGGCCGCTATAGACGGGACCGGCAACACCCTGGACAACCAGCTGTGGGGCAACGCGGCGGCCAACCGGCTGTCCGGCGGCGCGGGCAATGACACGCTGATGGGGGGGGCCGGCAACGACACCCTGTCCGGTGGTGCCGGCTCGGATACCTATGTCTTCGGCCTGGGCGACGGCCAGGATGTCATCCAGAACAACGACAGCGTGGCGGGCAGCCTGGACCTGTTGCAGTTCGGCAGCGGCATCTCGGTCGAGCAGCTCTGGTTCCGCCAGAACGGCAACGACCTGGATGTCAGCCTGGTGGGCGGCACCGAGCGGGTAAGCATCGAGAACTGGTACGGCGGCAGCGCCTACCACCTCGACCAGTTCAAGTCGGCCGACGGCAAGACCCTGCTGGACAGCCAGGTGCAAGGGCTGGTGGATGCGATGGCCGCCTTCGGCGTGCCGGCGGGGGCCGAGGGCAACCTCACCGCCGCCCAGCGCGACGAGCTGAACCTGGTGATCGCCACCAACTGGCAGTGACTGCCTGAACGCGTGACGAGGAGCCCCGCCATTCGGCGGGGCTTTTTCGTTGCGGGGTGGCGAATGAAATCACCTTCCAGCGCTCTACATATGCCGCAGGGCCAGGCTCCGGGCGGGGCCGCTGTGCTAACCTGCGGCAAGTTTTTTTCGGGCTCCGGCAGCCCGTTTCCAGAGGTATTCCATGCATATCCATATCCTCGGCATCTGCGGCACCTTCATGGGTTCGCTGGCGGTGCTGGCCAAGGAACTCGGCCACCGCGTCACCGGCTCCGACGCCAATGTCTACCCGCCCATGAGCACCCAGCTGGAGGCCCAGGGCATCGAGCTGATGCAGGGCTACGACCCCGCGCACCTGGACCCGGCGCCGGACCTGGTGGTGGTGGGCAATGCGCTGTCGCGGGGCAATCCGGCGGTGGAGCATGTGCTGAACAAGGGGCTGCCCTATGTTTCCGGCCCGCAGTGGCTGGCGGACCACGTGCTGCAGGGCCGCTGGGTGATGGCGGTGGCCGGTACCCACGGCAAGACTACCACCACCAGCATGCTGGCCTGGGTGCTGGAGCATGCGGGCATGAGCCCGGGCTTCCTCATCGGTGGCGTGCCGCAGAACTTCGGCATCTCGGCGCGCCTGGGCGGCACGCCGTTCTTCGTGGTGGAGGCGGACGAGTACGACAGCGCCTTCTTCGACAAGCGCTCGAAGTTCGTCCACTACCGTCCGCGCACGGCGATCCTCAATAACCTGGAATTCGACCACGCCGACATCTTCCCCGACCTGCCCGCCATCGAGCGGCAGTTCCACCACCTGGTGCGCACCATCCCCGGCGAGGGCCTGATCATCCACCCCACCACCGAGCCGGCCCTGGTACGGGTGCTGGAAATGGGCTGCTGGACGCCGGTGCAGACCACCGGTGAAGGCGGCCAGTGGCAGGTGCGCCTGCTCAGCGAGGATGGCTCGCGCTTCGAGGTGCAGTTCGACGGCAAGGTGCAGGGCACCGTGGAATGGACCCTGACCGGCCAGCACAACGTGGCCAATGCCCTGGCCACCCTCGCCGCCGCGCGCCATGTGGGCGTGGTGCCGGAGCTGGGCATCGCCGCCCTGAGCGCCTTCCGCAACGTCAAGCGGCGCATGGAGAAGGTCGCCGAAGTGAACGGCGTGACCCTCTACGACGACTTCGCCCACCACCCCACCGCCATCGCCACCACCCTCGACGGCCTGCGCAAGCGCGTGGGCGAGGCGCCGGTGATCGCCATCATCGAGCCGCGTTCCAACTCCATGAAGCTCGGCGCCCACCGCGACGGCCTGCCGGAGAGCGTGGCCCAGGCCGACCAGGTGATCTGGTACGCGCCGCCGAACCTGGGCTGGGACCTGGCCGCCACGGCCGCTGCCTGCCCGGTGCCGGCGGTGGTCTGCGATTCGCTGGAGGCGATCATCGAGCGGGTGAAGGGCCAGGCGCGCCCGGGCACCGAGGTGGTGATCATGAGCAACGGCGGTTTTGGCGGCCTGCACGGCAAGCTGGCCAAGGCGCTGGAAGGCTGAGGACGACGACATGAGCGGACCCGAACGCGTCACCCTGGCGATGACCGGCGCTTCCGGCGCCCAGTACGGCCTGCGCCTGCTGGACTGCCTGGTGCAGGAAGACCGCGAGGTGCACTTCCTCATCTCCAAGGCCGCGCAGCTGGTGATGGCCACCGAGACCGAGGTCACCCTGCCACCCAAGCCGCAGTCGATGCAGGCCTTCCTCAGCGAGTACACCGGCGCCGCGCCGGGGCAGATCCGCGTCTACGGCAAGGAAGACTGGATGGCCCCGGCGGCCTCCGGTTCCGGTGCACCGGGCGCGATGGTGGTGGTGCCTTGCTCCACCGGCACGCTGTCGGCCATCGCCACCGGTGCCTGCAACAACCTGATCGAGCGCGCCGCGGACGTGGCGTTGAAGGAGCGGCGCAAGCTGATCCTGGTGCCCCGCGAGGCGCCTTACTCCAGCATTCACCTGGAGAACATGCTCAAACTCTCCAACCTCGGCGCGATCATCCTGCCGGCCTCGCCGGGTTTCTATCATCAGCCGCAGACCATCGATGACCTGGTGGACTTCGTGGTGGCGCGCATCCTCAACCTGCTGGAAATCCCCCAGGACATGCTGCCGCGCTGGGGCGAGCACCACCTGCAGAGCAGCGATGACTGAACCGCGCCGCGCCCGCCTGGGCTTGCTCATCGGCCTGGTGCTGGTGCTCCAGGGCTGCGCCGCCGTGCGCACCCTGGACGCGGCCAAGCCCGGCGCGCCGATTATCTACTCCGGCACTCGGCTGGATTGGTATTCCCTCAATGGCGGTTGCTGCCCCAAGGACCGCTTCGGCGCCGAAGCGCCCGGCTGGGCGGCGCTCGACCTGCCGTTCAGCGCGGTGCTGGAGACGCTGTTGCTGCCGTTCGCGGTGGCGGCGGAGCTGGGCGTGGGGCTGGGTGTGACCGGGGGGAATTAAGGCGCTCCGTAGGGTTGCGTGGTGATGGGTTTCGTACCTCTACCCATCCTACGGATGATTCCTTCTGATCGGCCGACGTCAGGCCGGGTCCTGGCAGACATCCCCCCATTGCGCGGCGACCAGTTCGGCCATGTGCTGCGGGGCGATGCGCACGGCGCTGTGGATGGCGCCGGCGGCGGGGACCACTTCATCGAAGGCCTGCAACGACAGGTCGCAATAGACCGGCAGCGGGGTGGCCAGGCCGAAGGGGCAGACGCCGCCGACGGGGTGGCTGGTCAGCGCCTGCACGGTTTCGGCGTCGAGCATCTTGGCCTTGGCGCCGAAGGCTTCCTTGAACTTGCGGTTGTCGATGCGCGCATCGCCACGGGCCACCACCAGCAGGTGCTGCTCGCCGACGCGGAAGGCCAGGGTCTTGGCGATGCGGCCCGGCTCGACGCCGTGGGCCTCGGCAGCCAGGGCGACGGTGGCGGTGCTGGTTTCCAGTTCGATGATGGCGAGTTCGGGGGCCTTCTCGGCGAGGAAGGCGCGTACGGATTCGAGGCTCATTCGGGGCTCCTTGATTTCTGTCCGGCTGGCTCAGGCGGCCAGCTGGTGCACGGCGGCGAGGTTGTCGTCGAGGCCGTAGCGGCCCTTGCCGTCGCGGGTGACGCGGCCCATGGCGACGTCCGGGTCGTGGGTGAAGAGCAGGCGGCCATTGCGCTCCAGCAGGCTGGCGAGCAGGGCTTCCTTCTCTTCTATCAGGCCTTCGGGGAAGCGGTCGTAGCCCATGGTGATGGGCAGGTGCACCCAGGGCGCGCCGGGGATCAGGTCGCCGCTGAACACCACCGGGCCGTCGGGCATGGCGATCTCCGGCAGCAGTTGCCCGGGGGTGTGGCCGTCGCTCCAGTGCAGGCGCCAGTCGGGGCCGAGGATCTCGGCGCTGGGCTGCTCGTCGATCAGCACCAGGCGGCCGCTGGCTTCCAGCAGTTCGAGCATTTCCGGGATGTAGGAGGCGCGGTCGCGCGGATGCGGGTTGCAGGCGCGCTGCCACTGGCGGCGACCGGTGACGAAGCGGGCGTTGGGGAACAGCAGGCGCATGGGCTGGTCCTGCTCCCAGGCGGCGAGCAGGCCGCCGGCGTGGTCGAAGTGCAGGTGGGTGAGCAGCACGATATCGATGTCGGCATCGGACAGGCCCGCCTCGGCGAGGCTGTCGAGCAGCACGTGGTGCGCTTCCTGCACGCCGAAGCGGTGCTTGAGCTCGGGCGGGAAGAAGGCGCCGATACCGGTTTCGATGAGGATGTTGCGCTCGTCTTCCTGCACCAGCAGGGCGCGGCAGCCGAGGTCGATGCGGTTCTGCGCATCCGGCTGCATCCAGCGCTCCCAGAGGGCGCGCGGGGCGTTGCCGAACATGGCGCCGCCGTCGAGTTTCTGGCTGTTGCCGGTGAGCGAGGTGAGGGTACGCATGGGGCGGTTCCGGGCTGGCTTTCAAGCGCCCAAGGCTAACCCGGTTGCGGGGGCGCCGGTCAATCCGCCCAGCCGCGATAGACGAAGGTCATGGGGCGCGGGCCCTGCAGGTAGCCGGTGTGCAGCTCGCGGATGGCGAAGCCGCCGGCCTCGATCAGGCGCGGGATGTCGCGGTTGAGGTGGCAGCCGCCGGCGAAGGGTTTCCACAACGGCGTGAGGCGATGCTGCCAGCGCACCACCGGGGCGTCCGGTGCCAGGCCGTGTTCGGCGAACAGCAGGCGCCCGCCGGGCTTGAGCACGCGGCGCATTTCCTTCAGTGCCGCCGGTGCATCGGGGATGGTGCAGAGGGTGAAGGTGCAGACGATGCTGTCGAAGCTGGCGTCGCTGGCCTGGATCTCGCCCAGTTCCAGGGCGATGGTTTCCACCGGGATGGTGATGGCGTCGGCACGCTGGCGAGCCAGGGCCTGCATCTGCGCGGCGGGGTCGACGCCGATCACCACCTGCACCTTGGCCGGGTCATAGAAGCCGAGGTTGAGGCCCGTGCCGATACCGATCTCCAGCACCCGGCCTTCGGCCTGGGGCACGATCTTCGAGCGGGTCTTCATCACTTCGCCCATGCCGCAGGCGTAGTCGATCAGGCGGGGCAGGACGTGGCGATCGTAGAAACCCATGGCGGGCAGTCCATTGCGGTTGACGAGGCATTCACGTTAGCAGGGCGCATCCCCGCGCGGCGCGGGGATTTCGGCCAATGGCGGGAGGATTCCCGCCCGGGTTCAGCGGCCCAGGCGGCGCAATTCGTCCGATTCGACGATGCGCGTGCCCTGGTCGGTTTCCAGGGCCAGGCGCCACAGGGCTCGGGCCAGGGTGCAGGCGCCGATGCCACGGTACTTGCCCGGCAGCCAGCGCATGAGCGGGGCGGTCAGGCGTTCGCCGAGGCGGAATTCGCTGCGCGGGCCGAGCAGCAGGGACGGGCGTACCAGGGTCAGCTGTTGCCAGTCCTGGGCCTTGAGCGCTGCCTCCATCTCGCCCTTGGTGCGGTTGTAGAACACCGAGGAGCTGGCGTCCGCACCCAGGGCGCTGATCACCAGGTAGTGGCGGGCGCCGAGTTCGCGGGCGCGGGCGCCGACGGCGAGCACCAGGTCGAGGTCGATGGCGCGGAAGGCCTCCTGGGAGCCGGCCTGGCGGATGGTGCTGCCGAGGCAGCAGAAGGCGGTGTCCACCGGACCCTGGAGGTGTGGCAGCAGGTCGGCGATCTCGCCCACCGGGTTGTCCAGGCGCTTGTGCTCGGCGAGGGGGCGACGGGTCGGCGCGAGCACCCGCTCCACCGTGGGTTCGTTGAGCAGTCGGTCGAGCAGGTGTTCACCGGTCAGGCCCGTGGCGCCGGCGAGCAGGATGTGCTGGGGCGTCAGATGCATGCTGTTTCTCCGCTGTTACAGCTTCAGCTTAGTGGCTGGCGGCGGTTTTGCCGCCGGCCGTTGCAGGTTGCGCGGCGAGGGCCTCCTGGGCCTGGGCAGCGCGCAACTTTCGCCAATGGGCGAGCACCGGTTTGGGTGCCCAGATCTGCGGTTCGGAGGGTTCGAAACCGTCGGCCTTCTCCCATTCGGCAACCTCGGTGCGGGCGAGTTCGAAAGCACGTTCCAGGTCGTCGGTCTGGTTCAGGGCGTCGGCCAGCAGGGCGCGGCCGAAGTAGGTGAATTCGTTGTCGTCGGAGCAACCGAAGGACACCCGGTCGGCGCGGGCGGCGGTCATCACCAGGGTCTTGTCGTCCTTGAGCGCGGGGATGAAACCGCCGGAGTAGCAGGCGGAGATCACCACCACCTTGTGGCGCTCCTTCAGCGGCGCCAGCACCGTGGCCAGCTCGCTGGCGGGCAGGTCGCCGAGCTGCAGGCCGGGCTGCTCGAGGGCCAGCTGGTGGTCGGCGGAGCCGTGGCTGGTGAGGTAGATGAACACCAGGTCTTCCGGCCCGCTGCGCTGGGCGATGCCCCGGATGGCGCGGGCCAGGCTCTCGCGGGTGGCCAGGGGACGGTCGGCCATGTGGTCGCGGTGGTTGATCAGGGTGATGTGGCCGTGGGCGCCGAAGCGCTGGTCGAGCAGCGTGGCGACGTAGTCGGCCTCGCGCAGGAATACGCTCTGGCGGCCATCGCCCCCCAGGCTCAGGGAGTACAGCTCCACCGCCGGGGTGGAGGCGGGCAGGGCGTCGATGGCGGCGTCGAGCAGGCGGCCCTGTTCCAGCAGGCCGACCTCCAGGGGGTTGGGCAGCGCCTTGCCGGTTTCATCGCCGATGCGCCGGCCACCGCGCCAGGTGCCTTTCTCCTGGCCGCCGTCGGCCAGGGTCAAGGTGCCCTTGCCGGCATAGCGCCCAGCGGCGAAACCGCCTTCGTAGCGGCTGCCATCGGCGAGGCTGAGGCTGCCTTCGCCCTGGTAGCGCCAGTTGCGGAAAGCGCCGGTGTACAGCTCGCCGTCCGCGCCCTTGTATTCGCCCTTGCCGGTGAGGCTGCCGCCCTTGAACTGGCCGCTCCAGACCGAGCCTTCGGCGTTCTGGTAGCGGCCCTTGCCGTCGAACAGGCCGCCTTTGAATCCACCGCTGTAGAAGCCGCCGTCGGCGCCCTGGTAGTCGCCTTCGCCATCGAGTTGGCCGGCCTTGAACGGGCCGGAATAGCGCGAGCCATCGGCGTCGGTGCGCACGCCCCGTCCGGTCTGTTCGCCGCGTTTGAACTGGCCCTGGTAGCTGCTGCCGTCGGGCAGGGTGAGCTTGCCCTGGCCGTGGTAGCGGTCGTCGCGGAAGGTGCCGCTGTAGACCATGCCTTCGCGGCTGAGCGTGCCTTCGCCGTTGAATTGGTTGGCCTTGAAGCCGCCCTCGTAGAGCGTGCCGTCGCCATAGGTCATGTGGCCGTTGCCGTCGAACAGGCCGTTGCTGAAATCGCCCTGGTACTCGACGCCGTTGGGGCCGTGCCAGGTGCCGCGCCCATTGGGCTGGCCATCCTTGAAGGTGCCTTCGAACCAGGTGCCGTTGCTGTAGTCCAGGCGCCCCGGGCCTTGCAGCAGGCCATCGACCACCGCGCCACGGTAGCGCGAGCCGTCGGGCAGGCGGGCGTCCGGCGGGGTGAGGGGTTCTCCGTCTCCGCAGGCCACGAGGAGCAGGGCGAGCGCGAGGGGCAGCAGCGGTTTCATCGACAGTCCCTTGAAGGTGGATACGGCTGGTGCAAGTGTGGCGTAAAAAAGCCCGCTATTGCGGGCTTTTCTTTTCAGTCAGGCAGGGGCTCAGGTCCACTGGGTGATCTTGTTGCCCTGTTTGTCGGTGAAGGCGCCGACGATGATCATGATGAAGTCGATCAGGGTCCAGATGCCCAGGCCGCCGAGGGTGAGGATCTGCAGGATGGCGGTGCCGATCTTGCCGGCGTAGAAGCGGTGCGCGCCGAAGGTGCCCAGGAAGAAGCACAGCAGGAAGGCGGGGAGAATGCGTTTTTCGGTCATGGAACTGTCCTTGTTGAGAAGGCGGGTGCCGATTGGCGGCGGCATTCTAGCGAACGCGACGGCCTGACGGCGAGTAGCGGGAGGGATGCCGGCGGAGGGCCGCCGGCAGGGGCTTCAGACGAAGCAGAGGCTGAGGGATTCGGCGATGTAGGCAGGCTTGGCCTGGCCTTCGATCTCCAGGGTGGCGCGGGCCTTGATCAGCCACTGGCCTGGGTTCTTCTCGGTGACGTCCATGATGGTGAGCGCCAGGCGGACGCGGGAGTCCACCTTCACCGGCTGGATGAAGCGCACGCTGTCCAGGCCGTAGTTGATGCCCATCTTCATGCCTTCGGGCAGTACCAGCAGCCCTTCGGTGAGAACCGGGATCAGCGACAGGGTGAGGAAACCGTGGGCGATGGTGGTGCCGAATGGGGTGTGCTTGGCCTTCTCCGGGTCAACATGGATGAACTGGTGGTCGCCGGTGCACTCGGCGAACTGGTTGATGCGACCCTGGTCGATGGTCAGCCACTCGGAGTGGCCCAGGTCCTTGCCTATGTAGTTCTTCAGTTCGGATACAGGTACGAACGGCATGCTTCATCCTCCGTGGACGTGGTTTGTTGTTCTTCTTGCTGGGTCTTTGGCCGACCCTGGATTCATCGCCGTCTAGATCAGCATGGCCGGATGCCAGGGGTCAAGCTGGCATGCCCCCTGCGAATGGCGGGTTATAGCGAGGGTGGCGAGCGGGCCTATAATGGCGCGATCCTGGCAACGGCCCCTCTGCAGCGGGCCTTGCGCGCGGTTCGCCGTTTGCTTCCTCGACCTATCCGGAGATTTTCATGCTTTTGCGCGGCCTGACCTGGCTGGTGCTGTTCCAGTTGCTCGGCACCGGGATCAACGCCCTTTTCCTGCACATGCTGCCCGGCCCCATCATCGGCCTGGTGCTGCTGTTCCTGTTCCTCGTCGCCCGGGGCGAAGTGGGTGAGCCGCTGTCGGTGGCTTCCAGCAGCCTGCTGCGCTACCTGCCGTTGCTGCTGGTACCGCCGGCGGTGGGGGTGATGGTCTATGCCCAGGCGATCTGGGCGGACTTCTGGGCGGTGGTCGGTGCGCTGGCGCTGTCGGTGTTCTTCTCGATGCTGTTCGTGGGCTGGCTGATGCAGCGCCTGATCGACCGCAAGGCCCGCCAGGAGGGTCGCCCATGAGCATCGACTGGCACGGTGCCTGGCAGGCCATCGCCCACCATCCGCTGTTCGGCGTCGGCCTGACGCTGGCGGCCTACCAGCTGTCCATCTTCCTCTACGAGAAGACCCGGCTGATGTTCCTGCAGCCGGTGCTGGTGTCCATGGCCCTGGTGATCGCGGTGCTGGTGCCCCTGGGCATCGGCTACGAGGAGTACCGCCAGAGCACCACGCTGCTGACCTTGCTGCTGGGCCCGGCCACCGTGGCCCTGGCGGTGCCGCTGTTCCTCAACCTCAAGCGCATCCGCCAGTTGTTCTGGCCGACGCTGATCACCCTGTTCATCGGCGGCCTGGTTGCTACGGTTATGGGCGTGGGCCTGGCCTGGGCCTTCGGTGCCGAGCACATGATGCTGATGACCATGGCGCCGAAGTCGGTGACTTCGCCCATCGCCATGCTGGTGGCCGAGCAGATCGGCGGCGTGGCGGCGCTGGCCGCGGTGTTCGTGCTGATCACCGGCGTCATCGGCGCCACCCTCGGCCCGGAGCTGCTGCGCCGCATCGGCGTGCGTCACCCGGCGGCCCAGGGCATGGCGCTGGGCATCACCGCCCACGCCGTGGGCACCGCCCGGGCGTTGCAGGAAGGCGAGGAGTGTGGCGCCTTCGCGGCGCTGGCGATGAGTTTGATGGGTGTGGCCACCGCGGTGCTGTTGCCGCTGGCCGTTGCGATGGTCGTTTGAGGTCGTGTCGATGAATCTGCCGCTGTTTCCGCTCAATACCGTGCTCTTCCCCGGCTGCTCGCTCGACCTGCAGCTGTTCGAGGCGCGCTACCTGGACATGATCGGCCGCTGCATGAAGCAGGGCACCGGCTTCGGCGTGGTCTGCATCCTCGAGGGCGAAGAGGTGGGCGACGCGGCCAGCCGTTTCTCCGGTATGGGTTGCGAGGCGGTGATCCGCGACTTCAAGCAGTTGCCCAACAGACTGCTGGGGATCCGCGTGGAAGGCGGGCGGCGCTTCAAGGTGACCCGCGCCGAGGTGCTGCCCGACCAGTTGACGGTCGCCGATATCGAGTGGCTGGACGAGGCCGAGGAGCGCCCGCTGCAACCCGAACACGCCGACCTCGCCGCGCTGCTCAACGCCCTGGCCGAGCACCCGCTGGTGCAGGGGCTGGGCATGGGCGGCCTGGCCAATGGGCAGCAGGAGCTGGCCAACCAACTGGCCTACCTGCTGCCGTTCTCGCTCAAGGAAAAGCTCGAACTGCTGGCGCTGGGCGATCCCGAGCAGCGTCTGGGCCACCTGCAAGGCCTGCTGGACAGGCTGCAGGGCGACATGATCGCCTGAGCCGCCTGCTTCTCCCTTCCCGGGCTGACGCCCGGGCTACCGGCTCCCGGTCACTTGTAGCGGTACATGGCGAAGGCCTCGGGCAACGCCCAGGTGGCCACGCCGCCGAGCAGGGCGATACAGGCCGGGAGCACCAGCCACCAGACCCGTGCGCTCATCGCCGGCATCGGCTCGTCACGCTGCAGGATGGCCAGCCAGGCCGCACAGATGCAGCCGGCCAGCAGGGCGCCGGCAAGGATGTCGGTGGGCCAGTGCACCCCCAGGTAGACCCGTGACAGGGCGATGGCCAGCGCCGGCAGGCAGGCCAGCAACAGCCAGGTCAGGCGCATGCGTGCGGGCTGCGAACGGCCGGCCAGCACGCCCAGTACCAGGAAGAAGGCGAAGGCCGCCGAGCTGTGGCCGCTGGGGAAGCTGAAGGTGCTCAGGGGCTCGGCCAGCACCTCCGGCCGGGCGCGGGCGAACAGCTGCTTCAGGCCGCCATTGGCCAGCGCCGTGCACACCAGGGTGGCGCCGGCGAACACCGCGTGGCGCCATTGCCGGGCGACCAGCAGCAGCGAGGTGAGCAGGGCGCCGGCGAACAGCTGGGTGCGGAAATCGCCGAGGCGGGTGACCAGCACCATGAAGCTGTCGAGGGTGTCGTTGCGCTGCTCCTGCACCAGCGCCATCAGGCCCTGGTCGAAGTCGTGCAGGTAGGACCAGCCGAAGAACAGCCCTGCCAGCAGCGCCAGGCTGAGGCCGGCGGCCAGGGGCGTCGCCCAGCGCTTCTCGCGCAGGCTGCCCTGGAGGATCAGCGCCAGCATCGCCAGCACGGCGACCACCACCACACCGGCTTCCTTCCAGAACCCCTCCGGCAAGGGCAGGCGGAAGGCCGCGCCCGTGGCCCAGCCGGGCAGCAGGTAGGCCACCGACCAGCCGGCCGCAGCGAGCATGCTCACCGCGATGAAGCGCGGCAGCGGCATGTCGAGCATGCCGGCGACCATGGGCAGCATCGGCCGCAGCGGGCCGATGTAGCGCCCCACCAGCAGGCTGGCGACGCCATAGCGGTTGAAGTAGTTCTCCGCCCCGGCCAGCCATTCCGGGTGGTGGCGCAGGCCCGGCAAGCGGCGGATGTTCTGGTGGAAGCGCCGGCCCAGCCCATAGGAGATGGCATCCCCCAGCAGGCCGCCGAAGTAGCCCAGCAGCAGGGTTTCCCAGAGCCCCAGCGCGCCGCTGCCGGCCATCACGGCGACGGCGAACAGCAACACGGTGCCGGGCACGATGATGCCGGCGATGGCCAGGCATTCGACGCAGGCGATGATGAAGATGGCCAGGCCCAGCCACTGCGGGTGGGCGCCGAGCCAGGTGGTGAGGGCGTCGAGCCATTCGCTCATGGGGTCGTTCCTTCGATCAGGTGATAGTGCTGCCCTTCGACCTGCCCACGGCGCAAAGGGTTGCGTGTGCAGTGCCGTGCATAACCGGCGTCGACGAAGCGGTAGAGCAGGTGCTCGTCGCGGCCGTGGGGAATGCCCAGGCGGGTGGTCTGGATGATCTGTGTCGGCCGCTCGCCAACGTCTTCGACGAACAGCCGGGCGGGGTCGAAACGCTGCGCATCCCATTCCTTCACGCGCAGGCCCATGGCCTTGCACAGCAGGGTCTGGCCGGCGCAGAGGCGCTCGGGCGGGCGCGGGATGCCGTTGGCGTCGGGGTTGTTGAGCTGCATGGCGATCAGTGCCTCGGGGCCGCAGATCGCGTCCTGCCAGGGGTGGCCTGACTTGATCAGCACGGCGTTGCCGGGGCCCTGGGCGCTGAAGTTGAGCGAGTCGCCACCACGGGCGTAGTACATATAGATGTGGCCGCCATCGAGGAACAGCGCCCGGCGCTTCTCGGTGTAGCCGAGGGAGGCGTGGCTGCCTTTCTCCGCGCAGTAGTAGGCTTCGGTCTCGATGATGCGCGCCGACAGCCAGTGCTTGCCGACCCGGTGGCGGATGACCTTGCCGAGCAGTTCACGGGCCAGCAGTTGTGCGTCGCGGTCGAAGAAGGCATCGCCCAGGGCACGGTCTTGCGGCCAGGGCAAACTTAGGGTGGGAACGGTGGGCATGGGCTGTCTTGGCTATCCGCAGCGGCTTAGGCTGGCGATTATACGTAAGCCTCGACGGCCGGCAGCTGAACGGCTGGATGGGAAACACCGAGAAAAACAATAAAGAGTCCTGCCATGTCCAGAACCGCCCGGGCCGACAGCGCCCACATCACGCCCAGCGCGCACTACACCGGTTATGTCTGGTACCGCCATCACCTGGCCGACCCGGCGTTCGCCACCTCCCTCGGGCGCTGGGTGCACGGCCTGCTCAGCCCCATCACCTGGGGCGCGCGGGTGGGCTTCGGCCTGGATATCGAGAACTTCCTGCTGCAACGCCACCTGCTGATCGACGCCCGGCTCGACGCTGCCATCGCCACTGGCACGACCCAGGTGGTGGAAATCGCCTGCGGGCTGTCGCCCCGGGGCCGACGCTTCTGCGAGCGCTACCCGGAGCTGCGCTACCTGGAGGCCGACCTGCCGCCCATGGCCGCGCGCAAGCGCCTGCTGCTACACGGCGAGGGCTGGCTCAACAGCCGCCACCAGGTGCGCGCCGTGGACATCCTCGCGGGCGAGGGCGGGCAGGGGCTGGATGCATTGTTCGCCGGGCTGGACCGCCACCGGCCGGTGGTGGTGATCACCGAGGGGTTGGTCAATTACTTCGAGCTGCCGGTGATCGAGGGCTTCTGGCGGCGCCTGGCCGACCAATTGCGCGCCTTCCCCTCGGCCACCTACCTCACCGACCTCTACCCGGACCTGCGCGAGCACCCGCGCTACCGCCAGGTGCGCTGGGGCGTCGACCTGGTCGGCCGCTTCACCCGCGGCAACTACCCGCTGCACTACCGCGACGGCGCGGCCATCGTCGACGGCTTCAATCGCTGTGGCTTCCCTCGGGTGCAGGTGCTGGACCCACAGGTGGATGGCGCCGACCTGGGCTTGAACATGGGGCGGTGGCCCACCCTGGTCCGCGTCGTCGAAGCTTCCATATGAAACGACCTGCGTTGCCATCGCGGCGTTAAAAACAGGCTCGAGGTGCTCATTTACAGCACGTAAACTCCCGCCCTCTCGCCTGTTTTTGCCTTGCGCTGGCTGCCTCGCCTATGTTTCAGGGCTTGAGTGGCAAGGGGCAAGGGGCAAGGGGCAAGCCACAAGTGACAAGCCAGAAGCGAGAAGCCAGAAGCCAGAAGCTTCAAGAAAACTCCTGGCTTCCAGCTTCCAGCTCCCATCTTTCAGGCCGCTGCCGCCGCCATTTGCCAGGGTCCGACCTGGGCGGCGAGGGCGGTGCTGGCCTGGGCGTCGACATGGGTGAACACCAGCGACAGCGTGTCGCTCTGGCGGCGCAGGGGCAGCAGCTCCAGCGCTGGCAGGTCGCCGGCGCGCAGGCTCCAGCCACGGGTGGGCAACGTGGCCGGCAGGTCGCCGTGGAGCAGGCCGCCGAAGAAGCCCAGCTCGCTCACTTCCACGCTTAGCTCTCCCAGTTCCGGGTGGAACAGGCGGCCGTTGCGGTCGAGCGGGGCGAGGCGGGGTTCCTGGCGCTTCTCCAGGTTGCCGAGCATGCCCCGCGCCAGGCGCGTGGCGCCGGGGGCCTGCTGCGGCAGTGGGTTGCCCTTGAAGAAGGGCACGTAGAGGCGCGAGCAGGCGTCGCGGCGTTCGAACTGGGCCAGGTGATCGCCGTTCTCGATCAGCGCGCAGTCGGCATCGTCGCAGGCGGCGGCGAACAGCGCGTGTTCCCAGGGCTGGGTGAAGTGGTCGTATTCGCCGGCCAGCACCAGGGTCGGGCAGCGCGGGTGCTGGGCGAAGCCGCCGAAATCCAGCAGGCGCCGGCTGTTCTGCCGATAGCGCTCCTGCTCCACCGGCGACAGGCGCTGCAGCTGGCGCAGCATGGCCTTGCGGAAGCCCGGGGTGATGCCGGTGGCGTCCAGGCGCAGCGGGTTGATCAGGCCGATCAGCACGCCCTGGGCGAAGGCCGCGAGGTTGCCTTCGGCAAGCATCAGCAGGCCTTCCTCCAGCAACGCGCGGGCGCCGTCGCGACCGAAGGCGGTGATGCCGGCCAGCAGCAGGCGCTCGCAGCGTTGCGGGTGGCGGCTGGCGAACAGCGCCGCCAGGGCCGAACCGTAGGAGAGCCCGATGGGCATCAGCGGGGGCAGCGCCAGTTCCTCGGCGAAGTCGGCGATCAGGTCGGCCAGTTGCTCCAGCCCCAGCTCGGGGGCCAGTTGCAGGTTGCCGCCTTGGCCGGGGAGGTCGAGGAGGATGACCGGGTGCTCGCCGAGCAGCTCCTCCACCTCGGCGGCGAAGGAGCGGAAGCTCTGGAAGGCGCCGCCGAGCATGAGCACCGGCGTTCGTGGGTCGTCTGCGTGGTGGGACCAGGCCTGGTAATGCAGGCACCAGGGGCCGATGTGGAGCCTCTCGGGGGGCGAGGCGAGCAGGTCTGCGCTGTATCCGGTGCGATAGAGCATGGCGATTCTCCGGCGCTCGGGCGCCTTGTTGTTGTTCTCGCCGCGAGTCGGGGCGCGGGGCACGACCTCAAGGTAAACATCGGTGACGATTTTGTTTACCCAACCTTCGGGCGGCAAAAAGCCAGTATTTTTCCGTGGGTGTCACCGTATCCCCTGCAACCGCGGGGGCTGGCGCTTGCGGGTGGGAGGCAGGGAGGGCGCGGAACGGGCTGTTTACCATCCGCCCGGCGCCGCTGGGCGTGGCGGGGCGCGCGGGCTATAATCGCCCACTTTTCCCAACTGCCAGACTGCCGAGACCATGACCGAGTCCGTTCTCGATTACATGACCCGCCTGGGCCGCGCCGCGCGCGCCGCCTCGCGCGTGGCCGCCCGTGCCAGCACCGCGCAGAAGAACCGCGCCCTGCTGGCCGCCGCCGATGCCCTGGACGCCGCCCGTGGCGAGCTGTCCGCCGCCAATGAGCAGGACCTGGCCAACGGTCGGGCCAACGGTCTGGAGCCAGCCATGCTGGATCGCCTGGCGCTGACGCCGGCACGTATCGACGACATGATCGAAGGCCTGCGCCAGGTGGCCACCCTGCCGGACCCCATCGGCGAGATCCGCGATATGCGCTACCTGCCTTCGGGCATCCAGGTGGGCAAGATGCGCGTGCCCCTGGGCGTGATCGGCATCATCTACGAGTCGCGCCCGAACGTGACCATCGATGCGGCCAGCCTGTGCCTGAAGTCCGGCAACGCCACCATCCTGCGTGGCGGTTCCGAAGCCATTCATTCCAACCAGGCCATCGCCCTGTGCATCCAGAAGGGCCTGGCCGACGCCGGCCTGCCGGCCGAGCTGGTGCAGGTGGTCGAGACCACCGACCGCGCTGCCGTGGGCGCGCTGATCAGCATGCCGGAGTTCGTCGACGTCGTCGTGCCGCGCGGCGGCAAGGGCCTGATCGAGCGCGTCAGTCGTGATGCCAAGGTGCCGGTGATCAAGCACCTGGACGGCATCTGCCACGTCTATATCGACATCGCCGCGGACCTGGACAAGGCAATTCGCGTCGCCGACAACGCCAAGACCCAGCGCTACGCGCCCTGCAACACCATGGAAACGCTGCTGGTGCATGCCGGCATCGCCGAGCGCGTGCTGCCGCCGCTGGCCGCCATCTACCGCGACAAGCAGGTGGAGCTGCGTGGCGACGCGGCCACCCGCGCGCTGCTGGGCAGTGATGTGCTGGAGGCGACCGAGGAAGACTGGCGCACCGAATACAACGCGCCGATCCTGTCGATCCGCATCGTCGCCGGGCTGGATGAGGCCATCGAGCACATCAACGCCTACGGCTCGCAGCACACCGACGCGATCATCACTGAGAACTTCAGCGACGCCCGTCGTTTCCTCACCGAAGTGGATTCCGCCTCGGTGATGGTCAATGCCTCGACGCGCTTCGCCGACGGGTTCGAATACGGCCTGGGCGCGGAGATCGGTATTTCCACCGACAAGCTGCACGCCCGTGGCCCGGTCGGCCTGGAAGGCCTGACCAGCGAGAAGTACGTGGTCTTCGGTGACGGTCACGTGCGCACCTGATGGGCAAACGCATCGGTCTGTTCGGCGGTACCTTCGATCCTGTGCACATCGGCCACTTGCGTGGTGCGCTGGAGGTCGCCGAGCTGATGGGGTTCGACGAGTTGCGTCTGATTCCCAGCGCCAGGCCGCCGCACCGCGAGACGCCGCAGGTTTCTGCGACCGATCGCCTGGAAATGGTCCAGCGTGCGGTGGCCGACCTGCCGCCGTTGCGGGTGGATGACCGCGAACTGAAGCGCGACCGGCCGTCCTGGACCATCGACACCCTGGAGTCCGTGCAGGCCGAGCTGGGCACGGACGACTCGCTTTACCTGCTGCTGGGCTGGGACGCCTTCTGCGGCCTGCCGAGCTGGCACCGCTGGGAGGAGTTGCTGGAGCACTGCCACATCCTGGTGTTGCAGCGGCCGGATGCCGACAGCGAACCACCGGAAGCACTGCGCGACCTGCTGGCGGCGCGAAGTGTCGCCGACCCCCTGGCCCTGGCCGGGCGCGGTGGGCAGATTTCCTTTGTATGGCAGGCACCGCTGGCGGTGTCCGCCACGCAGATCCGCCAATTGCTGGCCACCGGGCGTTCGGTACGATTCCTCGTCCCCGATGCGGTGCTGGCCTATATCCATGAGCACGGCCTGTACCGTGCGACGAGCTGAATGATCGAGGTAGTTGAACCGATGCAAAACGAAGAACTGGTCAAGGTCGCTCTTGCGGCCCTGGAAGACATGAAGGCCCAGGACATCACCACCATCGATGTACGCGGCAAGACCAGCGTCACCGATTTCATGGTGATCGCCAGCGGTACCTCCAGCCGCCACGTCAAGTCGATCGCCGACAACGTGCTGGAGAAGGTCAAGGAACAAGGCGTGCGCCCCCTGGGCAGCGAAGGCCTGGACAGCGGCGAATGGGCCCTGCTGGACCTGGGCGATGTGGTCGTCCACGTGATGCAGGTCGCCACCCGCCAGTTCTATGACCTCGAGCGCCTGTGGCAGGGGGCCGAGCAGAGCCGCGCCCAGCATCCCCAGGAATAACGGAGCGTCGCCTTGCGTCTGCGTCTGATCGCCGTTGGCTCGCGCATGCCCCGCTGGGTGGAGGAGGGTTGGCACGAGTACGCCAAGCGCCTGCCGTCCGAACTCGCCCTCGAACTGGTGGAGATCCCCCTGACCACGCGCGGCAAGAACGCCGACGTGGCGCGGATGATCCGCCAGGAAGGCGAGGCGATGCTGGCCAAGGTGCAACCCGGGGAACGCATCGTCACCCTGGAAGTCGAAGGCCGCGCCTGGAGCACCGAGCAACTGGCGGTGGAGCTGGACCGCTGGCGTCTCGACTCACGCACCGTGAACCTCATGGTCGGTGGCCCGGAAGGGCTGGCTCCCGAGGTTTGCGCGCGCAGTGAGCAACGCTGGTCGTTGTCGCCGCTGACCCTGCCGCACCCGTTGGTGCGGATCCTGGTCGGCGAGCAGATCTACCGTGCCTGGACCGTGCTGTCCGGCCACCCCTATCACAAGTAAGCCGTACCGATGCCGCAGCCGATCCGCCTGAAAGACCACGAGAAGGATGCCCGCCTGGTGCGGCGTCGCGTCGTCGTCGGCGCTGTGGCGGTGCTGCTGCTGACCTGCGTACTCATCGCCCGCCTTTATTACCTGCAGGTGATCCAGTACGAGTACCACTCGACGCTGTCCGAGAACAACCGCGTCCACGTCCAGCCGATCCCGCCGACCCGTGGCCTGATCTACGATCGCAACGGCCTGATCATCGCCGACAACCGGCCGAGCTTCAGCCTCACGGTGACCCGCGAGCGCGCCGGCGATTGGGAGCAGACCCTGGACGTGATAGTCGAGGCGCTGCAGCTGAGCGCCGATGACCGGGCGCTGTTCGAGAGGCGCATGAAGCAGGGGCGCCGCCCCTTCGAGCCGGTGCCCATCCTCTTCGAACTCTCGGAAGAGCAGATCGCCCGCGTGGCGGTGAACCAGTTCCGCCTGCCGGGCGTGGAGGTGGTGGCGCAACTGGTGCGGCACTACCCCCAGGGCGCGCACTTCGCCCATTCGGTGGGCTATGTCGGGCGCATCAACGAGAAGGAGCTCAAGGAGCTCGACCCGATCAACTACAGCGGCACCCACCACATCGGCAAGACCGGCATCGAGCGCTTCTACGAAGACACGCTGCACGGCGAGGTGGGTTACGAGGAAGTCGAGACCAACGCCCGTGGCCGCGTGCTGCGGGTGCTCAAGCGTACCGACCCGAAACCGGGCAAGGACCTGGTGCTGACCATAGACACGCGCCTGCAGGAGGCGGCCGAGGCCGCCCTCGCCGGGCGTCGCGGCGCCATCGTGGCGATCGAGCCCTCCAGCGGCGACGTATTGGCGATGGTCAGCCAGCCGAGCTTCGATCCCAACCCCTTCGTCACCGGCATCAGCTTCAAGCAGTACGCCGAGCTGCGCGACTCCATCGACCGGCCGCTGTACAACCGCGTGCTGCGCGGCCTCTACCCGCCGGGCTCGACGGTCAAGCCGATGGTGGCCGTTTCGGGCCTGGACGCTGGCGTGGTGACCCCGGATTCGCGGGTGTTCGACCCCGGCTTCTACCAGCTGCCCAACTACGACCACAAGTACCGCAACTGGAACCGCAGCGGCGACGGCTGGGTGAACCTGGAGACCGCGATCATGCGCTCCAATGACACCTACTTCTACGACCTCGCCCATAAGATGGGCATCGACCGTTTGCACACCTATATGAGCCGCTTCGGCTTCGGCCAGAAGGTCGCCCTGGACATGTTCGAGGAAACCACCGGGCTGATGCCGTCCCGCGACTGGAAGCGCGCCCGCTACCGCCAGGCCTGGTACCCGGGCGAGACGCTGATCCTCGGTATCGGCCAGGGCTACATGCAGGCCACGCCCCTGCAGCTTGCCCAGGCCACCTCGCTGATGGCCAGCCGCGGCAAGTGGATCCGCCCGCACCTGGCCAAGACCATCGAAGGCAAGCCGCCGGAAGACCCGAACCCGATGCCGGACATCGCGCTGCGCGATCCCAAGTTCTGGGACTATGGCCGCATCGGCATGGAGCAGGTGGTGCACGGCGCCCGTGGCACCGCGCGCAAGGTCGGCGACGCCTCGGTCTATCGCATCGCCGGCAAGTCCGGTACCGCGCAGGTGGTGGCGATCAAGCAGGGCGAGAAGTACGACCGCTCGAAGGTCCAGGAACGCCATCGCGACCACGCGCTGTTCATCGGCTTCGCTCCCGCCGACAACCCGAAGATCGCCGTGGCGGTGATGGTGGAGAACGGCGAGTCCGGCTCCGGTGTCGCCGCGCCCGTGGTGAAGCAGGTGATGGATGCCTGGCTGCTGGGCCCCGATGGGCAGCTCAAGCCCGAGTTCCAGTCGCCGCAGGCGCCCCTCACCGCCGAGAAGAGCCCGAGCCGATGAACAGCAACTTCGACCGCACCCTGTCCAACGAGGACGTGATGCGCCGCCGCGCCAGCCTGCTGCAGCGTCTGCACATCGATGGCCAGTTGCTCCTGCTTCTGTTGCTGCTGGCCGCCGGCAGCCTGTTCGTCCTTTATTCGGCCAGCGGCAAGCACTGGGACCTGCTGATGAAGCAGGCGTCTTCCTTCGGCCTCGGCCTGGTGGCGATGGTGGTGATCGCCCAGTTCGAACCCCGCTTCCTCGCCCGCTGGGTGCCCCTTGGCTATGTCGGTGGCGTGGCGCTGCTGATAGTGGTGGACATCATGGGCCACAACGCCATGGGCGCGACGCGCTGGATCAACATCCCCGGGGTGATCCGCTTCCAGCCCGCCGAGTTCATGAAGATCCTGATGCCGGCGACCATCGCCTGGTACCTGTCCAAACGCACCTTGCCACCCAAGCTCAAGCACGTTGTGGTGAGCCTGGCGCTGATCGTGGTGCCCTTCATCCTGGTGGTGCGCCAGCCGGACCTCGGCACCGCGCTGCTGATCCTCGCCTCGGGCGCCTTCGTGCTGTTCATGGCCGGGCTGCAGTGGCGCTGGATACTCGGCGCGGTCACGGCGGTGGTGCCGATCGCGGTGGGGATGTGGTTCTTCGTCATGCACGACTACCAGAAACAGCGCGTGCTGACCTTTCTCGACCCGGAGAGCGACCCGCTCGGCACCGGCTGGAACATCATCCAGTCGAAGGCGGCGATCGGTTCGGGTGGGGTGTTCGGCAAGGGCTGGCTGCTGGGCACCCAGTCGCACCTGGATTTTTTGCCCGAAAGCCACACGGACTTTATCATTGCCGTCCTCGGCGAAGAGTTCGGCCTGGTCGGCGTGTGCATCCTGCTGCTGGTCTACATGCTGCTGATCGGTCGCGGCCTGGTCATCACCGCCCAGGCGCAGACCCTGTTCGGCAAGCTGCTGGCGGGCAGCCTGACCATGACCTTCTTCGTTTATGTGTTCGTCAACATCGGCATGGTCAGCGGCCTGCTGCCGGTGGTTGGAGTGCCTCTTCCCTTCATCAGCTATGGCGGAACTTCGCTGGTTACGCTGCTGTCAGGGTTTGGGGTTTTGATGGCCATCCATACCCATCGCAAGTGGATCGCCCAGGTTTGATACGAGTGAATAATTTGAAAATACTGCGCAACTGGATGATGCGAGGGGCCCTGGGAGTGGGCTTCTGCGGCGTGCTGGGTGCAGCCGCCCCCGCATTGGCGGGCGACTATGAAGGAAGCCCCCAGGTCGCCGAGTTCGTTGCGGAGATGACCCGCGACTATGGTTTCGCCGGGGAGCAACTGGTCAGCCTGTTCCGGGAGGTCGAGCGCAAGCAGGCGATCCTCGATGCCATCTCGCGGCCGGCCGAACGGGTCAAGCCGTGGAAGGAATACCGGCCGATCTTCATCACCGATGCCCGCATCCAGAAAGGCGTGGATTTCTGGAACAAGCACGCCGACGCCTTGGCCCGTGCCGAGAAAGAGTACGGCGTACCCGCCCAGGTGATAGTCGCCATCATCGGCGTCGAGACCTTCTATGGCGGCAACACCGGCAGCTACCGGGTGATCGATGCGCTGTCCACTCTGGGCTTCGACTACCCGCCGCGTGCCGACTTCTTCCGCAAGCAGCTCAAGGAGTTCCTCCTGCTGGCGCGCGAAGAGCAGGTCGACCCGCTCACCCTCAAAGGCTCCTACGCCGGCGCCATGGGCCTGCCGCAGTTCATGCCGGGCAGCTTCCGCGCCTACGCGGTGGACTTCGACGGTGATGGCCACATCGATATCTGGAACAACCCGGTGGATGCCATCGGCAGCGTGGCCAGCTACTTCAAGCGCCATGGCTGGGTAGCCGGCGAGCCGGTAGTGAGCCGCGCCCAGGTGCGTGGCGAGAATGCCGAACAGGGCCTCACCGAAGGCCTGGACCCGGTGAAGAATGTCGGCGAACTGCGTGCCCTGGGCTGGGCAAGCGGTGACGCCTTGCGCGATGATCTCCCCGTCACGGCCTTCCGACTGGATGGCGTCGACGGCATGGAGTATTGGATGGGCCTGCCCAACTTCTACGTGATCACCCGCTACAATCGCAGCGTGATGTATTCCATGGCGGTGCATCAGCTTTCAGAATCCTTGGTCAATGCACGGGGCGGGCGTTAACAGATGCAGCCAATGCCTATGAGAATCGCTGCTTACGGTGTCCTGGCGCTGATGCTCGCCAGTTGCTCCAGCAGCCGTACCCCGCAGCCGGTACAGCAGGGCGGAAATATTTCCGGCCCCGGCGACTATTCGCGCCCTCACCGTGACGGCGCTCCTTGGTGGGATGTGGACGTATCGCGGATTCCCGATGCCGTGCCCATGCCGCACTACGGCTCGTACAAGGCCAACCCCTATACGGTGCTCGGAAAGACCTACTACCCGATGAGCGATGCGCGCCGCTACCAGGCCACCGGCACCGCCTCCTGGTACGGCACCAAGTTCCACGGCCAGGCCACTGCCAACGGCGAGGCCTACGACCTCTACGGCATGACCGCCGCGCACAAGACCCTGCCGCTGCCGAGCTACGTCAAGGTGACCAACCTGGACAACGGTCGCACCGTGATCCTGCGGGTCAACGACCGTGGCCCGTTCTACTCCGACCGCATCATCGACCTGTCCTTCGCTGCCGCGAAGAAGCTCGGCTATGCCGAGAGCGGCACCGCGCGGGTCAAGGTGGAAGGCATCGACCCCAACGAGTGGTGGGCTGCCCAGGGCCGCCCGGTACCCATGGTGCTGGCACAGCCGCAGCAGGTGGCCAAGGCGCAGCCGGCGCCGAGCGTCGCACAGGTCGCTTCCGCCCCGGTGGAGCAGTACACCCCGCCGCCCGCGCAGCACGCAGCCGCCGTGCTGCCCGTGCAGATCGACGCAAAAAAAAACGGTTCACTCGGAGCATCTGGCCTGTATCTCCAGGTGGGCGCCTTCGCCAATCCGGACGCTGCGGAGCTCCTCAAGGACAAGCTGAGCGGGATGGTGAGTGCCCCGGTATTCATCAGCTCGGTCGTGCGCAATCAGCAGATCCTGCACCGGGTACGCCTGGGGCCGATCGACACGCAGGGTGAAGCACAGCAATTGCAGGACAGCGTACGCCTGGCCAACCTCGGCCAGCCGACCCTGGTGAAGCCGGACTGACGGCTTCGTTCTTTGCCCGCAAGGGCCTGTTAGACCATTAGCAACTTCAGAGAGACGGATGAACATCATCAGCTTTGCGAAACGCCTTCTACTGCCAGCAGCCCTGCTCATCGCCGCGCCGGTCGCCCTGGCCGCCGAGCAGATCGTCCCATCGCCGCCGCAACTGGCTGCCAAGGCCTATGTGCTGATGGATGCCGCCAGTGGCCAGGTCCTGGTCGAGAACGCCGGTGACGAGCGCCTGCCGCCCGCCAGCCTGACCAAGCTGATGACCGCGTACATCGCCACCCTGGAAATCCGCAAGGGCCAGATCGGCGAGAACGACCCGGTGACCATCAGCGAGCACGCCTGGCGCACCGGCGGTTCGCGCATGTTCGTGCAGGTGAACACCCAGGTGTCCCTGAGCGACCTGCTGCACGGCATCATCATCCAGTCCGGCAACGACGCCAGCGTCGCGGTGGCCGAGCACATCGCCGGCAGCGAAGATGCCTTCGCCGACATGATGAACACCACCGCCGAGAAACTCGGCATGGTCGGCAGCCACTTCATGAACGCCACCGGCCTGCCCAACCCGGAGCATTACTCCACCGCGCATGACATGGCCCGCCTGGCCCGCGCGATCATCTACGAGGACCCGGCGCACTACGCCATCTACTCGCAGAAGGAGTTCTTCTGGAACAACATCAAGCAGCCCAACCGCAACCTGCTGCTGTGGCGCGACAAGACCGTCGACGGCCTGAAGACCGGTCACACCGAGGAAGCCGGCTTCTGCCTGGTGGCCTCCGCCGTGCGTGACAACCAGCGTCTGATCGCCGTGGTGTTCGGCACCAACAGCGAGCAGGCCCGTGCCGCCGAGACCCAGAAGCTGCTGACCTACGGTTTCCGCTTCTTCGAGACCAAGACCTTCTATCAGAAGGGTGCCGAGCTGGCGAAAGCCCAGGTCTGGAAGGGCGCTTCCCGCGAAGTGAAGGCCGGCCTGGCCAGCGACCTGACCATGACCCTGCCGAAAGGCCAACTGCAGAAACTGCAGGCTGCCATGACCCTGTCCCCGCAGTTGGTCGCGCCCATCAAGCAGGGCGACGTGATCGGCAAGGTCGAGGTCAAGCTGGACGACAAGGTGGTGCACAGCGCCGACCTGGTCGCCCTGGAGGCCGTCGAGGAAGGTGGCTTCTTCCGCCGCGTGTGGGATAGCATCCGCCTGTTCTTCTACGGCCTGTTCAACTAAGCCGCACCCACCGACCTACTGAGCCGACGCCTCGCCCCCCACCCGGGTGGCGGGGCGTCCGCATCGCGGGCCACGAGTCCGCCGCCGCCATGACCGACGAAACCGACGTACAAGCCCCGAAAATCGAATTCCCCTGCGAGCGCTACCCGATCAAGGTGATCGGCGATGCCGGCGAGGGCTTCTCCGACCTGGTCGTCGAGATCATCCAGCGCCATGCGCCGGACCTCGACGTCACCACCCTAGTGGCACGCGACAGCCGCAATGGCCGCTTCCTCTCCGTGCAGGTGCTGATCACCGCCACCAGCGTCGACCAGTTGCAGGCGATTCACGTCGACCTGCGCGCTACCGGTCGCGTGCACATGGTGCTCTAGTGGCGCCTGAGCTCATCGTGCGTCACCTGGGGTTGGCGGATTACCTGCCGACCCTGGAGGCGATGCGTCGCCTGACCGCCGAGCGCGACGGCAGCACCCCCGATGAAATCTGGCTGCTGCAGCACCCGCGCGTCTTCACCCAGGGGCAGGCCGGCAAGGCCGAGCACCTGCTGGCGCCGGGGGATATCCCGGTGGTCCAGGTGGATCGCGGTGGCCAGGTCACCTACCACGGCCCCGGCCAGCTGGTGGGCTACCTGATGCTCGACCTGCGCCGTCTGGGCCTGGGTGTGCGCGAGCTGGTCACGGCCATGGAGCAGAGCCTGGTCGATGTGCTGGCCGGCTACGGCATCGAGGCCGCGCCCAAGGCGGATGCCCCCGGCGTCTATGTCGCGGGCGACAAGATCGCCTCGCTGGGGCTGCGGGTCAGCCGTGGCTGCTCCTTCCATGGCCTGGCACTGAATGTGGACATGGACATGTCGCCCTTCCAGCGCATCAATCCCTGTGGCTACGCCGGGCTGAAGATGGTGCAGCTCCGTGAGCTGCTCGATTCGCCGCCGTCGTTCGACGAGGTGGCGCAGCGGCTGGAGCGCGTCCTGCGCGACCGGCTCTACCCGCGCTAGGCAGATACGAAAAAGGCGCCCAGTGGGCGCCTTTTTTCGAAGTCCTGATTTCCCTTCATCGCACTCCACCCCGGTTTCCCGGGGCGGTCTTGCCGTGCCCGCTCAACCCAGGTTGAGGGTGGGGATGAGGTTGGTATCCAGGGGCTGGCCCGGTACCGGAACCGGTGCGGCGAGGCCCAGGTTGTTCTTCTCGAACACCCGGTCGGCGCGGTAGCTGGAGCGCACCAGCGGGCCGGCGGCGACTTCCATGAAGCCCTTCTCCAGGCCGATGTCGCGGAAGCGGTTGAACTCTTCCGGGCTGACCCAGCGCTGCACCTTCAGGTGGTTGCGGGTGGGTTGCAGGTACTGGCCGAGGGTGAGGATGTCGACGCCGATGGCGCGCATGTCATCCATGGCTTCGAGCACTTCCTCGTCGGTCTCGCCCAGGCCCAGCATCAGGCTGGTCTTGGTCAGCAGGCTGGGGCGATGGCGCTTGGCATGCTCCAGCACGCGCAGGGTCTTCTCGTAGCCGGCGCGGGGGTCGCGTACTTCATAGGTCAGGCGTTTCACCGTTTCGACGTTCTGCGCGAACACTTCGAGGCCGGAGTCCGCCACACGCTCGATGGCTTGCAGGTCACCGTTGAAGTCGGGGGTGAGGGCTTCCACCACTACGTTCGGGGTGCGCTCCTTGATGGCGCGCACGCAGGCTGCGTAGTGGGCCGCGCCGCCGTCGTCGAGGTCGTCGCGGTCGACGGAGGTCAGCACGATGTAGCGCAGCGCCATCAGCTCCACCGACTTGGCGGTGTTCTGCGGCTCTTCCTTGTCCAGCCAGCCATTGGGGTTGCCGGTGTCCACGGCGCAGAAGCGGCAGGCGCGGGTGCACACCGAGCCCATCAGCATGATGGTGGCGGTGCCGTTGGACCAGCACTCGCCCATGTTCGGGCAGTGGGACTCCTGGCACACGGTGCTCAGGCGGTGTTCGCCGACATTGCGCTTGACCGCGTCGAAGCGGCTGCCACCGGGCGCCTTGACCCGCAGCCACTTGGGCTTGGGCTCGAACACCTGTGGCTCGGCCGAAGGGCGGCGCTTCTGGCCATCCTTGATCGCGGTGATGCCCTCGGCGTTACGGAATTTTTCGCCACTGGCGACGGGTTTTGGCGAGGCTGTATCGGACATCTGAACTGGCTCCGCTAGAGGCTCAGCTGGCTGCCACGGGGGCAAAAAAGTGCCGGTGTCAAGTCTTTCGCGCAAATCAAGAAGGACTTGAAACCGTATATGGGACAGTAGGTTAGCTCCTTTCGGGGCCGCTTAGAAGAAGAGCGGCGTTGTCGGCTAGGAGCGACATAGGAGCGTTGGGAGAGAAAGCCGCATCGCACTGTGTAGTGCTGGATTGCCGAGGAACGGCGGGCCTGTCGCATCATCATAGCCCAACAGGCTCGGCGGCATCCAGAATGAAGAACGCGCAGCCTGGGCTGCGCGTTCGATGGATGCCGTTGAATAGCATGCGGTGCAATCATGGCGGCTTCGGTGGTGTGCTGCGGGTCGCCGTGCCCTTCCTGAATCCTCGATCCCCCGCCATGAACGCTTCCAGCATATGCGGGATCAGCGTCGCCGCATCAACGGCCTCGCCATACGCCTGCGCGTGTAGCGCGGCGTAGCGGTCGAGGTCGGCTTTCAAGCTGGTCGGGCAAACGAAAGTCAGCTTGGTGCTCTCGGTCTTCGGCAGCGGGCCGAGCCGCAGCTTCTTGGTCGTGCTCATCGTGAAGTCCCCCGGTTGAAGAACAGCGGCTGGTACCGCCGCAGCACCAGATCCCGGTTGACGATGATGCGAACCGGCAGGCCCGGCCGTTGCGTTAAGGTCGGCTGGATGTTGAGGTTGCGCCGGGTCATCTCCTGGCCGACCTGATTGATGCTGTCCTGCGCGCTGTCGCGCCCAGCGATGATGACGCGATCACCATCCTGCCGGTTCTCCGGCGCGGCCAGCTCGGCACCGACGCCCAGCAGCGTGGTGAGTGCCGCACCGGCAAAGATGCGGCCCCAGTGGTAGTCCACATCGTCCTCCAGCCCGGCATAGCCGGCTGGGTCGGTGCCGGCCAGGTTGTCGAGCGTGAGCGAAGACGTGTCCGGCAGGATGATCCGGTTCCAGACGACTTGAACGCGGCTCTGCCCGTAGCTGACCTGGCTGTTGTATTTGCCCAGGATGCGCGAACCCTGCGGAATCAGCAGGAAGCGCCCGGAGGCTGTGTCATAGACCGGCTCCGTCACCGTGGCGATCACGTCGCCGGGCAAGTCCGACTTAATCCCCGTCACCAAGGCACCTGCGACCACCGTTCCGGCCATGACCTGATACGGCGAAGTTGGCAGGGTCAGATTGCCGGAATTACGGGTTTCAGTGGAGCCACCTTTCAAGAAAGCCTCTTTATGGTCTTGCCGGTTTTGCACCGCTGTCGGGTCAGCAGGCTGGGCCGCCGTGGAGACCGGCCCGGCCGCCAGCGGGTCAAACACCGCATTGGCGGCGAAGCCCGGCGCAGCGGCCACCTGTGTCTGCGCCACCGGCGCCGCATTCTGCCCTCCCGAGCGGAAGAACACGGACGAGGCCGCGGCCGCTTCGGCTTCTTTGCGCAGAGCATCGTTCGGGTCGTGGCCGGGGGCCGCGTAGGCGGCCGTCGCCGGCTGCTGCGACTTCACGATGGCCGGGCCAAGATCGCCCGGCAGCGGCGGCCCCAGTTCGGGAACGGCAGGCGGCAACGCCGGCGGCAGCTTGGAGTAGTCCGTCGGCAGCGCATCCAGTCCTTCAGACTTCGAGACACGATCGACGTTGTAAAGCTCGGTCTGCTCGCCCGCACCGCGCCGCTGAGGTTGCAGCGACCACATCACCGCGCCGAGCACGGCCACCGCCAGGACGCCGGCGAGGATGGCCAGCGTGCGCCGATTCAGGCGCGTGACCGGGCGCGGCTGGGCGCGAAGCGCGACCGCCTCGGGAGCGATCTTGCCCGCCGCCTGCGGCGCGGCAAGGTCGGGAGTGTCATCCTGGCTCATGGTCAGTTCCTCCGCGCAACGCCATCGGTGCGCTCGATCCGCACCACGTCGCCGCCGTCGCCGCCCAGCCGCAGTTCGGCCGCGCCGAACAGGCGATCCACGACGTAGTACGGCGCGCGGAAACGGTAGTTCACCAATTGCCCGTCGCCCTGCGCGCCGATGACAAACAGCGGCGGCAACTCGCCCTGGGCGATGCCCGCCGGAAACTGGATATAGACCTTCTCTCCATCATCGAAGGCGCGTAGCGGCTTCCACGGCGGGTTGCTGCCCGATACCGCGTAGCGGAAGCGGATCTTGTCCAGCGACAGGCCCGTATCGACAGGCGTTGTCGCCTGCGCAGCCTGCGCCTGGCGCTGCAACGCGAGCATCCGGTCTTTCGGGTAGTCCCAGGATACCGACGCCATCCATGCCTTCTCGGTCGAGGTCAGCTCCAGCAGGTAGGTGCGCCGACTGGTGGTGATGACGAGATTGGTTTTCAGGCCGGAACGGATGGGCTTGACCAGCACATTGACGCGCAGATCGGCCCCGCCGCCGCTGGACGTGTCGCCCACGATCCAGCGCACGGTATCGCCGGCGGCGACCGTCACCAGTTCCTCGCCCGGTTGAAGCGAAACCACCGTCACGCGCCCCGGCGACGCATAGACCTGATAAAGCGCGCCATCGGTGAACGGCCACACCTGAATCGCGTTGACGTAGCCCTCACGGGTAGGCGCGATACGCGCTTCTGCATTGGCACGGGAAACGCGCACCTTTTCGTCGGCCGGCTCCGGCGCAACGGGGGCCTCATCGAGTTCCGGCAGCGGCTTCAACTGCGCCGGCAGCGCCAGCGGTTCAGGGACGGCGACGACTTCGACGGGCTTGGGCGGTTCGGGCAATGGCTGGGCCAGCACCGGCTCGTCGAGCGAGATGGACGGCGGCGGCTTGCCCTGCGAGGCGCAGCCCGCGAGGGCCAGCAGCGTCAAAGGAAAAACGTAAAGGCAGAAACGAAGTTTCATGGTTTGGCTCCTTCGGAAGAATCCAGTTCGCGGCTCCATGACAGGCCGTTGACGTAGATACCCAATGGGTTCTTGCGCAAGCGCTGTTCAGTACGCGGGGTTTGCAGGACGGTCGAAAGCACGGCGTTCCAGCGTTCGGTGCCGGCGGGCGCACCGTTGACATAGCGCTGCTCTGTCCAGCGCACGTTGAAAGACGTGTCGCTGGCGCGAACCACGCTGGTGATTTGCACCGTTACCGATTCCTTGCCGATGCGGGCGAATGGGTCATTGGTGCGGGCGTAGTCGTTGAGCACCGCCGCGCCCTTGTCGGTGGTGTAGTCGTAGGCATCGAGCCAGTTCTGCCGCACCACGATGGGGTCGATGGACAGCGAGCGAACCAGCGTCACGAAGCGCGCCAGGTGGTGCGCGATCTGCGCGTCGCCGGGCCGATACGGCGTAGCGGCCTTACCTACAGCGCGCACCTGCCCGGCCTGATCGACCTCGATGACATAGGGCGTCACGATGGACTGCGCCGAGCGCCACACCAGGCCGCCGGCCATCAACAGCGCGAGCACTAGACAGCCGAAGGCCATCAGGCGCCAATTCTTCGCCTGCACGCGGGCGGAGCCGATACGGTCGTCCCACACCTGGGCGGCGGCTTGATACGGGGTGGCAGGCTGCGGCGTATCGGCGTAGCGCACCTGCGGTCGTTTGAATCGCATGGGTGTTCTCCTTGAAGGTTAGGTATCGGAATCCCGCAGGCTCGGGCCTTGCCCGGAGCCGCCGCCGTCGCCCCCGCGCAGCGTGTGGGCGGCAGTGGTCGCGGCATGGGTAGCCTGCTGGCGGCGGTGCATCCGCTTGGCCCAGGCCGGTTGCTCTTGCTTCTGCGAGCCTGCGGTGCCGTCTGCGGTCTGGCCGCGGCCAGCACCGTCGCTGCCGGCTTCTGTGCCGTTCCAGCCAGCGCGGAAGGAGTCGGCCACCTTCTGCCCAACAGCGGAAGCACCAGAGGTGACGCTGCGGCCTGCGGCTTGTGCGCCGGTCTTGGCGACATTGCCGAGGCCAGCCGCCGCGCCCTTGGCACCGCCGCCGGCCGCAGCGGAACCGGCCTGGAACGCCGATCGGGCACTGCCGGCCGCCGAAGTCGCGGCACGCGCGCCGGCACCGGCCAGCTTTGCGGCCGCCGGGGCCATTCGTGCCCCAGCCATGACGGCGCCGCCCACTCCCGTTGCGGCGGCTCCGATGGCAACGCCGGTGCCGACAGCCCCGACCGCAGCACCAGCCATCGCGCCCGCACCAAGCTGTGGCGCACCGGACACCAGGCCGGTGGCGATACCGGGGCCGAAAATGCCCAGCGCCAGCAGCGCGAGCGAGGCCAGCATCACGACCAGCGCGTGGTCGATTGATGGTTCGTCGGGATGTACCTGGAACTCGGCAAACAGCCCGGAACCAATGCCGACGATGACGGCCAGCACCAAGACCTTGATGCCTGACGACACCACGTTGCCTAGCACCTTTTCCGCGAGGAACGAGGTCTTGTTCCAGAGTGCAAACGGGATCAAGACGAAGCCGGCGAGCGTAGTCAGTTTGAACTCGATCAGCGTGATGAAAAGCTGTACGGCCAGCACGAAGAAGCAGAGGATCACCACCAGCCAGGCGATGAACAGAACCACGATAGGGTCGATGTTCACGAACACCTCGGGGAACCCAGCCATGTCCCCGATCTGTTCCAGAATCGGCGCGGCTGCGTCGATGCCGGTCTTCGCCAGCCGGCCCGGCTGAAGAAAGTTCTCCATCGTGATGGCCGAGCCGGTAGCGGTGATTCCCAAGCCGGCGAACGAGCGGAACACGATGCTCGCCAGCCAGTTGAAGTTGCCGATGATGTAGGCGAACGCGCCGACATAGAGCACCTTGCGCAGCAGCTTGGCGATCACGTCGTCGCCCTGGCCGGTGGCGTGGCTCATGGCCCAATACAGGCCAGCGATCGTCATGTCGATGACGATGAGCGTGGCGGTGAGAAATGCCACTTCGCCCTGCAATAAGCCGAAGCCCGAGTCGATGTAGCGCGAGAACGTATCGAGGAAACGGTCGATGATGGTCACGTCGTTCATGGCGAATCCTCGGGCGGAGTGAGCGGAACGGCGCCCTCTGGCAATTCATCTGCGGGCGTATCGAAGCTCGGCGGAATCGGCGGGAGTTCAGCCAGCGAGTTGTATTCATCCGGCCCGGTATGGCCGGCGAAGAAGCGCCGCCGGAAGGCTTCGGCGGCGGCGCGGCAGGCATCCTCGCCCATGGCCTGCCGGTCGACCGCGCATTGCCCGCGCAACGCCTTGAGCCGCACCGGATCTGCGGCCAGGGCGTCGGCCAGGTTCTCGGCCGGCTGCTGGCCGCACGCGGTCAGCAGCACGGCCAGCAGGACGGAAGCGCATCGCATGGCCGCCTCCGGTCAGTTGTTGTAGAAGTTGACGGACTGCGGCGTGTACGGCGTGCCGGTGCCGAGGAAGCGCCGCCGCACTTCGCGGGCGCGCTCCATAGCCGCCGCTTGCCGCGCCAGTTCCAGCGAAGCGGCCCGGTCTTGCGTGATCTGGAGCTGCTGCGCCTGGATCGACTGCTTGGCCTGCAAAGCCAGGAGCTGGTTCGTCGCCTGCATCGCTTGCAGCGCGCCGGTGGCCGACTGGCTCTGGCTCACGAGGTCGGCCAGCGCGCTTTCGTCTTGGGCGAGGTTCTGCGACACCTGCGCCTGCATCCGCATCGCGGTGTGCAGGCCGTTCAAGGTGTTCTGCCAGCGTTCGCGGGCATCCTGTGCCATGCGGTCGCCGCTGATGGTGGAGGCGTACTGTTCCGGGTACAGGCGGGCGAACGTGGCATCCATGCTCTGCACGTCGTAGGCCAAGCCGCGCGCCTCGGCGATCAGGCGCTCGGTGGTGGCGAGCGTCGAGCGCAGGCGGTTGACGATGTTGAAGTCGAGATTTGCCAGGTTCCTGGCCTGGTTCATCAACATCTGCGCCTCGTTCTGGAGCTGGTTGATCTGGTTGTTGATCTGTTCCAGCGTGCGCACGGCGGTCAGCGTGTTCTGCACGAAGTTGGACGGGTCGAACACCGTCAGCGCGGATGCGGGCTGCACGGCCAACAGCGATACCGACAGCACAGCAGCGAGTGAGACAGAGAGCAAACGGGGCTTGGTCATCATGGCGAAACCTCCAGCGGTTGAGAAGCGAGAAAGGAAGCTGCCGCCGGAGCGGACGGCAGCAGGTCGGCGGCCCAGCCGAGGCCGCGATGGCGCAGCCACGCGCCGGCGAAGCCGGGAGCGCCGGCCTGCGTCAGCACGCGGTCAATGTCGCGTTGGTCTTGAGGGGTGGATGCGCTCGCGAATGCGAGCGCGACAGGCCCCAGGTCGAGGTCGAACAGGCGATTGCCGAGGCGCGACTGGTAGTAGTAATCGCGCTTGGGCTGGGCGGTCGCCACGATCTCAATCTGGCGGCTGCTCAAGCCGAAGCCTTCGTAGATCGTGCGAATCTGCGGCTCGGTGGCCTGCGGGTTAGGTAAGAAGATCCTGCTCGCGCAGCTTTCGATGATGGCTGGCGCGATGGTCGAGTCCTTGATGTCGGCCAGCGACTGCGTGGCGAAGATGACGCTGACGTTCTTTTTTCTGAGCGTCTTGAGCCATTGCCGGATGCGGGCCGCGAAGGACGGCTCATTGAGGAACAGCCACGCTTCATCGAGGATCAACAGCGTGGGCGCGCCGTCGAAACGTTCGTCGAAGCGGGCGAACAGGTAGCGCAGCACCGCTTGCACGGCGGCCGGGCTGTGCATCAGTTCTTCCATCTCGAAGCCCTGCACGTCGGCCATGCCCAGCCGGTCGTGGTCAGCGTCCAGCAGCTTGCCGTGTGCGCCGCCCAGCACATAGGGCGCGAGCGCTTGGCGCAGCGCGTTAAACTGCAATAACACCGACAAGCCGGTCATGGTGCGCTGCTCCACCGGCGCACCGGCAAGGCTTCTCAGCGCCGACCAGATGGCAGCCTTCTCGTCCGGGCCGACCGTCACGCCTTCGTGCAGCAGCCGGCCCTCCACCCATTCGGCGGCCCAGGTGCGGTAGCCCTCGTGGGCAATTCGCGCGAGTGGCTGGAAGGCGATGCCGCCATCGGCGCCGAGGTCATAGTGCTCACCGCCAAGGCCGAAGATGGTGGCGCGCATCGAGCGGCCCATGTCGAAGGCGAAGATCCGCGAGCCGAAGTAGCGCCGGAACTGCATGGCCAAGATGGCGAGCAGCACCGACTTGCCCATGCCGGTCGGCCCGGCGACAAGGGTGTGCCCCACGTCGCCGATGTGCGTCACCAGCCGGAACGGCGTCGCGCCATCGGTGCGGGTGACGATCAGCGGCGGGCCATCGAGGTGTTCGTTCTTCTCCGGCCCAGCCCATACCGCTGACATCGGCATCATGTGCGCCAGGTTCAGCGTCGAAACGATGGGCTGACGCACGTTCGCGTATGCGTTGCCGGGGACGGACGACAGCCAGGCATCGACTGCGTTGAGGGTTTCGGGGATGGTCACGAAACCCCGGCCCTGGATGACGCGCTCCACCATGCGCAGCTTCTCGTCGGCCACGGCCGGGTCGGCGTCGAGCACCGTCACCGTGGCGGTGAGGTAGCCGAAGGCGACTTGATCGCTGCCCAGCTCCTGCAAGGCGGCATCGGCGTCGGCGGCCTTGTTGCTGGCATCGGTATCGACCAGCGGGCTTTCCTGCTGAAAGATCGTTTCGCGCAGCAGCGCGATGACGTTCTTGCGCTTGGCGAACCATTGGCGCCGCAAGCGCCCCAATTCCCGTTCCGCCTCGGCTTTGTCCAGGCACAGGAAGCGCGTACTCCAGCGATACGCAAAGCCCAGGCGGTTGAGGTCGTCCAAGATCCCCGGCCAGGTCGAGGTCGGGAAGCCTCGTACCGACACCACGCGCAGGTGCTGATCGCCCAGCATGGGCGCCAGGCCGCCGACCAGCGCGGCATCGGCAAGCAGTGCGTCGATATGGAACGGCACGTCGGGCACGCCGACGCGATAGCGCCGGGTGGAGACTGTGGCATGCAGGTAGGTCAGCGTCTGGCTATCGTCCAGCCAGGCAATCTCCGGCATCACACCATCGAGCAGGTCGAACACGCGATCGGTCTCTGCCACGAAGGAATCAAGCCGACCACGCCAGTCCACACCCTCAGTGGGCCGGTTCTCGTACAGCATCCCAGCCGCACGGGCGCGAGACTCTTGCGGCGGTAGGTGTTGCAACGTGAAGTGATAGACGCTCTCGAAATGGCCATCCGACTCCTCGAACGCCGCGCGTCGCTCCTCATCCACCAGCCAGGACAGTGGTTCGGGAAAGGAGGATTGCGGATAGCTCGATGCCCGCATCCGCTCGGCCTCGATATAGAAGGCCCAGCCAGACCCGGTACGGCGAAGCGCGTTGTTCTGCCGCGCCGACGTGGCAATCAGCTCGCCCTGTGTCGCACTGTCCAAGTCGGGGCCGCGAAACTGGAACGTGCGTTGAAACGAACCATCTTTGTTCAGCACAACGCCCGGCGCGACCAGCCCGGCCCAGGGCAGCCAGTCGGCAAGCAAGGCCGGGCGCTGACGATATTCGGCAAGGTTCAGCATGGCGTCCTCCCCTCACACGTCCAGAAGCGGGCGGTGTTTGATATGCCGCGCGAAGACCTGCATGAACTGCGGATCGACGCGCGCACCCCATACGGCCAGCGAGTGGCCGACGATCCAGAGCACCACGCCGGGAATCCACAGTTGCAGGCCCAGCCCGACGGCGGCGGCCAGCGTGCCGTTGGCAATTGCCACGGTGCGCGGCGCGCCGCCCAGCAGGATTGGCTCGGTCAGCGAGCGATGCAGCGGCACCTCGAAGCCTGGAAGGTCGCTGGCCGTACTCATACGACGGCCCCGCCGGAGAACGAGAAGAACGACAGGAAGAACGAGGAAGCGGCGAACGCGATGCTCAACCCGAACACGATCTGGATCAGCTTGCGAAAGCCGCCGCTGGTGTCGCCGAAGGCCAGCGCCAGGCCCGTGGCGATGATGATGATGACCGCGACGATGCGTGCCACCGGCCCCTGGATCGACTCCAGAATCGACTGCAAGGGCCCCTCCCACGGCATCGAGGAACCGGCGGCTTGCGCCGTTCCGGCCAGCAACAGCAGCAGCGCGGCCAGCAGCAGCCCCTGCCTCGCAGGGCGGGTGAGGCTGCGCAGCCGCGCCAGGCCGGACAGGCGAGGAAGCGGATTTACGGAAAAGCGGAAAGAATCAACGTGCGTCATGGCAGTTCTCCAAGTTGGTTGGGGGACGGGAATGTGCAGCGGCGTCGGCTGCGAGAGGAACCGGCGTCAGCTCGGGAAACGGCGTTTCCAGTGCGTCCGCCAGGCGATAGCCGGTGCCGTCGAAGCCGACGACACGGGCGATGGTTTCGACGTGGCGCTTGCGGCCGCGTCCGGCGATGTTGATGACGACGTTGACCGCCTCGGCGATCAGCGCCCGCGGCGGATTCACAGCGACTTCGAGAATCAACTGTTCGAGGCGCAGCAACGCGCCCAGCGCGGAGCCGGCATGGATGGTCGCAATGCCGCCGGGGTGGCCGGTGCCCCACACTTTGATGAGGTCGAGGGCTTCGCCGCCGCGCACCTCGCCGACGATCACGCGGTCAGGCCGCAGGCGCATCGTGGCCCGCACCAGCTCGGTCATGGTGACGACGCCGGCGCGGGTGCGCAGCGGCACATGGTCGCGGGCCGCGCATTGCAGCTCGATGGTGTCTTCGAGCACCAGCACGCGGTCGCCTGTGGCGGCGATCTCGGCCAGCAGCGCGTTCGCCAGCGTGGTCTTGCCGGTGCTGGTGCCGCCGGCGATTAGGATGTTCTGCCGCTCGCGCACGGCGCGGCGCAGGAACTCGGCCTGCCCGGCGGTCAGGATGCCGTCGGCCACGTAGCGATCCAGGCCGATGATGCTCACGGCCCGCTTGCGTAGCGCGAAGGCTGGCCCCGGGGCGGCCGGAGGCAGGATGCCCTCGAAACGCTCGCCGGTTTCCGGCAACTCGGCGGTCAAGAGCGGCTGGCCGCGATGCACCTCCGCGCCGACATGCGCGGCGACCAGGCGGATGATGCGTTCACCATCGGCCTCGGGCATCTCCACGCCCAGCGGCGAGCGACCCGACGACAGCCGATCCACCCACAGGGTGCGATCGGGGTTGAGCATGATTTCCACCACATCCGGGTCTTCGAGCGCAGCGGCGATCAGCGGCCCCATTGCAGTGCGCAGCATCTGGATGCGGCGATCCTGGGACGCTGCTGCGGATGAGCGAGGTTCGGGCTGGATCTGTGGAACGGCACTCATGACGCACGCTCCGCAGTTCGTTCATGGGCGGAGGCCATCGCTGCTGCGTCATCCATCTGCATCGGATCGGGGTGCAGTTCCTCCACCACGTCGCGCACCAGACTGCGGCCACGCAGAAGGTGGCGACCCAACTGTTCGACGAACTGCTCGAAGCGCACCTTGCCCTGGGCGCGTGCCGCATCCTGATGGGCTTCGGGCACCGGCGTGCTGACGGTCAGGAAGTAGCGGATGAACAGCGCCAGCGTTTCGATCTGGATGTTCTGGTCGCGCTCCAGGCGTTCGGTCTGCCGCGACAGTCGATCCAACCGCTTGGCAATGGCGGCCTCGCGCTGGTCGCCAGCATCGGGCGACAGCCAGGACGCCAAGGCCGCTGCGACGATGGACGACTTGGACACGCCTTTCTTGGCGGCCAGTTCGTCCAGGCGCTGGGCGTGCTCGGGCTGGATGAAAAGATTGAGGCGGTATTGGCTCATAGGTCGATTCCGTCGTTGGGGTCGAGGGAAGCCAGCCGGGCCGTGCGCTGCATGGCCGGGTCGAGCTGGCCGGGAAGCGGCAGCGCCAGGTCGTCGTCATCGAGCAGCGCCAGGTCGTTCGCATGTGCGTCCGGCTCGGGGTCGTAGGCGACGGTTTCGGAGAGTTCGGGCTGGCGGCGTGGGCCGCCGTCATCGGTGCCGCCCAGGCCATCGGCGGATGCCGAGGCCGGCGCCGCAGGTACGGCCGGGATCGCCAAGCCGCTCCAGTCGTCGGGGCGGGCTGGCGGCGCGTCGGCGTACCTCCCGGCTACGAGCGCGGGCGGTGGCAGGACGCGATTCTTGAAATTGGCGTCGGCGTAGTAGCGCAGCTTCTTCGCGCGGATCGGGGCGACGCTGGACACCATGACCACGGCGTCATCAGGTGGAAGCTGCATCACCTCGCCGGGCGTCAACAGCGGCCGTGCAGTTTCCTGACGCGACACCATCAGGTGCCCCAGCCACGGAGCGAGCCGGTGGCCGGCGTAGTTGCGCTGCGCGCGAAGCTCGGTGGCGGTGCCGAGGGTTTCTGAAATCCTTTTCGCCGTCCTTTCGTCGTTGGTGGCGAAAGTCACCCGGACATGGCAGTTGTCGAGGATGGAATGGTTCTGCCCATACGCCTTGTCGATCTGGTTCAGGCTTTGAGCGATGAGAAAGCTGCGGATGCCGTACCCGGCCATGAAGGCAAGCGCGGACTCGAAAAAATCGAGGCGGCCCAGCGCCGGAAACTCGTCCAGCATCAGCAGCAGCTTGTGCCGGCGCGCGATGCCATCGCTGCCGTCGAGCGATTCGGTCAGCCGCCGCCCGATCTGGTTCAAGATGAGCCGGATCAGCGGCTTGGTGCGGCTTATGTCGGAGGGCGGCACCACCAGATAGAGCGATACCGGGTGCTCGGCGGAAATCAGGTCGGCGATGCGCCAATCGCAGCGCGATGTGACTTCGGCCACGGTCGGGTCGCGGTACAGGCCGAGAAACGACATGGCGGTGGAGAGCACGCCCGATCGCTCGTTGTCCGACTTGTTAAGCACTTCGCGGGCAGCGGATGCGACAACCGGGTGAGGCGCATCGCCCAGGTGCTTCGTCGTCATCATCCGGTGCAGCGTCAGCTCGAACGGACACGCCGGGTCGCTGAGGAAGTTGGCGACGCCGCGCAGCGTCTTGTCCTCGCCTGCGTACAGCACATGCAGGATGGCGCCGACCAACAGCGCGTGACTGGTCTTTTCCCAATGGTTCCGGCGTTCGAGTGCGCCATCGGGATCGACAAGAATGTCGGCCACGTTCTGCACGTCGCGCACTTCGTGCGCGCCGCGCCTCACTTCCAGCAGCGGGTTGTAGGCTGCCGACTGCGCATCCGTGGGGTTGAACAGGAGGCAGTGGCTAAACCGCGAACGCCAGCCTGCGGTGAGCGTCCAGTTCTCGCCTTTGATGTCGTGAACGACGACGGATGCGGGCCAACTCAACAAGGTGGGAACGACCAGGCCCACACCCTTGCCCGAGCGCGTTGGTGCGAAGGTCAGGACGTGTTCCGGGCCTTCATGGCGGAGGTACTGGCCGCGATGCAGCCCGAGGAAAACCCCGTCGGGCTGGATCAGCCCAGCTTTGCGTATGTCTTCCGCATCGGCCCAGCGTGCCGAACCGTAGGTGGTGACAAGGCGCGCTTGCCGCGAGCGCCACACCGACATGGCGATGGCGACCACCACGGCCACCAGACCACTTCCACCCGCGATGGCCCCGCCGATATCGAAGACGTGCGGCGCGTAGGCATCAAAGAAGAACCACCACTCGAACAGCCGCCAAGGGTGATAGACCGGGGTTCCAAAGAAGTCGAACCATGGCGAGCCAAGGCGTAGTTGATAGCCCAGGGCGGCGGCTGTCCATTGCGTTGCACCCCACACGCCGGCGATCACGATGCCGAATACGGCGGCGATCTGCCCGAACAGTACGCCCTGAGCTTGCATTGACTGGCCTCCGATTTCCCTGCACTGATTCCTCGTTCAAAAGCGGCACAGGAACGTGCCGCATAGAGCGAGGATCGGTGCCGCGTGGGTGCCCGTCAAAGACCGTTTTGAGCACAACGGTCGAGGGAAAAGAAAGAATGAGCGGCGGGGCGAGTCGAAGACAAACGCCGCAAACTAAAGCACCCTATGGCGCATTTGGAGTTTCCAAGAGGTTGCCCAGAAAAAAATTCTCGCTGGGTCTCGCTCCCCTCATGAGCAGAATCTAGATATCATGGGAAAGAATTATTTATTGAAATCTGGATAAGAATGAAAGATATCAAGAGCATGGATCTCAACTTACTCAAGGCGCTGGACGTATTGTTGGACGAACGCAACGTGACACGGGCGGCAGCACGTCTTGGACTAACCCAACCGGCCTTGAGCGGCATGCTTGCGCGGCTGCGTGAAAGCTTCGGCGACCCGCTGTTCGCGCGTGCGCAGCGGGGCATCGTTCCGACGCAGCGGGCGCTAGACATAGGGATATCTGTCAAACAGGTGCTAGCGGAAATCGACGCGCTGCTCCAGCCACCTTCTTTCGACCCGGCCACCGCACAACTGACCTTCTCCATCGCCGCGACGGACTATGCGCTGCGTGCCATTGCTGTCCCATTTCTATCGGCACTCAAACAGCACGCACCGCGCGTTCGAGTCTCATTAGTGCCAGTCGAGAGCGGACTGCTACAGAACCAGCTTGAGCGCGGTCAAATCGATCTAGCCCTCCTGACGCCAGAGATCACTCCGCCAAATCTGCATGCCCGAGAGCTATTCAAGGAGCACTACGTGTGTGTCCTGCGGGAAGACCATCCAGCGGCTATGGGGCGCAAGCTGACAGTTAAGCAGTTCTGTGCTCTCGACCATGCGCTTGTTTCCTACGATGGTGGAGGTTTCCGCGGCGTCACCGACGATGCGCTAGAACAGTTGGGCAAACAACGAAGCGTCACACTGTCGGTCAAGAGCTTTCTGATCTTGCCAGACATCCTGCGTGCCAGTGACATGGTCGCGATCTTGCCGAGCCGCTTGGTCGCCGGTATGGACAAGCTGGCTATCTCCCTGCCGCCGATGAAGATACCGGGGTTCACCAAGACGGCTGCTTGGCACGAACGCACCCATCACGATCCAGCACATCGCTGGATACGAGCACTGCTGTTCACTTCCTGTGCTAACAACAAGTAGGCAAGATGGCTCTCATCGTCATGCTCAGCACAACTCTGCCTCGCACTACAAATATGCAATCAGCCGGCTCAATTGGAGACGGACCCTTTCGTAGCACCGCTGCGAGATAGCCTTGTCGGCGGATGGCAGAACCTAGACGCTGATATCAAATTATATGATTTCAAAAATAAAAAATTAGGATTTCACTTATTTCACAGGGAGGCTCATGATTGCTCTATGACCACTTGAATGACGCAGCCACCCCTGTTGCGTCATTGACATTTTGTGAAGGAGCTTCGATATGAGCAAGCAACAGAACGCCATCCTCTGGCCCGAAGGCTACACGCCGGGCTTTACTGAGAATTTCGCCTCTAATGAGATCATCGCCGCCGGCTTGAGCGCGGCCGACGTATGGCCGCTACTCGTCACACCATCGCTGTGGCCAAGCTACTACGCCAACTCGGCTAACGTGCGCTTTCATGGCGGCAAAGGCCCGGTACTGGCCGACGGCGATCGATTTTATTTCGAGACCTTCGGCTTCCCGGTAGAGGGGCAGTGCAACGAGTACGTGGCACCTGCGGATGGGCAACCCGGCCGCGTGGCCTGGCACGGCTGGTCCGGCGAGGAAGGCACAGATACGCGCCTGGATGTGCATCACGCCTGGCTGGTCGAGAACCTGGACGGCGGGCGCGTGCGCATCCTCACGCAGGAAACGCAGAAGGGCAAGCCGGCCGAGGAGCTGCACAACGCCAAACCCAACCCGATGATCAACGGCCATCAGGACTGGCTCGACAGCTTGGTCGAGACAGCGCGCAAAGCCAAGCAGGCGTAATGGTCGCTGGCCGCTTGATCCCAAGCGTCTGAACTGAGAAAACCATGATGGGAACTCCCCTCGAGATTCTGCTGGTTTTGACTTCGCAGGCAACGATGGGCGACGACCCGCGCCTGACCGGCGTGTGGTTCGAGGAACAGTCCACCCCGTACTACGCCTTGGTCGATGCAGGTGCCAATGTGGATATTGCGTCAATCGCCGGCGGCGAGATTCCGGTGGATCCTCATTCCATAGCGAGCGAAGGCATGAACCCGCCGAGCGTGGAATGCTTCCTCGATGACAAGGTGTCGATGGACAAGCTCGAAGGCTCGCTGAAGATCGACAGCATCGCCCCGGAAGGGGGTGCGGTGATGTTCCTGCCCGGCGGCCATGGCACCATGTGGGACTTACCCGGAGCGGGGCGCTCGTCAATCTGCTGTCGGGCGCTTGGGCTGACGGCAGGGTGGTCGCGGCGGCCTGCCACGGCCGAGCCGGACTGGTTAATGTCAAGGAAGCGAATGGCCAGCCGCTGGTTGCCGGCCGTCGCGTCAGCCCCTTTGCCAAACGCATGAGCCGCGAGACTGGGCTACCTGTGGCAGTGAGTTGGGGCATCGACGATCCGCGAATGGCCGAGCACGTGATCGCTGGCAGGTAGATGGGTTTGGTGATTCTTGGCCGCGCCATGCTAGCCAACCCACACTCTTTCTCCACCTTTGCAGGAGCTGAAGGTGGAGCACCCGGAATGGCTGCTCCACCGCCTTACGCGCACTGGCTCGAACTCTCCCGAGGCTGCGGCAAGCTCACCACATATAACGACTAGGAGGAGGTGACCGTGCGAGTTCCCAGAACCCGATCCAGTCTGTGTCGCAGGGTGTCCCAGTGACTACGCTATCAAAGGAGCTAGTACTCAACTCGATAACTTGAGCGTGATAACGCCCAGGATGATCAGCGCCACGCCAAGGTATCGCATCAGGGAGGTTGGGTCGCCATAGAAATGAATTCCGACTAAGAACGTTCCCGCCGCTCCGATACCCGTCCACACCGCATAAGCAGTCCCAATCGGTATCTGACGCTGAGCAAGCCATAGGAAGGCGCCGCTAATTGTCATGAAAGAGACGGCTACTGCGACCCCACTCCAACGCGATGTTGGCTCTTGCGCCATTTTCAGCCCGACCGGCCATCCGATTTCAAACAATCCAGCCAAAACAAGATAGATCCAGCCCATTGCAATTCTCCTTCAAGTTTTTCATATCCGGCATACATACTCCAGCGTGACCACCAGCTTAGAACTTCGGCGGCTCTTTAGGTGTGGTGTAGGGCACATCGCCATCTTCGTAAAAGCGCTTTCGCGTAGCCTCGGCAACCCGGTTACATAGTTGGTCGCCCAGCATAGGACGATCCAACTTGCATTGCTGGCGCAACTTTTTCAGCCGCTCAGGATTGAGCGCTAATTCATCGACCGTCGGAAGGTTGCCTTTATCTGGTTTCCCGGATGGGCTGCAGGCTGCCAGTGTCGAGGAAAGCAATATGAGAGCAATCTTCTTCATGGTTAAGTTTCCTTGGGAGATTGTGTGATGGTTTACCGCCGACTTTTGGCGTCTGGAGATTTGATCGAATGAACGCGTTCCATGAAGCGAGTCAGTATTTCTGACGGCTCGCTGGCCGGTCGTAGCAGATAGGTCGTGAGCATGGGCGAACCTCCAGTCAGCGGCCGTGCGACCACACCCTGTTCCCTGCTGGCAGTAATATGCGCACCTCCTGTGAGGCCTAGTGCAAGTCCCGCCGAAACCAGGACCATCATTAGATCGCTGGAAGTCACGCGTTCGGCAATTAGAGGCTCAATGTCCACGCGACGTAGCACCCGTTCAACTTGCCGAGCATGGCCCTCACACGCCACCGCGTCGCAGAGCACCAGCGGATACCGCAACAGCTCTTCCAGGGGAATCTGTTTGTGGGATAGCAAGGGGTGCCGTGCGGGCACAGCTACCATCAGAGGGTCACTCCACACCGGCACGGCGATGATGCCTTCGCCGACTTCATCCGATTGAGCGAAGCCGAGATCGTACAGTTCGCCACACAATCCCTTGATTTGCTGTGACAAAGGCACTTCGAAGAAGCGAACTTCCACTTCCGGCTCTTCCTGCCGGCAGAGCGCCAACAACGCAGGCAGGCGCGATGGCGTGATTCCATCAGACAATGCAATACGGAGCTGGCAATGAAAGCCATTGGCTGCGGCGTTCACACTGTCGCGCGCCTGCTGCAAAGCTGCGAAGACACGGGGTACGCTCTCAAAGAAGAGTCTGCCTGCACGAGTCAAGCGGGTGCTCCGAGTGGTTCTCGCAAATAGCGCTACGCCCAACTCCTCTTCAAGCTCTTTGATGGCGCGCGACAGCGGCGATGTCTCGATGTGGAGGCGCTCTGCGGCTCGGGCAAAGTGCAGTTCCTCTGCCACCGCTAGAAAGTAGCGCAGATGCCGAATTTCCATGTTCGCATTCCTCCTCACTTAGGCCTCACCACCTTCGCCTTGCGCCACGCTATCTAGCCTTCGCAAGCTGCTCCAGCAAGCTTCCCCGATCAAACAGGTGGGCCGGATAGTGCTTTTGCCAGCACACCCCATTGCACGGCTGTCTCGGCCCGCGTGCGGATCAGCGAAGCCTGCGCTGACATCACCCCCGCCTCAGCCTCGGCCACCACCGTGGCGTCCACTTGTCCCGCCTCAAACAGACGGCGGCTGCGATCGAGCTGACGCTCCGCGACTGCGACCCCCTCGGTCTGATGCTCCAGTGCGGCGTGCTGCGTATGCCAACCGAGGTATGCGTTCTCTACGTCCTGCAATGCACTCAACAAAGTGCGCTCGAACTCCGCGCGCGCAGCTCGGCTGCGCGCCTCTCCGGTCTCGATGCCGGCACGGATCGCGCCACCATCGAAGATCGGCAACGAAACCCCGGCCCCAAGTGAAAAAATGTTGCCGGTAATGCGCGTCCCCGCACTCTCAACGCGCTGCCGTCCGCCGCTCAGGTCCAACACCAGCTTAGGGAAGCGTTCGCCTTCGGCTGCGTTCCAGCGCGCGGTTTCGGCTGCGAACTTCGCTTCGGCGGCGCGCACGTCGGGCCGCTCACTCAGCAGGTCCGCAGGTATGCGTGTCGGTGTCCAATTGGGGGCGGCGAGTGAAGCAAGAGTCGGAGAAGCTGCAGACGCTCCGGGCGTTTGTCCCGCTAGTACATCAAGTGCATGCGTCGCCTCGCCGCGCGCACGCCGAAGTTGCTCTTGCTCCACACGCAGTGCGACGACGCCGGAGCGGGTTCGCTCGATGTCGAAGCCGGTAGCTTGTCCGGCCTCGAACTTCCGTTGTGTCAGCAAGACGAGTCGCTCGGCGGATGCCAGCCGCGCCGTGGCGAGCGCTTCGAGTTCACTGGCTTGGCGCTGCTGCACAGCCGCCGACACTGTTTCAAACGCGACCTGCCAACGCGTGGCAACCCACGCTTGTTCGGCTGCCACCGCATCCAGGCGCGCACCTTCTGCTGCCTGCGAAAGCCGCCCCGACAGGTCTGCCTCCCACGATGCAGACAACGTGGCGCGGCCATCATTGCCGATCGCAACGTTCTCTGAATAGTCGCGTCCTCGAGTTGCCTGCGTGCCCGCGGACAACGAGGGGAGCAGGGAGGCCCGTGCTCGCCGCGTGGCGGCCGAGGCCTCGTCGACGCGCGCGCGCGCAATCGACAGTTCGGTGTTGCGCTCCAGCGCCGCCCGGACTAGGACATTGAGCTGTGGATCGCCGTAGGCCGTCCACCAGTCGACGGGAAGAGTACGGCGGGATGATTTGTCCAGGATGCCTTCACCTCCCTCTTCATTTGAGAAATGGGCCGGTACATCCAGGCGAGGCGGATCGGCAGAGTGCGGAGCATGGCTGCAAGCCGCAAGAAGCATTAGCGGCGAAATCATGGCCATGAGGCGATAGCGTTCAAGAATTTGAGACATGGCAGGTCCTTGCATTCCGAAAAAGTCTTGACGGACTGTTTTACGCCTTCTACTATACCGTCTGGACTGTATATGACTCAAGCTTTTTTTGGAGCACGACCATGCCGCCTCGCGCGAAAACAAAGTTGCCCCCCCCGTCCACCGCCCATAGCAGCACCGATGCGCAGCCCGTTCTCCAGCAAGGAGCCCAGCTAACTCGCGAGCGCATCCTGCAGGCCGCTCGCGAACTGGTGCTGGAGGAAGGCGCCAGTCGTCTGACGCTGGACGCCGTCGTCGTGCGGGCCGGGTTGAGCAAAGGGGCGTTTCTCTATCATTTCAAGACCAAACGCGATTTGTTCGTGACACTGATCGACGAGATGATCCGGGCGTTCGACGCGGTACAAGCCAATCACGAGCGCAGGTTTGCCGGAGACCCGGACCCCTGGCTGTCGAGCCAGGTGGAAGCGATACCCGACGACGAGATGCAGAAGATGGGCGCAGCGCTGCTCGCGGCAGCTGCGGAAGATCCAACACTTCTCGACCCACTGCGCGAGTGTTATCGCGTGCAGTACGAACGCGTGCGTCGATCCCCGCGTGGCACCGAGACCGCGGCACTCATCATGCTGGCATTGGATGGCGCCCTGTTCGCCGATCTCCTGGGTCTGCCGATACTCGCACCCGCAGAGCGGCGGCATTTCTTTCGGGCGCTCCAGGATCTCGCCTCGGGCCATCTCGAACTGATCCCTGCGAAAGGACACCCATGAGTCGCGTCCGTAGAGCTTTCATGACCGCGTGCGCACTGCGCTCCTTGACGGTTGCTTGCACACTATTCATTTCGACCCTGGTCTCAGGGTGCGGAAACTCGCAATCCACCGTATCCGAGCCTCCGCGCGCAGTGAAGCTCGCCGCCGCGCAGTCGGATCTTCCGCATAGCTCCCGCATCGAATTGACTGGCTCGGCGCGAGCAACCGAGCGCAGCATCCTAGGATTTGAAACAGGAGGACGGATCGCCAAGTTGAACGTCGACGTGGGTGAACGGTTCGCCCGCGGTCAAGTCATGGCAGAACTTGATGCGGAACCTGACCGGCTTCGCGTGACGCAAGCGCAAGCATCCCTGGCGGCCGCCGAAGCCGGCCTGATGGATCGACGTGTACAGACAGATCAACAGCGCCGGTTGCTCGAAAGCGAAGTCATCTCCCCTGCTGCGTTCGAGAGCGCCAAGGCGCAGCTAGCGGTCGCAGAGGGCCAAGCGCGCACTGCCAAGGCAGCGCTTGGCCTGGCCGAACGAGCACAACGTGGCACGATGATCGTCGCTCCTTTCGATGGTGTCGTGGCGGAAAAGCTGGCTTTGGCGTTCACCGACATTGCTGCTGGTGCGCCGGTATTTCAGGTCGACGGTGTGCGCAGTGGCACTGAGATCATCGCGAACGCGTCTACTACACAGGCACCTCACATAGATGTCGGCCAACGCGCAGAACTGTTCTGGAGCGGAGCCGAACAACCAATCCGAGCGGTGGTACGTCGTGTCGGTCTGCGCGCCGAAAATGGCTCGCTCCTACCCGTGGTGCTAGTGCCTGAAGATAACGCGCAAGCGCGCGCACTTCGGCCAGGTATTCCCGTACAGGTCGTGCTCGACGCACCTGCGGCGACCTCCAAGACCTCTCGGCCCGAGACTGTATCCGTCCCTTATGCCTCGCTGGTGCTCGGCACGAAGCCGGGTGAGGCTTCCGTCTTCGTCTACACCCCTGCAGATAAGAAGGTGCACCGTCGCGCGGTGCGCTTCACGCCGGCACAGGAAGGAGACAGCGCGCGCGTCCTCGCTGGACTTAAGCCCGGCGAGACGGTGGTTGCCGCCGGAGGCGGATGGCTCACCGATGGACAGCCAGTGACACCACTGGAAGCCACCACTCAATTGACCAAGCGCTAACGCGATCCACCAGGTTACTTCATCATGAAGATCACCGAGATGGCGCTGCGCGCCAGTCGACTTACCTACTTTGTAGCGCTTATCATTTTCGTCGCCGGCATCGCGACCTTCCTGAATTTTCCTTCTCAGGAGGAGCCGACTGTCACGGTCCGCGATGCGATGGTCACGGCGTTGAACCCGGGGCTGCCCGCCGAACGCGTTGAGCAACTCATTGCCCGGCCGATCGAGGAGCGCTTGCGCGAACTGGCAGAGGTCAAGCGCGTGACGAGCACCGTGCGCGCAGGCAGCGCCATGATCCAGGTCACGATCTGGGACCGCTACACCGACTTGGCACCGATCTGGCAGCGCGTCCGGGCCAAGGTCGCCGATTCGAAGGATGCCTTACCACAGGGCACGATGGGGCCTTTCGTCGACGAAGACTTCGGCCGCGTCGCGGTTGCCTCGATTGCGGTCACTGCACCAGGTTACTCCATGAGCGAGATGCGCGTCGCGCTCAAGCAGATGCGCGACCGCCTGTACACCGTGCCTGGTATTGAGCGCATCACTTTCTACGGCCTGCAGGAAGAGCGCGTCTATCTCGAGTTCGATCGGCCTAGGCTTGCGCGATTGGAGCTGACACCACAGGGGGTGATCGACCAACTCGTCAAACAGAACGTCGTCGCTTCGGGTGGACAAATTGTCGTCGGCGGCATCAATGCAACCTTGGCGGTCAGTGGCGAAGTGAGTGACGCTCCCTCCCTGCGAGCAATGCCGATCGCGCTGCCGCGACCGCAAAGTAGTACGGCGCCCATGCCGACGATCGCATTGGGTGAACTGGCGCAGGTGAGTGTGCGGCCAGCCGATCCGCCGGAGTCTGCCGCCATCTACAAAGGCCAGCCCGCGGTCGTCATGGCGGTTTCGATGGCCTCTGGTCAAAACGTGGAGCAGTTCGGAAAAGCGCTCAAAGCACGGGTTGCAGACCAGGAGAAGCTGCTGCCGGCGGGTTTCGATCTGTCATACGTCACTTTCCAGGCCGATGTCGTCAAGCACGAGATGGGCAAAATGAACCACGTCATGATGGAGACGATCATCGTCGTCCTCGGTGTCGTCGTGCTATTCCTCGGTTGGCGAACCGGGATCATCGTGGGCATGATCGTGCCGTTGACGATCCTCAGTGCACTCATCGTCATGCGCGCGATGAACATCGAGCTTCAGAACGTCTCGATGGGCGCCATCATCATTGCGCTCGGCTTGTTGGTGGACAACGGCATTGTGATTGCCGAAGACATCGAACGCCGCCTAGCCGGTGGCGAAGATCGTAAGCATGCCTGCCTCGAGGCGGGCCGCACGCTCGCCATTCCGCTGCTCACGTCCTCGCTCGTGATCGTGATCGTGTTCTCGCCGTTCTTTTTTGGCCAGAACGCCACGAGCGAGTATCTGCACAATCTCGTGGTCGTGCTGGCACTGACGTTGTTCGCATCGTGGCTGCTGTGCCTGACTGTCACGCCCCTGTTGTGCTACCACTTCGCCAAACCCCACCACAAGCAGGAGCATGGCGACGCGTATGACACCCGCTTCTACCGTGGCTACCGGCGCGTACTGGAGTGGGTTCTCCACCATAAGGCGGTCTATGTAGCGTCGATGATCGCGGCGCTTGCCATTGCGCTGTATGGCTTCACCACCCTGCCTTACGATTTCATGCCCAAGTCCGACCGGCTTCAGTTCCAGATTCCGGTGCAGCTCGCCCCAGGTACGGATTCGCGCGAAACGCTCGCACGCGTGAAGCAGATCAGTAGTTGGCTGGGCGACAAGAACATCAATCCAGAAGTCTCCGATCACATCGGCTACGTCGCCGATGGTGGACCTCGCTTCATCCTTAGCCTGAATCCACCGCTGCCGGCATCGAACATCGCGTACTTCGTTGTCACACTGAAGCCGAAGAGCGACATCGACGCTGTCCTCGCCCGAACCCGCAGCTACTTTGCGCACGCACATGGCGACGTGCGCGCCGAGCCCAAGCGCTTCTCGCTCGGTGCGACCGAATCAGGGACCGCCATCTATCGTGTCAGCGGTCCGGATGAGGAGGTATTGTTGGAGGCTGCGTCCAAAATCGAAGCAGCACTGCGCAAGCTGCCCGGAACCATCAACGTCAAGAACGATTGGGATACGCGCATTGGCCGCATCGACGTAAAGGTTGACCAGGACCGCGCGCGTCGGGCGGGCGTAACGACTGAAGACATCGCTGGCGGGCTGGATGTCCGCTACAGCGGCCGATCGATCTCGGTGATTCGCGACGGTGACACCTCCGTTCCGATCGTCCTGCGCAGCATCGTAAGCGAGCGTCGCAGCACGGCAGACGTAGGCGCGACGCTCATCTATCCCAGCAACGGCGGTCCGGCGGTGACGCTGGCCCAGGTCGCAGACGTATCGCTCGCGAGCGAGCCATCGGTCATCCAACGGCGCAATCTCATCCGCACGATCACCGTGCAAGGACAGAACACCTCCTACACCGCCCAGGAGATCGTCAACCGCCTGGTGCCTAGCGTCGCTGCCTTGGACCTGCCCGCGGGCTACTCGGTCGAACTTGGCGGCGAGATCGAGGAAGCTGCCGAATCGAACGCCGCGCTGTCGACCTACATGCCCCTCGCATTTCTGGCGATGCTGATGCTGTTCGTATGGCAGTTCAATTCCTTCCGCAAGCTCGGTGTGATCCTCGCGACGATCCCTTTCACGCTTATCGGCGTGGTATTGGCTCTGAAGCTAACCGGCACACCTTTCAGCTTCATGGCGACCTTCGGCGTACTGGCCTTGTTCGGGATCATTGTCAACAACGCCGTGCTGTTGCTGGAACGCATCGACCAGGGCTTAGCGGAAGGCCTGCCGCGCCATGAAGCCTTGGTTGGGGCCGCGATACAACGACTTCGTCCAATCGTGATGACCAAGGTCACCTGCATTTCGGGACTGGTGCCACTCATGCTCTTCTCCGGACCGTTATGGACAGGGATGGCGATCGCGATGATCGGTGGGCTGGCGCTCGGAACGCTGGTGACGTTGGGCTTGATTCCGTTGCTTTACGAAGTCCTGTTTGGAATCAAGCGAATTAGGCCGTGGAGCCTGAGTGCCGCCACCGCGCATGGAGATCGCTCATGAGTCTCTTGCGGACCGCCTCGTGCTGCGCATTCTCAGAATTCGTATGTACCCACGCTTCATCCGTATGTCTCGCTAGGCTTATGCGATTCAGCATCCATCCGCTGATCTGGAAATCCTGGTCGATTGTCATTGCCGCAGGGGTTCTAGGAGCGGGCTATCCATTGGGCCTGCGGGCCATCACGGCGGGCGGTCCGACGCGCTGGGTCGGCCTCTGTGTGGCAGTGACGTGCATGGCGGCCAGCGGCGCACTTTTGTGGCTCGCGCTCAAGCGGATTCCGATCAGCGCGGCCTCTGCAGCCTGGGCAGGAATCGGGCTACTTGGAAACTTGGGTATCGGCGCCCTCTTGCTAGGCGATCTCGCATCAGTGACGCGCTGGTCTGGCACCGCCCTCATCGCAGCAGGCATTGCCTGTCTTAGTTTCGTTTGATCAAGGAGACCCATTATGAAGAGCAAAACTGCATTGATCCGCGGCGGCATTTTTTTTTGCGTAGCAGCCGCGCTCTCTGGATGCGCGACCAACAGCATGACGCGCTCCGGATTTCTCGGCGACTACGAGAAGTTATCGCCGACACGATACGAGAACGTACTGATGTACCGCGCAGCGGGATTCGAGCCCAAGCGTTATGCCGCTGTCGTGGTGGAAGATGCGCAGATCAAGACCGCCTCGGGTCGCATCGATGGGCTCGATGACGCGCAGCAGCGTGAAGTGCTAGACCATGTGACGAGCGAACTGAAACGCCAGGAAGGCAAAAGTCCCGCCACCCCAGGTGGCACGGGACAGGTTCGGGTGCGTGTAGCGGTCACCGAACTGCAGACACCGAATCGGGCAGTCAATGCAATGACGACCCTGCTGGTTGGACCCGTGACGACGGGCGGTGCCAGCCTAGAGTTCGAAGCAGTCGATGTAAGTACGGGACGACGCGTTGCTGCCGCCAGTTGCTTCGAGCGCGGCAACGTCATTAAAGAGTTCGCCGGTTCGTACACATTGCTGGGTCATGCCAAAGCGGCGATCACGAACTGCATCGAGCGCATCGACAGCGCTTGGCGGGACACGCAGCCATGAGCAACGCTTCACAGGCTTGGCTCCGGCAGGATGCCATGGTCGGCGGTGATCACAAATGGCTGGCGGGTGGCGACTGGACGATAGAGCACTACGCCAGTCTGGCAAAATCCGTGTCCGCCGCCCGCATCAGCCATGCCGAGGGGTACGCCACTCCCTTGCTCGACTGGACGCAAGTCCAGAGACTGGACACCGCCGGCGCGGCTCTGCTGGTGGAAATTCTCGGGCCAGACTCGATACTCGACCGGCCGGAGGCAGCTCCAAATCTGTCCCCGGATCGCCTCGCCCTAATGAAAGCGCTTGCCGCCGCTGCTACCGCTCAGCAGAAGACGGACAAAGCAGCGGTGAGCGGGAATCCTCTGCTCCGCGGTCTGGGACGCATAGGCCTGACCGTGGAACAGGGCTGTCGTGCGTGTCTTGGTCTGGCCGGGTTCGTGGGTCAGATCATCGAAACATGGAGCCGTACCGTTCGTCACCCGCGTCGCTGGCGCACGACCTCGGTGATCGCTCAAATCCAGCGGTCAGCGGTGGACGCCATTCCCATCGTGGCGCTACTGAGCTTCATGGTAGGAATGGTGGTGGCGTTCCTGGGCGCAACGGTGCTGGCCAACTTCGGTGCGAGCATCTTCTCGGTGCATCTGGTCGCCTTCTCGTTCATGCGCGAGTTCGGAGTGCTGCTCCCGGCCATATTGATTGCAGGCCGTACCGCAAGCGCGTATACCGCCCAAATCGGTTCGATGAAGGCAAATGAAGAGATCGATGCGCTTCGCTCCAACGCGCTCGACCCCATCGAGTTGCTGGTGCTGCCACGCGTGCTGGCGCTTCTTGTGTCCTTGCCACTGCTCACATTAGTAGGCATCTTGGCTGGCATTGTGGGCGGCGCCACTGTATGCGCACTGAGCTTGGAGATTCCTCCTGCACAGTTCCTTGCCATCGTGCAGGAAAAAATCGAGGTGCGCCATTTTCTTGTCGGAATGAGCAAGTCCCCGCTCTTCGCGGTGATGATCGCCGCTATCGGCTGCCATGAAGGGTTCAAGGTCGCCGGTAGCGCTGAGTCGGTAGGCGACCACACGACTTCTAGTGTTGTGCAATCAATCTTCATGGTGATCCTGATCGATGCCATCGCTGCACTGTTCTTCATGGAGATGGGCTGGTGAGCGCGGTGAAGGAAGACACCGACAACGGTGTGCGACACGCTATTGAAGTGCGCGGCCTAGACAACAGGTTTGGAACCCAGCAGGTCCATCAGGACCTGGACCTGGACGTGCGACGCGGGGAAATCCTTGGCGTGGTGGGAGGATCAGGCACCGGGAAATCCGTGCTCTTGCGTAGCATCGTCGGGCTGCAGAAGCCGCATTCGGGCGTGGTCCGTATCGGGGGGCGCGACCTACTGCGAGCCCAATGGCTTGCACGCGCGCGTATGGAGCGAAGGTTCGGCATTCTGTTCCAGAAGGGCGCGTTGTATTCATCGCTGACCGTCTTGGAGAACGTCGCTCTTCCTTTAATCGAGCATGTCGGTCTGGCGCGGCCTCTTGCCGAGCGTTTGGCAAGAAGCAAGCTGGGCTTGGTGGGGTTGCCTGCCGGAGCGGGAGACAAATATCCGGCCTCGTTGTCCGGAGGCATGGTGAAACGAGCAGCACTGGCGAGAGCCTTGGCGCTTGATGCGAACATCCTGTTTCTTGACGAACCCACCGCAGGACTGGATCCAATCGGGGCTGCATCTTTCGACCAATTGATTCTGACCCTGCGCAATGCACTGGGTCTCACGGTGTTTCTGGTAACCCACGACCTCGATACGCTGTACACCATATGCGACCGTGTCGCGGTCCTGGCGAACCAGAAGGTACTCATCAACGACGGCATCGAGGCAGTCGAGCGATTCAAGCACCCGTGGATACAGGAATACTTTCACGGCCCCCGTGGCCGTGCGGCCGCACAGGCCACTGGTGCTTCCAGCCAAGAGACGCAGCCATGAAACCCTTCCGCATCTGCATCATTCTTCCGTCGCGCACGCATTGGGCTGGGCGCACGCAATATTTACACTCTGAAAACGAGGTGGTCTGATCATGGAGCCACGTGCCCATCATGTATTCATTGGTCTGTTCGTCGTGCTGCTCGGTGCGATTGGTATCGGCTTCGCGCTCTGGCTCAGCGACACACGTTCCGACCACGATTACCAGTATTACCGGATCATGTTCGATGAGCCAGTGACCGGGCTTACGCCCGGCAGCCAGGTTCAGTACAGCGGAATCACGATTGGCGAAGTCGTTGCACTTTCTCTTTCGCCGCCTGACCCAAGGCGGGCGATAGCGCGCGTGCGTATCAATGCCACCATCCCGGTCCGGCAGGATACCCGCGCTGAATTGGTCATCACGGGAATTACCGGCAACGCGGTGATCGAGTTGAGCGACGGTGGGCCAAACGTGCCATTGCTGGATCGGAAAGAGGACGAGGAACCGTTGATCCTCGCGCCACGTTCGGCGATGGCATCCCTGGTCTCCGGCGAGGGTAACAGCATGACGACACTCAACGGCATCTTGCTGCGCACGCAGGAGTTACTGTCGAAGGAGAATTTGGCTCTTGTGCACCGCAGTCTAGTGAATCTCGAACAGACTACGGGCGCGGTCGCTGACCAGAGGGCCGAGATCGCGACGTTAATCAGCAATCTGACCGAAGCAAGCAGAGAATCGACAGCTGCCGTGCGCCAAGCAAATAGCACTCTTCGCGATGCCAACCTGCTACTAAATAACGATGGTAAGCAAATCATGGTGAACACGCGTGATGCAACGGCATCCCTCGAACGCGCCGCTTTCAGGGTTGAGACGCTACTGCAAAACAATCAGGAATCGCTGAACCAAGGCATGGCCGCCACAGGCCCTGCCATGCACGAACTCCAGCAGGCGCTGGCCAATCTAAACACCGTGCTGCGCCGACTGGATCGCAATCCGGCGCAATACCTGCTCGGTGGAGAGAACATTGAGGAAACCAAGCCGTGAACACTTCCGCCAGGATGATTCCCGTCGCTGCCGCGACTATGACGCTAGTACTCGGCTTGTCCGCGTGCAGTGTGCTTCCCAAAACAGCTCCAATGGTCACCTACAAACTGCCCGACTATCACATCGCCCAGGCGGAGAGTACGCCACGCGCCGTTCCTGGACCTGGGGCGCTGCGCGTCTACGCCCCTGAGAGTAGTCGCGTCCTGGATTCGGAGCGGCTTTTCATTGCGCAGCCCGATGGTCGCTTGTCGGCTTGGCAAGGAGTGCGTTGGGCCGACCCCGCACCGGTGCTGCTACGCGACCGAATCGTCGAAGCCTTCATGCGCGATGGGCGGTCGACTTCGGTGATTACCGATAGCACGCCAATGAGCGCCGATATGGAGTTGCGCAGTACGCTACGGGCGTTCCAGCTCGAATACCGCGGCACTGAAGCGATCGCCGCGGTTCGGGTTCGGCTCGATGTGCAACTGGTCGATCCGGCCAAACGGACTGCTATTGCCAGTAGACGCTTCGAAGCAATCCAAGCTACAGGCAGCAAGCGAGAGGCAGATGTGGTGAGCGCGTTCGGTGTCGCGACGGACGTGTTGGCCGGGCAGATCGTTGAATGGGCAGTTCAGGTCGGGGCAGCGCGTTTGCGAGTTGCACCGGAATCGGCAAGCAACCATGCACCCACAGCGTCGGCGATAAGCACAGACTAGTCGCCTTAACGGAGCACAGAAGCTAGGGCCAGAACGCTGCTCGACACCTTAACTCGGTACGACAGCCTACGGCCCCTATCCAATCCCAGGACCTCGTTGCCGTCCAACCTCCCATGACACACCGCCGCCGCGTACAGTCGCGGCGATCTGCTGCCCCAGTCGTGGCTCGATTATCGGCCGCCAAGGCACCAGACTGAACCCCATGCCGTCATCGAGCAGCGCATAGCGACCGCTGGCGAGAATGACCGAGCGCCGGTAGATGCCGGCTACGCGCTGCCCGTCTGTGACGTGCCGATGCTCCAACCCACTATCGGCGGCAATGTGCTGGGCGGCCTGCGCCAGCTCCCGATTGCGCAGCGTTTCCAGCAGATTCCGGGAGAGAATCACCCGCTGCCCACGCCGCTGGGCCAGCCCCTGTTCTTCGAGGAAGTCGGCGCGCTGCTGCAAGGCTTGCTTGGCATCGCCACCAAAGCCCAGGTCGCCCAATCCCCGGCCGCCGCCGATCAGTTGCTGGTCGAGCCAGGTGGCGCCGATCACGCGGGCCTGCCGCTCGATCGGCAGGTGAGATTTCAGGTCCACGGCCACGCCGCCCAGTCGCTGCGCATCGTACTGGCGCCCACGCTCGGATAGGTCGTCCGGCACTTTCCATAGCCCTTCCGCCACGCGCTCCACGATGCCGGCCCGGCGCAGGGCTTCCAGCCGTCGGACGTGGGCCGCGACGACTTCCTGCGGGTCGCGGCCGGGCTTGGCTCGGCCTTGCTCGATCGCCAGGTGATGATCGGTACGGTACAGGCCATCGCTCGCCAGTGCGGCGATGTTCTTGTCCGCCGCCCGTACCTCGGCGGAACCACGCACCTCCACCACCGCGCCGGTGGGGTAGCTCGCCAGTTCGTCGCGGGCGTTCAAAGCGACGTAGTGGGCCTTGCCGTCCACGCCGTCGATGACCAGATAGCCGCGGTCGTGCAGCTCGTCGGCCAGCCCCTTGGCGGCCACGCGGCCGACGAGGGTACGGCCGTCGTCGGCCGGCTCGAATACCGCCAGCTCGCGCGGCTGGCCGCTCATGGCGCGCTGCATGGTGCGGATGATGTCGCCACGCTCGCCCAGGGCACGCAGGGTCTTCTCAGCGTCGGCATGGATGGCCCAGGTGCTGGGCTGCACCTCGTCGGCCAGGCCGAGCCGCTGCAAGCGTTGCAGCCGGCCGATCAGTAGCAGGCGCTGGCGTTGCAACGTCGGTTCGTTGAAGCGTTCGATCCGCACCCGGTCATCCTCGCCGACCTCGCGCTGCAACGTGCGGTCGAGGCTCGTCCACCGCTCTTGCTTCACCTCGCGCTGCCAGGTCTGCTGGATCTCCAGTTCGGTGCGCGGCCCCAGCCATTCCGTCGCCAGCTCGGCGGCGCGATGGCGGAAGCCGTGGGCGATGTAGTCGCCCGCGATGACGAGGTCTCTGCCGGTATCGTCGCGTCCGCGCACGATCAGGTGCGTGTGCGGGTTGTCGGTGTTCCAGTGATCGACCGCCACCCAATCCAGCCGCGTTCCCAGGTCGGCCTCCATGCGGTTCATCAGGTGCCGGGTGTAGGTGCGCAGGTCGTCCAGCTCGGCTCCGTCTTCCGGGGAAACAATGAAACGGAAATGGTGTCGGTCGTCCTGGCAGCGTTCCTTGAAGGCATCGAGGTCGGCATGGTCGGTCTGCGGCCCGTAGGCACGGCCCGGCTCGCCGTCCCGGCCGGCACCGTCGCGCTCGATGTAGCGCAGGTGCTTGGCGAGCGACTGCGGGCTGGCGTTGCGCTGGTTGACCAGCAGCGTCTTGACGGTCACGCGCCGTGACATGGGTGTCAGCTTTGCACCTGCGAAGCGCGCTGCCGTATGGCCGCGCCCAAGCCGTGAGCCGGGCCGCTGGCCCGCGTGCTGGCCGCTCCCGCCAGCGACAGGACGGCGCACCGCCGACTTGCCGCCGCTGGCTTTGCCAGCCCGCTTGAGCACCTTGGAAACGAAGCTCTGGCCCTGGCCTTTGCCTCGGTTCTTCGGCGCGCCAGGGCGCACCCGGAAATCGTCGTCGCGGCGGTCGGTCATGGCAGCGCCCCTGGCAAGCTCCGGCGTCTCCGGGCGTGCGAAGCACGCGGACATGCCTGCATTGGCGCGGGCCTCGCGCCCCACGCGGCACGGCGGCAAAGCCGCTCCGTGCCGCGCCACCCCCATGTGCAGACAGGCCTTCGACGCGGCCCGGTGCCGCGTCCTTTTGTCTTGCCTTCCGCCTTTGCCCCTCGCTCCCGCTCCGGGCATCGGCGGCCCGGCGGCGCTGCTGCACCAGCAGCCAGCCCGCCGGCGAACACGCCAATGGCCGCAGGCCAGGCGCGTTCGAGGCAAGACGCCTGCACGTTGGACGGCTGCGCCGAAGGCAGCGCGAAGTGCGGTGCGAATGCACCCGCACTGCACGTGCGATGACAAGGCGACGAACAGTAGAACGACATGCCCGATGGCACGATGAGAGGCGCGGCAAAGTGCAGCGAATCGGCGGCCATCATGGACGTGTCTCCAGCCAGATCGGATGCGCAACGCCGATCGCGGTGGATGCACTGACCGGCCCGAAATAGCGGCTGTCGAACGACGCTGGGTTGGTCACGCTCAAGAGGAACAGTTCGCCCGGTTCGAGACGGCGGCAAAGCTGCAAGGATGGCAGCGGTCGGCCCTGCCGGTCGGCAGGCAGGGCGGCGGCCACCGGCACGCCGTCGATGCGAACCTGGCCGGCGACGATGCAGACGTGTTGTGGCGCGACTGCGCCCACACGTTTGAGCAGCGGAACGCGGGTCGGTAGGTAACTGCGCTGCGCAGCCAGCATGGCGGCCCTGTCGGGCAGCGGCACCAGCACGATGCTGTCCACGGACAGCGGACGTGGCCGCGAGGCGGTGCGCGGGTCGAACGGTTCGATGCGATACCAACCGACCGCCACGCTGTCGGACGGGTTGTAGGCCATTCGCGGCAGGGGCTGCACGAACGCAGCCCAGGCCAGCGCAGCGAGGCCGACGGTGGCGAAGCCTGCCAGCACGAGGCGAGTGCGCAGGCGCGAGCGAGGATGCGGCACGGGGCCGGTCGTGGAAATCGTGGTCATGGCAATGCCCTCCCTGCCAGCCAGGCGGCGTGCCGTTCTGTGGTGTATGTGGGTAACGCCGAGCGCGCTGCGAGCCGGTTCGCGAGCGTGCGCCAGTACGCGGGCGATGTGTCTGCGGCTGCGATGCCCAGCGCCTCGATGTCGTCGATGCGTTCCAGCACGGCGCGAACGTTGGCATCGCCTTCGGCGTGCAACAGCAGACGCGCGCCCGGCTGCACGCCGGGGATGCGTTGCACGGCGTCCAGCGGCGTGGCGGTCTGCATCACCATGAGCTGCCAGCGGATCGTGCCGTAGTCGTTGGCCTGCCAACGGATGCGGCACAGAACCGCGTTCGGCAGGAACACGGCGCAGCGCCGCCAGCGGTCGAGCTGGAGCGTGCGCGCCGGTTCGCCGAAGCGCAGGTAGAGCTTGAAGCGGGGTTCGATGTAGGTCAGCGCCACGCGCGTCAGCGGCACGTTGCCGGCCTGGCCGGCGAGTGTCGAAGGCGCCGGCGGCGGTGCAGCCGTGGGCGCACTTGCTTTGGGGGTGTGGGCGGTCGAAGCGGATGCGTTCACGGCGTGCCCTCCGGGGGAAACTCCCGCTCCAGCAGGCTGCGCAGCAGTTCGGCTACGGTCACGCCTCGCGTGAAGGCCGACACCTTGATGCGCGCCCGCATGGCGGGCGTGATGTCAAGCGTCAGTCGAGCGGTGTAGAGGTCGCCTTTCTGCAAGGCATCTGCGTCGCCCTGGCGAATCCACGCTTCGGCGTGCGGATTCGCTGGGGGACGTACACCGATGCCGACGCGCTTGCTGCGTGGTGATGGCTTTCCAGTCATGTCGGCCACCGCAGCAGTTCGTCGGTGAGCGCGGCGATCTCGCGGGCAGCGGCGCTGTCGGGCGCGGTTTCGCGGGCGAGCCGGCCAGCGGCTACGCTGTCGGCAAAGACGATGCGCTGGTGGATCTCCGAGCGCAGCGCGGGCAGCGGCTGTTCGGCCAGCGATTGCCGTGCCTCCCTGCCGATGATGGTGGTGCTGACGCGCCGGTTGATGACGAAGGCCGCGCGTAGCGCTGGCCGGAACACCTGTGCTTCGCGGATCAGTGCGACCATCTCGGCAGAAGCCCATACGTCGTAGGGGCTGGGCTGCACGGGGATCAGCACGCGCTCGGCCGCCAGCAGCGCGGAGCGCGCGAGGGCGGCGATGCGCGGCGGGCCGTCGATGATGATGTGATCGGCCCGCCTGGCGAGTTCTGGCGCTTCCTGATGCAGCGTTTCGCGGGCAAGGCCCACGGCGCTGAACAGACGGGGCAGGCCCTGCTGGCTACGCCGCTGCGTCCAGTCGAGCGATGACCCCTGCGGGTCGGCATCCAGCAGGATGACATGCAGGCCGCGCATCGCCAGTTCGCCGGCGATGTGCGTGGCGAGCGTGGTCTTGCCGACGCCGCCTTTCTGGTTGAGAAACGCGAAGATCATGGCGCGGCCCTCCGAGCTGGAAAGCCGGCCTGGGCGTGCCATTTCGTGGTTGTCCACCGAAACGGCGCGCTTCTACTAAAAGTTATGTATTTCTTGTTAGGTAAGTTAGAGGGAACGCAAACCCGCGCCGTTGTTGGCTTTCCGGCGTTTTCGTACTCCTGATAGCACGAGGGTCGTACTCCTGATAGCACGATACCCGGTACTCCTGATAGCACGAGGCCGTCCACAGGTTCTCCCGCAGTTATCCCCGTGCCGCGTGCGGCACGGGCCGGAAGGTCAGCAGCTCGGTGTTGTCGTCCGGCATCCGCTCGATGCCGAGGACGTAGCCGGGCAACGACTGCCGCGCCACCAGGGCGCGCACGTCGTAGGCGAAGTCCGAGAAGCGGGCCGCGCTGCCGGATTTGCGGTACAGGTGTCGGAAGTCGAATTGCCAGCCGTGCTCCTGCCGCCCGCCATGCTTGCGCACCAGGCGGTACAGCCAGCGTTCGATACCGCCTTTCAAGCGGAAATAGGCCGGGTCGATGGTCAGCACCAGGGCGGCGTCGAGCACGCCGGCATAGAACCAGTCCGGCAAGATCAGCTCGATGCCCAGCGGGGTGCCGCTGGCGTCGGCGAGTTCCTTCCACTCGTTGATCCACGAGAAGCGATGCAAGCGCCTTCCCGTGGTTTCGCGGATGGACGTGGCCACCGTGGTCGATTGCAGCCGGTCGAGGGCGGCCTTCAGGCGCTGGTAGTCGTTGAGGGACGTGCCGCGCCCGATGAAGCGCAAAATCTCGTAAGGCGTGGCGCGTATCCAGCGCGACGGGCGCAGGCCCGCGTCGCGCGCCTCCACGATCTGCGAGGCGGCCCATATCAGCACGTCGGCATCCCATATCGTTGCGATGCCGTGCTCCTGCGTGCCTTCCACGCGAATGGTGACGTTCCCGCTGCGGAAGTCGATCGGCGCCGTGCGCCGCGACTTGGCAAGCGAGAAGAACGGAAAGGCCATCAAGTCCTGGGAATCGCGTGGCGCCATGTCGCCCGGCAGCGCTCGGAACAGATCGAGCTGTTCGCGCTGCGGCAAGGCTTGCCCTGGCGGGCTGGACATGGCGAAGGCCACCCACGCGCCGACGATCAGCGGCCATCACGGTAGTCGCCCGCGTGGCGCTCGGCGTATTCGGGATCGGACGTGGCCTCGTAGCTGCGCTGGTCGGCCCAGGCATCGAGGTCGGACACCGCGTACATGACGCGGCGGCCGAACTTGCGGAACTTGGGGCCGCCGCCGATCACCCGCTGCTTCTCCAGCGTGCGCGGCGACAGCCGCAGGTAGTCGGCGGCTTCGTCGTTTGTCAGGTAGCGTTGAGGCTGCGAGGTCGCAGTGACGGCAGCGGCGGCAGGCCGCGAGGGAGCAGGTCGCATGGGATGTACCTCCATCAAGCCCGGCCACACCACGCGGCCGGATAGAGGCACTCTCAAGAAAGCAAGGCTTCTTGCTAAGGGACGATTCGCACGGGTCGAGAAACGTCCCCCCTAATGCGACGGGAACATTGGAAGCTGCGCTAGTCGGCGGTAGCCGCCGTGCATCAGCTCATCGCCGCGGCGTACCAGCCGCCGCACGCGGGCACGCAATGCACTGTCTTTGTGCCAGTCGGCCGCGACGGCATCCGCGCCGAACAGACCTTCGGCCACTTCGCGCAAAGAGGCTCCCGCGAGGGTCGCGTCGAGCGCTTGCAAGGTATGCAGTTCCAGCAGCGCGGCGGGCGTGGGGCGAGAGCGGGCTGTTGCCACAGGCGCGGCCACGGTTGCGGCAGATAGCGCATCCAGCTTCGCAGCGAGCGTGCGGTAGCGCGCACAGGGCGTGGCGCAGGCGCGTGTGGCGTAGAGATAGGCCGAGCCATCTTCTAGGTCGGGTGCGAGTGCGAGCCGAACGCAGCAGCCTGGCCAATGCGATACAAGCACCAGGCGCTTGCCGTCGTGGGTCAGTTGCTTGCGCCCAGGAATGCGCCAGAACTCGAAGGTATGCGCATCGGGTGGTGGGTCGGCGTCGGGGTATAGCTGCACCACGCCGTCGTGATCGGGGAACCAAGCAGGATGTGCATCGCGCGCATCCAGGCCGGGATCTTCCAGCAGGCGCAGGCCCCAGGCCTGCGCCGCATCTGGCTTGCGACGCCGGCGTAGCCAGTCGCGCCGGTAGCTTGCATTCCTGCGCAAATACTCCCAAGCCAGCGCTGGGCCATCGAGGTGCAGCGTGTAGAGATACGCGGCCGTGGGATACCAGTGTTGGCTGCTGCGGTCAGTCATGGCGAAACCTCCCTGTTTCTGGGAACGTCGCCACAATTCCGCTGTGCGGGAGCTATCGAATCGCCATCAAGTGGTCATCAAACTCGGGTTACGCTTTAACTGCTGGTGTCAAGACAGATTCGCTCCAGTGCATTGCCGAAATCGTCTAAATGCGACGACTGCACCGCCCGGAAATGGGGTGCAGCATTGAACACCGTGCCGAATCTCGCGCCTGGCATCATGACTGTTTTGGTCAGGAGCGCACCACCCTGGTGCAAGCATGCGGATCAAGACTTGCCAGGTCTTGGCTAAGACCGAAATAGTCACAATGCGATACTTTTTGCCTGGTCGCGCTGGAATGCGTCAATCGGTGATCGAACCGTTTTCCTGAGCCAGTCGAACGTATTCCGACAGCGGCCGCGTCGGCTGGAAGTACCGATCTCGTATCACGGGCTGCTTGAGCGGCCCGACGATGGACGCCAGATCGGACAGCTTCACCGTCGCCAGGGCAGGCATCCCGATCCCGAGGTCGATCAGGCCGTAGGCCGTATCGCCATCGGTCGGATCGAGCGCGGCCAATAGCCAGGTCGCATGTGCGTCCGGTGTGAACAGGCGCACCACGGGCAGCGGGTCACATTCCTGGCCTGCGGCGCGGGTGAGGCCGTGGGCCAGTAGGTGCACCCGGTCTTCCTCGGTGACAAGCGTGGTCAAGGCCGCGCCCCTTCCACGAACACACGCAATCGCCGAGGCGCATCTGTGCCTGCGGACGGATGCACGTATGCGCAAGCGCACGAAGCCGCAAAAGCGGAGAGGCACGAAGGCGTATTGGTGGAAGTCAGGAAAGACACGGACGCGGTTCCCTGGGTCTGAGGAAATCCGCAGATGCGGATCTCCGTAAAAGCACGGAAAAGGAAAACATCACCACCAAATGAACACTATAGATTGTAGTCCTATAGGGCGCAATGGGCTGTCATCTTGGTTTTTTGGGGAAACCATAGGTGGCAGCGAAGAACTCATTGGCAGCGGCGATTCGGACGGTAAGGAAGGCGCGTGGTTTGAGCCAGGAAGCGTTCTCCAACGTGTCCAGTCGCACCTACATGAGCACGCTGGAGCGCGACCTGAAAAGCCCAACCATCCAGAAGCTGGCCGATCTGTGCGAGGTCATGGAAGTGCATCCGCTCACGCTGCTCACATTGGCTTATGCCGGTGACAGCACCCGCGAAGCTGATGAATTGCTGGCACAGGTGCGCCAGGAACTCAGGGCGATATTGGAAGAGCCCGACACGCCGTAGCGCGTTGGCGTGTGGTACTGAATTGCAGCAAGCGGAGCGCGCAGCGCCGCAGGCGCGAAGGCGTGAGGGATTGAAGCCGGATGGCCGTGACGGCTTGCCGGCACGGGGCGAAGCCCGAAAGCCCGGCGGCGCTTACAGCGCCGACACGCCACACACCGCTCGTTGACACGGATTGCGAGCCACAAGGCACGCATGCAGGCCCGCGGTGACGGGCGTATCCAGCACGCGGCAGCAGCAGAAATCCTGCGCGTGCGGTGCTGCGATCAGCAGCATCGCGCCCCGCCGCAGTGGGCGGGACGCGGTAAGCGGCTGTCAGGCCGCCTTCGGCTTGTTGCGCGACCAGATCAGGTCGTGCGTGCCGTCCTCGTTCTCGATCAGGCGGGCATAGACCGTCGCCGGGAACGAAGGGTCGTCGATGGATACGGACAGGTATTCCCGCCCGGCCTCGCTGGTCTTCTTCCACGCTGCGCCGACTTCGTGGCCAGCCGCTTGCAGGTGGAAGTCGGGGGCGTTCTCGGTGTCGCCCTTGTCGTTGGGAACCAGCTTGACCTTGACGTTGAGCGTCAGGGTGCGAAGCGTGCCGGTGAAGCCGTCTTTCTCTGCGGTGAAGGTGCCGATGTTAGCCATGATGTTTCTCCTTTCGGGTTGAACAAGGTCGCGCCAGTGCGTCCTTGTTGTGATCCGGCCGGCGGGGGATGGGCTGGTCGCACCGCGCAGCGGTCGCAACAACGTGGAGAACCTGGAAGCGAAAAGAATTTGTCCCGCGAGGAATGCGCGCAGCGCAGGGGAAATTGTTTTCGCTGCAAGGTTGCGGCCATGAAGCCCAAGGCGCAGCCGCGCCACCGCCAGGATTCACAACAAGACAAGGACGCACAGGCCGCCCGCTCCCGAATGGAGACGTGGCCAACTCGGCATCCCCGCGTGACGGCTGCACCGGCTTGCGCCCTGACGCGGGCCAGGTCAATGCCCCGACGACAAGGCCAGAGCGCCCCTGCCGCAGCTCACGGCCACATACTGAGGCGTGGTGTGGAAGCTCCATAGAAGCGAGGCTGGGCGGCGTGTCGGTGAACCGTCTTTCGTGACGTACAGACAACGAACCGCCAGCGTCGGGGACGGCACGCTTTCGTGCAACCTGCCGCAGCAAGCCGGGGCGTAGCCACACCAGCCCCGCCCATTGCGGCGGGGCTCGGTCGAATCGTTGGCGGCGCGATGCGCCGCCACACTTGCTGGCTTCGTGGATTTCGCGCACGAGCGCCCTTGTGCGTGGCCCCATCGCCGCCGACCGAAGGCGGCGATGGGGCTTTTTTTTAGCAGTGAAACCGGGCGCGGCCACCGCCGCGCCCGGAGTTTTCGACCACCGGCCCCAAGGCGGCACGGCTTGGGGCCGGTGCGGCTCGTTATTTCTTGGTTTCGATGATCCACCACACGGCGCGCGGCAAGGCGCGGCCCGTGAGGGGATGCAGATCGGTCAGGTCGGCGCGGGCCGTCCAGCCACGCGGCGGACGGTAGCCGCGCACGTCGCCGTCGCCGTGCCAGCGGCGGGCGCGCACCGTGCCGGAGGCATAGGTCGCAGCCATACGGGGGCGGTTTGCGGGTTGGTGGGTCATGGCAGGCATCCTCAATATGAAGCGCCCCGGCCGGAACCGGGGCGCTATCTACGGTGCGAAGTCACGCGGCCAAAGCCTCGGCCTGCGGCTGGACATCCGCCACGGCGGCCGCTTCTTCCTGTGCTTCGGCTTCGCCATCCGCCGGCGCGTCCTGCCCGGCCTGCTGCGGGCCTTCGGTGCGGAAGATGGCGGGCATCCAGCCGGTGCCAGCGGCGAGCCGTTCGGCTTCGCTGGCAATGTCGCCCTTCTTCAACTTCGCCAGTCGGGTGACGTGCGAGGGCGCGAACCCGCCAACGGCTTCCAGAATCGCGGCCTTCGGCACATGCCGGAAGTAACCCTCATTGGTGGGCTGCCACCACGCGGCCATATCCAGCCCCACGGCCTGCGCCAGTTCCGCGCCGGGCTGGTGCGGCGTGGCGCGAGGCGTCACCACGTCCACCGTGGAAGCTAAGCACACGGCCAGCAGCCGCACCAGTTCATCCTGTGATTTCGCCAGCAGCGCGGCGAACAGTTCGGCGCTGTCCTCCGGCAAGGTTTCGCCTGCCACCTGTTGCAGTTCGCGCAGCGCCACGGCGGCGGGTGATTCCGGCCAGTCCGGGGCCATGCCTTCCAGCCGGTCTTGCACCGTGAGGCGCACGCCCAGCGGCAGGTCGTGGCCGTAGTGGCTTTCCTGCAAGACGGTCTGCACCATGCCATGCACCACGGCGGCCAGCGCGGCTTGCGGATGCCGGGCCACTTCGATTTGCAGCGCGGCGGTACGGTGCGCGCTCAACCGCTGCGCCAGTCGGTCGGACATGGTGGCGGTCTTGGGCTGCTCGTCGTCCTCGCCTTCGTCCTCGTTTGCGGCTTCGCCTTCGCTGCCGAAACCCTGCCGCAGTCGTTCCAGCGTGCGCAGCGCCTTGGCTTCGGCTTCGCGCAGCAGCCCGCGATGAATCGCGGCCTGCCCGTCGCGGTCGATGGTGACGATGGCACCGGCTGCGGCCTTCACATTGGCCGCATAGTCCAGCAAGCCTTCTTCCAGCGCCTGCAACTGCTCGCCCAGGCGTTCGCCTTCTTCCTGCAAGGCATCGGCCTTTTCTTCGTCTTCGTCGTCCAGCGCGGCATCCACGGCTTCGGCCAGTTCGTGCAGCTTGGTTTGCAGCTTCTCGATGCGCTGCGCGTCGCGCTTGTTCGGACTGCGGCGTTCCCTTGGCGCACGCTGGAAGGCTTGCAGATCGGCATGGGTCATGCCCGGCGTGGCATCCACCCACGCCCAGCCCTCGGCCTGCACCTTGGCGGCGATACCTGCCAGCTTGTCCTGCGCCAGCCGTTCCAGCAGTGCGGCATCGGTCAGATACACGCCTTTGTCGCCCTCCGCGAACAGGTCGCGGCGGATGCCACCGCCTTCCTGCTCGTAGCCGTCCAGCCCGACAAAGCGCACCAGCGGATGCCGGTAGGCGTCGATTTCGCGTTCGGTCAGACGGTCGCGCAGGTTGTGCGGGCTGCGCTGCCATGTCGGCGCATCGTAGAACGCGGCTTCCTGCGCGGCGTGGTCGTCGGTGATGGCAAGGGCCATCAACTGGTCAAGGCTCACGGCCTCGGCGCGATAGTCGGCCAGCAGGCGCGGCGAGACGTTGGCGAGTTTCAAGCGGCGCTGCACCACCAGCGGCGTGACGGAAAAATCCGCTGCGATATCCTCGATGCTGCGGCCTTCGGCCACCAGCGCGGCGAACGCCTCGAACTGGTCGGCGGGGTGCATGGCTTCGCGCTGCACGTTCTCGGTCAGGCTGGCCGTGCGTGCGGTGCCATCGGCCACCTGCAGGCAAGGCACCTCCCATTCCTTGCTGATGCGGTGCTTCTTCGCCAGCAGCTTCAACGCTGCGAGGCGACGGCCACCGGCCACGACTTCGTAATGCTCGCCGTCGGCGGCGGCAATCACGATGAGGTTTTGCAGCAGGCCGACACGCTGGATGCTGGCGGCGAGTTCGGGAATGGACATGCGCGGGGTCTTGCGCACGTTGCGGCCAGTGGGGCGCGACACCAGCCGCGACAGCGGAACCAGAATCAGGTTCTTGGTCGGGTCAGCGGCTTCCAGCGGGATAGCGGCGGCGGTGTTGATGGCGCGGGCTTCGGTTTGGGTAACGGCGTTCATGGTGATAACTCCTATCGGTTCAGGAATGCAGCAGCGAAGAAAGCGACAAGGGCTGCTGCCTGCCCCTGCCGCGTGGGGATTCAGGCTTTCAACTGGCGCATGCCATCGGCCAGCAGCCAGAGGGCGCGATTCAGTCGGATGTTTTGGTCGATGCCCTGCACCGGGCGGGTTTGCTGTCGGCGCCCGTTGGCGCTGCGGCCACGCAGCCCGCCTTGGGTCAGGTTTTCTTGGGTGCGGTTGAACACGCTCCACAGGTCGGGGCGGCGGTCGTCGAAGCGGCGCGGCATCAGGATTTGCGATTCCGTGATGGGCGCGGGCTTGTCGGGGTCGTCGTACTTGAGGGCGAGCGCGGCGCGGGCGAACACTTCGGATTCGCCATCGTCCAAGGTGATGCCGCGCATGGCATCGCGCGATTCCTTCACCCGATCGAAACCGCTCAAGACTTCGTAAGCGCCCTCAATGACCAGACCGGCCACGTCGCCTTTATGGGGCACTCGCACATCGGCCACGGTGTTGCCGCAAACAAGGCCATTGCTGCACACGAACCGGAACATTCCGGCCAGCATCTGATAGCTGCTGGTGCCGTCGTGCGAGTTCAGCAGCACGATTTCGTTGGCCTCCGCGCCGTTGATCTGGCTGGCATGGCGCAAGCGAATCATGTGTTTGGTGTGCTCGCGCTTGCCTTCGTCGCGCACGCGGGTTTGCGTCACCATGAAAGGCTGGAAGCCTTCTTTGCGAAGCTCGGTCAGCACGGCGGCGGTGGGGATATAGGCGTACCGCTGCGAACGGCTCTCGTGCGGGGCATCCGCGAAGATGGACGGGGCCACGCGGTGAATCTGGTCGTCGGACAGCGGGTAATCGCTGCGCAGCGAGGGGGAGCGGAAAGCGAAACGGGATGCGAGTTGCATGGTCTTTCTCCTGACAAAAGAGGTTTGCTGTTCACACCGCACACCGGATTTCTAGATTCGGAGCCCAGCCTTTCGGCTGTTTGGTGCGGTCGGCACGAGGAACCCGGTTGGCCCTGTTGCCACCGTCTTTCCTGAGTTCATCGCCCGCGGCCAAAGGAGCGCGCGGACGGGGGCCGTCAAGGAGCCAAGCGCAGGGTGGGTGCGGCCCGCAGGCGCAGCCGAGGACACGGCCCTGCGCGCCTTGACGGCACACGGGCGCGGGCTACGGTCGCGGGTAAGGTGATGAAGTCAGGGGAGACGGCTGGACAAGGCAACGGCCATCCCTTTGTGCTGACCGCACGCAAGCGAAGCGCGCAGGCCCGAAGCTGGAAGCCGGGCCGTAGGCGTCAGCGATGCGGAAGGCTGGCGAAGCCAGTCCCGCCAGGGATGAGCGACTAGCGAACCTGGAGCAGCGCGATCCGCGAAGCGGAGACGCAAGAGGACTCTTCGTTTACCATTTGTTTCGCAAGCTAATGATGGGAAAGCAAGAACACGGAGATCTAGAGATGATTGTCTGCATCAACCGCCTCAAACAGTTCGGAATCTTCAGCGACTTCAATGGAACGAAGATCCAAAAGTTCGGCCGGTACAACCTGGTCTATGGTTGGAATGGAACAGGCAAGTCAACGTTATCGAATCTATTCTCTTGCTTTGAGCTTCGCTCGATGGTTCCCCGCTTCAGCACGGGCCAATTTTCAGTAGTTCTGGAGGATGGCTCAACGATCACGGAATCCACACTCCACTCATCCCAATTGAATATTCATGTTTTCAATCAACGCTTCGTGCATGAGAACATTGATTGGGACAAATCCGTAAAGAGCATCCTTCTTATTGCGAAAGAGAAGATTGATGACTTGCAGAAGCTGGAGAAGCTGAAGAGCGAGCTTCAGTCGAAAAAGAAGGCTCACGACGACAAGCAAAGCGATATCAAGAAGCAGCGTGAGGCATTAGAGAAGTTCCTGACCAATGCTGCCAAGAAAATGAAGCTTGGACTTCAGGCGATTGATACGAGCGACAGTTATTACTTGAATTACGACCGCCGCAAGCTCTCCAACTTCATACAGAATAACGGCGAGACAATTATCAAGGCGGAGTCGGTTCTTCCAGATGAGAGGGTTATCGACCTTACGAATGCCGCCAAGCCAGATCAGCTTCCAAGCATTGCTTTCGCCTCAACGGCCATTGAGCCGGACTACTTTAAGAAAGCGGCGGGCCGCATCAGAGATTTGATTGGGACTACGGCGGTCAATCAAGCAATCCAGCGGCTTACCGATAACCCGGACATCCGCGAATGGGTTCAAGCAGGCTTGGAAATCCATAAAAACCACGACTCGCAATCCTGCGAGTTCTGCGGCTCTCCGTTCGCCCAGCTTCGTGCCGAGGCGCTTGCTGCCCACTTCAGCAAGGAGTTCACGGAGTTTCAGAGCCGACTTCAGAATGCGGCGACATGGATTGAATCTCAAGGCGCTCCAGCTAATCAGTTTCCCGCATCGACCGAGTTTTATAAAGAACTATCGGCCGAGGCAGAAAAGCTTCAAAAGGACTACGCAACTGCTGCTGAAAAGATCGACCAGCAAATGGACGCCTGGCGGGAAGCCCTGAAGGCCAAGATCACAGACCCTGGGAAGACAGACATTCAGATCTCGGATGTGGTTGAAGACGATGTCACCAATTTCAATGACATCCTGAAGTCGATTGTTGCTCTCGTTGGAAAGCACAACAATAAGACTTCAAATTTCAAATCTGAGACCTCAAAAAGCAAGGTGGCACTGGAGCTTCACTTTGCTGCGGCTGAGGTGCAAGAGTTTGACTATGCTGGAAGTGAGAAGAAGTGCAATGACCTTGAGTCAGAAGCAAAGAACGACCATAAGGAAATTGAAAAAATTAGTCTAGAGGTCGGAGCCATAGAAGCGGCGCTCTCGAATGAAACGGTCGGGGCAAAGGAGTTCAATGACATCCTGCATCGCTTCATTGGCCGCTCTGAGCTTTGCCTGAACTTCAATCAGAAGAAGAAAGGCTATGAGATCATCAGAAACGGGGTTGGTGAGCACGATGGGAATTTGAGCGAAGGTGAGAAGACTGCGATTGCATTTGTCTATTTCATCACGAAGCTCAAAGAAAATGGAAATAACATCAAGGATACGATCGTCGTCGTTGACGATCCGGTCTCAAGCTTTGATTCTAATCACTTGTTTCACGCCTACTCGTTTTTGAGAACGCAATGCACTGAAGCCAAGCAACTTTTTGTGCTGACTCACAACTTCACTTACTTTAAGCTAGTGAGAGACTGGTTCACTGGCACCAATAGGAATCGAGTCAAAAAAGGCAACGCCGAGAATTGCTTCTTTTATCGCCTGGATGCGCCACCTGGCTCCCCTCGTCACTCCCTACTTGTGGATGCCGACGACTCACTCAAGAACTACGGTTCCGAGTACCACTATATCTTCAAGAAGCTTTACGAATATAGGGCGCACACGACACTCAATCGAGATGAGGCGTTCTTGACCGCCAACCTCGCCCGAAAGCTTGTTGAATCGTTTTTTACCTTCAAATATCCAAGGCGGCGAAGCGACATTAGTCAATTGATGGAGGCTGGCCTAAAAGATTGCACCATCACGACACCAGAGCTTAAAGAAAAAATCTACCGCTTTATCAATAAGTATTCACATAGCGACGTTATTGAGATAACAGAGGAATCCGCAGAAAACTTGGCAGGCGAAAGCCACAGCGTCATCGGGAACATCTTCCAGTGGCTGGAAGAGGTGGACAAGAAACATTACGACGAGATGATTCAGGTTGCGACGGCCTGAGCATCAGGCCGCGAGGGCCATAGCTATGCCACCAGGCGCAGCAAAAAGGGGCCGAAGCCCCTTGGGCTAGATCAGCCCATGCTCGGCGAACGATGCCGTTTCGTTGCCCGCAACGATGATGTGATCGAGCACGCGCACGTCCACCAGACCCAACGCTTCCTTGAGCCGCTGGGTCAGCGCCCGGTCAGCCGCGCTCGGCTCGGGGTTTCCGCTCGGATGGTTGTGCGAAACGACGACCGCCGCCGCATTGAGCCGCAGCGCCTCCTTGACCACTTCGCGCGGATACACCGACGCACCGTCAATAGTGCCGTGGAACATCTCCCTGTATTCGATCAGACGATGGCGCGTATCCATGAACAGCACTACGAACACCTCATGCTCGAAGCTGGCCAACTTTGTACGCAAGTATTCCTTGACCGCCGCCGGCGAAGTGAACTCTGCTCCGCGCTGCATTTTCCGGTCAATGACCTGGCGCGCAGCTTCCAGAATGTCGTCGGCCGATGCCGGTAGATAGCGCCCGTGCGCGTCGCGCACCAGCAGACAGGAATCGAACGAGGGAAAGGACAGTTGCGACATGATCGTGCTCCGGTTGCTCGGGCGGAATTGCCCGGAACCGGCGGCAGCACGGCGCAGCGCAAGCAGTCAGGGGTCGCAGACGGCCGCCAGGACGCAAGCGCGCATGGCGCGCGCCGCCCTTGACGGCGAGAACGCCGTGATACGGTGAAGGGAACAGCAAGACCGCCCACACCCGCCCACTGCACAGAGTCGATTTTTGGCAAGCGGAGCGCGCAGGCCCGGATCAACGAGCCGGGACGGAGGCGTCAGTGATGGAAGCCCGACAGGGGCGAGACTCGCGCAGCGAAGCTCGATGCGCAGCACGACAGCGCGACGGCGGCACGCCGGGACGCCCGACTGCTTGGGACAGGACTACTCGTTGTCCGTCTTGCGCTGCTCGATTTGCAACTGCGCCCGTTGCGTTGCCTGTTGCAGCCGCTCCACCAGCACGCCCCTCGGCGGCAAGGCGGTCAGATACTCGGCAACGTGGATGCCGGACTTGTCCAGCTCCAGCAATTCGATCTGCTCGCGCTTCTTGCCGGTGCAAAGGATGATCCCGAGCGGCGAGGCTTCCTCCGGCTCCCGTTCGTGCTTGTCTAGCCACCGAAGGTAAAGCTCCATCTGCCCTTTGTAGGCCGCCTTGAAGTCACCTACCTTCAACTCCACCGCAACCAGCCGCCGCAGCTTGCGGTTGTAGAACAGAAGGTCAAGGTGGAAATCCTCGTCGTCGATCGGAATGCGCTTCTGCCGGGCGACGAATGAGAAGCCCGCGCCCAGCTCCAGCAGGAAGGACTCCATTTCACGGATGATCGCCGCTTCCAAGTCGCCTTCCTGCCAAGTGTCCCGCAGGCCCAGGAAGTCGAGGATGTACGGGTCGCGCATGACCAGGGCCGGCGACATGCGCTGCGCATCGCGCAGGGTCGCCAACTCCTGCGCTATGGTTTCTTCCGGCTTTTGGGAAAGCGCCGTGCGCTCGTACAGCATCGAGTCGATACGCTCGCGCAGCGTCCGCACGCTCCAGCGTTGGGTGCTGGCCATCTGTGCGTAGTAGTCCCGCTGGAGCGGGTCTTTCAGCGGCATCAGGGCGATGAAGTGCGTCCAGCTCAATTCTCGTATCAGTGATACGAGAATTCGCTCGTCGGGGAAGGTGGCGGCGAACTGCACCATGCGGCGCAAGTTCTGCTCTGCAAAGCTGCTGCCGTACTCCTCCACCAACTGCGCAGCCAAGGTGGGCAGAACTTCCTTGCCGTAGGCGCCCCGGCGCCTGTCCAAGACCTGCGTGTGGATGCGTTGGCCGATGCGCCAGTAGAGCATCGTAAGCTCGCTATTCACCGTCGAGGCGGCGCGCTTGCGCGCCGCCTCGATCAGTGCCCGAATGTCGCCCAGCAGCGCCGCGGGCGCTGCGAGCGATGCTGCTGATGGCCGGCGCCCGTTCATGCCACCGCCTCCGCAAGCTGCCGCGCGCCCGTGATGGCTTGGCGGCGGCTGGCCACCAGCTCGGCCGCCTCGCGCACCGGCTTGTCCTCGGTGTGGACGTAGTGCATGAACATCGCCACGGTCTTGTGGCCCGTCAGCTTCATTCCCACTTTGGTCGGCACACCGGAATTGGCAATGTCGGTGGTCGAGCGATGACGGATGCCGTGCGTGCCTACGTGCGGCACGCTGGCGGCCTTGAGCGTCCGGCACCAGCCGCCATAGTGCTCGCCAAAGGTCAGGTGCTTGGCCGGGTCGTTCGGCGACGGCAGGACGTAAGGGCAGCCTTCCAGACGCGGCGCCGTCGAAAGCAGCCGATAGGCTTCCTCGCTCATGGGCTTGGAAATGCCGCCAACCTTGCTGTCGGGCCACACCACGCGCCGGTTCTCGAAGTCCAGCCAGCTCCATTCGAGCGGGCAGATTTCGGAGCGCCGCGCCGCAAACTCGAATTGCAGCCGGATCGCCAACGGGATGACGTAGTTCTCCAGCCCCTCCGCCTCCAGTTTCTCCAACTGGCGGAAGATCCGCACCATTTCCTCGTCCACGATGAGCCGGGTTTCCTTGCCCGGCGGGTACATCGGGACGTGGCGGCACGGATTCGTACCGTCCGGGCGGAAGCCCCAGACTTCGGCCAAGTTGAACATCTTGCGCAGCACGCCGAAGGTCTTGTTGGCCTCGGTCGGCTTGTAGGCCAGCTTTTCCATGAGCCCCGCAATGTCGGGCCGCTTCACGTCATGCACCTTCTTGCGGCCCAGCAGCGGGATGATGTTGCGGTCGATGACGCCCTGGTAGCCGTCCTGCGTGCTGACCTTGTTGCGCTTCTTGGAGTAGTCCTCCATGAACTTTTTGCACAACTCGGCCATCGTGGGCGCCTTGCGCGCCTCGGCCTTGGCACCGCCGGGATCACCACCCCGGCGAACCTCGGCCAGCCAGTCCTGCGCTTTGACCCGCGCCTGTTCGACGGTTAGCTCCCCGTAGAGTCCCAGCGAGGGCTTGCGGGGCTGGCCAGAGTTCGTGCGGTACTGGAGCATGAACACCCGGCGTCCCGTCGGGGTAATCTTGCAAAGGAAGCCGGGCACGACGGTATCCCGTAGTTCGATGTCCTTCGCCTGGGGTTGCGCCGACTCTACGGCGGTCTTGGTGAGCTTGATCTTTGCCATGATGACTCCTTGGAACGACCCGGATTCCAGGAGCCAGATAGGAGCGGCGCGAGGGAGAACCGGGTCAAGTTTCAGAAAGCACCGGCATATGATGGACGCGCGTAAGCTATTGATAAACCTGTTGTATCGGGCTACGTCGCAGTCCAGCGAACTACCGGGCTGGAGTCATCGTGAAACAAAAAAAGGGGGTGGCGCAGTTTATCACAAAGGTGGATACAGGCTGGCAGCCACCTGGAGACAAATGACCAGACGGTCAGCCTCGGCCACCGGCCTTCCCGCAGGAGAGGCCGGTGGCCGGGCGAAGGCGGGGCTCAGCGTACCTTGCGCAGTTCGCCGAGCAGTTCCTGGTTGGGGTAGCCATCGGCTGGCCAGCCCAGGCGCTGCTGGTAACCACGGATCGCCTTGCGGGTGTTGGCGCCGATGATGCCGTCGGCGGCGCCCGGGCTGTAGCCGTTGCTGGCCAGGGCTTCCTGCAGCTCGATGCGCTCGGTGCGGCTCAGGGGCTTGTCGCCCTTGGGCCAGGTGCCGGCGATCAGCCCCTGGCCGTCGAAGCGCTGGGACAGCAGGCCGATGGCCAGGGCGTAGGACGAGGAGTTGTTGTACTTGAGGATGGCGCGGAAGTTGTCCAGCACCAGGAAGGCCGGGCCGCGATAGCCGGCCGGCAGCAGCAGGTAGCCCCGCTCCTGCGCCAGCGAGGCGGGCAGGGGGGATTTGACCCCGAGGGCCTGCCACTCGGCCACCGTCTTGCGGATCTCGGTGTCGGCCTGGGCGTAGTCGAAGCCGGCGGGCAGCCGCACTTCAGCGCCCCAGGGTTTGCCCTTCTGCCAGCCGGAGGCCTGCAGGTAGTGGGCGGTGGAGGCCAGGGCGTCGGCAGTGGAGTTCCAGATATCGCGGCGACCGTCGCCGTCGAAGTCCACGGCGTGGGTGTTGTAGGTGGTGGGGATGAACTGGGTCTGGCCCATGGCGCCGGCCCAGGAGCCACGCATGCCGGCGGGCTTGATGTCGCCGTGCTGGATGATCTGCAGCGCGGCGATCAGTTGGGCGTGGGCGAAGGCCGGGCGTCGGCCTTCGTAGGCCAGGGTGGCGAGGGAGCGGATCACCGACTTGTCGCCCATGAACTGGCCGAAGCTGCTTTCCATGCCCCAGACGGCGACCAGGGTCTGGCGGTCGACGGCGTAGCGTTGCTCGATGGCGTCCAGTATCCGTGCGTGTTCCGCCAGCAGGGCCTGGCCCTTGCGGACGCGGTAAGGCGACATGGCGCCTTCCAGGTACTCCCAGACCGGGCGGGTGAATTCGGGCTGGCTCTGGTCGGCCTTGACCACGGCGGGGTCCGGTTCGACGCCCTGGAAGGCCTGGTCGAAAATGGTGGCGCGGATGCCGGCCGCCAGTGCTTCCTGGCGGAAACGATCACGCCATTGCTCGAAGGTCTCGTCGGGCAGGACGTCGGGCGCGAGCTGCTGCACGGTGGTTTGTGCGGAGGTGGAGGCGGGCTGGACGGGCGCGCTGGCCAGGGGGGCGGCGTTGTTCGGGGTGTCGGCGCAGGCGCTGAGGACTGCGAGGGTGGTAGCCACTGCCAGGCTGCGGAGGATCAGGCCGGGTACGGGGGCGAGGAGCATGGGGCGGTCTCGACAGCTGTAAAAACAAGCCGCGACCTTAACACGGATGGCCCTTTTCAGGCGGCCAGAAGCGAAGAAGCCTCCCAGTTACGGGAGGCTTCGCGGCGGTAGCTGCCTTTGCCTTTTGCCGGCTGTTCCTGGCGGCTGCGGAACAGGGGCTGGGCGATGATGCTTTTCGCCTTGTTGGGTTTCTTGCGCTGCTTGGCCATGGCCGACTCTCCACTGGGCGCCTACGGGGTTGCAGGCGCGCGCATCTTGCGCCCGAGTGCAGGCGATGTCCAGTGTCAGGCGGCGGGGATGGGCAGGCGCTGGCCGGCGAGGCTGAGTGCGAGGTGCGCGAGGCCGATCCAGGGGTCGCCTGCGGCCTGGCCCTTGATCTGCGCATCGATGCGCTGGGCATCGCTGAGCAGCTGGTTCCAGCGCGAGGCAGGGTGGCGTTGCAGGGCACGACTGACCAGCGGGCGGCGTTTGTCCCAGACCGGCGGGCGGGCGGAAGCGAAGGCCTTTTCCAGCGGTACGCCCTGGCTGTATTGCTGGGCGATGCCGGCCAGCTGGCGCAGCTCGCGGGCCAGGGCCCAGAGGATCACCGGGGTTTCCACGCCTTCGCCACGCAGGCCTTCGAGGGTGCGCAGGGTGTGGGCGGCTTCGCCATTGAGTGCGGCATCGATCAGCCCGAAGACGTCGAAGCGGGCGCTGTCGGCAACGGCGGCCTGCACGGTGGCGGCGTCGATCTGGCCGCCTTCGGCGAGCAGCTTGAGCTTTTCGATTTCCTGGGCGGCGGCCAGCAGGTTGCCTTCCACGCGGGCGGCGATCAGGTCCACCGCTTCCTGGTTGGCGGCGAGGCCGGCCTGGGCCAGGCGCTGGCGTATCCATTGCGGCAACTGGTGGGCGTCCACCGGCCAGATCTGCAGGAACTGGGCATTGGGGCCGTCGATCAGCGCCTTGGCCCATTTGGTCTTCTGGGTGCTGCCGTCCAGCTTGGGCAGGCTCACCAGCAGCAGTGTGTCTTCCGGCGGGCGCGAGAGGTATTCGAGCAGGGCGGCGGCGCCCTTGTCCCCGGGCTTGCCATTGGGGATGCGCAGCTCGAGCAGGCGCCTGTCGGCGAACAGCGAGAGGCTGGCTCCGGCCTCATGCAGTTGACCCCAGTCGAAGCTGGTCTCGACGTTGAAGACCTGGCGCTCGTTGAAGTCGCGCTCGCGGCAGGCCATGCGGATGGCGTCGCAGGCTTCCTGGCACAGTAGCGGCTCGTCGCCACTGACGACGTAGACAGGGGCGAGGGTGCCTTGCAGGTGCTTGCTGAGTTGGGCGGCGTTGAGCTTCATGGGCGGGAAATGACCGGGGCCGCAGTAGCGGCCCCGTGCACCTTACTGGATGGGCAGTTGCAGCGGAGACTGCTGCGGCTTGGCCTCGTCGGCGCGGCGCTCGGCCTCCAGGGCTTCGGCTTCCGCCTTGGCCTTGGCTTCGGCTTCTGCCTGCAGCTGGTCCAGACGCTCGGGGGTGATCAGCTGCAGGCGCATGGCCAGTTGCTGCACCACTTCGCGGCGCATTTCCTCACGCAGCTGGGTGGACTCCTGGGAGGAGCCGATCAGGTTGTTGCTGTCGTGGGTGTAGTAGCGCTGCACGTCCATGCGATCGCTGAGCAGCAGCAGGTCGTTGTTGCCGCGGATCTCGTAGTCGACGGTGTAGCTCATCTCGTACTCGGCGCTGCGCGCGGAGCCGGTGTAGGTGGCGGTGCGCTGGTCTTCCTTCTCGCGGGAAAGGACCAGGGTGTAGGGCGCGCCGGCGTGGACGTTGACGTTGCTGTTCTCCAGCAGCTCGCGTACCTGCTTCACGGTCTCGCCGTAGGTGTTGCGGCCGGTGACGTCGATTTCCTTCAGGGCGAACCGGGTGTCGCCGGTACCGCGCAGCTGAAAGCCGCAGGCACTGAGCATCACGGCCAGACCCACGACCAGCAGATTCCGTTTCTTCATCTTTGTTTTCCCCTTGGCGAACGTACCGGGGCCGCGCTCCACACGCGGCCCCGGGCTCAATCAGTTGGCGACTATGTTGACCAGCTTGCCCGGCACCACGATGACCTTGCGGATCGTCAGGCCCTCGGTGAAGCGCAGCACGTTCTCGTTTTCCCGCGCGGTGGCCTCGACGGCCTCGCGGCTGGCGTCGGCCGGTACTTCGATCTGGCCGCGCAGCTTGCCGTTGACCTGAACCACCAGTTGCAGGGTGTCCTGCACCAGGGCGCTTTCGTCGACCTTCGGCCAGGTGGCATCGATGATCGCGTCGGCGTGGCCCAGTTCGCGCCACAGCTCATGGCTGATGTGCGGGGTGATGGGGGCCAGCAGCAGGGCGACGGTTTCCAGGCCTTCCTGCAGCAGGGCGCGGTCCTGGGCGGTTTCCTGGGCGGCTTTCTCCAGCACGTTCATCAGGGTCATCACGGCGGCGATGGCGGTGTTGAACTTGTGGTGCTGGCCGACATCCTGGCTGGCCTGCTTGATGGCCAGGTGGATGGCACGGCGTACTTCTTTCTGCGTGTCGCTCAGGGCGGCGGCGTCGAGGCTGCCCGGCAGGCCGGCGTTGACGTGGGCCTGGCCCAGGCGCCAGACACGGCGCAGGAAGCGGCTCGCACCTTCGACACCGGAGTCGGACCATTCCAGGCTCATGTCCGGCGGCGAGGCGAACATCATGAACAGGCGGCAGGTGTCGGCACCGTAGGCGTCGATCATGGCTTGCGGGTCCACGCCGTTGTTCTTCGACTTGGACATTTTCTCGGTGCCGCCGATTTCCACCGGCAGGCCGTCGGTCTTCAGCCGGGCGCCGATGACCTTGGCCTTGGCGTCACGCTCGACTTCGACGTCGGCCGGGTTGAACCAGTCCTTGCCGCCGTTCTCGGTGGTGCGGTAGTAGGTGTCGGCGATCACCATGCCCTGGGTGAGCAGGTTCTTGAACGGCTCGTTGGAGCTGACCAGGCCTTCGTCACGCATCAGCTTGTGGAAGAAGCGCGCGTAGAGCAGGTGCAGGATGGCGTGTTCGATACCGCCGATGTACTGGTCAACCGGCAGCCAGTGGTTGGCGGCGGCCGGGTCGACCATGCCTTTGTCGTAATGGGGCGAGGCGTAGCGGGCGAAGTACCAGGAGCTTTCCACGAAGGTGTCCATGGTGTCGGTTTCGCGCTTGGCCGCGGTGCCGCATTTCGGGCAGCTGCACTCATAGAACTCGGGCATCTTGGCCAGCGGCGAACCGGCGCCGTCCGGCACCACGTCCTCGGGCAGGACGACGGGCAGCTGGTCCTCGGGGACCGGCACGTCGCCGCAGCTCGGGCAATGGATGATCGGGATCGGGCAGCCCCAGTAGCGCTGGCGGCTGATACCCCAGTCGCGCAGGCGGAACTGGGTGCGCGCCTGGCCGAGGGATTTCTTCTGCAGGGCAACTTCGATGGCGTCGAAGGCACCCGGGAAGTCCAGGCCGTCGAACTCGCCGGAGTTGATCAGCTGGCCATGCTCGCCATAGGCGGGCTGCCAGGGCGCCGGGGTTTCGTCGCCGGCGCTGGTGCGCACCACGGCTTTCACCGGCAGGGCGTACTTGGCGGCGAATTCGAAGTCGCGCTCGTCGTGGGCGGGCACGGCCATCACCGCGCCTTCGCCGTAGTTCATCAGGACGTAGTTGGCGACCCACACCGGCAGCTTCTCGCCGGTCAGCGGGTGCTCGACGAACAGGCCGGTCGGCAGGCCTTTCTTTTCCTGGGTGGCGATGTCGGCTTCGGCAACGCCGCCACGCTTGCATTCATCGATGAAGGCCTGCAACTCGGCAGCCTTGTCGGCCGGCAGCTTCTGCAGGGCGATGGCGGCCAGCGGGTGCTCGGCGGCCACGGCCACGTAGGTGGCCCCCATCAGGGTGTCCGGGCGGGTGGTGAAGACCTTCATTACCCCGGCCTGGCCGATGCTGGCCGCGTCGTAGGGGAAGCTCACTTCCATACCGCGGGACTTGCCGATCCAGTTGCGCTGCATGGTCTTGACCTGCTCGGGCCAGCCATCCAGGTCGTCCAGGCTGCTCAGCAGCTCATCGGCGTAAGCGGTGATCTTGAAGTAGTACATCGGGATTTCGCGCTTCTCGATCAGAGCGCCCGAACGCCAGCCACGGCCGTCGATGACCTGCTCGTTGGCCAGTACGGTCTGGTCCACCGGGTCCCAGTTGACGGTGCCGTTCTTGCGGTAGATGACGCCTTTCTCGAACAGGCGGGTGAACAGCCACTGTTCCCAGCGGTAGTAATCCGGCTTGCAGGTGGTGACCTCGCGGGACCAGTCGATCGCCAGGCCCAGGCTTTTCAGCTGGGTCTTCATATAGTCGATGTTTTCGTAGGTCCACTTGGCAGGGGCGACGTTGTTCTTCATGGCGGCGTTTTCCGCCGGCATGCCGAAGGCGTCCCAACCCATGGGCTGCAGGACGTTCTTGCCCTGCATGCGCTGGTAGCGGGCGATCACGTCGCCGATGGTGTAGTTGCGCACGTGCCCCATGTGTAGCTTGCCGCTCGGGTAGGGGAACATCGACAGGCAATAGAAGGTGTCCTTGCCGGGCTGTTCGCTGACTACAAAGGATTTCTGCGAATCCCAGTGGGATTGCGCGGCGGCTTCGATTTCGCGGGGCTGGTAGTTTTCGTGCATGGCTACTTGCGCTGAGAAATGGGCATTCAGATCCGCTGCTGTCCCGGATTCGGTAGGCCTGATCTGAAAAGGAAATTCGAGCGCCGTAGCATACATGACCCCCCTCGGCTGAGGGAAACCCTGATTGTCCGCCGCCCGGGCGCGGCCCACCGTTTGTCGCGGCAGCCTGCCGGTTCGGCACCTGGCGCTAAGCTATTCATTAGCTTTGTAAAAGTCGGATGCGGTAACGAGGTGGTGGTAGATGGGCGATTTGCGGCGGGCGGAATCGGCGGGCGGGCTCTACGAGCGATTGCTGCATCGCCTGGCGCTCGCCCTGGATGAAGCCGACACCGCCGTCCGCCTGCGTGACGAACACCCCCGCGAGCTGGAGCTCAAGGGACTGACCCCCGCCGAGCTCGAACTGATCCGCGCCTACCTCGACAACGACCTGCACTGGCTGCGTGGATGGCATGCGGCCGCCGAAGAGCTGGCGTTGATCGAGCAGCAGCCGGCCAAATCCAAGGTCACTCGCACCGCCGCCAAGGCGCCCACGCCCTCGCCACGTGTCGCCAAACCCCTGTTCAAGCGGCGCCAGCAACTGGTTTGCGCACTTTGTGGTGCGGCTGCCAGCTGGCAGCGTGGCCAGGGTGTGCAGGCCTGCCCCACCTGCGGTTCGCAGCTTTTCCGTACCGGTAATCCCCGTTAGGCTTCGCGCACCTTTGGAGGTGCTCGATGCCCATTCGCTATTTCTTCAAACAATTGCTGCTGCCGCCTGGTGGCCTGTTGCTGCTTCTGCTGGCCGGCTGGTGGCTGCGTCGGCGCAGCCCGCGCCTGGCGCTGTGCTGCTTCGTGCTGGGCTTCGGCGGCTTGTGGGCGATGAGCCTGCCGGTGGTGGTCGAGTGGTCGGCACGGGCACTGGAGACCGAAGCGCCCTTGACCCGGGATGAGTGGAGCGGCCTGGCCGGGCGTGCCCAGGCCATCGTTGTGCTCGGTGCCGGGCGCATGCGTGGCGACCCCGCCTGGGGCGAAGACCAGCCCAGCCTCCTGGCCATGGAGCGGGTGCGCTATGCAGCGTTCCTGGCCAAGGCCAGCGGTCTGCCGGTGCTGACCTCCGGCGGCCTGCACTACGGCACCCCGCCCAGCGAGGCGGCGATCATGGCCAGGACCCTGGAGCAGGAGCTCGGCGTGCCCGTGCGCTGGCAGGAAGGGACCAGCCGCACCACCTGGGAAAATGCCGTGGAAAGCGCGCGCATCCTCAAGGCCGAGGGTATCGACAAGGTCGTATTGGTGACCCAGGCCTTCCATATGCAACGGGCGCGCTGGTGCTTCGAGCAGGTGGGGCTGGAGGTGGTGACGGCGCCCATGGGCGCCTACGGGGTGCCGGTCTCGCAACCCTTCGGCGGCTGGCTGCCCGAGGCGCCGGCGGTGTGGAGGAGCGGCATGCTGCTCAACGAGTGGATCGGGCTGATCGCCTATCCGCTGGTCTATCGCTGAGCTTCCGCGCGTCCCGGGCTGAAGCCCGGGCTACGGTGGCGCCGGGGCGCGGGGTCAGACGGTCTTGGCGATGCGGCTGGCCAGCAGGGCCCAGCCGAACAGCAGGCCGCAGAGGATCACCAGCGGCCAGGCACGCCATTTCAGGTAGGGCGTCAGCTCCTGCATCGGCACCACCTCGCCATACAGGGTGGCCTTCTGGAACTGCGGGATGCTTTCGGTGATCTGGCCGAAAGGGTCGATCAGCGCGGTGACGCCGTTGTTGGTGGCGCGGATCATCCAGCGGCCGGCCTCCAGGGCGCGCATCTGGGCCATCTGCAGGTGTTGCAGCGGGCCGATGGAGGTGCCGAACCAGGTGTCGTTGCTCACCGTCAGCAGCAGTTCGCTGTTGGCCGACAGGCCGGCGGCGAACTCGGGGTAGACCACTTCGTAGCAGATGAAGGGTGCGATGCGGTACCCCTTGGCCAGCAGCGGCTGCTGGTCGGCCGGGCCCCGGGCGAAGTCCGACATGGGCAGGTCGAAGAAGGCGATCAGGCCGCGCAGTACGTCCTGCAGGGGGACGTACTCGCCGAAGGGCACCAGCTTCTGCTTGAGGTAGGTGCCTTCACCTTCACCGACCACGGTGATGCCGTTGTAGTAACGCTTTTCACCGCGCTCATTGAGCTGGCGGATCGGCACCCCGGTGATCAGGGTGGCCTGGCGATCATGGGCGAAGCGGTTCATCACCGAGAGGAAGCCGTCGGCGTATTCCTTGAGCACCGGCACGGCGGTTTCCGGCCAGATGATCAGGTCGGCCTTCTCGGCGCTGAAGGTCATGTCGCGGTACAGCGCCAGCTGCGCGTTGAGCTGTTCCGGATCCCACTTCATGTTCTGTTCGACGTTGCCCTGCAGTGCGGCGACCTTCAGTGGCTCGCCGGCGGGTTTGGTCCAGGCGTGGCCTTTCAGGGCCTGGCCGGCGATCCAGGGGGCGACCAGCAGCACCAGGCCGGCAGCGAGGAAGCCTGGGCGTGTGCGCAGGCGCACCAGGTTGACCAGCAGGGCGGCGGTCAGCGCGAGGACGAAGGACACCAGCCACATGCCGCCCACCGGGGCGAGCCCGGCCAGGGGCGCGTCGAGCTGGCTGTAGCCGGCGTAGAGCCAGGGGAAGCCGGTGAGGAACCAGCCGCGGAGGGCCTCCTGGGCCAGCCATAGGGCGGCGAAGGCCAGGGCGTCGGCCAGGGGCGCTTCGCTGCGGCGGAACCAGCGCGCCCAGACGATGGCGGGCAGGGCGAAGAACAGCGCGACGCCGGCGCTGAAGCCACCGGTGAGGAAGGCCGCCAGCGGCACCGAGGCGGCGCCGTAGTCATGGATGCTGACGTAGATCCAGCTGGTGCCGGCTATGAACAGGCCGAAGCCGTAGCACCAGCCGCGGATGAAGGCCGCCTTGGGCGCCAGGTCGCGCAGGCCGAGGTAGAACAGCGCCAGGGACAGCAGCGAGAGTGGCCAGATATCGAAGGGCGCGAGGGCGAGCGGGGTGAGCGCGCCGGCCGCCAGAGCCAGCAGGTTGCCCGGCCAGCCGGGGCGGGTGATCCAGTTCATGCACAGTCCTTGGGCTTGGTGGCGCGGTCGCGCCCGGGGAGTTCGTCGCGGCGCAGTCTAGCCGGGCCGCGCCCGCGCCGTGAAGCGGGGCGCGGCGTGGTCTCAGCGGGACAGCGGACTGAGGCGCAGCAGGTGCAGGCGGCGGCTGTCGGCGTTGAGCACGCGGAAGCGGAAATCGCCGATCTGGGTGACTTCGTTGCGCTTGGGCAGGTGGCCGAAGGCGCCCATCACCAGGCCGCCGACGGTGTCGAATTCGTCTTCCGAGAAATCGGTTTCGAAGAATTCGTTGAAGGCGTCTACCGGGGTCAGTGCCTTGACGATGAAGTCGCCGCTGGGCAGCGGCTTGATGTAGCTGTCTTCCTCGACATCGTGCTCGTCCTCGATGTCGCCGACGATCTGCTCCAGCACGTCCTCGATGGTCACCAGGCCGGCGACGCCGCCGTATTCGTCGATGACCACGGCCATGTGGTTGTGGTTGGCGCGGAATTCCTTGAGCAGGACGTTGAGGCGCTTGGACTCGGGGACGAAGGTCGCCGGGCGCAGCATGTCCTTGATGGCGAAGGGGCGCTCCGGGTCCTGGAGGATCAGCGGCAGCAGGTCCTTGGCCAGGAGGATGCCCATCACGTCATCCAGGCCCTCGCCGATCACCGGGTAGCGCGAGTGCGCGGCGTCGATGATCGCCGGAAGGAATTCCTTCGGGCTCTGGTTGGCCTTGATGCTGATCATCTGCGAGCGCGGCACCATGATGTCGCGTACCTGCAGGTCGGCGACCTGAATTGCACCTTCGACGATCGACAGGGCTTCGCTGTCCAGCAGCTTGTTCTGGTGCGCTTCACGCAGGAGCTCCAGCAGCTCCTGGCGGTTCTTCGGCTCATGGGCAAAGGCCTGGGTCAGCTTTTCCAGCCAGGACCTGTGCCCGTTGCTCGATCGATCTTCGCTCATATGTCCTTGCTCGGTGCCTTCTTATTCGTCATCGCGGTAGGGATCGGGGTGGCCCAGTTCAGCCAGCAATTCCCGTTCCAGCGCTTCCATTTCTTCGGCTTCTTCATCTTCGATGTGGTCGTAACCGAGAAGATGCAGGCAGCCATGAATCACCAGGTGCGCCCAGTGGGCGTCCAGGGCCTTGCCCTGTTCAGCGGCCTCGCGGGCCACCACCGGGGCGCAGATCACCAGGTCGCCGAGCAGCGGAATATCCAGCAACTCGTCGGGCACGTCGGCGGGGAAGGACAGTACGTTGGTGGCGTAGTCCTTGTGCCGCCAGGTGTTGTTCAGCTCGCGGCCCTCGGGCTCGTCTACCAGGCGGATGGTCAGCTCCGAGTCGGCACTGCGCTGGCGCAGGGCCAGTTCGCACCAGCGGCGGAAGTCGGCTTCGCCGGGCAGCCCGGGGGCTTCACTGGCCAGTTGCAGGTCGAGTTCAAGCATCGGCGTCGATCGCACCCGGGTCGTTGTCGGCAGGCTTGGGCTTGGGCTGGTTGCGGTTGTCGTAGCGGTCATAGGCTTCGACGATGCGCTGCACCAGCGGGTGGCGGACCACGTCCTGGGACTTGAAGTGGGTGAAGGCGATGCCCGGTACGTCACGCAGCACATCGATCACGTGGGTCAGGCCGGAGCGGGTGCCGCGCGGCAGGTCGACTTGGGTGATGTCGCCGGTGATCACGGCCGTTGAGCCGAAACCGATACGGGTGAGGAACATCTTCATCTGCTCGAGGGTGGTGTTCTGACTCTCGTCGAGAATGATGAAGCTGTTGTTAAGGGTGCGGCCGCGCATGTAGGCGAGCGGGGCGACCTCGATGACCTGCTTCTCGATCAGCTTGGCCACCTGCTCGAAGCCGAGCATCTCGTACAGGGCGTCGTAGAGCGGGCGCAGGTAGGGGTCGATCTTCTGCGACAGGTCGCCGGGCAGGAAGCCGAGCTTCTCGCCGGCCTCGACCGCCGGGCGCACCAGCAGGATGCGGCGGACCTGTTCACGCTCCAGAGCGTCCACGGCGCAGGCGACGGCGAGGTAGGTCTTGCCGGTGCCGGCCGGGCCGATGCCGAAGTTGATGTCGTGGTCGAGGATCGATTTGACGTAGCGCTGCTGGTTGGCGCCGCGCGGGCGGATCATGCCCTTGCGGGTGCGCAGGGCGACGCTGGTGTCGACCTTGGCGGGGCTGGCCAGCTGCTCCATGCCGGTTTCCTGGAGGAACAGGTGGACCATGTCCGGCGATAGCTCGCTGGCTTCGGTTTCACGGTAGAGGCGGCGCAGGAGGTTTTCCGTGGCCTGGGTACGCTGGGCGTCGCCAACCAGTTCGAACTGGTTGCCGCGGTTGCGTATCTCGATGGCCATGCGCTGTTCGATCAGCCGCAGGTGCTCGTCGAATTGGCCGCAAAGGTTGGCGAAGCGACGGGCTTCAAAGGGTTCCAGGGTGAAGCGGTGCAAATCCAGGGGTGCGTTCAATGTCGTCTGTATGTGGCCGCCGAACGGCAGGGATAGGAAAGGAAGAATAAACCCAGGTGCCCGACTGTGAAAGCTCGGGCATCTCGGAATTCAGTGCAGGGTCTCGTTGATCAGGGTGCCGCGCAGGGAGTGGGGCAGGGCGTCGTCGATGTGGACGTCGACGAACTGGCCGATCAGCCGCGGGTTGGCACTGCGGAAGTTGACGATGCGGTTGTTCTCGGTGCGGCCCTGGAGCATGCCCGGGTCCTTCTTGGAAAAATCGCTGACCAGGATGCGCTGGGTGCTGCCGACCATCCGTCGGCTGATCTCGAAGCCCTGCTGGTGGATGCGGCCCTGGAGGATCATCAGGCGCTGCTTCTTGACCTCGTCCGGGGTGTCGTCCACCAGGTCGGCAGCGGGGGTGCCGGGGCGCGAGCTATAGATGAAGGAGAAGGAGAAGTCGAAGCCGACGTCTTCCACCAACTTCATGGTGGCTTCGAAGTCCTTCTCGGTCTCGCCGGGGAAGCCGACGATGAAGTCGGAGCTGATGCAGATATCCGGCACTGCCGCCTTCAGCTTGCGCACGCGCGACTTGTATTCCAATGCGGTGTGGTTGCGTTTCATCGCCGCGAGCACGCGGTCGGAGCCCGCCTGCACCGGCAGGTGGACGAACTTCACCAGTTCGGGCACCTCGGCGTGGGCCTGGATCAGCGCATCGGAGAATTCCAGCGGGTGAGAGGTGGTGTAGCGCAGGCGGTCGATGCCATCGACGGCGGCGACCACGCGGATCAGCTCGGCGAAGTCGGCGATGCGGCCGTCATGGGTGGTGCCCCGGTAGCCGTTGACGTTCTGCCCGAGCAGGGTGATTTCGCGCACGCCGTTGTCGGCGAGGTGGATCACCTCGGCGAGCACGTCGTCGAAGGGGCGGCTGACTTCCTCGCCACGGGTGTAGGGCACGACGCAGAAGGTGCAGTACTTGCTGCAGCCTTCCATCACCGAGACGAAGGCGCTGGGGCCGTCGACGCGGGGCTCGGGGAGGCGGTCGAACTTCTCGATCTCGGGGAAGCTGATGTCCACCTGGGGCACGCGGGTGCTGCGTGCCGCGTCGATCATCTCCGGCAGGCGGTGCAGGGTCTGCGGGCCGAAGACCACGTCGACATAAGGGGCACGATCACGTATCGCCGCCCCTTCCTGGCTGGCCACGCAACCACCGACGCCGATCACCAGCTGCGGGTTCTGCTGCTTCAGGTCACGCCAGCGGCCCAGTTGCGAGAACACCTTGTCCTGCGCCTTTTCGCGGATGGAGCAGGTGTTGAGCAGGATGACATCGGCGTCTTCGGCGCGCTCGGTCACTTCCAGCGCCTGGTGTTCGCCCAGCAGGTCGACCATGCGCGAGGAGTCGTACTCGTTCATCTGGCAACCGTGGGTCTCGATGTAAAGCTTCTTGGCCATGCACGTTCGTCGGGTGGTTCGAAGAACCGCGCATTATAGTCGGCAGGCGCCTGGCTTCCTAGCGTCCGCCGTCCGGAGCCGTGCTATGCTTCGCGCCCCTCGAACTTCCCCCTCCTGCCGCCTCCTCCATGACCAAGCGCGACCCGATCTACAAGGTGATCTTCCTCAACCAGGGCCAGGTGTACGAGATGTACGCCAAGCAGATCTACCAGAGCGATCTGTGGGGCTTTCTGGAGGTAGAGGAATTCGTCTTCGGCGAGCGCACCCAGGTGGTGGTCGACCCCAGCGAAGAAAAGCTCAAGGCCCAGTTCGAAGGCGTGGTGCGCAGCTTCGTACCCATGCACGCCATCATCCGCATCGACGAGGTCGAACGCCTCGGCACCCCGAAGATCAGCGAAGCCAAGGTCACCGGCAACGTCATGCCGTTCCCGATGCCGATGCCGGATAAGAGCAGCTAAAAGTTGCAAGCGGCAAGCTTCAAGTAAAAGCATCTCAGCTTGGAGCTGCGGCGTAGCTGCTAGTGCGTAGGATGGGTAGAGCGTAGCGAAACCCATGCTGCCGATGCTCGGCATCACTCCGAAATGGTGGACCGGTAAAGCGTGGTCCACCCTACATCCAGGTTCCGAAACAGATAAGCCGGGGGGGGTGACGATATCCGTCGAGCCCTCAGGCTGCGCCGCTCGCCGCTCGCCGCTCGCCGCTGCGGCGCAGCCGCTAAGGCAACGGCGAGAAAGGCGAGCCGCCGTCGGCGGTCTGCAGTTCGATCAGGTAGTTGCGGAAGATCTGCCCCAGCACCTGGGTGGCGATCTCGAGTTCGTCGGCGCGCATCTGGCCGGAGACCATGTCGGCGGTGTCCATCGCCTCGTCCGAGCCGTTCACCGCGGCCATCTTCAGCACGATATAGGCCTGCACGTTGCTGGCTGGCACGCCCTCACCCCGGAAGAACATGTTGCCGAGGCGGAACTGCGCCTGGGCGTTGCCCTTCAGGGAGGCTTGCTCGAACCAGTTGAGCGCCTGGTGCAGGTCGCGGGGGGTGCGCTTGCCGTCGTAGTAGAACTCGCCCAGCTCGTACTGCGCCTCGGTGTCGCCGGCCTTGGCGGCCTGCTGGCAGTTGGAGAGGGCTTCCTGCTGGTCTTCGGGTTGCGTATTCAGGCTGCAGCGCCCGGTGGCCGAGATCAGCAGGGAGTTACCGCCGGCTTCGGCCAGCAGTGGAGAGAGGAGCAACAGGCTGCCCAGGGTCAGGATGCGGCCGGTGCGGTTCATGAAATCACAGCGCCTCGAAAAGCAGTGCGGGCGACGGGCCCGGCCGGCGAAACGCGCCGACCGTCACATTATGAAATAAGCAAGGCGCTTCTTACAAAGTCTTTGCGCGGATTTCCTTGCATCCGGGCGCTGGCCCGTAGGCGCGGCTCCCGGATGCAACGTCCGCGTAAAGCCGGTCAGGCCTTTTTCAGCTCGGCGAACGCGCGCTCGGCGGCGTCCAGGGTGATGGCCAGCTCGGCATTGCCGTGGGCGATGGAGGTGAAGCCGGCCTCGAAAGCGCTGGGCGCCAGGTACACGCCACCCTGCAGCATCAGGTGGAAGAAGCGCTTGAAGCGCTCGGCGTCGCTGGCCATCACGTCGTCGAAGGTGACGATGTCGTCGGCGCCGCTGAAGTAGAGGCCGAACATGCCGCCCGCCTGGGTGGTGACGAAGGGAATGCCGGCGGCATCGGCACGCTGTTGCAGGCCGTCGAGCATGCGGCTGGTGTAGTCGCTCAGCTCGGCGTGGAAGCCGGGGCGGCTGATCAGCTTCAGGGTGGTCAGGCCGGCGGCCATGGCAAGCGGGTTACCCGAGAGGGTGCCGGCCTGGTAGACCGGGCCCAGCGGAGCGATCTGCGACATGATTTCGCGCTTGCCGCCGAAGCAGCCCACGGGCATGCCGCCACCGACGATCTTGCCGAAGGTGGACAGGTCCGGCGTCACGCCGTAGTAGCCCTGGGCACCGCCGAGGGCGACGCGGAAGCCGGTCATCACCTCGTCGAAGATCAGCACCACGCCGTGCTGGTCGCACAGGCGGCGCAGGCCTTCGAGGAAGCCCGGGGCCGGGGGGACGCAGTTCATGTTGCCGGCCACCGGCTCGACGATGATGCAGGCCACGTCCTGGCCCACTTCGCCGAGCATCTTCTCGACGGCGTCGATGTCGTTGAAGGGCAGCGTCAGGGTGTGCTTGGCGAAGGCTGCGGGCACGCCGGCGGAGCTTGGCACGCCCTGGGTCAGCAGGCCGGAGCCGGCCTTCACCAGCAGGCTGTCGGAGTGGCCGTGGTAGCAGCCTTCGAACTTGATGATGCTGTCGCGGCCGGTGTAGCCACGGGCCAGGCGGATGGCGCTCATGGTCGCCTCGGTGCCGGAGCTGACCATGCGCACCATCTCCATGGACGGCACCAGGGAGCAGACCAGGTCGGCCATCTCGGTTTCCATGGCGGTCGGGGCACCGTAGGAGAGGCCGTGCTCCAGCTGGCGGCGCACGGCGTCGAGCACGTCGGGGTGGCTGTGGCCGAGGATCATCGGGCCCCAGGAGCCGACGTAGTCCACGTAGCGCTTGTCGTCCTCGTCCGTTACGTAGGCGCCCGCAGCGTGCTTGAAGAACAGCGGCGTGCCGCCGACGCTCTTGAAGGCGCGGACCGGCGAGTTGACGCCACCGGGGATGTGTTTCTGGGCGTTGGCGAACAGGGTTTCGGAACGGGACATGTCAGGCTCTCTCTGAAAACGGGTGTACGGGGCTCAGGCCGGATCGAACAGGGCGCTGAAGGCGCGCGCGCGGCGCTCCACTTCGGCGGGGCTGTCGGCGGCGAACAGGGCGTGGATCACGGCGATCAGGTCGGCGCCACGGGCGATCAGCTCGGGGGCGTTGTCCTGGGTCACGCCGCCAATGGCCACCAGCGGCAGGGCGAAGCGGCGTTTGGCTTCGTCCAGCAGCTCGGGCGTGGCGGCAGGGGCGCCGGGCTTGGTGTTGGAGTTGAAGAAGCGACCGAAGGCGATGTAGCTGGCGCCTTCGCGCACCGCGGCCTCGGCGAATTCCAGGTTGGCGTGGCAGGTGCCGCCGATGATGGCGTTGCGGCCGAGCAGGGCGCGGGCGGCGGCGAGGGAGCCGTCGCCCTGGCCCAGGTGCACGCCGACGCTCAGGCGCGCGGCCAGTTCGGCATCGTCATTGATGATCAACTGCGCACCGTGGCGCGCGCACAGCTCGCGCAGGGCGTCGGCTTCGCGCAGGCGGCGGGCATCGTCACCGGATTTGTCGCGGTACTGCAGCAGTCGGGCGCCGCCCTTGAGCGCTGCCTCGACGTAGGGCAGCAAGCGGCCGTCGGCGAGCAGGGCGCTGTCGGTGATGGCATAGAGACCGCGCAGCTTCATGAGCAGAAGTCCAGTGGCAGGCGGCGCGGCACGAACTGGCCCTGGCCGGGCTGCTCAGCGTCACGCAGGGTGCGCCAGGTGTAATCGAGGGCGGTTTCCACGGCGCTGACCAGGTCCTGGCCGAGGGCCAGGCGGCCGGCGAGGGTGCTGGCCAGGGTGCAGCCGGAGCCGTGATAGCTGCCCGGCAGGCGCTGGCAGGTGAAGGTGTGCTGGCTGCCATCGCGGGAATAAAGGCGGTTGTGCACTTCGGTCTCGTCGCCATGGCCGCCGGTGATCAGCAGGTGGCGGACGAACGGCAACAGCTTCTCGGCGCACTGGTCGGCGGTGCCTTCGGGCAGTTCGGCGAGGATGCGTGCTTCCGGCAGGTTGGGGGTGGCCAGGGTGGCGACCGGCAGCAGGCGCTCGCGCATGGCGAAGCCGACTTCGTCCTTGCCCAGGGCGCCACCGCCGCCCGCGCGCAGCACCGGGTCGCAGACCAGCGGCACGCCCGGCAGGGACTGCATGATTTCCAGGACCGTCTCGACCATTTCCACCGAGCCAAGCATGCCCAGCTTGACGGCGGAGACCGGCAGGTCGGCGATCACCGCATGGGCCTGGGCCAGCACCCACTCGCGGTCGAGCACGCGGAAGTCGGAAACGTTGACGGTGTCCTGCACGGTGAGGGCGGTCACGGCAGGGGCGGCATGGCAACCCTGGGCGATCAGGGCTTCGATGTCCGCCTGGAGACCGGCGCCGCCACTGGGGTCGTGGCCGGAAAGACAGAGGACGATGGGGCGGGAGATGGGCTTTTTCATGGTGCGCGAGCTTATCACTTTTCCAACGCCCGGAGCCCGGCCGGCCCGTGCGCATTGTCGGACAAAAGGTCTCTGCGACAACCTGCCCCAGGGTGGGGCAGGAACACGCCCTTGCGTCTTCCCGTGTCATGCCTTGTAAGTGCCGTTCTAGAGCGGCTGGTGGCTTATGGCAATGTGCCTCTTCGTGCGGCCTTGGGCTGTGCTAAAGTGAGCGAATTCGAACAACCAGGCCCCGTGTGGCGCGTCAGCAGGGGAAGAAGGGACTTCCCGACGCGCACAACAGGCCTTTGCGGGGCTTCATGCGGCGCGTCCTTCTGCTTCTTCTCCTTCTGGTTTCCACGTCCGTGCTGGCGGTCGAATTTGACGAGCAGACGCGCCAACTGCCCCTCGGGCGGCACATGGACGTATTCGAAGACGTACGCGGCGACGCCAGCCTGGCCGATATCACCTCGCCCGCCCTGGAAAGCAGCTTCCGCCGTCACGACAAACCCGTGCTCAACGCCGGCTACTCGCGCTCGGTGTTCTGGCTGCGGGTGGACCTCGACTACCGCCCGCGCACGCTGGGCGGCCAGCAGCCCTGGTTGCTGGAGCTCGCCTACCCGCCGCTGGATCACCTCGAGCTCTACCTGCCCGACGGCCTGGGCGGCTACCGCCTGGCCCAGCGCACCGGCGACGCCTTGCCCTTCTCCAGCCGCGAGATCAAGCAGAACAACTACCTGTTCAGCCTCAACCTGCAGCCCAACCAGCCCCAGCGCCTCTACCTGAGGCTGCAGAGCCAGGGCTCGATCCAGGCGCCGCTGGCCCTGTGGTCGCCGCAGGCCTACCTGGAAGAGCAGCCCGGGCGCATCTACGTGCTCGGCATCATCTACGGCGTCTTGCTGGTGATGCTGATCTACAACCTGTTCATCTTCCTCAGCGTCCGCGACACCAGCTACCTCTACTACATCCTCTATATCGCCTCGTTCGGGCTCTACCAGATCTCGGTGAACGGCGCCGGCATCGAATTTTTCTGGCCCGACAGCCCCTGGTGGGCCAACGCCGCGACGCCCTTCCTGATCGGCTCGGCCTCGCTGTTCGGCAGCCAGTTCGCCCGCAGCTTCCTGCACACCGCCGAACACAGCCCGTGGATGGACCGCACCCTGCTCGGGCTGATGGCCATGGGCGGCCTGGTGATGGTGCTGTCGCTGGCCGCCAGTTACGGCGTGGCCCTGCGCCTGGCCACCTCCCTGGCGCTGATCTTCACGGTGGTGATCTTCACCGCCGGTATCCTCGCCTGGCTGCGCGGCATGCGGGTGGCGCGCTACTTCATCTTCGCCTGGACCACCTTCCTCATCGGCGGCGCCATCAACACCCTGATGGTGCTGGGCTACCTGCCCAACGTCTTCCTCACCATGTACGCCAGCCAGATCGGTTCCGCGCTGGAGGTCGGGCTGCTGTCCCTGGCCCTGGCCGACCGCATCAACGCCATGAAGGAAGAGCGCACGCGCATCCTCCAGGAAGCCGGGCGCAAGTTGGAGACGCTCAACCAGGAACTGGCCAACAGCAACCGCCTGAAGGACGAATTCCTCGCCACCGTCACCCACGAGCTGCGCACCCCGATGAACGGCGTGATCGGCTCCCTGGAGCTGATGCAGACGGTCAAGCTCGACGTCGAGCTGGAGCAGTACCAGAAGACCGCCGCCAGCTCGGCGCGGGACATGATGCGCCTGGTCAACGACATCCTCGCCATGACCGAACTCCAGGCCGGCAAGCTCTACCCCCGGCGCGAACCCTTCAGCCTGCGTGGCCTGTTCGACAGCCTGCGCGCCCAGTACGCCCCGCGTGCCGAAGACAAGGGCCTGCGCTTCTCCCTGGAGCTGGATGAAAGCCTGCCCGACATGCTCGAAGGCGACGCCGGCAAGCTCTCCCAGTCCCTTGGCTATCTGCTGGACAACGCCATCAAGTTCACCCCCCGGGGCAGCGTCACCCTGCGCGTGTTGCGCCTGGAGTCCAGCGGCGACGACCTGGGCCTGCGCGTGGAAGTGGAAGACACCGGCATCGGCTTCCAGACCCCGGCCGATGGCTCGCTCTACCGCCGCTTCCGCCAGATCGACGGCTCCATGACCCGCGAATATGGCGGCCTGGGCATCGGCCTGGCCCTGGCGCGGCAGCTGGTGGAGCTGCTGGGTGGCGACCTCACCCATGAATCCGAGCCCGGCCAGGGCAGCTGCTTCCGTCTCGACGTGCAGCTGACCCGGCCCGCCCAGCCGCAGTTGCCGGCCACGCCCCCGCGCCGCGCCGCCGGCCAGGCCCAGCGTCGGCCCGAGCAATGCACCGTGCTGGTGGTGGAGGACAACGCCATCAACCAGTTGGTCACCCGCGGCATGCTGCTCAAGCTCGGCTACCGCGTGCGCACCGCCGACAACGGCGCCGAGGCCCTGGAGCTGCTGCGCCGCGAACCGGTGGACGGCGTCCTGCTGGATTGCCAGATGCCGGTGATGGACGGCTTCGCCACCTGCCGTGCCCTGCGCGGCATGCCCACCTATGCCGACCTGCCGGTGCTGGCGATCACCGCCCACAGCCACAGTGGCGACCGCGAGCGCTGCCTGGCGGCGGGCATGAGCGACTACCTGGCCAAGCCGGTCAAGTTCGAAGAGCTGCGCACCCTGCTGCACGACTGGCTGCTCTGCCGGCCGGTGGAAACCAGCGCCTGAACAGTCCCGGCAGGCGGCGTTTTTCCCCTTTCCGACGGCGTTAATCCCGCTTTCTGCAAAGTCTGAATCCTGATTCACTGAAAAAAGATGAATCAGGATTCAGACCATGTCCTACCGAGTCACCGCCACCCGAATCGACCGTGACCAGGCACTGCGCCGGCGTATTCTCGATTGCGCGCTGGCCCGCGTGGCCGAGGGCGGTTTCGCCGCACTCACCATGCAGGCCCTGGCCGAGGACGCCGGCGTCGCCACCGGCAGCCTGTACCGGCACTTCCGCAACAAGGGTGAGCTCGCGGCCGAAGTCTTCGCCCGTGCCAGCCAGGTGGAAGTGGACACCCTGGCCCAGTTGCTGCGCGGCCCAGGCACCCCCACCTGGCGCCTGGCCGAAGGCCTGAACCAGTTCGCCGCCCGCGCCTGGAGCAGCCGCCGGCTGGCCTTCGCCTTGATCGCCGAGCCGGTGGACCAGGAAGTGGACGAGCAGCGCCTGCTCTATCGTGAGTCCTACGCCGAGCTGTTCATCGAGTTGCTGGAGGAAGGGCGCGCCAGCGGCGAATTCGACCTCCTCTCCACGCCCCTCACCGCTGCCTGCCTGGTGGGGGCCATCGCCGAAGCCCTGGTCGGCCCCTTGTCGCCGCCCGCCCGCGCCGCCCGTGAGCCCGGGCAATCCCAGGCCGACCTCGAACTGGTCAGCCGCAACCTCGTTTTCTTCTGCCTGCGCGCCGTTGGCGCCGCCATCCCTGCCTAGGAGAACCGCCATGAAGCTGCACCAGTTCGCCGAGACCCATGACGTGCTCAACCAGGTGCCGTCCCTGGACGGCGCCAACCTCTACCGCGTCGACCTGCCCCTGCAGGAATGGACCCGCCGCTACGACGGCGGCTGGGCCGAGGCGCAGCTCGACCGCTACGGTGCTGCGGCCGGCGGCGCGTTGATGGCGGCGGGTTTCCTCGCCAACGAGAACAAGCCGGTATTCAAGAGCCATGACCGCTACGGCAACCGCATCGACCTGGTGGAGTTCCACCCCGCCTACCACGAGCTGATGGCCTCGGCCATCGCCGCCGGCATCCCCTCGCTGCCCTGGACCGACCCGCGTCCCGGCGCCCAGGTGGCGCGCGCGGCCCTCAACTACCTGCACAACCAGCCCGAGGCCGGCAACGCCTGCCCGCTGACCATGACCTACGCCAGCGTCCCGGCCCTCAAGCTGCAGCCGGATATCGCCGAAAAGTGGCTGCCGAAGATCCTCTCCACCCAGTACGACCCGCGCAACCTGCCCATGGAGCAGAAGAGCGGCGTCACCATCGGCATGGCCATGACCGAGAAGCAGGGTGGCACCGACGTACGCGCCAACACCACCCGCGCCCACCCCGTCGGCATCCCCGGCCCGGGCCAGGCCTACGAGCTGGTCGGCCACAAGTGGTTCTGCTCGGCGCCCATGTGCGACGCCTTCCTCACCCTGGCCTACACCGACAAGGGCCTGTCCTGCTTCCTGCTGCCGCGCCACCGCCCGGACGGCACCCGCAACCAGTTCTACATCCAGCGCCTGAAGAACAAGCTGGGCAACTGGGCCAACGCCTCCAGCGAGGTGGAATACCGTGGCGCTCTGGCCTGGATGATCGGCGAGGAAGGGCGCGGCGTGCCCACCATCATCGAAATGGTCTCCCTGACCCGCTTCGACTGCATGATCGGTTCCAGCTCGCTGATGCGTCAGGCGCTGACCCAGGCCGCGCACCACTGCGCCCACCGCAAGGTCGGCGGGCGCGTGCTGGCCGACCAGCCGCTGATGCAGAACGTACTGGCCGACCTGGCCCTGGAAAGCGAAGCCGCGCTGGCCCTGACCATGCGCATGGGCCGCGCCCTGGACCACGCCCACGATGAGCAGGAAGACAAGTTCGCCCGCCTGGTCACAGCCGTGGGCAAGTACTGGATCTGCAAGCGCGCCCCCGCGATGATCAACGAGGCCCAGGAATGCATGGGCGGCGCCGGCTACGTCGAGGAAACCATCCTCCCGCGCCTCTACCGCGAAGCGCCGGTCAACTCCATCTGGGAAGGCTCCGGCAACGTCCAGTGCCTGGACGTGCTGCGCGCCCTGTCCAAGGAGCCCGGCGTGCTCGACGCCCTGTTCGCCGAACTGGGCGACGGCCACGGCGACGCCCGCCTGGCCGCCCACATCGGCAACCTCAAGGCCGCCTTCCACGACACCGCCGACATCCAGTACCGCGCCCGCCAGCTCACCGAAGACGTCGCCGTGGGGCTGCAGGCCAAGCTGCTGCTGGAAGCCGGCAACGCCACCGTCTCCGACGCCTTCATCGCCAGCCGCCTCGGCCACGGCGGCCGCGTCTACGGCACCCTGCCGCGCGGCGTGGATGTCGAAGCGCTGGTGGCGCGCAGCACGCCGCATCTGGTGTAACGCTCGGCGTGTGGCGTCGTAGGTCGGGTGAAACCCGGCGATCTTTCTGGCCAGCGGTTCAGCGCCGCTGCCAGATCATCTTCCCGCCCGTGCCCTCGGTGACCAGGTAGGGGTCGCTGAAGCGGTAGCGGGCGGCGGGCTGGTAGTCGGCGGCGCCTTGCTGGCGTACCAGCAGCACGCCGTTGTCGCTGCGCCATTGGCCGCTGTATTGCAACTGGCCGGGGCTGTCGTAGCTCCAGTCGCCGCCACCGCCGGCGGAGCGGGTCCATTGCGCCACGCTGCCGTCGGCGCCGAGGCGCAGGGTCATCACGGTGTTGAAGGAGGCGAAGCCGGTGCCGCCGCTGCTGTTGATGATCTTCTCGTGCACCCAGTTGCCCACCAGTGCCGGGTCCAGGCCGCCGCCCGTGCTTTGGGGCTGTGCCTGTGCGTTCGCCTGGTCGGCGCGCAGGAACAGTGCCTGGCGTTCCAGCACCTGGCCGTTGCGCGGGTCGCGGGCGGCGATGCGGGTGGCGAGCTGGGCGTCGGCGTAGCGGGCGGCGAGGGTGGCGACCACCTGGCCGGATTGCGGCACGCTGATTTCCGCTCGCAGCACCTGGCCGTCGAAGCTGCCCTTGAGGTCGAGGCGCAGGCTGCCGTTCTCCACGTACTGGCCGCTCACTGCCTGGCCGTCCTGGCGCAGCACCAGCTCGGTGGGTTGGCCGTCGAGGTTGGCCTGGTAGCGGCCGTCGAGTTCGCCGGCCAGCAGGGAGCAGCAGTAGAGGGCGGGTAGCAGGCAGAGAAGGCGGGCCATGGCGGAGGACTCGTCGTTGGGGTCGCCCAAGCCTAGTCGCAGGCCGTGCAGGCTGCCATTGCCGGGACAATCGTCGCGCAATGCACCGAAGGCTCTATGCCGCGGGCCCGGACAGCGGCAAGATAGAACCTGTTCGCACAGACAGGATGCCGATCGTGACCCAGGATACCCCCGAGTTTCTCATCGCCAGCACCGCCGAAGAGGCGGTCGACCGTCTGGCCGAGCTGCATGGCCGCGCCACCTCTGCGCTGAGCCAGGCCCTCAAGCTCTACCTCAAGGAACGGGCCGAGCCGGACGCCGCCCAGCGCGCGCAGTTCCGCTACCCGGAGTTGCGCATCACCTATCGCTGCCAGGGCGAGGTCCCGTCCACCGTCCGCGCCTACGCCAAGATGCAGGTGCCGGGCACCTACAGCGTCACCGTCACCCACCCTGCGGCCTTCCGCAAATACCTGCTGGAGCAGCTGCGCCCGCTGATGAGCGACTTCACCGTGCAGGTGGAAGTGGGCGTGAGCCAGCAGAACATCCCCTATCCCTATGTGGTCGAGCAGGGCGATGAGCTGGCCGGCACCGACGTGACTGCCGCCGCCCTGGCGCGGGTGTTCCCCAGCACCGACCTGTCCGCCGCCACCGATGGTGTCGCCGACGGGCTCTATGACTGGGAGCAGGCCGACCCGCTGCCCCTGGCGCTGTTCGACGCGGCGCGGGTGGATTTCTCCCTGCGCCGCCTGGTGCACTACACCGGCAGCGACTGGCGCCATGTGCAGCCCTGGATCCTGCTCACCAACTACCACCGCTACGTCGACCAGTTCATCCAGCACGGCCTCACCCAGCTGCGCGAAGACCCGCGCTTCGTGCGCATGGTCCTGCCCGGCAACGTGCTGGTGGAGCGGGACATGAACGAGGAGACCATGCAGGCGGTGATCGACAGCGTGGTCTGGCACCGCTACCAGATGCCGGCCTATCACCTGATCGCTGCCGACGGCCATGGCGTCACCCTGGTCAACATCGGCGTCGGCCCGTCCAACGCCAAGAACATCACCGACCACCTGGCGGTGCTGCGCCCCCACTGCTGGCTGATGATCGGCCACTGCGGCGGGCTGCGGCAGTCGCAGACCATCGGTGACTACGTGCTGGCCCACGCCTACATGCGCCGCGACGGCATCCTTGATCGAGTGTTGCCGCCGCATATCCCGCTGCCGGCCCTGGCCGAAGTGCAGCAGGCCCTGCAGGACGCAGCAGCGCTGGTCACCGGCGAACACGGTGAAGACCTCAAGCGGCGCCTGCGCACCGGCACCGTGCTCACCTACGACGACCGCAACTGGGAGCTGCGCTGGGCCCAGGAGCGCCCGCTGATCAACCTGTCGCGGGCGGTGGCGGTGGACATGGAAAGCGGCACCATCGCCGCCCAGGGTTATCGCCTGCGGGTGCCCTACGGCACGCTGCTGTGTGTCTCCGACAAGCCGCTGCACAGCGAGATCAAGCTGCCGGGCTCGGCCAGCGCCTTCTACCAGCGCGCCGTCAGCCAGCACCTGCGCATCGGCATCGCCGCGCTGGACCTGCTGCGCACTCAGCTCAACTCGCTGCACTCGCGCAAGCTGCGCAGCTTCGACGAGCCGCCGTTCCGCTGATCGTTCGTTGAATAGGAAAAGGGCCGCATGATGCGGCCCTTTGTCTTGTGGGGCTGAACGATCGTACGTCCTTTGGTGAGCTGCTCGGCAGCCGTGCACTCGGGTTTCGATTTAAGCTGCGGCCTTCAAGGACGAGCGAGGTGACATCGATGGAGCAGGCCCGCCACTTACTCACGGCATTCTGGGAACCGTTCAGCTTCCTGAACCTTTTCGCCTGGATCAGCGGCGCACTGCTGTTAGGCACGATCGCCGGCCTGGTGCTGGCCATCCAGTTGCACCGCGGCGGTTGGCTGGCCCGCAGCAAGCGCTGGCATCACTGGACGCTCAAGCTGTATTTCCTGCTGCTGCCGCTGGCCGGAGGTGTGCTGGGATTCCAGGGCGGGATGCTGTACAGCGGACAGCAACAGATCAACCGGCACCTGGACAGCTACGCGCCGGCCGTGCAGCGGCTGGCCGATGACACCTGGCAGGACTTCCAGGCTTATGTCCAAGCCCAGGACGAGCAGCGACTGCAGGCCTTGCGCGGCGCCAGCGTGCAAGCGGCACTCAATCAACTGGCGCTGGATTACCTGCGCGGCGAGCGGCAGCAGGAGGCCGACGCGCGAGCCGAGGCGTCGCTGGCCGAGCGCGTGGCCTTCGACCTGCTCGATCGTCTGCGAGCGAGCCTGCTTGGCAAGGCCTTGGGCGAGGTGGCGGTGAGCGAGGCGGCGAGCTACAGCGGGCTCAACAAGAAGGTGCTGGCCGGGGTGCTCGATGCGCGGGTGGAGCAACTGTTCCAGGCCGAGTTCCTGCTGGACCTGCTGAAGCGCCAGGTCGGCCATGTGTTCAAGCCGTTTTACATCGCGCTGCTGCTGCAGCTCGGCCTGCTCCTGGTTTTAATCGCCGGGGAGTGGGGTGTTTCACGCTGGCTCCGCCAGATCCCGTCCGCCGCCCTGGCGGAGCCGGTCGCACTGGGGGCTCCGTAACAAACGGGCCGCGTGATGCGGCCCGTTTGTTACGGGCGGTGGCTCAGTTGCCGCTGGCCTCGGCGAGGCCGGTTGCGGCGTCGCCGTCCAGGGCGGGCACCTGCCACTGGTAGCCCGGCGTCGGCACGCGGAAGTTGTCGGCCTCCACGTTCCAGTCCGCCAGCGCCTTGGCCAGGTCCTTGGGCGGGGTGTACTGGCCTTCATCGGTGAGGTTGAAGGTGCCGAAGTGGATGGCCAGGCTGTTGCGCGAATCCAGCTGCTTGTGGGCCTGCACGGCATCGTCCGGGTTCATGTGGTTGTCGCGCATGAACCAGCGTGGCGCATAGGCGCCGATGGGCAGGGCGGCGAAGCGCATGGGCCCGAAGCGCTCGTGGATCAGGCGGAACTCCGGCCCCAGCCCGGTATCGCCGGGGAACAGCAGCGGGCCGTCCGGCGAGGTGACCACGAAGCCCATCCACAGGGTCCGGTTGGTGTCGCCGCGGGTGCGCGCCGACCAGTGCTGCACCGGCACCGAGTGCAGGGTGAGTTCGTCGTTCAGCGGCAGCTCCTGCCACCAGTCCAGCTCCACCACGCGGGCGAAACCTGTCTCGCGGATCAGCGGGCCGTTGCCCAGCCCGGTGGCCACGGTGGCCAGGGGGAAGCGCTCGGCCAGGCCGCGCAGGCTTTCCAGGTCCAGGTGGTCGTAATGGTTGTGGCTGACCAGGATCAGGTCGATGGGCGGTAGCTGGTTGAGGCTCAGGCCCGGCTGCTGATGGCGGCGCGGGCCGATGAAGCTGAAGGGGCTGACGCGCTGGGACCACACCGGGTCGGTGACGATGTTCAGGCCGCGGTGCTGGATCAGCACGGTGGCGTGGTTGATGTAGGTGATGCGCAGCTCGTCGCCCTGCACCCGCTCGACGACCTCGGGGGCGGCGACGGCGGGCTCTTCCACCCAGGGCGCCTGCTTCTCGCGGTTGAACTGCCACTTCAGCACCGACCACAGGTCCTTGTGCGGCTTGGGTTCGATGTTGTGGAAACGCTGGCCGTCGAAGTGGTCCGAGGTCGGCCCCTGGTAGGGCGTGCCCGCACAGCCGGCCAGGGTCATCAGGCTGATCAGCCAGGTGGGGCGTAACGCACGGGGCATGGTGGTCCTCGCTCTTGCGGTGGTGGGGCGCTCAACCTAGCATGCGCTTCCGATACCCTGTCCACTGCCGCTCGTAACCAGCCATGTCGTCCCGCCCGCCGCGCTCTCCACGTCCTTCTTCCCGTCGCCCCCAGCCCGCCGCTCCCCGCCGCGTGGCCAAGGCGCCGCCGGCCGAACCGCGCCTGGTGCTGTTCAACAAGCCGTTCGACGTGCTCACCCAGTTCAGCGATGGGGAAGGGCGCGCCACCCTCAAGGATTTCATCGACATCCCCGGCATCTACCCCGCCGGGCGTCTCGACCGTGACAGCGAGGGCCTGCTGCTGCTGACCAATGACGGCCGCTTGCAGTCGCGCATCGCCGATCCCAAGCACAAGCTGGCCAAGACCTACTGGGTGCAGGTGGAAGGGGAGCCCAACGAAGAACAGCTGCAGCGCCTGCGTGACGGCGTCGAACTCAACGACGGCCCGACCCTGCCGGCCGAGGCGCGCCTGCTGGAGGCGCCGCAACTGTGGGAACGCGACCCGCCCGTGCGCTTCCGCAAGAGCGTACCCACGGCCTGGCTGGAACTGGTGATCCGCGAGGGGCGCAACCGCCAGGTGCGGCGCATGACGGCCGCCGTCGGCCTGCCGACCCTGCGCCTGGTGCGCGTGCGCATCGGCCCCTTCGCCCTGGACGGGCTGGGGCTCGGTCAGTGGAAGGACGTGCCGGCGCGTCTGGACTGAGCGCCGGCGGCTGGATCAGGAACTGATCAGTAGAAGGACTTGATCACTTCGATGCCCTTGTTCAGCACCTCGCGCCAGGCGCTGCGTACCTCGGTGCTGTGATCCTTGTCGTGCTCGGCGATGGTCAGCAGCAGCGACTCCACCCACAGGTCGTACATCTCGGGGCGGATGTCGAAGCCCTCGCGGGAGTGGGTGGCGCCGAGTGCGCGCAACTTGGTGTCGGGCATGCCGCGGGCGAACATCACCAGGTTGAGGATGCCCTGGCGCAGCAGTGCCTTCTGCGCCGGCATATCGGTCTCGGTGAACTTGGCGCGGATCTGCGGCGAGCTGTCGAGAAAGCGGCGATAGAAGGCATCGAAGAAATCGGGGTTGGCACAGCAGCGTCCATAGCTCTGCATGACGCGATCAGTGGCGTTCATGTTGTCTCCAGGCAGAAAAAACGAAGCCGCCCACGCAGGCGACCTTGCCTGTGCGGGGAGCGCGGGGGAGGTTTTTTACATGCCTTCGAGGCCGCCGATCACCAGGGATTTGATGACGAAGCCGAGCACACCGAGACCCAGGGCGAGGAACAGGATGAAGGTGCCGAAGCGACCGGCCTTGGACTTCTTCGCGAGGTCCCAGACGATGAACGCCATGAACAGCACGAGACCGGCGATCATCGCGGTCATCATCCACTCTTCGAATTTCTCGGGGCTCATTCTCAACCTCTAGCAGCGAAACGAATCAGACCCGGCGCGGGAATGCGCCGGGCAGTGATGCCGTGAGGGCGGGGGCTGCGGTTGTTGTTCTGCGAGCCTGGGGCTCTTATTGGCGAAACCACGCGGGGCACAGCAAAGGCGCGGCGATTATACGCCGCGCTCCGGTGCTCGCCAGTACCACCTACGTATTAGCCGCGCAGGTGGGTCAGCGGCAGCTCCGTGGTGCTCAGCACCTGGTTGAGCACGAAGCTCGAACGCACGCTGGTAACGCCTTCGATGCGGGTCAGTTGGCCCAGCAGGAACTGCTGGTAATGGTCCATGTCCGGCACCACCACCTTGAGCTGGTAGTCCGCCTCCATGCCGGTCACCAGGCAGCACTCCAGCACCTCCGGGCACTGGCCGATCACCGACTGGAAGTGCTCGAAGCGCTCCGGGGTGTGGCGGTCCATGCCTATCAGCACATAGGCGGTCAGGCTCAGCCCCAGCTTCTTGCGGTCGAGCAGCGCCACCTGGCGCACGATGTAGCCGTCGTCCTCCAGCTGCTTCACCCGCCGCGAGCAGGGCGAGGGCGACAGGCCGATGCGCTCGGCCAGCTCCTGGTTGGAGATGCGCGCATCGCGCTGCAGTTCGGCGAGGATCTTCAGGTCGTAGCGGTCGAGTTTTTCCATCTGTGCACCCGGATTCTATGTGGATTGCCAGGAATGATGCGTGATTAGTGAAAAATTGCGCAAGTGGCAATCTGCAGAGCAATCATTGCAATCATCTGTCGTGCCCGGCAGCTTAAGATTCTTCTCAGTTTCACGGCCCGGACAGCATGTCCACCCGACCCGCCCAATCAGGCGCGTCGGCGCCGCCGAACCCACCGGTTCGAGTCGGCCCCCGGGTCCGCGCTGCCCAATCAGGCAGGCGATGAAAGCGGCGACACAATTGCCAGCACAGGACAGATTCCCCAAAGGGGGGCCCGAAATAGGGGCCCCCCTTTTTTATTGCCCGCGAGAAAAACCGTGATGCACAGGCTTGAACCGTAGGATGGGTAGAGCGAAGCGAAACCCATGCTGATGCGCATGCCCATGATGGGTTCCGCCACGCTCGCGGAACGCCGTCTGACCCATCCTGCGGTAGCTGTGGATATCTCAGACCAGATTGGCCAGGCGCAGCAGCCACCAGGCCAGCACCGCCAGCTGCACGAAGAAGCCGGCGAAGCGCAGCCAGACGAACAGCGCGCTGGTGCTGATCAGGTGGACGATGCTTTGGAAGATGCGCGCGCCCAGAAGCACCAGGGCCAGCGGGTCGGTGATGGCGGTTTGCGCGGTGGCCAGGGCGAACAGCAGCACCGCCGCCTGCATCGGCAGGTTTTCCAGGCAATTGGCGTGGGCGCGCACCAGGCGCTGGCCGAGTGCACCGGGCGTGTTGCTGCCATCGGGGGCGAAGGCGTTGACCTTCATCCGCCCGCCGAGCACCAGCAGGCCGCGCTGATTTACCAGTAAAAAGACCAGCAGCAGGCTCCAGGCGACCAGGCCGAGCAAGGCGATGGCAGTGGGGGATTGCGACATGGGAAAGGCTCCTCGAATTGTTGTTGTGGGATGACGCGCGGCGAATATAGAGCAAAAGCTCTAAATCTGCGAAGCCAACCAACAATGGGGAGGAATACCGGTAGGGCAGTCTCAGCGGCGGGCGGCCTGGACCACCTCGATGGGGTCGGCGTGCACCAGCACCTCGGCCCGTGGGTAGGCCGCGATGATCGCCTGTTCCACCCGCTCGCACAGCGCATGGGCCTGGGACAGCGGCAGCTCGCCCGGCAGCTCCAGGTGCAGTTGCACATACCAGTGGCTGCCGGAAATGCGCGTGCGCAGGTCGTGGGCGCCCAGCACGCCGGGCACCGCGCAGGCGAGCTGGTGCATGTGCTCGCCCACTTCTGCGGAGACTTCCTCGTCCATCAGCACTGCCACCGATTCCCGGGCGATGCTGATGGCGCTCCAGAGGATGTAGGCGGCAATGCCCAGGCCGAAGAGGCCGTCCACCCGGTCCCAGCCCTGGCTGGCTAGCGCCAGGGCGATGAGGATGCTGGTGTTGAGCAGCAGGTCCGAGCGGTAGTGCAGGGAATCGGCCCGCACCGCGGTGGAGTGGGTGACCTGCACCACATGGCGCTGGAAGGCCAGCAGGGCGAGGGTCAGCAGCAGGGACAGCACCATCACCGCCATGCCCAGGCCCTGGCTGCCCAAGGGCTCCGGCTGGCGCAGGTGCTCGACCGCCTGCACGCCCACCAGCACGGCGCTGGCGGCGATGAACATGGCCTGGGCCAGCCCGGCGAGGGATTCCGCCTTGCCGTGGCCGAAGCGGTGGTCATCGTCCGCCGGCTTCAGGGCGAAACGCACGGCCAGCAGGTTGAGCAGGGAGGCGGCGCTGTCCAGCAGCGAGTCGGTCAGGCCCGCCAGCAGGCTGACCGAGCCGCTCAGCCACCAGGCGACTGCCTTGGCCAGCACCAGGGTCAGGGCGACACTCAGCGAGGCGCTGGTGGCCAGGCGTAACAGGCGTGCGTGCTGCGCTGAAGTGCTCATGAACGGCTGGGCTGGTAGTAGATGAAATCCAGCGGCGGGCTTTCCAGGCCCATCGCCGTCATCGCCGCGGTCACCTGGCCCCGATGGTGGGTACCGTGGTTCACCAGGTGGGTGATGATTTCCCCATGGGGGCGGCGGAAGGGCTCGCCCTTCATGTTCTGGTATTCCAGGGGCGCGGCCAGGGCGTCGTCGTCCTGCCCGGCCAGCCAGGCGCGCCACAGGCCGATGCCTTCGGCCAGTACTGCGGCCAGGGCAGCGCGGTCCGGCGCGGCCTCGGCGTCCAGCCGCTCGAAGGGGCGGGGCAGGTGCAGCAGGCGGGAGAACCAGATGCGGTCCACCACGGCCAGGTGGTTCAGGGTGCCGTGGATGGAGCCGAAGAACAGGCCGCGATCGGCCCGGTAGCGGGTTTCGTCGAGGGGCGCGAGGCTCGCCAGCAATTGCCGGTAGGCCCAGCCGTGGTAGGCCAGGAGTCTGTCGAAATGGCCGGCGAGCGCACGCATCAGGCGGCCGGTTTCAGGCCATAGGCGGCCAGTTGCTCGAGGCTGCCGCTGTGCTGGATCAGGCGCGGGTCGTCCAGCGGCAGGTTGCGGCCGGTTTCACGCTCGATGATCGCCTTGAGGCGGGCGTTGTCGATCTTGCCGTCGGTGCCGATGGCGTCTTTCAGCAGCGCCGGGTCGACCTGGGCGGTCTCGTTGTCCGGCAGGTAGATGGCACCGGTGGCGAAGTCGACGCCGAAGGCGATCAGGCCGGGGATCACATAGAAGAGGATGCCGACGGCGTTGAGGGCGGCGACCACGGGGTCGATCTTGCCTTCGATCTGGCCACGACGGTCAGGGAAGAACAGCGTGCCGCAAGCGGTCAGCTGGGTCAGCAGGGCGGCGGCGACGGCGCCACCGATCAAACGGGAAGACATGCGCATATGCGGCTCCAGGCGAGAAAATGGCGTCACTATACCAAGGCGTTCATTGCAAAACGCACGGCAGTGTTGAGACCACACGAAAGGGCTGGCAGTTCGCCGCTATAATCGCCACCCCGCGTTGGAGCCCCCATGAATCCGCTACCCATCGATGCCGTCCTGCCCGCCCTGCGCGAGGCCCTTGCGCAGCGCCATGAAGCGGTGCTCGAAGCGCCCCCCGGCGCCGGCAAGACCACCCGCGTGCCCCTGGCGCTGCTGGGCGAACCCTGGCTCGCCGGGCAGTCCATCCTCATGCTCGAACCCCGCCGCCTGGCTGCCCGGGCCGCCGCCGAGCGCCTGGCCGACGAGCTGGGCGAGAAGGTCGGCGAGACCGTGGGCTACCGCATCCGCCTGGAGTCGAAGGTCGGCCCGCGCACGCGCATCGAAGTGGTGACCGAAGGCATCCTCGCCCGCCGCCTGCAGGACGACCCGGCGCTGGAAGGCGTCGGCCTGGTGATCTTCGACGAATTCCATGAGCGCAGCCTCGACGCCGACCTGGCCCTTGCGCTGACCCTCAACGGCCGCGCGCTGCTGCGTGACGAGCCGCCGCTGAAGGTGCTGCTGATGTCCGCCACCCTGGAGGGCGAGCGCCTTTCCAGCCTGCTGGACGCGGCGCCCGTGGTGCGCAGCGAGGGGCGCATGTTCCCTGTGGATATCCACTGGGGGCGGCCCTTCCAGGCTGGCGAACACATCGAGCCGCGGGTGCTGCAGACGGTGCTCCTGGCCCTGGCCGACCAGCCGGGTAGCATCCTCGTGTTCCTCCCCGGCCAGGCCGAGATCCGCCGCGTCGCCGAGCAGCTCGGCGAACAGCTGCAGGGGCGCAGCGACGTCCTGCTCTGCCCGCTGCACGGCGAGCTCGACCTGGCCGCCCAGCGCGCCGCCATCGAGCCCGCGCCGGCCGGCACGCGCAAGGTGGTGCTGGCCACCAACATTGCCGAAACCAGCCTGACCATCGACGGCGTGCGCGTGGTGGTGGACGCCGGCCTGGAGCGGGTGCCCTGTTTCGACCCGGCCAGCGGCATGACCCGCCTCGACACCCAGCGCATCTCCCGCGCCTCCGCCACCCAGCGTGCCGGCCGCGCCGGGCGCCTGGAGCCGGGCGCCTGCTACCGCCTCTGGTCCGAGGCCCAGCACCAGCAGCTGGCTGCCCACGGCAGTGCCGAAATCCTCCAGGCCGACCTCGCCGGCCTGGCCCTGCAACTGGCGCGCTGGGGCGTGGAGCCCGGCGAACTGGCCTGGCTCGACCCGCCGCCCGCCGCCGCCCACGGCCAGGCCCGTGACCTGCTGCGCCGCCTGGGCGCCCTGGCCCCGCGCGAAAGCGGCGGCCTGACGCTCACCACTCACGGCCAGGCCATGGCCGAGCTGCCGGCGCACCCGCGCATCGCCCACCTGTTGCTGCGCGGGCAGGCGCTGGGGCTCGGCAGCCTGGCTTGCGACCTCGCTGCGCTGCTCGGCGAGCGCGACATCCTCCGGGGTGGCGGCGCCGACCTGCACAGCCGCATCGCCCTGCTCGCCGGCGAGGCGGGTGCCGCCCGTGGCGCCAAGGGCGGCGTGCAGCGTGCCCGCCAGCTGGCGCGGCAGTTCCGCTCCTACCTGCGTGGCGCCGCCAGCGAAGCCGTGGCCGACCCGGACCACCCGCGCTGGCTCGGCTGCCTGCTGGCCTTCGCCTACCCCGACCGCATCGCCCAGCAACGCCGCCCCGGGGGCGCCGAATACCGCCTGGCCAACGGCCGTGCCGCGCTGTTCGCCGAACCCGATGCGCTGATGAAAGAGCCCTGGCTGGTGATCGCCGACCTGGGCAGCCGCCAGGGCCAGCGCGAGGAGCGCATCTACCTCGCCACCGACCTCGACCCGACGCTGTTCGAAGGCCCCCTCGCCGAACAGGTCAGCGCCCAGGAGCTGCTGGACTGGGACGAACGCGAAGGCGTGCTGCGGGCCGAACGCCAGCGGCGCATCGGCGAACTGGTGCTGGACCGCGAACCCCTGGCCAGCCTGGACGAAGCCGCGCGCACCCGCGCCCTGGTGGGGCTGGTGCGGCGCAAGGGCCTGGAGCTGTTGAACTGGACGCCGGACCTGCGCCAGTGGCAGGCCCGCGTGGCGCTGCTGCGGCGCCTCGACCTGGCCCGACAGGGCAGCAGCGATTGGCCGGACCTCTCCGATGCCGCGCTGCTCGATTCCCTGGAGGACTGGCTCGCGCCCTGGCTGGGCAAGGTCAGCCGCCTCAGCCACTTCTCCGCCCTGGAGCTGCCGGGCATCCTCGCCGGCCTGCTGCCCTGGCCGCTGCCCCAGCGCCTCGACGAGCTGGCGCCGCGCGCGATCACCGTGCCGTCCGGCTCGGCCATCCGCCTCGACTACAGCGAAGACACGCCCGTGCTGGCGGTGCGCCTGCAGGAGCTGTTCGGCCTGGCCGACACGCCGCGCATCGCCGAGGGCCGCCAGGTGGTCAAGCTGCACCTGCTGTCCCCCGCGCGCCGGCCCGTGCAGGTCACCCAGGACCTGGCCAGCTTCTGGGCCAACACCTATATCGAGGTGAAGAAGGACCTCAAGGGCCGCTACCCGAAGCACTACTGGCCGGACGACCCGCTGATCGCCGAGCCCACTGCCCGGGCCAAGCCGCGCAAGTGAAGGGGCGGCTTACCAGCTGAGGAGGAACATCGCCTTGGCCAGGAAGATCACCCCCAGCATGTGCACCAGCACGCTGATGTGGATGCGCCGCGAACGCTGCGGCGTCATCTGCCCACGGCGCATCAGCACCACCACCAGCAGGAAGTGCCCGAGGATGCTCAACGCCAGGATGATTTTCAGCGTCAGCAGGGTGCCGAAGCTGCTGGACAGCGGTGCATGCAACGCCGCGCGATAGTGCATGGCCAGCCCCAGCCCGGCACCGAACAGTGCCAGCACCACCCAGTGCATCACCTTGCGTGCGCGTTGCCCCAGGGCCTTGGAGAAGCGCTCGCGGGGTTCCTGCTCCAGCACCGGGGTGGCACGGCTGAGAATCATCACCTCGAAGAACACCCCGCCAATGAAAAAGGCAGCGGCGGTCAGGTGGATGAACTTGAGCAGCAGGTAATGCATGGCGGGCTCCCGAACGGCGGATGGCGGCGGGCACTAAGCCCGTTGCCGATCATGCCGCGTACCGCCAAGCGCGCCCTGACCTGGGTCAGCTGTGGGTGAGGCGGCGAGGAGTCCATCGGTGCAGCGTGCCGCCCGGTTTCAATGCACCGGCGGCAGCAGAAAGCGTGCGATCAGGGGCAGGTGGTCGGAGATGCGCAGGGTATCGAGCTGGCGCACGCGTGCGTCGATGCGGGTCAGGCGGGGGCTGTGGAACACATAGTCGACGGTGCGGTCCGGCCCCGTCACGCGCGGGTCGTTGGGGAATTGGGTGAACCAGCGCTGGCGCTCGGCGCCGTCGGTTTCCTCGGCGGCGGGCACCCTCGGGTAGGCCTTCAGCGCGTCCAGCTCGCTGTCCGGGGCGAAGCGGCTGCGTTGTATCGGGTCCAGGTGCGGGTACTGGCCGGGTGGCAACTGGTTGAAGTCGCCGCCCAGTACCCAGGGCGTGCGCTCCCGTTCCAGTTCGTCGAGCAGGCTGCGGGTCATCGCCAACTGGCGCTGTGCGGTGTCCTGGCCTGGCACCCAGGGATCCAGGTGGGTGTTGATCGCCGCTAGGCGCCCGCCCTCGCGCACCGGCAGGTAGCTCACCAGCAGCGCCGGCTTGCGTTCGAAGGGGCGCTGCAGCAGGTCGCCTTCGGCGAGGGGCAATTGCAGGCGTTCGGCGCTGTCCATGCGCAGGCGGCTGAGGGTCGCCAGCTTCATGCCGACGCTGCCGAGGATGTGTGGCTGCGGCACGAAGGCGGCCTTCCGGTAGAAGGCCTGGGTGCTGCAGGGATAGACGTCGGCGAGGCGCTCGCGCAGCAGGGCCAGCTGGTCCTGGTAGTCGGTGGCGCGGGCGCCTTCGTCCAGCTCCTGGAGGAACACCAGGTCCGGTTGTTCGTCGCGCAGCACGCGCACCACCTCGTCCAGGCTGTAGGCCACGTCGGCGGCGGTCGGGCGTTCGTCCGGGCCTTCGCGGTCAGGCAGGTCGTAGTAGAAGACGTAGCGCTTGCCGGCCAGGTACTGCAGGTTCCAGGTCATCACCTTCAAGGCCTGGCCGGGCTGCAGCAGCGGCGCTTCGGTCACGCAGCTCACCCGTTCCTCCTCACGCGCGGCGGGGTGCCAGGTCAGGCTGTAGACCAGCGCAGCCAGGGCGACGGCGAGGATCAGCAGGCAAAGCAGGAGGCGGCGCAGTAAGGGGGGCATCGGCTGGGAGCTGGGCTTGGCTGGAACCGGGAATTGCCGAGCATACCCGAGCAGGCGGCCTGGCCAAAACCCATGGCCAAGCGAAGCGGCCAGGACGCGTGAGCGACGCTATTCTTGTCGTGTCGCGATGGATCGCAGAGCAGTCCGGTAAAGCCGGTTTGCGCATTCCTCGGGTTGCCCTACCATTCCCGGCCCCGTAGGCAAGGGTCTTGCAGGATCAACCCGACAGTCCCGACTTCCAGGAGCAGGCATGCATCGCCAGATAGTGGTCAGTCCCGCCGAGCCGCCGGCCCTTCGCCGGGGTGGCCCGTGGCTGTTCGTGGTGCTGGGGTGGTTGCTCGGCGCCACGGCGGCGCTGGCCGAGGAGCGCGCGCCGTTGCGGGTGATGACCGATTATTGGCCGCCCTTCCGCATGGAAGGCGAGCGCGGTGCCCTGCATGGCCTGGACATCGACCTGCTGGCCGAACTGGAGCGTCGCACCGGGCTGCGCTTCGATGTGCAGCGCGCGCCTTGGGCCCGTGGCCTGGCCGCCTTGCAGAGCGGCTCGGCGGACCTGATGACGGGCCTGGCGCGCACCCCCGAGCGGGAGCGCTACATCGACTACCTGCCCATCCCCTATTACGCCTGCGCGCCGCGCCTGTATGGCACGCCGGAGCTGGCGGCGAGCATCACCCGCTACGAACAGCTGCGTGGCCCCACCATCGGCTACGTGCTGGAGTCGGTGTATTTCCAGCCCTTCGATTCCGATGCCGGTTTGCACAAATCCGGGGTCAACAACGAGCAGCAACTGCTGGAGATGCTCATGCGCGGGCGCCTGCAACTGGTGATCGGCACCGACTGCCAGGTGGACTACGAGCTGCGCGACCCGCGCCTGGCCGGGCGCATCGTCAAGACCGGCTACCAGCCGCAGACCCGCACCGAGCTGTTCATCGGCTTCACCCAGCAGCACCCGCTCACCGAGGAAAAGAAGCGGATCGCCACCGCCCTGCAGCAGATGCTCGACGAGGGTTGGGTGGCCGAGGCCGCCAAGCGCTACCAGCCCGCCACTCAGTGAGCGTGGGGTTCGACCACCAGTTCGTAGTCCAGGCTGGTGTCCCAGAACGCCGCCTCGATCTTGTGCCCGTCCGGGTCCCGCACGAAGCAGCCGAAGTAGGGCGCGCCATATTCCGCGCGGGGCCCCGGCTCGCCATCGGAACTGCCGCCGCCGGCCAGGGCCGCCTGGTAGAAGGCCTGCACCGCGTCCTTGTCCGCCGCGAAGAAACCGATGTGGGTGCCGTTGCCGGTACTGGCGGGCTTGCCGTCGATGGGCTTCTGCACCCAGAACTCCGGGTACTCGCGGCCATAGGCCACGGCGCCGGGGTGCTCCAGTACGCGGCGGCAGCCGAGGGTCGGCAGCACCTTGTCGTAGAAGGCGAGGGCGCGGTCGAAGTCGTTGGTGCCGAGCGAGATATGGGAAAGGATGCTGGGGTTTTCGGCCATGGAATGAATCTCCCTGTGCAATGGCCCGGACAAGATTAGCCGGCTTTCAGTGTTCCGCTGCCGGCTCCCCCAGCAGGCTGAACAGGCGGAAGATCAGCACGCTGGTGAACAGTTGCAGGAAGCCGTCCAGGCAGTCGACGAAGATGCTGGCGATGGTGTCCGGGCGTTCGCCCAGCTCGCCATAGGCCCACCATTCGAAGAGCCATACCGGCCCCATCGCCAGGAGGATGCAGCAGAGGATGGTGAGGAAGTGCCCGTCGCTCATGCGGAAGCTCTGCTTCATGGCATCCATCGGCGACATGCCGTCCAGCACCAGCAGGTACTCGGCGAACGCCAGCCGGCTCATGACCCACAGCCCCGGCAGGATCAGCAGCGAGGCGCCTAGCATGATCAGCAGCGTGCTGAAGGCCGCCAGCACCGCGAAGGACGGCCAGCGCAGCAGCGCCAGGCCCCATATCTGTTTCTTCTTCAGGCTCACCCGGCTGCTGCGGCTGTCGAGGAAAACGATCAGCGCGCCGGTGTAGAGGGGGTAGAACACCAGGCGGATGAGCAGGTCGGAGGCTGCCGAAGGCGTCTCGCCCATCCAGGTGGAGGCCAGTTGCAGGGCCAGTGCCTCCAGCAGGATCACCGGCAGGCAGAGCGAGGCGATCATGCCGAAGTGACGGCTGAAGAAATACCAGGAGTCGCGCAGCAGCAGCAGGGGGTTCATCGACGGCGCCATAGGAATGCAGGGCAATGAGGCAACTCTAGTCGATGCCTCGCACCATCTCCAAGGCGCCGCACGCGCTAGAGGGCGGCCTGCGTCGATCCGCCTCGCCACCTGAGGCGCGCCAGCCAGAGCGCCGCCCCCAGCAGGCTGAGCTCCAGCAGGAACGACCAATGCAGGATGAAGTTCAGCCACCAGGGCTGGTAGCGCGGCGTCACGGTGGCCAGGGAGAAGGCCTGGTCGACCCAGGGCGCCAGCCACCAGATATCGCCCACCACGCTGTCCAGCAGCAGGTGCACGCAACCGTTGAGCGTGAACAGCACGAGCAGCGTCGGCACCCACGTTTGCTGCGCCAGCCGCTGCCAGGCGAGGGCCAGCGCCAGGGCGCCGAACCACACCACAGGCCAGTGGCTCCAGTAGCTGTGGTGGTGATGCTGGCGGCCATCCACCAGGTGGAAATAGAGCATGTCCAGGTCCGGGGCGAAGGCCCCGAGCAGCGCCACCGCCAGCCACAGGCGCGGGCTGCAGGCGGCGGGGCGGAAGCGACGTTCCAGCAGGGCGCCGATCAGGTAGCCCGTGGGCAGGTGGGCGACGATCACGAAACCAGTCCGGCCAGCAGGGCCTCGCTGTTCAGCACCTCGGCGTACTCGCCGGCGAGGTTGGCCATGGCCATGTCGTGCACTTCCTCGGCGCTGCGCGGGCGGCCGGCCCAGTCGGCCTTGGCGAAGGTGTAGCAGGCGTCGGCCACCACAGTGGTAGCGAAGCCCAGGTTGCTGGCGCTGCGCGCGGTGGCCTCCACCGAGTTCTCGCTGGCGACCCCGGTGATCACCACGCGGCGGATGCCGCGCACATGCAGCCAGCGCTCCAGGGCGCTGTGGGTAAAGGCATCGGTGACGTTCTTCTCCAGCACCTGCTCGCCAGGCGCCGGCGCCAGCGCCGGCTGGAACAGCGCGCCGTCCTGCCCCGGGGCGAACACCGAGCCCGGCTCGCGGGACATGTGGCGCACGTGCACCAGCGGCCAGCCGTGCTCGCGCCAGTGGGCGAGCAGGGCGGCGATGTGGGCTTCGGCCTGGGGGTTGTTGCGTGGCGTGGTGACGCGGGCGATGCCCTGCTGCATATCGATGATGATCAGGGCGGGAGGCGCGTAGAGAGGGTCGTTCAGCGGCATATCGGGTGTCCTTTCCTCGGTGCTGGCATACTGTGCGCCGACTCTAGCAGACCGTTGAAAAAACTGACTGCGCTGCCTCGTTTATGTTTTTTTCGCAGCTTTAAACCCACGCCCGCCACCCGAGGAAAACCGGTGAAGAAGATCGCAGTGTTCGCCGATGTCCAGAACCTCTACTACACGGTGCGCCAGGCCTATGGATGTCACTTCAACTACACCGCGCTGTGGAAGGACATCGCCGCCCGTGGCGAGATCGTCGAAGCCTATGCCTACGCCATCGACCGGGGCGACGCCCGCCAGCAGCAGTTCCAGCAGATCCTGCGCAACCTCGGCTTCACCGTGAAGCTCAAGCCCTTCATCCAGCGTGCCGACGGCTCGGCCAAGGGCGACTGGGACGTGGGCATCACCATCGATATCCTCGACGCCGCCGCGCGGGTGGACGAGATCGTCCTGGCCTCCGGCGATGGCGACTTCGACCTGCTGCTGGACCGCGTTCGCGACCATGGTGTCGAAGCCGTCGCCTATGGCGTGCCCGGCCTCACCGCTCAATCGCTGGTGCGTGCCGCCAGCCGTTACGTACCCATCGAGGGCGGCCTGCTGCTCAAGTGACAGCGCGCCGCCCCCGCGAAACACTGGAAACCCCGTGGACCCCATAGCCGTCATCGACTTCGAAACCACCGGCGTCACGCCGGGGGACAACTGCCGCGCCACCGAGATAGGCGTGGTCATCCTCGACCAGGGCCGCATCGTCGACCGCTACCAGAGCCTGATGAACGCCGGCGTCTGGGTGCCGCCCTTCATCGAGAGCCTCACCGGCATCAGCAACGCCATGGTCCGTGCTGCACCGCCGGCGGCCCAGGTGATGGGCGAGGTGGCGGATTTCGTCGGCGACATCCCGCTGCTGGCGCACAACGCCTCCTTCGACCAGAAGTTCTGGGACGCCGAGCTGGCGCGCCTCGGTCGCCGTCGCCGGCAGGCCTTCGCCTGCTCCCTGCTGCTGTCGCGTCGCCTGCTGCCGGAGGCGCCCAACCACAAGCTCGGCACCCTCAACAGCTGGGCGCGCCTGCCCCACACGGGCCAGGCCCACCGGGCGCTGGCCGATGCCGAGATGGCGGCCAACCTCACCCTCTTCATCGCCGAGCGCCTGCGTGACCGCCACGGCGTGCAACGAATCTCCCACGAGCTGTTCTGCAGCCTGCAGAAAGTCCCCGCCGCCAAGATCCTCGATGCGCTGAAGCGGTTGTAGATGCGCCCGGATTCCCGCACAGCGACGCGCTTTGCGTAGGGTGGATGGCGCTCTTTTCATCCACCAGGCGATGCCGGTTCCCGCACCGCCTGGTGGGAGCGAATTCATTCGCGATGGAATGTCCGGCCACCCGTAGCTCAGTACCGGCGGCGGGTCTTTCGCGGCTGAAGCCGCTCCCACAGGATTGCCCGCAGCGAGGCCGGATAGGGCTGCGTTGGGCCTCGCTGCGCTCGGCACCAACCTACGGAGCCGTGCGCGGCGATGCCTACGGGAGCATCCGTGGTGGCAGCCCTGCGGCCTGCTTGGCGAATGAATTGGCTCTGTCTGCGTTAAGTGTTGCTAGAGGATTTGAGCTCAGCTGATTGCTGAGTTCTGGTGATGTTTCTGGTTTCGCCCTCCCGGGCGAGTCCCTTTTCTCAGTCGCCAGAAAAGGAACCAAAAGGGCTTGCCCCATCATCCGGCCCCGGCTTCGCCGGGGTTCCCTCACTCCATCGTCGCTCTGGGGGCCGGCGCGATGGGCCATCCATGGCCTGGCGCGCCTCTCGCGGCATCCATGCCGCTCGTCCCCCGGCGCAACGACTGCGTTCGGCCTCCTGGAGGGGCGTTGGAGGCTGCTCCAACTTTCTTCGTCCAGCGCATCACCACGTGGTGCGCACGAGCTTTCGTAGGATGGTGTAGAGCGAAGCGAAACCCATGCGGTGGCGGTGGCAGAAATACTTTGGTGCCCGGAAAGCACCGTGCTTGAGCTCCTGCATTAAAACCACAACAGCTAACGCGCACAGAGCCAATGAATTCGCCCCTACAGGAGTCGCGCAGCCTGTAGGTCGGGTGCAACCCGACGTTTACGGCGCCTGGAACATCTTCACACCTTGCGCAACGCCTCCACCTTGCCGGTGTGCACCTGCAGTTCCGCCGGGATGCGCCGTTCGAAGGGGGTGGAGAGGATCAGCGAGGTCTTGCTGGCGCCGTATTGGCTGAGGCGGTCGATCAGGTCCTGCAGCTCCGGCATGGTGGCCACGGCGGCCTTCATCAATACGCAGGCGTCGCCGGTGATGCGGTGGCAGAGGGAGATCTGCGGGATCTTCTCCAGGGCCTCCAGGGCGCGCTTGGAGTCGTGGTCGGCGAGGCGCAACTCGATCACGCACTCGATGGGCAGGCCGATCTTCGCCGGGTCCACGGCGGCGTGGTAGCCGGTGATCACCCCGCTGGCCTCCAGCTTGGCCACGCGGTCGGCCACGGCCGGGGGCGAGAGGTTGACCCGGCGCGCCAGGTCGGCGAACGAGGCGCGTCCGTTCTCCATCAGCGCCGAGAGCAGCAGGCGATCATACTTGTCCATCGTTGGTCTCCACGCGCTGTGTTTAGGAAAAAAGGCAAACAGCGTTTATTGGCGTTGATTCGAAAGTTAAGGGGCCATTGAAGCAGGTTTCATCGCTTATTTTCCCCATATGGCCTTGCATAGAATAAACACCCTGCCAACCGGATCGTCGAGCCTCCCATGCCTGCGCAACGTTTTCCCCTCCTGCTGATCGGCGCCTTCATCGCCCTCTACATCATCTGGGGGTCCACCTACCTGGCGATCCGCATCGGCGTCGAATCCTGGCCGCCGCTGCTCATGGCCGGCGTGCGTTTCGTCATCGCCGGCAGCCTGATGTTCGCCTGGCTGCGCTGGCGCGGCGCGCCCATGCCGACCTGGCGTGAATGGAAAGCCGGCGCGGTGATCGGCGTGCTGCTGCTCAGCTGCGGCAATGGCGGTGTCACCCTGGCCGAGCACCTGGGCGTGGCCTCCGGCGTCGCCGCCCTGGCGGTGGCCACGGTGCCGCTGTTCGCCCTGGTGTTCGGGCTTATCTGGGGCCAGCGCACCACGCGTCTGGAATGGGCCGGCATCGTCCTCGGGCTGATCGGCATCGCCCTGCTCAACCTCGGCTCCAACCTCCAGGCCAGCCCCCTGGGCGCCGCGCTGATCCTCTTCGCCGCCGCCAGCTGGTCCTTCGGATCCATGTGGAGCAAGCACCTGCCGCTGCCCGCCGGCCCCATGGCCAGCGCGGTGGAAATGCTCGCCGGCGGCGCCGCGCTGCTGCTGGGCAGTGCGCTGAGTGGCGAACGCATGGAAACCCTGCCCACCCCCGCCGGCTGGGCGGCCCTGGCCTACCTGGTGGTGTTCGGCTCGATCATCGCCTTCAGTTCCTACCTCTACCTGCTGAAGAACGTGCGCCCGGCGGCGGCCACTAGCTACGCCTACGTCAACCCGGCGGTGGCGGTGCTGCTCGGCGTGCTCTTCGCCGGTGAACACATCGGCGGCGAGGAGGGCCTGGCGATGCTGGTGATCATCAGCGCCGTGGTGCTGATCGGCCTGCCGCAGTGGCGCAAGACCAGGGAGCCGGTGCTGCAGCAGACGAGCTGACGGGAGGCCGGAATCCGGCCAAGGAACGCAGGTAGTTTTCCAACGGCCTGATAGAATTGCGCCTTTCCGTTCCCTGGCTGTTACCTCCATGACCTTCGCTTCCCTTGGCCTGATCGACCCCCTGCTGCGCGCGCTCGACACGCTCGGCTACAAGACCCCATCGCCGGTGCAGGCCGAGGCGATCCCCGCCGTGCTCAAGGGCCGCGACCTGATGGCTGCCGCGCAGACCGGCACCGGCAAGACCGCCGGTTTCGCCCTGCCGCTGCTGCAGCGCCTGACCATGGAAGGCCCGCAGGTGGCCGCCAACTCGGTGCGCGCCCTGGTGCTGGTGCCCACCCGCGAGCTGGCCGAGCAGGTTCACGAGAGCTTCCGCGTCTACGGGCAGAACCTGCCGCTGCGCACCTATGCGGTGTACGGCGGGGTCAGCATCAACCCGCAGATGATGAAGCTGCGCAAGGGCATCGACGTGCTGGTGGCCACCCCCGGCCGCCTGCTCGACCTGTACCGGCAGAACGCGGTCAAGTTCAACCAGGTGCAGACGCTGGTGCTGGACGAGGCCGACCGCATGCTCGACCTCGGCTTCTCCCGCGAGCTGGACGATGTCTTCTCCGCGCTGCCGCGCCGCCGCCAGACCCTGCTGTTCTCCGCCACCTTCTCCGACGCCATCCGCCAGATGGCCCGCGAGCTGCTGCGCGACCCGCTGTCCATCGAGGTCAGCCCGCGCAACGCCGCCGCCCGCAGCGTCAAGCAGTGGGTGACCACCGTGGACAAGAAGCGCAAGTCCGAGCTGTTCCTGCACCTGCTGCAGGAGCGTCGCTGGGGCCAGGTGCTGGTCTTCGTCAAAACCCGCAAGGGCGTCGATGAACTGGTGGACGAGCTGCAACGCACCGGTGTGTCCGCCGACGCTATCCACGGCGACAAGCCGCAGCCCTCGCGCCTGCGCGCCCTGGAGCGCTTCAAGGCCGGCGAGGTGCAGATCCTCGTCGCCACCGATGTCGCCGCCCGTGGCCTGGACATCGACGACCTGCCCCTGGTGGTCAACTTCGACCTGCCCATCGTCGCCGAGGACTACGTGCACCGGATCGGCCGCACGGGCCGTGCCGGCGCCACCGGCGAGGCCATCTCCCTGGTCTGCGCCGACGAGGTCCAGCTGCTCTCGGCCATCGAAGTGCTGATCAAGCAGACCCTGCAGCGCCGCGACGAGCCCGGCTTCGTCCCCGATCACCGGGTGCCGCAGACTGACGCCACCGGCGCCATCCTGAAAAAGCCCAAGAAGCCGAAGAAGCCCAAGGAGTCCCAGGGCAAGCCGGGCAGCGCACGCCTGGGCAACTGGATCGACAGCGAGGCGCCGAAGGCCAAGGCCGTGCGCAAGGGCCCGGGGTTCGGCAAGGCGAAGAAGGGCTGACTGCTACCGCCCGGTGTAGCGTCGGGTGACGCAACGCGGGGCGCGGCGAACCATCGAGGTGCACTGCGCAGGCCGTTGAGCGAGGCGGCGCGCAGCCTGGCGCGGGATTGGCTAGAGTTCGGAATATTGGCGCAAATCGTGCATTTCTGTGCGAAATGATGAACGCCTAGTGTGTTCGAAGCGCCGTCCCACGTCAGACGATTCCATGATGCGCCCCAAGGAACTCAAGCACTGGACCACCGGTGTCGCCCACCTGCTGTCACAGCCCGCCGGCCGTGCGCGCCTGCTCGGCCTCGCCCAGTGGCTGCAGCAGATCTGCCACGTCGACCACTTCGTGCTCTTCGTCTACGAAGGCAACCACCGGCCCCTGGCGCTGTTCGACACCTTCCCGGCGGACAAGCGCCACGTCTACGTCGAGGATTACCAGGTCGGCCCCTACCTGCTCGACCCCTTCTACCTCGCCTGCACCCGCAACCAGGCCCCCGGCCTGTGGCGCCTGCGCCAGTTCGCCCCGGACCACTTCTACCTGGGCGAGTACTACGTCACCTACTACCAGCAGACCGGCCTCACCGAGGAGATCGCCTTCTTCATCGACCTGGCCGACGGCGCCAAGGCGGTGCTCTCGCTGATGCGCAGCGCCTGCAGCCCGGCCTACAGCCGCGACGAGATGCAACTGCTCGACTGCGCCCAGGCGGTGGTCGAACAGGTGGTGGGGGAGGCCTGGGAACAGCGCCGCGCCTACCAGCCGCGCCCGGCCCAGGACCTGGACTACAAGATCCGCGAAACCTTCGAGCAATTCGGCGCCCACCTGCTCACCGCCCGCGAACAGGAAGTGGTGCAGATGCTCCTGCGCGGGCACTCCAGTGCCTCGGTGGCGGAGCACCTGGCCATCAGCCCCGGCACGGTGAAGATCCACCGCAAGAACATCTACGCCAAGCTCGGTATCGGCAGCCAATCGGAGTTGCTCGGGCTTTTGGTGCGTGACCTCGCCGGCCAGCGCGAGGCGGTCAGCGAAGCAGTATTGCGTGCGGCGATCTGAGGCATTTCGCTTATCGCCAAGTGGAATTTAGCGGCGCTGATCAATAACCATCCATCATGCTGGAAGCCGCGCGGCGCTTGGCCCCGGGCCGCCTGTCCACGAGTTATCCACAATCCGTTCCACAGATAATGTGAGCAGAAAACCACACCCCCTGCGGCATTTCGGCCTGTGCGGCAAGCCTTTTTATGCAGAAAAAAAGCTTGCCTTCGCGGGGCCCGGGTGGCAGGCGCTTTTCGTCGCCGCTGCGACCTGAAATCGCAGTTTTGCACCGCTGTTTATTTTTTGTACATATTCGCAAGGTGCCCATATCCATTGGGCTGCAGAAGGTTATAGACGAGTTATCCACAGCTTCATCCACCGTTTCTGTGGGCACTCGAACCCTTGCCCGGCAGGGTTCGATCTGCTAGCCACCGACGCACTCCGGGGTAAAGCGATTGATCGTTTTTTGAACAGTTGGCGGTGGCCCCTGCCGGGAGTGGTGCGCACGCGCCCATCCACCCTCTGTCCACAAAGTTATCCACAGCTTCTGTGCATAGCTGCGGCGACCGGCAGGGCGCTGGTTGCGACCGGCCAGCCCTATCCCCGGAGGGATATATACAGCCCGAAACGGCGGTTGCTAGCGTGGCTCCACAAGCAGGAACACTTGGAAAAGGGGCTGGTCGTGAGCGATGCAGAGGCTGTCTTCGATATCGAATTCCGCAACGTGGAAAAGAGCTACGGCTCGGTGCGCGCGGTCAGCGGGCTGAACTTCAAGGTCCGTCGCGGCGCCTTCCACTCCTTCCTCGGCAGCTCGGGCTGCGGCAAGACCACCACCCTGCGCATGGTCGCCGGCTTCGAGCAGCCCAGCGCCGGTGAGGTCTGGCTCGGCGGCCGTCCGGTGGCGGGCATCCCGGCGCACCAGCGGCCGGTGAACATGGTGTTCCAGAGCTACGCGCTGTTCCCCCACCTCACGGTGGCGGAGAACATCGCCTACGGCCTGCGCTACCTCAACCCGCGGCCGGATCGCGACGAACAGCGCCGCCGCGCCGACGAAGCCCTGGAGATGGTGCGCCTCACGGGCTTCGGCCAGCGCAAGCCCCACGAACTCTCCGGCGGCCAGCAGCAGCGCGTGGCCCTGGCCCGCGCCCTGGTCAACAAGCCCACGGTGCTGCTGCTGGACGAACCCCTGGCGGCGCTGGACCGCAAGCTGCGCAAGGAGATGCAATCCGAACTGCTGCGCTTGCAGCGCGAGGTCGGCATCACCTTCGTGCTGGTCACCCATGACCAGGAAGAGGCGCTGTCGATGAGCGACAGCATCAGCGTCATGCAGGACGGCGGCATTATTCAGACCGCCACCCCCGAACAGCTCTATGAGACCCCCGCCAGCCGTTACGTGGCGGACTTCATCGGCGAATCCAATCTGTTCACCGGCACCGTGCGCCAGGTGGACGGCGACCGCGTGCTGCTGGACATGCCCCAGGGCCTGCAACTGGCCAGCCCGGCCACCCCCACCGGCCCGCGCCTGGCCGCCAGCGACCCCGGCTGCATCGCCGTGCGCCCGGAGCAGATCGCCATCGGCAACGCCGCCGACGCCCTGGCCCGGGAGATCAGCCTGGCCGGCGAAGTGGTGGACCGCATCTACCTGGGCAACCTCACCGAATACCGCGTGCGCACCGAGCCTTTCGGCATCGTCTGCGTGCGCGTGCCGGGCCACACCGGGCGCGACAAGGCGGCCTTCGAGCATGGCGCGCCGGTGCGCATCGGCTGGGACCAGGCCGCCGGCCTGGCCATGGCGCTCTAGGTTTCAACCCCCCCTGCAGGGCATCGCGGGGGCTTCTGCAGTGAATAAAAACCACAGACGAACTGGCGGGGTAGCAGGCAATGGACCGTAAAGACTTCATCAAACAGATGCGCAGCTGGCAGAACGGCTCCATCACCCGACGCGAATTCCTCGGCCGCACCGGCCTCGGCCTGGCCGCCGCGGTGGTCGCCAGCAACATGCCCGGGCTGCTCACCAGCAAGGCCTATGGCGCCGACAAGGCCATCGGCGACCGCGTGGTGCTGGCCACCTGGCCGAACTACCACAACGCCGAGAACTTCGCCGCCTTCGCCGAGAAGACCGGCGCCCACGTGCAGATGAACGTCTTCGGCTCCAACGAGGAGATGCTCGCCAAGCTCCAGGCTGGCGGCAGCGGCTGGGACCTCTTCGTGCCCACCAACTACACCATCAGCACCTACGTCGAGCTGGGCCTGATCGAGCCGCTGGACCTGGCGCGCCTGCCCAACTTCGATGCCGCCAGCTACGAGAAGCGCTTCATGGAGCAGGGCATCGTCGACGGCAAGCTCTACGCCGTGCCGAAGAACTGGGGCACCACCGGCTTCGTCTACGACAGCGACAAGATCAAATCCAAGCCCAGCAGCTGGAAGGAGTTCTGGGAACTGGCCAAGGGCGACGCCTCCGGCCGGGTGATGGTCCACGACTACCAGCTCACCGCCATCGGCAATGCGCTGAAATCCTTCGGCTACAGCTTCAACTCGCTGGACCCGAAAGAGCTGGCCGACGCCGAGAAACTGCTGCTGGAGGTCAAGCCGCACCTGTTCGCCATCAACTCCGACTACCAGCCCTCGATGCGCAACGGCGATGCCTGGATGTCCATGTGCTGGACCGGCGACGGCTCGCAGCTGCACCGCGACCTGCCGAACATGCAGTTCACCCTGGGCAAGGAAGGCGGCGAGCTGTGGAGCGACTTCTTCGCCATTCCCAAGGGCGCCGAGCGCCCGGATGCCGCCTACGCGCTGATCAACTTCCTCCTCGACCCGCAGGTGAACAAGCTGGAAGTGGAGGCCCACGGCTACCCCAGCGGCGACAAGCGCGTGGATGCGCTGCTGCCCAAGGCGATGCTCGACGACCCGATCATGTACCCGGCCGCCGAGCTGCTCAGCGCCCTGGAGTTCGGCGCCGCCGCCACCCTCACCAGCCCGGAGCGTGCCGAACTGATGGCGCGTTTCAAGGCTGCCTGACCGTCGCTGCCGTCGCAGGGGCGAGCTCCACCCGTGAATCGCGACGCCGTATTCGCGAGCAGAGTTCGCTCCCAGGTCGCCTCCATGAATCGTAGGGACTCTTCCATGAACGTCGCTCTCAGCGCTCCCGCAGCGGTCGATGCGGGCCAGGCTGCGCCGGTCGAAAGCCGCAGCCTCGGCCGCCGCGTCACGCTGCTCCTGCTGCTGCCTTCCACCCTGTGGTTCCTGCTGATGCTGCTGATGCCGCTGGTGATCATCCTGGTCTTCAGCCTCGGCGAGCGCAGCCCGGTGGGGGGCTACGCCGCCGCGCTGACCCTGGACAACTACCTCAACCTCGGCTCGCGGGCCAAGGCCTTCGCCAACACCCTGTTCCTCGCCCCGCTGGGCACCCTGGTGTGCCTGCTGGCGGCCTACCCGCTGGCCTACTTCCTGGCGGTGAAGGTGCAGCGCAACCGCTCGCTGCTGCTGACCCTGGTGATCGTGCCGTTCTGGACCAGCTTCCTGATCCGCACCTACGCCTGGATCTTCATCCTCGGCGGCAAGGGCATTCCCGCGCTGCTGGCCAGCGTCGGCCTGGAGGACGTGCGCCTGATCAACACCCCCACGGCGGTGCTGATCGGCATCGTCTACGGCTACCTGCCGCTGATGGTGTTCCCCATCTACGTCAGCCTGGAGAAGCTCGACAAGCGCCTGCTGGAGGCCTCTTCCGACCTCGGCGCCAGCGCCTTCGAAACCTTCCGCCGGGTCACCCTGCCGCTCTCCGCGCCGGGGGTGATCACCGGCGCCATGCTGGTGTTCATCCTGCTCATGGGCGAGTTCCTCATCCCCGCCATCCTCGGCGGCGGCAAGGTGTTCTTCGTCGGCAACGCCCTGGTCGACCTGTTCCTGCAATCGCGCAACTGGCCCTTCGGCAGCGCGGTGGCCATGACCCTGGTGGCGATGATGCTGGTGATCATCTTCCTCTACCTCAAGCTCGTGGCGCGCTACGGCAAGCGCTCCACCGACGGGATGCTCTGACATGTGGCTGCGCAGCTATTCCACCTCGCTGTACCTGTTCCTCTACGCGCCCATCGCGCTGATCATCCTCTTCAGCTTCAACGCCGGGCGCAGCGGGCTGTCCTTCGAATGCTGCTCGGTGCAGTGGTTCGGCCGCGCCTTCGGCAACCCCTTCATCATGGAGGCCCTGGGCAACAGCGCGTTGATCGCCCTGTGCTCGGCGCTGATCGCCACCCTGTTCGGCACCCTCGCGGTGTTCGGCCTGCAGCGGGTCGGGCGGCGCGTGCGGATGTTCTTCGACGCCCTGACCTACTGCGCGATCATCATCCCCGGCATCGTCATCGGCATCGCCACGCTGATCGCCTTCATCAGCCTGTTCGAGGTGCTCAACCCGCTGCTGGATGTGATCCTCGGTGCCGGCCTGCCGCGCCTGCGCATGGGCTTCGTCACGGTGGTCGCCGCCCATTCGCTGTTCACCATGGCGCTGGTGATGGTTATCGTCCGCACCCGCGTCGAGTCCCTGGACAAGGCCCTGCTGGAAGCCTCCGCCGACCTCTACGCGCCGCCGCTGGAGACCTTCCGCCGCGTGGTGCTGCCGCAGATCGCCCCGGCGATCATGGCCGGCTTCCTCCTGGCGTTCACCTTCAGCTTCGACGATTTCATCATCGCCTTCTTCGTCGCCGGCTCGGAAACCACGCTGCCGATCTACATCTTCTCGTCCATCCGCCGGGGCATCACCCCGGAGATCAACGCCATCTCGACCGTGATCATCTGCGCCTCCCTGGCACTGCTGTTCACCTCCCGCTACCTGCAGAACCGCCGTACCGGCGCCTGACGACCACCTGGAGAAGACCATGCGTGACCAGCTGTATATCAACGGGCAATGGGTCCGCCCGGACCTGGGTGGCCATTTCGATGTGATCGACCCGAGCAGCGGCGACCTGATCCAGCGCGTGCCGGCGGCCACCGAGGAGGACATCGACCATGCCGTGCGCGCCGCGCGGCAGGCCTTCAACCGCGGCTGGGGGCACACCACCGGTGCCGAGCGCGCCGGTTGGCTGGAGGCCCTGGCCAGTGAACTGGAAGGGCGCCAGGACGCATTGGCAGTGCTGGAGGTGCGCGACAACGGCAAGCCGCTGCCCGAGGCGCAATGGGACATCGCCGACGCCATCGGCTGCTTCCGCTACTACGCTGAGCTGGCACGGGAGCTGGACGGCCGCCAGGACGAGGCGCTGGAGCTGCCGGACGCGCGCTTCAGCTGCCGCATCCGCCATGAGCCGGTGGGCGTGGCCGGGCAGATTATCCCCTGGAACTACCCGCTGCTGATGGCCGCCTGGAAGGTCGCCCCGGCCCTGGCCGCCGGCGCCACCTGCGTGCTCAAGCCCTCGGAGCTGACCCCGCTCACCGCCCTGGAACTGGCCAGCGCGGCGGACCGCATCGGCCTGCCCTCGGGCGTGCTCAACGTGGTCACCGGCCTTGGCGGCGACGCCGGTGGCCCTCTCAGCCAGCACCCGGGCGTGGACAAGCTGGCCTTCACCGGCAGCGTGCCCACGGGGGCGAAAATCATGTCGGCGGCGGCGGCCGATATCAAGAACATCAGCCTGGAGCTGGGGGGCAAGTCGGCCTTCATCGTCTTCGACGACGCGGATATCGAAGCGGCGGTGGAGTGGATCATGTTCGGCATCTTCTGGAACCAGGGCCAGGTGTGCAGCGCCACCTCGCGGCTGCTGGTGCAGGAGGGCATCGCCCCGCGCCTGCTCGAACGCCTGGTCGCCGAGGCGCGGCGCATCACCATCGGCCCGGGCCTGGAGCGCGGCGTGCTGTTGGGCCCGCTGGTCAGCGCCGGGCAGTACCAGAAGGTCATGGGCATGATTGAGCAGGGCACCCGCGAAGCGACCCTGATCAGCGGCGGCAAGCGCCCCGCGCACCTGTCCCACGGCTACTTCCTCGAGCCGACCATCTTCGACGAGCCGGCGGACAACGCCAGCATCTGGCGCGACGAAATCTTCGGCCCGGTGCTCTGCGTCAAGCGCTTCAAGACCGAAGCCGACGCCCTGCGCCTGGCCAACGACAGCCGCTTCGGCCTCGCCGCCGCGGTGATGAGCGCCGACCTCGACCGCGCCGCCCGGGTGGCCAACGGCCTGCGCGCCGGCATCGTCTGGGTCAACTGCTCGCAGCCCACCTTCACCCAGGCGCCCTGGGGCGGCATGAAGCAGAGCGGCATCGGCCGCGAACTCGGCCGCTGGGGGCTGGACAACTACCTGGAGGTCAAGCAGGTCACCGAGTACCGCAGCCAGGAGCCCTGGGGGTGGTACCTCAAGTGATGCGAGGGGCCCCGTAGGATGGCGTAGAGCGAAGCGAAACCCATGCTGTGGTGTGCATGGCTGGATCGCCCATCGCGAATGAACTCGCTCCTACAAAAGCAGCAGGCCCCCGCCGCACAAGCGTGACCGCTGCGTAGGGTGGAGGTCGTTCTTTACCTCCACCAGGCGGAGTCGGGCCCCGGCACGGCATCATGCCTGAGGCTTCGCATCGATGGGTTTCGCGGAGCTCTACCCATCCTACGACGACGCCCCACGCGGAGTCAGGATCGGCACCTCGTCACGCGGAAACTCCGAGCAGGTCGAGGAGAAACGGTGGGTTGAAGCGGAGCGCCGCCCGGCCCACCCGCCCTGTGTCTGTGCATGACCGGATCGGTTGATCGCGAATGAATTCGCTCCCACAGGGCGGCGGATGGGCTTGACCCATGCGTAGGGTGGAGGTCGCTTTTTACCTCCACCAGGCGGAGTCGAGCCCCTGTACAGCGTCATGCCTGAGGCTCCACATCGATGGGGTTCGCGGAGCTCTACCCATCCTACGAGGCCTCCACGCAGGGTTCGCCGTGTGCACAACGAACGGATCGGTGGGCGTTACGCCGGGCCGCCGTCGCCGGCGCGGAGGGCGGCGACCTGCTTCTTGTAGCGCGCCACCTCGGTGACGTCGTAGATCACCACGCAGAGGTGCTCGACGCTGCCGCTGGCGCCCATCAGCGGCAGCAGGGTGACGTTCTGGTACATGAGGTCCTCCTCCCCGGTGATCGGCTGGTAGTTCTTGAAGCGCACCAGGTAGGGCCGCTGCTCCCACAGGCTGAAGGCGCGGGTGCCGAGTTGCACCACGCTGTCCACCTTGCGTCGCAGCCAGGTCTCGTCGATCTCGTCGAACAGCTCGAACAGCACCTTGCCGTGGACCTCGTCCGGGCCCATGCCGGAGTGGTTCTCCATGAAGCTGTTCCACACCTCCACCTTGTACTGGCGGTCGAGAACGATCACGCCGACGTCGATGCACTGCACGATGTCGAGCAGCCAGTGAACCTCTTTGATATCGATCTGTGCCGGCATGGTCAGTCCATCAGGTAGCGGATCTTGTGGGTCAGGCGCGGGATCGAGTCCTCGGTGAACAGCAGCAGCAGGTCGAAGTGCACGTTGTGGCCCTCGACGCTGTAGCTGATCTCCACCGCCAGGGTCTTCTTCCAGCGGGTGCGGTTGAGGTGGATCAGCCGCTCGATGGATGCATGCTGGCCGAGCAGCTGCGGGTGGCCCTGGGAGAAGCGCACGTCGATCTGCTCGGCGATGCCGGCCAGGCAGGCACCGATGATGATGCTGGCCAGGTCCAGCAGCATCTCCGAGGTTTCCTTGTCGTCGGCCGGCTGCCAGCCCAGCAGGTTGGCCATGTCGGCGATTTCGGAGTCGTGGAACAGCAGCAGCGCCTCGCCGGCGATGGCGTCGCCGATGAAGCCCTGGCACAGCGCGCTGAGCCGCTCGCCGCTCTGGGCGTCGGCCAGGGTCATGTGCAGCTCGCTGACCTCGAAGATGTTCACCTGGGGCACCGGCAGCTGCACGAACACGTTCAGCACCTTGGCCAGCAGCGCGGCGGCGCGGCCCATGGCGACGTTGCTCACCTCGCGCAGGGCATCGCGGAAGTTGACCTTGAGGACCAGGTCCTCGCGGGAGGGCACCGGCTCGGCGGGCACACCCGGTGCCGGCACCTTGAGCAGGCCCAGGCGCACCAGCACGGCGCGCAGCTCGGCGGGGTCGGCGGGCTTCTTGAGGAAGGCCAGGGCGCCCAGTTCCAGCACCCGGCGCTGGGCCTCTTCCTGGATGTCGCCAGAGACCACCACCACCTGGGCCACCAGGCCCTCGGCCTGCAGCTGGGCCAGCACCTGGTAGCCATCCATCACCGGCATGGTCAGGTCCAGCAGCACCACCTGGCCCAAACCCTGGCGAATGGCGGCCATGGCTTCTTCACCCTGGGTGGCCTGGGTGATGGTCACCGGCCAATCCTGGGGCAGCGCGCGGATCAGTTGCTTGCGCGCCATCATCGAGTCATCGCAGACGAGGAGGGGAATCACTTAGCGGCACCGCCGTCACTTCAGGTCAGAGCAAGCATAGACGCTGGCCCGGGGCTCGCCGGCACGGGCGCCGGCGGGATTACGCTCAGATGTTCTGGCCGATACGCCAGAGCACGCCGCTGGGGTCGAAAAGAATGAAGTCGCGGATGCGCCAGGGCTGGTCCTCGGGCGGGATGGCGCGCACGCCGTAGCGCTCGATCACGCCGCTGGCCTGCACGTGCTGCCACCAGGCCTCAACGTCCTTCACCAGCAGGTGCATCATCAGGTTCTCGGCCAGGGCCTTCTCGTAGAAGTTCTGCAGCAGGAAGGCGCAGTCGCCATGGCTGAAATAGGCGATCTCCTCGGAGACGCCGCCGGGCTTGAAGCCCAGGTCCAGGTAAAAGGCCTTGCTCTGTTCGTAGTCCTTCGCGGGGACGAAGGCCTTTATTTCAACGGTTTCCAGCGTGCTCATGGGCTATCCCTGTGGTCGGTGAACAGGCCGTCGCGGTCAGGTGGGCGCCTCTGCGTGCGCCTGCAGGCGCATCCTAAACCCAGGAATACCCGCTCCGGTAGCCCGTCAGGAGCACGACGGTCGCGTCTCCGCATGATCGATGCAGGGGCGACTTCAGTCGCCCAGCGGCGCACAGCGCCGCCGCCCTGGTAGGAGCGAATTCATTCGCGATGGGATGATCAGGCCATGCACGGCACAGCATGGGTTTCGCTTCGCTCTACGCCATCCTACGGTCCGCGACCCCCTCAAATCCCCCGGGTCATGAACCGATGGGCGGCGATGCCGAGGATAGGGGAGGGGCGCTCGTGCTCGACCACGAAGCCCAGACGTTCGTAGAGCGCCTGGGCGCGGGGGTTGGCGGCGGAAACGTCGAGGGCCGCGCGTTGCAGGCCGTCATGGCGGCCCAGGTGCAGCAGGTGGTCGATCAACCGCTGGCCGATGCCCTGGCCGGTGAGGCCCTCTGCCACGCCCAGGTGGGCGAGGTAGCAGGTGGCGGCGGGTGGCGGCTGGATGATGCGCTCCAGCTGCAGGCCGCGGCGGATCACCGCGGCGGCGCCGAAGCCGTAGAAGCCGACGATCTGCCCCAGCGCCGCCAGGCTGTTGCGCAGGTTGGCCTCGCCGCTGAAGGCGGTGCCGGTGGCGACGATGCGGCCGTCCTGCTCGCCCACCCAATGCAGGCGGTAGCCGAACTCGCCCGCCTCCCGCGCCAGGGTCCAGCGCAGGAAGTCCACCGCGCTGCGCCCGCCACGGGCGAAGGCGTGGTCGAAGGCGGCGGGGCCGGAGCGGTACACCAGCGGGGCGATGGCCGGGGCATCGGCCGGTGTCGCGGGGCGGAAGGTCAGGGCCATGACGGGGGCTCGGAAGGGCAGGGGAATGCGGAAATTAGCACTTTCGTGCCACATTTCGCGAGTGCCCCGCCGAGCCTCCCACCGCGCCGCCCTGAGCCCCGGGCAGCGCGGCTTTTCGGCTTCAGTCGCCCTGCAGCAGCTGCTGCACGCCGTCCAGGGCTTCGCGGCGCAGGCGCTCGATATCGAGCCCCGGGATCACCCCGTCATCCACCACCAGGCGCCCGCCCACCAGGCTGTAGCGCACAGCCATCGGCTCGCCGGCCAGCACCGGGGCGAGGGCCGGGTCGTGGAAGCCGAAGAAGCGCGGGTGGTCGAGGCCGTAGAGCACCAGGTCGGCGGCCTGGCCCACTTCCAGGGTGCCCACCGCGCCCAGGCCCAGCACCGTGGCGCCGCCGGCGGTGCCCCAATGGATGACGTCCTCGGCCAGGGTGGCCGAGGCGCCCTGGTTGGTGCGGTGGATCAGCCAGGCGGTGTTGGCCTCGCCCACCATGCTCCCGGACTCGTTGGAGGCGACGCCGTCCACCCCCAGGGAGATGGGCACGCCGGCCGCCGCCATCTGCGGCACCGGGGCGATGCCGCTGCCCAGGCGCGCGTTGCTCACCGGGCAGTGGGAGATGCCGGTGCCGGTCTGCGCCAGCATGCGGATCTCCGACGGCTGGGCGTGGACCATATGGGCGAACCACACGTCCGGCCCCAGCCACTCGTGCTCGGCGACGAACTCCACCGGCAGGCAGTTGTACTTCTCGCGGCAGAAGTTCACGTAGTTCTGCGTTTCCGACAGGTGCGTGTGCAGGCGCAGGCCCATGCGCCGGGCGCTCTGCGCCAGCTCGCGGAGCAGCGTCGGCGGCAGCGAGAAGGTCGGCGTGGTGGGGGCGACCACCACCCGGCGCAGGGCGTCCGGGGTGTTCTGGTGGTAGCGCGCCTTGAGCCGCTCGATGTCGCCGAGCATCTGTTCCAGGCTCTCCGGCTGCAGCGCGGTCTTGGAGAAGCCCGGGTGGGCGTTGGCCGATTCCAAGGCACCGCCCCGGCAGAGCACGAAGCGCATGCCGAATTCTTCGGCGATGTCGAACAGCGCGTCGCCGCTCTCGGTGCTGCCATGGGCGTGGTAGAGGTAATGGTGGTCGGCGCAGGTGGTGACGCCCGACAGCAGCAGCTCGGCCATGCCCAGGCGCGCGGCGATGCGCACCAGCTCGGTGGTGAAGCGCGACAGGCGCGGGTAGGGCACGCTGGCCAGCCAGCCTTGGAGGTCCTGGTTGAGGCCGGCGGGTACGGCCTTGAGCAGGTTCTGCGCCAGGTGGTGGTGGGTGTTCACCCAGCCCGGGTAGACCAGGCAGTTGCGCGCGTCGATCACCCGCTCGCCGGTGCCCGGCTGCAGGTCGTTGGCCATCTCGGCGATGCGCCCGTTGCGGATGCGGATGTCGACGCCACCGGCGCGGGCGCGGTCGCCGCGCAGGCCGGTCATCACCGCCTGGGGATTCTTGATCAGGATGTCGTTCATGGAAGGTTCCCGTGGTTGCGCTCAGAGCACGTCGTGGAGGGTCTTGCCGTTCGCGGTGTCCGGCACGCCGACGCCATTGAGGGCGGCGTTGAGGCCCACCGACACCAGGCAGGCGATCACCACGCTGCTGTGCAGGAAGGGCTGGCTCCACTCGGGCAGTTGATGGAACAGGGCGGGGGAAAGCACCGGCACCAGCGCGGCGGCGATGGTGAAGCCGACGATCAGCACGTTGTAGCGGTTGCGCTCGTAGTCGACCTTGGCCAGGGTCTGGATGCCGGCTGCGGCGACCACGCCGAACATGGCCACGGCAGCGCCCCCCAGGGCGGCGGTGGGCATCGAGGCGATGACGGCGCCGGCCTTGGGGATCAGCGCCACGGCGCACATCATCAGCCCGCTGACGGCCACCACCCAGCGGCTGCGCACGCCGGTGAGGATCACCAGGCCGACGTTCTCCATGAAGGCGATGAAGGGGAAGCCGGCGAACATCCCGGCGATGGCGCTGGACAGGCCGTTGGCGCGCAGCCCGGCGACCACCTGGCGGTCTTCCACCGGGCGCTCGACGATGTCGCCGATGGCCACGAACAGGCCCATGGACTCGACCATCTGCACGATCATCACCACCACCATGGTGGCGATGGGGATCAGCGCGAAGGTGGGCACGCCGAAGTGGAAGGGCACCGGCACCGTCAGCCAGGGCGCCTCTTCCACGCCGTGGAAGTTGCCCATGCCCAGCCCATAGGCCAGGCCGCCGCCCACCAGCATGCCGATCAGCACCGACATGTTGCGCAGCAGCGGGCTGCCGTAGCGGGTCACCAGCAGGATCACCGCCAGCACCACCACCGTCACCAGCAGGAAGCCGGGGGCACCGAAGTCGCTGTGGTTGCGCCCGCCGCCGGCCCACTCGTAGGCGATGGGGAACAGCTGCAGGCCGATCACCGTGACGATGCAGCCGGTGACCACCGGCGGGAACAGCCGTCGCAGGCGCCCCACCCAGGGCGCCACCAGCATGGTGAAGAGGCCGGCGCCGATCACCGCGCCGCAGATGCCGGCGACGCCGATGTCGGGGTTGCTGCCGATGGCGATCACCGGCCCCACGCTGCTGAAGGCGGCGCCCTGGAGGATCGGCAGGCGCACGCCGAACTTCCAGAAGCCCAGGGTCTGCATCAGGGTGGCGATGCCGCAGCAGAACAGCGTGGTGCTGATCAGCAGCACGGTGTCCGGCTGGGACATCTTCAGGGCGCTGGCGACGATCAGGGGGACGGCGATGGCGCCGATGTACGAGACGGCCATGTGTTGCAGGCCGAGGGTGAGCATCTGACGGAACGGCAGAATCTGGTCTACCGGGTGCACGGCTGAATTCATGGTGTAAGTCCTCTGGCGAATTGTTCTTGTTGCTGAGGGAACCCGTTCAGTGTGCCCAGGGCCGTCGCCCGGCTCACGGGCGTAGCGGCAGCCCGGAGCGTGGTCAGCCTGCGAGGCAGGCGGCGAACCCCTGGTTGAGGGCGGCGCGATCGAGGTCGCGGCCGATGAACACGATCTTGCTGGTGCGCGGCTCGTTGCCCCAGGGCGTGGAGGCGCGGAATTCCACCAGGCTGTGCACGCCCTGCAGCACGTAGCGCTGGTCCTCGCCCTGCACGGCGAGCACGCCCTTCATGCGGTAGAGGGTGTCGGCCTGGCGCTGGCGCAGGTCGGTGATCCAGCGGTGGAAGGCCATCAGGTCGATGTCCTGGGTCACGGCGATGCCCACCGAGCTGACGCTGGGGTCGTGCTCGTGGCCGGTGTCCGCAGCAGGCTCGGGGTGGTCATGGTCATGGTCATGGTCATGGCCGTGGTCGTGATGCTCCGCGCCGATCTCCATCAGCTTGCGGGTGGCCTCGAAGGCGCCGACGCCGAGGATGCCGTCCAGGTCGATGCGGGCGTAACTGGAGGTCACCAGCTCGGCGGTGGCGTTGAGGCTGCGCACCTTGCCTTGCAGGTCGGCCAGTTCCTCGCCGTTCACCAGGTCCACCTTGTTGATGATGATGCGGTCGGCACAGACGATCTGGTCCACCGCCTGGTTGTCCACGCCGTCGAGCTGCAGGTCCTCCAGGTGCTGGGCGACGTGCTTGGCGTCCACCAGGGTGACGATGGCGTCCAGCTCCACCTCGGCGGCGATCGGGTCGTCGATGAAGAAGCTCTGCGCCACCGGGTAGGGGTCGGCCAGGCCGCTGGTCTCGATGAGGATGCGGTCCAGGCGCACCGGGCGCGCCACCAGCTCGCGGATGATGCGCACCAGGTCCTCGCGGACCTCGGCGGTGCAGCACACGCAGCCGTTGACCATCTCGTAGATCTCCTCGCTCTCGGAGCTGAGCACCAGGTCGCCGTCGATGCCGACTTCGCCGAACTCGTTCTCGATCACGGCGATCTTGTGGCCGTGGTTCTCCTTGAGGATGTAGTTGAGCAGGGTGGTTTTGCCGGCCCCGAGGAAGCCGGTGAGGATGGTCACCGGGATCTTGCGGTTGGGCGTCGGGGCGTTGAATGGACTGTTCATGCGAGCTCCTTCGGGGTTGCGGAATGGCCGCCGTCGGCGCCGGCTTGCGGGGCGGGTTCGCCCCAGCGCAGCGCGGTGCCGGCGTCGAGGCCGAACAGGTCCAGCACCCGGCCGAGGCTGTGGTCGACCATCTGTGAAAGCGATTGCGGGCGGGCGTAGAAGGCCGGCACCGGCGGGGCGATGATCCCGCCCATCTCGGTGACCGCCGTCATGTTGCGCAGGTGCGCCAGGGTCAGCGGCGTTTCCCGCGCCATCAGCACCAGCGGCCGGCGTTCCTTGAGGGTCACGTCGGCGGCGCGGGTCAGCAGGCTCGAGGAGGCGCCGCTGGCGATCTCCGCCAGGGTGCGCATGGAGCAGGGCGCCACCACCATGCCCAGGCAGCGGAACGAGCCGCTGGCGATGCCGGCGGCCACGTCGTCGGCGCGGTGGTGGTGGCTGGCGCGGGCTATGACGTCGGCCAGCTTGTAGTCGGTCTCGTGGGCCATGGTCAGCTGTGCCGCGCGGCTCAGCACCAGGTGGCTCTCGATCCCCAGCTGTTCCAGCAGCTCCAGCAGGCGCACGCCGTAGATGAAGCCCGAGGCGCCGCTGATGCCCACCACCAGGCGACGGGGGGCCGTCATGACGCGCCCCCCGGCAGGTAGCCCTTCAATAGCTGACGCATGCGCCCCTGGATGCGCGGGTCGAGCTGCGCGCGGATGCCGTCGAAGCCGCTGCTGCGGGTGGCGTCCAGGCCCATGCGCGAGGTGGTGCCGTTGGCCGAGGAGGACGGGTCCAGCGGGCTGCCCGGCAGGCCGTCGATGGTGAACAGGTCCTGGTGTGGCTGGAAGTGCGTGGCCAGCGCCCAGAGCACCTGGCTGTCGTCGCTGATGTCGATGTCGCTGTCCACCGCGATCACCGTCTTCAGGTACGGGTCCCAGCCGAGCAGGGCGAGCATGATCTGCCGCGCCTCGCCGTCGCGGCTCTGGTCCAGCGCCACGTAGCAATGGAAGTGGGTGCCGGAGTTGGGGTAGTGCACGGCGGTCACCGCCGGGAAGCGCGCCTTGAGCTTCTCGCTCATCTCCGCCTCGCGGGGCAGCCGCGCCAGGGTCAGGTGCTCGGCGTAGCGCCCGCCCACCACGTCCACCAGCCAGGCATCGCGCCGGCGCAGCAGGGTGTCGACGCGCAGCACGTTGTTGGTGGAGCGGTCGGAGGAGTAGCCGCTGAACTCGCCGAAGGGGCCTTCCTCGGCATAGGCGGTGGGGTCGATGGCGCCCTCCAGCACGAACTCGGCGTGGGCCGGCACGCCGATGCCGTAGCGCGGCGTCTTCACCAGCTCCAGGGGCGCGCCGAACAGGCCGCCGGCCACCGCGCGCTCGTCGGCGCCATAGGGCAGGCGCGCGGCGGCGGCCAGCATGAACAGCGGGTGAGCGCCCACCACCATGGCCACCGGCAGCTCCTCGCCGCGTTCGCGGGCGGCCTGCAGCATGCGCCACAGGTGGCCGCGGGAATGCAGGCTGGTGGCCAGGGCCTGGCGGGCATGGCGCATGGAGCGGTGGTAGCTCATGTTGGCCACGCCCGTGACCGGGTCCTGGGCGACGATGATGGCGTTGGTGATGTAGGGCCCGCGGTCGCTGTCGAAGTGCTTGAGCATCGGCAGCAGCGCCAGGTCCAGGGCCTCGCCCTCGATCACCTCGTCGAGCACCGGGCCGGTGGCCAGGTAGACCGGCGGAACGGGGGCGTTGGCGCGGGCCTGGAACACCTCGTGGAGCTTCGCCGGGGTGGTGCCGAAGAGCCGGGCGATGCGGGTTCGCGAGGCGAACAGGTTGGTCACCACCGGCACGCCGAGGCTGCCCACCCGCTCGCAGATCAGCAGCGGGTGCTGGCCCCGGGCGGCCAGGGCGTCGACCAGGGCGGTGACGTCCTGGTCGGCGGAAAGGGGTTCCTTGATGGTCAGCACGTCGTCGGCGAAGCGCTCGCGGTAGGCCTCGATGAACGCGTGGAAATCCTGGGTCGTGGCAAAGCTCGGCAGGGTCATGGTGCACCTCTCGAAAAGCAGGCGGTCCCGGGGCGCGGGGTGTCCGAGTCCCTGCACGCGGCCGGCCGATGGCCGACCGCGTGCGGTCCCCGGGACGCCTGTAAGTACCGCAGTGGAATCCCTAGAGGTAGGTGGTGGTCAGGCGGATCTCCGCCTCCGTCAGGTCCTTGGGCGGCGGCGTCGGGTCGATGCCCACCAGGCGTGCGATGTTGTTGCCCAGGTAGTCCTCGAGGTGGTCCTCGTCGATGCCCAGCCCTTGCGGGGCGGGCGAGCAGAGCACCTCCAGCTCGCGCAGCCACATGCCCGGTTCGTTCGGCGGCGAGTCGGTGCCGAAGACGATCTTGTGGCGCGGCAACTCCTTGGCGAACTCGACGATGCGCGACTGGAAGCACCAGCCCGACTCGCAGTACACGTTGGGCGTGTCCATCGCCATCCAGAAGGCCTCGAAGGAGTAGTTGCCGCCGGTCTGGATGCCGAAGTGGCCGATGATGAAGTTCACCATCGGGAACTCGCGGATGATCGGGTAGAACATGGTCGGGATGGTGTAGGGCCCGTCACCGGTGTGGATCAGCACCACGATGTTGTACTTGGCGCAGACCTTCATCGCCGGGCGCAGCCAGTCCAGGGCGCGGTCCGGGCGGTAGCCGTGCATGTTGGCGTGCAGCTTGAGCATCTTGAAACCGTATTCCTTGACGTGGAATTCCAGCTCCGCCGCACCGTTTTCCGGGCCCCAGCGCGGGTTGAAGGTGAAGTTGCCGATGAAGCGGTCGGGGTAGTTCACGCACAGCTCGGCGATGTACGACATGTAGTCGCGCACGCCTTCGCGGCCACGGCGGTTGCCGTCGCGGTAGCCGGTGTTGCCCGGCGGCGGCTGGATGAAGCCCATGTCGATGCGGCGCGGCTTGCCGTTGATCATGTAGGGGCCGTCCATCAGCTTGAGCATGCGCTCGCCGGTGAAGGGCGTGCCGGTGTGGCGCCAGGCCTCGTCGACCAGGTTGGTGGGGTGCAGGTGGGTGTCGATGATCATCGCATCAGCTCCTGGCCAGTTGCGTGGTGACGGGGCTCTTCAGCAGCGCCTCGGCTTCGGCGAGGCTGCGCGGCGGCGGGGTCGGCTCCAGGCCGATCATCCGGGCGGTGTTGTTGCCGAGGTATTCCTCGAGGGTGTCCTCGTCCAGGTCCAGCCCCTGGGGCGGCTCCATGCACAGCACCTCCAGCAGGCGCAGCCACATGCCCGGCTCGTTGGGCGGGGTGTCGGTGCCGAAGAGGATCTTGTGGGTCGGCAGGACCTTGGCGAACTCGACGATGCGCGATTGCAGGCACCAGCCGGACTCGCAGTAGACGTTGGGCAGCTCCATGGCCCACTGCATGGGCTCGAACACGTAGACGCCACCGGTCTGCACGCCGAAGTGCGCCATGATGAAGTCGACGTTGGGGAACTCCTTGATCATCGGCACCCACTCGGAAGGGATGCTGTAGGGGCCGTCACCGGTGTGCAGCTTCACCGGCACGCCCAGCTCGGCGCATTTCTCGAAGGCCGGGCGGACCCAGTCCAGGGCGCGGTCCGGGCGGTAGGCATGCATGTTGGCCTGCATCTGGACCATCTTGAAGCCGTGCTCGGTGACGTAGCGTTCGATGGCCTCGACGCCGTTCTGCACGCCGCAGCGGGGGTTGTAGACGAAGCAGCCGATGAAGCGGTCCGGGTAGGTCTGGACCATCTTCAGGGTGTAGGCCATGTAGGCGTCGATGGATTCGCGGCCCGACAGCTCGCCGTCGGTCCAGGTGTAGATGGTGTTGCCCTGGGGCGGCTGGATGAAGGCCTTGTCGATGCGGCGCGGTTTGCCGTTGACCAGATAGGGGCCATCCATCATCTCCAGCAGGCGCTCGCCGGTGAAGGGGTCACCGTCGTGCCTCCAGGCGAGGTCCACCAGATCGGTGGGGTAGCAACTGATATCGATGATCACAGTTCGATCTCCTGATAGTGCGGGGAAGGAAGACCTTCCGGTTCGCAACAGATCGACCTGTGCAATGGCCATTGCTAGGTGCCTCGCAGCACCTTCCCGCGCCTCTTGCAGGGCGCACAGGACCTGAGCTGTCGCTTGGTCCGCAGTATTGGGAGGGGCCTCGAAGCGCGACCAATACTATTTGGCCGCTGGGTTGATATGCGCTGGATATCGGCCCCGCAAGAGGATGATTTGCAAGGGGTTATCCACAGCGCCGCCCCTGCGTTGGGCACGAATTCACCGCGCAAGTGGCCTCTGTAGGATGGGTAGAGCTCCGCGAAACCCATCAATGCTGCGCGCCAGGTATAACGACGTGCCCGGTCCGACTCCGCCTGGTGGATGAAAAAGCGCCATCCACCCTACACAGCGGTCATGTCCGTGCAGCGCCGCCGCTTTTCCGGTGGGAGCGAATTCATTCGCGATCGGGCTTCCAGGTGCTCACCCGATCGCCGCGAACGTCCTCGCCGCCATGTCGCGGATGGCGGCGATCATCGGCGCAACCTTCTCGCCACCGCCGTGGGGCCAGAGGGCGTAGAGGTTGTAGTGCGCGGGAATGCTGGTGCGGGTCAGGCGCACCAGGCGGCCTTCGCGCAGGGCATCGGCGGCCAGCAGGCCGCGCACCAGCCCCACGCCGGTGCCGGCCTCGGCGGCGGCCAGCAGGTTGGCGACGTTGTCGAACACCATCACCGCCGCGGGCTCGGTGGGTTCCAGGCCGGCGGCGTCGAGCCAGGGGATCCACGAGCGCCGCGAGTAGCCCAGCAGCGGCAGCTTCAGCACCTCGGCCGGCTCGATGGGGGCCATCAGGCCATGGCGTTGCAGCAGCGCCGGGGAGACGACGGGGGTGACGCGGTCGTCGCAGATGGGGGCGAACTCGCAGTCCTGCCACTCGCCGTAGCCGTAGCGCAGGCTCAGGTCGACGCGCTCGAACGCCTGGCGCTCCAGGCGCGGCATGGACAGGAAGAGGATCTCGCGGCCGGGGAACAGCTCCAGCAGCGCCGGCAGGCGGGCGTTGAGCCAGCTTTGCGCCAGCTCGGCATCCACGTCCAGGGTCAGGCGCCGGGGCAGCTCGCGGTGGCTCACCGAGGACAGTGCCTTGTCGATCTGCATCAGGCCGTCGGCGAGCATCCCGGCGAACAGCTGGCCGGCATCGGTGAGGCTGCTGCGGCCCTTTTCGCGAAGGAACAGCGGCTGCCCGACGAATTCTTCCAGCGTGCGGATCTGCTGGCTCACGGCGCTGTGGCTGAGGTCCAGGTCGCGGGCGGCCTGGGAGAAGCTGCCGGTACGGGCGGCCTGGAGAAACGCGCTCATCGACTGCAGCGACGGGTATCGCTTGTACATGGCTGTAAGTCCTGCTTACACGGGTTGGCGGAAATCGTCGCTGGCTGGCGCCGCAGCTCCCACCCACTATGGGGCGGCACGACTACACGCGAATTCTCGCCTCAGTTCAAGGAGCGCCCGGCATGATCGAGATCGTGGTGAACGACACACGCCATCAGTTGGAAGACACGCTGGCGTCCACGCCCTTGCTCTGGGTCCTGCGTGACCGCCTGTACCTGACCGGCACCAAGTTCGGTTGCGGCGGTGGTTTCTGCGGCGCCTGCACGGTGCACCTGGACGGCACGCCGATCCGCTCCTGCCAGTTCCCCCTGGCGGCTGCGGCGGGCCATGCGATCACCACCATCGAAGGGCTGTCCGCCGAGGGCGACCACCCGCTGCAACTCGCCTGGGTCGAGGAGGACGTGCCCCAGTGCGGCTACTGCCAATCCGGCCAGTTGATGTCGGCGGCGGCATTGCTGGCCTCCGGCACCGCCATCGACGACGACACCATCCGCTCGGCCATGGCCGGCAACATCTGCCGCTGCGGCACCTACCCGCGCATCAGCAAGGCCATCAAGCGTGCCGCCGCGGCACAGGGGGACGCCACATGAGCCTGGCCCGGCCGCTGGCGCGGCGCACCTTCCTCAAGCATTCGGCGACCCTGGCCTCGGGCCTGGCCATCGGCTTCCACCTGGGCGGCGCCCAGGCCGGGCGCGAACTCGGCACGGCCGCCGGGACCACGGCGCCCTTCGAACCCAACGCCTGGGTGCGGGTGCTGGCCGACGGCACGGTGAGGATCGTGGTGCACAAGCACGACTCCGGCACCGGCACCCACACCGCGCTGGCCGCCTGCGTCGCCGAGGAACTGGACCTGGACCCGCTGGAGGTGCAGGTGATCACCCCCGAGAACCCCTTCTTCGAGGCCTACCGGCACCCGCTGTGGAAGGTGTTTTCCACCGGCGGCAGCACCAGCGTTTCCCTGGAATACGGGCGTCTGCGTGAGGCCGGCGCCACCGCGCGCACCCTGCTGGTAGAGGCTGCGGCGCTGCGCTGGGGCGTGGCGCCCAGTGATTGCACCACCCGGGGCGGGCAGGTGCTGCATGCCGCCAGCGGCCGCCGCGCGGGCTACGGCGAGCTGGCCGACGCCGCCGCACAATTGCCGGCGCCCAAAGAGGTGAAGCTCAAGGACCCGGCGCAGTTCCGCTACATCGGCAAGCTGCGCCACAAACGCCACGCGGCGGACAAGGTGCGCGGGCGCTTCGAGTACGGCATCGACGCCCGGGTGCCGGGCATGTGGGTGGCGGTGGTGCAGCGCAGCCCGGTGGTCAACGGCCGGGTGGCGAGGATCGACGACAGCGCGGCGCTGAAGGTGCCCGGCGTGCACCGGGTCATCCGCATCCCCGCGCAGGACAAGGTGCTCGGCGGCAACCAGGAAGGCGTGGCGGTGCTCGCCGACGACTACTGGGCCGCCAAGCTGGGGCGCGCCGCGCTGGTGGTGGAGTGGCAGGGCGGCCTGGAGGATTTCGACAGCGAGCACCTGGCCGCAACCCAGGCCAAGGCACTGGAAGCCGCCGGCGCCGCGCCGGTGCCGACGCTGCAGGCCGGTGACGCCGCTGCGGCCCTGGGCGGCGCCGGGCGGGTGATCAAGGCCGACTACCGCATGCCCGGCAAGATGCAGAACCCCCTGGAGCCGGTGTGCATCATCGCCTGGCTCGACGCGGGCGGGATCACCTTCAAGGGCGGCGTGCAGGTGCCGTCCTTCGCCATGGAGGCGGCCGAGGTGATCTGCGGCCTGCCGCCGGAAAAGGTGCACATCGACGAGATGGTCTCCGGCGGCAGCTTCGGCGCGCGGGAGGCCAAGTACTGGCTGTTCGAGGTCGCCTACCTGGCCGCCCAGGCCAAGGTGCCGGTGAAGCTGATGAACAGCCGTGAGGACGAGATGCGCGCCCTCTACGGCCACCCCGCCACCCTGCACCGCCTGGAAGGGGCCCTGGATGGCGAGGGCGCCCTGCAGGCCCTCAGGCTGCGCGCGGTGTCTCCGGCCTCGCCGGAGATGTGGGAGCCGGGCTACTTCGAGCGCCCGGACCACATGGACTACAGCACCACCGAGGCCATCTCCGCCTTCGACTTCGCCTACCGCGCGCCGCACCTGGACCTGGCCTGGCTGCGCCACGAAAGCGGCGTGCCCAGCGGCTGGTACCGCTCGGTGAGCTTCATCCCCAACGTCTTCGCGGTGGAGAGCTTCATGGACGAGCTGGCCCAGGCCGGCGGCCGCGATCCGCTGGATTTCCGCCTGGCGCACATGCACGAACGGCCGCGCCATGTGGAGGTGCTGCGCACCGCGGCGAAGCGCGCCGGCTGGGGCCACGCGGCGGAGGCGGACTCGGCCCTGGGCATCGCCACCAACCAGGGCTACGGCAGCTTCATCGCGGTGATCGCCCAGGTGGCCCGGCGCAACGGCACGGTGCAGGTGGAGCGCCTCACCTGCGTGGTGGATTGCGGCCTGGCGGTGTCCCCCGGCGGGGTGGAGGAGCAACTCCAGGGCGGGCTGATGTGGGGGCTCGGCCATGCGCTGTTCGACCGCCTCGACATCCGCCAGGGCCAGGTGGTGCAGAGCAACTTCCACGACTACCGGGTGGCGCGCATGTCGGACATGCCGGCGCTGGACATCCAGTTGCTCGAAGGCGCGCGGGACACGCCCGGCGGCATCGGCGAGCTGGCCAGCCCGGCGGTGGCGCCGGCCATCGCCAACGCGGTGTTCCGGCTCACCGGCAAGCGCCTGCGGGACACGCCGCTGGCGCTGGATGGCCTGGGCTGAACGGGGTGGACTGAACGGCTTGCGGAGGCTGCATGGACCTACGACTGCTGCGCTATTTCTCGGTGCTCGCCGATGAACTGCACTTCGGCCGTGCGGCCACCCGGCTGCACATGTCGCAACCGCCCCTGAGCCAGCAGATACGCCTGCTGGAGGAGTCCCTGGGCACGCGCCTGTTCGAGCGCAGCCATCACCGGGTGGAGTTGACCGAAGCCGGCCGCACCCTCAAGCAGCAGGTGCCGCTGGTGTTCGAGCAGCTGAACCGCGCGCTCGACCTCACCCGCCAGACCGCCCGTGGCCAGCTGGGCGAACTGGAGATCGGCATGATCAGCTCGGTGATGGTCGGCGTGCTGCCCAAGGCGCTGCACCGCTTCCGCACCCGCTACCCGGACGTGCGCTGGCGCCTGCACGAGATGACCCCGGCGGCGCAGCTGGTGGCGCTGAAGGAGCACCGCATCGACGTCTGCGTGTTCCGCGTCGGCCATGACGACCCCGGCCTGCGCAACGAGCTGCTGCTCTACGAACCCCTGCGCGCGGTGCTGCCGGCGGAGCACCCGCTGGCCCAGCGCGCGACCTTGGCGCCCGTCGACCTGGCGGGGGAGTTCTTCGTGACCCTGGAGCTGAACCAGTCGAGCTTCGCCAACTTCCTCGTGCAGTGCTGCGTGCAGGTGGGCTTCAGCCCGCTGATCCTGCAGCAGGTGATCGAGGTGCAGACGCTGCTCGGGCTGGTCCAGGCGGGGTTCGGCGTGGCGCTGCTCCCGGCGTCGCTGGAGCAGCTGGCGCCGGCCGGGGTGGTGTTCCGCCGCCTGCAGCCGCCCCTGCCGGAGGTGCCGCTGTACGCCATCTACCGGGCGGGGGATGACTCGGCGGTGCTGCAGCGCTTCCTTGAAACCCTGCGCGAGCAGAGCGCCACCGAGCGGCCGTTGCCGGCCTGACGTCTAGCGGGCCAGCCACTCCAGCATGCCCAGCCCGGCGCGGCGGCCGCTGGCGAAGCAGGCGGTGAGCAGGTAGCCGCCGGTGGGGGCTTCCCAGTCGAGCATCTCGCCGGCGCAGAACAGGCCGGGCAGGGCCTTGAGCATCAGCTTGTCATCGAGGGCTTCGAAGGGCACGCCGCCGGCGGAGCTGATGGCCTCATCCAGCGGGCGCGGGCGCACCAGGGTGATGGGCAATGCCTTGATGGCGGCGGCCAGGCGCGCCGGGTCGGTGAACACCTCGCCTGGGGTCAGCTCGCGCAGCAGCCCGGCCTTGACCCCGTCGATGCCCAGCTGGCTGTGCAGGTGCTTGGCCATGGAGCGCGCGCCGCGCGGCTTGGCCAGGGCCTTGATGACCTTCTCCAGCGGGTGGTTGGGCAGCAGGTCCAGGTGCACCGTGGCGCTGCCTTCGCGGGTGATGCGCTGGCGGATGCGTGCCGACAGCGCATAGACCAGGCTGCCCTCGATGCCGCCGGCGGTGAGCACGAATTCGCCCGGGCGGGGCGGCTCGTCGTCCAGGCGCAGGGCCACGGTCTTCAGCGGCGCACCGGCGAACTTGTCCTTCAGCAGTTGGCTCCAGCCTTCCACCTCGAAGCCGCAGTTGGCCGGTTGCAGCGGGGCGATGGCGACGCCACGGCCTTCCAGCAGCGGCACCCAGGCGCCGTCGGAACCCAGGCGCGCCCAGCTGCCGCCGCCCAGGGCGAGCAGGGTGGCGCGGGCCGCGACGCTGCGTTCGCCCTCCGCCGTGACGATGCGCAGGTCGCCCTGTGCGTCCCAGCCCAGCCAGCGGTGGCGGGTGTGGATGGCCACGCCCGCTTCGCGCAGGCGCTTGAGCCAGGCGCGCAGCAGCGGCGCGGCCTTCATGTCGGTGGGGAACACGCGGCCGGAGGTACCGACGAAGGTGTCGATGCCCAGGCCGTGGATCCACGCGCGCAGCTCCTCGGCGCCGAAGCCGTGCAGCAGCGCGGCCACATCGTCGCGACGTTCGGCATAGCGGGAGAGGAAGGCGTCGCTGGGCTCGGAGTGGGTGATGTTCATCCCGCCGACACCGGCCAGGAGGAACTTGCGGCCCACCGAGGGCATGGCGTCGTAGAGGTCGACCCGCACGCCGGCGAGCGCCAGCGTTTCGGCGGCCATCAGGCCGGCGGGGCCGCCACCGATGATGGCGACGGGAAGGGAATTCTGGGTCATGGCGGGCTTGGCGAGGTTGGGCTGGCGCGCATTCTAGCGCAGGCCTCGCCAGCGGGCATGGGCGCCGCACGGGGCGGCGCCCGGCGGGCTCACTGCTGCTGCTGGCGCAGTTGCGGCTCGGCCTGCGGTTGTTGCTGGTGTTGCTGCTCGATACGGGCCTGGGCAGCCTTGGCCCGCTCCACGTATTGCTGGTAGGCGGGGATGGCGATGGCGGCGAGGGTGCCGATCACGAACAGCAGCGCGAAGCCGCCCGCCAGGCCGATCAGCCAGGCACTGCCCTTGGTTCGGCCGTACTTGGCGTTCCAGGTCTGGTCGCTGGTGCAGAAGAACACGATGGCCTCGATCAGCGAGATCAGGCTGGGGATGCCGGTGCCGATGAACAGCAGGTAGAACAGCCCCCACCACTGGCCCAGGTAGAAACGGTGGAAGCCGAGGCCGCCTAGGAATAGCGCGAGGAAGCCCGCGACGATCTTGCTCTTGGAGTTCAGGTTCTGGTCGGCGTTGCAGCGCGGGCAGGTCTGCGCTGTCGGGGTGATGGAGGAACCGCAGTTGCGGCAGAACACGCTTTCCGCTTCGAGGTTGGCGCTGGGTGCCTGGTAGGCATGGACTTCCATGGAGACATCCTTGTGGGGGAAAGCGGCGACTCTAGCAGTGGCACGAAACGACTGCTAGCAGGTGGCCATGATTCTGTGAGGGCGGCGGGGATTGGGGGTTGTGGGGGTGCAGGGGGAGTGGTGAGAGGGTGTTTGGGGAGAGTTGTGGGTGGGGGTGGACTTGGGTGTATTCGGTGGGCTGAAGCGGAGCGCCGCCCGGCCCACCCTACGCCCACCCTACGGCTCGCTCTACGCCGCGCTCTACGGCCATCCTGTGCCCCGTCTTACGCCGGCGTTGTGGCGGGTTAGGCGAGGCCCTGGCTGTGCCAGACGCGGGCGGCGCTGTGGTGGAGGATGCCGTGGCGGCGGGCGAGGGCTTGGCGGTCCTTGCTGTAGCCGCCGCCGATGACGCCGACCACGGGGATGTCGCGGCCCAGGCAGTGGCGCATCACCGCTTCGTCGCGGGCGGCGACGCCGGCATCGGTGAGCTTCAGGTAGCCCAGGGCATCGTCCTGGTGCACGTCCACGCCGGCGTCGTAGAGCACCAGGTCGGGCTGGTAGAGCGGCAGCAGGTAGTTCAACGCGTCGTCCACCACCCTGAGGTAGTCGGCGTCGCCCATGCCCATCGGCAGGGGGATGTCCCAGTCGCTCTCGGCCTTGCGCACGGGGAAGTTCTTCTCGCAGTGCAGGGACACGGTGATGGCCTCGGGCGTGTCGGCGAGGATGCGCGCGGTGCCGTCGCCCTGGTGCACGTCGCAGTCGAAGATCAGCACACGTCCGACCCGGCCGGCCGCTAGCAGGTAGCGGCTGATCACCGCCAGGTCGTTGAAGATGCAGAAGCCCGCCGGGAAGTCGTAATGGGCGTGGTGGGTGCCGCCAGCCAGGTGGCAGGCGAGGCCGTGCTCCAGGGCCAGCTCGGCGGCCAGCACCGAGCCGCCGACGGCGCGGATGGTGCGCCGGGCCAGGGCCTCGCTCCAGGGCAGGCCGAGGCGGCGCTGGTCCTCGTGGGCCAGCTCGCCCTGCAGGTAGCGGGCGATGTAGTCGGGGCAGTGGGCGAGGGCGAGGATGTCGGCCGGGCACAGCTCGGGGCGCAGCAGCTGCTCGTCGCGGACCAGCCCGCTGTCCACCAGGTGGTCGCGCAGCAGGCGGAACTTCTCCATGGGGAAGCGGTGCCCGTCGGGGAAGGGCGGGCTGTAGTCGTCGTGGTAGACCAGCGGCAAAGGCATAATGCGGAGCTATTTTTCATCGGCCGGGGCGCAAGAGTACCCCGCTGGCTGTCCATGCCGTAAGCACCACCACGCTTGGAGGAACCGACCATGCCCATCGAAACGCAGAGCCCACGCCTGTTGCTGCGCGCCTGGCGCGACGACGACCTCGATCCCTTGGCCGCGCTCTGCGCCGACCCCGAGGTGATGCGCTACTTCCCCGGCACCCAGAGCCGCGAGGAGGCCGCCGCGCTGATCCAGCGTGCCCGCGCCCACGCCGCCGAACACGGCTTCGGCCTCTGGGCCCTGGAGCGCAAGGACAACGGCGAATTCATCGGCTTCACCGGGCTGGGCAAGGTCGGCTTCGAGGCGCCCTTCACCCCGGCCACCGAGATCGGCTGGCGCCTGGCCCGCGCCCACTGGGGCCAGGGTTACGCCAGCGAGGCGGCGCGCGCGGCCCTGGCCTGCGCCTTCGACACCCTGCAGCTGGCCCAGGTGGTGGCTTTCACCACCCCGGCCAACACTGCCTCCAGCGCGGTGATGGAACGCATCGGCATGACCCGTGACGAGGCCGGCGACTTCGAGCACCCGAAGGTGGAAGTCGGTCACCCGCTGCGCCGCCACATCCTCTACCGCATCCACCGCCAGGATTGGCTGGAGCGGCCATGAGCGATGAGGCCCATGCGCACCACGCGGATCAGGCATCGCCCGGCGAGCGGTGGAGTCGGCATCGGCTGTTATTTCGACGATGCGGTGCACGAATTGCTCGGACTTGCCGACAGCCGCTGGCAAAGTCTTTACCATTTCACCCTTGGCCGCGCCCGCTGGGATGAGCGCCTGACGACGGCACCGGCCTATCCTGAATGAACTCGACCCCGACCTTGAACGGGGCAGCCGCCTTGCAGAGGAGATACCCCACATGACCCAGGTGCTGGATGATCTGGTCGCCTTGCTGAGCCTCGAATCCATCGAGGAGAACCTCTTCCGTGGCACCAGCCAGGACCTGGGCTTCCGCCAGCTGTTCGGCGGCCAGGTGCTCGGTCAGTCGCTGTCGGCGGCCAGCCAGACGATGGAAGAGGAGCGCCACGTGCACTCCATGCACGGCTACTTCCTGCGCCCGGGCGACGCCACCCTGCCGGTGGTCTACACCGTGGACCGGGTGCGCGACGGCGGCAGCTTCAGCACCCGGCGGGTGACGGCGATCCAGAAGGGCCAGCCGATCTTCACCTGCAGCGCCTCGTTCCAGGCCGACGAGAACGGCTTCGAGCACCAGATCACCATGCCCCAGGTGCCCGGGCCGGAGAACCTGCCCTCGGAGCTGGAGCTCACCCGGCAGAACGCCCACCTGATCTCCGAGCGCATGCGCGACAAGTTCCTCTGCGACAAGCCCATCGAAATCCGCCCGGTCACCGCCAACAACCCCTACGACCCCAAGCCCGGCGAGCCGATCAAGTACGTCTGGTTCCGCGCCGACGGCAACCTCCCGGACATCCGCGCCTTGCACAAATACGTGCTGGCCTATGCCTCGGACTTCGGCCTGCTGACCACCGCCATGCTGCCCCACGGGGTTTCGGTGTGGCAGAAGTTCATGCAGGTGGCCAGCCTCGACCATTCGCTGTGGTTCCACCGTGACCTGCGCGCGGACGACTGGCTGCTGTACTCCATGGACAGCCCCTGGTCCGGCAACGCCCGCGGCTTCTCTCGCGGCAGCATCTTCAACCGCGCCGGCCAGCTGGTGGCCTCGGTGGCCCAGGAAGGGCTGACCCGCGTGCGCGAAGACTGGAAGTAACTCCCCGCGCCGCCCCGTAGGAGCGAGCTCTGCTCGCGAAGCGCTCCGCCGAGTGGGCCACGGCGTATGGCCCGACTCCGTTGGTGGACATGAAAAGCGATGTCCACCCTACGCCCGGAATGCCCCGGTGCCCCACGGCGAGCGGGCTCGCGTAGGGTGGATGACGCTCTTTTCATCCACCAATCGGTGTTCCCGGCCTGCACCCTGGGCGAGTTTTGCACCGCATGGGTTTCCCTGCGCTCTACCCATCCTACGTGTGCCTTGCAGGTGCTTCGTAGGATGGGTAGAGCCGTGCGAAACCCATCACCTCGGTATCCCCAGGCGTCCCCACGGCTGGCCTCAGGACAACTGCTGCTTCAATGCCTCGCTCTGGCCGAGGACGCGGGGCATGTCTTCGTAGCGGATCCACCATTGGCCTTGCCATTCCATGAGGTTGACCTGGTGGTGGCCCTGCCATTTCAGCAGGCGGCGACGGGGCTGGTGGTCGGGCGTGCGTTGGCCGTCGAGGAGGGCGGGGAGCACTTCCTGGGTGATCCACTGGCGCAAGCTGCGGTTTTCCGGGTGGTAGAAGTTCACCAGCAGCAGGCTGTGCAGGCCGCTTTCGTTAACCAGCAGCTCGTCGGTGAATTGCCCGGCCTCGTGGCGCAGGGTTTCCTGGCGCCACTGGTCGGCGTCGAGCTTGGCGGTGAGGCGCATGTCCAGGCGGCTGTTGGTGAGGCGGGCGAGGTCGCGGCAGCAGAACCAGGGCAGGCCGTCGATCAGCACGACGTTGAGGGGGCGGCGGTAGCGGATGAAGCGCGTGGCGATGCGGTAGTCAGTCATGGCGCGCCTCCGGGGTGGAGGGGCGGCAGGTGATGCGCTGTTGCGACTGGATGGCTCGCATGTTCCAGAACTCCTGTGCTGGACGTGGAGCCGCCACCGAGGGGAAGGGTGGCGGACCGTGCAGGGCTAGAGACCCCGGCAAACACGCAAACCGGATGGGCATACGCCCGTCCCGCACGGTCCGCCATAGACGGCCAGGAAGCCGGAACCCGAGGGGACCGTCTTTCTGCTATGGCGTGTGATGCGTGTTTTGGATTTCGGGGTCTCTAATCCCGGTCATGACCAAGGCCATGACGGGGCGAGAAGCTACTGAGCGGTCCTGTAGGACGGCAATGCAGTTGTCGCGTAGGGAACGGCCTTCAAGCTACCGCAAGTCGTTGGTTAATCCCGCTGTAAGACCCTGAGTGAAATATTTCCAACGGGTCGATGTTATTAGGCGATTTGCTGTAGGAGAATCCTCACAAATCTTTATTGCCAATCGCAATTTAAACCCGCTCGAACAGTGCTAATGCGTTTAAAAACACATACTGGCTATTTGCTCTTTGTTGCGTAAGTAAAACGCTATTTATACTTCCTCTTATTTCCTACAAAGCCCTGAAAGCCCCGCCAATACATAGGTTTTAAGCCCTGTAGGCCCTGTGATGGCACGTTGCGCCAGCGTGCTGGCACCTTCAGCTTTTTGAACGCCGCCGAATTTCTACTACGGTCCCATTCATTGGTACGCAAGTGCTCGTGGAGTCTTGGGTGTTGTAGGAGTTTTCATAATGAACCGCGCTCAGTTTTTGATTTCGTCCCTCGTACTTCTGCCTCTCTCTTCTACGCTCGAGGCCGCCGGGACGGTCCAGGGGCAGTTGGGTGTGCAGCTCGTGATCGGCGCCGGTTGCACCGTGAACAACGGCAGTAACAACGGCAGTGCGAACACATTCGGCAGCATCGCCTTCGGTACCTACCCGAGCTTGAACAGCATCATCGAAGCCCAGTCCGTGGGGGCTTCGGCGGGCAGTTCGTTCGGCGTGACCTGCACCATCGGCACCAACTATTCGGTGGCGCTGGATTCGGGCCTGCATGCCACCGGCAACCAGCGCAACATGAGTGCCGGCGCCACCGATGTGATCGCCTACAACCTCTACAAGGAGGCGGCGCGCACCACGCTCTGGGGCAACGGCAGCAACGGCGGCACGGCCCTGGCCGCCACCGGCACCGGCGCCAACCAGGAGCTGGTGGTGTATGGCCGCGTACCGCCGCAGACGACACCCGCCACCGGCACCTACACCGATACCGTCCAGGTGACCATCACCTGGTAAGCGTTGTGACCGGGCCCGGCGCCCGGCAATGACCACTGCGACACGGAAGTAAGACTCACAGCCAGGAACCGCCATGGTCTGCCATTGCGACAGCAAGTGGATGTGGCTGGTGCTGATGGTTTCGACGACGGTCTGTCCGTCGATCCATGCCGCCAGCAAGAGCGCCACCATCGGAATAGCCGCTGAAGTCCTGCCGGCCTGCAGCGCCGGCAGCACGGTACCGGCGACCCTCGGCCAGTTCGGCACCCTGGATTTTGGCACCCACTTCAACCTCGCCGCGCAGGTCACCGTGGTTGGCACGGCGGGAGCCGGCGCACTGCGGGTCAACTGCCTGACCAGCACCCCCTATCGCGTACTGATCAGCGCCGGCGGCAGCGGCAACGTCAATGCCCGCCGCATGACCGGGCCCTCGGCGGCCCAGGTCAGCTACAACCTCTACACCTCCGCCACCTACGCCACCGTGTGGGACAACAGCATCGGCGTCACCGGCACCGGCAACGGCCAGGACCAACTGCTGCCGGTGTACGGCCGCGTGCCGGTGCAGGCCGCGCCGCTGTCGGGCACCTACACCGACACCGTCACCGTGACGGTGAGCTGGTGATGTTGCGCCGGCCCCTGGTCGCCAGCCTGGCCCTGCTGCCGGGCCTGGGCTGCTTCGCCGACACGGGCCTCAACGAGCTGCAGATCACCCAGCTGTTCGAGATCAAGGCGGCGGTGACCGCCGGCTGCATCCTGGGCAGCGGCAGCAGCGACGTGACCACCTACGGCAGCATCAACTTCGGCCAGGTCAGCACCCTGCCCAGCGACGTGACGCGGGTCAGCACGGTGGGCAACGGCTCCATCCAGTTGCAGTGCACACCCGGCACCTCGCTGAGCATCGCCCTCAACGCCGGGCTCAACACCGCCAGCGTCACCGGCGGCCGCTACATGATCAAGGGCGCCGAGACCCTGCGCTACCAGCTGTACAAGGACGCCGGCTACAGCGCCGTGTGGGGGGATGGCAGCAACGGCGCCACGGCCATGAGCCTGACCTACAGCGCCACCAGCGGCACCCAGTCCTACCCGGTGTATGCACGGCTGTTCGCGGTGGCGACCATGCCCAGCGCCGGGATCTACAACGACACGGTGACCGTCACCGTGACCTATTGAGAAGGGGAAGCCCATGCACCGAACCGCCCTAGGACATGGCCTGCGCACCGGCGTCATCGCCGCCTTGCTGGGGCTGGGCCTGACGGCGGCGAACACGGCCATGGCGGCGAGCTCGGTGCTGATCTGGCCGATCAACCCGACCATCGAGGCCGAACAGAAGGCCGCCGCGCTGTGGCTGGAGAACCGTGGCCAGCAACCCGTCGACCTGCAGGTGCGGGTGATGACCTGGCGCCAGGGCAACTTCGACGACCAGCTCGACGCCCAGCGCACCATCATCGGCAGCCCGCCGGTGGTGACCATCGCCCCGGGCAAGCGACAGATGATCCGCCTGATCGCCACCCAGCCGGCGCCGGCCGGCACCGAGCAGGCCTACCGGGTGCTGGTGGACGAGATGCTGCGCCCGGATGCCCAGGTGGACCCGCAGCTGGGGGTGAAATTCCAGATGCGCTATTCGGTGCCGCTGTTCGTGTTCGGCGGTGGCGCGGGGCCGGAGCCGGTGAGCGGCGCCAAGCCCCGCGAGGGGGTGCAGATCCTGCAGCCCAGGCTCAGCTATCAGGTGCGCCAGGAAGGAGGCCGGCGCTACCTGTTCCTCAGCAACCAGGGGCCGGCCCATGCCCGGCTGTCCAAGGTATCGCTGCGCCAGGGGGGCGCCAGCACACTGATCGCCGATGGCCTGCTGGGCTACGTGCTGCCCGGCGCGCAGATGCGCTGGCAACTGCCGGAGCGGGCGCCGAGCGGCAATTTCGTGCTGGAGGCGCGGATCAACGAGCAGGCCGAGCCCCAGCCGATACCGGCCCATTGAACAGCGGCCGGGCGACTGCCGAAGGATGGCGCATATTGGGGGCAACGGGCGCAACACAACGGCATGGGCATGGCGCCTGTGGGGCGGGCTGCTGCTCGTTCTGCTGCTGGGCGGAGCGCCCTGGGCGGCCGAGCCCAACCCGCCGCCCGCCGAGGCCGCCGCAGCTGCGCCCGTCGACTCCAGCCCAGGACCGGGCCCGGGCGAGCCGGCGGCCACCGACCCTGGCGCGGCGCCGGGGGAGTACACCCTCTACCTGGAGCTGGTGGTCAACGAGATGCCTACCGACAAGGTGGTGCCGGTGATCGTCCGTGCTGGCCGCTACTGGGTCGAGGCCGAGGACCTGCGTGGCGCTGGCGTGCGCCTGCCCGAGGGCGCTAGCGGGCCCCAGGCGCTGGATGCCATCGAGGGCCTGGGCAGCGAGTACGACCAGGAGCTGCAACGCCTGAAGCTGACGCTGCCCAGCGAGTGGCTGCCGCGCCAGGAGGTGGGTGATACCAGCGTGTATGCGCGCACCCCGGCCCGCGCCGACTTCGGGGCGCTGTTCAACTACGACCTCTACTACACCGACAGCGATGCCGGGCAGCGCTACGCCAGCACCTGGCTGGAGCAGCGCCTGTTCGGCAGCCGCGGCACCCTGGGCAACACGGGCGTGTACCGCAAGAGCTTCGGCGACAGCGAGGGCGAGGGGGACGGCTACGTGCGCTACGACACCCTGTGGACCCTCAACGACCAGGAGAGCCTGCGCACCTTGCAGGTGGGCGACCTGGTCACCGGGGCGCTGACCTGGAACAGCGCGGTGCGGGTGGGCGGCGTGCAGGTGTCGCGTAACTTCGGCCTGCGCCCGGACCTGGTCACCTACCCCCTGCCGCGCTTCAGCGGCGATGCCGCGGTGCCGAGCACGGTGGACCTGTTCATCAACAATGCGCGGGTCAGCAGCGACGACCTGCAGCCCGGCCCCTTCACCGTGAGCAACGTGCCCTACATCAGCGGCGCGGGCACCGCCACGGTGGTGACCACCGACGCCCTGGGGCGCCAGGTGTCCACCGACGTGCCCTTCTACGTGACCAACACGCTGTTGCAGAAGGGCCTGTACGACTACTCCCTGGGTGTGGGCAAGCTGCGCGAAGACTACGGCGTGAAGAGCTTCGCCTATGGCAGCACGGTGAGCAGCGGCACCTTCCGCTACGGCATCAGCGACGCCTTCACCCTGGAGAGCCACGCCGAGCTGGGCGAGGAACTGCGCCTGGGCGGGCTCGGCGGCACCTTCGGCCTGGGCAACTGGGGCACCCTCGGCACTTCGTTTTCCCAGAGCACCTATGAGGGCCTGCGCGGCCATCAGGCCAGCCTCGGCTACAGCTATTACTCGCCGCTGTTCGGCTTCGCCTTCCAGCGTGTGCAGCGCAGCTCGGGCTTCGTCGACGTCAGCCAGGTGAGCGCCCTGGAGCTGGGCCGCGAGGAACTGGGCCTGGCGCGGCGCACCGACCAGGTGACCTTCTCGGTGAGCCCGGAGGAGATCGGCAGCCTCGGCATCGGCTACTTCGCCAGCGAGACCCGCAGCGGCGAGCGCACCCGCGTGCTGAACTTCTCCTGGTCGCGCAGCCTGTGGGCCAACAGCAGCCTGTATGTGTCGATGAACCGCGAGTTGGGCACCTCGGGCTACTCGGCGCTGGTGCAGCTGATCATGCCGTTCGACATGCTCTCCACCTTCAGCGCCAGCGTCGAGCGCGACACCAACGGCAAGTACCGCGAGCGGGTCAACTACGGGCGCACCGCACCGAGCCAGGGCGGCGTCGGCTACAACCTCAGCTATGCCGCCGGTGGCGGCCGCTACACGCAGGCCGACGTCACCTGGCGCACGCCTTATACGCAGATGCAGCTGGGCGTGTACGACAACGATGGCGAGCGCACCCAGTGGGGCGATATCAGCGGCTCGCTGGTGTGGATGGACGGCGGGGTGTTCCCCAGCAACCGCATCAACGACGCCTTCGTGCTGGTCAGCACCTCGGGCTTCGCCGACGTGCCGGTGAACTTCGAGCACCAGCTGCTGGGCTACACCGACAGCCGCGGTCACCTGCTGGTGCCCTGGGTGCCGTCCTACTACCGCGCCAATTACGAGATCGACCCCCTGGGCCTGCCGGGCAACGTGCGTATCCCGGATGTCTCCCAGGAGATTGCCGTGCACCAAGGCAGCGGCGCCCTGCTGGAGTTCCCCATGGCGCGGGTGGTGGCGGCGAGCATCCTGCTGATCGACGTGCGTGGCGAGGTGCTGCCGCGCGGCGCCATCGCCCGGGTCGAGGGGCGCGACCTGGAGGCCTATGTGGGCTGGGACGGGCTGGTGTATTTCGAGGGGCTGGAGCTGCGTAACGCGTTGCGCGTGGAGCTGCCCGACGGCAGCCACTGTGCGGTGACGGTGGAGCTGAAGAGCCTGGACGAGGAACTGGCGCAGATCGGCCCGCTGACCTGTCGCTGACCTGCACGAACGAGGAACGAGTCATGGATGCGAAGCGCAATATCCTCCCCCTGCTGCTACTGGCGCTGCTCTGGCTGGGTGCGGGGCGCGCGTGGGCGGCCTGCACCACGGTGAACCCGGCGGTGAGCCTGGGCAGCGTCAGCTCCTTCACCATGAACGCCTCGGCCCAGGGCAACCTGGGGGGCGCAGGGCTGACCTGCGCGACCTTCCTGTCCCTGCTGGCGGCCAACTATGTACAGGTGACGCTGCAGTCCACTGCGCCGGTGCTCAGCGATGGCAACGGCAACAGCATTCCGCTGAAGGTGTTCGTCACCAACGGCGGCGCCGAGATCACCCCCGGCTCCACGGTGCAGCTGAGCAGCCTGGCGGTGCTGGCGCTGCTGACCAATGCCAGCACCGGCATCAACCTGTACTTCCAGGCCCAGGCGGCCAATATTCCCGCCGGCACCTACACCACCAATGTGGTGTTCACCTGGCGCTACGCCATCTGCGAATCCGGCGTGCTCAACTCCTGCTCCTGGCAGCGCAGCCCCGGCGTCACCCAGAACTGCCCGCTCGGCCTCTGCGGCGCGCCCACCAACTGGGGCACCGGGGTGACCGCCACCAGCACCGTGACCATCGTAGTGACCAAGGCCTGTGCGCTGAACAGCTACCAGAACGTCGACCTCGGTAGCCAGGCGCTGGTCAGCCAGTTCGCCTCGGTGACCCGCGCCATCACCCTGACCTGCACCAGCGACGAGGGTTACCTGGTCAGCTTCGACAACGGCCAGAACTACCAGGCGCCCTGGCGACGCATGGCCAGCGGCGCCAACCGCCTGGGCTACAACATCTACTTCCCCAATACGACGACGGTGTGGACCACCACGCAGAACCTGTCGCAGAAAGGCACGGGATTGCTGCAGACGGTGAACTTCCAGGTGACCGTCGACCCCACGCAGGCCAACGTGCCGGTGGGCACCTACATCGACAACGTGACCCTGATCATCAACTACTGACGGGACGGTGTACCCTGGCGCGCTGTTTCCCGAACCGTCCGGAGTAGAGACATGGGCCTGGCGCAGTTCCGCCATTGGGTGTTCGACATGGATGGCACCCTGACGATTGCCGTTCACGATTTCGCCGCGATCCGCCGCGAGCTGGCGATTCCCCCGGAGGATGACATCCTCCATCACCTCGCCGCGCTGCCGGCGGAAGAGGCCCGCGCCAAGCACGCCTGGCTGCTGGAGCACGAGCGCGAGCTGGCGCTGAATGCACGCCCGGCGGCCGGTGCCGTGGAGCTGGTGCGCCACCTGCACGCATGCGGCGTGCGCCTGGGCATCCTCACCCGCAACGCCCGCGAGCTGGCGCTGCTGACGCTGCAGGCCATCGGCGTGGACGATTGCTTCGCCCCGGCCGACATCCTCGGCCGCGACGAGGCGCCGCCCAAGCCGCACCCGGGTGGCTTGCTGCACCTGGCCGAGCGCTGGGCCGTGGCGCCGGACGAGATGGTGATGGTGGGCGACTACCGCTTCGACCTCGACTGCGGCCGCGCCGCCGGCAGCGCCACGGTGCTGGTCAACCTGCCGGAAAACCCCTGGCCCGAGCTCACCGATTGGTACGCCGAGGATTGCGCGCAGCTGTTGCTGTTGGCGCGGTAGGTCGGGAGCGCACCAAGACCGCATACCGCATGGGTTTCGCTTCGCTCTACCCATCCTACGGGGGAGTGCTCGTAGGATGGGAAGAGCCGTGCGAAACCCATCAAAGGCCCCGCACGGGGCGGGTGGCTACAGGTCCCGTGCGGTGAAGGTGTCGCAACGGTTGATGTCGCCGCGCTCGAAGCCGGTCTTGAACCAGCGCACCCGCTGGGCCGAGGTGCCGTGGGTGAAGGAGTCGGGCACCACCTGGCCGCGTGCCTGTTTCTGCAGGCGGTCGTCGCCGATGGCGTTGGCGGCGTTGAGGGCTTCTTCCAGGTCACCCGGCTCCAGCCAGTCCAGGCGTTTCTGCGCGTGGAAGGCCCAGACGCCGGCGAGGCAGTCGGCTTGGAGTTCCTGGCGCACCAGCAGGCCGCTGGCGCCTTCCATCTTCTGGCCGCGCTGGCGCGCGGCATTGACCTTGGCGGAGACGCCGAGCAGCGTCTGCACGTGGTGGCCCACCTCGTGGGCGATGACATAGGCCTGGGCGAAGTCGCCGGCGGCGGAGAAGCGCTGGGCCATTTCGCGGAAGAAGTCCAGGTCCAGGTACACCTGGCGATCGCCGGGGCAGTAGAAGGGGCCGACCGCCGAGGAGGCGAAGCCGCAGGCCGATTGCACGCCGCCGTTGAACAGCACCAGTTTCGGGTCCTGATACTGGCGGCCGCCCTGCTGGAAGATGGCCTGCCAGGTGTCTTCGGTATCGCCGAGCACAGCGCGCACGAACTCCGCTTCCTGGTCGTCCCCCGGTGGCGCGCCGCTATGAGGGGGCGCGGTGGAGAGGCTGGCCTGGCCGGCGAGCTGGCCGAGGATGGTCAGCGGGTCTTCACCCATGAGCAGGCCGACCACCACCACCAGGGCGATGCCGCCCAGCCCGAGGCTCTTGCCGCCGCCGAGGCGCATGCCGCCACTGCCGCTGCCGCGCGCATCCACCACGTTGTCGCTGCGTCTCGCACGTTGCCAGCGCATGTGCCGATCCTTGTTCTTGTCGAGGCATTGAGTGTCGTAGCTGGCGGCGGGGTGCGCCAGCCCGGTCGTCAGCCGAGGCGGCCCGGCTCCGGCAGCAGGCGCGCATGGGCCAGCAGTTGCACGGCGCCGCCGACCTGCACGCGGCCCTCACCGGTGACCTGTACATCCAGCCGGCTGGGGCGGCCGAGGAAACGCCCCTGGTTGAGGGCGAAGCCCTGCTCGCGGCGCTCCAGGCCCCGCTGTACCAGCCAGGCGGCGACCGGGCCGGCGGCGCTGCCGGTGGCGATGTCTTCGACCACGCCGAGGGGGTCCCAGGTGCGGCCTTCGCGGGCGTCGATGTCGAGGAGGAAGACGAAGGCGGCGCATATGGCCGCCAGGTCTTCATCCAGCGGACGTTGCTGGCGGGCATTGGCCAGCCCGGCGCCGGTCACCGGCAGCAGCAGGTAGGGCAGGCCGGTGCTGACCACCTGCGGCGGGTGGCGGCTGTCCCATTCGCTGCTGAACGCGGCGGCGAAGCCCTGGGCGGCGCGGGCGTCCAGCTCGACGCCGAACTCGGCGATGCCCTGGTCCATCTCCGCGTAGAAGCCCTGGCCCTGGCGGCGGGTGGCCAGGGTGACGCGCTTGTCGCGCAGCTGCAGGGCCCATTCGGCGTGCTCGCCCGGGGCGTGCAGGTGGTGCAGCAGGGCGGCGGCGCCGAGGATCGGGTGGCCGGCGAAGGGCAGCTCCTCTTCCACGGTGAACACCCGCGCGGCGAATTCGCCGGGCTGGGCGCTCGGTTCGAGGAAGATCGACTCGAACTGGCGCAGCTCCTGGGTCAGCCCCTGCATGGCAGCGGGCGACAGGCCCCGGGCGTCGGGGAACACCGCCAGGCCGTTGCCGGCCAGCACGCGTTCTGCGAATACATCGACCTGCCAGTAATCCATTGCTGTTCCTCGTAAACGCGCGCGGCCGCCCAGGGGCGGCCGCGTTGTGGGGGTAGGGGAGCGCTAGTGTGCCGGATACTCGGCCAGCACGCTCTGCTGACCTTGCGCCGATACGCCGATCACCTGGTAGGCGTCCTGCATGCCGTCCATCTCCATGCCCGGCGAGCCCATGGGCATGCCCGGCACGGCAGCGCCGATCAGGTCCTTGCGCTCGCGCAGCTTGAGCACGTCGCTGGCCGGCACGTGGCCCTCGACGAACTTGCCGTCGACCACGCCGGTGTGGCACGAGCCCAGGCCGTGGGGCACGCCGAGGCGGGTCTTGACCGAGGCCATGTCGCGCTCGACGTGGTCGTTGACCTGGATGCCGTTGTCCCGCAGGTGGCTGATCCAGGCCTTGCAGCAGCCGCAGTTGGGGTCGCGGTAGACGTCCATGGAAACGGTCTCCGCCGCCTGGGCGAAGAGGGGAGCGAAGAGCAGGGAGGCGAGAAGGGCGCGGCGCATGGGAAAGCTCCTGAACGTGGAATGGGCGACAGCTTATGCCTGTCGCCGCTGCGCTGCGCGCCGCGGCTGTTACGGGATGTACGCCGGTTGATATGGGTCAGTTTTCCCGGTTTCCGGGTGGGCGCGTGTTGGGAATCGGTGGGCTGAAGCCCACCCTACGGGGCTGAACCCCTCCCTTGTGGGAGCGAATTCATTCGCGAAATTCTCCGCACAGCGGTGTGTGCGAACCCGGTATATACGCGTGCCGATCCCGACTCCGCTCGGTGGAGGTAAAAAGCGACCTCCACCCTACGCAGCGGTCATGTCCTTGGTGGGCGGGATGTTTCAAGGCGCCGGCCGCGCGGGGAAGTCCTTCAGCAGCTCGGCCACGGCCCGGTCGAAGCCTTGCTGGGTGAGCTTGGGGTCGTGCAGCTGGCGGCTGATCTGCGCTTCGAACAGCACCCGCTCGTCGAAGCCGTCGAGGATGCGCAGGGCGAGGCGGGCGCGTTCGTCCTGGGTCAGCTCGGTCTGGTTGTAGAGGGCGCCGCCTGGGGTGACCACCGGTCGCATGGTCACGCCTGGCTCCGGCGCCAGGCCCAGGGCGTAGATGATGGTCAGGTCGCTGCCGTGCTCCTGGTAGCGGTAGCCCTTGGCTTCCAGGGCCTTGTGCAGGGCGTTGTCGAAGCGTTCTTCCAGGTCCTGGCGGTGCCCCGGGGCACGCACCGGCTGGATGCTGAAGGTCATGTAGTGGCTGGTGCGCGCGGCCGGGGCGACGGTGACGCCGTCGTCGGGGGGCGCGGCGCAGGCGCCCAGCAGCATGGCGAGCAGCGGCAGGCTGAGGCGGGGCGGCAGCATGGGTGACTCCTTGGAATGGTCCTGGCTAGAGCCTAGCCGTGGCCCTGGCCCGGCGGCCCCGACCTTGCGATGGGTTGGGCGAACGAAACCCGCTGCGATGGGTCTTTTGCAGATCGCTGCCGATCGGGAGGAGAAAGGCGATGCTACTTGCCCGGCTGATTCTGGTGGTCCAGATCCTGGTGTTCGCGGGTTTCGGCCTGGCCTACTGGTTCCGCCCCTACGAGATGGCCAACCTCAGCGGCATGCTGCTGATGGAAACCACCTCGGTAAGCAACGTGCGCGTCTACTACGGCGGCCTGCAGATCGGCCTGGCGCTGTTCCTGCTCTGGGCCCTGCGCGGCCGCGAGCTGATGCGCGCGGCGCTGATGATGCTGTTGCTGGTGCAGTCCGCCCTGGCCCTGGCGCGCATCGGTTCCCTATGGCTGGACGACGGCACCCTGCAGAACTTCGACATCAGCTCCCTGGCCTACAAGGTGGCCACCGCGCTGCTGGCCGGCGTGGCCCTGGTGCAGCTGACGCGCTACCAGGAACCGGTGGCGGACACCGCGCTGATCGGCGACCTGGACGACGAGGTCAGCGAGCCGCTGCGCCGGGGCGGCATCCGCGAAGGGTTGGTGGAGCGCATCGACGAAGCGGCACCGCTGCCGCCGGAAAGGCCCTGATACAGAGCCGTCGCACACGGGGCGACGGCCTGCCGGGCAGGCTTGGGAAACTTGCCTATCCTTTGGTTTTCAAGCCGATGACGGAGGCGGTCCCATGGATATAGAAGCCCTATTTTCCAACCTGCACACCTTGCCCAGCATTCCCAAGGTGGCGCAGGACCTGATCCAGCAATTCGACAGCCCCACCTCCAGCCTGGATGGCGTGGCGCGCAATATCGCCCTCGACCCGGTGATCGCCGCCAAGGTGCTGCGCCTGGCCAACTCCGCGCGCTTTCGCGGGGCGCGGGAGTCCACCAGCATCGAGGATGCGGCCATGCGCCTGGGCTTCAACACCCTGCGCACCCTGGTGATGGCTTCGGCCGTGACCGGCGCCTTCAAGGCATCGCCCAATTTCGACCTCAAGGGCTTCTGGCTGCACAGCTTCCAGGTGGCGAGCATCAGCCGCCTGCTGGCCAAGCAGAAGGGCGTGGACCCGGACACGGCGTTCACCTGCGGGATGATGCATGACATCGGCGAACTGCTGATCCAGACCGGCGCCCCCGAGTTCGCCGAGAAGCTCAACAGCGGCAAGGGCGGGGCCACCGGGCGTGCCGCCAGCGAAACGCTGCAACTGGGGTTCGGCTACCCGGAAGTGGGGGCAGAGCTGGCGCGGCGCTGGCAGCTGCCGGCGGTGATCCAGCAGGCCATCGCCTACCAGGCGCGCCCGATGCAGGCGCCGGCCGATGCCTTGCTGCCGCGCATCCTCGCCCAGGCGGTGCTGGTCAGCGAGGCGCTGCAGGCCCATGGCGGCGCCACCGAGGAGGCGCGGCAATCCCTGGAAGGCCCGCTGGTGGAAGGCGTGGACCTGGACGCGCTGTTCGCGGCATTGCCGGCGGTGCTGGAGGCGGACAAGGCCTTCGCCGAACTGCTCACCTGAAACCGACGCTTGACTTGGCGCAACGGCAGGAATAATTTCCAGACCCATGAAATCGACCTCCCTGATGCTGCGCCAACAGATTATTACCGCCATTACATACTTGGCGGGTTGACCAGTACCTACAAAGAAACCCGCCCTCGAGGCGGGTTTCTTCTTTCTGTCTCCTGGGCCCCAAGCGAACCGCAGGAGACGCCATGCAACCTTCCCCCCTCGTCCAGGCCGTGCAACAGGCGGACCAGCTGATCAATTCCGGGCGCTTCGATGCGCTGATGGATTTCTACACCGACGACGCCGTGCTGGTGGTGCGCCCGGGCCTCAACGTCCAGGGCCGCGACGGCATCCGCCGCGCCTTCGATGCCATCGCCGCGCATTTCCAGCACAGCCTCTGGGTCAGCCAGCGCGACCTGCAGGTGGTGGAGACCGGCGACACCGCCCTGGTGATGGGCCGTGCGCGCATCCAGTGGCGCTCCAGCGACGGCTTCCTGTCGTTCCTCGAACGCAAGGCCACCTACGTGTTCCGCCGCCAGGCCGACGACAGCTGGCGCTGCGCCGTGGATAACTCCTATGGCACCGACCTGCTCGATGCCGTCACCGGGGAGGCCGTGGCATGACCGACTCACTGCTCAAGGGCTATGTGCAGAAGATCCTCCGCGCGCCGGTCTACGACGTCGCCATCCAGACGCCCCTGCAACCGGCGCCGCGCCTGTCTCAGCGCCTCGGCAACGCCGTGCTGCTCAAGCGCGAGGACCTGCAGCCGGTGTTCTCCTTCAAGATCCGCGGCGCCTACAACCGCGTGTCCCAGCTCAGCGCCGAGCAACGCGCACGGGGCGTGATCGCCGCCTCCGCCGGCAACCACGCCCAGGGCCTGGCCCTGGCGGCGCGCCAGCTGGGCATCGAGGCGACCATCGTCATGCCGCGCACCACGCCGGAGCTCAAGGTCCAGGGCGTGCTGGCCCGGGGCGGCAAGGCGGTGCTCCACGGCGATGCCTTCCCCGAGGCCCTGGCCCATGCGTTGCGCCTGGCCGAGGAGCAGGGCCTGACCTTCGTGCCGCCCTACGACGACCCCGACGTGATCGCCGGCCAGGGCACCGTGGCCATGGAGATCCTGCGCCAGCAGCCGGGCGAGCTGGATGCCATCTTCGTGCCGGTGGGCGGTGGTTCGCTGATCGCCGGCATCGCCGCCTATGTGAAATACCTGCGTCCCGAGGTGAAGGTCATCGGCGTCGAGCCGGAGGATTCCAACTGCCTGCAGGCCGCCATGGCCGCTGGCGAGCGCGTGGTGCTGGAGCAGGTGGGGCTGTTCGCCGACGGCGTGGCCGTGGCGCAGATCGGCGCGCACAACTTCGAGGTCTGCCGCCAGTATGTGGACGAGGTGCTCACTGTCAGCGCCGACGAAATCTGCGCGGCGATCAAGGACATCTACGACGACACCCGCTCCATCACCGAGCCGGCTGGTGCCCTGGCCGTGGCCGGGATCAAGAAGTACGTGGCCCGCGAGCGCTGCGAGGGCCGCACCCTGGTGGCCATCGACTCGGGCGCCAACGTCAACTTCGACCGCCTGCGCCACGTGGCCGAGCGCGCCGAGCTGGGCGAGCAGCGCGAAGCGATCATCGCCGTGACCATTCCCGAGCGCCCGGGCAGCTTTCGCGCCTTCTGCGAGGCCTTGGGGCGGCGGCAGATCACCGAATTCAACTACCGCTTCCACAGCGAGGCCGAGGCGCACATCTTCGTTGGCGTGCAGACCCACCCGGAGAACGACCCGCGCGACGCGCTGGTGAGCGGCCTGCAGGCCCAGGGCTTCCCGGTGCTGGACCTGACCGACAACGAACTGGCCAAGCTGCACATCCGCCACATGGTCGGCGGCCGCGCCGACGGCGCCCTGCACGAGCGCCTGCTGCGCTTCGAATTCCCCGAGCGGCCCGGTGCGCTGCTGAACTTCCTCAACCAGCTGGGCGGGCGCTGGAACATCAGCCTGTTCCACTACCGCAACCACGGCGCCGCCGACGGCCGCGTACTGGCCGGCCTGCAGGTGCCCGACCACGAGCTGCACCTGCTGCCCGGGGCGCTGGACGCCATCGGCTACCCCTGGTGGGACGAAAGCGACAACCCGGCCTACCGCCTGTTCGTGGGGTGATGGGGGGAGGGACCGTGCGTATGGACGGCCTGGCGCGGCGTCCTGTAGGGGCGACTTCAGTCGCCAAGCGGCGCGCAGCGCCGCCGGCTGGGTAGGCGCGAATTCATTCGCGATCGGGATTCCAGGCGGTCACGCACAGGGTGGGCGTAGGGTGGGCCGGGCGGCGCTCCGCTTCAGCCCACCGTTTTCCTTCGGTCAGCTCGGTGCCCAGTTCGTTTCCGAGCGCGCCTCACCTCCGCCTTGGTGGAGGTAAAAAGCGACCTCCACCCTACACAGCGGTCATGTCCGCGCGTTGGCTCCTGGCCGGAGTCAGCGACGCACCAGCAACACACCCGATTCCATATGGTGGGTGTAGGGGAACTGGTCGAACAGGGCGCAGCGCTCGATGCGGTGGGTGTCGTGCAACTGGGCGATGTTGGCGGCCAGGGTCTCCGGGTTGCAGGAGATGTAGAGGATGCGCTCGAAGCGGCGGGTCAGCTCGCAGGTGTCCGGGTCCATGCCGGCGCGGGGCGGGTCGACGAACACGGTGCCGAACTCGTAGGCCTTGAGGTCGATGCCGGCGAGGCGGCGGAAGGGGCGCACTTCGTTGAGGGCTTCGGTCAGCTCTTCGGCGGAGAGGCGCACCAGGGTGACGTTGTCCACGCCGTTGTCGGCGAGGTTGGCCAGGGCGGCGTTGACCGAGGTCTTGCTGATCTCGGTGGCCAGCGCCTTGCGCGCGCGGGTGGCCAGGGGCAGGGTGAAGTTGCCGTTGCCGCAGTACAGCTCCAGCAGGTCGTCGCTGCGCTCGCCCATGGCTTCGAAGGCCCAGGCCAGCATCTTCTGGCACACCTCGCCGTTGGGCTGGGTGAAGGCGCCTTCGGGCTGGCGGTAGCGGAAGGCGCGGCCGGCGACGGTCAGCTCTTCTTCCACGTAGTCGCGACCGATGACGATGCGCTTGCCCTTGGAGCGGCCCACCAGGCTCACGCCCAGGTCGGCGGCGAGCTTCTCGGCCTCGGCCTTCCAGGCATCGTCCAGGGGGCGGTGGTAGCAGAGGGTGATCAGCGCGTCGCCGGACAGGGTGGTGAGGAACTCCACCTGGAACAGCTTGAACGACAGCACCTGGCTCGCCTGCCAGCCGGCCTTCAGGCGCGGCATCAGCTCGTTGATGCGGCGGCTGGCGATGGGGAAGTCCTCGATCAGCACGGGGGTGAACTTGTCCCCGGCTTCGAACATGGCGTAGTGACGGGTCTCACTGCCGGTCTCGCGCCACAGGCGGAACTCGGCGCGCAGGCGGTAATGCTCGCGGGGCGAGTCGAAGACGTCCGGTTGCGGTGCGTCGAAGGGCGCCAGCAGTGCCTTCAGGCGCTCGGCCTTGTCGGCGAGCTGCGCGGCGTAGCCTGTGGGATCGAACTGCGGGCGGCTCATCAGTGGAAGAACCCCATCTTGATCACGAACAGCACGGCGAGGATCACCAGCGCCGGGCTCAGCTCGCTGTAGCGGCCGGCCAGGGTCTTGATGGCGGCCCAGGCGATGAAGCCGAAGGCGATGCCGTCGGCGATGGAGTAGGTGAAGGGCATGGCCAGGGCGGTGATCAGCACCGGGGCGGCGGTGGTCAGGTCGCTCCACTCGATTTCGGCCAGGCCCGAGGCCATCAGCACGGCGACGAAGAACAGCGCCGGCGCGGTGGCGAAGGCGGGCACGCTGCCGGCCAGGGGCGAGAGGAACAGGGCCAGGAGGAACAGCACGGCGACCACGACGGCGGTGAGGCCGGTGCGGCCACCGGCGCTGACGCCGGCGGCGGATTCGATGTAGCTGGTGGTGGTCGAGGTGCCCAGCAGCGACCCGCCCATGGCGGCGGTGGAGTCCGCGATCAGGGCGCGGCCCATCTTCGGCATGTGGCCGTCGGCGCGCATCAGGCCGGCCTTCTTGGCCACGGCGATGAGGGTGCCGGAGTTGTCGAACAGGTCGACGAAGAGGAAGGCGAAGATCACGCTGACCAGGCCGATTTCCAGCGCACCCTTGATGTCCAGCTGCAGGAAGGTGGGCGCCAGGGACGGCGGCATGGAGACGATGCCACCGAACTTGGAAACGCCCAGGCCGATGCCGGCGAGGGTGACGGCGAGGATGCCGATCAGCACGGCGCCGGTCACCTTGCGGGCTTCCAGGGCGATGATCAGGAAGAAGCCGAGCACGGCGAGGATCGGCTCCGGCTTGGTCAGGTCGCCCAGGGTGACCATGGTCACCGGGTGGGCGGCGACGATGCCGGCCTTCTGCAGGGCGATCAGCGCCAGGAACAGGCCGATGCCGGCGGCGATGGCCGAGCGCAGCTCCAGGGGGATGCTGTTGATGATCCATTCACGGATGCGGAAGATCGACAGCACGAAGAACATGCACGCCGAGATGAACACCGCGCCCAGGGCCACCTGCCAGGTGTGGCCCATGTGCAGCACCACGGTGTAGGTGAAGAAGGCGTTCAGGCCCATGCCGGGGGCGAGGGCGATGGGGTAGTTGGCAATCAGGCCCATGACGGTGGAGCCGATGGCGGCGGCCAGGCAGGTGGCGACGAACACCGCGCCTTTGTCCATGCCGGTTTCACCGAGGATGGCCGGGTTGACGAAGAGGATGTAGGCCATCGTCAGGAAGGTGGTCAGGCCCGCCAGGACCTCGGTGCGTACGTTGGTGTCGTGCGCTTTGAGTTGGAACAGTTTTTCCAGCATTTTCGCTCCCCGTGACGTCTTCGCGTCTGTTGGCCCGGACTGGATAGCAGTCAAGCACAGCGCCTGCGGTTGGGCGCCGTTTCTGCCAGCCCGGCAAAAAAGGCGCGCATCATACCAGCTCCCCTGGGGGCGGTGAATTTATGACCAGACGGGCAGCTCGGGTTTCGTCGTGCGGCCCGCCCGGGCAGAAACCCTGAACCTCGGCGAAGACCGGCCAGTCCACCAGAAAGATGCGGGTATCCACACCCGCGCACCGCCCTTCGGGGCCGGACGAGACGAGCCTGAGGTCAACATGAGTTCCCTACCCAGCCTGCGCCGTGGCCAAACCGCCGTCGGCCATCCGATCCAACTGGTCATCAACGGCGAACCCCATCGGCTGCAGGTGGAGCCCTGGACCACCCTGCTCGACCTGCTGCGCGAGCGCCTCGACCTGGTGGGCACCAAGAAGGGCTGCGACCACGGCCAGTGCGGCGCTTGCACCGTGCTGCGCAATGGCGTGCGGATCAATGCCTGCCTGGCCCTGGCGGTGATGCAGGACGGCGCCGAGATCACCACGGTGGAAGGCCTGGAACGCAACGGCGAGTTGCACCCCATGCAGGCCGCGTTCATCCGCCACGACGCCTTCCAGTGCGGCTACTGCACACCGGGGCAGCTGTGCTCGGCGGTGGCCCTGGCCAGCGAGAACCACGCCCACGACCGTGACGGCATCCGCGAGCAGATGAGCGGCAACCTGTGCCGCTGCGGCGCCTACGCCAACATCCTCGACGCCATCGAAGAGGCGCTGCCCGCCTGCCAGGGCGCCGCCAAGGGGGACGCCGCATGATGCCCTTCAGCTACGAACGCCCCGAGGAACTGGACCAGGCCCTGAAGCTGGCCGGCCCCCACGCGCGCTTCATCGCCGGGGGCACTAACCTGGTGGACCTGATGAAGGAGAACGTCGAGCGCCCCGAACGGCTGATCGACATCACCGCGCTGCCGTTGCACGGCGTGCTGGTCGGCGAGGACGGCGGGCTGCGCATCGGCGCCCTGGTGAGCAACGCCGACCTGGCCTGGCACCCGCGCGTGCAGAGCCATTTCCCGTTGCTGGCCGAGGCGCTGCTGGCCGGGGCTTCGCCGCAGTTGCGCAACATGGCCACGGTCGGCGGCAACCTGCTGCAGCGTACCCGCTGCCAGTACTTCTATGACGTGGCCACGCCCTGCAACAAGCGCGAGCCCGGCAGCGGCTGCCCGGCGCGGGCGGGGCTCAACCGCAACCACGCGATACTCGGCGCCAGCGAACACTGCGTGGCCACCCACCCTTCCGACATGTGCGTGGCCCTGGCGGCGCTGGAGGCCAAGGTGCACGTCGCCGGCCCCGGCGGCACCCGGGTGATCGCTTTCGCCGACTTCCACCGCCTGCCCGGCGACGAACCGCAGCGCGACAACCTGTTGGCGGCGGACGAGCTGATCACCGAGGTCGAGCTGCCGCCGTCGCCTTTCGCCCGCCACAGCGCCTACCTGAAGATCCGCGACCGCGCATCCTACGCCTTCGCCCTGGTTTCGGTGGCGGCGGCGCTGCGCGTGGAGCAGGGCACCGTGGCCGAGGCGCGCATCGCCCTGGGCGGTGTGGCGCACAAACCCTGGCGCCTGCCGGACGCCGAGGCGGCACTGGTGGGGCGCCCGTGCACACCGGCGGCCTTCCGTGTCGCCGCCGACCTGCTGCTGCAGGGGGCCGAGGGCCTGGGGCGCAACACCTTCAAGGTGGAGCTGGCCCGCCGCGCGGTGGTCCGCGCCCTGGCCGACGCCGCCAAGGGAGGGCCCCGGGCATGAGCGCATCGCCACTGGGCAAGGCCCATGACCGGGTGGACGGCCGTGACAAGGTCACCGGCCGCGCCCGCTACGCTGCCGACTTCGCCGTGCCCGGCCTGTTGCATGGCTGGGTGGTTAACGCCGGCATCCCCCGTGGGCGCATCCTCGCCATCGACAGCCGCGCGGCCGAGGCGGTGCCCGGTGTGCAGCTGGTGCTGACCCACGCCAACCGCCCGCCCATCGCCAGTTATGACGAACCCTACGAGGACGCCGACGCCGCCGACGGCTCGCCGTTCCGCCCGCTGTACAACGATCGCATCCTCTATAGCAGCCAGCCGGTGGCACTGGTGGTGGCCGAGACCCTGGAGCAGGCGCGCCACGCCGCGCGCCTGGTGACGGTGGAATACCAGGCCGAGCCGCACCAGACCGACCTGCTGGCCGCCCTCGACGACGCCCACCTGGCCCCGGCGTCGCTGCCCGAGCCCCGGGGCGATTGCGCCGGCGCCCTGGCCGGCGCGGCCCTGCGCATCGACGTGAGCTACAGCTCGCCCATCGAGCAGCACAACCCCATGGAGCCCCACGCCGCCACGGTGGTCATGCAGCCTGACGGCGCGCTGCTGGTCTACGACAAGACCCAGGGCACGCAGAACAGCCAGCAGTACATCGAGCGGGTGTTCGGCCTGGAGCCGGGCCAGGTGCGGGTGATGGCGCCCTTCGTTGGTGGGGCCTTCGGTTCCGGCTTGCGCCCGCAGTACCAACTGGTGCTGGCGGTGATGGCGGCGCTCAAGCTGCAGCGCTCGGTACGGGTGACCCTGACCCGGCAGCAGATGTTCAGCTTCGGCTATCGCCCGCGCACCCTGCAGCGCCTGAGCCTGGGCGCCGCTGCCAATGGCGAGCTGCGCGCCCTGCGCCACGAGGCGGTGGGGCAGACCTCGCGCTTCGAGGACTTCACCGAGCACGTGGTGGAGTGGTCCGGGATGCTTTACCAGTGCGACAACGTCGAACTGGGCTACCGCCTGGTGCCGCTGGACGTCTACACGCCGCTGGACATGCGCGCCCCCGGCGCCACCCTCGGGGTCTTCGCCCTGGAGTGCGCCATGGACGAGATGGCCGCCGCCGTGGCCATCGACCCGCTGCAGCTGCGCCTGACCAACTACGCCGAGCGCAACCAGAACGAGGGCAAGCCCTTCTCCAGCAAGGCCCTGCGCGAGTGCTACGCCCAGGGTGCCGAGCGCTTCGGCTGGGCGGCGCGTGACCCGCAGCCGCGCAGCATGCGCGAGGGCCACGAGCTACTCGGCTGGGGCATGGCCACCGGCGTGTGGGAGGCCATGCAGAGCCCGGCCAGCGCCCGCGCGGTGATCGATGGCGACGGCCACCTGCACCTGAGCAGCGCCACCACCGATATCGGCACCGGCACCTACACGGTGATGACCCAGATCGCCGCCGCCAGCCTGGGGCTGGACATGGCGCGGGTGACCTTCAGCCTGGGCGACTCGCACCTGCCGAAGGCGCCGCTGCAGGGCGGTTCCTTCACCGTCTCCTCGGTGGGCAGCGCGGTGCAGCAGGCCTGTGTGGCGCTGCAGGACCGGCTGCTGAAGACCGCCGTGGCGCTGGAGGACTCGCCCTTCGAGGGGCTGACGCGGGAGCAGGTGGAGTTCGTCGACGGCGAGCTGCGGGTCATCGGCGCGCCGGAGCTGGCGCTGGGCTATGGCGAGATCGTCCGTGCCGCTGGCGGCGCGGCCCTGGAAGCCCGGGTGGACGCCAAGCCGGACGACAAGCGCGAGGCCTATTCCACGGCCAGCCACTCGGCGGTCTTCGTCGAGGTGCGGGTGGACGAGGCGCTGGGCGTGGTGCGGGTCAGCCGGGTGGTCAGCGCCATCGCCGCCGGTCGCGTGGTCAACCCGAAGATGGCGCGCAGCCAGATTCTCGGCGGCGTGGTCTGGGGCATCGGCATGGCCCTGCAGGAGGAGACCCAGACCGACCATGCGCTGGGCCGGCACATGAACCACAACCTGGCCGAGTATCACATCCCGGTGCACGCGGACATCGATGAGATCGAGGTGATCTTCGTCGAGGAAGAGGACGAGGTGGTCAACGCCCTGGGCTCCAAGGGCGTTGGCGAGATCGGCATAGTCGGGGTCGCGGCGGCGGTGGCCAACGCCATCTGGCACGCCACCGGCAAGCGCATCCGCGACCTGCCGATCACCCCCGACAAACTGCTCTGATCAATCGCCGCCGTGCAGGCGGTCGCGGTTGGCCAGGGTGGGGAAGAGCCTTATCCACAGGCCGGTGATGAGCAGGGTGCCGACCCCGCCCATGACCACCGCCGGCACGGTGCCGAACCAGGCGGCGGTGACGCCGGACTCGAACTCGCCGAGCTGGTTGGAGGCGCCGATGAACAGGCCGTTGACGGCGCTGACCCTACCGCGCATCTCGTCCGGCGTGTGCAACTGCACGAAAGCGCCACGGATGACCATACTGATCATGTCCGCTGCGCCCAGCACTGCGAGCACCGCGAGGGAGAACCAGAACGAGGTGGACAGGCCGAAGGCGATGGTGGCCACGCCGAACACGCCCACGGCGGTGAACATGATGCGCCCCACCTGGCGTTCGATGGGGAAGTGCGCCAGCCAGAACGACATGGCCAGCGCGCCCACCGCCGGTGCCGAGCGCAGCAGGCCGAGGCCCCAGGGCCCGGTGAGCAGGATGTCCTTGGCGAACACCGGCAGCAGCGCGGTAGCGCCGCCGAGGAGCACGGCGAACAGATCGAGGGAGATGGCGCCGAGGATGTCGCGGCGGCTGCGGATGAAGCGGATGCCGGCCAGCAGCGAGTCCAGGGAGGCGCGCTCCTTGCGCAGCACCTGCTGGCGGCTGGACAGGCTCAGCATCAGGCAGCAGGCGATGGCGTAGAGCACCGCCACCGGGCCATACACCCAGAGGCTGCCGAAGGCGTAGAGCAGGCCGCCCACCGCCGGCGCGACGATGGTCGCCGCCTGCATCGCCGAGGCCGCCGCGGCCACGGCGCGTGGGAACAGCTCCGTCGGGACGATGTTGGGCAGCAGCGCCTGGGTCGCCGGCATCTCGAAGGAGCGTGCCGCGCCGAGGGCGAAGGCGAGGAGGAAGATCATCTCGCGGCTGATGTTGTCGGTGGCGCTGCCCAGTACCAGCGCGACGGCGATCAGCCCCTGGACCGTCTGGCACAGCGCGGCCACGTGGCGGCGGTCGTAGCGGTCGGCCACGTGCCCGGTATGGAGCATGAACAGCACGCGCGGGAGGAATTCCGCCAGGCCCACCAGGCCCAGGTCGAGCACGTTGCCGGTGAGTGCGTAGATGTGCCAGCCGATGGCCACGGTGAGCATCTGGAAGCCGCTGGCGGTGCACACGCGAGCGAACCAGAACGCCATGAACGGGCGGTGGTGACGCAGCAAGAGGGCCTGGGACATAGGTCGGGAAAATGCTTAGGAGGCTATCGGATGCGCAGATTAGCACCTTGCCCCGGCGCCGAGAATCGGCGCGACGCCCCGGCACCCGAGGCGTGCACCTTCGTGCCAGGAATTTATTCTGACCGAGCGGCCAATTTTTTCTTGTCTGCCGATTCGGTTCCATTAGAATCTGACCTTCGAGTCAGAAACCCTCTCGACCATTCTCATCGACCCCGAGCCTCGGGGCCGACGGATTACTACGCACAGGAAACAGGGGCCGGCACAGATCGCGCCCCAAGGATCGGGTATGTCCAACCGTGAGTTATCCCGACGCGCCTTCTTGCAGGGCAGTGTCATCGCAGGTATCGGCATCACGCTGGCACCACTGGGCAGCAAGGCCTTTGCTGCATTGTTCGAGGACAAGGTCACCGCCTCGCCGCAGCCCTGGTACACGCCCGGCGGCCAGGCGCGAGCGCGCATCGACGGCGTTTCCAAGGCCTGCGGGGCCAAGGTGTTCGCCCGTGACATTCGCGCCCAGGACATGCCCGGCTGGCCCCAGCGCCAGGGCCATGCGCTGCTGATCAAGGCGACCCGCGCCGACCAGCTCTACGCCGGACTCGACCTGTCCATGCTCGGCGACGAGCTGCAGCCCGATCGCCTGGTCACCGCGGCGGACCTCGCCCGTGACGGCATCGGCTTCCCCGAAGGCCACAACCTCGATCCCTTCCTGCCGGAAGGCCAGGTGCCGATGTTCATCGGCCACCCGGTGGCGATGGCCATCTGGACCGACTTCGACCGCTACCGCCGGGCCAAGAACATCCTCAAGTTCAACGAGAAGGTGGTGCGCTACGGCGCCAAGGCCGAGCTGTACCAGACCGACCCTTACGGCAGCTTCCGCTTCGTGCGGGTGGGCGGCGAGACGGCGTTCGAGCCGGACGTGTTCTCCAGCCTCAAGGACAGCATGCTGTTCCCCATCATCCGCCAGCGCAAACCGGTGTGGAGCCAGCAGGCCAAGATCAACGGCGACCTGACCCAGCAGGGCCTCTATTACGCCGAACGCATGGAGCAGCAGCTCAAGGCGCCGCCGGAAGACTGGCTGGTGTTCGACGAGCGCTTCACCACCCAGTCCATCGAACCGGCGGCCCTGGAAGCCGACAACGGCAACGGCTGGTATGACGCCGAGAGCGGCACCCTGCACTTCGTGGTCGCCACCCAGTGCCCCTTCGAGGTGGCCGAACAGACCGCGCACATGCTGGCGCCGTCGCGCTTCAAGGTGACCAAGCTCAACCTGCACCCGGGCTACACCGTGGGCTACGGCTCCAAGGACAACAACATCTTCGTCTTCTACGCCGCGCTCGCCGCGATGTACGGCGAAGGCGTGCCGGTGCGCCTGGCCAACGACCGCTACGAGCAGTTCCAGAGCGGCATCAAGCGCCACCCCTTCGACATGCATTACCAACTGGCGGTGAACAAGCAGGACCACAGCTTCCAGATCTTCCGCGCGCACATGGACGTCGACGGCGGCGGCCGCGCCAACTACAGCTCCTCGGTGGCGGCGGTCGGCGCCACGGCGGCGCAGTCCATCTACTACCTGCCGCAGAGCGACCTGGCCGCCACCGCGTACCATTCGCGCGGCGTCGAGGCCGGCTCCATGCGCGGCTACGGCACCCTGCAGACCATGGCCGCCACCGAGATGATGGTGGACGAGGTGGCCGGCCGCCTGGGCCTGGACGCCATCGAGCTGCGCAAGAAGAACGTGTTCAAGACCGGCATGAAGAACACCCAGGGTGCGATTCCCGCCGGTGCCCTGCGCCTCGACGAGATTCTCGAGAAGGCCGCCCAGCATGAAATCTGGCGCACCCGCGCGGAGCGCAAGCAGCGCTTCGACGCCGAGGACCCGGACAACCTCTACGGCGTCGGTTTCGCCATGTGCCAGAAGGACTTCGGCACCGGCTCCGAGGCGCCCCTGGCGAGCCTGGAGATCACCGCCGACGGGCGCGTGCTGCTGCGCCACGTGGCCATCGACATGGGCACCGGCATGGCCACCTCCCAGGCGCTGCTGGCCGCCGACCACCTGGGCCAGCCGGCCCATGAGATCAAGACCGGCGAGACCGACTGGCACGAACTGGGCCTGGTCACCAGCGGCAACCCCTACATCATCAGCCAGGCCGACCAGGACGCCGCGCTGAAGAACCCGCGCTGGGTGGGCAAGCTGGCGTCGCCGTCCTCGGCCACCAACTCCGCCTACTACTCCGGCCACGCCACCCGCGAGGCCGCGCGCATCCTCTTCAACTTCGGCCTGTGGCCGGCGGCGCTGAGCATCTGGGGCCGTGGCGAGTACAACGGCTCGCTCAACCCCTACGTGGTGCGCCGCGAAGACGCCCACTGGAAGGATGGCGCCCTGAGCGCCGGCGGCATGCCGCCGATCCCCTTCGAGCTGCTGGCGAAGAAGGCCCATGACCTGGGCCTGGTCACCGGTGCCAGCGTGCACGGCTTCAACCGCTGGAAGTGGGCCTCGGCCGAGTTCGAGATCAACGGCGTGCGCGAGAGCCTGCCGCTGGATGCGGTGGCGGTGAAGTACGGCGCCGGTGCTGACGCCGGCAAGCGCGCCCTGATGACCCGCAACGGCTACCACCTGCTGGACCGCGTCTCGGTCAGCTACCCGGAAACCCAGCTCAACAACGCCATGGTCACCTACTACAGCCCGGTGGCCACCCTGGTGGAGATCAAGGTCAACAAAGGCAGCGGCCAGGCCACCGTGATCAACCACCATTCCTGGATGGAGTGCGGCCGGGTGATCGTCCCCGAGCTGGTGCTCGGCCAGCTGGAAGGCGGCATCGCCATGGGCATCGGCCACGCGCTGATGGAGGAAATGCCGCTCTACGAAGGGGGCCCGGGCGAGGGCACCTGGAACTTCAACCGCTACCAGCTGCCCCGGGCGAAGGACGTCGCCGTGTGGTCGCAGACGGCGGAGATCCTGCCGCCGCTGTCGCCCAGCGACCCGGCCAAGGGCATCGCCGAAGTGGTGATGATCCCCGTGGTCGGCGCCATCGTGAACGCCGTGGCCCACGCCACCGGCAAGCGCCTGCGCGACCTTCCCCTGACTCCGGCCCGCATCAAGGAGGCCCTCCATGGCTAACCGCGCGCTCAGCATGAACATCAACGGCCAGGCCGTCGGCCCCATCGAGGTGGCGGACGACCTGATGATGATCGACTTCCTCCACGAGTACCTGAACCTCACCGGCTCGCGCCTGGGCTGCGGCCAGGGCGTCTGCCACGCCTGCGTGGCCATCCTCGACAAGCCCGACGGCACCAGCGAGGAAATCCGCACCTGCATCACCGGCGCGCATTTCTTCGCCGGCAAGAAGGTGCGCACGGTGGAGGGCCACGCCCAGCTCGACGACAAGGGCGAGGTGAAGAGCCTCAACCCCATCCAGCAGAAGTTCGTCGACCAGTTCGCCTTCCAGTGCAGCTACTGCACCCCCGGCTACGTCAACGCCGCCACCGTGCTGGTGGAGAAGCTGCAGCGCCAGCCGATCAAGCGCAGCGAGCTGGAGGGTGAGATCGACAACGCCCTGGGCAAGCACATCTGCCGTTGCACCGGTTACGTCCGCTACTACAACGCCGCGCGCGATGTGGTCGAGGAACTGGGTCTGGTGAAGGAAGGCTGATGATGAAAGCACTGCTGATCGCCGCCGGGCTGCTCCTGCCCCTGGCCGCCACCGCCGCGCCCGAAGCGCCCGCCGACAAGGCCCTGATCGAGCGCGGCCGCTACATCTCCCGCGCCGCCGACTGCGTGGCCTGCCACAGCATCGAGGGCAGCGCCCCCTATGCCGGCGGCCTGCCCCTGGAGTCGCCGTTCGGCACCATCTATGGCACCAACATCAGCCCGGACAAGGAGCACGGCATCGGCCACTACACCGCCGATGACCTCTACCGCGCGCTGACCCAGGGCGAGAAGCCCGATGGCAGCAAGCTCTACCCGGCGATGCCCTACACCTCCTACCACCTCATCACCCGGGAGGACTCCGATGCCCTCTACGCCTACCTGATGAGCCGCGAGCCGATCCCCAAGGCGAGCCCGCAGACCAGCCTGACCTTCCCGTTCAACCTGCGCTTCGGCCTGGCCTTCTGGAACATGCTCTACAAGAACCGCGTGCAGATGCAGCCGGCGGAAGGCAAGAGCGAGGCCTGGCAGCGTGGCCAGTACCTGGTGGAAGCCCTCGGCCACTGCGGCGAATGCCACACCCCGCGCAACGCGCTCGGTGCCCTGCAGCAGGACCAGCGCATGGAAGGCGGTGTGCTCCTGGGCTACCTGGCGCCGAGCCTGAAGGCCGAGGCGCTGGCCGCCCGTGGCTGGACCACCGACGACCTGGCGACCTTCCTCAAGCACGGCATCAGCGCCCAGGGCTCGGTGTTCAACGAGATGTACCCGGTGCTGCACCACAGCCTGCAATACCTGCCGGAGGTGGATCACCAGGCCATGGCGGTGTTCCTCATGGGTGACCAGCCGCCGGCGCCGGCGACCATCGCCACCCGCCCGCTGGCCGAGCTCACCGCCAGCGGTCAGGCCGGTCGCCAGGAGTACCTGAACCTCTGCGCCGGCTGCCATGGCGCGGAGGGGCAGGGCATCCCCCACGTGGCGGTGGCCATGGCCGGCAACACCACCCTGCGCCAGGAGGATTCGCGCAACCTGCTGCGGGTGATCGACGACGGCATCCGCGAACAACAGTTCACCGGCTTCGAGCGGATGCAGCCTATGCCGGGTTTCCTGCATGATCTTGATGACGCGCGGATGCGCGATCTGCTCAACTACCTGCGCCAGACCTGGGGAGGATCGCCCGGGGACATCGGTATGGAGAGCGTCTCCCAACTGCGAAGCGAAAAGGTTCACTGACCATGCAACACCTCGACCTCATCGTCGTGCGCAAGGCCCTCGAATGGTCCAGGGCCGGCCAGCGTGTCTGGCTCTGTACCGTGCTTTCCACCTACGGCTCGGCGCCCCGTGCGCCGGGCTCGCTGCTGGCCGCCAACGAGGCGGGGCAGTGGGTGGGGTCGTTGTCCGGTGGTTGCGTCGAGGATGACTTCCTCGAACGTGTCGCCGAAGGCGCATTCCCCGAGCCGCTGGCGCTGGTGCGCTACGGCGACGGCAGCGATGAGCGTTCGAAGATCAGCCTGCCCTGCGGCGGGGTGCTGGACGTGCTGGTGGAGAACCTGCCGGCCGATTGCGAGGTGCAGGCGCACCTGCGCGAGCTGGAAAGCGCCCTGGCCGGCCAGCGCCGGCTGCTGCGGGAGATCCGCATCGACGGCGGCACCCGCACCCTGCTGGAGGACCGCGAGCAGGGCGCCCGGGTGGAGCGTAACGAACAGGTGATCCGCCTGCGCGTCGGTGCTGCCCAGCGCCTGCTGCTGGCGGGCTATTCCTCGGTGGCCCAGGTGTGCGCCGAATTCGCCCAGCCGCTGGGCTTCGAGGTGGTGCTCTGCGACCCCCGCGAGGAGGTGCTCGAGGGCGTCGAGCTGCCGGGCGTCGAGGTGCGCCGCGAGCTGCCCTCCGAAGTGATCCGCAACGGTGGTTGCCACGCCGACACCGCCGTGGTGGCCCTGACCCACGACCCGCGCATCGACGACCTGGCGATGATCGAGGCGGTGCGCACCGAAGCCTTCTACATCGGCGTGATGGGCTCGATGGCCACCAGCACCAAGCGCCGGGAGCGCCTGCGCCGCGTGGGCGGCCTGAGCGAAACCGAGATCGACCGCATCATCGCCCCCATCGGCCTGAACCTGGGCAGCAAGACCCCGGCGGAGATCGCCCTGGCGGTGCTTGCCGACATCCTGCGGGTGCGCAATGCGATACCGCGCGAGCGGGTTTGATTCCCTGGACGGAACGCTGGGGAAACCCTGTAGGAGCGAATTCATTCGCGATGGCAGCCGACAGGCTGCTGCTCTGTATCGGTTTGCTGCTGGGACCGCTGCGCGGTCCTTTCGCGAATGAATTCGCTCCCACCCATTCTGTGAGATCCCAGGAGTTGTCATGCCCCCCGTCATCGCCCTGATCCTCGCCGCTGGCCGTGGTACCCGCTTCGGCAGCGACAAGCGTCAGGCGCGCCTGGCCGATGGCCGCACCCTGCTGGCGGCCAGCGTGGCGCGGGCGCGGGCGGTGTTCGATGAGGTGCATGTGGTGCTGCGCCCTGAGGACGACCCGGCGGCGCTGGGCCTGCCCGACGATTGCCCGGTAATCCGCTGCGCGGACGCCGACCTGGGCATGGGCCACAGCCTGGCGGCCGGCGTGCGCGGGTTATCCACAGCCCGGGGCAGGGCCGTGGCGGTGCTGCTGGGGGACATGCCCTGGCTGGCCGAGGCGACGCTGCGCCAGTTGGTGGCCCAGGCCGATGCGCAGCACATCCTGTTCCCGCTGCACCACGGCCTGCGTGGCCACCCGGTGATCTTCGGGCGCGATTTCTGGCCCGAGCTGCAACACCTCCAGGGCGACGAAGGCGCCCGTGCGGTGCTCGCCGCCCATCGCGAGGCCTGGTTGGCGCTGGAGGTGGACGACCCTGGCGTGGTGCTGGACGTGGACACGCCCAAGGCCCTTGATTCGGGGCACGCGCCACGGCCGTAGGCGTGCACCGGCTTCCAGGGGTGTGGGGTGGATGACGCTTCATCCATCCACCAGGTGGGTTACGGGCTGCTCAGGACTGTCCAGTGACCTTGTAGCGGAGCTCCGGTCCGGCTCCGTGTTTGTCCAGGGTTATCCACTCGCTGCGGCAACCTGCCGCGTGGCAATCGACCACAGCATTTTTCTTCAAGCGAAGCGCTACTCTTTAGCTGCTGATTGATCTGCGTCAATGCCCGACCTTTGGGTTTGCGCTTGCGGCCGATTGGGCCGCCATCTCCCTGAAACTCCACATAAAAAGAACGAATTCCCATGAGCAGCGCTCCAATTGCCGGAGTGACCTGCCCAGGGCCGTGCCCGTGAAACCAGCTATGAGGACGCCGTAATGTTCGGATTGGAGGCTCTTGATCTCGCCCGAATCCAGTTCGCCTTCACCATTTCCTTCCACATCATCTTTCCGGCCATCACCATTGGCCTGGCGAGTTACCTGGCGGTATTGGAAGGCTTGTGGCTGAAGACCAACCGGGAGGTCTATCGCGACCTCTATCACTTCTGGTCGAAGATTTTCGCCGTCAACTTCGGCATGGGCGTGGTGTCCGGCCTGGTGATGGCCTATCAGTTCGGCACCAACTGGAGCGCCTTCTCCGACTTCGCCGGCTCGGTCACCGGGCCGCTGCTGACCTACGAGGTGCTCACCGCATTCTTCCTCGAGGCCGGCTTCCTCGGCGTGATGCTGTTCGGCTGGAACCGCGTCGGGCCGGGCCTGCACTTCTTCTCCACGGTGATGGTGGCCATCGGCACGCTGATCTCCACCTTCTGGATCCTCGCCTCCAACAGCTGGATGCAGACGCCCCAGGGCTTCGAGATCATCGATGGCCGGGTGATCCCCACCGACTGGTTCGCGGTGATCTTCAACCCGTCCTTCCCCTATCGCCTGGCGCACATGGCCACCGCGGCCTTCCTCGCCACGGCCTTCTTCGTCGGCTCCTCGGCGGCCTGGCACCTGCTGCGCGGGCGTGACAACCCGGCGATCCGCCAGATGCTCTCCATGGCCATGTGGATGGCCCTGCTGGTGGCGCCGATCCAGGCGTTCATCGGTGACCTGCACGGCCTCAACACCCTCAAGCACCAGCCGGCGAAGATCGCCGCGATGGAAGGGCACTGGGACAACAGCAGTGGCGAGGCGACCCCGCTGATCCTCTTCGGCTGGCCGGACATGGAGCGCGAGGAAACCCGCTTCAAGGTGGAGATTCCCTACCTCGGCAGCCTGATCCTCACCCACAGCCTGGACAAACAGGTGCCGGCGCTGAAGGACTTCCCCAAGGAAGACCGGCCCAACTCCACCATCGTCTTCTGGTCGTTCCGCATCATGGTCGCCCTGGGTCTGCTGATGATCCTGGCCGGCGTCTGGAGCCTGTGGTTGCGCTGGCGCGGCGGGCTGTTCACTTCGCGGCCGTTCCTCTACCTGTGCCTGTGGATGGGGCCGTCCGGGCTGATCGCCATCCTCGCCGGCTGGTTCACCACCGAGATCGGCCGCCAGCCCTGGGTCGTGTATGGGCTGATGCGCACCGCCGACGCCTCGTCGAACCACAGCTTCGCGCAGATGAGCCTCACCCTGATCATGTTCGTGGTGGTGTACTTCGCCGTGTTCGGCGCCGGCTTCAGCTACCTGCTGCGCCTGGTGCGCAAAGGGCCGAAGACCGATGAAGGCAAGGAGCAGGGCATCGGTGGCCCTGGCCAGAAACGCACGCCGGCACGGCCGATCTCGGCCGCCGACGAGAACATGGACGATGATGACGCCAGTGGCGACGACCTGGGCGCGAGGAATTGAACATGGGCATCGACCTTTCTCTGATCTGGGCAATCATCATCGTCTTCGGCGTGATGATGTACGTGGTGATGGACGGTTTCGACCTGGGCATCGGCATCCTCTTCCCCTTCGTCAAGGACGACTCCGAGCGCGACGTGATGATGAACACCGTGGCGCCGGTGTGGGACGGTAACGAGACCTGGCTGGTGCTGGGCGGGGCGGGGCTGTTCGCGGCCTTCCCGCTGGCCTACTCGGTGGTGCTCAGCGCCCTCTACCTGCCGCTGATGTTCATGCTCATCGGCCTGGTGTTCCGGGGCGTGGCCTTCGAGTTCCGCTTCAAGGCCAAGGAGCACAAGCGCCACATCTGGGACAAGGCCTTCATCGGCGGCTCCCTGGCGGCGACCTTCTTCCAGGGCGTGGCCCTGGGGGCCTTCATCGAAGGCATCCCGGTGGAGAACCGCCAGTTCGCCGGCGGTGGCCTGGACTGGCTGGCACCCTTCCCGATCTTCAGCGGCCTGGGGCTGGTGGCGGCCTATGCGCTGCTCGGCTGCACCTGGCTGATCATGAAGACCGAAGGCCGCCTGCAGGAGCAGATGCACGACATGGCCCGGCCGCTGGCCCTGGTGCTGCTGGCGGTGATCGGCATCGTCAGCATCTGGACGCCGCTGTCCCATGGCGAGATCGCCCAGCGCTGGTTCAGCCTGCCCAACCTGTTCTGGTTCCTGCCGGTGCCGCTGCTGGTGCTGGTGACCTTCTTCTACCTGCTGCGATCGGTGGCGAACTACGACAACATCAAGCCCTTCGTGCTGACCCTGATCCTCATCTTCCTCGGCTACAGCGGCCTGGGCATCAGCCTGTGGCCGAACATCGTGCCGGGCTCGCTGAGCATCTGGCAGGCCGCCGCGCCGCCGCAGAGCCAGGGTTTCGCGCTGGTGGGGGCGCTGTTCATCATCCCCTTCATCCTCGTGTACACCGCCTGGAGCTACTACGTGTTCCGCGGCAAGGTCACCCCGGACCAGGGCTACCACTAGTGGACAGGAGAGCGACCATGGCTGTGGATAACCCCGAGAAGAAGCCCCTGTGGCAACGCCTGGGCTGGCTGCTGGCGATCTGGACCGGCAGCGTCCTGGCGCTGGGCGCCGTGTCCTACCTGCTGCGGCTGTTCATGAATGCGGCGGGGCTGAGCACGCCCTGAGCCGGGACAAGATGCCGGCTCGGCTCCGATGGTGGACCCGCGATCCTTATGACGGCGATGTCGGGTTGCATCCGACCTACGGTTGAGCGACTCCCTGCGGTACCAGGGAGCGCGGGACGGTAGGGTGGATGTCGCTTTTTACATCCACCAGCGATGCCCGGCCCGGCTCCGCTGGTGGACCGATGAAGCGGGGTCCACCCTACGCGACGGTCGGCTCGTGCAGGGCGGGTGGAACCCGTGAATCCCTGTGACGGCGATGTCGGGTTGCATCCGACCTACGGTTGAGCGACTCCCTGCGGTACCAGGGAGCGCAGGACGGTAGGGTGGATGTCGCTTTTTACATCCACCAGCGATGCCCGGTTTGGCCCCGATGGTGGACCGGTGAAGCGGGGTCCACGCGACGGTCGGCTCGTGCAGGGCGGGTGGAACCCGCGAATCCCTGTGACGGCGATATCGGGTTGCACCCGACCTACATCGGCGCCCGATTGAATCGCGCTTCTATTTGGTGGCCTTGAGGATCACGAACTTGGGCGTGGCGGCGACCTGTTCGACGCCGCGGTACAGGCGCTTGAGCTTGGCGTGGTAGCCCAGGTGGCGGTTGCCGACTATCCACAGCTCGCCGCCGGTGACCAGCGCATCGCGCGCCTGCACGAACATGCGCCAGGCGAGGAAATCGCCCACCACCTGCTGCTGGTGGAAGGGCGGGTTGCACAGCACCAAGTCCAGCGAATCCGCCGGCTGCTCGGCCAGGCCATCGCCGGGGCGCACCTCCACCGCGCGCTCGCCCAGGGCCGCGCGCCAGTTATCCACAGCCGATTGCACCGCCATGTAGGACTCGTCCACCAGGGTCAACTGCGCCGCCGGGTTGGCCAGGGCGTAGGCGATGCCGAGCACGCCGTTGCCGCAGCCCAGGTCCGCCACGCGAGTGGCGTCCAGGCGCTTGGGCAGGTGCGGGAGGAAGGCGCGGGTGCCGATGTCCAGGCCCTCGCGGCAGAACACGTTGGCGTGGTTGAGCAGCTCGATGCGCGGCTTTTCCAGCAGGTAGCGAGTGGGGTAGGGCGAGCGGGCGCGCGGTCGGTCCGCCTGGGTGGCCACCAGCAGGCGGGCCTTTTTCACCGCCAGCGAGGCCTGCATCGGGCCGATGTATTTCTCCAGCAGGTCGCCGGCGGCGTGGGGCAGGTGCTTGACCATGCCGGCGGCCACCACCGTGGCGCCGGGCGCCAACTGGCCTTGCAGGCGGATCAGCTGTTCTTCCATCAGGGCCAGGGTCTTGGGCACGCGGATCAGCACCCGGTCGAACGGCCCCTCGACTATTTCATTGGCCGGCACGAAGCGCAGCGCGTCGGCGGCCAGGCCGTTACGCGCCAGGTTGCGCTGCAGGCCGAGGAAGCCCAGGTGCGAGTCGCCGCTGCTGGTGACCTGCACATGGGGCGCGAGGCTGGCGGCCAGGGCGCCGAAGCTGTCGTTGAGCACCAGCACCCGGGTGGCGGCGTCGGGCGCCTGCTCATGCAGGTGGGCGAGCAGGTATTCGTCGGCGGCGTCGAACGCCTGCAGCGGGTCGTTCGGCTGGTCGGGAACACGGACCAGGTCGAGCTGGCCGAAGGGGGTGAGCAGTTGGGGCATCGGGAACTCTGGACTCGGATGAAGGCGAAGATTCTGCTGGAAGTGAGAGCTGGTTTGGATTAGCGGTGCTTGTTTATTGATCAGTTTTGACTAACAATCCACGCCGCTGATTTCGGCCCGCCATCCCATGGCGATTCTCTCCGCCGGAACAGCTCCAATAATAACCAGGCATCTGGCATTTCTCTGCCCTGAACGACCTGGTACGCCGTAAAAAACGGTGCGTACCCGCTGGTTGGGAGCGGGCGTTCCACCGAAAAAACCTTATTCCAGACGGAGCCGACGCGCATGGCGCGGGCTTCGCCGTTGCCATTTGCACAGGTGTATACATGTACAAGTCTCTGTTCGGGGCGCTCTTCGCTTCGCTCATGGTCCTTTCCAGCTCCGCACTGGCCGAGGAGCCGATCCTCATCAAGTTCTCCCACGTGGTGGCCGAGGACACGCCCAAGGGCAAGGGCGCGCTGCTGTTCAAGAAGCTGGTGGAGGAGCGCCTGCCCGGCAAGGTGAAGGTCGAGGTCTTCCCGAACTCCAGCCTGTACGGCGACGCCGACGAGATCCAGGCGCTGCAGAAGGGCGAGGTGCAGATGCTGGCGCCCTCGCTGTCCAAGTTCGAGGCCTATACCAAGCAGCTGCAGGTGTTCGACCTGCCCTTCCTGTTCGACGACCTCGAAGCCGTTAAGCGCTTCCAGAAGCGTGACAAGAGCCGTGAGCTGCTGCGCTCCATGTCCAAGCAGGGCATCTATGGCCTGGGCTACTGGAACAACGGCATGAAGGTGCTGACCTCCAACCGCGAGCTGCGCAAGCCTGAAGACGCCAAGGGCCTGGCCTTCCGTATCCAGCCGTCCTCCGTGCTCGACGCACAGTTCGGCCTGCTCGGCGCCAAGACCGTGAAAATGCCCTTCGCCGATGCCTTCAAGGCCCTGCAGGCGGGCACCATCCAGGGCACCGAAGGCCCCTGGTCGAACATCGCCAGCCAGAAGGTCGACACCGTTCAGCCGTTCATCATGGAAACCAACCATGGCTCGCTGAACTACATGCTGATCACCAGCCACAAGTTCTGGATCAGCATTCCCTACGAGACCCGCACCGAGCTGGAAGCCATCATCGAGGAAGTCACCTTCGCGGTGAACAAGGATGCCGAGGCGATGAACCTGAAGGACCGCGAGCGCGTCATTGCCGCCGGCAAGACCAAGGTCGTCACCCTCACCCCCGAGGAGCGCGATGCCTGGCGCCAGGCCCTGATGCCGCTGTGGAAGACCTACGAAGCGGAGATCGGCGCCGACGTGCTGCGCGCCGCCCAGACCGTCAACCGCAAGCACTGATCGGTCTATAGCCACAACGCGCGCGGGTGTTTCCCGCGCGCGCTTTGCGGGACACTGGCAGGGTTCCAGCGACAAGGAGCCCGCAATGAGCGCCAGCGAAGAGAAGTTCACCCGCCAGACCCTGCTCGACGTCCAGACCCTGACGCCGAGCCTGTTCACCCTGCGCACCACCCGTGACCCCGGCTTCCGCTTCCGCGCCGGCCAGTTCGCCCGCCTGGGCGTGACCAAGGCCGATGGCAGCACCGTGTGGCGCGCCTATTCCATGGTGTCTGCACCCCATGACGAGCACCTGGAGTTCTTCTCCATCGTGGTGCCCGGCGGCGAGTTCACCAGCGAGCTGAGCCGCCTCGCCGAGGGCGACACCCTGCTGATCGACAAGCAGGCCTTCGGCTTCCTCACCCTCGATCGCTTCATCGACGGCCGTGACCTCTGGCTGCTGGCCACCGGCACCGGTGTCGCGCCCTTCCTGTCGATCCTCCAGGACCTGGAGGTGTGGCAGCGCTTCGAGCGCATCCTGCTGGTGTACAGCGCACGGCACGAAAGCGAGCTGGCCTACCAGCCGCTGATCGCGGGGCTCAAAGAGCTGGAGCACCTGGAAGGCGTTGCCGACAAGCTGACCTATATCCCCGTGGTCACCCGCGAGCAGGTGCCGGGTGCGCTGAACGGGCGCATCACCACGCTGATCGAGAACGGTGAACTGGAGCGCGCCGCCGGCCTGGCGCTGACCCCCGAGCATTCGCGGGTTATGCTCTGCGGCAACCCGCAGATGATCGAAGACACCCGCGCCGTGCTGAAGGCCCGCGACATGAACCTGGCCCTGACCCGCAAGCCCGGGCAGGTGGCGGTGGAGAATTATTGGTAGAAGACGTTGGCCCAGCGAGCGTTCGTAGGATGGGTAGAGCCGTGCGAAACCCATGCTGGCAGCCCGGCACCTAAGTCGTGCCGTACTTCGTATCGATGGGTTTCGCTTCGCTCTACCCATCCTACGGCGGCGCTTTTGCTAGGCGCGGGCTTCACATCTCCACATCCCCTCGATTCGCACAGCCGCCGTCGCAACGGCCGGGGCAGCTGCAGCCGGTGCTGCTGCGCCCGGTGGCGCGCTCCATGCGCCGGGCCACGGGGTCGTCGTCGGCGAAGGGCAGCATGGTGGCTTCGTCGATCTGCCGCTGGCTCTTGCCACCCAGGCTGAACTGGGTGGCGACGTAGAAGAACACCAGGGTGCCCAGGGACAGCAGGCCGTAGAAGGTATCCGTGTCCATGCCCGTCTCCTCAGGCCGTGGCGCCGAGCGCGTGCCGTTCGGCCTGGGGCGCCTTCAGGGTGCGCCAGGTGTTATAGGCCATCAGCAGCATGCCGCTGAGGAAGAACACCCCGCCGATGAAGCGCACCAGGAAGCCCGAGTGGCTGGCCTCCAGGGATTCGACGAAGGAGTAGGTGAGGGTGCCGTCGTCGTTGATGGCGCGCCACATCAGGCCCTGGGTGATGCCGTTGACCCACATCGAGGCGATGTAGAGCACGGTGCCGATGGTGGCCAGCCAGAAGTGCGTGTTGATCAGGCCGACGCTGTACATGCGCTCGCGACCGAAGATCTTCGGGATCAGGTGGTAGAGCGAGCCGAAGGTGATCATCGCCACCCAGCCGAGGGCGCCGGCGTGCACGTGGCCGATGGTCCAGTCGGTGTAGTGGGAGAGGGCGTTGACCGTTTTGATCGCCATCATCGGCCCCTCGAAGGTGGACATGCCGTAGAAGGCCAGCGAGACGATGAGGAAGCGCAGGATCGGGTCGTCGCGCAACTTATGCCAGGCACCGGAGAGGGTCATCATGCCGTTGATCATGCCGCCCCAGCTGGGCGCCAGGAGGATGATCGACATCGCCATGCCCAGGCTCTGGGCCCAGTCCGGCAGGGCGGTGTAGTGCAGGTGGTGCGGGCCGGCCCAGATGTACAGGGTGATCAGCGCCCAGAAGTGAACGATGGACAGGCGGTAGGAGTAGACCGGGCGCCCGGCCTGTTTGGGGATGAAGTAATACATCATCCCGAGGAAGCCGGTGGTGAGGAAGAAGCCCACCGCGTTGTGCCCGTACCACCACTGCACCATGGCATCGGTGGCGCCGCTGTACAGCGGGTAGGACTTGAACCAGCTCACCGGGATGGCCATGTGGTTGACCACGTGGAGCATGGTGGTGACCAGGATAAAGGCGCCGAAGAACCAGTTGCCCACATAGATGTGCGGGGTGCTGCGCTTCACCACCGTGCCGAAGAACACCACCGCGTAGGCGACCCAGACGATACCCATCCACACGGCGCCGGTGAATTCCACTTCGGCGTATTCCTTGGTGGTGGTCAAGCCCTGGGGCAGGGTGACCAGCAGGCAGATGATCAGCGCCTGCCAGCCCCAGAAGGTGAAGGCCGCCAGGCCGTCGCCGAACAGTCGCGCCTGGCAGGTGCGCTGCACGGTGTAGTAGCTGGTGGCGAACAGCGCGCTGCCGCCGAAGGCGAAGATCACCAGGTTGGTGTGCAGCGGGCGCAGGCGGCCGAAGCTGGTCCAGGGCAGGTCGAGATTGAGCTGCGGCCAGACCAGTTGGGCGGCGATGAACACGCCCAGGCCCATGCCGACTACGCCCCAGACGACGGTCATGATCGCGAACTGACGAACCACCCGGTAGTTGTAGGTGGGCTCCTGTGTTGCAGTGCTCATGGCGAAACCTTTCGATTGCAAGGAAGGGGGTGCCAGTACGGGGGCTGGCAGGGTCGTCACTCTAGGAAGGCGAGCCAAAACAAAACAGGCTCAGATCATTGAGGTTTTTGGGTATCAGATCAGGGCCGATCGGATGGCTGACAGATGGAGCAAGGCCGCCAGGCGATGCTCATCTGATCCGGTTTTAGATCGCGCATCTGCGGCTGTTTCTGCTGCGCGGGTCCGCCCATAGTTGCACCTCGTTGTTCCGCCCCCGGTGCAGGGGCGGATGCCTGACCCGAGGAGCCTTGCATGTATCGATACGACGACTACGACCACGCGCTCGTGCGTGAGCGCGTGGCGCAGTTCCGCGACCAGGTGGCGCGGCGCATGAGCGATGAGCTGAGCGAGGAGGAGTTCCTCCCGCTACGCCTGCAGAACGGCCTGTACATGCAGAAGCACGCCTACATGCTGCGCGTGGCCATCCCCTACGGCACCCTGGCGTCGGGCCAGCTGCGCACCCTGGCCGGCATCGCCCGCGACCACGACCGCGGCTACGGCCACTTCACCACGCGGCAGAACATCCAGTTCAACTGGATCGAGCTGGCCGAGGTGCCGGACATCCTCGAACGCCTGGCGGAGGTGGAGATGCACGCCATCCAGACCTCCGGCAACTGCGTGCGCAACATCACCACCGAAGCCTTCGCCGGGGTGGCCGCCGACGAGCTGCTGGACCCGCGCCCGCTGGCGGAAATCCTCCGCCAGTGGTCCACCATCAACCCCGAGTTCCTCTTCCTGCCGCGCAAGTTCAAGATCGCCATCTCCGCCTCCGGGGAAGACCGCGCGGCCATCCAGATGCACGACATCGGCCTCTACCTGTACCGCGACGCGGCGGGCGAGATGTGCCTGCGGGTGCTGGTGGGGGGCGGCCTGGGGCGCACGCCGATCCTCGGGTTGCAGATCCGCGACGGCCTGCCCTGGCAGCACCTGCTGTCCTACGTCGAGGCCATCCTGCGGGTGTACAACCGCCACGGCCGGCGCGACAACAAGTACAAGGCGCGGATCAAGATCCTGGTCAAGGCGCTGGGTATCGAGGCTTTCTCCCGCGAAGTGGAGGACGAGTGGGAGCACCTGCGCGACGGCCCGGCCCAGCTCACCGCCGATGAGTACCAGCGGGTGGCCGCGGCCTTCGATGCGCCGGTGTACGAAACCCTCGACGACGTCGACCTGAATTTCGGCAGCCAGCTGGCCAGCGACCCGGCCTTCGCCCGCTGGTGCTCGCGCAACCTGCAGCCGCACAAGGTGCCCGGTTATTCCGCCGTGGTGCTCTCCACCAAGCCCGGGGTCGACGCGCCGCCGGGTGACGTCACCGCCGCGCAGATGGAGGCCGTGGCCGACTGGGCAGACGCGTTCGGCTTCGGCGAGATACGCATCGCCCATGAACAGAACCTGGTGCTGCCCGATGTGCGCAAGCGCGACCTGCACGCGCTCTGGTCGCGGGCGGTGGCCGTTGGCCTGGCCACGCCGAACATCGGTCTGCTGACCGACATCATCGCCTGCCCTGGCGGCGACTACTGCGCCCTGGCCAACGCCAAGTCGATCCCCATCGCCCAGGCCATCCAGCAGCGTTTCGAAGACCTCGACTACCTGCACGACCTGGGCGAGCTGAGCCTGAACATCTCCGGCTGCATGAACGCCTGCGGCCACCACCACATCGGCAACATCGGCATCCTCGGTGTGGATAAGGGCGGCAGCGAGTGGTACCAGATCACCCTCGGCGGCGCCCAGGGCATGGCTGCCGCGCTGGGCAAGGTGATCGGCCCCTCGTTCAGCGCCGCCGAGGTCCCGGAGGTGATCGAGCGCATCGTCGCCACCTATGTGGATTACCGCGAGCTGGAGGAGCGCTTCGTCGACACCGTCGGGCGCATCGGCATCGAGCCTTTCAAGGAACGGGTCTACGTGCGTGAGCAGGTGCCGGCATGAACAACCTCATCCGCCTGCTCGACGATGAACCGCAACTGATCGCGGACGACCCCTGGACCCTGGTGCGCGAGGCGGGCGAGGCGCTGCCCGACGGGCGGCTGATCCTGCCGCTGGCCCTGTGGCGCGAGCGTGATGGCCGGGACGGCCTGCTGCTGCAACCGGACGACGAGGTGGAGGCGCTGGGGCCGCTGCTGACCGATGCGCTGCCGCTGATCGCCGTGGACTTCCCCAGCTTCCGCGACGGCCGCGGCTACAGCCAGGCCTACCTGCTGCGCAGCCGCCTGGGCTGGCACGGCGAGCTGCGCGCGGTGGGCGATGTGCTGCGCGACCAGCTTTCGCACATGCGCCAGTGCGGCTTCGATGCCTTTGCCGTGCGTGAGGACAAATCCGTCGTCGACGCGCTCAAGGGGCTGGCCGGGGTCAGCGTGCTCTATGGGCGTTCGGTGATCGAGCCGCGGCCACTGTTCCGGCGGCGCTAAGCAAGGTCGTACACGATTAGTAAAAATTCCACGATTAAACGGCGTGCATTCATGTCCTAGGATGCACGTCCGTTTTTTTGATCCGGAACCCAATGGACAGCGACAGTTGTAAACCACCCCCGAGTACCCAGGGCGTGGCCCCTTCCTCCCCCGGCGCCAGCGCGCGCCCGACCCGAGCGTGGCAGCGTGCCGCGCGATCTTCCCGCATGCCGAACCGCCTGCCGCGCCCCGTTAGCGCCGATGCAGCCTTCGCGCCTGCCCGTCTTTCGCCCGGGAGTGCCTGAGCATGGAATGGATAGCCGACCCCACCGCCTGGCTGGGCCTGCTGACGCTGATCGTGCTGGAGATCGTCCTCGGCATCGACAACCTGGTGTTCATCGCCATCCTCGCCGACAAGCTGCCCCCCGAGCAGCGTGACCGCGCCCGCCTGATCGGCCTGTCGCTGGCGTTGATCATGCGCCTGGGCCTGCTGGCCAGCATCTCCTGGCTGGTGACCCTGACCGAACCGCTGTTCGAGGTGTTCGGCCAGGCCTTCTCCGGCCGTGACCTGATCATGTTGTTCGGTGGTGTGTTCCTGTTGTTCAAGGCCACCATGGAGCTGCACGAGCGCATCGAGGGCCATACCCACCACCAGAGCGGCAGCCGCACCTACGCCATGTTCTGGCCAGTGGTGGCGCAGATCGTCGTGCTGGACGCGGTGTTCTCCCTGGACGCGGTGATCACCGCCGTCGGCATGGTCGAGCACCTGGAAGTGATGATGATCGCCGTGATCATCTCCATCGGCCTGATGATCGTCGCCAGCAAGCCGCTGACCGCCTTCGTCAACGCCCACCCCACGGTGATCATGCTGTGCCTGGGCTTCCTGATGATGATCGGCTTCAGCCTCACCGCCGAAGGCCTGGGCTTCCACATTCCCAAGGGCTACCTGTATGCGGCCATCGGTTTCTCGATCCTCATCGAGATGGCCAACCAGACGGTGCGCTGGCGACGCAAGCGCAAGCTGCAGGGCAGCCGTGGCCTGCGTGAGCGCACCGCCCATGCGGTGCTGCGCCTGCTCGGCGGCCGTGGCGTGGATGCCGGCGAAGTGGGCGATGACATCGCCGACATGCTCAAGGACGGCGAGGGCGACACCGCGGTGTTCGACCGCCGCGAGCGGGTGATGATCAGCGGCGTGCTGCACCTGGCCGAGCGTTCGATCCGCACCGTGATGACCGACCGCGCACGGGTCAACCGCATCGACCTGGGCGAGACTCGCGAGCAGATCCACCAGGCCCTGCTGCAGGCGCCCCACTCGCGCCTGGTGGTGATCCGCGATGGCGCGGTGGACGAGCCCCTGGGCTACCTGCACAAGAAGGAGCTGTTCAAGGAGCTGCTGCGTGGCGAGGAGCCGGACCTGGAATCCCTGCTGCGCGCGCCGGTCAACCTGCCCGAGAGCGTGTCGGTGCTGGGGGCCCTGGAGCAGATGCGCGAGGCCTCCACCCACATCGCCTTCGTGGTCAACGAGTTCGGCGGCTTCGAGGGCTTGGTGACCATGACCGACATCCTCGAGTCCATCGCCGGTCAGTTGCCTGACGCCAGCGAGAGCGAAGGCCCGGACATCGAGCCGAGCGCGGGGGGCTACAAGGTCAGCGGTGCGGTGAACCTCGCCGTGTTGCGTGAGCGCCTGGGCTTCCGCGCCCGTCCCACGGACGACTACCAGACCCTGGCGGGCCTGGCCATGAGCCTGCTGGACCGCCTGCCCATGGTGGGCGACCGCCTCGAGGTAGAAGGTTGGGAGCTGCAGGTGACCGAGGTGCGTGAGCGCCGGGTCAACCGCCTGCTGCTGAGGCCGGTCGAGGAGACGGGCTGAGCCTGAAACGAAAACGGCGCCGCGAGGCGCCGTTTTCATTGGCGGGGGGGCAGGGCCGGGGAGTGTGTAGGTCGGGTGCAACCCGACGATGCGGAGTGCCAGGAGCTCGCGGGTTTCACCCGCCCTACGGAGGCATGAAACAAGAACGGCGCCCACGGGCGCCGTTCTTCATGGCTGCAATCCGCTCAGGGTTGCTGCTTGTCCTGCTGCTGCGATTTGAGCAGGTCGCGGATTTCGGTCAGCAGCACTTCCTCCGGGGTAGGGACCGGCGGGGCGGAGGGGGCTACGGCTTCTTCGCGCTTGAGTTTGTTGATGGCCTTCACGCCCATGAAGATGGCGAAGGCGACGATGACGAAGTCGAGCACCGTCTGGATGAACTTGCCGTAGCTCAGCACCACCGCTGGGATATCGCCCTGGGCGGCCTTGAGGGTGATGGCCAGGTCAGTGAAGTCGACGCCGCCGATCAGCAGGCCGATGGGGGGCATGACCACGTCGCCGACGAAGGACGAGACGATCTTGCCGAAGGCCGCACCGACGATGATGCCCACCGCCATGTCGACCACGTTGCCTTTCACCGCGAAGGCTTTGAATTCGTTCAATAGGCTCATGTACCGCTCCCCTGGGTCTGGTTATGGGCTGAAAGTGTAACCGAGTGTTCTGACCCTGCCATCTCAGCGATGTTGCGGTTCCACGTGCCGGTACAGGCTGCAGAAATCGGCGTGGACGCGGCTGTCCACCGGTTTTTCCACCCTCACGCCGGTGGCGGGGTAGCGGTTCAGCAATACCTTCGGCCGCACCGGGCGCGGGTAGAAACCGCCGCCGCAGTTGGGGCAGACGTTCTCCAGGCGCTCGGCACAGGCGGCGCAGAAGGTGCACTCGAAGGAGCAGATGCGTGCATCGGTGCTCGATGGCGGCAGGGGGCGGGAACAGGCTTCACAGCTAGGGCGCAGCTCCAGCATCGGGGGTTCTCCTCGGTCAGGCGGACCATCCTAGTGCTTCCAGGGGCCGGCGCACAGCCACGACTGTTCACTGAAAACCTCCCGGTGGTGCATCGGCCGGCGACATCGCGGCTGCTTGGTCTAGCCTCAAGGGAGTTTTCGCCAGTGAGGAGCCCGACCATGCCGCTCGAACATCACCCCCTGGACCGCGAGTTCCCCGAACATCGCGACACGATGCGCGAAATGCTCCAGCACAACGTGCATTTTTCCCGTCTGGCGCAGGAGTACCAGCGCCTCGACGCCCGCATCTATGAAGTGGAGGACGGCAAGCACGCCCTCGATGACCTCGCCCTGCACAGCCTGAAAATGCAGCGGGTGGCCCTGAAGGACGAGATTGCCCAGCTGCTGAAGAGCCATTGAGGCGTTGATCGGCGTCAAAACGGCGGGGAGGCGCGCTGGGTAGTCTGGCGCCCATTTCCCCTTCCGGAGCCGTCGCCATGACCGTCTACGACACCCTTCCCAATGCCGCCCCCGAGCGTGACCGCAAGGCCCTGTACGAGGCGCGCCGCGCCGAAGAGCGCACGGCGCGTCTGCGTGAACAGTACGAGCTGCTGGAAAAGCGCATCGGCCGCATCGAGCAGGGCAGCGAGCCGCTGGACGGTTCCAGCCTCCAGGCCCTGCGCATGCGCCGCGATGGCCTGCTGCAGAATCTGCAGGCGCTCAAGGCGCCGGAGCGCAAGGAAGGCTGCTGCGGCTGCGGGCGCGCCTGCAAGGGTTGATCCGCTATCATGCGGGCTTTCGTCTGACGGAGTCCGCTGATGGCCAAGGCCAAGCGCATGTACGGCTGCACCGAGTGCGGCTCGACCTTCCCCAAATGGGCCGGCCAGTGCGGCGATTGCGGGGCCTGGAACACCCTGGTTGAAACCGTCATCGACGGCGCCGCGCCCCCCAGCGGGCGCGCCGGCTGGGCCGGTGGCCAGGCGCAGATCAAGACCCTGGCCGAAGTCAGCGTCGAGGAAATGCCGCGCTTTTCCACCGCCTCCGCCGAGCTCGACCGCGTACTCGGTGGTGGCCTGGTGGACGGCTCGGTGGTGCTGATCGGCGGCGACCCCGGCATCGGCAAGTCCACCATTCTGTTGCAGACCCTGTGCAACATCGCCTCGCGCTTCCCCGCGCTCTATGTCACCGGTGAGGAATCCCAGCAGCAGGTCGCCATGCGCGCCCGCCGCCTCGGGCTGCCGGAAGACAAGCTCAAGGTGATGACCGAGACCTGCATCGAAAGCATCATCGCCACCGCCCGGGTGGAGAAGCCCAAGGTGATGGTGATCGACTCCATCCAGACCATCTTCACCGAGCAATTGCAGTCCGCCCCTGGCGGCGTGGCCCAGGTGCGCGAGAGCGCGGCGCTGCTGGTGCGCTATGCCAAGCAGAGCGGCACGGCGATCTTCCTCGTCGGCCACGTGACCAAGGAAGGCGCCCTGGCGGGCCCGCGCGTGCTGGAGCACATGGTCGACACCGTGCTGTATTTCGAGGGCGAGTCCGATGGCCGCCTGCGCCTGCTGCGGGCGGTGAAGAACCGCTTCGGCGCGGTCAACGAACTGGGCGTGTTCGGCATGACCGACAAGGGCCTGAAGGAGGTTTCCAACCCGTCGGCGATCTTCCTCACCCGTGCCCAGGAAGCGGTGCCCGGCAGCGTGGTCATGGCTACCTGGGAAGGTTCGCGGCCGATGCTGGTGGAGGTGCAGGCCCTGGTGGACACCAGCCACCTGGCCAACCCGCGCCGGGTCACCCTGGGCCTGGACCAGAACCGCCTGGCCATGCTGCTGGCGGTATTGCACCGCCACGGCGGCATTCCCACCCACGACCAGGATGTGTTTCTCAACGTGGTGGGCGGGGTCAAGGTGCTGGAGACGGCGTCCGACCTGGCGCTGATCGCGGCGATCATGTCGAGCCTGCGCAACCGCCCGCTGGAGCATGACCTGTTGGTGTTCGGCGAGGTGGGCCTGTCGGGCGAGGTGCGCCCGGTACCGAGCGGCCAGGAGCGCCTGAAGGAGGCGGGCAAGCACGGCTTCAAGCGCGCCATCGTGCCCAAGGGCAACGCCCCGAAGGAGGCGCCCCCGGGGCTGCGGGTGATTGCGGTGACGCGCCTGGAACAGGCGCTGGATGCCCTGTTCGAGTGACCCCTACTTCTCTACCAGGGCGGCGAGGTCACGTTCCAGCAGGTCCTCGTCGCCGAGGTTGAGTTCCACCAGGCGGCGCAGGTGGGCGATGGAATCCAGGTCGATGTGCTGGCAGACGAAGCCCAGCTGGTCTTTCTGCACGCGGGTCAGCACCACCTCCATGCGCACCTGGGTGTCGCCGCTGAGGCGGACGGTGGCCAGGAACGGCTGGTCGGGGTCGCCGTTCCAGTTGCTCGGGCGCTCCACCAGCAGGCCCTTCAGGGAGATGTCCTGCAGCTCGACGTTCCAGCGACGCTCGTCCTGGGCGATCTCGGTGGCGGCATCGAACGCGATGCGGTGAAAGCGTCGGCGCTCGTTGTCTGTGTCACTCATGGCATGGCTCCTGCTCAATTCACACAACTATAGACAAGGCTCGGGGCTGCCGCTCATCGGGAGCGACGTCGCCACAGCCAGGCGCCGGCGGCACCCAGCAACAGCGCGGCGCCGGCAGCGAGGCCGTATCTGATGGAGTAGAACCCATCGCGCACGGCCTGTTCACGTTCTTCCCACAGGCGGCCGTGGGCGCTTTCGAAGTCCGGTTCCTCGCAGTTCATGCCGAAATTGCCGGCCCATTCCACGAAAGGGCCGTGCTCGACGTACCGCCGGTAGATGGCCTGGGCGCGGGGGAGGTCGCTGTACTGCACCCAGCCGCTGCCCTTGCACAGCACGGCGGCGAAGGCCTGGCTGGTGTGGGGCAGGTCGTCGGCGGCGCGCTCGGTGAGGTCGGCGGCGACCCAGCGGTAGTGGTAGCGCAGGTTGGGCTGGGCCAGGTTGGCGTTCTGCCGCTGCACTTCGTCCGCGGAAAGCAGCCCGCCGGCCTGCAGCGGGTTCACCTGGGTGAAGGCGAAGTTGCCGCCCAGGGCGTGGAAGTCCGGGGACATCTCGTAGCCCAGCAGCTCCATGCCCTGCCGGCGGGCCAGGCGGGCGGCGGTGTAGTAGGCCTCGGCGCGACCGATGCCGGTCCAGCGGCTTTGCGCCTGTTCGCGGGCCTGGCCGTATTCAAGGGCGGCGGCGCGCAGCTCGTCGCTCTCGAAATAGGCCGGGGCTTCGTCGTAGCGGCCTTCGCGCAGCAGGCGGCGGCCCAGCAGCTCGCGCAGGGAGGCGGCCACCGGTTGCGGGCGATAGGCGTCGCGGTCTTCCTGGGTTTGAGGGGGCGGCGCGACGACCTTGGCGTCCACGTAGCCCTTCAGCTCGTCGAGGGTGAGCACCCGCTCGGCCACGGCGGCGGCATCCATCCAGTAGATCTCGCCGCTGCGGTAGAGGTTGTCGAAGGCTTCGAGGTAATCGCCGCGCTGCAGCGCGAGGATGGCGCTTTCGCCTTCCACCCGGCAGCGCGGCGTGACGGTTTCCCACTCCCAGTTGACGGTGCGCCGGGCGCCCCATTTCTCGTCCTCGGGGAAGGCTTTGGCGGCTTTGGCATAGGCCTCGGTGGCGCCCGGGGTGTCGCCGGCACGCAGGGCCAGCTTGGCCCGCAACCACCAGGCGAGGCCGCTGTCCCCGGCCTTGGCCAGGAAACGCTCGGCATCGTCGTAGCGACCGACACGGTAGGCGAGCGCGGCGAGGCGGTCGGCGTTGGGCAGCTCGGCGGCGTCGAGGGCCATCAGCAGTTCGGCCAGGTGCTGCTCGCCGTTGGGCTGTTCGTCGTAGAACCAGCCGATCCGGGTGAGCAGGCGCACCGTGAGCAATTGCTGGACTTCGGGTACCGCCAGCAGCGGCACCAGTTGCTCGTCGGGCATGCGCGCCAGCTCCCCGCTCAGCTGGCGCAGGGAGCTGTAGCCGGTGTTGGAGTGCAGCGTCGCCTGGTTGGCGTAGAGGCGGATGGCCTCGCCCCAGTCGCCGGCCTCCTTGGCCAGCAGGGCTTCCTCGCCCAGGCTGGCGGCGGCCAGCTCCAGCGGGTCGTCGAAGCCCTCGATGGCCAGTGTGCGGGTGAGGCGGAAGGCCTCCCTGGCGGCTTCGGCATTGGCGTGCAGGCGCTGGGTGATTTCCTCGTCGCTGAGCACTTCGTTGCTGGCAGGCAGGAAGCGGCTGCTGGCGGCCAGGGTGCGGCCCATGGAGTAGGCGGCCCAGGTGCTGCGGGTGCGACGCTCGGCGTCCGGCAGCGCGAGGACGCGGCGGAAGTAGTCGACGGCCAGCGCCGGGTCGCCCTGGAAGGCTACGGCGCCGGCGGTGTAGAGGCGGATTTCGGCGGGCAGGTCCTGGCCTTCCGCTTCGGCCCGCTGGGCGTTATCGAGGCCGCGCAGGGTTTGCACGCGCTGCCACATCGCTTCGCCCAGTTCGCTTTTCTCGCGCTCGTCACGCTGCTGCAGGTAGGCGCCGTTGTCCTCCTCCCAGCGCGGCACCAGGCTGGCTTCGGTTACCTGCTTGAGCCCGGGGATGGGCGGTGCCAGGCGGCTGATCTCGAAGGCGAAGTTGCCTTCGGGCAGTTCGGCCAGGCTGTTGGCGCGGTCGTCCAGCAGGCGCATGGAGAAGTCCGGGCCGCAGGCCAGGGCGCTGCCGAGCGGCAGGGCGAGGGCGATGGCCAGGGCGAGACGGGCAGGGCGACGCTCAGGGGCGTACATGGATTCCTCCTTGATCGAGTTCGGAGCAGCGGGCCCAGCCCAGCGCACGGCGCTGGCCGGCGGCGAGCTGGGCGGTGGCGAGCTGGGCGGTGGCCTGGCGCTCCAGCACCAGGCCCGTGTCGCTGCGTTGCATGCGGTAGCCGGGCAGGGCGTCGAAGGCTTGGCAGTCCCGGGCGGTGATGTCCAGGCGTTGTGGCAGTGTCGCGGGGGCGTTGCCGGTATTGGTGAGGCTGAGTTCGCGCAGCTCATCGCCCCGTGGGCGTTCCACCTGGACGGCCAGTGCCGCCGCCAGGGGCTCGCCCCGGGCCACGGCGCGCAGGGTCGCCAGGGGCCAGGCACGGCGGTCGCCCGGCAGGGGCAGGCGGAACCAGATGAGCCCGGCGAGGTGGGCGGGGCGCTTATCCCGCAGGCGCTGGACCAGGGCGGCGACCTGCTGCGGGTCGGCGCTGAGTTCGCGGCGCTCGCCGGCCAGGTTCAGCGGCGCTTCGCTTTCCACCTGGGCGCCGCTGGCACTGCTGATGAGGCCGGCACCGTAGGCGGGCAAGGCGAGCAGGAAGGGGCGCTCGCTGCGTTCGGCCCAGCGCTGTGCCCAGGCGAACGCCTTGTCGGCATCGAACAGCCCCTGCTCGGGGGCGCTGACGCCGTGGACCTGCAGCACGCTGCCGTCCACCTGGGCCAGCAGTGCGTCCAGGTCCGGGCTGGAGAGCCAGGCGGGCAGGGCGGTGATGCCCAGGCGCAGGCCTGGTGGTAGGGCCGGGCGCAGCTCGGCGAGGAAGCGGGTGTAGCCGGGCAGGCGCGCGCTGGCGCAGTCGTGGTCGATCTCCAGCGCCTGGGGGGTGAGGCCGGCGGCCTGCCAGTCGGCCAGCAGCGCGGTGATTTCCTCCCGTGCCCGTTGCGCGTCCAACTGCGGCAGCTGGCCGTCGAGGCGTACCACCGCCACCAGTGGCCGACCATCGGCGCGCAGCAGCGGGGCGTCGACGCGGATGCGCGACCAGCCGGCACCGGGGTGGGCCTGCAAGGCGAGCACGCGCAGGGTGGAGAAGTCGGCGTGGCTGGCGGCGAGCGCTTCGGCGTGGGCGGGCAGCCATTGGCGCTGCCAGACGTAGAGTTGCTGGTCGAAGGGCAGGGACGCCTCTTCGCGGCAGCCGCCGGTCAATGCAAGTAGGAAGAAGAGGGCCGCGATCCTGCGGCGGGGGAGGCCGTACATGGTGGTCATCGTGACGTGGCCCGGGCGCGAGGCCCGTTCGCGGCGGATTAGACTCCCAATCCGCCAGGCCGGCAAGGGCTGCCCGCCAACCCCGTCACATCCCCGCAAGCGGCATGGCCATTGGGCGCACGGCAGGGCCGCCTGGTTTGACAGTTCGCCAAGTGTCGCCAAAGCTGCTTAGGCGGATTTACCCCTATTGATGATTGTGGAGTGCAGCTAATGGACAACCGACTGCTGGTCAAAGGCGTGATTGTGGGACTTCTGAGCGTAGGTAGCGTGGCGGCACATGCCGACGCTGCCGGTGGTAACGGCTGCGGCTGGGGCAACATGCTGTTCGACGGCCAACGCGGCTTCGCACCGCACTTCCTGGCCACTACCACCAACGGCACCTCGGGTAACGCCACCTTCGGCATGACCTCCGGTACCAACGGCTGCGATGTCGGCGCCAAGATCGGCTACGGCGGCCGCTCGATGCTGGCCATGAACGGCATGCTCGACAACATTGCCGAAGACATGGCCCAGGGCCAGGGCGAAGCGCTGGACGCCTACGCCACCCTGCTGGGTGTGGAGCAGGGCGACCGCGCCCACTTCGCCAAGATCGCCCAGGAGAACTTCTCCACCATCTTCTCCGCCCCGGACGTGACCGGCGAGCAGGTGCTGGCCAACACTCTGGAAGTGATGAGCCGCGACCAGCAACTGGCGCGCTACGCCAAACAGCCGGCCTGATCGGCCGCAGTAACGAAGAAGCCGGGCGATGCCCGGCTTTTTCATGCCCGGTGATCAGGCGGCTTGGCCGAAATGTCGGGTTGCACCCGACCTACCCATGCATCGGACCCAGCGCGCAGGTGGACCTGTGCGGGCGCAGGTGGGCGCAGGTGGGCGTAGGGCGGGCCGGGCGGCGCTCCGCTTCAGCCCACTGCTTTCCCTGTCCTCCACTCCGCCTGGTGGAGGTAAAAAGCGACCTCCATCCCACTCAGCGGTCATGCCCGTGCACGGGGGCTGGCAGGGCACACTCCATGCCCCGGATAGACCCCGTCCGACCACCCCGGCGACAGTGGCCGAAGGCTCTAGACCAAGGTCTGACTTCAGTTTCGCCGGGGAGCGGCTAAGCTTGTGCGGCAGCTTGTCTGTCTATCCATTCGGAGTTCCCTATGAACAATAACAATAGCGTCACGCGCCACCTGCCTTGGGCAGTGCTGGCGGTGGTCGGCGCATGTGCCTTGGGTGTGGTCGCACTACGCCGCGGCGAGGCGATCAACGCCTTGTGGATCGTGGTCGCAGCCGTTGCCCTTTACCTTGTCGCTTACCGCTACTACAGCCTGTTCATCGCCACCAAGGTGATGCAGCTGGACCCGACCCGCGCGACCCCCGCGCTGCTCAACAACGACGGCCTGGACTACGTCCCGACCAACAAGCACATCCTCTTCGGTCACCACTTCGCCGCCATCGCCGGCGCCGGCCCGCTGGTGGGCCCGGTACTTGCGGCGCAGATGGGCTACCTGCCCGGCACGCTCTGGCTGATTGCCGGCGTGGTGCTCGCCGGTGCGGTGCAGGACTTCATGGTCCTGTTCATCTCCACCCGTCGCAACGGCCGCTCCCTGGGCGAGCTGGTGCGTGAGGAGATGGGCCAGATACCCGGCACCATCGCGCTGTTCGGCGCCTTCCTGATCATGATCATCATCCTCGCGGTGCTCTCGCTGATCGTGGTCAAGGCCCTGGCTGAGAGCCCCTGGGGCATGTTCACGGTGATGGCGACCATCCCCATCGCGATGTTCATGGGCATCTACATGCGCTACATCCGCCCGGGCCGTATCGGCGAGATTTCGCTGGTGGGCGTGGTGCTGTTGCTGCTGTCGATCTGGCTCGGTGGCCAGGTGGCCGCCGACCCGGTCTGGGGCCCGGCCTTCACCTTCACCGGCGTGCAGATCACCTGGATGCTGATCGGCTACGGTTTCGTCGCCGCCGTGCTGCCCGTGTGGCTGGTGCTGGCGCCCCGTGACTACCTGTCGACCTTCCTCAAGATCGGCACCATCATCGCCCTGGCCATCGGCATCCTGGTGACCATGCCCGAGCTGAAAATGCCGGCGCTGACCCAGTTCGTCGACGGCACCGGCCCGGTGTGGAAGGGCGGCCTGTTCCCCTTCCTGTTCATCACCATCGCCTGTGGCGCGGTTTCCGGCTTCCATGCGCTGATCAGCTCCGGCACCACGCCCAAGCTGCTGGCCAACGAATCCCATGCCCGTTACATCGGCTACGGCGGCATGCTGATGGAATCCTTCGTCGCCATCATGGCCATGGTCGCCGCCTCGGTGATCGAGCCGGGCGTGTACTTCGCCATGAACAGCCCGCCGGCCGTAGTCGGCACCGACGTCGCCAGCGTGGCGGCCACCGTCAGCAGCTGGGGCTTCACCATCACCCCGGAAGTGTTGGAGGCCACCGCCCGTGACATCGGCGAGCACACCATCCTGGCCCGTGCCGGTGGTGCGCCGACCCTGGCCGTGGGCATCGCGCAGATCCTCCACCAGGTGTTGCCGGGCGAGAACACCATGGCGTTCTGGTACCACTTCGCGATCCTCTTCGAGGCGCTGTTCATCCTCACCGCGGTGGACGCCGGTACCCGTGCCGGGCGCTTCATGCTGCAGGACCTGCTGGGCAACTTCGTGCCGGCGTTGAAGCGCACCGAGTCCTGGACCGCCAACGTCATCGCCACGGCCGGCTGCGTGGCCATGTGGGGCTGGCTGCTGTACCAGGGCGTGATCGACCCGCTGGGCGGCATCAACACCCTGTGGCCGCTGTTCGGCATCTCCAACCAGATGCTCGCCGGTATCGCCCTGATGCTCGGCTGCGTGGTGCTGATCAAGATGAAGCGCCAGCGCTACGTCTGGGTCACTCTGGTGCCGGCCACCTGGCTGCTGATCTGCACCACCACCGCGGGCCTGATCAAGCTGCTCGACCCGAACCCGGCGGTGGGCTTCCTGGCCCTGGCCAAGAAGTACAGCGACGCCGCTGACGCCGGCCAGATCCTGGCCCCGGCCAAGGACATGGCGCAGATGCAGCACGTGATCTTCAACGCCTACACCAACTCGACCCTGACCGTGCTCTTCCTCTTCGTGGTTCTCAGCATCCTGTTCTACGCCATCAAGGTGGGACGCAGGGCCTGGGCCAAGCCGGAGCGCACCGACAAGGAATCGCCCTTCCAGCCGATCCCGGATGCCTGAGGAGTGAACGCGCATGTTCAATGACCTGAGCCGCATGGGTAAGTACCTGGGGCAGGCCGCGCGCATGCTGGTCGGCATGCCCGACTACGACAACTACGTCGAGCACATGCGTGGCAAGCACCCGGACAAGCCGGTGATGAGCTACGAGGAGTTCTTCCGCGAGCGCCAGGAGGCGCGTTACGGTGGCGGCAAAGGACGACCCATCCGCTGCTGTTAAACGTGCTTCGCCAGGCTGCTGCGCTCGCGACGCCTGGCGAGACAGGTTGACAGTTACCCACGCGCCACGACTCGTCGTGGCGCGTGTCTTTTGGAGACCACGATGTACCCGACCCCCATCCCCGTCACCGTGCTCAGCGGCTTTCTCGGCGCCGGCAAGACCACCCTGCTCAAGCACATCCTCAAGGCCGAGCACGGCCTGAAGATCGCGGTGATCGAGAACGAATTCAGCGAGACGCCCATCGACGGCCAACTGCTCGGCAGCGAGCCGGTGCAGGTGATGACCCTGGCCAACGGCTGCGTCTGCTGCTCCATCCACGTCGAGCTGGAGAAGGCCCTGTACCTGTTACTGGAGCGCCTGGACGCCGGCGAGCTGGCCTTCGACCGGCTGGTGATCGAGTGCACCGGCCTGGCCGACCCGGCACCCGTGGCGCAGACCTTCTTCGCCGACGAGGAGCTCTGCGAGCGCTACGTGCTGGACGGCATCATCACCCTGGTGGACGCCGCCAACGCCGAGCGCCACCTGGCCGAGACCATCGCCCAGGCCCAGGTCGGTTTCGCCGATCGCATCCTGGTGAGCAAGCGCGACCTGGTGGACAACGCCCACTTCGAGGCCCTCAGCCAGCGGCTGTCACGGATCAACCGCCGCGCGCCGATCCGTGTGGTCGACCACGGCCGCATCGACCTGGCCGAGCTGCTCGACGTGCGCGGCTTCAACCTCAACGCCGACATCGGCTCCGGCCTGAGCCTGCGCCCGCTGACCCCGGCCGGCTCCACCGACCGAATTTCCACCCTGGTGCTGAAGAGCGACAAGGCGCTGGACCTCGACAAGCTCAGCACCTTCATGGAAGGCCTGCTGGAAGAGCACGGCAATGCACTGCTGCGCTACAAGGGCGTGCTGGATATCGCCGGCGAGGACCGGCGCATGGTGTTCCAGGGGGTGCTGCGCCTCTACGGCTTCGACTGGGACAGCGAGTGGGCGGAGGGCGAGTCGCGCGAGAGCGTGATCGTGTTCATTGGCGATGGCTTGCCGGAGGAGCGCATCCGCGCCGGTTTCGCCGAGGTGCAGGCCTGAAAGGGTGACTCGCAGGGTTGGAATGCAGATGAAAAGTAAATAGAATCACTCGCATTTGATTCCATTTACCCCTCCGGCGTGCCACCCATGAACGATGCAGTCGCGGCACCCGAACCCTGTCTCAATACCCTCTATCGCGAACACCGCAGCTGGCTGGAAAGCTGGCTGCGGCGGCGCCTGGGCAACGCCTGGGATGCTGCGGACCTGACCCAGGACACCTTCGTCCGCGTGCTCGCCGCCCACCAGGACAAACCGCTGCCGCGCCTGCAGGAGCCACGGGCCTACCTGCTCACCGTCGGCAAGCGCCTGCTGATCAACCACCACCAGCGCCGCAGCCTGGAACGCGCCTACCTGGACGCCCTGGCCAGCCTGCCGGAGGCGCAAGCGCCTTCGCCCGAACAGCGCTGGCTGCTGCTGGAAACCCTGCAGGCGCTGGACGAACTGCTCGACGGCCTGCCGCTGGCGGTGCGCCGTGCCTTCCTCTGGTCGCAGCTCGAAGGCCTCGACTACGCCAGCATCGCCCTGCGCCTGGACGTATCCGAACGCACGGTAAAGCGCTACATGGCCAAGGCCTACGAGCACTGCCTGCTGGTGGACCTGTGAGTGCCCAGCCCTCGGCCCAGGCCCGCCAGGTGGCGCGGGAAGCGGCGCACTGGCTGACGCTGCTGGAGTCCGGCGGCGCCCGCGAGGCCGACCATGCCGAATTGCAACGCTGGCGCGCCCGCAGCGGCGACCACGAACAGGCCTGGCAGAAGGCCCAGGCCCTGCGCCAGCGCTTCGCCCAATTGCCCGGGGCCCTGGCGTTGGCCAGCCTCGACCGCCCGGACCTGGGGCGGCGCACCACTCTCAAGCGCATGCTTGCTCTCGGCGCCCTGGCACCCGCCGGCTGGCTCGCCTGGCGGCAGATGCCCATCGCCAACTGGAGCGCCGACCTGCGCACCGCCACCGGCGAGCGTCGTTCGCTGGAACTGCCCGACGGCACGCGCCTGCAGCTCAACACCGCCAGCGCGGTGAACCTGGATTTCACCGACGGTCGCCACCAGCTCGCCTTGGTCGACGGCGAAATCGCCCTGGACGGCGCCAGCGAGTTGCAGGTACAGACCCGCGACGGTCGCCTGCAGGCCTCGGGCGCGCGCTTCTGCGTGCGCCAGTTCGACCACGGCTGCCTGGTGTCGGTGGCGCGCGGCACGGTGCGGCTGGAGCCTGTCCAGGGCATGCCGGTCACCCTGCAGGCGGGCCAGCGTGCCGGCCTGGGCGCTTCCGCTGTGGGCCGGGTGGAAGCCTTCGACACCCGCCAGCCCGACTGGCAGCAGGGTGTGCTGATCGTCGAGAACCGCGGCCTGGGTGCAGTGCTGCGCGAGCTGGATCGCTACCGACCCGGCGTGCTGCGCTGGGACCCGGCGCTGGAAACCCTCGCCGTGACCGGCACCTTCCGCCTGGAAGACACCGACAAGGCCCTGGCCCTGCTGGTCGCCAGCCTGCCCATCGAGCTGCACTACCGCACCCGCTACTGGGTGTCGCTGGTGCCACGGCAATCGCCTGCATGAGGGCTGTCCCTTTTTTTCGGCTCGCCTGTCATCACTGGCAATAGAACGAAAAAGAGAGCCTTTCGATGTCTGCAGTCCTTTCCTTCCGTCCCTGCGCGATGCCTCTGCTTCTGGCCCTGGGCTGTGTCGGCCTGTCTGCCGCCAGCTGGGCCGACGACGGTGCGCGCCGCAGCTACCAGATCCCCGCCGGCAGCCTGGGCGCAGCGCTGACCCGTTTCGCCGGCGAGGCGGGCGTCAGCCTGTCCGTCGACCCGTCCCTGGTCTCCGGGCGCAGCAGTGCCGGCTTGAACGGCGACTTCGCCGTGGAGGAGGGCTTCGCCCGTCTGCTCCAGGGCTCCGGCTTGATGCAGCAGCCGGCCGGCGAGGGCAGCTACACCCTGCTGCCGGTGCCCGACCAGGGCGGCAACGTGCAGCAGCTGCAGCCGATCGCCATCACCGGGCAGGGCAGCGGCGCCAGCGCCGATCACTACGCCGGCGGCCAGGTTTCCCGTCGTGGCGGGCTGGGCATGCTGGGCGAGCGGGATTTCATGGAGACGCCCTTCAACCTCACCTCCTACACCAGCGAGGCGGTGAAGAACCAGCAGGCCCGCACCCTCGCCGACGTGGTCGCCAGCGACCCCTCGGTGCGCAGCACCAACCCCTCCGCCGGGCGCTTCGAGCAGTTCTCCATCCGGGGCTACAGCCTGTACAACAGTGATGTTGCCTATGGCGGCCTCTACGGCGTATTGCCCACCTATTCCATCGACATGGAGATGGTCGAGCGGATCGACATCCTCAAGGGCCCGGGCGCCCTGCTCGGCGGCCTGGCACCCAACGGCAGCGTCGGCGGCAGCGTGAATATCGAGCCCAAGCGCGCGGGTGACGAACCGACCACCGAGTTCACCGCCCTGCACGCCTCTTCCGGCCAGTTGGGCGGGCACGTGGACATCGGCCGGCGCTTCGGCGACGACCAGCGCTTCGGCCTGCGCTTCAACGGCGTGAAGCAATCCGGCGACACCGAGTGGGACCACCAGAGCCTGGAGCGTGATTCCGCCGTGCTCGGGCTGGACCTGCGCGCCGAGCGCGTGCGCCTGTCCCTCGATCTCGGACGACAGGAGCGCGACGTCGACGGGCCCATGGAGCGGGTCGGCCTCAACGCCGGGGTCAAGGTGCCGGACGCCGAGGGCATCCACCACAACTTCGCCCAGCCCTGGACCTACTCCCGGGCCAAGGACACCTTCGGCGCCCTGCGCGGCGAGTACGACCTGAGCGAGTCGCTGATGGTCTATGCCGCCGCCGGCGCGCGCCGGGGCGACTACGACTTCCTCCGCCACGCGGTGCAGCTGACCAACGACGCCGGGCGCTTCGTGGTCAGCCCGCGCGCCTTCCAGCGCGAGGAGGAGGTACGCACCGCCACGGTCGGCCTGCGCAACTGGTTCTCCACGGGTTCGGTGGGGCACACCCTCAACCTCAGCCTCAACCGCTTCGACATGACCTTCGACAACAGCGGTGCGCGCTACGCCAACGGTGTGAGCAACCTGTTCGACCCGGCGACCCTGCCGGTGCCGGTCACGCCCACGGCAGCCGACAACCCGACCCACACCCGGAGCGTGCTCTCCAGCCTGGCGCTGGCCGACACCCTGAGCTTCGCCGGTGACAGCGTGCTGCTGACCCTTGGGGCGCGCCTGCAGCGGGTGGAGGTGGACAGCTCCGAGCCGGGCGAGCCCGACCAGCGCTATGACGAAAGCGCCACCTCGCCGGCCTTGGGCGTGGTCTGGCGCACCACCGAAGCACTGTCGCTGTACGCCAACTACATGGAAGGCCTGACCCAGGGCCAGACCGCCCCGGAGACGGCCAGCAACGCCGGCCAGGTGTTCGCGCCCTACCGCAGCAAGCAGGTGGAAGCCGGCATCAAGTACGACATGGGCAACCTGACCAGCACCCTCAGCCTGTTCCGCATCGAGAAGCCCGCCTACTACACCGAGAACGGCTACCTGCGCCCCGACGGCGAGCAGCGCAACCAGGGCCTGGAGCTGAACCTGTTCGGCGAGCCGCTGGGAGGCGTGCGCATCCTCGGCGGCGCCATGCTGCTGGACGCCGAGCTGACCCGCACCGCCAATGGCAGCAACGATGGCAACCGCGCCATCGGCGCGCCGATCCTCAACGCCAACCTCGGCGTCGAATGGGACCTGCCCCAGGTGCAGGGGCTGACCCTGACCGCGCGGGCCATCCACACCGGCGCCCAGTACCTGGACCCGGCCAACACCCAGAAGGCCGACGCCTGGCAGCGCTACGACCTGGGCGCGCGCTACGCCTTCAGCGTCGGCGAGACTGACGTCACCCTGCGCGCCAGCGTGGAGAACGTCATGGACAAGGCCTACTGGGCTTCCGCCAACGTCCCCGACGGCACCGCCACCGGCCTCACCCTCTCCACCCCGCGCACCTGGCTGGTGTCGGCGACATTCGGTTTCTGAGGGGGCGTTCCCGGGCTGAAGCCCGGGCTACGGCATGGAGCGTAGGGTGGGCTTCAGCCCACCATCGGAGCTGCCGGTAACCCCCCTTGGTGGATGGAAAAAGCGCCATCCACCCTACACCCCGACAAACCCCGTACCTGCAGGGGCGAATTCATTCGCCAAGGGCCGCCGACACGTTGTGTCCGGCAGGTGGGGTGGACCACGCTTCACCGGTCCACCGCAGCGGAGCCCGGTTCGGCTCCGCTGGTGGATGAAAAGAGCGCCATCCACCCTACACCCCGACGTACCACGTGCCTGTAGGGGCGGACTCATTCGCCAAGGGCCGCGCAGCGGCCCCATGGCCTGTGCGACAGGCATAAAAAAGCCCGGCATGAGCCGGGCTTTTTCGTCAGCGCTGACGTTTAGTTGCCGTAGACCGGCAGCTTGGCGCAGATGGCCTTGACCTGTTCGCGAACGCGGTCGACCACGGACTCGTCGCCCATGTTCTCGAGGATGTCGCAGATCCAGGTGGCCAGCTCGCGGCACTCGACTTCCTTGAAGCCACGGGTGGTGACGGCCGGGGTGCCGATGCGCAGGCCGGAGGTGACGAAGGGCGAGCGCGGGTCGTTGGGTACCGAGTTCTTGTTCACGGTGATGAAGGCGCGACCCAGGGCGGCGTCGGCGTCCTTACCGGTGATGTCCTGCTTGATCAGGGACAGCAGGAACAGGTGGTTCTGGGTACCGCCGGAGACCACGTCGAAGCCGCGGTCGATGAACACCTGGGCCATGGCCTGGGCGTTTTTCACCACTTGCTGCTGGTAGGTCTTGAACTCGGGCTGCAGGGCTTCCTTGAAGCACACGGCCTTGGCGGCGATGACGTGCTCCAGCGGGCCACCCTGGGCGCCGGGGAATACGGCGGAGTTGAGCTTCTTCTCGATCTCTTCGTTCTTGCGAGCGAGGATCAGGCCGCCGCGCGGGCCGCGCAGGGTCTTGTGGGTGGTGGTGGTGACCACGTCGGCGAAGGGCACCGGGTTCGGGTACACGCCAGCGGCGACCAGGCCGGCCACGTGGGCCATGTCGACGAACAGGTAGGCACCTACCTTGTCGGCGATGGCGCGGAAGCGCGGGAAGTCGAGGATCTGCGAATAGGCGGAGAAGCCTGCGACGATCATCTTCGGCTTGTGCTCGACGGCCAGGCGCTCGACTTCGTCGTAGTCGATCAGGCCGGCGTCGGTGATGCCGTACTGCACGGCGTTGTACAGCTTGCCGGAGGAGGAGACGGAAGCGCCGTGGGTCAGGTGACCGCCGTGGGCCAGGCTCATGCCGAGGATGGTGTCACCGGCCGACAGCAGGGCCAGGTAGACAGCGGCGTTGGCCTGGGAACCGGCGTGGGGCTGGACGTTGGCGTAGTCGGCACCGAACAGTTCCTTGGCGCGGTCGATGGCCAGTTGCTCGACAACGTCGACGTACTCGCAACCGCCGTAGTAGCGCTTGCCCGGGTAACCCTCGGCGTACTTGTTGGTCAGTACCGAACCCTGGGCTTCCATCACCGCCGGGCTGGTGTAGTTCTCGGAGGCGATGAGTTCGATGTGCTCTTCCTGGCGCTGGGCTTCCTGCTCCATCGCGGCGAAGAGGTCTGCATCGTAGCGGGCGAGGGTCAAATCACGGCTGAACATGGCGGTCCTCTCAGGGATCGGTACGTGGAAAGGCGCGCATTCTAACTCATAGGTCGTTGGCTGACACATGAAGGTCGGTCATACGACAGACAAGTGGCATTCACGCGGAATCACTGTCGTCTTCCTGCAATTGGGCGAGCTTCTGGCGCAGGGTCTCGCGCTCATGGTCGAACAGCAGCGGCAACTGCTGCCAGCTCTCGTAGAGCGGCTCCAGCCAGCAGCAGTAGCCGTCGTCGGGGCGCTGGCTTTCCAGCTGTTCGAAGCAGGTGTGGATGTCCAGCGCGTGGGCTGGCTGGTCGTGGGCGATGGCAGCCAGCACGCGGATGGCCGCCACCGTGGTCCAGTCACTGGGCCCGAACAGGGCGCAGAGCAACAGCTCGCGGCGACGCGAACCTTCCCAGCCGCCGTCGAGATGGGCCAGCACCTGGGCGGCGGCGCTTTGCACGCGGGTGAGCCAGAGCAGCGCGGGGATCGAGCGGTCGGGCACCGCCGGCGGGTGCACCAGGGTCGCCAGCACCTGCAACGCTTCGTCAGCGTCCAGGCCGGCGGCCACATGGCTGGCCTGGGCCCAGTTGGCGCGGGCATAGGGCTTGGCGGCGAGCCCGGCGATCAGCGCGCTGACCTTTTCCCCCGGCGGCGGCAGGGCCGGCTGCGCCTGGTCGCCCTCATAGCGCCAGAGCCGGTGGGCGACCGGCCCCAGGGGCTGGCGCGGGTCGGGCTGGGCGATGGACTCGGCGGTGACCTCTACCTTGCAACCGGCCAGCCCATGGGCGGCGAGTTCCAGGGTGATGGCGAGGACGTTGCTCGGCGCCTCCAGGGAGCTGGTGCGCAGGGTGATGCTGTCGCCGGGCGAGCCGTTGTAGCTGCCATCGAGCAGGCTGTCGCGGATCTTGCGCAGGACGTTGGCGCTGGCGTCGTTGGGTTGGGGCGGGGCGCCGCTGGCGAGGAACCACAGCTGGTAGGCGCGCTCGTTATCGGCCTTGGCGGCGTCGATCACCTGCTGCAGCAGGGCGTCGTCGCCCGTGGCGCGCCACTGGCAGTAGTCCCGCGAAGGGGCGGCCCAGGCATGTTCCGGGTGCAGCGCCAGGGCCTGGTCGTACCAGCTGATGGCCTGGGCCCAGCCCTGGTTCTCCAGCCAGGTGTCGCCGGCCTCCAGGTAGGTGCTGAGTTCTTCCGGTTGCTGCTGCATGGCCTGGCTGAAGGCCAGGTCGGCCTCCGCCGGGCGGCCCTGCTGGCGCAGCACCAGGCCCCGTGCGGTCGCCTGGTGCCAGTCCTGTTGCTGCACCGGGCCGGCCAGTTCCAGGGCCTGGTCGAACAGGGCGGCGCGGCGCAGCAGGCCGATGTGCAGCATGGCCCATTGGGCGACGAAATCGTCCGAAGGCCGGATGCGACTGGCCAGTGCGGCCCAGCGGCGGGTGTTGGCGAGGTCGTGGGCGGTGGCTTCGCGGGCTTCCGGGGTGCGCTGGATGAGCCGGCCGTAGAGGCGCATCTGCAGGTCGGCATCCAGCTGCTCCAGGGCGCCGGCCGGCTCCAGCCAGCCGAGGGCCCAGGCGTCGAGGTAGTCGCTTTCGGGGGCGGCGTCGATGACGTGCAGAAGCAGGTCCACCGCGTCGGCGACCCGCCCTTCGCGGGCCATGATCCAGCAACGCAGGGCCTCGGTGGCGGCGTAGCGCTGATCGCTCGGCGGCAGCAGCACGGCTTCAGCCGGGGTACCGGCGGTTTGCAGGTAGCGTTCGGCCAGGGCCAGCCATTCGGGGTTGCCCGGGGCGAACTTCAGCAGCTCGGCCAGGTGCTCGGCGCCATGGGCGAGGTTGCCCTGTTCCAGCTCGGCCTCGGTGATGAAACGCTCGAACTCGGCGGTGCCCTGGCGCAGCTCGATGCTGGTCTGTTCGGGGGCGGCTTGCGCCTCGGCGGTCGGGGCGGCTGGGGTGGTCTGGCGGGTGTCGGCGTTGCGGGTAAAGCGTTTCCACCAGGACATGGCGGGCTCCTTGTCTCGTCGTCGCCGGTCAATGGCGGGCTGGTCGGGCGGGGCGCTGGGCGGTGATGGCGCGATCTTACGGCAAGGCCCTTGGTGCGGGCCTGTCGGGGATCACGAAACCGGTTTCGCGGCGAGGGGGGCGTGGTGTTCGGCATGACCTCGAATGGTGGACCGGTGAAGCGTGGTCCACCCTACGCCCGGGCTGCGTAGACAAATAAGCCCAGGTGTTGACGGTATTCGCCGACCCCCCAGGCTCTTGCAGCTTGCAGCTTGCAGCTTGCAGCTTGCAGCTTGCAGCTTGCAGCTTGCAGCTTGCAGCTTGCAGCTTGCAGCTTGCAGCTTGCAGCTTGCAGCTTGCAGCTTGCAGCTTGCAGCTCGCTGTCAGCGCTCGGGCAACAACAGGAAATCGGTCACCACCGCCACCAGCCGGCCGTCGGCGTCGTAGCCGAAGTAGCTGGGGTAGGCGCCGTCGCCGTAGCCGCTGGAGAAGAACGCCACGTTGCCGGCGTCGGTCGGCAGCAGGTACCAACTGCGGGTGTGCTGGTAGGTCTTGTCCAGTTCGGCGAACAGGCGCTCGTCGAAGGCCTCGCCTTCCTGGTCTCGGCGGGCCTCGTAGCTGCGCAGGGCGGCGGCGTCCAGGAAGCCGCCGGTGCCGCTGTCCACCCCGTAGCCGAAGAACTCGTCCGGGCCCAGGGTGCTCGGGTCCTGGCCTTTCACCAGGGCCATCTCCCAGCGGGTCGCCGGGCCGGGGGCGAAGACGATGCGGGCGAAGGCCACGCGTTCGTCATCGCCGATTCGCGCGATAGCCAGTTGCAGGGGGTAACGGCCCTTGGGCACGGCCTGGGTGAAGGGGCCGTCGCAACTCACCAGCGGGTCACAGGCCACCAGTTGCCCGGTGGGCAGCTCCAGCTCGCCGATGGCCTGTGTATGGAGGCGGTAGTCCTGGCCCTCCACCTGCACCTGGTAGCCCTCGGTGAAGGCGGCATCGAAGAGCGGGTGGTCCTTCGGGGCGGCGGCCTCGGCGTAGAGCGCTGGCAGGGCCAGCAGCAGGGCGAGCCTGGCGAAGTGTCGGTTCATGGGCAGCGGTCCTCCATCTGTGCAGCAGCGGTGGAGAAGATCCCACGCCCTGGCGCCCGCGTGTGCGGACTGGTGCGCAGAATACCTGCGGCGCAGCCAGGCGAGTGCGTCCTGCTCGACGTGCTTGCCGCTCCGACCGCTCAAGCGCGGTAATCTACGCGCCGTTTCGGCCTGGCATTCCCGGGCCCCGTCTATGCCGCCTCGGGCGTGCCTTATTGCACAAGGATCGAAGATGGAACCGGTATTCGTTACGCAGCGCCTGGCTGCACTGTTTGAGTCCCATGGCGTCGAGTTCGTCGTGCACGACGACTGGGTCGCCCCTACTGGCCGGCTGCCGGCCATCCGCGCCACCTGGTACCCCGGCGAGCAGACCGGGCGGCTGAACGTGGATGTGCTGCTGGAAGACGACAACCGCCAGTTCCAGGAAGCCTTCGTCGGCCTGGGCGAGGGCGAGTCGGGTCTGCAGGACGCCTGGCAGAACTTCTGCCGCAACAGCTTCCATGTGCTGCTCTCGGCGTTGTGGGGCCATGTCGACGAGGAGCAGGTGATGGTGGAGACCTGGCAGGTGGGCGAGCAGCGCTTCGAGGCGCACCTGGGCAACCTCGGCCTGCGGGGCGCCGATGGCAAGGTGCCGGAGCTGCCCGCCGAGCTGTTCCCCAGCATCGAGGCGCAGATCCGCGCCCAGCCGCTGGACGCGCGCATCCACTGGTTCCGCCACTTCTTCTGCGCCTTCAGCAACCAGCGCACGGTGGAGGCGCTGTTCGACAACGACGCCTGGCAGGCCGGCATGGACAGCCTCTCGCGCCTCGGCTGGCAGGATTCGCAGGCGTACTACAGCGTGCGGCACTTCCTGGTGGTCAAGCCGATCCCCGCCTGACGGTGTTTGCCCGGAACGGTCCCGCTGCAACGCAAGAGCCCCGCATTTAGCGGGGCTCTTGCGTGGGGCTGGCCTGGTGGTTCGAGGTGCTCAACTGAGCATGAACAGCGCGGCGCCGCCGAACTGGGCCTCGAACTGCTCGGGGCTCATGGGGCGGCCGAAGAGGTAGCCCTGCACCTCGTCGCAGCCGTGTTCGCGGAGGAACTCCAGCTGGGCGTGGGTCTCGACGCCTTCGGCGATCACCGCGAGGTTGAGGCTGTGGGACATGGCGATGATGGCGCGGGCGATCTGCGCATCGCGCTCACCGTCGGGCAGGCCGTCGACGAAGCTGCGGTCGATCTTCAGCACATCGATGGGGAACTGCTTGAGGTAGTTGAGCGAGGAGTAGCCGGTGCCGAAGTCGTCCACCGCGATGCACAGGCCCAGGCGCTTGAGGCTGGCGAGGATCTGCATGGCTTCGCCGACGTCGCGCATCAGGATGGATTCGGTCAGCTCCAGCTCCAGGCAGGCGGGCGGCAGGCCGCTGTCGGCGAGGATTCCGGAGATGCGTTCCACCAACTGGCCGTCGGCGAACTGGCGCGCGGAGATGTTCACCGAGATCTTCGGCAGGCGCATCTTCTGCTGGTGCCAGTGCTTGAGCTGGCGGCAGGCCTCGCGCACCACCCAGTCGCCGACGTCCACCACCAGGCCGAGCTCTTCGAGCACCGGGATGAAGTCGTTGGGCGGCACCAGGCCACGCTTGGGGTGCTGCCAGCGCAGCAGCGCCTCGACGCCGGTGAGGCGCTTGCCGTCGCCGGAGAACTGCGGCTGGTAATAGAGGATGAATTCGCGCTGCTCCAGGGCGTGGCGCAGGTCGCCCTCCAGCTCCAGGCGCTCCAGGGCGCGGGCGTTCATTTCGGCCTGGTAGAACTGGAAGTTGTTCTTGCCGCGTTCCTTGGCGTGGTACATCGCGGTGTCGGCGTTCTTCATCAGCTGGCTCAGCTCGCGGCCGTCCTGGGGGCTGAGGGCGATGCCGATGCTGGCGGTAACGAAGAACTCGCGGCCTTCCAGCACGAAGGGGCGGGCCAGGCTGGCGAGTATCTGCTCGGCCACGCTGATGGCGCGGTTCAGCGCGCCTTCGCGGGTGGCGCGAGGTTGCAGCAGCAGGGTGAATTCGTCGCCGCCCATGCGCGCCACGGTGTCGTCGTCGTCGACGCAGGCGGCCAGACGGATGGCCACGTCCTTGAGCATGCGGTCGCCGGCGGCATGGCCGAGGGAGTCATTGATCGGCTTGAAGCGGTCGAGGTCGAGGAACATCAGCACCACCCACTCCTGGTGCCGCTCGGCGTGCTGCAGCGCGGTGTGCAGGCGGTCCTGGAACAGCGTGCGGTTGGGCAGGTGGGTGAGGGCGTCGTAGTAGGCCAGGCGGTGGATGCGCTGTTCGCTGGCCTTGCGCTCGCTGATGTCGCTGAAGAAGCACACGTAGCTGACCAGGTCGCCTTCTTCGTCGTGCACTGCAGTGATGCCGATCCACGAGGGGTAGGCATCGCCCTGGCGGCGCTTGAGCCAGACCTCGCCCTCCCAGCTGCCGCGCTGGTTGAGCTGGCCGAGGATGTAGTTGAGCTGGGTGGCCTGCTGGCGGTCGGCGGTGAGCACCGAGGGCAGCTGGTCGAGCACTTCGGCCGAGGAGTAGCCGGTGATGCGGCTGAAGGCTTCGTTGACCTGGACGATATAGCCGGCCGGGTCGGTGACCAGGATGGCCGAGGTGGAGTGCTCGAACACCGTCGCCGCCATGCGCAGGTCTTTTTCGGCGCGGCGTTGCTGGCTGATGTCGCGGCCGACGCCGAGCAGCCCTTCGAACTGCCCGTGTTCGTCCCACATCAGCATGATGCGCAGTTCCACGGGAATCTTGCGGCCGTCGGCGCGCAGGCAGTCGAAGAGGAACAGCTGGGCCGGCAGGCGGGCGCGCAGTTCGGCCAGGCGCTGGGGGTTGCCCAGGGCGTTGCTGACCTGGTCCAGCAGCACGTAGAGCGGGGCCATCTGCCGTGGGTCGGCGACGGCGGTGTTGAAGCCGTTGGCGACCACCGATTCGGCGCTGAGGCCGAGCACCGGCTGCACCGAGGGGCTGACGTAGTTGAGCTGCAGCTGGCGGTCGCTGGTGAAGATCACGTCGCTGATGCTTTCGGCCAGCAGGCGGTAGCGCCGCTCGCTGTCGCGCATCAGTTCGCTGGCTTCGATCTGCTCGGTGATGTCCTTGGCCACGCCTATCAGGCGGCTGACCCGGCCCTGCTCGTCGCGGGTCAGGGATTGCTCGCGGATGTCGAACCAGTGCCAGTTGCCGTCGCGATGGCGCCAGCGCAACTGGCATTGCAGCAGCAGGCCGTCGCCGACCACCTGTTGCAGGTTGCGCATGCGCCAGTACTGTTCCTCGTCGTCCGGGTGCAGCACCTGCTCCCAGAAGCGCTCGCCCATCTCCTTGAGCTCGCTACGGCTGTAGCCGAGCTGCTGGCCGAGGCGGTTGTTGCTGAGCATGACCTTGCGGTTGCCGATGTCGTGCACGTAGAGGGTGTCCGGCACGGCCAGCACCACGTCGGACCAGAAGCGCTCGCGCTCGATCAGCGACAGCTCGATGCGCTTGCGGCTGGTGATGTCGCTGATGCTCAGGGTGACGGCGTGCAGGTCCTGGATCATTTCCGGCAGGCGCAGCACCACCCACAGGTGGCGCTCGGTGCCCTGGGGCGTGACGATGCGGGTTTCCAGCTCGATCTGCGATTGGCTGCCGAGCACGGCGCCGATCAGCTGGGCGCGGATGCCGCCATCGCGCAACGGGCCGTGGCCGACCAACTGCTGCCAGGCCTGCTCGGTGCTGGCGACGCCCAGCAGGCGCAGGGCGAACTGGTTGACCTCGGTGATGCGCAGGCGCTGCTGCAGCTCCATGTGCTGCTCGGGGTGCGCGGTGATCCACTGGCCGAGGGCCTGGGTGTCGCGCAGGCCCAGCTGGAACAGGTATTCGCGCAGGCCGGAAAGGTCCAGCACGCAGAGCGCGACCCCGGTGCCTTCGAAGATGTCCTGGTAGCGCCGACGGGTTTCCTGCAGCACGCGCAGGGCCTGCTGCTCTTCGGTGACGTCGCGCAGCACCCAGACGTATCCGATCAGCTTGGCGCCATCGTTGAGGTCGTTGCGGGTCACGGCGAACAGGCGCTGCTCGCCGTCGACGCCGGCGGGCACCAGGTCCGGGCCGAGGTCGTTGGGGAAGGTGGTGGCGTGCAGCAGCAGCGGGTCCAGCCCCGGCAGCAGGGCCAGCAGGTGGTACTCCTGGGATTCTTCGCTGCTCATGCCGAACAACGCCTCGGCGCGGGCGTTGAGGTAGCACACCACGCCGTCGGTCCAGGTCACCACCACGCGCTCTTCGATCACCCCCAGGGCGCTGGCCGCCTGGCGCAGGGAGCGCCGCGAGGCGTCGTTGATCTCGCGCAGGTTGCGCTGTTCGCGCTGCAGGACGAACAGGGCGATGGTGGCCAGGGTGGCGCAGATCAGGAACAGCGCGAAGCGGCCGATGAGCCCGGGCAGCAATTGGGCCTGCACCTGGCGTTCGTCGTAGAGCGCGCGCAGTTGCCAGTCACTGTGGGCGAGGGGGGCGAGGAACAGCGTCTGCGACTCTTCCTCGGCGGTCACCGGCATGACGATGGGGCTGTCCTTGTCGAGCTTGCCGCTGTGCAGCAGCACGCGGGCGCTGAAGCGGTCCTCCAGCAGCCAGCCGGACTGGGCGCGCTCCTGCTCGCGGATCCAGTTGTGCAGCGCACGCGGCGCCAGGCGCAGGAGCCAGACGTTGTTGGCCTGCACGTCCCGCAGAATCAGGTACAGCTGGCCGCCGGCCTGGGCGCTGAAGGCGAAGTGCACGGGCTGGCCGGCGGAGCGCTGGTAGAGGCTGGCGACGAACAGGGCGTCGTCGGCGCCTTCCGCGCTGTCGGCGGCGATGCCGCCACGGGGGGTGAGCCAGGCGATGCTGCGCATGGCCGGGTAGATGCGCCGCAGGTTGTCCAGCAGCTCGGGGTTGATGGACGGCTGGCGGGCGCTCTGGGAGAGGAAGGCGAGGCCGGCCTGGGCCTTGAACTCCATGCTGCCTTCCAGGTGGCTGGACATTTCCCGCGCCAGCTCCTGGCTGCGTTGCCGCTGGCTGTCCCGGAGCTGGTGGTACTCCTGCTGCAGCTGCCAGAGGAGCAGGCCGAGCATCGACAGCACGAGGATCACGAGCAGGCCCTTCACCGAGCGATGCATCGGCGGGCCGTACGGCTCTCCGGGCGCACGCGGGGTAGTGGAAGGGCGAAGCTTGGGCACTGGGCGAAATCCTGCGGTGACGACGAAAAAGGCAGGGTGGTGCTTGCCGACTGACTGTAGTCCGGCTGATGCAAGCCGGCTAGCATGCCTTGAAGTGAGGCGAAGTGCCAGCATGGCCGACGAGCGTCGTTTGCCCTGTTTCGCCCATTCCGGTAGCTTTGCCGCACGCGCGCGGGAGCGCCTGCGCCCCGCCCTATACCCCTGATCACAGAACCAAGGTCACCCATGGCTCAATACGTCTTCACCATGCATCGGCTGAGCAAGGTTGTTCCGCCGAAGCGGGAAATCCTTAAAAACATCTCCCTGTCGTTCTTCCCCGGCGCCAAGATCGGTGTGCTGGGCCTCAACGGCTCGGGTAAATCGACTCTGCTGAAGATCATGGCCGGCGTGGACACCGAGTTCGACGGCGAAGCGCGCCCGATGCCCGAGCTGAACATCGGCTACCTGCCCCAGGAGCCGCAGCTGGACCCGAACAAGAGCGTGCGCGAAGTGGTCGAGGAAGCGGTCAGCGTGGTGAAGGACGCCCAGGCTCGCCTGGACGAGGTCTACGCCGCCTACGCCGACCCGGACGCCGACTTCGACAAGCTGGCCGCCGAGCAGGCCAAGCTCGAAGCCATCCTCCAGGCCAGCGATGGCCACAACCTGGAGCGCCAGCTGGAAGTCGCCGCCGATGCGCTGCGCCTGCCGGCCTGGGACGCCCGCGTCGAGCACCTGTCCGGTGGTGAGAAGCGCCGCGTGGCCCTGTGCCGCCTGCTGCTGTCCGCCCCCGACATGTTGCTGCTGGACGAACCGACCAACCACCTGGACGCCGACTCCGTCGCCTGGCTGGAGCACTTCCTCCACGACTTCCCGGGCACCGTGGTAGCCATTACCCACGACCGTTACTTCCTCGATAACGTCGCCGGCTGGATCCTCGAACTCGACCGTGGCGCGGGCATCCCCTACGAGGGCAACTACTCCGGTTGGCTGGAGACCAAGTCGGCCCGTCTGGCCCAGGAATCCAAGCAGCAGTCGGCCCATGAAAAGGCCATGAAGGAAGAACTGGAGTGGGTGCGCAAAGGCGCCAAGGCCCGCCAGTCGAAATCCAAGGCCCGCCTGCAGCGCTTCGAGGAAATGCAATCCCAGGAATTCCAGAAGCGCAGCGAGACCAACGAGATCTACATCCCGGCCGGTCCGCGCCTGGGCGACAAGGTCATCGAGTTCAAGAACGTCACCAAGGGCTACGGCGACCGCGTGCTGATCGACAACCTGTCGTTCTCCATGCCCAAGGGCGCCATCGTCGGCGTGATCGGCGGTAACGGTGCCGGTAAGTCGACCCTGTTCCGCATGCTCATGGGCAAGGAGCAGCCGGACTCGGGCAGCATCGAGATCGGCGAGACCGTGCAACTGGCCTGCGTGGACCAGAGCCGCGACGACCTGGATGGCAGCAAGACCGTGTTCCAGCAGATTTCCGACGGCTCCGACCAGATCCGCATCGGCAACTACGAGATCCCGTCGCGCACCTACGTCGGTCGCTTCAACTTCAAGGGCGGCGACCAGCAGAAGTTCGTCAAGGACCTGTCCGGTGGTGAGCGTGGCCGCCTGCACCTGGCCCTGACCCTGAAGGAGGGTGGCAACGTCCTCCTGCTCGACGAACCGTCCAACGACCTCGACGTCGAAACCCTGCGCTCCCTGGAAGAAGCCCTGCTGGACTTCCCCGGCGCCGCCATCGTGATTTCCCACGATCGGTGGTTCCTGGACCGCGTCGCCACCCACATCCTGGCGTACGAAGACGACTCGCAAGCGGTGTTCTTCGAAGGCAACTACACCGAGTACGAAGCCGACCGCAAGAAACGCCTGGGCGATGCCGCTGCCCAGCCGCACCGCGTGCGTCACAAGAAGCTGGCCCAGTGACCTGAGGTCATCCCCCGGTTGACGCCGGGTGGGCCGCAAAAGAAAACGGAGCCGAAAGGCTCCGTTTTCGTTTCCGCTCCCGGCTTACTTCACCTTGCGGGCCAGGTCGTCCAGGCTGCGTTGCAACTGGTCGGTCTTGCGTGCCTGCTCATCCAGCCCGCGCTGGATGCCGGAGATGTCGTTGGCCGAGCCGCTGTCGCGCTTGAGGTCGTCCACCTGGCGCCTCAGGGCGCTGATGGTGTCGGCCTGATCGCTGCTCAGCTGATTCAGCTTGTTGATGTGCTTCTGCATCTCCTTGAGATCGCCGACGCTGATGTTGCTCTCCGTCAGTTGGCCCCCGTGGGAGGTGCTATCCACAGCGGCGAGGTTGTCATAGCTGCTGGCCGAGCCTGCCATCTCGACACCTGCTCGGGCCTGGCCGATGCCGGCGAGCAGCAGGGCGGTGAGCGTGGTGGCGGCGAGGAGGGAAGGACGCATGCGCGAGCGGTACATGGATGGACTCCTGGGAGTGAGTGCCGAAATGGCACATCGCTATGACTGGCGCGAATGTGCCGAGTTCTCCCGTGGAAATGGGTGGATACAAAGGCCAGGCGGCAGCGCCCCGCTCGCTCGGTGCTCGCGCGAATGCGCTATTTGAGAGCCTGGATTGCGCCGACAAGGTGCAAGCTTTGCTCGACGAAATCCCCGTTTCATAGGGGTTTATTCCCTTCGATTGCGGCGTCTTTTATAGATTTGCACCAAAAAGATTCAATAAAGCGTCATCTTGCACTTCTGTAGGGCGCATTTTCCTTGCTAGAGTCAGCGCCCTTTTGAACAGAACGAGCAGGCCAGGACGCCATGACCGAATCCGTCGACAACTATCTTGCCCGCCTGAAACGGCGTGACCCCGACCAGCCCGAATTCCACCAGGCCGTGGAAGAAGTGCTGCGCAGCCTCTGGCCCTTCCTCGAGGCCAACCCGCGCTACCTGCAGGGCGGCATCCTCGAACGCCTCGTCGAGCCCGAACGCGCCATCCTGTTCCGCGTGCCCTGGGTCGACGACGCCGGCCGCGTACGGGTCAACCGTGGCTACCGCGTGCAGATGAGCAGCGCCATCGGTCCGTACAAGGGCGGCCTGCGCTTCCACCCCTCGGTGAACCTCGGCGTGCTCAAGTTCCTGGCCTTCGAGCAGGTGTTCAAGAATTCCCTGACCTCGCTGCCCATGGGCGGCGGCAAGGGCGGCTCGGACTTCGACCCCAAGGGCAAGAGCGATGCCGAAGTCATGCGCTTCTGCCAGTCCTTCATGAGCGAGCTGTACCGCCACATCGGCGCCGACCTCGACGTGCCCGCCGGTGACATCGGCGTCGGCGCCCGCGAGATCGGCTTCCTGTTCGGCCAGTACAAGCGCCTGTCCAACGAGTTCACCTCGGTGCTCACCGGCAAGGGCCTGGCCTACGGCGGCAGCCTGATCCGCCCGGAAGCCACCGGCTACGGCTGCGTGTACTTTGCCCAGGAAATGCTCAAGGGCCGCGAGAGCGGCTTCGACGGCCAGCGCGTGGCCATCTCCGGTTCCGGCAACGTCGCCCAGTACGCGGCGCAGAAAGTCATGGAGCTGGGCGGCAAGGTGATCTCGCTGTCCGATTCCGAAGGCACCCTGTTCGCCGAAGGCGGCCTGACCCAGGAGCAGTGGGAAGCGGTGATGGAGCTGAAGAACGTGCGCCGTGGCCGCCTCAGCGAGCTGCAGGCGCCCGGTCTGCGCTTCCTCGCCGGCCAGCGCCCCTGGAGCCTGGCTTGCGACATCGCGCTGCCCTGCGCGACCCAGAACGAGCTGGACGCCAACGACGCCCGCACCCTGCTGGCCAACGGCTGCATCTGCGTCGCCGAAGGCGCCAACATGCCCTCGACCCTGGAGGCTGTGGATATCTTCGTCGAGGCCGGCATCCTCTACGCCCCGGGCAAGGCCTCCAACGCCGGCGGCGTCGCCACCAGCGGCCTGGAGATGAGCCAGAACGCCATGCGCCTGCACTGGAGCGCCGGTGAGGTGGACCAGCGCCTGCACGGCATCATGCAGAACATCCACCATGCCTGTGTCGCCCACGGCGAAGAGCACGGCCGGATCAACTACGTGAAGGGCGCCAACATCGCCGGCTTCGTCAAGGTGGCCGACGCCATGCTGGCGCAAGGCGTGGTCTGAGTCGCGACATCCCCTGGTGGGAGCGGATTCATCCGCGACGAAAAAGGGCAGCCGAATGGCTGCCCTTTTCGTTTGCGCGACGGTTGTGCCCGGCCGCTCAATGGCCGGTCAGGGCGCGGTCCATGGTGCGGCGCTTGTCACGCTCCCAGTCCTCGTCGCGATCCTTGGATACCTGCTCGTGGAACTCCCGCAGCTCTTCGCTGCGCACCTGCTCCTTGCACTGCTCGAAGCCGTCGCCCCAGCCTTCGGCGTAGGTGCGCTCCTTGAGGTAGCGCGGCACGTCCTTGCGGAAGGCGCCGGTGATCACGCCTGCCGCCTGGCGGCCACTGCTGCAGCCGTCGCGGAAGCCGTCGGCGAAGGCCGGTGGGTAGCCTTCGGCGATCAGGTATTGGTGGGTGCTCTCGCAGCCGGCCAGCAGGGCGCAGCCGAGGAGGAGGGGGATGGCAAGGGCGGCGCGGAATGACGCCATGTTCGACTCCCGTACGCCCGTTACCCGGGCGTACATGCGCTGATTTCATTGCGGCGGCCACCCCGGGGAGAGGCGGCCTGGCGCAAGTATCGGCGGGAGGATGTCGTGGTTTCGTCAAACCGCCGTGATGGCGATGTCGTGGAAATCCTGCCGCTTAGTCTGTATCTGACAGCGGACGGGCAGGAATTGTTGGATCACCTCGATATTGCTCACCAGGTGGTCGCTGAGCACCAGGGTGCTGAAGCTGCCACCGCCGGCCAGGGCCATGGGCAGCAGCAGCTGGTCCGACAGGTGCTCGCCCACCGCGGTGCCAGAAGCCAGCCAGGCACGGGCCTCGTCCACCGCCAGGTCGGCGACTCGCTCCGCACCCAGGCGGGGCTGGCCGAAGGCGCTGAACACCTCGGTCAGGGTCGCGCAGCCGATCTCCAGCAGCAGGGCATTGCCCGGCCCCTGGTCATTGTCGATGAACTGCAGGTGCAGCTCGTCCTCATTCCAGCCCAGGCGCTTGCCCACCCGTTGCAGCTCGCGTTCGCCGACATGGCCGGGAACCCCGGCGACCAGCGCGCGTGCCTTGCGCTTCAACACCGCGCCCGGTGCCTCCAGGTGCAGCGGCTGCAGTTCGCCGGGTGCCATGCGCATCCGCACCACGCCACCACCGGCCATCATGAAGCCGTGGCGCAGCAGCTCCAGCTCCACCTCGGCGCCCATGCGGCGCAACAGCGGCAGCCAGGCGCACTGGAGAAAGTCCACCGGCGGCGCCAGCGGGTTGTGGGTGCCGCCGCTGACCTCCAGGGTGCTCGGCCCGTCGGCGAACAGCAGCGCCGGCAGCAGGGTCTGCAGCACCAGGGTGCAGCTGCCCCCGCTGCCGATGGCGAAACGGTAGTCGCCGCCGCGTATCGGCCCGGGCGTGAAGCACAGCGTCTGCGAGCCCAGCTCCGCGCCCTCGGCCACTGCCCCGGACACCTGCGCTGCCGCCAGTACCGCCGTCAGGTGCTGGCGCAACAGGCCCGGTCGGCTGCGCTTCGCACGGATATTGCGGATGCGGAACGCGCGCCCGCTGATCATCGACAGGCTCAGCGCGCTGCGCAGTATCTGGCCGCCACCGATAGCGCCGTCGAGTTCGAGAAAATCCTTGTTCATGTCTTAAGTGTTCCGATCAATTGCTTCCGCTAAGGGCGCTTTCACAGCAGCCGTATCAGGGCCGTCAGTTCTTCTTCGGGTATCAGTTGCCTGTCGCGCAGGCCTTCCAGGCGGGCCTTGAGTGGCGCGGCAGACTCCCAGTATCTGTTCGGTCGCCAGCGCTGACGCCAGGACTGGAACGCCTGTAGCCAGAGCTCGCGCTGGGCTTCAGGAGCGTTGCACAGGCCATCCAGCAGGCTTTCCGACTGAGCGCCGGCGGGCCGCATCAGGATGAGGCGCAGGCTGCCCGGTATGTCCTCCACGGCACGACGGGCGATCTCTGCCTGCAGTGCCGGCTCGAATGCCGGGTGGCGCAGGCGCTTCAAGGCCAGGAGTGCCGCCACGATCACGCCCAGTGCGGCGTCGTCCAGCAGGGCGAGGCTCGCCTCGCTTGCTTGTTCAGGGGCGAGCTCCATCAGCACCTGCAGGCCCTTGCGGCGTACGGAGGGCAGTGGCGTGGCGAGCGCCTGGTGGGCCAGCGGAACGGCTTCCTCCATGCGCAATTCGGCGGCCTGGCCGAGCACGCCGTGCCAGTGCGTCCTGTCCTTCGGCAGCTGTTCCAGGGCGCGTCGCACCACGGCCTGGGCGTCGACGCCATGACGAGGTGCAGCCCAGCGCGCCAGGTCGCGAACGGCGGGCGAGCTGTCCAGCAGGGCCGTTTCCAGCCAGCTGCGCAGTTCTGCTGCGTCGGGTTCGCCCTTGAGCAGCGCATACAGGGCCTTAGCGCGCAGGCGGTCGCTGCGGTCCATCAAGGCGCGGCGCCAGAGCGGCCCGACCAGGTTGGCCGGCGCCTTGCCCAGCGCGTCCATGGCCTGGGTGCGCAGGGTTGGATCGGGGTGTGCCAGGGCGGTCCCGAGCAGTTCGGCGTCGAGGTTGACCTCCGCCATCAAGGTGCTGAAGACGAAGCGTGCTTCCCGTCCGCTCAGGCCTGGCAGCGCCTGAAGCAAGGTCGGGCGCAGCGCGGGCTCTCCCATGCGTTCCTGGATGCTGGCCAGGGCCACGCTGTGGTCGGCGCGCATCTTGCGCTGCAGGTCCAGCAGCAGGTCGAGGTTGGCCAGCAGGCTCTCGGCAGACGCTGCGACCAGGCGCTGTTCCAGGGCACCCCGTGCCAGTTCGCGCAGGCTCGCCACCGAATCGTTCAGGCAGACGAGGCAATAGGCCAAAGCGGATTCGTCGCCCCGTTCGAGGTGCCGGCGCAGCACGCCCTCGCGGATGAAACCGTTGTGCTGCCGGGGCAACTCGCGGGCGCTGAGGGTGACGCCGTTGGCCAGGGCGGTTTCGGCTTCGTCCAGCCGGTATCGCAGCCAGTCGGTGTATTCGCCGGCAGCCTGTTTCACGCGTAGCTGGTCCCGCCAATGGGCGAGCCATTGCGTTGTGTTCATTGGAGCTCTCCTTGGATGGGGATCTGGCCCCATCCGTGTCCCGCCGGCTTATGGCGTCGGGACGGGTGTATTCAATAGCGGTGCCAGTGGCACGGTCTGTGGGCGCAGGGTCGCTGCGCAGTGGCGCAGGCGGGTGGTTTCCGCCTGGGCCTGGGAGGCGCTTTCCGCCACCTGCGTCAGGGCGTAGCGGGTAGTGCCCGGGGTGCCGGTGTCGATGACTGCATAGGGCCCCAGGCACTCGGGCTGCCGGGTGCGGGAGGCATGGGCAGCGGTGATGCTGGCGTGGCGCTCGGCGATTACCGCGAGCAGCGACGCTGGCGGCGGAGTGGCGGCTTCGGCGAGGGCCGAGTGGTCGCCATTCCATTTCAGGTTGCGGGTTTCCAGGCGGTCCGGCGCGTTGTCCTCCAGGGCGTGGTAGCGCACCAGCAGCACCGGATTCTCACCGGTGGCGGTCAGCACCCAGCTCTGGTTCGGCCCCGGGACTTCGTCGTGGGACCAGGCCAGACGCGGGCCCTGGGCCGTTGCCATGTACAGGGCGTGGCGGCGCTTGGGGTGTTCGAAGCCGGCCATCTGGGTGACCAGCAGTGCCTGCGAGTCATCCGCCAGCGGCAGCGGGCGGGCGGAGGCGCTGACCTGCCCTTCCTCCTCGCCGGTTATCCACACCCCGGGTTGGGCCGAGGCGCTCGCCGGGGGCGTACCGGTGCCGTACAGGGGATCGGGCTCTGCTGGCTGGGCCGGTGCAGCCGTTGCCGACCAGGCCAGCGCCACCGGGGCGCCGACCGGCTGGCCGCTACGCAACAGGCGCAGCTCGAAGGGGCAGGGCGCCTGGGTGCAGGCGGGCAGCGACAGTTCGAAGGCCGTTGTTGCGTCCAGGGCGACGGTTTCCAGCCGCTGGCGCTCCTGGGCGGCCAGGCCGCTGGCAAGGCCGAGGAGCGCCGGCAGGGTGATAAGCAGTTTGAAATCCATTTCCCGTGTTCTCCCTTTACTCGTTGGCGTCAGGCGGCGTGGGTCCGCACGCAGTGGCGCATGAATTCATCCAGCAGGGCGTCATCGCCCTCGCCCCGTGGCAACTGTGGCGCTTCACCGGCGCTGGCCAGCTGGGCTTCGATGAAGGCGTGCAACACCTCGCGGCGAGGGCCGTAGGTGGCCTCGGTACCCGCACGCTTGAGTTGCAGCAGCGCGTGTATTTCCTCCAGCTGTGCAGCGTCATCCAGGGTCACCAGCAGGTCCTCGAAGGGCATCGGCGGGCGGCCGCGGCCCTGGTCGAGCCAGCGTACCGCCAGGAGCGGGCGCAGGACGTAGAGGTACTTCTTGAAACGCACAGTCTCGTCCTGCAGGTAGCCCCGGAAGTTCTTCTTGGCCATGGACAGGTAATGGTGACGCACGGCGCGGGGTGACCAGAAGGCTTCGGCCAGTTCACGCAGGCGTGCACTGGCGGCCTCGTCCTGGCGGTACACCAGGGGCGAGTCGAGCCATTCCAAAAGCGTGGGGTTGGAGTTGCGCAGCAGGCGCAGGGCCTTGCGCAGTTCCCAGCCGCTGACGTCCAGCTCGTCGTCCAGCGGGCGCTCGATCACGTCGCGCGGCTCACGCACCTGCAGGTACCAGTCGGGTTGCTCGACGTAGACGAAGCGCACGTCGTAGTCGCTGTCGCTCGAGGCGAAGCCCCAGGCGCGGCTGCCGGATTCGCAGGCGTAGAGCACGGTGACGTTGCGCTCGCGTTCGACCCGGTGCAGTTCCTCCAGCACCCGCTCGCGCATGGCGGCGGGGAGGGGATGGCGGTGGTCGCTGGTCATTTCGTTGGTTCCTTTACTGCTTCAATCGGTGGCGCTGGCGGCCAGCGCGCTGAGTGTTCGTCGTCTCGGGTTGTACAGGGTGAGGCACCAGATGCCCCACCATTCCTTGCCGTCATCGAAGTAGCTGCTCCAGGCGCTGCGCTGGGGTTCGTCGTCGGCGTTGCCGACCCAGTCCAGCACCTGCAGCCCTTCGCCGGCATGCAGCCGCAGGACCTCGCGCCATTCGCGGAAGTCCTCCACCTGCAGCGTGCTGCCATAGGGCGGGCCGACCAGGGCCCGGTACAGCGGCCCATCGTCCCGCGCCAGGTCCTCGATGCGCGCGGCATCCAGGGCCTGCGGGCGGGCCCGGTCCAGGTCGGGGATCAGCTCCGGCCAGGGTTTATTGGCGTACTGCGGGTGTTCTTCCAGCAGCTTGCGGCGCCATGCCTGGGAGCGTTCGCGAATGCCTTCGAACAGCACCCGCAGCGCATCCTTGTGCTCGGCCTCGCCGGGGCGGGCGGTGACATCCAGGCCCAGCACGACGAAGTCGAAGACGCTGCCAGCTTCGTCGAGGCGGGCCTGGAGTTCCGTCACCCGCCGGCTTTCCAGTTTCTGCAACATGATTCCCTCTTCACAGTGTCTTGAAAAACGTCGGCGAGGCAGTCAGCGCAGGTAGTTTTTACCCCTTCACGCACACCACCTGGCGCAGGGTATGCACCACTTCCACCAGCTCGCGCTGGGCATGCATCACGGCGTCGATATCCTTGTAGGCCATGGGGATTTCGTCGATCACGTCTTCGTCCTTGCGGCATTCCACATGGGCGGTGGCGCGGATCTGGTCTTCCACGGTGAACAGTTTCTTCGCCTTGGTACGGCTCATGGTGCGACCGGCACCGTGGCTGCAGGAGCAGAACGCCTCCTCGTTACCCAGGCCACGCACGATGAAGCTGCGCGCACCCATGGAGCCCGGGATGATCCCCCAGCTGGCCCTTCTGTGCCGATACCGCGCCCTTGCGGGTTACCAGGACCTCCTGGCCGAAGTGCTGCTCCTTCTGCACGTAGTTGTGGTGGCAGTTCACTGCCTCCAGGTTGGCCTCGAAGGGCTTGGTGATCACCTGGCGCGCGGCGGCGATCACGGCATGCATCATCATCGCGCGGTTCTGCTTGGCGAAGTCCTGGGCCCAGCTCACGGCTTCCACGTAGTCGTCGAAGTGCTCGCTGCCTTCTTCGAAGTAGGCCAGGTCACGGTCCGGCAGGTTGGCGATGTGCCGGCGCATATCGGCCTGGGCCAGTTCGATGAACAGGTTGCCGATGGCGTTACCTACGCCGCGCGATCCGCTGTGGAGCATGAACCAGACGCGCTGTGCCTCGTCCAGGCAGACCTCGATGAAGTGGTTACCGGTTCCCAGGGTTCCCAGGTGCTTGCGGTTGTTGGTCTTCTCCAGGCGCGGGTACTTGTCGGTGATCACCTTGAAGCGCCCGGCCAGGGCCGACCAGGCGTGGTCCGCCAGCTCCGGCACGTCTTCCCAGGCGCCTTTGTCTCGGCCACCGCGGGAAACGCTACGCCCGTGGGGCACGGCTCTTTCGATGGCGCTTCGCAGGCCGGCCAGGTTATCCGGCAGGTCGGAGGCGGTCAGCGAGGTGCGCGCGGCGATCATTCCGCAACCGATGTCCACGCCCACGGCGGCCGGGATGATGGCGCCGACGGTGGGGATCACGCTGCCGATGGTCGACCCCTTACCCAGGTGCACGTCCGGCATCACGGCCAGGTGCTTGAAGATGAAGGGCATCTGCGCGGTGTTCATCAGCTGCTTGCGCGCGTCGTCCTCCACCGGTACGCCCTGGGTCCAGAGCTTGATCGGTTTGCCGTTGGCGACTTCCAGCAGGTTGTAGTGCTTTTCCATGTTCTCGTTCCTTTCAATTTCAAAACGGCGACAACTGAGGTGAAACGTGCATCGCGCTCTATCCGTTGAGCTACGGCCCCGAAGAGCCGGCGGGAGTCGAACCCGCAACCACGACGTCCTGTAGTTCCACCGGCATTCGCCGGGTCGATCCTTTGGCCATTCGATGGCCCTGGTGCAGCGACGAGGTGACGCGGACATGAGACTGCTCTACCCACTGAGCTACCCGTTGCCGGGGCGGGGTTCGAACCCGCGACCAATGTAATGTCCGCTGCATTCGCTGCCGGCCCATGCGGGCCGTGGTGAAACAGGTGCGACGACAAAAGGTGGTGAAACGTTTTCGTGTTCTACCGTTGAACTACGGCCCCGCAGTATTGGAGCCGACGGGATTCGAACCCGCATCTCGACCGTGGAAGGGTGTAGTTCCACCGGCATTCGTCGCAAAACTCAAGGTGGCACGACAAGGGAAGGCGACTGTTCCGCGTTGCCGCGGGCCGGAATCGAACCGGCTCAACCGATGTACAGCCACCTGCATTCGTGCCGCGCGCTACGGTGACAAAAGTGTGCAGGGACATCGGTGATGGAGTCCCGGCTGCATTCGCCGTCTCGCGCTTCAACTCGTTGCGGGCCCCGCCCCATTGCGGGGCCCTTCATCTTTTCGCTACAGCTCGGTCGCCTCGATCAGCTCGACCCAGTGCCGCGCGCCGTATTCGCCGCTGGCGAACTGGGCGACCACATCGAATACCGCATCGCCGAAACCGCCGACGTTGAGGATGTCCGCCCGCTCCTGCGCCTGGGTGGTGCCGTAGGGCTGGATGTCGATGCAGACCATCTTCGCCTTCGGGTTCAGCCGCTTCAGCTGCTGCCACTGGAGCATGGTTTCGGTGGCGCCGCGACGCTTGGCGTCGATCCAGGATTCGTTGTCGGAAACCAGGATCAGCGTATCCACCTTGGCCTTCTCCTTCACCAGCTGCGCCAGCGGTGCCGAGCAGTTGGTACCACCGCCGCCGATCGAGGCCAGCTTCTGCGCGTTGCTCATCACGCTGTCACGCGGGTTGAGTCGCACGTTCACCACGTGGTTCTCGAACGGCATCACTCGCGCCATCGGCTGCTTGCGCAGTACCGCCGCGGCCATCAGCGCCGCCACATCGATGCAGCGCACGGTGCTGGTGGCGCCCGGGCGGTAGCCGGTGGCCGGGCTTTGCATGGAGCCGGACACGTCCGGGCACACCACCACGTTGCCCCGCAGCGCCGGCACATTGGCCAGCGACATTTCCAGCGCGTCCTGCAGCGCCTCGCGCACCGGCTCCGGTACTTCGCTGCCGGCCATCTTGTAGGCAGTCAGCAACTGGTACGGGTAGACCCGTGCCTTGGCCACCGCTTCCCGGTCCGCCAGCCGCGCGGCAACCGTGTAGGCCGCGCCGCGCAACTGGAACACACCGTGGCGCGCCAGGGTGTTGAGGTTCATCCGCAGTGCCTGCCAGCCCATTCGCTGTGCCTGCACCAGCCACTGTTCAGCGCTCAGCTGACGGTCGCCCAGCAATTGGAAAGGCACGTCCGGCAGCTCGTCGCTGGCGCCGCTGCGGTAAGCCAGCAGGGCGCGGGTCAGCGGCGGCAGCACATCGGCGTCCGCCGGCTTGCCGAGTACCCAGGCGAAGAAGGCTTCACGCCAGGCTTCGCTCGGTTTCGGGTGAACCATCTTCAGCACGTCCGCCAGGGACGGTTGGTTGCCGATCGCAGCTTGCAGCAGTTGTCGCTCGCTGGCGGTGTTCAGCCACTCCTGTACCAGTCGCTTGGGTTGCGAACCGAGCGATTTACGGCCGGTCACACCGCTGCGCAGGATCTGCACGAAGTTGCGCAGCATCTTGCCGTTATCCACCACCTGGCCGAAAACTTCCGGCAGCAGGGAGGAGCGTTGCGCCGCCAGAGCGGCCACCAGCAGGGCCGGCATGTCCTTCATGTGGCCGGCACGACGGGCGTACACGGCGGTCTTGGCCACGAAGGCTGCGTCCAGTTGAGCCACCAGGGCCAGGACCTCGGCCAGTTGCTCGGGAGCGTCGGCGTAGAAGGTCTGGTTCAGGCAACCGGTCATCGCCAGTTGTGCCAGCTTGTGCTTCGGCTGCAGGGCGTAGGCGCCGGCCTGGCTGTGGTTCAGTGCATCCACCTGCGGCAGGCCTGCTGCCTGGGTGTTGAAGAGTGCGGTGTTGGCCATGGTGGCGTCTCGCTCTGTTGTCCTTTTGTTGACAGGGATATAGCGAGCGGCGTGCCAGTTTCGTTTTCGCGGCTCGAATTATTTTTTAACTCATTGATTTATAAGTGATTAATTTTTATTCCTGCTGAATCCAATGATCTCCATGGTGGCGGTCGTCATGGGTATTCATATTCATGGATATACGGATTTATGTTTTTGGATAAACTCGCCGTCACTGACGCGCCCTCGACAAGGACATGCCATGCGCTTTTCACTTTTTCTCGTCTTCAGCCTGTTCGCCGGCCTGGCCCAGGCGGTGCCGCTGCCCGAGGTGCACGAGGGCGACATCATCTTCCACCAGTCGCGCTCGGCGCAGAGCCTGGCGGTGCAGCAGGCCACCCACTCGCGCTACAGCCACATGGGGCTGGTGCTGGCGCGCAACGGTACGCTGCAGGTGTTCGAGGCGGGGGCGAAGGTGCAGTACGTGCCGCTGCAGCACTGGATCGCCCGGGGCGAGGGTGGGCACTACGTGATCAAGCGGCTGGCCCGTGCCGATGAGCTGCTGACCCCTGACGTGCTGGTGCAGATGCGCCAGTTGGCGGAGGGCATGCGCGGGCGTCGCTATGACCTGGCCTTCGAGTGGAATGACCAGCGCCTGTATTGCTCGGAGCTGGTGTGGAAGCTCTACGAGCGCAGCCTCGGCCTGCGCCTGGGCGAGTTGCAGCGCATCCGCGACTTCGACCTGAGTTCGCCGGTGGTGAAGGCGAAGATGCGCGAGCGCTACGGCCAGGCCATCCCGCTGGACGAGACCGTGGTATCACCGGTGGCGATCTTCGAGTCGCCCCTGCTGATCACCGTGGCGGAGCACTGAGCATGGCGCGCAAGACCGTCGCCATCGGCTTTATCGGCGCCACCCTGGACCGCATGGGCAAGGGCGCCGAGCGCTGGAACAAGTGGCGCCCCAGCGTCGGCCTGTGCCAGCAGCCGGACCTGCTGCTGGACCGCCTGGAGCTGATCCACGGCAGCGATGCCCGCGACCTGGGGCTGGCCCAGCGCATCAAGGGCGATGTGGAGCAGGTGTCGCCGCAGACCGAGGTGGTGCTGCACGAGATGCCGCTGCACAACCCCTGGGACTTCGAGGAGGTGTATGCGGCGCTGCACGACTTCGCCAGCGCCTACCGCTTCGATACCGAGCACGAGGATTACCTGGTGCACATCACCACCGGGACCCACGTAGCGCAGATCTGCTGGTTCCTGCTCACCGAGGCGCGCTACCTGCCGGCGCGCCTGGTGCAGACCTCGCCGGCCCGCCGCCGCGACGAGGATCGCCACGCCATCGGTACCCACTCGCTGATCGACCTCGACCTGTCGCGCTACGACCATATCGCCTCGCGCTTCCAGCGCGAGATGCTGGAGAGCCTGGCGCTGCTGAAATCCGGCATCGCCACGCGCAACGCGGCGTTCAACCGCAGCATCGAGCAGATCGAGCGGGTGGCACTGCGTTCCCGCGCGCCCATGCTGCTGGTGGGGCCGACCGGGGCGGGCAAGTCGTTCCTAGCGCGGCGCATCTTCGAGCTGAAGGATGCGCGCCACCAGATCAAGGGCCGCTTCGTCGAGGTGAACTGCGCGACCCTGCGCGGCGACGGCGCGATGTCGGCGCTGTTCGGCCATATCAAGGGCGCCTTCACCGGCGCGCAGAACGCCCGCGATGGCCTGCTGCGCGCGGCGGACGGCGGCATGCTGTTCCTCGACGAGATCGGCGAGCTGGGCCTCGACGAGCAGGCCATGTTGCTCAAGGCCATCGAGGAGAAGCGCTTCTTCCCCATGGGCTCGGACCGCGAGGTGGAAAGCGATTTCCTGCTGATCGCCGGCACCCACCGCGACCTGCGCACGCGGGTGACCGAGGGGCTGTTCCGCGAAGACCTCTATGCCCGTATCAACCTCTGGACCTTCGAACTGCCGGGCCTGGCCGGGCGCCGCGAGGACATCGAGCCGAACATCGATTTCGAACTGGAACGCCACGCCCGCGAGCAGGGGCGCATGGTGCGCTTCAACGTCGAGGCGCGGCGCCGCTACCTGGCCTTCGCCTGCTCGGGGGAGGCGCGCTGGGCGGGCAACTTCCGCGAGCTGTCGGCCTCGATCACGCGCATGGCGACCCTGGCCGACAGCGGCCGCATCGACGAGGCGCTGGTGCAGGAGGAGATCGACCGCCTGCGCTACGCCTGGGGCGCCCAGGGGCAGGCGGATGACGGCCTGGCGGCGCTGCTCGGCGAGCGGGTGGTGGAGCTGGATCGCTTCGACCGCCTGCAACTGGCGGCGGTGGTCGCGGTGTGCCGCGAGGCGAGCAGCCTGTCCGAGGCGGGGCGGCTGCTCTATGACGTCTCGCGTCAGGCCAAGGCGCAGCCCAATGATGCCGACCGGCTGCGCAAGTACCTGGCGCGGTTCGGCCTGGAGTGGAAGGACCTGGCCGCCGGGTAGAGGCCGTGGCGTGAGCTGGGTGGCAGCCCAGGCCGCCGCGCTCGGCTATCCTGTGCGCCTTTCGAACATGCCGAGCAAGGACCGCCCATGAACCTCCCTCACTCCGTCGAGCACCTGCGCGAGCGCTGCGCGGCGGGAGAATCCTTCGATTACCTGTACTTCTGGGGCCACAGCAGCGCCCCCGGCGCGCCGCTGGGCAAGGCCTGTTTCAGCCAGTGGTTCAAGTCGCCCTTCACCCAGGATGGCGTGCGCTATGCCACCGCCGAGCACTGGATGATGGCCGGCAAGGCGCGCCTGTTCGGGGATGAGCAGGCGCTGGAGCGCATCCTCGCCGCCCGTACGCCGGCCGATGCCAAGGCGCTCGGCCGCGAGGTCCGTGGTTTCGATGACGCCCGCTGGCGGACCCACAGCTTCGAACTGGTGGTAGAGGGCAATCTCGGCAAGTTTGAGCAGAACCCCGACATGCAACGGGTGCTGCTGGGCACCGGCACCAAGGTGCTGGTGGAGGCCAGCCCGGTGGACCCGGTCTGGGGCATCGGCCTGGCCGAGGCGGACGCGGCGGCGCGTGAGCCCGCTACCTGGCGCGGCCTCAACTTGCTGGGTTTCGCCCTGATGCAGGTGCGCGAGCGACTGGGAGGGCAGGCCTGATGTTCACCGACGACGAACTGCAACGCCTGCGCCGGCACGGATTGGTGCCTTTCGCCGGGCGCATCATTCACGAGGCCCGGCCGCCGATCACCGATGCCGAGCTGGCCGAGGTGGAGCAGCGCCTGGGTCACCCGCTGCCGCCGACCCTGGTGCGGCTATGGCGTGTCGCCTTTGGCGGCCGCCTCGATTACGACGTCCAGGTGGACTACCAGGGCCACTTGCATCCCTTCTCCCTGAGCGAGCTGTTCTTCCCCGGCAGTGACGGCTACCACGACCTGTGGGGCTGGGTCGAGCACGAGGAGGAGGGCGCTCGGGAGTTCGCAGAGGACGAGGGCCGTGAGTGGGATGGGCGCCTGGCGTTCCTGCCCGTGGGCGGCTTCGAATACCTGGAACGCATCTATGTCCGCATCGAGCCGGGTGACAATTTCGGCGCTGTCTATGCCTGGAGCAAGGGGCTGCCGCCGGCCTGGCCCATGCGCCTGCACGAGGATTCCTTCGCCCGGGTGGCGGACGATCTGGAAGGGCTGTTCGCCCAACTGGTGTATTACAGCGACCCCTTTGCCGAGGGCGCCGACGGTACCGGCCTGGAGCTGGACGAGGCGTTGGACCCGCTGGCCGCCGAGGATGCCGGGTTGGCGCAGCGGTTGCGGGCGGGGATGAGCGCCCAGGTGCAGGACTGGCGCGGTGCGCTGGAGGACGGCCGGCTACTGGCCGCGCCGGCCTTGCAGCGCCTCGCTCTGGAACACGCCGTGGAGGCCGGTGACGAAGCACTGCTGACGCGTCTGGCCGATGCGGGTGTGGACCTCGGGCAGCTGATCCGCGGTGGGGCGAATGCGCCGGTATACGCCCGCCTGCTCAAGCGCGAGGCCGTGGTGGCCTGGTTCGCTGGACGCGGTGTTGCCGAGCGCTATCTCGATCAGTAGTGGTACCAGCGCAGCTGCAGCATCACTTCGTTGTCATTGCCGCCGAGCTGGCTGAAGGAGCGCTCGGCGGAGAGGCGCAGGCCCAGGTCCGGGCTCAGCTCCCATTGCTGGTTGAGTGACAGGCGCCGGCGCACCTCGCCGTTGTGGAAGTAGTCGCCGGCCGCTTCCAGGCTGAGGGTGCCCAGGGGGTTGCGCCAGAGCAGGCCGGTATCGAAGCCGCCGGCCCCGGCGACGAAGGCGCCGAAATCCGGGTTGTGCTCCACCCGGGCGGTGGCCAGGGCGTAGTAGAGGGCGTCGTCCCCCAGTTGCCAGCTGCCGCCCACGCCGCCGTTGAGGTGGCTCACCAGGGTTTCGTCACCGTCCTTGCCGGGCACCCGTTCCAGGCCGCCGGCCACTTGCCAGGACCAGGGCTGCAGCAACTGGGTGCGCGGGGTCAGCGAGCGGATGGTGGCGAAGTCCAGTTGTTGCAGCTGCCAGTGGTTCTGCTCGTACTGGCGCAGCTTGAGCTGGAGGATTTCGATCTGCGCACCGAGGGGGAAGCCGGCGAGGTTGTCGTTGAGGTCGTGGTAGGCCATGCGCAGGCCGTATTCGGCGTAGGCGCGGTCCTCACGGCTGCCGAGGCCCAGTTGCCAGGTGCGTGACTCGTGACCTTCCTCGGGCAGTGCCGGACGTTCGGCCTGCAGCGGGGGCGGCGGATTCTGGTTGATCGCCCGCAGCAGCTGGAAGCTGCGCTGCGCACGGGCGCCGCTGCGCTCCTCGCCGGTGGAGCGGTAGCGCTCGAGGCGGAAGGCGGCGTCCTGGATCAGCGCGCGGCGCGGGGCGGGCAGGGCGCGGAAGGCCGGGTCGCCTAGCAGGCCTTCATCCTCCGCCAGGCGCAGGACCCAGTCCTGCTCGTCGCCATCCAGCGGCGCGGCGCGGGCCATCAGTTCCTTTTCCCGCGAGGGGCGGTAGTCGATCTGCTCCACCAGCCCGGCGTCCTTGATGGCGCGCACGGTGTCGGTGGGGATGGCGGTGAGCGGGAACTGCTCGGTGAGCTCTATGCCGGGGCGGGCGATCTCCAGCAGCTCCAGCAGGCGGTAGGAGCAGTTCTCGTCGAAGAAGAAGTAGTCGAAGCGCACCTGGCGCAGCTCCCACACGTGCTCGACCATGCGCCCGGTTTCCTCGGGCGTGAGGTTGAGGCGGTACTCCCACAGGTCGCGGTTTTCCAGGCGGCTGTATTCCTTGAGTTTGTCGCGGTACGGCACCAGGGCGAAGAGGCCGGGGTAGCCGCCCATCAGGCCCTTCCAGGCGTAGAGGATGCTGTTGTCCGCGCCTTCGATGAAGGCGCCGAAGTTGAGCGCGTAGCTGAGCAGGGCGGAGTTGTTCTCCTGCACGTCGGGCTGGTCGATGCGCAGCAGGGTGTGGCCGAACATGGACGAGGGGCTGTTGAGGTAGGCCGCGGGGAAGATCAGCACCGTGCTGTGGGGGTTGATATCGCGGTACCAGGTGGCGAATTCGCTGCAGGCCGGCGCCGGCAGCCCGGTCAACTGCAGGCGCTCGCGCAGCCAGCGGGTGCGCGCCGGGTAGAGGCATTGCGGGTGACGGTCGCCAAGGCTGGCGTCCTGGTAGAGGGCGTCCACCGTGGCGGCGAGTTCGGCTGTCGGGTCGTTGTCGCCGTTTTCGGCGAGGAAGAAGCGTTCGTCGTCGACGTAGCTGCGCCAGCCGCCGAGCTTGCCGGTTTCGTAATGGCCGAGGGCGATCCAGTAGGGGTCTTGCGCCAGGCGCTGCAGGGTTTGCTGGGGAATGGCGGGGGCCGCCATCAGGTGTGTACAGGTGCAGAGCGCCAGGAGGGAGAAGATCCGTTTCAACTGCACTGCTCGCTTTCGCCTGGGGAGGGGATGGGCGAGCTTTGGCGATGCCCGGGGTGGGTGTCAAGCAAGGCCAGAATGCACGATTGCGCAAGCCTTCCGATGCATTTGCGAAGCGCCTCGCGCCGCGCTCCGCTGAGGTCGGAACGCCTTGCAACGCGGACGAAGGCGGCGCCAGAATGCGGCCATTGCTTCCGCGTCACCCATAAGGATTTCCGATGCCCGATCCCCTCGCCGCTTCCCTGCGCCTGGCGCCCGATGCGCTCACCCGCCCCTTCGATCCCAAGCAGTTCGCCTTCGCCACCACCGACGACCTCGAACCTTTCCGCGGCGTGCTCGGCCAGGAGCGCGCAGTGGAAGCCCTGCAGTTCGGCGTCGCCATGCCGCGCCCGGGCTACAACGTTTATGTGATGGGCGAGCCGGGTACCGGTCGTTTCTCCTTCGTGCAGCGCTACCTCAAGGCCGAGGGCAAGCGCCTGGAAACGCCGATGGACTGGGTCTACGTCAACAACTTCGAGGAGCCCCGCGAGCCCCGCGCCGTGCAGTTGCCACCGGGTGAGGCGAACGCCTTCATCACCGACATCGGCCAGCTTGTGGATAACCTGCTGGCGACCTTCCCGGCGGTGTTCGAGACGCCCACGTTCCAGCAGAAGAAGAGCGCGATCGACCGCGCCTTCAACCAGCGTTACGACCGTGCCCTGGATGTGATCGAGCGCCTGGCGCTGGAGAGGGACGTGGCGCTCTACCGCGACAGCGCCAATATCGCCTTCACCCCGATGAAGGATGGCAAGGCGCTGGACGAGGCCGAATTCGCCCAACTGCCCGAAGCCGAGCGCGAACGCTTCCACGAGGATATCTCCAGCCTGGAGGAGCGCCTCAACGAGGAGTTGGCCAGCCTGCCGCAGTGGAAGCGCGAGTCCAGCAACCAACTGCGCCAGCTCAACGACGAGACCATCACCCAGGCCCTGCAGCCGCTGCTGTGCGTGCTCTCCGAGAAGTACGCGGAGAACGCTGGCGTGGTCGCCTACCTGCAGGCCATGCAGGTGAACCTGCTGAAGACCGTGGTCGACCAGATGCTCGACGACAAGCCGGACCTGCAGCGCCGCGAGATGCTCGAGGAGCAGTACTGCCCGAGCCTGGTGGTGGGCCATCCGGCCAGCGGCGGCGCGCCGGTGGTGTTCGAGTCGCACCCGACCTACGACAACCTGTTCGGCCGTATCGAGTACGGCACCGACCAGGGCGCCCTCTATACCAGCTACCGGCAGTTGCGCCCGGGTGCCCTGCACCGCGCCAACGGCGGCTTCCTGGTGCTGGAGGCGGAGAAGCTGCTGAGCGAGCCCTTCGTCTGGGACGCGCTCAAGCGCGCCCTGCATTCGCGCCAGCTGAAGATGGAATCGCCCCTGGCCGAGTTGGGTCGGCTGGCCACTGTCACTCTGACGCCCCAGGTGATCCCGCTGCAGCTGAAGGTGTTGATCATCGGTTCGCGCCAGCTGTATTACACGCTGCAGGACCTGGATCCGGACTTCCAGGAGATGTTCCGCGTGCTGGTGGACTTCGACGAGGAGATCCCGCTGTCGGAAGAGACCCTCGAACAGTTCGCCCAACTGCTCAAGACCCGTACCTCGGAGGAGGGCATGGCGCCGTTGAGCGCTGCCGCGGTGGCGCGCCTGGCCACCTACAGCGCGCGCCTGGCGGAGAACCAGAAGCGCCTCTCGGCGAAGATTGGCGACCTGTTCCAGCTGCTCAGCGAGGCGGACTTCGTGCGCCAGCTGGCCGGCGAAAAGGTGACCGATGCCGAGCACATCGAGCGTGCGCTGAAATCCAAGGCGACCCGCACCGGGCGCGTTTCGGCGCGCATCCTCGATGACATGCTGGCGGGCATCATCCTGATCGACACCGATGGCGCGGCGGTGGGCAAGTGCAACGGCCTCACCGTGCTGGAGGTGGGCGACTCGGCCTTCGGTGTGCCTGCGCGGATTTCCGCCACGGTGTACCCGGGCGGCTCGGGTATCGTCGACATCGAGCGCGAGGTCAACCTCGGGCAGCCCATCCACTCCAAGGGCGTGATGATCCTCACCGGTTACCTGGGCAGCCGTTATGCACAGGAGTTCCCGCTGGAGATTTCCGCGAGCATCGCCCTGGAGCAGTCCTATGGCTATGTCGACGGCGACAGCGCGTCCCTGGGCGAGGTCTGCACCCTGATCTCGGCCCTGTCGCGCACGCCGCTGAAACAGTGCTTCGCCATCACCGGCTCGATCAACCAGTTCGGCGAGGTGCAGGCAGTCGGCGGGGTCAACGAGAAGATCGAGGGCTTCTTCCGCCTCTGCGAGGCGCGTGGCCTGACGGGCGAACAAGGCGTGATCATCCCCCAGGCCAACGTCGCCACCCTGATGCTCGACGAGCGCGTGTTGCAGGCGGTGCGTGCCGGACGCTTCCATGTCTACGCGGTGCGCCAGGCCGACGAGGCGCTGAGCCTGCTGGTGGGCGAGGCGGCGGGCAGCCCGGACGACAAGGGCCGTTTCCCCAAGGGCAGCGTCAACGCCCGGGTGGTGGAGCGCCTGCGCGAGATCGCCGAGATGGGCATGGAGGAGGAAGAGAAACCCGATGCGGCCAAGGAAGCCGTCGCCGCGCTGGAGAAAGCGCCGGCGCCGGCCAAGCCTCCGCGCAAGGGACCGAAGAAGGAGCCCGGCAAGAAGACCCCGCCCGAGGACAAGATCCAGGGGCCGGCCTGACCAGGCGATGACCGGTCACGGCGCTTGCGTGCGTCGTGGCTGGTCAGTCATTGAGCGATAAGGGCCGGCCCAGCGCGGCTGCCGGTCCGACAGACTTTTCACCACTCCATCCACAGGCTTATCCACAGCTTGCGTGGATAAGGTTTCCTCACTTCCTCACGGTTGCATGCGGGTGTAGGCTGGCCGCAGGTCTACGCGAGGAACGCCGTTATGTCCCGCAACCTCTGCCTTACCCGTCAATGCCTGGGGTTGGTTACGCGCATCGAGTGCGTGATCCTGCCACTGGCTGGAGAGAAGGGACTCTGGACGCTTATCTGCGCGGCCGGCATCTCCGGGGCGCAGCCCTCCGCGCTAAAGGCACAGGGCCCATTCCACGGGCCTTTCGTCGCTGAATCGGTACTGTCTGCGATTGCCTCTTGCCTGGCCGAGCTGGGCTACTGCGAATGCGCGGACCCGATGATCTGGCGTATCCATGTGCAGGGTGAGTTGCGCCGGCTGAACGGCGAGCGGCGTCACAGCCTGGGCAGCTTCCTGTTCAGCCCGGAGACCTGACGGCCGTCGCGTTGAGCAGCTTTTGCGCAGCGCCCGCCGAGCCCCGGTCACACCTGCTCCGGGCCATCGTTCCCAAGACTGTTCACAGGGTTATCCACAGCTGTTGGGGATATTTCGAGGCATTACTTGCCTGTTTTTCTGTAGGAATGTGCTCGTTATACTCGCCGCCAGTTTTGATTCTGGATGCGAGGCTTCATGGAACGCTTATTGGAAAACACGATGTACGCGGCGCGCTGGCTGCTGGCGCCCATCTACTTCGGCCTGTCCCTGGCGCTGTTGGCGCTGTCGCTGAAGTTCTTCCAGGAGGTCTATCACGTCCTCCCTCATGTTTTCGAAAAGACCGAAGCCGAGCTGATACTGGTGCTCCTGTCGCTGATCGACATGTCGCTGGTGGGCGGCCTGCTGGTGATGGTGATGATCTCGGGCTACGAGAATTTCGTCTCCCAGCTGGATATCGATGAAGGCAAGGAGAAGCTCAGCTGGCTGGGCAAGATGGATTCCGGCTCGCTGAAGATGAAGGTGGCCGCGTCCATCGTGGCGATCTCGTCGATCCACCTGCTGCGAGTGTTCATGGATGCGCAGAACATCGATAACGCCAAGATCATGTGGTACGTGATCCTGCACATGACCTTCGTGATCTCGGCGTTCGCCATGGGTTACCTGGACAAGATGACCAAGCACGATCACTGATCGCCTTCCTGCGCCACCATGACCGCCCGTCAGCGTCCTGCTCGCGGGCGGTCGTGTTTCTGCCCGGCGGTTTTGATCCTGTACAGAAACTGTATTTAACTTTTTCCTGTACAGACCGCGAGGTGACGCCATGAACCTGCAGACCCTTTCCAGCGAAGCCCGTGCCGGGCATATCGAGGGGCTCGACCTCATCTCCATGGAAGGGGGCATCTACCTGTTGCAGGCGCATATCGATGGGCGCTGCCACACCCTGGACGATGGCCGTGGCCACGCGATGCAACTGCGCTCGGTGGAGCATGCGCGGGGGCTGTTGCACGAGCTGCCGCGCCTGCCTTTCTATCTGGTGCATGCGTCGGTGCACGACGAGATGTGCGGCATCGCCCCCGATGGGCGCAGCGCGTTGCGGGTGCCGCTGTCGATGGGTTCCAGCCGCTGAACGGGCGGGGTGCGATGCGGGGATAGGGCGCGGAAGGGGGCTGTGCTAGTCTGGCCGACCTTTTTTCCAGAGCGGAGCCCCGGCCATGTCCGAACTCGAATTTTCCACCGATGAAACCCGTGTCAGCTATGGCATCGGCCGCCAGCTGGGCGACCAGATCCGTGACAATCCCCCGCCCGGTGTGAGCATCGACGCCGTTGTCGCCGGCCTGCGCGACGCCTTCGCCGGCATCGAGAGCCGTGTGGATGGCAATGCCCTGTCCGCCGCCTTCAAGGTGATCCGCGAGCGTATGCAGGCTGAAGCCCAGGAGAAAGCCGATGCCGCCGCTGGCGAAGGTCGTGCCTACCTGGTGGAGAACGCCAAGCGTGAAGGCGTGACCCAGCTGCCGTCCGGCCTGCAGTACGAAGTGCTGGTCGCGGGCGAGGGCGCCAAGCCTTCCGCCGAAGACACCGTGCGCACTCACTACCACGGCACCCTGATCGACGGCACCGTGTTCGACAGCTCCTACAACCGTGGCGAGCCGGCTGAGTTCCCGGTGGGTGGCGTGATCGCCGGTTGGGTCGAGGCCCTGCAACTGATGAACGCCGGCAGCAAGTGGCGCCTGCACGTGCCCAGCGAGCTGGCCTATGGCGCCCAGGGCGTTGGCAGCATCCCGCCGCACAGCGTGCTGGTGTTCGACGTGGAGCTGCTGGAAATCCTCTGAGCCTTCTCAGGGTGATTGCCGGGCGCGTCGTCCCTGACGGCCCGGGAACCGGCGGAGGCGCCTTTGCCTCCGCTCGCACGGCTGGCGCCCCGGGGCGCCGGCCATGCAGATGACGCGTCCTGCGTCATCCGAACCTCTTTCAGTGCAGCTGGATCTCGTTGTGCGGACGCAGTGCCCGCGCATAGCAGAAGAGGAACAGGCTGCGCACCAGCTCCTTGAGTATCAGGGGCTCGCTGGAGGTCAGGCCGGCAAGGTCGAGATCCCCTTGGTCCCGTAGTTCGTCGAGGGCTTCCTCTTCGAGGATGGCGCACACTTCGCCGGTTTCACGGTGGAGGATGCGCAGGTAGGGGTGCGGGCGATCCAGCCAGGCATCGATCAGGTAGGTCATGGCTCATCTCCTTGAAAAGCAGTGAGATGAGAATAATTCCTATTATCAAAATGGCAAGCGCGATTTGCAGCCTTTCGTCGTCTGCTTGATCCAGGTCACGCTGTGCGATGGGCAGTAGGCGTGCGCCGATACCCGTCTTCACTGGGCTTGAAGGCCCCCCGGGTGCCGGATCAGCGTGCAATAAAAAGCCCGTCACGAGGACGGGCTTCTGGTGATGCGGGGTTGGATCAGTGCGTGCGGGCCACGGCGAAGCGGGTGAGCTCGATCAGGGCGTCGCGGTATTCGTTGTCCGGCAGCACCTCCAGGCAGGCGATGGCGCGTTCGGCGTAGTCGCGGGCGAGGCGGGCGGTGTAGTCCAGGGCGCCGGCGGCTTCGACGGCTGCGCGGACGCCTTCCAGGTCCTGGCTGCCGCCCTGCTGGATGGCCTGGCGGACCACGGCGGCCTGCTCGGCGGTGCCGTCACGCATGGTGGCGATCAGCGGCAGGGTGGGCTTGCCCTCGGCCAGGTCGTCGCCGACGTTCTTGCCCAGGGTGGCAGCGTCGCCGCGGTAGTCGAGCAGGTCGTCCACCAGCTGGAAGGCGATGCCCAGGTAGTCACCGAAGGTGCGCAGGGCTTCGACCTGTTCGGCCGGGGCCTGGGCCAGTGCGGCGGCACTGTGGGTGGAGGCTTCGAAGAGCATCGCGGTCTTGCCGCGGATGACTTCCATATAGGTTTCTTCGGTGGTGCTGGCGTCGCGGATCTTCGACAGCTGCAGCACTTCGCCTTCGGCGATCACGCGGGTGGCCTGGGAGATTATGCGCATCACCGGCATCGAGCCCAGCTCCACCATCATTTCGAAGGAGCGTGCATAGAGGAAGTCGCCCACCAGTACGCTCGGCGCGTTGCCCCACAGCGCGTTGGCGGTGGAGCGGCCGCGGCGCAGGCCGGAGGCATCGACCACGTCGTCGTGCAGCAGGGTGGAGGTGTGCAGGAATTCGATGGTGGCGGCGAGCAGGCGCAGTTGCTCACCGCCAAAGCCCAGGGCGTTGCCGCTGAGCAGGACCAGGAGCGGACGCAGGCGCTTGCCGCCGGCGGACACGATGTAGTCGCCGATCTTCTCCACCAGGGGAACGCGGGAGGTGAGTTGCCGACGGATGATGTCGTCGACTGCGGTAAAATCGTCCGCCACCACGCGGTAGAAGGCCTGGGGTTGCATCAGCGAGGGGTGCTCCTTTGAGGTTGCGCGGCATGCTAGGGGGCAGGGTGGGGGCTGTCAAGGCGAGTACCAGCGGTGCTTGCGCGGCAATCATGGCTTGCGTACAATCGCGGCCCCTGAACTTCCTTGGGCATTTTCCTGCCTTACGCAATTGCACGGGTTCCAGTTCCGGCCCCATGCAGCCATGCCGACCCCTACTTATTTCTATAAAGCGTCGGGTGAGCAGGTTTAACGGAGAAAATCCATGTACGCAGTTATCGTTACCGGCGGCAAGCAATACAAAGTCGCTGAAGGTGAATTCCTCAAGATCGAGAAGCTCGAGATCGCTACCGGCGAATCCGTGACCTTCGATCGCGTTCTGCTGATCGGCAATGGCGACGACGTGAAAATCGGCGCTCCGGTCGTTGATGGCGCCAAAGTAGTCGCTGAAGTGGTCGCTCAAGGCCGTCACGACAAAGTGCGCATCATCAAGTTCCGCCGTCGTAAGCACCACATGAAGCGCCAGGGCCACCGCCAGTGGTTCACTGAAATCAAAATCACCGGCATCCAGGCCTAATTTCCTTTTTTGGAGGATTTGACTCATGGCACACAAAAAAGCTGGCGGTTCTACCCGCAACGGCCGCGACTCAGAAAGTAAACGCCTTGGCGTGAAACTGTACGGCGGCCAGGTCATCAAGGCCGGCAACATCATCGTGCGTCAGCGCGGCACCAAGTTCCACGCCGGTTACGGCGTTGGCCTGGGCAAAGACCACACCCTGTTCGCGAAAGTGGACGGCGTGGTCAAGTTCGAGGTCAAAGGCGCTTTCGGTCGCAAGTACGTGAGCGTCGTCGCGGCCTAATCGCGACTCCGCTGCAAAAGCCCTGTCTCGCGACGGGGCTTTTTTGTTTCTGATAGATGGAAACTCCGATTTGCGCGGGCTTCCCTGTATCCTTGTGTTCTTTTTTCTTTCAACCCGTCCCGCGTGGCGGGAGGCGTCCTGATGAAATTCGTCGATGAAGTATCGATCTTTGTAAAAGCGGGTGACGGCGGCAACGGCCTGATGAGTTTCCGTCGCGAAAAATTCATTGAGAAGGGCGGCCCCAACGGCGGCGATGGCGGTGACGGCGGCTCCGTGTTCATGGAGGCCGACCCGAACCTGAACACCCTGGTCGACTATCGCTACACCCGTCGTTTCGACGCCCAGCGCGGCGAGAACGGCGGCAGTAAGGATTGCACCGGGCGCAAGGGTGAGGATCTGGTCCTGCCCGTTCCGGTCGGGACCACCATTATCGATGCCGGCACCCAGGAAATCATCGGCGACCTGACCAAGCCCGGTCAGCGGCTGATGGTCGCCCAGGGCGGCTGGCATGGCCTGGGCAATGCCCGTTTCAAGTCGAGCACCAACCGTGCTCCGCGCCAGACCACCAACGGCAAGCCGGGCGATTCCCGTGACCTCAAGCTGGAGCTGAAGGTGCTGGCCGACGTCGGCCTGCTGGGCCTGCCGAACGCGGGCAAGAGCACCTTCATCCGTGCCGTTTCCGCGGCCAAGCCGAAGGTTGCCGATTACCCCTTCACCACCCTGGTGCCGAACCTGGGCGTGGTCAGTGTGGGGCGCTACAAGAGCTTCGTCGTGGCCGACATTCCTGGCCTGATCGAAGGCGCCGCCGAAGGTGCGGGCCTGGGTATCCGCTTCCTCAAGCACCTGGCGCGTACTCGCCTGCTGCTGCATATCGTCGATATGGCGCCGCTGGACGATAGCGATCCGGCTGAGGCCGCTGCCACCATCATCGAGGAGCTGGCCCGCTTCAGTCCGGCGCTCACCGAGCGTGACCGCTGGCTGGTGCTGAACAAGGCCGACCAGCTTCTCGACGAGGATCGCGAGGCTCGCCTGAGGGCGGTGATTGAGCGCCTGGAGTGGGAGGGTCCGGTCTATGTGATCTCCGCCCTGGAGCGCGAAGGCACCGAAGCCCTGTCCCAGGAAATCATGCGCTACCTCGACGAGCGCACCCTGCGCATGAGTGAGGAGCCCGAGTACGCCGAGGAGCTCGCGGAGCTGGATCAGCGCATCGAGGACGAGGCGCGTGCCCGCCTGCAGGCGTTGGACGATCAGCGCGCCCTGCGCCGTGCCGGCCTGAAGAGCGCTGGTGCGGAAGATGACGACGATGACTTCGATGATGACGAAGACGACGGCGACGGTCCGGAAATCTTCTACGTTCCCTGATGAGTGCGCCGCTCGGCGCAAATGATCGCCATAGGCTGTGCGCCATGGGCCGCACGGCTTTCTAGCTAAGGTTGGAAGATATGCGGGACAAGGTGACGGGCGCGCAGCGCTGGGTGGTCAAGATCGGCAGCGCGCTGCTGACGGCGGATGGTCGTGGTCTCGACCGTGATGCCATGGCGGTCTGGGTCGAGCAGATGGTGGCCCTGCGCAATGCCGGGGTCGAGCTGGTGCTGGTTTCCTCTGGCGCTGTGGCAGCGGGCATGAGTCGCCTGGGCTGGAGCGCCCGGCCGAAAGCCATGCATGAGCTGCAGGCTGCGGCTGCGGTGGGGCAGATGGGATTGGTGCAGGCCTGGGAGTCGAGTTTCGGCGAGCATGGCCGGCACACCGCGCAGATTCTCCTGACCCATGACGATCTCTCCGATCGTAAGCGCTACCTCAATGCGCGCAGCACCCTGCGTACCCTGGTCGAGCTCGGCACCATTCCGGTGATCAACGAGAACGATACGGTGGTCACCGATGAAATCCGCTTCGGCGACAACGATACCCTCGCGGCCCTGGTGGCCAACCTGGTCGAAGCTGATCTGCTGGTGATCCTCACCGATCGCGACGGCATGTTCGATGCCGATCCGCGCCACAATCCCGATGCCCAGCTGATTTTCGAGGCCCGTGCCGATGATCCGGCGCTGGACGCCGTGGCGGGCGGCACCGGTGGTGCGCTGGGTCGTGGCGGCATGCAGACCAAGCTGCGTGCGGCGCGCCTGGCGGCTCGTTCCGGTGCGCATACGGTGATCGTCGGTGGGCGTATCGAGCGGGTGCTGGATCGCCTCAAGGCGGGCGAGCGCCTGGGCACCCTGCTGGCGCCCGAGCGCGGCATGCTGGCGGCACGCAAGCAGTGGCTGGCTGGCCATCTGCAGACTCGCGGCACCCTGGTGCTGGACGCTGGTGCCGTGAAGGCCCTACGTGACGATCGCAAGAGCTTGCTGCCGGTGGGCGTGAAGGCCGTGCAGGGCAGCTTCCGTCGTGGCGAGATGGTGGTCTGTGTCGGGCCGGATGGGCGCGAGGTGGCGCGCGGCCTGGTCAACTACAGTGCCCTGGAGGCGCAGAAGATCATCGGGCAGTCCTCCGAGCAGGTGGAGAAGCTGCTGGGTTATGTCGATGAGCCCGAGCTGGTGCATCGGGATAATCTGGTTCTGGTCTGAAGGAGCGTTCGGATGCGCGTGATCAAGGGATTGTCGGCATTGGTGTTGTGCATGCCTTTGCTGGCCGCTGCGGAGGAGATCGGTTCGGTCTCAACCGTGTTCAAGTGGGTGGGGCCGAACGACAAGATCGTCGTCGAGGCTTTCGATGACCCCAAGGTGGATGGCGTGACTTGCTACCTGTCGCGCGCCAAGACCGGCGGAGTGAAGGGTGGGCTCGGCCTGGCCGAGGATCGTGCCGAGGCTTCCATCGCGTGCCGCCAGGTGGGGGCGATTCACTTCAAGGGCGAATTGAAGGATGGCGAGGAGGTCTTCAAGGAGCGCACCTCGCTGGTGTTCAAGACCATGCAGGTGGTGCGTTTCTTCGACCAGAAGCGCAATACGCTGGTGTACCTGGTGTACAGCGATCGGATAATCGAGGGCAGCCCGCAGAATGCAGTTACGGCGATTCCGATCCTGCCCTGGGTTGAGTCGCGCTGAAGATCAAAAGCCCGGTTCGCCGGGCTTTTTTGTGGTCGCGCTTTGGCGATGCTTTTCGCGGGCAATAAAAAACCGGCCCTGGGGCCGGTCTTTCATCAGAAGCAAAGCTTAGGCAGCAGCCTGGCCGAGCGCCTTGATGTGGGCGTTCAGGCGGCTCTTGTGACGAGCAGCTTTGTTCTTGTGGATGATGCCCTTGTCGGCCATGCGGTCGATTACCGGAACGGCCAGGGTGTAGGCGTTCTGGGCCTTGGGCAGGTCCTTGGCATCGATCGCCTTGACGACGTTCTTGATGTAGGTACGGACCATGGAGCGCAGGCTGGCGTTATGGCTACGACGCTTCTCAGCCTGTTTTGCGCGTTTTTTGGCAGAAGGTGTATTGGCCACCGTCAAGCTCCTCGAAAACTGGGGGGATACAAACAAATAAGGCCGCGAATCATGCCGATGCGATGAGGCAATGTCAAGGGCAGGTACGGCTTCCCTACAAAGGGGCGACGAGCGTACCTCAGATCGGCGGGCAGCGTGATTTATTTCTGCACCGGCTCTACACTCGCGGCCTCCGAAAACCAGCGCGTTGGCCTGGTTGCGGCCCCGCCCGCCGGGCGCAAACCCTTCATGCTCACCCCGGAATGCAAGCAGCCTGACCTTATGAACCTGCTCAAATCGCTGGCGGCCGTCAGTTCCATCACCATGCTTTCTCGGGTCCTCGGCTTCGTTCGCGACACCATCGTGGCGCGCATCTTCGGTGCCGGCGTGGCGACCGACGCCTTCTTCGTTGCCTTCAAGCTGCCCAACCTGTTGCGGCGGATCTTCGCGGAGGGCGCGTTCTCCCAGGCCTTCGTGCCGATCCTGGCGGAGTACAAGAGCCAGCAGGGAGAGGAGGCCACCCGCACCTTCCTGGCGTATGTATCCGGTTTGCTGACGCTGGTGCTGGCGATTGTCACGGCCATCGGCATACTCGCCGCGCCCTGGGTGATCTGGGCCACGGCGCCGGGCTTCACCGATACGCCGGAAAAATTCGAGCTGACCACCTCGCTGCTGCGGGTGACTTTCCCCTACATCTTCCTTATCTCTCTCTCGTCCCTGGCCGGGGCTGTGCTCAATACCTGGAACCGTTTCGCCGTGCCGGCCTTCGTGCCGACCCTGTTGAACGTGGCGATGATCATCTTCGCGCTGTTCCTGACGCCCTATTTCGACCCGCCGGTGATGGCCCTGGGCTGGGCGACCCTGGCCGGCGGCCTGGCGCAGTTGCTGTACCAGCTGCCGCACCTGAAACGCATCGGCATGCTCGTGCTGCCGCGCCTGAACCTGCGGGACAGCGGCGTATGGCGGGTGATGAAGCAGATGGGGCCGGCGATCTTCGGTGTTTCGGTGAGCCAGATCTCGCTGATCATCAACACCATTTTCGCGTCCTTCCTGGCGGCCGGCTCGGTGTCGTGGATGTATTACGCCGACCGCCTGATGGAGCTGCCGTCCGGTGTGCTGGGCGTGGCCCTGGGCACCATTCTCCTGCCGTCGCTGGCCAAGACCTATGCCAGCGATGATCGCCAGGCCTATTCGCAGCTGCTGGATTGGGGGCTGCGCCTGTGCTTCCTGCTGGTGCTGCCTTGCGCACTGGCGTTGGCGCTGATCGCCGAGCCGCTGACGGTGTCGCTGTTCCAGTACGGTAAGTTCAGCGCCCATGACGCCGAGATGACCCAGCGCGCACTGATCGCCTACTCGGCGGGGCTGCTGGGGATCATTCTGGTCAAGGTGCTGGCGCCTGGCTTCTACGCCCGGCAGAACCTGCGCACGCCGGTGCGTATCGCCCTGTTCACCCTGGTTGCGACGCAACTGATGAACCTCGTCTTCATCGGCCCGCTACAGCACGCGGGGCTGGCATTGGCCATTGGCCTGGCCGCTTGCCTCAATGCCGCGCTGCTGTTCTGGCAATTGCGCCGGCAGAAGCTGTTCGAGCCGCAGCCCGGTTGGCCGATGTTCCTGACCAAGCTGCTGGTTGCGGTGGCCTTGATGGCGGCGGTGCTGGTGGGCGGCATGTGGCTGCTACCGGCTTGGGATCAGGGCGACATGCTGGTGCGCCTGTTGCGCCTGGGTGGGTTGGTCACGGCAGGGGCGCTGAGCTATTTCGCTACCTTGGCGTTACTCGGCTTCCGCCTGCGACACTTCGCCCGACGTGCGATCTGAGCTTCCCGGGGCCGCCTGATCAGGCATCGGCGCGGCCCGTCAGCGGCGCCTGTTGTCTGGCGGCGGGTGTGCGTATAATTCGGCCACTTTGTGAACAAGACGTGTGCTATGCAGCTGGTCCGAGGCCTCCATAACCTGCGGCCCCAACTTGGGGGTTGCGTTGCCACCATCGGCAATTTCGACGGCGTACACCGTGGTCATCAAGCCATTCTCAAACGCTTGCGCGAGCGCGCAGCCGAGTTGGGCGTGCCCAGCTGCGTGGTGATTTTCGAGCCGCAACCCCGCGAGTTCTTCGGCCCCGATACCGCCCCCGTGCGGCTGACCCGCCTGCGCGACAAGCTGGAGTTGCTGGCTGCCGAAGGTGTGGACCGCGTGCTGTGCCTGGCCTTCAACCGCCGGCTGCGCGAACTCAGCGCCGCCGAGTTCGTGCATGCGGTGCTGGTCGAGGGGCTTGGGGTCAAGCATCTGGAAGTGGGCGATGACTTCCGCTTCGGCTGTGATCGCGCCGGCGACTTCGCATTCCTGCAGATGGCCGGTGCGGCCGAAGGCTTCAGCGTGGAAGCTGCCGCCACCGTCGAGCTGGATGACGTACGGGTGAGCAGTACGCGCGTGCGCCAGGCCCTGGCCGCTGCCGATTTCGCCCTGGCCGAGCGCCTGCTGGGCCGGCCTTTTTCCATCACGGGGCGGGTGCTGCACGGGCAGAAGCTGGCGCGCCAACTGGGTACGCCCACGGCCAACGTGCAGCTCAAGCGTCGGCGCGTTCCCCTTTCCGGGGTCTTTCTGGTCAGCGTCGAACTGGACGGCCAGCGCCGCCCCGGCGTTGCCAACATCGGCGTGCGTCCCACCGTGAAGGGGGATGGCAAGGCCCACCTGGAAGTGCATCTGCTGGATTACTCCGCCGATCTGTATGACCGGCGCATCAGTGTGACCTTCCACCACAAGCTGCGTGAAGAGCAGCGTTTCGCCTCCCTCGAGGCGTTGAAGTCGGCGATCGACGCGGACGTCGCCGCAGCCCGTGCCTACTGGCAAGGCATCCCAATTCAATGATGAGCCTGGACTGACATGACCGATTACAAAGCGACCCTCAACCTGCCGGAAACGGCATTTCCGATGAAGGCCGGTCTTCCCCAGCGTGAGCCGGAGACCCTGCAGCGCTGGGACTCCATTGGGCTCTATCAGAAGCTGCGCCAGATCGGTGAGGGCCGCCCGAAGTTCGTCCTGCACGATGGCCCGCCCTATGCCAACGGCAGCATCCACATCGGTCACGCGGTCAACAAGATCCTCAAGGACATCATTCTCCGTTCCAAGACCCTGGCGGGCTTCGATGCCCCCTATGTACCGGGCTGGGACTGCCACGGCCTGCCGATCGAGCACAAGGTCGAGACCACCCACGGCAAGAACCTCCCTGCCGACAAGACCCGTGAACTCTGCCGTGCCTATGCCGCCGAGCAGATCGAAGGGCAGAAGGCCGATTTCATCCGCCTGGGTGTATTGGGCGAATGGGACAACCCCTACAAGACCATGGCCTTCGCCAACGAGGCCGGTGAGATCCGCGCCCTGGCCGAGATGGTCAAGCAGGGCTTCGTGTTCAAGGGGCTGAAGCCGGTCAACTGGTGCTTCGATTGCGGTTCCGCCCTGGCCGAGGCCGAGGTGGAGTACCAGGACAAGAAGTCCGACGCCATCGATGTCGCCTTCCTGGTCGAAGACGCCGACAAGCTGGCCGCGGCATTCGGCCTGTCGAGCCTGGCCAAGCCGGCCGCCATCGTCATCTGGACCACCACTCCCTGGACCATCCCGGCCAACCAGGCGCTGAACGTCCACCCCGAATTCAACTACGCCCTGGTCGATACCGGCGCGCGCCTGCTGTTGCTGGCCGAAGAGCTGGTGGAGTCCTGCCTGGCGCGCTTCGGCCTCGAAGGTCAGGTGATCGCCACCGCCAAGGGTGAAGCGCTGGAGAACATCCGCTTCCGCCACCCGTTCTACGAGCGCCTGTCGCCGGTCTACCTGGCCGAGTACGTCGAGCTGGGTGCCGGTACCGGTGTGGTTCACTCCGCGCCGGCCTATGGCGAGGACGACTTCCGTTCCTGCAAACACTACGGCATGAGCAACGACGACATCCTCAGCCCGGTGCAGAGCAATGGCGTCTATGTACAGGACCTGCCCTTCTTCGGCGGCCAGTTCATCTGGAAGGCCAACCCGGCCATCGTCGCCAAGCTGGAAGAGGTTGGTGCGCTGCTCAAGCACGAGAGCATCAACCACAGCTACATGCACTGCTGGCGCCACAAGACCCCGCTGATCTACCGCGCCACCGCGCAGTGGTTCGTCGGCATGGACAAGCAGCCCAACGAAGGCGCCACCCTGCGCGAGCGCGCGCTGGCCGGCATCGAGCAGACCGAGTTCGTACCCGCCTGGGGCCAGGCGCGCCTGCACAACATGATCGCCGGCCGCCCGGACTGGTGCATCTCGCGCCAGCGCAACTGGGGCGTGCCGATCCCGTTCTTCCTGCACAAGGCCACCGGTGAGCTGCACCCGCGCACCGTCGAGCTGATGGAGGAAGTGGCCAAGCGCGTCGAACAGGAAGGCATCGAAGCCTGGTTCAAGCTGGACGCCGCCGAGCTGCTGGGTGACGAAGCCCCGCAATACGACAAGATCAGCGACACCCTGGACGTGTGGTTCGACTCCGGCACCACCCACTGGCACGTGCTGCGCGGCTCGCACCCGCTGGGCCATGCCAGCGGCCCGCGCGCCGACCTGTACCTGGAAGGCTCGGACCAGCACCGCGGCTGGTTCCATTCGTCCCTGCTGACCGGTTGCGCCATCGACAACCACCCGCCGTACCGCGCGCTGCTGACCCACGGCTTCACCGTCGACGAGTCCGGCCGCAAGATGTCCAAGTCCCTGGGCAACACCGTGGTGCCGCAGACGGTGATCGACACCCTGGGTGCCGACATCCTGCGCCTGTGGGTTGCGTCCACCGACTACTCCGGCGAGATCGCCGTTTCCCAGCAGATCCTGCAGCGCAGCGCCGATGCCTATCGCCGCATCCGCAACACCACGCGCTTCATGCTCTCCAACCTCTCGGGCTTCGACCCGGCGCAGCACCTGGTGCCGGTGGAAGACATGCTGGCCCTGGACCGCTGGGCCGTGGACCGTACCCTGCAGCTGCAGCGCGAGCTGGAAGAAGCCTACGGCGAGTACCGCTTCTGGAACGTCTACTCCCGCGTGCACAACTTCTGCGTGCAGGAGCTGGGCGGCTTCTACCTCGACATCATCAAGGACCGCCAGTACACCACCCAGGCCGACAGCCTGGCGCGTCGCTCCTGCCAGTCCGCGCTGTTCCACATCGTCGAGGCGCTGGTGCGTTGGGTCGCGCCGATCCTGGCCTTCACCGCCGAGGAAGTCTGGCAGTTCATGCCGGGCGAGCGTGGTGAGTCGGTGATGCTCAACACCTGGTACCAGGGCCTGAGCGAGCTGCCGGAAGGCTTCGAGATGAGCAACGCCTTCTGGGAGGACGTGGTCGCGGTCAAGGCTTCGGTGAACAAGGAGCTGGAGAACCTGCGTACCGCCAAGGCCATCGGCGGCAGCCTGCAGGCCGAGGTCACGGTCTTCGCCGAGGAATCCCTGGCTACCAAGCTGGCCAAGCTGGGCAACGAACTGCGCTTCGTTCTGATCACTTCCACCGCCGACGTGCAGCCCCTGGCCGCCGCACCGGCCGATGCAGTGGAAACCGAGGTGCCGGGCCTGAAACTGAAGATCCTCAAGTCCGTCCACGCCAAGTGCGGTCGTTGCTGGCACCACCGCGCGGATGTCGGCGTGAACGCTGCGCACCCTGAGCTGTGCGGCCGTTGCGTCGAGAACATCGAAGGTGCTGGCGAGGTTCGCCACTATGCCTGAGGCCCGTTTTGGCCGTCTCGGCTGGCTGCTGCTGAGCGTGCTGGTGTTCGTGCTGGACCAGGGTTCCAAGTGGGTGGTGCTGGATGTGATTCCGTTCCGCGAACGGATCACCGTCATCCCCGGTTGGTTCGATTGGATTCACGTCTACAACACCGGTGCCGCCTTCAGTTTCCTCGCCGACAGCTCCGGCTGGCAGCGCTGGTTCTTCGCCCTGATCGCTCTGGTGGTCAGCGGCGTGCTGGTGGTCTGGCTCAAGCGCCTGAAGGCCGACGAAACCTGGCTGGCCATTGCGCTGGCCATGGTCCTCGGTGGCGCACTGGGCAACCTCTATGACCGCGTGGTGCTTGGCCATGTGGTCGATTTCATCCTGGTGCATTGGCAGGATCGCTGGTACTTCCCCGCGTTCAACCTGGCCGATACCGCCATCACCCTGGGCGCCATCATGTTGGCGCTGGATATGTTCAAGTCGAAGAAGTCCGGAGAACCCGCTCATGACTGAGTCTCTCGCCACTGAGTCGCGCATCGGTCCGGATGCTCGGGTCACCCTGCATTTCGCCATCAAGCTGGAGAACGGTGATGTCGTCGACAGCACCTTCGACCGCCAGCCGGCCACCTTCAAGGTCGGCGATGGCAACCTGTTGCCGGGTTTCGAGGGCGCGCTGTTCGGCCTCAAGGCCGGTGACAAGCGGGTGCTGCCGATCGAGCCGGAGCAGGGTTTCGGCCAGCCGAACTCGCAGAACGTGCAGGTCATGCCGCGCAGCCAGTTCCAGGACATGGAACTCTCCGAAGGCCTGCTGATCATCTTCAATGACGCCGCCAACACCGAGTTGCCTGGCGTGGTGAAGCGCTTCGACGACAGCCATGTGACCATCGACTTCAACCACCCGCTGTCCGGCAAATCGCTGCGCTTCGAGGTGGAGATTCTGGCAGTCGAGCCGGCGTGATTTCAGCTCCCGCAGGGGAGGGCGGCCGCAAGGCCAAGAGGTAGACAGCATGCAAATCAAACTCGCCAACCCCCGCGGCTTCTGCGCCGGCGTCGATCGCGCCATCGAGATCGTCAACCGCGCGCTGGAAGTCTTCGGCCCGCCGATCTACGTGCGTCACGAAGTGGTGCACAACAAGTTCGTGGTCGAGGACCTGCGCGCCCGCGGTGCGGTGTTCGTCGAGGAACTGGACCAGGTGCCGGACAATGTCATCGTCATCTTCAGCGCCCACGGCGTCTCCCAGGCCGTACGCCAGGAAGCCGACCGCCGTGGCCTGAAGGTCTTCGACGCCACCTGCCCGCTGGTGACCAAGGTGCACATGGAGGTCGCGCGCTACAGCCGTGACGGCCGCGAATGCGTGCTCATCGGCCATGCCGGGCACCCGGAAGTCGAAGGCACCATGGGCCAGTATGACGGCAGCAACGGCGGCGCCATCTACCTTGTAGAAAACGAAGCTGACGTCGAAAACCTGGTGGTGCGCAACCCCGAGGCGCTGTCCTTCGTCACCCAGACCACGCTGTCCATGGACGACACCAGCCGCGTCATCGACGCCCTGCGCAGCAAGTTCCCCAGCATCGGCGGCCCGCGCAAGGACGACATCTGCTACGCCACCCAGAACCGCCAGGACGCGGTCAAGCAACTCGCCGACGAGAGCGATGTGGTCCTGGTGGTCGGCAGTCCCAACAGCTCCAACTCCAACCGCCTGCGCGAACTCGCCGAACGCATCGGCACCCCGGCCTACCTGATCGACGGGGCCGAGGACATGAAGCAGGAGTGGTTCGAAGGCATCACCCGCGTCGGTATCACTGCCGGTGCCTCTGCGCCGGAAGTGCTGGTGCAGGGTGTGATCGAACAGCTGCGCGCCTGGGGCGCCGAGGTTGCGGTCGAGCTGGATGGTCGGCCGGAGAATGTGACGTTCTCGATGCCGAAGGAGTTGCGCGTTGTTGAGGTGAAGTAAATTCTGATGCTCAAGAAAAAGCCCGGCTGATGCCGGGCGTTTTCTTTACAGGTGTCTCCTGGGTCAGACGAAGACGATGTCCTCGCCTTCCACCTTGCCGCTGATGGCGATGCCCGGGGCGAACTTGCCAGCCAGGATCAGTTGCGCCAGGGGGTTCTCGATCCAGCGCTGGATGGCGCGCTTCAGCGGGCGCGCACCATAGACCGGGTCGTAGCCGACGGCGATCAGCTTGTCCATCGCCTCGCTGGACAGCTCCAGGTTCAGCTCCCGCTCGGCCAGGCGCTTGCGCAGGCGCTGCAGCTGGATCTCGGCGATGCCGGCGATCTGCTCGCGAGCCAGCGGTTCGAACACCACCACCTCGTCGATACGGTTGATGAACTCGGGGCGGAAGTGGTTGCTCACCGCATCCATCACCGCCGCGCGCTGGGCTTCGCGATCCCCTACCAGTTCCTGGATCTGCGCGGAACCGAGGTTGGAGGTCATCACCACCACCGTGTTGCGGAAGTCCACGGTCCGGCCGTGGCTGTCGGTGAGGCGACCGTCCTCCAGCACCTGCAGGAGGACGTTGAAGACGTCCGGGTGGGCCTTCTCGACTTCGTCCAGCAACACCACCGAGTACGGCTTGCGACGCACGGCCTCGGTCAGGTAGCCGCCCTCTTCATAGCCGACATAGCCCGGCGGCGCGCCGATCAGCCGTGCCACGGAGTGCTTCTCCATGAACTCGGACATGTCGATGCGCACCAGCGCTTCCTCGGTGTCGAAGAGGAACTCGGCCAGGGACTTGCACAGCTCGGTCTTGCCGACACCGGTCGGGCCGAGGAACAGGAAGGAGCCACTGGGCCGGTTCGGATCGGAGAGCCCCGCACGGGAGCGGCGCACGGCGTTGGCCACGGCGACCACCGCTTCGTCCTGGCCGATCAGGCGCTTGTGCAGCATGGCCTCCATGTTCAGCAGCTTCTCGCGCTCGCCTTCGAGCATCTTCGAGACAGGGATGCCGGTCCACTTGGAGACGACCTCGGCGATTTCCTCGTCGGTGACCTTGTTGCGCAGCAGCTGGTTCTCGGTCTTGCCGTGCTGGTCGACCATCTGCAGGCTGCGCTCGAGGTCGGGGATGATGCCGTACTGCAATTCGGCCATGCGCTGCAGGTCGCCCTTGCGACGGGCGGCCTCCATGTCCAGGCGGGCTTGCTCGATGCGCTGCTGGATCTGCGCCGAGCCCTGCACTTCGGCTTTCTCGGACTTCCAGATCTCTTCCAGGTCGGCGTATTCGCGCTCCAGGCGGGCGATGTCGTCCTTGAGCTTTTCGAGGCGCTTGAGGGCGGCGTCGTCGTCCTCTTTCTTCAGGGCCTCCTGCTCGATCTTCAGCTGGATCAGGCGGCGCTCGAGGCGGTCCAGCGCCTCCGGCTTGGAGTCGATCTCCATGCGGATGCGGCTGGCGGCTTCGTCGATCAGGTCGATGGCCTTGTCCGGCAGCTGGCGGTCGGTGATGTAGCGGTGCGACAGCTTGGCGGCGGCGACGATGGCGCCGTCGGTGATGGTCACACCGTGGTGCACCTCGTAGCGCTCCTTGAGGCCACGGAGGATGGCGATGGTGTCTTCCTCGCTGGGCTCGTCCACCAGCACCTTCTGGAAGCGGCGCTCGAGGGCGGCGTCCTTCTCGATGTACTGGCGGTATTCGTCCAGGGTGGTGGCGCCGACGCAATGCAGCTCGCCGCGTGACAGCGCGGGCTTGAGCATGTTGCCGGCATCCATCGCGCCTTCGGCCTTGCCGGCACCGACCATGGTGTGCAGCTCGTCGATGAACAGGATGATCCGGCCTTCCTGCTTGGACAGCTCGTTGAGCACCGCCTTGAGGCGCTCCTCGAACTCGCCGCGGAACTTGGCGCCGGCGATCAGCGCGCCCATGTCCAGGGACAGCAGGCGTTTGTCCTTGAGGCCATCCGGTACTTCGCCGTTGACGATGCGCTGGGCCAGGCCTTCGGCGATGGCGGTCTTGCCGACGCCGGGCTCGCCGATCAGCACCGGGTTGTTCTTGGTGCGGCGCTGCAGGACCTGGATGGTGCGACGGATTTCGTCGTCACGGCCGATCACCGGGTCGAGCTTGCCGTCTTCGGCGCGCTTGGTCAGATCGACGGTGTACTTGTCCAGCGCCTGGCGGGATTCCTCGACGTTGGGGTCGTTGACCGCCTGGCCGCCACGCAGGTTGGCGATGGCGTTCTCCAGCGCCTTGCGGGTGACGCCCTGGCCGAGCAGCAATTTGCCGAGCTTGGTGTTCTCGTCCATGGCGGCGAGCAGCACCAGCTCGCTGGAGATGAACTGGTCACCCTTCTGCTGGGACAGGCGGTCGGCCTGGTTGAGCAGGCGCGCCAGGTCCTGGGACAGGTTCACGTCGCCGGTGGGGTTCTGGATCTTCGGCAGCCCGTCCAGCTCCTTGGTCAGGGCGCTGCGCAGGGCGGCGATGTCGAAGCCCACCTGCATGAGCAGGGGCTTGATGGAGCCGCCCTGCTGGTCGAGCAGGGCGAGGATCAGGTGAAAGGGTTCGATGGCCGGGTGATCGTGGCCCACGGCCTGGGACTGGGCATCGGAGAGCGCCAGTTGCAGCTTGCTGGTCAAACGGTCGATTCGCATAGGGCAGTCCTTCCTTTAAAGAGCGGGCTGGAGCGATGAAGGCTCCGGAGACGAGAAGCCCGCCGAGATGAAGTCTAGATAAGGACGATTCTGGGCGATTCAAGCCATCGCGACTTGACGGAGGTCAGTCGACGACGGTCGGCGCGGCGATCCGCAGGAGGAAAAGTCAGTCGACGAGCCAGACGAGACTGGCGAATCGCCCGGTGCGCGAGGCGCGGCGGTAGGAGAAGAAACGCGGATCGGTGACGGTACAGAAGCCGCCGCCAAAGACAGCGGTGACGCCCCGTGCAGCGAGACGGATGCGCGCCAGGGCGTAGATATCGGCGATCAACCGGCCTTCGTTGTGGCTCGGGCGGAAGGCCGACTCGGTTTGCGGGTGCTGGGCGACGAAGGCGTCGCGCACTTCCGGCCCGACCTCGAAGGCATCGACGCCAATGGCCGGGCCGAGCCAGACCAGCACCTGGTCCGCCGGGCGGTCCAGGGCATCCAGGGTCGCTTCGAGCACGCCATTGGCCAGCCCGCGCCAACCGGCGTGGGCCGCCGCGACACGGGTGCCGGCGCGATCGCAGAACAGGGCAGGCAGGCAATCGGCGGTCATCACCAGGCTGGCGATGCCGGGCGTCGAGCTCCAGCTGGCATCGGCCGTCTCGACACAGGTCGGATCGGCCTCGACCACGCGCACGCCGTGCACCTGGCTGAGCCACGCGGGCTGGCAGCCGAGCGTCTCGATCAGGCGCTGGCGATTGCGGGTAACGGCAGCGGGAGCGTCATCGACGTGATCGCCCAGATTGAAGCTGTCGAAGGGGGCCTCGCTGAAGCCCCCAGCACGGGTGGTGACGCAGGCACGAACCCGCTCGGGTGCAGGCCAGTCGGGCGTCAGCCAGTCATTCATCAGTTGAAGGACTCGTGGTCCTGGCGCAGCAGGGTGAGCAGCCAGACCATATCGTCGGGCAGCGGCGACTCCCACTTCATGCGCGCGCCGGTCACCGGGTGGTCCAGCTCGAGGAAGCGGGCATGCAAGGCCTGGCGGGGGAAGTCCTTGAGGGTCTGGACCAGCGTCTGGCTGGCTGCCGGAGGAATACGGAAGCGGCCGCCGTAGACGGGGTCACCCACAAGCGGGAAATTCACATAGGACATGTGCACGCGGATCTGGTGCGTGCGCCCGGTTTCCAGCTTGACCCGGGCATGGGTGTGCGAGCGGAAGCGCTCCAGCACACGGTAATGACTGACCGCCGGTTTGCCGCCAGCCACCACGCCCATGCGCTGGCGCTGCTGGGAGCTACGACCGATGGGGGCATCGACCTTGCCGCCGGCGGTGATCACGCCGACCACCACGGCCTCGTAGATGCGACTGACGGTGCGGGCCTGGAGCTGCGCCACCAGCTTGGTGTGGGCTTCCAGGGTCTTGGCTACCACCATCAGGCCGGTGGTGTCCTTGTCCAGGCGATGCACGATGCCGGCACGGGGCACATTGGCCAGGTCCGGCACATGGTGCAGCAGGGCATTGAGCAGGGTGCCATCGGCATGCCCGGCAGCGGGGTGGACCACCAGCCCGGCGGGCTTGTCCAGCACCAGCAACTGGTCGTCCTCGTAGACGATGTTCAGCGCGATGTCTTGGGCGACCCACTCACCCTGGGATTCCTGCTCGGCGTTGAGCTCCAGCACGGCACCGCTGTAAACAGTGTCACGCGGGCGCAGCACCTGGCCGTCGACCGTGAGCAGGCCGTCCTTGATCCAGGCGGCCAGGCGCGAACGCGAATGCTCGTCGAAGAGCTGTGCAGCGACCTGATCGAGGCGTTGCCCGCCCAGTTCGGACGGCACCTCGGCGCTGAGTTGGATGACCTGCTTGATAATTGGGGACATGCTCGGAAACGGCGGGGGCGCAGCCTTTGGTTTCGGCCACGCGCTTGTGGTTAAATACGGCGTCTTTGTCCTGGGGGAGCCCAGGGCGCCCATCATAACAGGACGGCTCCGCCCAAGACAGCCAGCCGTCACAGGGACGCAAGCCGCTATGCAAGTGAAACACCTGCTGCTGATCGCTATTCTCGCCCTAACCGCCGCCTGCTCCTCCAAAGAGGTGGTAGACGAGAACCTGAGCGAGTCCGAGCTGTACCAGCAGGCTCAGGCCGATCTGGACAACAAGAGCTATACCAGCGCCGTATCCAAGCTCAAGGCCCTCGAGTCCCGCTATCCGTTCGGTCGTTATGCCGAGCAAGCCCAGCTGGAACTGATCTACGCCTACTACAAGAACGTCGAGCCCGAAGCCTCCAAGTCCGCCGCCGAGCGCTTCATCCGCCTGCACCCACAGCACGCCAACGTCGACTACGCCTACTACCTGAAGGGCCTGGCCTCCTCGACCAGGACCGTGGCCTGCTCGCTCGCTTCCTACCGCTGGACATGACCAAGCGCGACCCGGGTGCTGCCCGCGACTCCTATAACGAGTTCGCCCAGCTGACCACCCGCTACCCGCACAGCCGCTACGCACCGGACGCCAAGCAGCGCATGATCTACCTGCGCAACCTGCTGGCCGCGTACGAGATCCACGTCGCCCACTACTATCTGACCCGCCAGGCCTATGTCGCCGCCGCCAACCGTGGCCGCTACGTGGTGGAAAACTTCCAGGAAACCCCTGCCGTTGGCGATGGTCTGGCCGTGATGGTCGAGGCTTACCAGCGCCTGAGCCTGAACGACCTCGCAGCCACCAGCCTGGAAACCCTGAAGCTCAACTACCCGGACCACCCGAACCTGGTCGATGGCCAGTTCGTACCCCGCGAAGAAGAAGCAGACAACCGCTCCTGGCTGGCCAAGGCCACCCTCGGCCTGATTGAGAGCGAGCCGCCGCTGCCGCCGGGCGAAACCCGCGCCAACCAGGACGTGATCAAACAGTACGAAGACGCCCAGGAAGAAATCCCGGACGAGCTCAAGCCCGAGAACCAGCAGGAAGTGCAGGAAGAACAGCACGAAGCCGAAGCCAACAGCAGCGGCGACCGCTCCTGGTTCAGCTACATGACCTTTGGCGTTTTCGACTCGAGAACGACCGCGATGTAAAGAAGAGGCCTGCGGGCCTCTTTTTTGTCCGCACGAAACGTGCTCGTCCCTGTTTTTGCGCCTGGCCAGGGGACCTGATGCACAGCTCGCGCCCTCCCCGCTGGGCGCCGACCATCGGCTTGGCTAAACTGCGCTCCTTTCAACGACAAGTGAGCTCGACTGGGATGGTCCGCCTGCTGTTCTGGATTGTTGTGATCTTCGCCGCCGTCTGGGTCTGGCGCCGCATGAAGACGCCACCGGCGCCGCGCCCGCAGAAGCCCGTGGACGAAACCGCCAGCCCGATGGTGCGCTGCACCCAGTGCGGCGTGCACGTGCCCCAGGCCAACGCGCTGGCCAACGGCGAGCGCTGGTACTGCAGCCGCGCGCACCTGGAACAGGACACCTCCAGCGGTGAGCGCTGAAGCCCCCGCGCTGGGCAGCCAGCCGGCACGCCGCATCTTCCGCCTCTACAACATCTACCGCCTGCTCATCGGCCTGGCACTGGTGGGCCTGATCTCCAGCGAGCTGGACAGCGAACTGCTCGACCTGGCCCGCGCCCAGCTGTTCCGCAATGCCTGCTGGTTCTACCTGCTGCTGAACATCCTCATCGCGCTGATGGTCCGCCATCCGAAACACATGCTGCAGGTCTTCAGCCTGGCGCTGGTGGACGTGATCCTGCTGTCCTGCCTGTTCTATGCGGCGGGCGGCACGCCGAGCGGTATCGGCAACCTGGTGATAGTTGCGGTGGCGATCGCCAACATCCTGCTGCGCGGCCGGGTCGGCTTGCTGATCGCCGCCGTCGCCGCCATCGGCATGATCTACCTGACCTTCTACCTCAGCCTCAGCCGCCCGGAAGCTGCCAGCCAGTATGTGCAGGCCGGCGCCCTGGGTGCCTTGTGCTTCGCCGCTGCCCTCTTCGTCCAGGGCATCAGCAAGCGCCTGCAACTGAGCGAGACCCTGGCCGAGAAACGTGCCGCCGACGTCGCCAACCTGGAAGCGCTCAACGCCCTTATCCTGCAGCGCATGCGCACCGGCATCCTGGTGCTCGACCCCCAGCACCGCGTAATCCTGGCCAACCAGGGTGCGCTGACGCTGCTGGGCCGCGAGGACCTGGCCGGCAAGGTCCTCGACCCGCAAAGCCCGGAGCTGGTGAAACGCCTTCAGCAGTGGCTGGACAACCCCACGCTGCGTCCCCAGAGCCTGCAGGCGGTGGCCGAAGGCCCGGTGCTGCAACCGAGCTTCGTCTCCCTGCAGCGGGGCGAGCAGCGGGACACCCTGATCTTCCTCGACGACATCTCGCAGATCGCCCAACAGGCCCAGCAACTCAAGCTCGCCTCCCTGGGTCGCCTGACCGCCGGCATCGCCCACGAGATACGCAACCCACTGGGCGCCATCAGCCACGCGGCGCAGTTGCTGCAGGAGTCCGAGGAGCTGTCCGGTCCCGACCAGCGCCTGGCGCAGATCATCCAGGACCAGTCGCGGCGTATGAACCTGGTGATCGAGAACGTCCTGCAGCTCTCCCGCCGCCGCCAAGCGGAGCCGCAATTGCTCGACCTGAAGTACTGGCTGCACCGCTTCGCCAGCGAATTCCGCAACGCATCCGGCCCGGGCCAGACGCTGCACATCGAGACCAACAGCGGCACCATCCAGACCCGCATGGACCCGCATCAACTCACCCAGGTACTGACCAACCTGGTACAGAACGGCCTGCGCTACAGTTCACAGAAGAACAAGGTAGGACAGGTCTGGCTGAAGCTGTTCCGCGACCCGGAAAGCGACCTGCCCGTTCTGGAAGTGATGGATGACGGCGCCGGCGTACCCGCCGAGCAGGTGCAGCACATCTTCGAGCCCTTCTACACCACCGAAAACAAGGGCACCGGGCTTGGCCTGTACATCTCACGGGAGCTGTGCGAGAGCAACCAGGCCCGTCTCGACTACAGGCCCCGCGAAACCGGAGGCAGCTGCTTTCGCATAACCTTTGCCCACCCGCGCAAATTGAGCTGACCATGACCAGACAGAAAGCACTCATCGTCGATGACGAGCCCGATATCCGCGAACTGCTGGAGATCACCCTCGGCCGGATGAAGCTGGACACCCGCAGCGCCCGCAACGTGAAAGAGGCCCGCGAGCTCCTGGCCGCCGAACCCTTCGACCTGTGCCTCACCGACATGCGCCTGCCCGACGGCACCGGCCTCGACCTCGTTCAGCACATCCAGCAACGCCACCCCCAAGTGCCCGTTGCCATGATTACCGCCTACGGCAGCCTGGACACGGCCGTCAACGCCCTGAAAGCCGGCGCCTTCGACTTTCTTACCAAACCGGTGGACCTCGGCCGGCTTCGCGAGCTGGTGGCTGCGGCCTTGCGCCTGCGCACCAGCAGCAACGGCGACACGCCGATGGACAATCGCCTGCTCGGCGACTCCCCGCCGATGAAGTCTCTGCGTAACCAGATCCAGAAGCTCGCCCGCAGCCAGGCCCCCGTGTACATCAGCGGCGAATCCGGCAGCGGCAAGGAGCTGGTGGCCCGCATGATCCACGAGCAGGGCCCGCGCCATGAAGACCCCTTCGTACCGGTCAACTGCGGCGCCATCCCGTCGGAGCTGATGGAAAGCGAGTTCTTCGGCCACAAGAAAGGCAGCTTCACCGGCGCCATCGAAGACAAGATCGGCCTGTTCCAGGCCGCCCACGGCGGCACCCTGTTCCTCGATGAAGTGGCCGACCTGCCCCTGCCCATGCAGGTGAAACTGCTGCGCGCCATCCAGGAAAAAGCCGTCCGCACCATCGGCGGCCAGCAGGAAGTGGTGGTGGACGTGCGCATCCTCAGCGCCACCCACAAGGACCTGGCCGCAGAAGTGGCTGCAGGACGCTTCCGCCAGGACCTGTATTACCGCCTGAACGTCATCGAACTCAGCGTCCCTCCGCTGCGCGAGCGCCGCGAGGACATCCCGCAACTGGCCGACGTCATGCTCAAGCGCCTGGCGGCGGACAGCAGCGCCGCGGCCAGCATCACCCGCGATGCGATGGAGAAGCTCAAGAGCTACCGCTTCCCCGGCAACGTCCGCGAACTGGAGAACATGCTGGAACGGGCCTACACGCTGTGTGAGAACGACCAGATCCAGCCCGAGGACCTGCGCCTGACGGATGCACCGGCGGCTTCCGAAAACGGCGAAGCCGACCTCGCGCAAATCGACAATCTCGAGGACTACCTGGAAGAGGTGGAGCGCAAGCTGATCATGCAGGCGCTCGAGGAAACCCGCTGGAACCGCACCGCCGCAGCCCAACGCCTGGGCCTGACCTTCCGCTCGATGCGCTACCGCCTGAAGAAACTGGGGATCGACTGATCCCCAGGCCGATCAGGCCAGCGGCCTCAAGCGCGCCGATGGCGCGTAGGGCGCCGGGTCGACGATGGGCTCACGCCCGAGCATCAGATCGGTCAGCAGCCGACATGACGCAGGCGCCAACACCAGGCCGTTGCGGTAATGGCCGCAGTTCAACCAGAGCCCTTCGAATCCCGGGACCGGCCCGATAAAGGGAATACCATCCGGCGAGCCCGGACGTAGCCCCGCCCAGTGCCCCACCACCTCGGCATCCGCCAGGGCTGGCAGCATCTCTATCGCCGATGCCCTCAGGCTCTCCAGCGCCGACTCGGTCGGCGTCTTGTCGAAGCCTTCGTGTTCCAGGGTGCTGCCCACCAGGATGTGGCCATCACGCCGCGGAATCGCATAACGCCCCTTGGCCAGCACCATGCTCGGCAGGAAGTCCTCTGCGCACTTGAACAGGATCATCTGGCCCTTCACCGGTTCCACCGGCAGATCAAGCCCCAGCGTCGCCAGCAACTCCCCGCTCCAGGCCCCCGCGCAGAGCACAACGCGATCGGCACGGATATCGCCCTGCGCCGTGCGAACACCAACGACCTGCCCTTCCTCGCGAATGAAGCCATCGACGGCGCAATCTTCCCGAAGCGTGACATTAGGCAGTTGAAGCAGGGCTTCGCGCAGGGCGCGAGTCAGGCGCGGGTTGCGGACGTTGGCGACGTCGGCCATGTGGATGGCGGTGGAGTAGCCCTCGGCCAATGTAGGAACAGCAACCTTGACCGAGCTGATCGCCACGCGAGAAACCGGGCGACTGCGCTCTGCGGCCCACGCCAGAGCCTGCGCCTCATCGTCCAGATCGAGCCAATACAGACCCGTTACGTGAACCTCGGGATCGGTTCCGGTTTTCTGCAGCAACTCCTGACCGAGGGGCGGGTAAAAGTCCTGCGACCAATGAGCCAGGGCCGTCACGGCATCGCTGTAACGCCATGGATAGAGCGGCGATACAATTCCACCGCCCGCCCACGAGGACTCTCGACCAGCGCGCTGGCGCTCCACAAGCACGACATGCTCTGTTTCAGCAAGCTCAAGGGCAGTCAGTAACCCTATCGCCCCCCCACCAACAATCAGGACAGACACCACAACCTCCTCTTAGAACTCCAGGGAAATGGAGAACAACACATGGACGTACACAAGCATCAGGGCCTGACCCTGCTCGAACTGCTGATAGGCCTGGCCTGCCTAGCAATACTGCTAGGCCTGGGAACACCCGCCATCACGCACATGCATGATCAGCACAAGCTTTCATCCTTCAGCAGCGAACTCTCCCACTCCATCCAACTTGCTCGGCATCAGGCGTTGGCACACAACGCGCGGACCACGCTGTGCCCGCTGGACGACGACAATCGCTGCTCCAAAGACTGGAGCGGTATCTTGAGCATTTTCGAAGACTTGGAAGGCGAGCGATTGCTCCGCAGCGAGCACAACCTCATAGCGATTCTTGAATTGCCCGACGGACTGGAGCTCGCCTGGCGAGGAATGGGAGGCGGCCATGCCCTTCACTTCAACGCTCAGGGACATACGTTCGTGAGCAACGGCACATTCCTCGTGAAATCAAGGAGTTCCGGTACGAGCAAACGAGTCGTCGTTAACCGCCAGGGCCGCGCACTTGTCAAAGAGGGAGAAGAATAGTCTGAATGACCGGCCAGGAATACCGCTCGTGCCCCACTCAATGCCGACCATCCCCGGGTGTTTGAGGTTGCCTCTCCGGCTCGCTAGCTTACAGGCTGAGCAGAGGAGCTTTCATGGAACGTACACGCGGGTTCAGTTTGATCGAGCTTCTGGTGACGATTGTCATCATGGGGATCGTTGCTTCAATCGCCCTGCCCGCCATGGGCGGGTTCATCGTCAGGCAGCGGGTGTCCGGGCAGGCCAGTGAACTTATGAATGCCCTGGCTGTGGCCCGCATCGAGGCCACCAAACTCAATGCCAACGTTGTGGTGTTGCCCATGACCAACAGCGAGGATGGCTGGACGGACGGCTGGTGCGTTGGACCTGCCAGTATCAGCAACTGCACAAGCGCCGATGTCATTCGTACCTTCCAGGGAGCTTCGGATGTCACCGTCAACGCGCCGTACCTGCAGGCTACCAACAAACTGACGTTCCGACGCGATGGCACGCTGTTGTCAGGCATCAGTGCCCAGTCCTTCAAAGTGACCTCGGAGCGCCTTCAGGATAATGACAGCAGTGCACGCTGTGTGTCTCTCAATGCTATGGGCAAGGCTTTGATCAAGAAGGTGAACCGCGATGCGTCCTGTTGATAAGGCTTCCAAGCAGGCAGGGATCTCGTTGATCGAGGTGCTGATCGCTCTCCTCATCTTCGCTGTCGGCCTGCTGGGTTTCGCGGCGCTCCAGCTCAGCGCACTGCAGAGCTCTGGGGACAGCAACCAGCGAACCCAGGCGACCTGGGTCGTACAGGACCTGGCGGAGCGCATTCGCGCGAATCAGGAGGCTGGTACCAGTGACTACACCACGGCTCCGAACTGCTCCAACCTGCCGGCCCAGCGTTGCAGTGATTACTACGATCCCATCACGGGTGCCAAGGTGAACGGAACCAACTGCTCAGCTGCTCAGATGGCTGCTTATGACCGTTGGGAGGCCCAGTGCTCGTACAGCGGAACAACCGCATACGGTGCCAATGCAACTGCAGCTTCAGGGCGATACACGAGTCGCGACTTCCTTGGGCTGGCAGCAAGCGGTACCCAGCCCCTCGCTGTTGTCGCGTCCGGAACTCAACTGAGTATCACTGCGACCTGGCAGAGCAAGGCTAGCAAGAGTCCGTCCGGGGAAAACCTGACCAGCAGTGCGCAGGTGCAACGATGAGCAAGCATTCCGTCATTATCGTTCAGCGCCAACGTGGCCTGAGCCTGGTCGAGTTGATGATCGGCCTGACCCTGGGCTTGATCCTGCTGCTGGGCATCATTCAGGTCTTCATTTCAAGCAAGCAGACGTTTGCCACCAACGACGCCATGGCGAAGCTGCAGGAGAATGGGCGGTTTGCCCTTGAGTTCATCACCCAGAGTGCTCGCCAGGCCGGCTACACCTCACCTGGCTCTACACTGGACCGCCCTTTCCCGGTGGAAAGGACGGTCTGCGGAGTCGGTAACACCGGCAACAATCCTTGCGCTGTCAACGGCAGCGCTAGTGGCGCCGATGTGGTGGGGTTCACCTTTGAGCCTCCCATCATCGATGGAGCCAAACGCGATTGCGCCGGTGCGGTGGTGCCTGACAACAATTTGGTGGTTAATACCTTCTACATCATTCCGGCGGACGCAAATAACTCAACTAATGCGCTGGGTTGCAAGTCCTTCAACCGGACCACCAACGCAGCCTTGAGTGCAGGTCAGCGCCTTATCGACGGTATTGACTCCCTTCAGGTGCTCTACGGCATCGATACCGGGGGGAATTCCCAGAGCGTCAACCAGTTCGTATCGGCTGATCGCGTTAGCAACTGGAGCAAGGTTGTTGCTGTTCGTATCGCCGTGCTGGCCAACTCGGTTGATGTCCTGAATCCGGCTCCTGTCCTGCGGAACTACTACCTGCTGGATGCCGCTCCGTTTTCCTCCAGCGATGGTCGTGCGCGCCAGGTGTTTACTACCACCGTCCAGTTCAAGAATCTCTAGGAAGCGCTCATATGCAGTCCCTCCGACCGCTGCAACACCAGGCAGGCGCCACCTTGATCGTTGCGCTTATTTTCCTTGTCGTGCTGACCGCTGCCGGCATCACTGCTGTTCGTTTCGCGACCAACGACGAGCGTATGGCCAGCAGCAACCAGTTCCGCAATACCGCTTACCAGCAAGGGCAGACCGAGATTCGCTCTCAACTGCTTCGGCTGAATGTTGTGGCGAATCGCCAACCGCTGATGTCTGCAACGAGCGGCACCCTTGCCACAGCGTCAAATGAAGACGACCCCAACTGGGTCAGTTCGCTATCTCGTTTCCCATCCCTGCTGAGGCCTATTTCCCTGGCATCGATCGTTGCCTTGCCAACATCGGGCAACAGCGAGAACGCCCAGACCAATACCATCAGGAGCGTCGGTCAACTGGACTGTGCGAGTTTTGGAAAGGGGTATTCCTTCGGCAACTACACCTGCCAGCAGTACGAGATCAAGGCGACCACCCGGATTGGTGGTGCTCTTTCCGATCAGGCCCAAGGTCTGGTCTTCTTTAACCTCAAATGATCGAGGCCGGATATGAACCGTTTGATCCATTTCTTCCTGGTGCTTTTCGTTTCCGGTTTCGCATTGCATGGAGTTGCAGAGGAGACCGATGAAGCTCCACCGAAGTACATCGAAAGCGCCACGCTTATTCTCAGCCTCACCAACAAGACTGGCGATCCCGTCAAGGGTTATGTACTCGCTACCGCTTGCCAGACCTGCGCATCGCAACGCTTCGAAGTGAATGACCAGACCAAGGTGTACCTGCGCGGCGAGCTTACCGATTTCGCTCATCTTGGCTTGAAGATCGATTGGCAAGGTTCGGTTTATTACTCCCCGGACGGCCTGCCCACCGTTATCGAATTGTTCCTGAACTGACGCCGAGGATCGACACATGAGCGTTACCAGAAAGCTTGCCCTTGGCGCCTCTGCGTTTACTTACCTGGCGCTATCCCTTAGCACTGCGCTGGCCGATGACACCGAGATCTATACAACTCGAGATCTTCCGGCGGACCAGCGGGTTCGCCCCAACATTATGTTCGTCATCGATACCTCGGGCTCCATGAACGGTGGCGTGCCGGGGACCAACTGCAAGTCTCTGGTGCCTCTGGATTCGAGTAACACTGGGGTTCCACGAAACTGGTGTACCAGTACACAGGGCAACTTGAGCAAGAACAATGGCCAATTGACACGTATTGAAGTTGTCAAACAGGTCGTTAACCAACTGGTCGATGAACTGGCGCTGTCCAATGACTCCAATATTGGTCTCGTTCGGTTTAGCTCTAATGATGAGGGTGGATTTGTTAACGTGCCGGTTCAGCAGGCTGGAACAGTGGCTGGTACTTTCAAGACGGAACTCGGCAGCTATTACGCCAGCGGTGCCACGCCCCTGCTTGAGGCATACCATGAAGCCGCGCAGTACATGCGGGGTGGCTCGATCATTTATGGTCGGAAGTCTCGCGGCGTGATTGAAGACGCGAAGACCTATTCGGTCAGAGACCCTTGGTACAGTGCCACCGCTTCCTATACCGGCTCTACCTATAAATCGCCTATCCAGAACTCATGCCAGAAGTCGAGCATCATCGTTCTGACTGACGGCTTGCCCAATGGCGACAGCAGCAGTAACTCTTCTATTCAATCCCTGGTGCGTACCGGCACGCCCAACAGCATCTATACTTCTTGCAACCGTGGCTATCCGACCGATGGTGAGTCCAACGCAGGTTGCTGGATGCCCGGACTTGCAGAATGGCTGGCTAACAACGACAACGGTCCCGCTTCGATCAGCGGTAAACAGACGATCTCTACCTATACGGTGGGCTTCGGCAATATCAGTGATACTCGCTTGCTGAGTGATACGGCCACCTTGGGCCAAGGTAAATTCTACACCACCAGCGATACTTCGGGCCTGGTGGCCTCTCTGCGCTCCATCCTTGTGGATATCCTTGCGGAGAACACCACCTTCACCACGCCCACCGTCTCCGTCAGTGCGTACAGCAACTTCGGCTATCGCAACGATCTTTACTACGCCTTGTTCCGTCCGGCAGAAGGTGCGCGCTGGCTGGGCAATGTGAAGAAATACAAGGCGACCTCCGATGCCAGCGGAAACCTCGTGGTAACTGATGCCAACGGACGCAATGCAGTGGATTCGTCCACCGGCTTCTTCCTCGACAGTGCACAAAGCTACTGGACACCTTCCAACGTGGTGGATGGCAAGAGCGCCGCGCTCGGGGGGGCGGCAAGTCGCCTGGGGAGCCCCGATACCCGCAATCTGTATACTTACACCGGTAGCAACCGCGATCCGGGAAGCACCGGATCGATCAACCTGACGGGCAGCGCCCACCTGTTGTCTACCAGCAACACCGCGCTGACCAAGGCGATGCTAGGCGACGCCAACATGGCAGATGCCTACAAAACTAACCTCCTGACCTGGGCCCGTGGAACTGACCCGGCGGACAACTCCGCGAGAGCGCAGATTGGCGACGTGCTGCACAACGCTCCGAAAGTGGTGGCCTACAGCAGCGATGAGAGCATCGAGCGTATCGCCAACGGTACCGCGCAGGACAGCCTTGTGCTGTTCTACGGCACCAACGAGGGCTTCATCGGCGCTATCGATCCCAGCACCGGTGCTGAACTTTTCTCCTTTGTTCCGAAGGAACTGCTACCCAATCTGAAGGCTTATTACGACGATCCCAAGGGCAGCGCCAATAAGAAGTACGGCATCGATGGTCAGTTCGACCTGAAGGTGACTTATGGAACCGTGAACTCCACCACTAAGATTCGCAATGCCTCCACAGTCGTCCTGTATGCCGGCATGGGGCGAGGTGGACGTAACTACTACGCGCTGGACATGACCCCCGGTACCTTGGGTAATACCTCCACTATCCAACCCAAGCTAAAATGGGTCATCCGGGGGGGCACGGGTGGCAGTACCGGTTTCACCCGTCTGGGCCAGACCTGGTCTACGCCCAAATACGCCAAGGTCAAGTGGAACGGACAGCCCAAGGAGGTTTTGATCTTCACCGGTGGCTATGACATCACCCAAGACAACGATGCGATCCCGGACAACCCGAAAAGCGACAGCTATGGCAACGCGCTGTATGTCGTGGACGCGGACACGGGCCAAAAGCTGTGGATGGCCGGTCCTACGGGGGATAGCGATGCCAACCTGACACTGTCCACCATGACCAATAGCCTGCCAGGTGATCCGGCTCTGATCGACATCGGTGGTGATGGTTTGATCGACACAATCTTCACCGCGGACACCCGTGGCCAGATCTTCCGTTTCGATATCAAGGCGGGGAACGCTGGCGCAAGTGACTTCGCTACAGGAGGCCGTGTAGCTGCCCTGGGCGGAACCGACGCCAGCAACAACCGTCGTTTCTACAATCAGCCTGATGTTGCCTTGATCAAGGAGCGTGGCGGGGACACCTATTTCACCCTATCTATCGGCTCGGGCTATCGCGGTCACCCACTCAGTGAGTCGGCGCTGGATCGCTTCTACGTCATTCGCGACAAGAACGTCTATGCAGCACCGGCTACTTACACTTCCATTACCGAGAGCAACCTGGTCGACGTCAGCAGCGTCAACCTGACGAGTGCCGAGGCTCAGAGCATCCAGAGCCAGATCAACACCAAACGGGGTGAGATCGATACGCTCAATGCCAATGAGGCTACTGCACGGGCCAACTTGGCGAGCTATCAGGCCAGCATTGGCTACACGGATAAGCTGAACACCTTGGTCGGTGTCAACAACTCCATCAACCAGAAGCAGGCTGCCATCGACACCATCCTGCGTAACGACCCCTACGTAGCTGCACATGCGACGGAGTCCAGCAGCCAGACCCAGTCCCACAGCCTGGTCGTGGCGGCGCAGTCTGCGCTCGCGCAGTTGAACGGCCTTAACACGACGAGCGCTGATGCCAGTTCGTTCAAGGCTTCGGAGCTGGACAGCACCATGGCGGGGAATATCGGCACTCTGCAAGCCAGGATCACAGCTGGGTTGAGTGATGTGTCTCTAAGCAGCCAATACAACGCAATCCTTGCAAAGCAGAACCAGATTACTGCTGCGAAGGCTGTTGATTCAGACACCACCACGCTGGAGTCGGAGCTGGCAACGCTGAATACCAATTATGAAAACTCGGCGGCCTACGGCGTGCGCAATGGGCTGATTCAGAATCTCTCCGCGATCAATGAAAAGATCAGCCAGATTGCTGAACTGCAGGCTGCGATTGTCGCCGCCTACAACCAGGGCAATAGTGCCGAGGCTGCTAGCAAGCTGGCGGATCTGTCTTCGGCCAAGAGTGCACTCAACGCTTTGTTGCCGAGCGGTTTGCCCGCTGCGCCTGCTGGAACCACCAGCAGTGCCTTGTTGGCTGCCAACGAAGCGCAGACCCAGGCCACCCTGGAAGCTGTAAGCTCGCCTCTGGTGACCCAGTCCAACCTTGTCACCTCATTAGAGAGTGAGCGGGTCACCTTGGCCGGTCAGGCCTCCAGCCTGCAGGCGGATCTGCAAGCACTGGCGAACCGTGCCTACGACACGGCTTCCAACGTGCTGAATGCAACCCAGCTTGCTGCCGCTACAGCGGCGGATACCACTCCACCCTTGACTCAGTTCGAGGCCTACAACTACCTCATCGAACAGGCTCGGGCGGCTGCGGCCTCCGGTATCCCGACCAAGCGCGCCGAGATCAATGCTCTGTACGCGCAGCTCACTCCGGGTGATAGCTACACCCCGAATCCGACGCTTCTGGCCCAGAGCAGCGGCTGGTTCATTCGTTTCCCCAGCGGCGAGAAAGTGCTGTCCAGCTCCGTGAGTTTCGCGGGCTCCTTGCTGTTCACCACCTTCCGCCCCAGCGGGCAGCAAGTTACCACCTGCGGTCCGGACGTTGGTCGTGGGCGTTTCTATGCTCTCAACCTGATTGATGCAAGCGCGGTCTTCACCGAAACCGTCAACGGTACCAAGACCGCCAAGCGCGGCTTCGACCTGGCACATGGCGGTATTCCGTCGAAGCCAGCAACTATCCTGCGAGAGGACAAGTCGGTCGGGTTGTTGTGTGGCGCGGAGCCCTGCCTGGGTGATACAAGCAACAAGGGGTGCGTGGATGGGGCTGAGATCTGCGAGACCAACAAAGCCATCCAAGGCCTCTACTGGAGAGAGAACTGATGACCAGAGCCAAGGGATTCACCCTGGTCGAGTTGCTGATCGTGGTGGCGATCATCGGCATCATCGCCGCGATTGCCTACCCCAACTACCAGCGCTATGTGCTGCGCACCGGCCGCAGTGACGGCCAGGCCACGATGATGCAGATCATGCAGGCCCAGGAGCGCTTCTATTCACAGAACCAGACATACACCAACAACTTGGGCGCCAATGGCCTCGCCTTCCGCGACTCTACCGGAGATGCAGTGGCGCAGGGGGCAGCAGTGATTTCCGAAAGCAGGCGCTACAGCGTTACCGCCAACGCTTGTACGGGTACGACTATTGCCCGGTGCGTCATCCTGACTGCTCAGACGCAGGGAGGGCAGACGGCCGACAGTTGCGGCAACCTTACCCTGGATAGCCGGGGTGTCAAAGGCGTTTCGGGTGCAGGCGCGACCGTAGCCAACTGCTGGTGAGACCTGTAAAAAGCCTCGTTTCGTGTGCAGTCCTCGACTGTTCATGAAACGGGGCTTTCTGCTGCTTTGATGCTGTTGGGGGAAGTCAATCCGCCCCAACACCACCTCCAACGCCCTGGCCTGATCCTCCGCCAAGTCGATGATGTGAAATCCCGTCCAGGCGTGTTGGCCGTCCGCCCCAGGGCGGCTCCAGAGGCAGTCGGCGCCAAGGCGGACTTCGCTAATGCCGTCCACAGGGGCGGCGGGGACAAGGCGGCATTCCCAGACGGAGTCGGTCGCCAGCGGTTTTTCGCTGAACAGCATGAAGCCGTCTAGGGATAGATCGACCACGCGGCCCAAGCGGTTGCCAGTATGCAGGTCGTAAACCTCCAACTGGAGTTCCGTGGCGTGGCGGCTGCTATGTCGACGGTCTTCCATGGGGGCTCCTTAGCTCGGCTCGGCATTGCGGCCGGTGAAACGTTGCAGGACGCGGTAGATGGCGCCCAGGGCGCGGTCCACCAGCGGTGCGTTGTGTTCCGGGGCGATGATGCGTGCCAGCCCCTGTTCCATCTCGCTGGCCAGCAGCGTGATGGGCTTGATGGCGACGCGCTGGCCGCTGTGGTCGACGAACATGTAGTTGCGCGTGGTCGGGCTGTACCAGGACAGCTTGAGCTTGCGCCCCTGGCCCTCCTCGACGAACTCGAACCAGGTGTTGAACTCCAGGCTCTCCAGCTCCTTGACCAGCAACTGGGCGCGCGGCGACAGGCCCGACGGGGGTGCCGGCGCCAGCAGCCCGGCGTCTTCGCCGAGCATTTCGCTGAGCGGGCTCTTGGGCAGGTCGGGGTTGATCTGCGCTGCCAGCTGCGGCTGCTTGCCCTGCACGGCGTGCTGGCACGCCACCAGATCCTGCAGCAGGCGGCGGATACCGTCCTCGTGGTAGCCACCGAGCAGTTCCAGGCCCTTGCGCAGGTCTTCCAGCAGGGCCACGCGCAGGCCTTGCAGGCGCTCGCGGCCGTTGGCATCCAGCGGTGTGCCACTCCAGGCCAGCTGCTCGGCCACTTCCCGCGAGCGTCGCCATTCCTCGCCACGGTCGCCGTGGCGCAGCAGCACGAAGACCAGCACGTCGCTCCAGGTCTGTTCGAGGAAGTTGCGGATGATGCTCGGCGGTTCGCGCCCGGCCAGCACCTTGGCGATGGCGTCCACCGCCTGCTGGCGTGCGCTGAGCAGTTTGTCGCGGCCCTTGGCCGCCTCGACCGCGCGGCGTTCGCGCAGCTCGACCTTGTGGCGCAGGGTGGCGACGTACTCGTTGAACTCGTCCAGCAGGCTGTCGAACAGCTGCAGGTCGCCGATGAAGCCGTGGATGATCCGCTCCACCACCCATTGCATCTTCGACAGCAGCCCGCGCTCCTCGCCTTCGCCGCCATAGAGCACGCCGGCCTGGGCCATGGTGTTGAGCAGGCGCCGGGCGGGGTGGTGATGCTGGGTGAACAGCGCCTTGTCCTGCAGCGCCACCTTCAGATAAGGCGTGTGCAGGTGGGAGAGGGCGGTCTTGCAGCTGTCCGGCAGGTTGTCGTCGTCGAGGATGAAGTCGAAGAGCATGCCCACCAGGTCGATGACGTCGGCTTCCTGGTCGGAAAGCTTCTGCTGCCCCGGCAGGCTGCTGTGGGTTTCCAGTTGCTGTTGCAGGTCAGCCTTGAGCCCGTCTACACGTTGAGGCTGTTGCAGGCGCGCGGCGAGTTCATGGGCCGACTGCTGCTGCAGGCGATTGAGCGCTTCCAGCAGTTCCGCTGCGCTGTAGGTGCGCGTGGCACCTCGCGGGGCGTAGCTGGCGATGCTCGGGGTACCGCCGAGCAGCGGTGTATCGAGGTTGCGCTGGCGGTGTTCCTCCAGCAGCGCGGCCAGGCCGCTGAACAGGGCACCCGGGTCCAGGGGCGGCGGCGCGCCGAGGTCGGCAGGGGGAGGTGGCAGCGTGGTGGCCGGCGTGGGTTGCTCGTTGCGGGCGGCCGGTGCGGGCTGGCCGTTCACCGCTGCGCTGCGCGCCGGGCTGGGGGCCCGTTGCGCGGTGTATTTGAGGTTGGGCAGCACGCCGGCTTCTATAAGGCGCTTGTTGAGCGCGTCATAGAGCGTCTCCAGGCTTTGCATCACATGCTGGTCGAAGAGCATGTAGAGGATGGTCTTGATGCGCAGCGGGAAGGGCGTCGGCTCCAGGGCTTCGCGGAAGGCCTGGGCGATGGCCTGGGGACCGAAGGGGTTGCTGTCCTCGCCTATCTTCTTGCCGTTGTTGAGCAGCGCCAGGCGCTGGTCGAGGGCGAACAGCGACTGTGCGCAGCGTGCCTTGACCCGGCTGACCATATTGGTGACCAGCAGGCTCTCTTCATATTCCTCGTTCTGCACCAGCTCCAGGCGGTCGGCATCCATCTCGGCTGCCGTCTGTTCCGGTTTGAGGGTGCCATCGAGGAAATCGGCGAACTGCTGGGCGATGCGCTGGTGATAGGCGCGTTCGATCTGCGGCCGCTGCTTGCGCACGTCGCGCATGCTGTCGAAGAACAGCGTCTGCACCTGGTTGTTCTCGGCCTTTTCGGCGCATTCGAACAAGGTGTCGTCGACCTGGGCGAAAACGCCGGTCAGGTGTTCCGCCAGCCGGTTCATCACCAGCTTGCGGCAGCTCTGCACCAACTCGCCGAAGCGTGGCTGGATACCACGGCTAGCAAGGATGGTTTGCGGGCGGGAGGAAGGGGGAGGGGTGTCCTGGGTGCTCATGGACTGTCCTGCCGGGGCCGTTTGGCCGGCGCGTCCTGTAGGTGATCTTGAATAGGCACAGATATAGCAGTCGGCCAGACAACTGCAAAGCATTGTATAAATTCGCTTTTCAGGGGTTGACAGCTCGTTCTGGAAACGTAAAATGGCGCGCCTCAGATGCAGCGAACCACGGTTCAAAGCGGATGAGATTGGAAAGTTAGAAGTTCCGCGATAGCTCAGTCGGTAGAGCAAATGACTGTTAATCATTGGGTCCCTGGTTCGAGTCCAGGTCGCGGAGCCAACTTCCAAACGGGGTATAGCGCAGTCCGGTAGCGCGCCTGCTTTGGGAGCAGGATGTCGGGAGTTCGAATCTCTCTACCCCGACCACTCCTTTTTATGGGTCGTTAGCTCAGTCGGTAGAGCAGTTGGCTTTTAACCAATTGGTCGTAGGTTCGAATCCTACACGACCCACCATATTCAGGAATGTCAGGTAGCCATCAGGTTGCCAGGCTTCCTCAAGAAGCCCACCTCTCGAGGTGGGCTTTTTCGTTTCCGGCCTTTCATTCCTGCATCTACGCACTGGCGCCAGACCTCCAGAGTCCCGTGTTCGGGCGGTCGATCGGTTGCTGCGGCGAGTTGCCGCAGGTCCGTACATTCTTTTTGGGTCTGACACCCGACCTCACGGGACTGGTTCTCTCCCGGCTGCCCGTGCCGCTTCGTTGTTTTTCGCCTGCCTGCGGCCGGTCTGCCTGCGGACCTGTCGCGTCTGCCTGTGCTCCATCCCCCTCAGTGAATACCCCATCGCTCACATGGTCTTTCCTCGTACCTGCCCCTGGGAAAGACTCCGCTCCACGCAAAAGCAGGCGGAGACGAACCGTTCGTCCCCTTCGGCTCTTTGCACGCTTGCCCAGACGCACTACCGCGCCGGGTGCACGAGAACGGTTCCAGCGGGAGAGGAACTCCCGATTGTGGTTGCGCGATGCAGATGCTGTACGCAGCTGATTCTGGATGCCTCTACATGACCAAGTTGAATGGAATGGCTCGCAGCCTGGAGGGAACATGAGCAACGCAAGCGCAGGGGTGAAAGGCAAGGAGGTCCCGGTGATCCGTGAAGACGCCGCCGACCAGGCCTTCGAGACCCCCGAAACGGTATCCAAGCGAACGTCGGTGCGGCTCACCAACATCCGCAGCAACGGCGAAAGCAAACGCACCGCCAATGACAGCCAGCTGGTCTGGTTCGACAGCGCCCAGCTGGCGACCCGCCGCCCCGACGATGGCATCTTCGTCCGCGTCATCAACTCGCTCTACACCGGCATCGTCCTTTATATGGACAACCTCGCCGAACTGCTCCCCGCCGTCCCCTCGCGGATGCACGTGGTGCTCCGCCTGCGCAACGCGGCCGAGCTCAAGGCCTTCCGCGAAGGCCCGCAGTTCGAGGACTTCAAGAAGGGCGTCGCCGCCCGCAACCGCTCCGTCGCCTACAACGACGCCGACGTCCTGGCCGATCTGGCTCGCGACGGCCTGCTCACCTGCTACACCAGCTACGTTGATGATCGCGAAAGCCTGCTGGCCGCCATCGACCTGGGGCTGCGCAGCAACTACCTGTGGATCCTCTTCCGCGACCCCACCAACATCCCGCTGGAGCTGGTGATCGCCTCGCTGCAATCCACCTCCACCGTGCTGATGAAGGAAATCAAGGCGCCCACCGACGTGGATGACGCCATTGTCTCCTACGGGGTGATGGAATACGGCGCCGAAGGGGTGATCTTCTCGCCCCGCGACCACGGCGTGATGAGCGAATTCCTCGCCCGCATGTCCCAGGCGCAGAGCGCCGCCAACCTCAATATCCAGGTCGGCACCGTGATCGAAAGCCGCCCGGTGGGCATGGGCTACCGCGCCTGCATCGACGCCTCCACCCTGTTCGAGCCCGACGAGGGCATGCTGGTCGGCAGCACCTCCCAGGGTGGGCTGCTGTGCTGCCCCGAGGTCTACTTCCTGCCCTACATGGAGCTGCGGCCGTTCCGCGTCAACGCCGGCGCCGTGCACTGCTACGTGTTCAACACCGAGAACCGCACCGACTACATGAGCGAGCTGAAGGCCGGCTCGCCGATCATGATCGTCAACTCCAAGGGCCGTGTTCGCCGCGCCGCCGTGGGCCGCATGAAGATCGAGCAGCGCCCGCTGCGCCTGATCGAGGTCGAGTTCCCCGGCAAGGAGCGGGTCAACATCCTCATGCAGGACGACTGGCACGTACGCATCTTCTCCGACGCCGCCAAGCCGCTGAACATCTCCGAGCTCAAGCCCGGCGACAAGGTCCTCGGCTACGTCACCGAGCCCGGCCGCCACGTGGGCATCAAGATCAACGAATCGATCATCGAGAAATAGGGGCGCGCCATGAGCTACGTCAGCAGAGTACTGAGGGAGCGGCGCTTGCTGTTCCCGGCCTCGCGGCGCGGATTGATCGTGCCCATCGACCACGGCCTGACCCTCGGGCCCATCGCCGGCATGACCCACACCGCCGATTTCGAGAAATGGATCGCCAGCGACCACATCAGCGCGGTCATCGGCCACAAGGGCCTGATCGAGCGGCTGATCCTGCGGGACATGCTGCACCCCTCCACCGGGGTCATCCTCCACCTCAACGGCATGGCCAGCATCGCCCCCGAGCCCGACACCAAGATCATGGTGTCGAGCATCGACACGGCGCTGGAGCTGGGCGCCGACGCGGTGTCGATACAGATCAACTTCACCGAGGACAACTTCCAGCACAACGTCGCCCTGCTCGGCGCCATGACCGACGCCGCCCACAGCGCCGGCTTCCCCATCCTCACCATGCTCTACGACAAGGTCCGCGGGCTCTCCGCCAGTGATCGGCAGAAGCGCCTCAGCCACCTGGTACGGGTGGTGGCCGAACTCGGCTCCGACGCGGTGAAGCTGGCCATGCCCGAGTCCGCCAGTGATTGCACCGAACTGGTGGAAACCCACTGCCGCGACATCCGCATCTTCTTCGCCGGCGGCGAACGCACGGAAGACGAACGCCTGCTCGGCCTCACCCGCTCCATCCTCGCCAGCGGCGCCGCCGGCCTGTGCGTCGGGCGCAACGTCTTCCAGCACCCGCGCCCCCTCGAACTGCTGAGGCGCCTGGCGGACTGCATCAAGGGCGAGACGGAATACCTCAGTCGCGCCGTGTGAACGGAACTCAACTCCACGCGACCGCCACAAGCGGTCAACCCAGGGTGACAGGTCAATGGATTACCTCGACGACAACGCGGCGCCCACCGGTGCCCGCAACGAATACGTGCTCTCGCCGCTGTGGAAGGACCTCTTCCCCGAGGGGCTGCTGAGCCGGCTCAACGCCAACCCCTTCCTCGTGGCCTGCCGCAACGGCGCGGTCAGCCTCGACCAGGTGCGCCACTTCCTCATCCAGCACCACTACTACTCCCAGTACTTCACCCGCTACCTCTGCGCGCTGATGGGCAGCATCGCCGACCAGGGCGAGTTCAAGTCGCTGTCCTGCAACCTCACCGAGGAACTGTCCGGCGGCGACAGCGTCGACATCTCCCACGCCGAGCTGTACCGCCGCTCCATGGACCTGATGTCGGCCCCGCCGCGCAGCCGCCCCCTGCTGCCCGGCACGCGCCAGCTGATCGACGGCATGTTCCGCCACTGCCGCAGCAGCGACCCGATCGACGGCCTGGCAGCCCTGTGCCTCGGCGCCGAAGCCATAGTCCCGCTGATCTACGGCCCGGTGCTCGACGCCCTGCGCAGCCACAACGCCCCGCGCGAGGCCGAGCACTTCTTCGTCCTGCACATCGAGGAAGACGAGGACCACGCCATCGTCATGCGCGAGATCATCGACCGCATGCTCGTCGAGCGTCCCTACCTGCGCGCCCGCGTCATCGCCATCGGCGAGGAGATGGTGCACCTGCGCATGGCCATGCTCACCGAGCTGGCCCAGGGCCCCAGCGCCCAGCCCCTCGGTGCCGCCAGCACCCTGATGAGTGCGGAGGCCCTGCAGACGCTGCGCGGCGATGCCTCGCTCGGCAGTGGCAACTTCCTCGATCGCTGCCTGGCGCTGAGCACCACGCCCGACGAGCCGTTCCTGTTCCTCGACAAGCCCCTGACCCTGCTGCGCGGCACGCCGGTTGGCGCTCTGTCGCTCAATGACCTGCAGCACCACCGCATGGCCCTGGCCGCCTGGTACCTGGAGCAAGGCGTGAAGCCCGGCGACGTGGTCGCGGTCACGGTCGAGGACGGCCTCTCCCCACTGCTGCACTACCTGGCGCTGACCAGCCTGGGTGCGGCCATCTCGCTGATGAACCCAGCCATGCCGGCCGAGTTCGGCATTGCCTACATGGACGAGAACGGCTTCGAGCGCCTGGTGACCGACGCCGTCACCCTGATCACCAGCGACTTCGCCCGGCAGTGGCGCGATGCCGGCCGCCCGGTACTCGATGTCACCCGCGCCGCCCTCGACCCGGCGCCGCGCATGCCCGCCTGGTGGCCGCTGGAGCCGCAGGATTCCACCCTGGTGATGCTCAGCCACACCTCCGGCACCACCGGCCTGCCCAAGGCGGTGCGCTTCGAACACCGGCAGTTCTTCATGGGCAAGCGTGCCCGCATCGGGCGCTTCGCCGAAGGCCCGGACGAGCGCTTCCTCAGCGCCCTGCCGCAGTCCCACTCGGCGGCCATCAGCCACCTGGAAACCGCCATCCTCCACGGCATTCCCACCTTCGTCCTCGGCACTCAGCAGGGCGAGGCGCTGCGCGAAGCCATCCAGCGCTTTGCGCCGACCACGGTGGCGGCCTTCCCGCGCAGCTACGTGCTGCTGGTCGAAGGCGGCATCGGCCATGACGAGTTCCCCACCGTGCGCCGCTGGTTCGCCATGGGCGATGCCTCGCACCAGAGCCATATCCGCCAGGTACTCGAAGGCGCGCCGCAATCGCGCTTCATCGACGCCTTCGGCAGCTCCGAACTGGGCATGGCGCTGTTCCGCAGCGAATCGACCCTCGATGCCGTCGCCGCCCAGCGCTGCATCGGCCGCCCGGTGGACATCGCCGTGGCCAAGGTGCTCGACCCGCACAGCGGTGACGAGGTGAAGCCCGGCGAAGTCGGCCTGCTCGCCGTGCGCTCGCCCACCGTCACCTCCGGCTACTGGAAGCAGCCGCAGAAGACCGTCGACGCCTGGCGCGGCGGCTACTTCCTCACCGGTGACATCGCCTTCTGCAAGGACGGCGAGTTCTTCCAGATCGACCGCGCGGTCGACGTCATCGAGTCGCCCGCCGGCGCCCTGCACACCCTCCAGTTGGAGGAAGCGGCGCAGCAGGTGGAAAGCGTCTGCGACGTCACCGTGGTCGGCGTCGACCCGGCCCGCAGCGGCGGTGTCGGCCTGGTCGCCCTGGTGCTGCCCGACCGCTATGCGGGCGACCCGGCCACCATCGCCTCCCGTGTGCTGCGCACCCTGCACGAGGCCTGCGCCCAGCGCGGCGTGATCGTCGCCGAGGGCTTCATCGCCGTCGCCGTGGTCAGTGACCTGGCGTTCCTGCCGGTCGGCGCCACCGGCAAGGTGCTCAAGCGTCACCTGCGTGGCGTGGCCCAGGCGCTGCTGGCCGGGGAGGGCGGGCACCAGGTGCTGCACCTGCTGCGCCCGGCCCTCGCCGATCGCCAACTCGCCGCTGCCGGGCACGGGCTCTGAGCCCCGCGCCGGTTATCCACAGAAGGAATCTCAGCATGACTCAAGCAATCCAGGAGGCCGGCGCACTGGCGTCGGTCCGCCAGCGCCTCGCGGCTGCCGAGGCCGATGGGCAGACCGAATACGAATGCATGGGCCGCGATTTCGTGGTGCATGAGGGGGTGTTCCCGCCGACCCACTTCCAGTCCACCGGCATCTTCACCCGCCACGTGCCCTACCCACGGGGCGGGCGCTTCCTCGAGATCGGCTGCGGCGCCGGCGTCACTGCGGTCACCGCCGCCCTGGAGGGCTGCCGCGAGGTGGTGGCCAGCGACATCAGCGAGGCCGCCGTGCGCAACACCCGCGCCAATGCGGCGCGGCATGGCGTCACCGGAGTGATGTCGGTCCGCCAGGGCGACCTGTTCAAGGTGCTGGAGGCGGGCGAGCGTTTCGACGTCATCTTCTGGAATTCCAACTTCGTCTTCGTCGAGGCGGAACACGTGTTCGACAAGGCCATCATGCTGGCCTTCTGCGACCCGGGTTACGCCGCCCACAAGCGCTTCCTCGACGAGGCGCCGGACTACCTCGCCGAAGGCGGCCTGCTGCTGATGGGCTTCAGCAGCCAGGGCGACGGCAGCGCGCTGGAGGCGATGCTCGCCGAGCACGGTTACGGCGCGCGGCTGCTGTCCTCGGTGACCGGCCAGGGCACAGGCGCGCCGCGCTACGACATCCTCCAGCTCCTGCCGGGTGCGCACGCATCCGCAGGCGCCTGACCGGCAGCGACGGAGGCTCATCGTGAGCACAGGCCAGAAGACCCAGCACGCCGCCGTGGCCATCGTCGGCGGTGGCCCCGTGGGGATGATGCTCGCGCTGTTCCTGGACCACCACGGCGTGCCCGTGGTGCTGTTCAACAGCGAGCGCAACACCCGCTGGCACCCCAAGGGCAACACCCACAACTCGCGCACCATGGAGCACTACCGGCGCCTGGGCCTGGCGGAGGCCATCCGCCGCCTCGGCCTGCCCCTGGACCACCCGCGCGACGTCGCCTACTTCACCCGCCTCAATGCCTGGGAACTGGCGCGCCTGGACATGCCGTCCGAGCGCGAACGCATGGCGGCCGCACGCAGCGCCGAGGACACCGACCAGGTGCCCGAGCCGCTGCTGCGGGCCAACCAGATGTACGTCGAGCGCTTCCTGCTCGAACACATCCGCACCCGCCCCAACATCCAGCTGCGCTTCGGCTGGCGGGTCAGCGGCTTCGAGCAGGATGCCGACGGCGTGCGCCTGATCGCCGTGGAAAGCGCCAGCGGCGAGGCCATCGAGCACTGGACCGCCGACTACCTGGTGGGCTGCGACGGTGGTCAGAGCTTCGTCCGTCGCACCCTCGGCATCGGCTACCTGGGGCCAGACGGCTCCAGTGGCGGCTTCCTCAGCGGGCGCATGTTCTCCAGCCATGTGCGCATCCCTGCGCTGCACCGCGACATCCTCGCCGGGCGCAAGGCCTGGATGTACAACGTGGTGGCGCCCGATGCGCGCATGCTGCTGATCAGCCTGGACGGCGCGGACGAGTTCCTGCTCATGACCCAGGCGCGCTCCCATGACGAGATGCCCCAGGACGACCGGGTCGTCGCCGCCATCCGCCAGGGCATCGGCGCCGAGGTCGGCGTCGAGGTGCTGGCCCACGCCGTCTGGCACGGCGGCCTGGCTCTGGTGGCCGAGCGCTTCTCCGATCGCCGGGTGTTCCTCGCCGGCGATGCCACCCACCTGTTCTCGCCCACCGGCGGCTTCGGCATGAACACCGGCATCGACGGCGCCGCCAACCTCGCCTGGAAGCTGGCCGCCGCGGTGCAGGGCTGGGCCGGTGAAGGGTTGCTGGCTTCCTACGAGGCGGAGCGGCGCCCGGTCACCCTGCGCAACACCGAGGCCGCGCGCCAGCTCACCCAACGGGTGGGCAAGGTGGAAGTGCCCGCCGCCGTCGAGGCGCGGGGCACCGAGGGCGAGCGCGCCCGTGCCCGACTCGGTGTTTCGTTGCGTGGTTTCCGTGGCCAGTTCACTTCCATCGGTGTGGAGCTGGGCGCGCGCTACGACGGCTCGCCCATCGTCTGGCAGCAAGGTCAGCCGCCCGAGGACGACCCCCTGCACTACCGACCCAGCACCGTGCCCGGCGGGCGCTTGCCGCACCTGTGGCTGCCGGCGGGTGAGGGCTCGCGACGCTCGGTATTCGACCTGCTCGGCAGCGGCTTCACCCTGCTGCGCAACGGCCCTGATGCGCCGTCGGTGGAGCGCCTGCGCGATGCCGCCGCCGCCCGTGGCATTCCGCTGACGGTGGTGGAACTGCCGGCCAGCGCCCGCGACTGCTACCGCTGCGGATTGCTGCTGGTGCGCCCCGACCAGCACATCGGCTGGCGCGGCGATGCGGTGCCAGAAGACGCTGGCGCGGTACTGGAAAAACTCGTGGGCCACGGTTGTGTCGTGAGCCCGAAGGATGGCCAGGCGCTGGGTAGCGTCCTGGGTGCGGTTGGCTAGATCAACGACCGGGTCACTGACCCGCAAGGAGGATGTATGAGCTCACTGGAAGCCGGCTTCGACACCGGCGAGATGCTGGAACAGGACCTGCAGTCGGATTACGCCGAGGATGCCGAGGAGAACGCGGCGGCCTTCGCCCTGATCGAGGACGACCCCAACCCGCAAGTGGTCAACGGCGAGCCGGAAGGCGCCTCGATCCGCTTCGTGAAGACCGGCGAGACCACCCGTGGCCGCTACCTGATGGCCAAGGTGGAAATCCCCCCGGGCTCGGGCCCGCCGCTGCACGTGCACACCCGCACGGACGAGTGGTTCTACGCCCCTGACGGTGGCGTGGTGATGCTCATGGGCACCCGCACCTACACCGACATGGACAACCCGCCGGACGTCTCCGGGCGCGACACCATCCGCATGATCCCCATGAAGAAGGGCGCCATGGTCTTCGGCCGGCGCAACCACATCCACGGCTTCCTCAACATCTCCGACAAGACCGTGATGATGTGGCTGGTGTGGACCCCCGACACCCCCGAAGTGACCCTCAAGGATTACTTCGAATCCATCGCCCGGCCGATCCTCCCGGGCGTCCGTGGCGCACGCAACAACCCCATCGTGCAGCTCAAGGCGGTCAGCGAGGCGCGCGACTACGGAATGATGTTCAGCACCGACTTCTGGCAGTACGCCGAGAAGGTGGAGGAGGGCGAGGCGCCCTTCGGCAAGAACCTGGACGGCCTGATCAGGCTGTTCGAATCCGCCAAGCAGGCGTGAAACACGGGACAACCCAACAAGGAACGAGGTGACACATGAGTATTCTGGCGAACAAGACCGCGATCGTGACCGGGGCCAGCTCCGGCATCGGCTTCGAGGCCGCGAAGCTCTTCGCGAAAGAGGGCGCCAAGGTGGTGGCCGTGGCTCGTCGGGGCGAGGCCCTGGAGCGGCTGGTGGACGAGATCACCGCTGCTGGCGGCGTGGCTGTCGCCCTGGCCGGTGACATCAAGGACGAGCAGTGCGTGCGTGAGTCGGTGGCCCTGGCGGTGAGCAGCTTCGGCGGCCTCGACATCGCCTTCAACAACGCCGGCTCCATGGGCGCCCTGGGCGCGGTGACCGATATCTCCCTCGAAGGCTGGCACGACACGATCGACACCAACCTGACCAGCGCCTTCCTCTGCGCGCGCCACCAGATCCCCGAGCTGCTCAAGCGCCCCGGCGCCTCGCTGATCTTCACCTCGTCCTTCGTCGGTCACAGCGTCGGCTTCCCGGGCATGGCCGCCTACGCGGCGAGCAAGGCCGGGCTGGTGGGCCTGACCCGCACCCTGGCGGCCGAGTACGGCGGCCAGGGCCTGCGCGTCAACGTGCTGCTGCCCGGTGGCACCGACACCGAGATGGGCCGCGCCGCCGCCTCCACCCCGGAGCAGAAGGCCTTCGTCGAGAGCATCCACGCGCTCAAGCGCATGGCGCGCCCGGAAGAGATCGCCCAGTCGGCGCTGTACCTGGCGTCCGATGCCTCCAGCTTCGTCACCGGCACGACCCTGTTCGTGGAAGGCGGCGTGACCATCACCCGCACGTGAACCGGCGGGGGCCTCGCGCCCCCGCCCCAGGAAGCCGACCCCGTTCAGGAACGAACATGAAGAAGCACAACGACTCCCCGTCGCTCGACGCCATCCGGGAGGGCGCAGCCGGCTTCGGCGCCTCCGGCCGTCGCGATTTCCTCACCCGCCTGCTGGCCCTCGGCGCGGGCGCCGGTGCCGCCGGCATGGGCCTGCTGCCCGCCGCCGCCCTGGCCGGCGAGCGCGATGGCCGCCCGGCCCAGCGCCTGGACTACGACTACGTGATAGTCGGCGCCGGTTCTTCTGGCTGCCTGCTGGCCGACCGCCTGTCCGCCACCGGCGCCTCGGTGCTGCTGATCGAAGCCGGCAGCCATCGCATCGACCAACCTAAGGTCCGCGAAGTGGCCCTGTGGCTGCAGAACATCGGCAGCGACACCGACTGGGCCCGCCAGAGCACCGCCCAGGCGCAGCTGGACAACCGCCAGCAGGCCCTGGCGGCCGGCAAGGTGGTGGGTGGCTCCGGCAGCATCAACGCGATGATCTGGCTGCGCGGCGACCCCCGCGACCTGGCCCAGTGGCAACGCCATGTCGGCGGCCCCTGGACTGCCGAGGCGCTGCTCCGCGCCTATGACGACATGGCACGCCCGGTGGGCAGCCCCGGCAGCGGCCCCTCGCGCATCCGCGTCGGCCGCTACGCCGACCCGCACCCGCTCACCGCCGCCTACCTGGCCGCCAGCGGCGACACCGGGCTGCGCACCATCGAACTGAATGCCGGCCGCCCGCTCAATGGCGCCGGGGTCACCGAGGTCAACGCCACCGCCGACGGCTACCGGGTCGGCCCGGCCCAGGCCTTCCTGGTGCCGGCCTTGGCCCGCGCCAACCTCAGCGTGCTGGCCGATGCGCTGATCACCAACCTGATCATCCAGGGCAACCGCTGCCGGGGCGTGCGCGCGCTGGTGGACAACGCCCTGGTGCAGATCCGCGCCAACCGCGAAACCATCCTCTGCGCCGGCACCTGCGAGTCGCCCAAGCTGCTGATGCTTTCCGGCATCGGCCCGCTGGACGAGCTGCGCGCCCAGGGCATCCCGGTGCGCCAGCACCTGCCGGCGGTGGGCCGCAACCTGCAGGACCACCTGCTGCTGAGCCTGCAGTACCGCTCCCGGGTGTTCGTGCCGCCGCAGCTCTCCAACGGTGTGTCGACCATGTCGTACTACAGCAACGGCCCGGCGCACCTCGCCCCGGACGTGCAGGTGGCCGGCATGCAGTACCCCTTCGGCCCGCTGCAGGCGCCGGCCGGCGGTTCCTACACGCTGATCCCCTTCCTCGCCAAGCCGCGCAGCCGCGGCCGCGCGCGCCTGGCCGGCACGGACCCGCGCCAGAACATGCTGCTGGACCCGGGCTACCTCACCGAGCGCGTCGACCGCGACAACATGGTCTTCGCCCTCGAGCGCGGCCTGGCCCTGGGCGCGAGCCGCGCGCTGGCCGGGTTCAACGGCGGCCTCTACCCGGCCGACCCGCTGCGCACCTACGCCGAGAAGCTGGCCTTCATCGCCCGCAACGCCGGCCCCGGCCTGCACTACACCGGCACCTGCTCCGCCGGCCGTGACCCGGCCAGCAGCGTGGTGGACTCGCGCTTCCGGGTCTGGGGCGTGGACGGGTTACGGGTGGTGGACGCCTCGGTGATCCCCGAGATGCCGGCGGTGAACATCCACGCCTCGGTGCTCTCGGTCGCCCAGCTCGCCGCGAAGGTACTGGTGGAGGAGCGCCGCTCGCACCCCCACCACGCCACGGCCTGAACCGACGCCCGCGCCCCTGGTGGCGCGGGCCTTCCCAACCCGAACCCGAGGCAACGCCATGAAGACCCTGTTGGCCGAGAAGGCCGAGCTGATCGACAAGAGCGTCGACGCCATGAACACCCACCTGGTGGCCACGGAGCGGCCGCTGCGCGAGAAGGTCGCGCTGACCTGCCGTGTGCTCTTCACCCATGGGCACGACTCCGGCCTCGCCGGGCAGATCACCGCACGCACCGGGGCTCCGGGGCGCTACCTGACCCAGCGCCTGGGGCTGGGCTTCGACGAGATCACCCCGGCCAACCTGCTGGAGGTGGACGAGGACCTGGTGGTGATGGCCGGCGACGGCATGGCGAACCCGGCCAACCGCTTCCATTCCTGGATCTACCGTGCGCGCCCGGATGTGAACTGCATCGTCCACACCCACCCCATGCACGCCAGCGCGTTGTCGCTGCTGGAGCGCCCGCTGAAGGTGGCGCACATGGACAGCTGCATGCTCTACGACGAGGTGTCCTTCCTCGCGCGTTGGCCGGGCGTGCCGGTGGGCAACGAGGAGGGCGAGCTGATCGCCTCGGTGTTGCAGCACCGCCGCGCCGCTCTGCTGGCCCACCACGGCCTGGTGATCGCCGCGCGCAGCGTCGAGGAAGCCTGCGTACTCGCCGTGCAGGTGGAACGCACCGCGCGCATGCAGCTGCTGGCCGAGGCGGCGGGGGAGATCCGCGACATCGACCCGGCCCTGGCCCGCGAGGCCCACGACTGGATCCTCCAGCCCACGCGCAGCCGCGCCACCTTCGACTACTTCGCCCGCCGCGCCCTGCGCGAGCTGCCCTTCTGACCTTTCACTTTCTTCACGAGGTTTCCGCCATGCAGCCATCCCTGCTTTCCAAGAACGCCCTGGTCACCGGGGCCTCCCGTGGCATCGGCAAGGCCACCGCCCTGGCCCTAGGCGCCGCCGGCGCCTATGTGCTGGTGCACTGCAACCGTGGGGTCAACGAGGCCCACGGCGTGGTCACCGAGATCCGCGACCGGGGTGGCCGCGCCGACGTGCTGGTGGCCGATCTCGCCAGCGCCGAAGGGCCGCGCATCCTCGCCGCCGAGATGGGTGAGCGCGTGCGCCGCCTGGACGTGCTGGTGGCCAGCGCCGGCATCGCCCAGACCGCGACGCTGGAGGAGACCCGCATCGAGGACTTCGATCGCCTGTTCGCGGTCAACGTGCGCGCGCCGTTCTTCCTGGTCCAGCAGTTGCTGCCGCTGCTGGGCGAGGGCAGCAGCCTGGTGCTGATCTCCTCCCTGGGTGCGCGCTCGGCGGTGGGGGACATTCCCGCCTACGCCGCCACCAAGGGCGCGCTGGACACCCTGGTGCTGCATTTCGCCCAGGCGCTGGGCGGGCGCGGCATCCGCGTCAACGGCCTGGCCCCGGGGGTGGTGGACACCGAGATGTCCAGCTTCGTGCGCAGCGATGAGGGGCGCGACTTCGTGCTCGGCATCCAGGCCCTGCAGCGCATCGCGCAGCCGGAGGATATCGCCGACGCGGCGTTGTTCCTGGCCTCCGACGCCTCGCGCTGGATCACCGGGGACATCCTCAGCGTCGACGGCGGCACCAAGCTGTAACCACGGGCCGCCAGGGGTAGACACCATGAACATGAAGACCGAACTGCCCGCCACCGGGCTCGCCGGCCACGGCGGCACGTCGAGGAACCTCGAACTCGACCGGCTGCGCGCCATCGCCGTGCTGCTGACCTTCTACGTCCACCTGTACCAGGTGTTCTACCCCTGGACCTTCACCATGCACTACCCCAAGCCCGAGTCGGTGCTCGACCTGTTCGGCAACGCCTGGGCCGGGGTCGACCTGTTCTTCGTGATCTCCGGCTACATCATCTCGCGCACCCTGCTGGAACAGCTGGACGGGTTGCGCAGTGGCGTGCAGCGGGCGGCCTGCATCCGCGCCTTCTACGTGCGCCGGGTGTTCCGCATCCTGCCGGTGGCCTGGCTGGTGGTGGCGCTGGTGATGCTGTTCAGCCTGTTCCTCAACCAGGGCCAGTACTTCGCCCCGCCGGTGTACAACGCCCAGGCGGCGCTGGGCATTTTCACCTACACCTTCAACTTCTGGCTGCCCGACAACAAGATCGCCGGCGGCGTGCCGCTGGCGCCCTACTGGAGCCTGTCGGTGGAGGAGCAGTTCTACCTGTTCTACCCGCTGTTCCTGCTGCTGCTGAAAAGCACCCGCGCGCGGGTGATGGCTCTGGTGGGCGGCTTGCTGCTGGTCAGCCTGGTGCTGCGGCCCTTCAGCCTCTCCGACCCGATGAAGGTGTTCTTCTTCACCCAGACCCGCTGCGACGGCCTGATCTATGGCTGCCTGCTGTACCTGGCCACCACCCAGAGCTGGTTCGAGGCGATCCGCGTGCGTGCCGGCCGCCATCGTTACGCCGGGGCGCTGGTGGTGACGCTGCTGGCGCTGGTGCTGGGCAGCGTCACCGCCATCGGCTTCGGCAACACCCTGGCGGTGCCGGTGGTCTGCGCGCTGTCCCTGGCGCTGGTGTTCATGGCCGCCTGCGAGGGCAACCTGATCGTCTTCCCGCAACCGCTGCAGTGGGTGCTGGACTACCTCGGCAAGCGCTCCTACACCTTCTACCTGGTGCACATCCCGATGTTCTACCTGACCCTGGAGCTGATGTTCCGCTACACCCGCAGCGAAGGCATCGCCATCACCGACGCGCTCTGGCCGCAGTACACGGCGCTGATGCTGGTGCTGGTGTTCGGCGCCACCGAACTGATCCACCGCACCGTGGAGAAACCCATGATCGCCCTCGGCAAGCGCATCACCGAACGCTCCCGCCTGCCCGCCGAGCCGGCCGCGCAAGCCCTGGTCCCCACGCCGGCCCCGTAGGTCGCCGGCGCGGTGCTGAGGTTGGGTAGGGTGGATGACGCTTCACCCATCCACCGGGCGGGGGCGGGTTTCAATGCAACGCTTCGGGCATAACGGCGTGCCCTGTTCGACCCCGCCTGGTGGAGGTAAAGAGCGACCTCCACCCTACACAGCGGTCACGTCCATTCGGCGGTGTTGTCTTGCAGGTTTTTTGTAGGGGCGACTTCAGTGGCTCTGTCTGCGTTAAGTGTTGCTAGAGGATTTGAGTCCAGCTGATTGCCGAGCTCTGGTGATGTTTCTGGTTTCGCCCACCCGGGCGAGTCCCTTTTCTCAGTCGTCGGGATGCCGAACCACAGAAAAGGAACCAAAAGGGCTTGCCCCATCATCCGGCCCGACTGCGTCGGGTTCCCTCACTCCATCGCCGTTACTCGCTACGCTCGCCCTTCGGGCCGCACTGAAGTGCGTTCGCCGCAAGCGTCGTCTGGGGGCCGGCGCGATGGGCCATCCATGGCCTGGCGCGCCTCTCGCGGCATCCATGCCGCTCGTCCCCCGGCGCAACGACTGCGTTCGGCCTCCTGGAGGGGCGTTGGCGGCTGCTCCAACTTTCTTCGTCCAGCGCATCACCACGTGGTGCGCACAGGCTTTCGTAGGATGGTGTAGAGCGAAGCGAAACCCATGCGGTGGAGGTGGCACAAACCCTCAAGCGCCCGGAAAGCACCGTGCTTGAGCGCCTGCATTAAAACCACAACAGCTAACGCAGACAGAGCCACTTCAGTCGCCCAGCGGCGCGTAGCGTCGTCCGCCCGTAGGCGCGAATTCATTCGCGATCAGGCGTCATCCTGGGCACCCAGCTCTCCCGCCTTCCACATCCTGTACCGCTCCGGCATGCACACCGCGCAGGGCCGGTAGCCGGCGCTGAGCGCCGTGGCTTCGTCGAGAAAGAACACCCGCTGTGCCTGGTAGCCACCCCGGGCCAGGGCCTGCAGGGCGCTGCGGCAGTCGAGGCGGCCGTAGAGCTTGTTGCGGCGGTGGCCGCCGAGGGTGCCGGGGCGGTTGCTGGCAAAGGGGCGGCCGTCGGCGCCGATCAGGGTCCAGGTTCTGTCCGGCATGGCTCAGTGCCTGGCGGGGAAGTCCAGCTCCAGGCTCAGGCGCTGACCGCTGCGCACCCGGCTGGTGCCGTGCTTGAGGCCGGCACCGTAGAGCTGGCCAAGGCTGTTGCGCACCGGGCGGCGGCCGATGCTGAGGAGCACCGCGTCGCCCTGGCGCAGGGGCAGCACCGTGGCGCGCGACTGCATGCGTGGGCGCTGTTCGGTGACGACGAATTCGCCACCGCTGAAGTCCTGCCCGGGACAGGACAGCAGGATGGCGATGCGCAGCGGCAGGGCCGTGCCGTCGCCCTGGCGCAGGTTCAGGTAGTCGCCGGCTTCCAGTCGGCACAGCTGTGCATCGACTGTAATGCCCTGGAGTGGGTAGCGGTGCGCTTCACCCAGGGCTTCGTTCCAGCGATTGGCCAGGCTGGCGAGCTCGGGAGGGTACGCGTCCGCGAACGACGTGCCGGCCGTGGCGATCCACTCGCCACGGCCAGGCTCCGGGGGCGCGAGGCCGGCGCCTTGGGTTTCCGCCAGCCTGCGCCAGTGCTGCACCGCGCCTGCATCCAGCAGGCCGGGCAGCAGGGCGTAGCCGTCGTCTTCCAGGCTGCGGGTGAGCGCCGACCAGTCCAGCGTCATGGCTGGGCCACGGCCTGCTTGCTGCGAGGGGCTGCGCTGGCACTGGCGGCCTTGGCCGGCTTGGCTTCGCGCAACAGCAGCTCGCGTTTGCGGTCGATGCCCCAGCGGTAGCCGGAGAGATCACCATTGCGCCGCACCACGCGGTGGCAGGGGATGGCCACCGCGATGTGGTTGGCACCGCAGGCCTGGGCCACCGCACGCACCGCCTTGGGCGCGCCGATGCGTTCGGCGATGTCGGTGTAGCTGACGGTGGTGCCTGGCGGGATGTCCCGCAGGGCTTTCCACACCCGCTCCTGGAACGCCGTACCGCGCACGTCCAGGGGCAGGTTGAGGCCCAGGGAGGGCGCCTCGATGAAACCGACCACCTGGGCCACCAGGCGCTCGAAGTCGGCATCGCCCCCCACCAGCTGGGCCTTGGGGAACTGGTCCTGCAGGTCACGCACCAGTTCGTCCGGGTCGTCGCCCAGAAGGATGGCGCAGACCCCGCGCTGGCTTTGGGCGACGAGGATGGCCCCCAGCGAGCACTGGGCCACGGCGAAGTGGATGGAGGCGCCGGCACCGCCATCGCGGTATTCGCTGGCGCGCATGCCGAGCAGCTGGTCCGAGGTTTCGTAGAAGCGGCTGTTGGAGTTGAAGCCGGCGCCGTAGATGGCGTCGGTCACCGAGGTGCCGACATCGCTGAGCTCCTGGCGCAGGCGGCGCGCGCGGTAGGCCGAGACATAGGCCTTGGGGGTCAGCCCGGTTTCGGTCTTGAACACCCGGTGGAAGTGCGAGGGGCTCATGCCCGAGCGCTGCGCCAACTGGTTGAGGTTCAGCGGCGTGTCGGCGGCCTCGATGGCACGGCAGGCCTCGGCGATCAATGAGGTGCGCCGGGCAGCGGTGCTGGTGCGGTCGCCGGCCAGGCTGCGGCTGGCGCGATAGCCGGCGGCTTCGGCGGCGGCCGGGTTATCGAAGAACTCGACGTTCTTGCGGTTGGGCAGACGGGTCGAGGAGCTGGGGCGGCAGTAGACGCCGGTGGTCTTCACCGCGTAGACGAACTGGTCGTCGGCGGCGCTGTCGCGGGCGATGACGGCTGCCCAGCGTTGATCGTCCGTGAGGTAGAGAGCGGTTTCGTGCGGGTTCCTGCTCATGGTGGCTATCCAGAAGTACCGTTGACTATTGCAGGTTAAAACCGAATTCAAACGCAAGAACTCCGGTTCTTGCGTTCGAATCCACCGTGGCTCCGCCGAGGCGTTCCGATGCGGGCGGAGGGGGCGCTGGAGGGTATAGATGATGAGCCTCTCCAGCGTCCAGCGCTGCGCGTTCGGTCAGAACAGCGCGGCGGTCTGCGGCTCGGCGGCGAGGGGGCGCAGGGCCTTCTCGTGCTCCAGCAGCCAGCGCTTGCGCTCCAGGCCCCAGGCGTAGCCGCGCAGTTCGCCATTGGCGGCGATCACCCGGTGGCAGGGTATGACCAGGGCAATGGGGTTGGCGGCATTGGCGGCGCCGACGTCGATGGCGGCGCGCGGGTCTTCCAGACCCAGCTCGCGGGCCAGCTGGCCATAGCTGCGGGTGGTGCCGGCCGGAATGCGCCGCAAGGCCGCCCAGACCTGAAGCTGGAAGGGCGTGCCGGTGGGCTCGATGACGAGGTCGTCGAGGGCATCACCGTCGCCTTCGAAGTAGCGGCGCAGGGCTGTAGCTATCTCCTTGGGGGCGGGGATTTCCGGTAGGTCCCGGGGGCTGGGGCGGTCCTTCAGCGAGCGGGTGAGCTGGCGCTTGTAGTCGGCGAAGCCGAGGGCGCAGATGCGGCGTTGTTCATCGGTCACCAGCAGCAGCTCGCGCAGGGGCGAGCTCAGGCGGCTCATCATCAATGTCATGGCAATCTCCTTATCGCAGTCGAGTGACGCTGTGGGGGCGCAGCAGGAAGACTTCCCCGCTGTCCAGGTGCAGCTCGGTCCGGCCCGAATCGTCCGTGTGCCAGCGGGCCTGCCTGGCATCCACCAGTGCCTGGAAGGCACTGATCACCCGCAGGCGCGCGGCCGGGTCACCGCTCGTCGTTCCAACCGCCAGCGTGCCGGCTTCGAACGACGGCAGCGTGCCGCTCTCCCAGGGGTGAAGTGGCATGGTCAGCCCACCCTGTGGGGGCTGTGCGTGAAGGGTGTGTTCATCGTCGTGGCCCCCTTAGCTGGCGTCGTGGAAGATCAGCCCCAGGGTGCGGCGCTGGCCGCTTCTGACGAGGCTGACGCCGTGGCGCATGGCGGCGCGGCGGAAGCCACCGCGTTTGCCGGGCACGGGGCGCAGGTCCACCGGGAACAGCACCGCGTCGCCCTTGCCCAGGGGCACCACTTCCGCCCGTTGCTGGCCGGCGATGTTCTCGGTGAGGACGAATTCGCCGCCGCTGAAGTCCGCATCCGGCGCCGACAGCAGGATCGCCAGCTGCAACGGGAACACGTGTTCGCCGTACAGGTCCTGGTGCAGGCGGTTGTAGCAGCCTGGCCCGTACTGCAGCAGCAGGGGCGTGGGGCGGCGCTGCCCGGCGCGGTGGCAACGGGCGAGAAAGGTGTCGAGCCGCGCGGGGTAGCGAGTGTCGATGCCCAGGCGCTGGTTCCAGCGGTTGGCGATGGCCGCCAGCGGCGGGTAGAGGCGGTGGCGCAGGCGCCCGAGCAGGGTGGGCAGCGGGTAGGCGAAGTACTTGTACTCACCCCGGCCAAAGCCCTGGCGCTCCATGACGATGCGCGAGCGGAAGCCTTCGTCGCGGCTGTAGATCGAAGCGAGCTGGGCGCAGGCGGCGTCGTCCAGTAGGCGCGGGATCAGCGCACAGCCATGGGCCTCCAGCTCGGTTTCGAGGGCCTGCCAGTCGAGGCGCTCGATGCGCTCCAGCGCGGCATCGGGCATGGGGTGTTCGAGGGTGGCGAGCGCGGTCATGGCGTGGAGAAGTCCCCGGCGCTGAAGGACAGGCCCACCCGCGCCAGCCGCGAGACGGGGGCGAGGGGGTGGAGTTCGGAGAACAGGCAGGTTTCCGGTTCTTCCTGCTGGTTGCACACCTGCTCGATGCGTTCGAGGAAGCGCGCCAGGTGCGGCGAGGGCTCGCTGTCCGGGCGCAGCAGGTAGGTGGTGAGCACCGAGTCGGGCACCGACAGCGCGCGGGTGACGATCTCGCTGCCGGGCAGGTAGCTCTGCTCGGTGCCACAGATCAGGGCGACCCCGTAGCCGGCCGAGACCAGTGCCTGCATGGTTTCGCGGGAGATGTATTGCTCGACGATGTTCAGCGAGGCCTCCTCGGCTTCGCTGAGGTTGGCCTTGAGCATGCGGCTGATCTGCTGGTGCTGGCCTTCGTGGACTTCGGGGTGGCTGAGGATCAGCGGGTGGCGCGCCAGCTCCTTGAGCGGGATCTTGCGGTGCGACAGCAGCGGGTGGCGGGCGGGCAGGGCGGCGACCAGGGGGTCGCTCCAGATCGGCCGTACGCACAGGCCATCGATGGCGTTGTCGGTGCGTGCGAAGCCGACGTCGTAGCTGTGATCGAGCATGCCCTTGACCTGCTGGGCGTGGCTCACCTCGAACAGGCGTATCTCCATTTCCGGTTCCTCCTGGCGGCAGCGCGCCAGCAGGTCAGCGAGTTTTTGCGGGGCGATACCATCGGAAACCGCGACCCGCAGCGTGCCGCGAAAGCCCATGGCGACGCCGCGCATGTCCATCCGTGCCTGCTCCAGGGCGGCGAAGATGCGTTTGGTGTTCTCTAGAAAGACGGTGCCGGCCCAGGTCAGTTGAACGCCCCGCGGGTTGCGTTCGAAGAGCAGGGTGTTGAGGTCCGACTCCAGCTCCTTGATGGCCCGCGACAGGGGCGATTGCTCGATGTGCAGGCGCGCGGCTGCGCGGGTGAAGTTCAACTCCTCGGCCACGGCGAGGAAATAGCGAAGATGACGTAGTTCCATGTATGAGTCTCTCCTGTCTGTCATCGACCCTGGGTTCCGGGCCGTGCCCGGTGTGCTGCGTTCCTCCAGCCCTTACTGCGTAGTGGTCCTGGTGCGCGAGTGGCCCGGGTGGCGCCTATCCGATGGCGCAAACGCCCTGGCCAGACGCGTTGCGGGGCTCAATATCGGCGTGAAGAGACCGTCCCGCACTCCGTTTCTTGCGGTCGAATCTGCAGGGCGGGAAAGGGCGACGGACGGTGGGGCGGAAAGGGGCTTGGAGCGGCGGGGAGAGGCGAGGGAAGGCCGGCATCGCGGGGATGCCGGCCGGGTGGATCAGTGGAGCTTCAGGCGTGGGTCGGTGCTACGGCCGATGCGGTCGCTGAGCATCAGCAGCAGGGTGCGGAAGCCGCCGTAGAGTGCCATCTGGTGCATGCGGTAGAGCGAGATGTAGAACATCCGCGCCAGCCAGCCTTCGAGCTTGACGCTGCCCATGAGGTTGCCCATGAGGTTGCCGACGGCGCTGAAGCTGGAGAGGGAGATCAGCGAACCGTAGTCCTTGTAGCGGTACTCGGGCAGCTCCTGCTGGCCGGCGATGCGCAGCTTCAGCGACTTCACCAGCAGCGAGGCCTGCTGGTGGGCGGCCTGGGCGCGCGGAGGCACGCTGCGGTCGCTGCCGTCGCCCAGGGGGCAGGCGGCACAGTCGCCGAAGGCGAAGATGGCGTCGTCACGGGTGGTCTGCAGGGTGGGTTTGACCACCAGCTGGTTGATGCGGTTGCTTTCCAGGCCGTCCAGGTCCTTGAGGAAGGCGGGCGCGCGGATGCCGGCGGCCCAGACCTTGAGGCTGGCGGGGATCACCTCGCCTTGGGCGGTGCGCAGGCCTTCGGCGGTGACCTCGCTGACCGCGGCGCCGGTCATCACGGTGACGCCGAGCTGTTCCAGGGTCTTGTGCACCGGCGCGCTGATGCGCTCGGGCAGCGCCGGCAGGACGCGCGGGCCGGCTTCGATCAAGGTGATGCGCATGTTCTCCGGCTGGATGCTGTCCAGGCCGTAGGCGGCCAGTTCGTGGGCGGCGTGGTGCAGCTCGGCGGCCAGTTCCACACCGGTAGCACCGGCGCCGACGATGGCGACGCTGATCTGGTCGCTGTTGCCTTCCCGGGCGTGGGCACGCAGGTAGTGGCTGAGCAGCTGGCGGTGGAAGCGTTCGGCCTGCTCGCGGGTGTCGAGGAAGATGCAGTGACGGGACGCGCCTTCGGTGCCGAAGTCGTTGGTGGTGCTGCCGACGGCGATCACCAGGCTGTCGTAGGGCACTTCACGGGCGGGCACCAGTTCGCGGCCGTCCTCGTCGAGGGTGGCGGCGAGCTGGATGGCCTTGCGCGTGCGGTCCAGACCGCTCATGCGGCCGAGCTGGAACTCGAAGTGGTTCCATTTGCCCTGGGCGACGTAGTTCAGCTCGTTCTCCGTGGAGTTCAAGGAGCCGGCGGCCACTTCGTGCAGCAGGGGTTTCCAGATGTGCGTCAGGTTGGCGTCGGCCAGGATGACCTTGGCCTGGCCTTTCTTGCCCAGGGTTCTACCCAGACGGGTGGCGAGCTCCAGCCCGCCGGCGCCGCCGCCGACGATAACGATACGATGGGTCATGGGAACATCTCACAAGGCTATAAGAATTCTTATGGTTGGCGCCGGGCGAGCGGGGGAGGCTGCTCATAGCACGAGGCGCGCGAGGAGGCGGCTGAGGATGCCGAGCCCGACCACCATCACCAGCAGAATCATCAGCAGGCGCCAGGGCTTGAACGGCTCGCGTTCCACCTGGTGCTGGGGGAGATTCAGGTACTGGTCGACCTTCTGCTGGTCTTCGGGTGTCAGGCGGCTGCTCATGGTAAGCCTCGACGGGGGAATGGGCTCATTCTAGCTGCGTGTTTCGAGAAGGCTCAATCGACGGCGCGAATAATTCGACTGTCGCGTCACAGTCCGATGCCGGCGTCGAAGATCACCGTTCGACCCAGGTTGGCGCGTAAAAATTCCGGGGCGTCCGGGTGGGCGAAGAGCACGCGGGCGTAGGTGGAGCCGACGATGGACAGCGAGCGCCAGCCCTGGCGGAGGAATTCGGTGGGCGGCGGGAAGGGGCTGTTGAAATCGGGCACCGAGCGCTTGAGGTTGACGAAGGCGACCAGGTCCAGCTCGTTCAGCTCGAGGCCGCGCTCGGTGTAGTTGTGGGCCTTCTTGCGCAGCGTTGGCGCGAGGCGGGCCTGCAGCTCGGCGGTGGCGATGCGCTTGGGCCGGGCTTCGCGGCGCACCAGTTGAGCGAGGGAGAAGGCGCTGCGGCGGCGTTCCAGCTCGGCGCGCCATTCATCATTGAGCCGCCGGCCCTCGTCGAGGACGAAGAACACCTCGAAGGCGGCATCGCGGAACTGCACATCCGGGGGCTCGCCGCCGGTGCTGAAGTCTTCCAGCCGATGGGGCACGTTAAGAGCCTGCAGCAGGCGCTGGCAGACCCAGCGCTCGCGCTCCCATTTGCGTGCGTTGGAGAGGAAGTCGTTGGCCTGTTCCGCCTGACGGGTGAGCAGGCGCAGGTAGTCGGATTCGTCCATGAGCGGAGCTTAGCCTCGCCGCGCCTCGCTGTGGTAGCCCGACGCGGCATACGGGCACGGCGTCCTGTGGCGGGCCTTGGTATAAACTCCGGACCTTGCCCTGGAACCTGCCCATGCCATTGCGCGCCGCCACGCCTGCCGACCACTCCCGATTGCTGGCCCTCTGGAGCCGGACGCCGGGTATCCGCCTGCGCCCGGAGGACGAGTACGCCCCCTTCTGCGCCTATCTCGCACGAAACCCCGGGCTGAGCCTGCTGGTCGAAGCCGGGGGCGAGGTGGTTGCGTGCCTGATGGCCGGGCACGACGGCCGGCGCGGCTACCTGCAGCACCTGGTGGTCGACGAAGCCTTTCGCGGGCGCGGGCTGGCCCGGCGGATGCTCGATGAGGTGCTGGCGCGGCTGGCAGAGCAGGGCATCGGCAAATCCCATGTCTTCGTCCTGCGTGATGCACCCCAGGCGCTGACCTTCTGGCGAGCGCAGGAAGGCTGGGGCGAGCGTGGGGACATCCAGGTTTTTTCCACAAGGGGAGCGAGTGAATGAAAGCGGTTTTCGTGGTGTTGCTGATGGCGTGGATGGGGTTTGCCCAGGCGCAGGAGGAGGGTTCACGGCTCGCGCCCTGGACGCTGCTGGACCAGTACGACCAGCCTTACACCCTCGATGACGGGCTGCGGCTGTTGCTGGTGGCCCGCGACATGGACGGCGCGAAGCTGGTCAAGGCGGCGTTGGAGGGGCAACCCAAGGGCTACCTGGAGGCGCGCAAGGCCGTGTTCCTCGCCGATGTGAGCCGCATGCCGGCGGTCATCGCCAAGCTCTTCGCGGTGCCGGCGATGCGGGATTACAACTACCGGGTGATGCTGGACCGTGAGTCCCGCGTGGCGCCCCGTTATCCGGCCGAGGCGGGCAGCGTGCTGCTGTTGCGCCTGGAAGGTGGCGTAGTGCGTGAAACCCTGACCTTCACCGATGCCGCGGCGCTGCGTGCCGTTCTCGAGTCCTCCGCAGAGTGATCGCGTCCCAGTTGCTCTCCACCACCAGCCTGTGCCTGGGCTGGGCGATCTACCTGCCGGTCATCGCTTGGGCGATCTGGCGTGCGCCCTGGGTCGAGCTGTTCAGCGATACGCGACGCCAGCACCTGCTGTTCGGCACCGTGCTGGCGCTGTTCCTGCTGTGGCTGGTGCGGCGAGATTTCGATTCGGGCGTCTCCTACCACTTCATCGGCATGACGGCGGTGACGCTGCTGCTGGATTGGCCGCTGGCGGTGCTCGGCGGCCTGGTGGCGCAGCTTGGCCTGCTGGCGCTGGGGCGCCAGGACTTCGCCGCGCTGGGGCTCAACGGCGCGCTGTTGGTGCTGCTGCCGGTGCTGGTGACCGAGTGCTGCGCCCTCTGGGTGGAGCGCTATCAACCGCGCAACCTCTTCGTCTACATCTTCTGCTGCGGCTTCTTCCCCGCCGCACTGGCGGCGCTGCTGTGCACGCTGCTGGGGTTGGGCGTGCTCTGGCTGGATGGAATCTTCCCGATGCCGCCCTGGCTGGAGGATTTCGTCGGCTACCTCTGGCTGGTGATGTTCCCCGAGGCCTTTATCAACGGCACCGCGGTGACGGCGCTGGTGGTGTTCTACCCGGACTGGCTGGAGACCTTCAACCGCTCGCGCTACCTGCAGGCGCCCTGGAAGGACGACGAGCCGAAGTGATGGTCGGGAATTCACCGCGGGCATGACGCCTGGCGGCTTGATCCCGGTCAATTATCCACAGCCCTCCGCGCACCGATCATGGCGCCTTCACAGACGATGAGCGGGAGATGACCATGCACAAATGGGCGCGCGAGATGCTGGATCGGGAGCTGGCCGTGGCCAGTGGTGCGGGGATGAGCGAGGCGCTGGCGTTGCGGGCGCTGCTCAGCGAGGTGGTGGAGCGCAGCAAGGCGGTGCGGCCCATCGATGATCTGGCCCAGGAGCTGTGCTTCCTGGCCGACAACCTCGATGACGACCGCGATTACGCCTTCATGCGCCCCTGAGGCTCAGTGGCCCCGTTCCGTCAGGTCGCTGGTGAAGAGTTCGTCTTCCTGGACGTCGCCGGGGATCGCATGTTCCTCGGCGGCCCAGGCCCCCAGGTCGATCAGCTTGCAGCGCTCGCTGCAGAAGGGCCGGCTGGGGCTTTGCGGGCCCCATTCGACGGGGGCGCCACAGGTTGGGCATTCGACGGTCATGGGCTGGCTCATGCTTGGCCTCCGCGCAGGGTCAGGTAGAAAGCGTGCAGGCGTTCGACTTCGCGCTGCAGCCATTCGAGGTCACGGTCATTGACCAGCACGTCATCCGCCGCCTCCAGGCGCTTTTCACGGCTGGCCTGGGCCTTGAGGATGGCGCCGACCTGCTCTTCGGACACCTTGTCCCGGGCCATGGTGCGCTGGATCTGCACCGCTTCCGGTGCATCGACCACCAGCACGCGCTGGGTCATGCGGTGCTGACCGGACTCGATCAGCAGCGGCGAGACGAGGATGGCGTAGGGCGACTGGGCGCTGGCCAGGTCGCGGACGATTTCCTCGCCTATCAGCGGGTGCAGCAGGTTTTCCAGCCAGCGGCGCTCTTCCGGGTGCTCGAAGATGCGTTGGCGCAAGGTGGCACGATCGAGTTGGCCGTCGGCCTGCAATACATCGCGGCCGAAGTGCTCGGTGATCTGCGCGAGGGCAGGGCGGCCGGGCTCGACCACCCAGCGCGCCGCGTGATCGGCGTCCACCAGGTGCACGCCGAGGTTGCCGAAGTGGGTGGCGGCAGCGCTCTTGCCGCTGCCGATGCCGCCCGTAAGGCCAAGGATCCAGGGTTTGTTCATCAGAAACCGGCGAAGTGGAGATAGGTCCCGGTTATTTGATCACCCCAGAGCAATGCAATCCAGCCGGCAATCGCCAGGTAGGGGCCGAAGGGGATGGGCGTGCCGCTGTCGGCATCACGCAGCTTGAGGATGATGATCCCCAGCACCGCGCCCACCAGGGACGACAGCAGGATGGTCAGCGGCAACACCTGCCAGCCACCCCAGGCACCGAGCATCGCCAGCAGCTTGAAGTCGCCGTAGCCCATGCCTTCCTTGCCGGTCACCAGCTTGAACACCCAATACACCGACCAGAGGCTGAGATAGCCGCCCACCGCGCCCCAGAGCGCATCGCTGGGCGTGGCGAACATGCCCTGGTTGTTGAGGATCAGGCCAAGCCACAGCAGCGGCAGTACCAGGGAATCCGGCAACAACTGGTGGTCGACGTCGATCATGCTCATCGCCAGCAGGCCCCAGGTCAGCACCAGGAACGCCCCGGCCTGCCAGGTGAAACCGAAATGCCAGGCGACATAGGCCGACAACAGGCCGCACGCCAGCTCAACCAGCGGGTAGCGCTTCTTGATCGGCGCCTTGCACGACGAGCACTTGCCACCCAAGGCCAGCCAACTGACCACGGGAATGTTCTCCCAGGCTTGGATCTCGTGACTGCAATGGGGGCAGCGCGAGTTCGGCAGGATCAGGTTGAAGGTATCGCCCTTGGGCTCCGCCGGAAGCTCCAACGCCTCCCGCGCCTGCGCCTTCCAGTCACGGAACATCATCACCGGCAGGCGGTAGATGACGACGTTGAGGAAGCTGCCGACGAGAAGGCCGAGGAGGAAGATGCAGAAAACAAAGGCCGGCAAATTGCCGGCCAGGAAGTCGATGACTGTCACTTATCCCACTACCGAACCGAGCTGGAAGATAGGCAGGTACATCGCGATGATCAGGCCGCCGACCAGCACGCCGAGAACGGCCATGATCATGGGTTCCATCAGCGTGGTCAGGTTGTCCACGGCGTTGTCGACTTCTTCTTCATAGAAGGCGGCAACTTTATCAAGCATTGTGTCCAGTGCGCCGGACTCCTCGCCAATGGCAGTCATTTGAATGGCCATGGAGGGGAAAACACCGGTAGTACGCATGGAGAAGTTCAGTTGCATACCGGTAGAGACGTCCTGCTTGATCTTCGTAACCGCATCTTTGAATACGACGTTACCGGTTGCGCCGGAAACGGAGTCGAGGGCGTCTACAAGAGGCACCCCTGCTGCAAAGGTTGTGGACAGCGTACGGGCGTAACGTGCGACGGCAGATTTGTAGAGTATGTCGCCGACGATGGGTAGTTTGAGTACGCCTCGGTCGACATTATCTCTGAATTTCTTTGAGCGGCGATGAAGCTCTCGGATGCCGAAAGTGGTTCCGAACATGCCGAGCAACACGACGAACCACCATGTCTGAAGAAATTCGGAAAGATGAATAACCATCATTGTGAAAGCGGGTAATTCAGCGCCGAAACCTGAAAAAACGGACTGAAATTGCGGCACAACTTTAATAAGCAGGATTGCAGAAACTATCAGGGCAACCAAGATTACGGCGATTGGGTAGGTCATTGCCTTCTTGATTTTTGCCTTGAGCGATTCGGTTTTCTCCTTGTAGGTAGCTACTCGATCCAGCAGGTTTTCCAAAGCACCGGACTGCTCGCCAGCGTCCACCAAGTTGCAGTAGAGTTCGTCAAAATACAGAGGTTTTTTTCTTAGAGAGTTTGCAAAGCTGTTCCCTGCGGCTACCTCTTGTTTGACCTCGTCAACCAGCTTTCGCATGTTTTGGTTTTCGACGCCCTCTCCAATGATGTCAAAGCTCTGAAGCAAGGGAACGCCTGCCTTCATCATGGTAGCCATCTGGCGAGTGAACAGGGCTATATCAAGAGGCTTGATTTTCTTTCCCTTGCCAAAAAGGGATGCGCTTTTTTTCCTGACTTTGGTGGGGTTGATGCCCTGCTTACGAAGCTGGGCTTTAACAAGAGCGGGGTTGGTGCCGCTCATGTCCCCTTTGACCCTGGCGCCTTTTTTATCTGTACCTTCCCAGCTGAACAGGGTGGTTTTGAAAGCTTTTTCCGCCATGGATTAGTCCTTGGTCACGCGGTTGACTTCTTCGAGGCTCGTCACGCCATGTATGGCTTTCAAGAGTCCCGAAGTGCGGAGATCGTTGAAGCCATCTTTACGCATCTGAGCCGCGATATCGATGGAGTTGCCTTCCTCCATGATAATGCGTTGCAGGGCAGGCGTGTTTTTAACCACTTCATAAATACCCACCCTTCCCTTGTAGCCGCCTTTACAGCTATCGCAACCTACGGGCCCAAAAAGCTTGAAGGTTCCGATCTTCTCTTCCGGGAAGCCTTCCTTGAGCAGCGTATCGCGAGGGATCTCCACTTCCTTCTTGCAGGCGGCGCAAAGCTTTCGTGCAAGTCGTTGGGCAATGATCAGGTTGACCGATGTGGCGATGTTGAACGCTGGCACCCCCATGTTACGCAAGCGCGTCAGCGTCTCAGCGGCGCTGTTGGTGTGAAGCGTGGACATCACCATGTGTCCTGTTTGGGCGGCCTTGATCGCGATCTCTGCTGTCTCCAGATCTCGGATCTCACCAACCATGATGACGTCGGGGTCCTGGCGGAGGAAGGCTCGAAGGGCCTGGGAAAAGTCCATACCCTGTCGAGGGTTCACGTTGACCTGGTTGATGCCTTCCAAGTTGATTTCAACGGGATCTTCGGCTGTCGAGATGTTGATGTCGACGGTGTTGAGGATATTCAAGCCGGTGTAGAGGGACACCGTTTTGCCTGACCCAGTAGGGCCGGTTACCAGAATCATGCCCTGGGGCTGTTTCAATGCATTGAGATAAAGCTCTTTCTGCGACTCCTCATATCCCAGCGCATCGATGCCCATCTGCGCGCTTGAGGGGTCAAGGATTCGCATCACTATCTTCTCGCCCCACAGCGTGGGCAAGGTGTTGACGCGAAAATCGATGGCCTTGGTTTTGGATATCTTCATTTTGATACGACCGTCCTGCGGCTTGCGCCGCTCGGAGATATCCAGGGAGGCCATTACTTTGAGGCGTGCCGATATGCGGCTGGCCAGTTGAATCGGTGGGCGGGCGACCTCATGCAGCACGCCGTCGGTACGGAGGCGGACGCGGTAACTCTTCTCGTAAGGCTCAAAATGCAAGTCAGACGAACCACCTTTGATAGCGTCCAGCAGCATCTTGTTGACGAAACGAACCACGGGTGCATCGTCAGCGTCTGCACCTGTGCCCTTGTCGTCCCTGTCCTCGTCGACACTTTCGATGTCCACGCCATCGAGGTCGACATCTCCAAGGTCTTCCATGCCGCTGTTTGCTGAGTCGAAGAAGCGCTCGATTGCTTCGCCGAGCTTGTCGTCTTCCACCAGGATGGCTTCGGTCGTCAGGCCGGTGCTGAATTGCACATCGGTGACAGCTTGATGATTGGTCGGATCTGAGACACCGATAAAGAGCTTGTTGCCTCTGCGCCACAGTGGGAGCACGCGATGCTGACGAACCAGTTTCTCGCTGATCAGTTCCCTGGGTTGGGACTCCTTGTCAATGGCGCTCAGATCAAAGAACGCAACGCCGAACTGTTCAGCTGCGATTTCCGCGAGTGGGCGGCTCTTCACCAGCTTGTTCTGAACGATATACGTCACCAGCGACATCTTGTTGCGCAGGGCCTGCTGCTGAGCCAGTTGGGCATTTTTCTCATCAAGCAGGTCAGCAATCACAATCTGGCGAGCCAGACCGGTGAGAGTAATTGAGTCGCTCATTCAAGCATCGTCCGTATGGCTGGAGTATGGAGACAGCATATAGGGAAGCACAAATAAACAAGGCACCCGAAGGTGCCTTGTTCTGAAGCTTTAACTCAGCAACCGCGCGGTTTGTAAGCCGGGTCTACGTCAGAAGTGCAGTTCCAGGTGCCGTCGTTAGCACGAGTCAGGGTAATTTGCGAGCCTTTTACGCGTGGGCTGGCTTGTTGATCGAAAACGAACTTGAGCGTGCCGGTACCGCTGGAGGTGAAGGTCGCAGAGATGGTGCCCAGCGGGCTGGCGGTAGCGCCGCTGCCAAGGTTTGCAACTGTAGTAGAGGCGCCACCAGCGCCACGGGAGAACTGATCCTCAACAGCAGTCTTCAGGGGGGCGATTGCCTGCAGGCCAGTGTTGGCCTCGGCACGCGCAATGTAGTTCTGGTAGGCCGGAATTGCGATGGCGGCCAGAATGCCGATGATCGCAACGACGATCATCAGTTCAATCAGGGTAAAACCTTTTTGGGCTTTCATTCGTGTTTCTCCAAGGTAGATGTTTACGACTGCACAGGCAGCTGCCATTCTCTAAGCAAGACCCTTGCCAACTTCTTTGACCTTGCAGTGCTTAGTGCTGGGGCCGGAGATACAGGTTGGGCTGACAAAAAACGTCAATGAGTGCCAAGAATGTCTGATGCGAATGTAAGGCCTGCAGTCGCCTTCCTACTGCTACTGCTTGCGGTTTCTTTCAGCAACCCAATGCACCTTTACCCCCTGCCTAATTACATAGAGGAGCTTATGAGTTCCTTCGCAGTGACGGGGGCTACCGTCGCCATGCTCTGGCGGGTTCAAGCGTTAAGGCTTTCGGTAGGTTCGTTTATCTGGCTGGGGCTTGGCGTTCTTTTCCTGTTCTCCGTGTTCTTTCACCCTGCTTCCTTTCAGGCGGGCAAGGCCGCTTATCTTGTCTACTGGCTTATGGGATGGATGGCGATCCTGGTCGGCGAGCAGGTTGATTGGGAGGGCTGCGACGTTGTTGACTTGATTGCCCGGATATTCTGCTGGTGCGCATTGGTGGGAGTGGTTGTAGGCTGGGCCCGCCATCTGGATCTTCTGGGGGCGTGGGCGGCTTTCATACCCCATGTGGTATCGAGTCGGATGGTTGGGCTGATAGGTCACGCCAACTACTTTGCCTATCTTTGTCTCCTTGGTTTTTTCTGTGGTGCTTGGTGCTGGCATCGCAGAAAGGTCGCAACCCCTTGGTTTGTGATCGTTGTGTTGCTGATGCTCTCGGGGCTTGTTCTTTCCGGTGCGCGCTCTGCTCTGGTGGCTTGGCTGGCCTTGGTCGTAGTGTTGTGGCTGCGCGATCGGCAGGCCAATCGCTATCGTTTTGCCTTGTCAATAGGTTTGGTTGTAGCGCTGTGCATAGCGCCTTTCGGCGGCAGCATCGCGGCCTGGCTGTCGCAATTCGGATCGCCGGCTCTGGAAGATGGCCGCTTGTCCGTCATTGGATCGAGAGGGCTTGACAGTTCTGGGCGCATACTTGAGTGGAAAGTTGCCCTTGCCGTTCTGGCTGATCATCCCTGGTTTGGTGTTGGTATAGGCAATTATGCAGCTGAGGCCTATTCAGAGCATATTCGTCAAGGAATTGCCTCGCCTCAGGGGCTTTTTGTTCACTCACACAACTCAATCCTTCAGCTTGCGACAGAGTTGGGTGTTATGGGGTTGCTGTGGTGTGTGCTTGTTGTCGCTGCATTGTGTTTCTCTGGCTGGAAGGCGCTTCAGTCTGAGAGTAAACAGTTGCCGGTATCCATATTGGCTGTCTTTTGTATCTACAGCCTCTTCGAGTTCCCCCTTTGGACCATGCATTTTTTGGTGCTGAATCTGATTTTGGTGGGATGCCTCTCAAGGCCTGTTGTTTTAGTACCGTTGAAGTTGGGGAAAATTTTCGCATCTGTCATCGGTGCAGCTTTGCTGATGGTGATGGTTATATACGTTCCTCTGGTCGAGCGTTTTTACTGGTCCTTTAAACAGTACATAGTCAGAGCGCCTGTTGATGCCAATGAATACACCTTCATGAATGCCATGATCCGGGATCCCTTGATGGAGCCGGCGGGCTATTTGATCTACTTCGCCAACTTCCAGTTGTCACCAAAGACGCTGCAACAGGAGCGGGATGTTCTTGAGCGTTTCCAGCGCTTTCTGCCTTACGCACCGTTGATGGCTCGCTTGGCGTGTGTTCAGGTCGCTATGGGTGATGTCGAGGAAGGTCAGAAGACCGCTCAGGATGCTCGCTTGTACTACGGCGTGCTTGCTGAGCAACAGCTGTTAGCAGCGAAAGCAGATGCTGAGCGGGTATTCCCTGAAATTGATTTTTCTGTTCTTTCCGTACCGCAAGGCTGATTGCCTGCCCCGCTCCTCAATGCTAAATTCCGCCCCGCCGCCGGTGTAGCTCAGTAGGTAGAGCAGCGCACTCGTAACGCGAAGGTCGCAGGTTCGATTCCTGTCTCCGGCACCAGGTCAAACAAAAAGCCCCGCTTCGGCGGGGCTTTTTGTTGGGCGCTATATAAAGGAAAGGGTCAGATGCTCAGACGCATCGACAGGTCGACGGCCCTGACGTCTTTGGTCAGGGTGCCGATGGAGATGTAGTCGACGCCGGTCTCGGCGATGGTGCGCAGGGTGGTGTCGTTGATGCCGCCGGAGGCTTCGAGCTTGGCGCGGCCGGCGGTGAGGGTGACGGCGGTGCGCATGTCGTCGAGGCTGAGTTCGTCGAGCATGACGATGTCGGCGCCGGCGGCCAGGGCCTGGTTCAGTTCGTCGAGGCTTTCTACTTCGATCTCCACCGGCTTGCCGGGGGCAATGCGGTGGGCGGTGGTGATGGCTTCGGCGATACCGCCGCAGGCGGCGATGTGGTTTTCCTTGATGAGGAAGGCGTCGTACAGGCCGATGCGGTGGTTATGGCCGCCGCCGCAGGTGACGGCGTACTTCTGCGCCAGGCGCAGGCCGGGCAGGGTCTTGCGGGTGTCCAGCAGCTTCACCTGGGTGCCTTGCACCAGCTCCACGTAGTGGGCGACGCGGGTGGCGACGCCGGAGAGGCACTGGAGGAAGTTCAGTGCGCTGCGCTCGCCGCTGAGCAGGGCGCGGGCGGGGCCTTCGAGGTGGAACAGCGGCTGGTTCGGCTGCACCTTGTCGCCATCGGCCACCTGCCAGTGCACGGCCACCCGTGGGTCGAGCTGACGGAACACCGCGTCGACCCACGCTGTCCCAGCAATCACGGCAGCCTCGCGGGTGATGATGGTGGCGTGCGCGAGGCGCTCTTCGGGGATGAGTTGGGCGGTGATGTCGCCGCTGCCGATGTCTTCGGTCAGTGCCCGGCGGACGTTGGCTTCGATCTCCGCGCTCAGGTCGGCGAGTTTCAAATTGGGCATGGGAGGCTCCGCTGCAGAATGGCGCGATTATAGAGGCAGGCGACCGCTGGTACAGCGCTGGTGGCAACTGTCTTGGGCTTTCTGCTAGATATTCAGGGGATGGGACGGTCTGTCAGAGGTCGTCCCACAAAGGGTTGGGACATCTGTGACGTATTTCATGTCTGGAGGAAATCTCCCCTTGGTTGCGACGAGAGTATCCCTATAATGATTCTGACTTTCTCTATTTGACGCCAGAAGCTTGACGTTAGGGATAACTCCCCGTTTATAGCTGTGCAACCAGCGAAGCCCACTAGATCGGACGCTGGTTGCGGGAGATTCACTATGCAGACCGACGCGAACGTGGTGCCCCTGAACAAGGGCGCCTCCGAGCAATCGCCAACTTCGCCGGTAGGAAGGCTGCCCGTGGCACTTATCCAGGTGCGCGACAAGGCTGCACAACAGCTGAAGCAAGCGCTGCAGGCGCTGTTCGACAACGCGGACGACACCCTCTTCCAGATGGCCGACCGTGCGACCAGCAACGCCGAGCAGAACGCCTTCTTCGAGGCAATGCGCGACTTGCGCCTCAAGCGCAAGAGCATCGAGCGCGGCTTCCTGCAAAAAGTGTTCGAGACCTTCGCCAACCTCAACCAGTACGAGATCGGCAAGGCGCCGGTGCTGGATGCGGTGTCGTTCGAGAGCCTGAGCCTGGTGCAGAACGACGAGCTGGAAGAGTCCGTCGCCCTGGATGCCATGGTCGCCAAGGTGATGAGCCGTGACGGCGTCGCCCTCGGCCACCTGACCACCCGCCTCAATACCCTGGTCACCAAGAAGATCGAGGACAAGAGCAACCCGCTCGGCCCGCGCGCCCTGTGCGAAGCCTTCCTCGACGCCTGCCGCAGCCTGGGCGTGGAGATCAAGGTCAAGCTGATCATCTTCAAGCTGTTCGAGAAATACGTCCTCAGCGACCTCGACCAGCTCTATGCCGAATCCAACCTGGCGCTGATCACCGCCGGTGTGCTTCCCGAACTCAAGTCCGCGCCACCGGCCCGTCGTCCCCAGGGGCGCACCCCAGGTGCTGCCCGCTCCGCACAGGCCGCCGCAGGCGGTGAGGCGATGGGCGATGGCGCCTACGCCGACGAGGGCGTGCAGGAAGTTTTCGGCGCACTGCAGGAATTGCTCTCCCAGGTCCGTGGCTCCGGCGGCGGTGTGGGAATGGGCATGGGCGGCCAGCGTCGCGAGATGCCCGCCGATGCGGTGCCCATCACCAGCAACGACCTGATGCGCCTGCTCTCGCACCTGCAACAGCATCTGCCCGTGCAGAACGCCGGCGATGTCGACCTGCGCTTCCAGCTCGACAACCTGCTCACCCGTGCCAGCGCCAAGAGTGGCAAGTCCCGTGTCGTGGGCCAGGTGGACGATGACGTCATCAACCTGGTGTCGATGCTTTTCGAGTTCATCCTCGACGACCGCTCCCTGCCGGATTCGCTCAAGGCCCTGATCGGCCGCCTGCAGATCCCGATGCTCAAGGTCGCGGTGCTGGACAAGACCTTCTTCAGCCGCGGCAGCCACCCGGCGCGCCGCCTGCTCAACGAAATCGCCTCGGCGGCCATGGGCTGGAACGAGCAGGACGATGTCCAGCGTGATGCCCTCTACCAGCGCATCGAACAGGTCGTGCTGCGTCTGCTGAATGACTTCGTCGACGACCCGACCATCTTCTCCGACCTGCTGTCCGACTTCCTCGCCTACACCGGCGACGAGCGCCGCCGCAGCGACCTGCTGGAACAGCGCACCCGCGATGCCGAGGAAGGCCGTGCCAAGGCCGAGCTGGCCCGCCAGCAGGTCGAGCAGGCCCTGAACGAGCGCCTGCTGGGCCGCACCCTGCCCGAAGTGGTGGTGCGCCTGCTGCAGGAAGCCTGGAGCAAGGTCATGCTGCTGACCTGCCTCAAGCACGGCGTCGATTCCGAGGAATGGCAGGCCACCCTGTCGACCATGGACGACCTGATCTGGAGCGTGGAGTCCCACGAAGCGCCCGAGGCACGCATGCGCCTGCTGGAGCTGGTGCCGGGGCTGCTCAAGGCCCTGCGCGAGGGGCTGACCAGCGCCGCTTTCGATCCCTTCTCCACCAGTGAGTTCTTCAGCCAACTGGAAACCCTGCACGTGCAGGCCTTCCAGCGCTTCAAGCGCGTCGAGCCGGAGCCGGTCAGCGTGCCGGCGGCGACCGAGGGGGAGGGCGAGAGCCTGACCGCAGAAGTCGAAATGCCTCTGCTCGACCTGCCTGCCGACCTGGAAGTGGGCATGCCCGCCGAAGCGCCGACGATGGTCGAAGTGGTCGAGGAGATCGTCCTGCTCGCCCCCGGCGAAACCCGTGCGCCCGAGCCCGATGCTGCCCTGCCGGATGACGACGAGGCGCTTGGTCACGTCGACAACCTGCGCGTCGGCAGCTGGGTCGAGTTCCAGGAAGACGAAGAGCACAAGGTGCGTTGCAAGCTGGCGGCGATCATCAAGCCCACCGGCAAGTACATCTTCGTCAACCGCACCGGCATGAAGGTGCTGGAGAAGACCCGTATGGGCCTGGCCGTGGAGTTCCGTCGCCAAGCCATCCGCCTGCTGGACGATGCCCTGCTGTTCGACCGCGCGCTGGAATCGGTCATCGGTAACCTGCGCCGCCTCAAGGGCGCCTGAGTCATCGCTCCCCCCACGACGCCCGGCTTGCCGGGCGTCGTCGTTTCCGGGCCTTGGCCCTGGGCGCGGCCTGCTCTAGAGTGTCCGCCAACCAAGGAGCCCTTCATGCAGCCGGACCCCGCGACAGGTTGGTGCCAAGGCGCCCGCCACTGCCCCTCGCCGAATTTCAATGCCCGCCCGGAGGGGGAAATCTCCCTGCTGGTGATCCACAACATCAGCCTGCCGCCCGGGCAGTTCGGCACCGGCAAGGTCCAGCAGTTCTTCCAGAACCGCCTGGACGCCGACGAGCATCCCTATTTCGCCGATATCGCCGCCATGCAGGTCTCGGCGCATTTCCTCATCGAGCGCGACGGTGCCGTCACCCAGTTCGTCTCCTGCCTGGAGCGCGCCTGGCACGCTGGCAAGTCCTTCTTCGACGGCCGTGAGAACTGCAATGACTTCTCCCTCGGCATCGAGCTGGAAGGCACTGATGACCAGGCCTATTCCGAGGCCCAGTACGCCGTGCTCGGCCAGCTCGCGCGGGGCCTGCTGCGCGCCTACCCCGGCATCACCCCGGCACGTATCCAGGGGCACAGCGACATCGCCCCCGGGCGCAAGACCGATCCCGGCCCCGCATTCGATTGGGCGCGATTCCGCGCCAGCCTGCTCGACAAGGAGGTACACCCATGAGTTTCCTGGTTCTCCTGCTGGTGCTGTGGGTGGAGAAGTTCTCCAGCCTGCGCCAGCGCATCCAGCAGGACGGGCCCTGGCTCCGCCAACTGGCCCGTCTTTCCGCCAACCCGCGCCTGGCTGGCCGCCCCTGGGCGGTGCTCGGCCTGCTGGTGGTGTTGCCGCTGGTGCTCCTGGCCCTGGTGCTGATGGCGCTGCAACCCCTGGCCTATGGCTGGCTGGCCTTGCCGCTGCACCTGTTGGTGGTGATCTACGCCCTGGGGCGTGGCGATGTGCAGGCGGACCTCGGTTCCTTCCGTGATGCCTGGCGCCGGGGTGACGTACAGGGCGCCTACCACGTTGCCGAGCGTGACCTCGGCCTGGAAGTGGAGGAGGGCGACGACCTGCTGCTGCGGGTCCAGGGCCACCTCGTGTGGCAGGCCTATCAAAGCTTCTTCGCGGTGATCTTCTGGTACTTCCTGCTCGGCCCGGTCGCGGCCCTGGCCTATCGCCTCCTGGCGCTGGCCGCCGACCATGCCGAAGAGCCCGCCCTCCGCGAGCGCGCCGCGCAAATGCGCCACGCCTTCGACTGGCTGCCGGTGCGGGTACTGGCCGCGAGCTTCTCGCTGGTGGGTAATTTCGTCGCGGTCAGTCGGGTGCTGCTGCACGAGCTGTTGAACTGGGATATCGCCGCCGAGCGCTTCGTGGTCATCGCCGGGCGTGCTGCCGGTGAGTTGCCGGACGACACCGCCGGCGAGGCGGGCGTGGCCAGCCTGGACGCGCTCTGGCATTTGCTGGTGCGTGCCGCCGTGCTCTGGTACGCGGGCTTCGCGGTCTGGACCCTGCTGTTCTGACGGATGGCCGGCGGTGCAATACCGCCGGTCCGCCGCTACCGTTTCTGCTCCTGCTCAGGGGGCTTTCTTAACCTTAAGTTACAGAAACTTCCGCCGATATCAGGTACACAGTTCTTGAACCTCGCCGGCTTTTTCGTGACATGCGTCACGATTATTGTTCGGCATTGGTAGTCCTTATCTGTCATCCACAGGTCGGACGATCTGGGACGGCCGCACTGCCAGATGCGATCCTTGGCCGCCCCCGAGGCGACCCATAAGAATAATTAGGAAACAGGAGACGTCTTGTGAAGACCGTGTTGTATCCGGCCATCGCGCTGATGAATCGCCTCAGCTTCGGCATGAAATTCAGTCTGATCAGCGTGCTGTTCTTCCTGCCGATGCTGGTCACCAACTTCTACCTGGTGCGCGAGTCCTACGAGCAGTTCGTCAGTACCCGCTCCGAGCTGGAAAGCCTCGACCTGCTGGGTACCAGCCAGGGCATCCGTCGCAACCTGGAAAACCTCAACGACCTGGTGCTGATCAACTCGCTGATCGGCCAGTCCGGCCAGTCCGGCGACCTCGACACGCGCATCGGCAAGCTGGAAAAGGACCTGACGGGTGCGCTGGAGAACCTCGCCCCCGTCACCTCCGAGCCGGAGCAGGTCACCGAGTTCAACAACAAGCGCGAAGAGATGCTCAAGGGCCTGCAGGCCGCCGAGACGGAAACCTCCCTGCAGAGCAAGAGCGCGATGATCGAGAAGCAGCTGGGCAATGCCCAGGTGTTCATCAAGCTGGTCGCCAGCCAGGCAGGCCTCAGCCAGGACAGCCAGCGCGACGTGCGCCAGGTGGCCGAGCTGGTCACCGGCGTTACGCCGACCGTTACCGCCGCCATCAGCAAGGGCCGCGCCATCGGCGCCTATTCCCTGGGCCAGGGCTTCCTCAACTCCGCCGCCAGCACCAAGCTGGATGACCTGCTGCTGGAGCTGGAGAAGATCGGCTCCGAGTACGGCCTCAAGGTCCAGGACGCGCTCAACGGCAACCCCCGTGCCCAGGCCGCCCTGGGCGACCTGGCCAACGCCAGCCGTGAAACCCTCAAGCAGAGCGCCACGCTGTTCGAGGACCAGGTGATCATGGCCGACACCCTCGACACGCCCTGGCCGCAGTTCTATGACCAGGTCACTGCGCAGATGGACAAGACCTACCAGCTCAATGACGCCGCCCTCGGCCTGCTCAAGAGCGAGCTGGAGAAGCGCCTCGGCGAGAAGCGCGCGCAGACCGTGCTGCTGGTGGTCGCGCTGGTGGTGGTGTTCCTCGCCATCGTCTACCTCTACAGCGGTTTCTACGTTTCCACCCGCACCACCCTCAAGAGCCTGGGCAGGGTGATGGACCAGGTTGCCGCCGGCGACATGACCGTCAATTTCCGCGCCCAGAGCAAGGACGAGCTCGGCGAACTAGGCCAGGTGTTCAACGGCACCGTGGCGAAGATCCACGACCTGATCGAACTGGTCGGCCAGACCGTCACCGAGGTCGAGCGCCAGGCCAGCCGCGTGCAGAGCGTGTCCGAAGAGAGCAACCAGGCCGTCGCCGGCCAGCGCAGCCAGATCGAGCAGGTGGCGACGGCGATGAACGAAATGTCCGCCACCGCCCAGGAGGTCGCCCGCAGCGCCGCCGCTGCGGTGAACAGCGCCCATAGCGTGAACGAGGAAACCGTCAGCGGCCGTGCCCTGGTGGAGTCCCAGCTGGGCAGCATCGAGCGCCTGGCCCAGGAGATCGAGCAGTCGGTCAACGTGATCAACCAGCTCGCCTCCGACAGCGCTTCCATCAGCCGTGTGCTGGAGGTGATCAAGGGCATCGCCGAACAGACCAACCTGCTGGCCCTCAACGCTGCCATCGAGGCTGCCCGCGCCGGTGAGCAGGGCCGCGGCTTCGCGGTGGTGGCCGATGAGGTGCGCACCCTGGCCAAGCGTACGCAGCAGTCCACCGAAGAGATCGAGCAGATGATCGTCCGCCTCCAGGGCGGCGTCGGTGCGGCGGTCAAGGCGATGAACACCAGCCACCAGATGGCCGATGGCACCGTCAACCAGTCCGGCCGCGTGCAGCAGGCGCTGGAAAACATCCTCGGTGCGGTGGGCATGATCGTCGACCAGAACCAGCAGATCGCCGCCGCCGCCGAGCAGCAGACCGCCGTGGCCCACGACATCGACCAGAACATCGTCGAGATCAACAGCGCCGGCGAGCGCACCGCCCAGGGCGCCAGCCAGACCGAGCAGGCCAGCCGCCAGCTCTCCGACCAGGTGGCGCAGCTCAAGCAGCTGATCGGCGCGTTCCGCGTCTGATCCAGTGCGCCACGCAAAAGCCCGCCGATTGGCGGGCTTTTTCGTTTATTGGAGGCGCCGCCGGTGGGCTGAAGCCCACCCTACATCTGGCCTGTGGAGCTTCGTAGCCCGGGCTTCAGCCCGGGAGGGGCGGCCAGCCGAACAGCTCGCAGGCATTGCGGCTGCTGGTGGCGGCAAGCTCGCTCGGGGTGAGGCCCAGCAGCTCGGCCAGATTGGCGCAGATGTCCGGCAGGTACTCGGGGCTGTTGCGCTGGTGCGGGTGCATGGAGGGGGCCATGTCCGGGGAGTCGGTCTCCAGCACGATGGCGTCCAGCGGCAGTTGCGGCACCACCTTGCGCAGGCGGTTGGCCTGGGGCCAGGTAGGCGCACCGCCCAGGCCGAGGCGGAAGCCCAGCTTCAGGTACTCGCGGGCTTCCTCGACGCTGCCGGCGAAGGCATGGACGATGCCGGCGCGCTGCAGGCGGAAGCGCTTGAGGGTGGCGATCACCGCTGCGTGGCTCTTGCGCACATGCAACAGCACCGGCAACTGCGCATCGGCGGCAATGGCGAGCTGGGCCTCGAACAGCGCCTGCTGCGCGTCGCGGTCGAGCGCTTCGAGGTAATAGTCCAGGCCGATCTCGCCCACCGCGCAAAGCTTGGGGTGCCCGGCATGGGTCAGCAGCGTATCGCGCAGCTCGTCCAGATGGGTTGGTTGGTGCTCGTCCAGATAGATGGGATGCAGGCCGAAGGCGGCGTAGAGGTCGCCCTCGGTGGTGGCCAGTTCCCAGATGCGCTGCCAGTTGCCACGGGTCACGCCCATCAGCACCTGGCGCTGCACCCCCAGCGCGCGGGCACGGGCCAGCACTTCGGCGCGGTCGGCGTCGAACTCGGGGAAATCCAGGTGGGTGTGGGTGTCGATCAGCATGGTGGGCGGCGGTCGCATCAGGGGATGGGTGTCAGCCTAGCCCAGGGGCGCCGCCGGGAAGCGGCGCCCCTGTCGTGCATCCGATCGATAAAGCGCGATCAGTGGTGTTCGCGGGTGGCGCGGAACTTGATGTCCGGCCAGCGCTCTTCCATCAGCGCCAGGTTGACGCGGGTCGGGGCCAGGTAGGTGAGGTGGCCACCGCCGTCCACGGAGAGGTTCTCGAAGGCCTTGTCCTTGAACTCCTTGAGCTTCTTCTCGTCCTTGCATTCGATCCAGCGTGCCGACCAGACGTTGATCTGCTCATAGGCGCACTCGACCTTGTATTCCTCCTTCAGGCGGCTGGCGACGACGTCGAACTGCAGCACGCCGACCGCGCCGAGGATGATGTCGTTGTTGCGCTCGGGGAAGAACACCTGGGTGGCGCCTTCCTCGGCCAGTTCCTGCAGGCCCTGGCGCAGCTGTTTGGATTTCAGCGGGTCCTTCAGGCGCACGCGGCGGAACAGCTCGGGTGCGAAGTGGGGGATGCCGGTGAAGCCCAGGGCCTCGCCTTCGGTGAAGGTGTCGCCGATCTGGATGGTGCCGTGGTTATGCAGGCCGATGATGTCGCCGGCGAAGGCTTCCTCGAGCTGCTCGCGCTCGCTGGAGAAGAAGGTCAGGGCGTCGCCGACGCGCACGTCCTTGCCCAGGCGTACATGGCGCATCTTCATGCCTTGGCTGTACTTGCCCGAGCAGATGCGCATGAAGGCGATACGGTCGCGGTGCTTGGGGTCCATGTTTGCCTGGATCTTGAACACGAAGCCGCTGAACTTCTCTTCCTGCGGTTCCACGCTGCGCTCATTGGCTGCGCGCGGCAGTGGCTTGGGCGCCCAGTCGACCACGGCGTCGAGCACGTGATCGACACCGAAGTTGCCCAGCGCGGTGCCGAAGAACACCGGGGTCAGCTGGCCGCTGATGAACTCGTCCTGGTCGAAGGGATGGCAGGCACCCTGGACCAGCTCCAGCTGATCGACGAAACGGTCGTACTCGTCGCCCAGGTGGGCACGGGCCTCGTCGGAGTCCAGCTTCTCGATGATCTTCATCGCGGTGCGCTCGTGGCCGTGGCCCGGGGTGTAGACGATGATGTAGTCGTCGGCCAGGTGGTACACGCCCTTGAAGTCCTTGTAGCAGCCGATGGGCCAGGTGATGGGCGCGGCCTTGATCTTCAGCACCGCCTCGATCTCGTCGAGCAACTCGATGGGATCGCGGATATCGCGGTCGAGCTTGTTGATGAAGCTGACGATGGGCGTATCGCGCAGGCGGCACACGTCCATCAGCGCAATGGTGCGCGGCTCTACGCCTTTACCGCCGTCGAGGACCATCAGCGCCGAGTCCACCGCGGTGAGGGTGCGGTAGGTGTCTTCGGAGAAGTCTTCGTGGCCGGGGGTGTCGAGCAGGTTGATGATGTGCTCGCGGTAGGGGAACTGCATCACCGAGGTGGTGATGGAGATGCCGCGCTGCTTCTCCATTTCCATCCAGTCGGAGGTGGCGTGGCGGTCGGACTTGCGCGACTTCACCGTACCGGCGACCTCGATCGCCTTGCCCATCAGCAGCAGCTTCTCGGTGATGGTGGTCTTACCGGCGTCAGGGTGGGAAATGATGGCGAAGGTGCGGCGTTTGGCGACTTCGGCGGCCTGGATGGTCATGGATATGTGCCTGGCTGGAAACGGTTGCGGGCCATGTGCGGCCCGAAAAGCGCGGAATTATAGCGGGAAACGACCGGGGGATCAGTCCGCATGTCGCAGGCGGCGGTGATGGTGTTGCCGGCACCCAGTCGGGCGATGGGGATGAACCCTCGAGGGGATCATCGGTCTGTCAGAAAAGAGGGCCATGATCGCCAGGTCCGGGCGCGTACCGATGCGCTGCAAGGGCCGTCGCCAGCGGTTTTGTGCAGCATTTCATAACGTTTTGTTTTGAATACAGAACAGTCAACAGGTAACGCGACAAAGGGATGTGAAAAAGCGGCATTTTTTGATTGATCTGCGCCCCCCATGGTCCTAAAGTTCGCGCCCGAACGTCCATGCTGGAAACGATCCATCCGGCTCAAGTACTGACGACGAGAGGTTGGCGGCCGCAAGGCTGCAAATCCTCGGCGACATGCCTTGGGAAGTAGGCGAACCAAAGTGGGGAAACGGATTAGACGTTCAGGCTTTTCGCACCAAGCCCATCCCTTGCAACTTTTGTGTTTTTTGCCCAATGGAGCCCCAGTATGTCGATCAAGGTCGAAGACTATTTCGCACCCGCCACTTTCCAGCGCATGAAAGCGTTCGCTGATCAACACGAGACCCCTTTCGTGGTGATCGACAAGCAGACCATCGCCGATGCCTACGACCAACTGGTCGGCTGCTTCCCCTTCGCCAAGATCTACTACGCGGTGAAGGCCAACCCGGCGACCGAAATCACCGAACTGCTGCGTGACAAGGGCTCCAACTTCGACATCGCCTCCATCTACGAGCTGGACAAGGTGATGAAGACCGGCGTCGGCCCGGAGCGCATCAGCTACGGCAACACCATCAAGAAAGCCCGGGACATCCGCTACTTCTACGAGAAGGGCGTGCGCCTGTTCGCCACCGACTCCGAAGCCGACCTGCGCAACATCGCCAAGGCCGCCCCGGGCTCGAAGATCTACGTGCGCATCCTCACCGAGGGTTCCACCTCCGCCGACTGGCCGCTGTCGCGCAAGTTCGGCTGCAACCCCGACATGGCGCTGGACCTGCTGATCCTTGCCAAGCAGCTGGGCCTGGAGCCCTATGGCCTGTCCTTCCACGTGGGCAGCCAGCAGCGCGACATCAACGTCTCGGGACGCTGCCATCGCCAAGGTCAAGGTGATCTTCGAGCGCCTCAAGGAAGAAGACGGCATCACCCTGAAGATGATCAACATGGGCGGCGGCTTCCCGGCCAACTACATCCAGCGCACCAACGCCCTGGAAACCTACGCCGAGGAAATCACCCGCTTCCTCAAGGAAGACTTCGGCGACGAGCTGCCGGAAATCATCCTCGAGCCGGGCCGTTCGCTGATCGCCAACGCCGGCATCCTGGTCAGCGAAGTGGTGCTGGTCGCGCGCAAGTCCCGCACCGCGGTGGAGCGTTGGGTCTACACCGACGTGGGCAAGTTCTCCGGCCTGATCGAAACCATGGACGAGTCCATCAAGTTCCCCATCTGGACCGAGAAGAAAGGCGAGATGGAAGAAGTGGTCATCGCCGGCCCGACCTGCGACAGCGCCGACATCATGTACGAGAACTACAAGTACGGCCTGCCCCTGAACCTGGCCAGCGGCGACCGCCTCTACTGGCTCTCCACCGGTGCGTACACCACCAGCTACAGCGCGGTGGAATTCAACGGCTTCCCGCCGCTGAAGGCCTTCTACCTGTAAGCACCACGCAACCGAAGAAGCCTGCCTCGCGGCAGGCTTTTTTATGCCCGCGAGATAATCCGGGGCGGCGTCTTGTCGCGGTTGCCTCGCTGCACCCCGCCCTTACCATGTGCAGCCGCGCTTCCCCAGGTGACCCATGACGCTTCTGCCCCCGCTGCAACAGATACCCGCCAGCATCGCCGCCGTTTCCGATTACGAACCCTTCGCCCGCGAACGCATGACGCCCCAGGCCTGGGCCTACATGGCCGGTGGCGTGGCGGACGAGCTCACCCTGGGCGAGAACCGCGCGGCCTTCCAGCGCGTGCGCCTGCTCAACCGGGTGCTGGAGGACCTGAGCGGCGGCCACACGCGCCAGCAGCTGTGCGGGCTGGAGCTGGACTACCCGATCCTCCTGGCGCCGGTGGCCTTCCAGCAGCTGGCGCACCCGGATGGCGAGCTGGCCAGCGTGCTCGGCGCGTCCGCGATGAAGGCCGCCATGGTGGTCAGCACCCAGGCCGGCATCAGCCTGGAATCGATCGCCGAGGCGGCGCAGACGCCACTGTGGTTCCAGCTCTACATCCAGCCGGACCGCGACTTCACTTTGGCCCTGGTACGCCGTGCCGAGGCGGCCGGCTACCGGGCGCTGGTGGTCACGGTGGACGCGCCGGTCAGCGGCCTGCGCAACCGCGAGCAGCGCGCCGGCTTCGTGCTCCCCGAGGGCATCGAGGCGGTCAACCTCAAGGGCATGCGGGCATTGCCGCCTGCCGTCGCCCACCCCGGCGAGAGCCCCCTGTTCGGCAGCCCGCTGCTGGAACACGCGGTGACCTGGAGCGACCTCACCTGGCTGCAGGCCCATACGCGCCTGCCGGTGCTGCTCAAGGGCGTGATGAACCCCCGGGACGCGGCGCGGGCCGTGGAGCAGGGCGTGGCCGGCATTGTCGTCTCCAACCACGGCGGCCGTACCCTGGACGGCATGCCGGCGACGCTGGACATGCTCCCGGACGTGGTCCAGGCGGTGCAGGGGCGGGTGCCGGTGCTGCTGGATGGCGGCATCCGGCGCGGCACAGACGTGTTCAAGGCGCTGGCGCTGGGTGCCAGCGCGGTGATGATCGGCCGGCCCTACATCCATGGCCTGGCGGCCGCCGGGGCGGCGGGTGTCGCCCATGTGCTGCACCTGCTGCGCACCGAACTGGAAGTGACCATGGCGCTGACGGGGTGCCGCACCCTGGCGGATATCCACCGCGAGCTTCTCGTGCTGCCCCGCGCAGGACGCTGAGGACGGGGGGCGGGCTGCGGCCACAAAGTAAATAGAAAGTAAAAGGCGCAGCTCGCACTGTTGGTGAAATTTATTCTCAAATAGAATCGCGTCCCATCTGAGTATCCATGGCCCCCGTCACTCCGGCTGTCGGGGCGCTGCCTGCTTCCAACAAGGGGTCACCGTGTTCAAGAAAGTCCTTTTCCAGCTGCACTGGTTCCTCGGCATCAGTGCCGGCCTGGTGTTGTCCCTCATGGGCGTCACCGGTGCCGCCTACAGCTTCCAGGACGAAATCCTCGACTGGCTGAACGCCGACACCCTGCGTATCGAGGTGAGTGACAGCGGTGTGCTGCCGCCCGCCGAACTGGTGCGCAAGATCGAAGCCGCCGAAGGCAAGCAGGTTACCGGGCTCTGGGTGGAAACCCAGTCCGGCGGGCCGGCGCGGGTGTTCTTCATGCCGCCGCCCGGCGAGCGCCGAGGCCCCATGCGCTGGTTCGACCCCTACACCGGTGAGCTGCTCGGTGACCCGGTCGGCCAGCCGTTCTTCGGCCTGATGCTGCAACTGCACCGCTTCCTCGCCATGGGCGAGACCGGCAAGCAGATCACCGCCGCCAGCACCCTGGCACTGATCTTCTTCTGCCTCTCCGGCCTCTATCTGCGCTGGCCGCGCCAGGCCGGCAGCTGGCGTGCCTGGCTGACCCTGGACTGGGCGCGCAAGGGCCGCAGCTTCAACTGGGACCTGCACGCGGTGGCCGGCACCTGGTGCCTGGCGCTCTACCTACTGGCCGCGCTGACCGGCCTGTTCTGGTCCTACGAGTGGTACCGCGCCGGCCTGCAGCGCCTGCTGGCCGATGCCCCCGTCGAGCAGCAGGCCAAGCCTGGCGAACGTCGGGGCGAAGGACGTGGTGAGGGGCGTGGCGAGCGCCGCGAAGGGGGCCGCCCGGGCATGCAGCAAGCGCCGTCGGGCCCGCCGCTGGTGGTGGACTATGACGCCGTCTGGGCCAGCATCCGCGAGGCCGCCGGCCCCGGCATGACCGCCTACAACCTGCGCCTGCCCCCGGTGGGTGGGCAGCCGGCCACGGTGTTCTACCTCCTGGGGGATTCCAGCCATCCCCGTGCCACCAACCAGATCACCCTCGACCCGGCCACCGGCAAGGTCGCCCGCGTCGAGCGCTACGCCGAGAAGAGCTTCAAGGCGCAGCTGCTCACCAGCATCTATGCCCTGCACGTGGGCGAGTACTTCGGCCTGACCGGGCGCATCCTGATGATGCTGGCGAGCCTCGCCATGCCGCTGTTCTTCATCACCGGCTGGCTGCTCTACCTCGACCGCCGGCGCAAGAAGCGCGCGATCAAGGCCGCTCGCGGTGGTCTCGGCCACGGTGGTGACGGCGAGCCCTGGCTGATCGGCTTCGCCAGCCAGAGTGGCTTCGCCGAGCAGCTCGCCTGGCAGAGCGCCGGCCAGCTCCAGGCCGCCGGCTACCCGGTGCGCGTGCAGCAGCTGGGCGAACTGGATGCCGGGCAACTGGCCGAGGCGCGCAACGCCCTGTTCGTGGTCAGCACCTTCGGCGATGGCGAGGCCCCGGACGCCGCCCGCGGCTTCGAGCGCAAGGTGCTGGGCCAGGCCTCGCAACTGGCCGACCTGCGTTTCGCCGTGCTCGCCCTGGGCGACCGCCAGTACCAGCACTTCTGTGGCTTCGCCCACCGCTTGCAGGCCTGGCTCCAGGGCCAGGGCGCCAACACCCTGTTCGACACGGTGGAGGTGGACAACGGCGACGCCGGCGCACTGCAGAGCTGGCAGCAGCAACTGGCCAGCCTGTCCGGCTCCAGCCTGGTGCCGGCATGGACCGAGCAGCCTTTCGAAACCTGGACCCTGGCCGGCCGCGAACACCTCAACCCCGGCAGCCAGGGCGAGTCCACCTGGCTGCTGCGCCTGGGCGCCCCGGCGGGCAGCCAGATCAGCTGGCAGGCCGGCGACCTGGTGGAAATCCTCCCGCGCCAGGCCGACCCGCGCATCCAGGGCTGGCTCGACCGCCATGGCCTCGACGGCGAGGCCCAGGTGACGGTGGATGGCATCGCCCAACCCCTGCGCCAGGCCCTGGGCGCACGCCTGCTGCCGGACTCCTTCGAGCACCTTGTAGGCCTGCACCCGCAGGCGCTGCTGGATGCGCTGATCGTGCTTTCGGTGCGCCAGTACTCCATCGCCTCCCTGGAAAGCGACGGCGCCCTGGAACTGATCGTGCGCCAGGAACAGCACGCCGATGGCACCCTGGGCATCGCCTCCGGCTGGCTCACCCACGCGTTGCCGGTGGGCGCCAGCCTGCCGCTGCGCCTGCGCCGCAATGCCCGCTTCCACCGCCTGGAAGGCGAGCGCCCGGCCATCTTCATTGGCAACGGCACCGGCCTCGCCGGCCTGCGTGCGCTGCTCAAGGCCAACGTCGCCGCCGGCAACGGCCGCAACTGGCTGCTGTTCGGCGAGCGCAACCAGGCCCACGACTACTACTGCCGCGACGAGATCGAAGGTTGGCTGGCCAGTGGTGAGCTGGAGCGGCTGGACCTGGCCTTCTCCCGCGACCAGGCGCACAAGGTCTACGTGCAGGACCGCCTGCGCGAAGCCGGGGCGGAAGTCCGTGCCTGGGTCGAGGCGGGCGCGGTGTTCTACATCTGCGGCAGCCTGCAGGGCATGGCCGACGGCGTCGACCGTGTGCTCCGCGAACTGCTGGGCGACGAGGCCCTGGATGCCCTCGCCGCCGAAGGCCGCTACCGCCGCGACGTGTATTGATCGGTTCATGGGCTGTGCTTCAGACCCGGGTGTTCTTCCCGGGCTGATCCACCTGTGGATAACCCCATCTCGCACAGCCCGCCCGCTGTCGCCATAATCAGGCGATGAAAAATCGAATCCTGCTGAACTGCGACATGGGCGAGAGCTTCGGCGTCTGGACCATGGGCGATGACGAACACGCCATGCCGCTGGTGGACCAGGCCAACCTGGCCTGCGGTTTCCACGCCTCCGATCCCACGACCATGCAACGCACCGTCGACCTGGCGGTGCAGCACGGCGTGAGCATCGGCGCGCACCCGGCCTACCCGGACCTGATCGGTTTCGGCCGCCGGCAGATGGCCCTGTCGGTGGAAGAGGTCCGCGCCCTGGTGCTCTACCAGATCGGTGCACTGGACGCCTTCTGCCGGGCCGCCGGCACCCAGGTGGCCTACGTCAAACCCCATGGCGCGCTGTACAACGAGTTGGTGCGCAACGATGCGTTGCTGGAGGCGGTGCTGGACGCCTGCGCCAGCTACCGCCAGGGCCTGCCGCTGATGGTCCTGGCCCTGACCGACAACCGCCGTGAAATACGCCTGGCGGACGAGGCGGATGTGCCGCTGATGTTCGAGGCCTTCGCCGACCGTGCCTACCTGGCCGACGGCCAGCTGGCGCCGCGCCGGCTCGAAGGCGCGGTGCACCACGAGCCGGAGCGCATCATCGGGCAGGCCGTGGCCATCGCCCGGGGCGAGCCCTTCGCCGATATCGACGGCAAGCCGCTGCAACTGGTGGCCGACAGCCTCTGCGTGCACGGCGACAACCCGCAATCCCTGGCGGTGCTGCGCCGGCTGCGAGCCTACCTGGACGCCTCGTGATCCGTATCGAACCGGTCGGCGCCGAGGCGTTGCTGCTGGTGCTGGCGGATGAGCCGGACAGCCGCCTGCCGCAACGCATCGCCCAGCTCGCCGCTGTTCTGCGCCAGCACTTTGGCCACCGGCTCCGCGAGCTGGTGCCAGGCTGGACCACCCTCCTGCTGCACTACGACCTGTTGCACACCGATCACCTCCGGCTGGCCGCCGAGCTGGCGCCGTTGCTGGAGCAGTGGCAGCGGGCGGCTACGGGCGAGCAGGCCGGGCGCCTGCACGAGCTGCCCGTCTGGTACGGCGGCGAGGACCTGGCCACGGTGGCCGATGCCTGTGGGCTCAGTACCGGGCAGGTGATCGAGCTGCACGCCGGGGTGGAATACCGCGTCGGCGCCATCGGCTTCGCGCCGGGGTTCGCCTACCTGGGTGAGCTGGATACACGCCTCGCCCTGCCACGGCGCGGCACGCCGCGCACGCGGGTGCCGGCGGGCAGCCTGGCCATCGCCGAGCGGCAGACGGCGATTTATCCACAGGCCTCGCCGGGCGGCTGGCACCTGCTGGGCCTCTGCCCGACGGCGCTGTTCGACCCGACGCGTGAGCCGCCGTGCCCGCTGGCGTTGGGGGACCGTGTGCGCTTCGTGCCCATCGATGAACGGACCTACCGCCGCGAACGGGGCGAGCCATGAACGGCCTGCGGTTGATCAAGGCCGGGCCCCTGAGCCTGCTGCAGGACGGCGGGCGCAGCGGCTGGCAGCACCTGGGGGTGTCCCCGTGCGGGCCCATGGACCGTCACGCCGCCTACTGGGCCAATCGCCTGCTGGGCAATGCGCCGGGCGCCCCGCTGGTCGAGATCGCCCTGGGCGGTGTCGAGCTGGAAAGCCTGGGCGATGGCTGGGTGGCGCTCTGTGGCGCGGACCTGCCCATCACCCTGGATGGCGAGGCGCGGCCCAACTGGTCACGCTTCCCGCTGCGCGACGGGCAGCGCCTCAAGCTGGGTTTCGCCCGCAACGGCCAGCGGGCCTATCTCGCCATCACCGGTGGCTTTGGCGTCGAGCCGGTGCTGGGCAGCGTCGCCTGCCAGGTGCGTGAAGGCCTCGGCGGGCTGAAAGGCCAAGGGGCGAAGCTGGCCGACGGCGACCTGTTGCCGGGTGGGAAAGGGCGTTTCGAGCTAGGCGCCAGCGTGCCTTGGCCCTGGCAGCCGGACTATCGCGCCGAGCGCCCGCTGCGGGTGATGCTCGGCGGCGATGCCGCGCAGTTCGCCGATGACCAACTACAGGCTTTCTTCGAGCGACCCTGGCAGCTCAGCCCGCAATCGGATCGCATGGGTGCGCGCCTGCAGGGCGAGGCGATCCGTGCGCCGCAGCGGCAATGGTCCCTGGGCGTGGTGCGCGGCACCGTGCAGGTCCCGCCGGACGGCCAGCCGATCATCCTCCAGGCCGACCAGCAGACCATGGGCGGCTACCCCATCCTCGGTTGGCTGCACCCCCGGGACTGCGACCGCCTGGCCCAGTGCGCGGCGCACCAGAGGCTGCGTTTCCAGGCTGTGGATATCCCGATCGTGCAGGCCGAGATGCGCGAATTCCGTCGCTTCTTCAGCGCCCGTTCGTAGGGCGTCGGGTTTCACCCGACCTACGGGTGACGTACCAGGTGCGCGTGCGTCATTTCGGCAGGTGGTTGAGGGGCAGCGGGCCCGGTGCCTTGACCGTCTGGATGGCGAAGTTGCTGCGGATGTCGCTGACGCCGGGCAGCTTGATCAGGTGGTTGGTGAGGAAGAGCTCGTAGGCGCGCAGATCCGGCACCACCACTTGCAGCAGGAAATCCGCCTCGCCGGACACCAGGTGCACCGAGATCACCTCGGGCAGCAGTACCACCGCCTCGCGGAAGGCGTCGGCGCGGTCGGGGCTGTGGCGCTCGACCTTGATGCCGACGAACACCGTCAGGCCCAGCCCCACTTCGTAGCGATCCAGGTCGGCCTGGTACCCGCGTATCACCCCGGCTTCCTCCAGCAGGCGCACCCGGCGCAGGCAGGGCGAGGGCGACAGGCCGATCTCCTCGGCCAGCTGCACGTTGCTCAGGCGGCCGTCGCGCTGGAGGGCGGCGAGTATCTTGTGGTCGAAGGCGTCCAGTTTGAGATTTGGCATAAATGGATGGTCCTGTCGGAGATATCTCCTTGTTCGTGCCAAACAGGATCCTCTTGTTGACGTAATACGCAAGCACCTGCCCCGGCCTCCGGGCATAGAATTTTTCCTCCGGAAGACCTGTGGAGGAGCGGGCGATGGCGGATATAGGCGTATTCCTGATGGCCCTGGCAGTGGCCTACCTGCTGCCGGGGCCGGACATGATCCTGCTGCTGCAGACCGGCGCCCGGCAGGGGCGCGCCCTGGCGCTGGCCACCACCCTGGGGCTGGCGGTGGCGCGTGGCTGCCATGTGGCGCTGGCGGGGCTGGGTTTGGCGGTGCTGTTCCGCACCGCGCCCTGGACCTTCGACCTGGTGCGCCTGGCTGGCGCGGCCTACCTGCTGTGGATCGGCGTGCGCATCCTGCAGACGCCGGCCTCGCAACTGGTGGCCGGCAGCGGCGGGGAGGGCGTTGCCCTGGGCGGCGCCTGGTGGCCGGCGATCCGCCGTGGGCTGTTGACCAACCTGCTCAACCCCAAGGCGCTGCTGTTCTGTTCGGTGCTGTTGCCGCAATTCGTCGACCCGGCGGCGGGGCCGCTGTTCGCCCAGTTCGCCCTGCTGGGCGCGGTGCTGGTGGGCGTGGGCCTGGCCTTCGATGCCTGCTATGCGCTGGCCGGTGCCGGCATCGGGCGTTGGCTGGGGCAACGGCCGCTGGCCCAGCGCATCCAGCAATGGCTGTTCGGCGGCGTGCTGGTGGGCTTCGGGGTGAGGTTGGCAATGTTGCGGGAGATGTAGGGCAGAGGGCGAGAAGGGCAGCCCTGCGGGCTGCTTGGCGACTGAAGTCGCCCCTACAGGAGGAAACGAACCCCATCGGGCGATGGGGTTCGTGGGGCGGGTTACGGGGCGATGGTTTCGGCGTGGTGGCAGGCCACCTGGCGGGCGTCCAGCGGGCGCAGTTCGGGGACTTCCACCTGGCAGCGCTCGGTGGCGTAGGGGCAGCGCTTGTGGAAGGCGCAGCCGCTGGGCGGGTCGAGGGGGTTGGGCAGTTCGCCGACGATCTTGATCTTCGGCTTGGCCGGGTCCGGGTGGATGGTCGGCGTGGCCGAGAGCAGCGCGCGGGTGTAGGGATGCAGCGGGCGCTCGTAGATGAGCTCCGCCGGGCCGATCTCCGCTGGGCGGCCGAGGTACATCACCAGCACGTCGTCCGCCACGTGCTGCACCACCGAGAGGTTGTGGGAGATGAACACGTAGCCGGTGTTGAAGCGTTCCTGCAGGTCCATGAACAGGTTGAGCACCTGGGCCTGGATGGAAACGTCCAGCGCCGAGGTGGGTTCGTCCGCCACCAGCACCTTGGGGTTGAGCATCATGGCGCGGGCCAGGGCGATGCGCTGGCGCTGGCCGCCGGAGAACATGTGCGGGTAGCGCTGGTAGTGCTCGGGGCGCAGGCCCACCTGCTGCATCATCGCCTGCACCTGCTCGCGGCGCTCGGCGCGGGACAGCGAGGTGTTGATCAGCAGCGGCTCGGCCAGCTGGTCACCGATCTTCTGCCGCGGGTTGAGGGATGCATAGGGGTTCTGGAACACCATCTGCACGTCGCGGCGCATCTGCTTGCGCTGCAGGCCGTTGGCACGGGTGACTTCCTGCCCGGCGATTTGCAGGGAGCCGGAGCTGGGGATCTCGATCAGGGTCAGGGCGCGGGCCAGGGTGGACTTGCCGCAGCCGGATTCGCCGACCACGGCGAGGGTCTTGCCGGCCTGCAGTTCGAAGGACACGCCATTGAGGGCGCGCACCGTGGCCGTGCCTTTGAACAGGCCACGGGAGATGTCGTAGTGACGGGTCAGGTCACGGGCGGTCAGTACGGCAGTCATCAGGCCACCTCGCCGAGATTCAGGGGGAAGAAGCAGCGCACCGCGCCATGTTCGTGTGGGTCCAGGCCGGGGCGGCGCTCGCGGCAGCTGGCCTGGGCGTAGGGGCAGCGCGGCGACAGCAGGCAGCCGTGGGGCCGGTCGTAGCGGCCGGGGACGATGCCGGGCAGGGTGGCCAGGCGGCGCTGGCCCTGGCTGTGCTCGGGAATCGCCTTGAGCAGTGCTTCGGTATAGGGGTGGGTGGGCTCGTCGAACAGGCGCGGTACCTCGCCGATTTCCACCGCCTGGCCGGCGTACATCACGCAGACGCGGTCGGCGGTCTCGGCGACCACCGCCAGGTCGTGGGTGATCAGCACCAGGGCCATGTCGTGGTCGCGCTGCAGGTCCAGCAGCAGGTCCATGATCTGCGCCTGGATGGTCACGTCGAGGGCGGTGGTGGGTTCGTCGGCGATCAGCAGCTTGGGTTCGGCGGCGATGGCCATGGCGATGGCCACGCGCTGGCTCATGCCCCCCGACAGCTGGTGCGGGTAGGCGTCGAGGCGGCTGGCGGCGCCGGGTATTTCCACGCGCTCCAGCAGTTCCAGGGCGCGCTGACGGGCGGCGCGGCCCTTGAGGCCGAGGTGCTGCTGCAGCACTTCCTCGATCTGGAAGCCCACGGTGTAGCTGGGGTTGAGGGCGGTCATCGGGTCCTGGAAGACCATGGCCAGGTCCTTGCCGACGATGTGGCGGCGCTGCTTGCCCTTGAGGCGCAGCATGTCGGTGCCGTCGAACTGCATGCTGTCGGCGGTGACCTTGCCGGGGGCGTCGATCAGGCCCATCAGCGCCATCATGGTCACCGACTTGCCGGAGCCGGACTCGCCGACGATGGCCAGCACCTCGCCCTTGTTCACGGAGAGGTCGAGGCCGTCGACCACCGGTACCGCATTGGCGTCGCCGAAGCGCACGCCGAGGTTCTTGATATCCAGAAGGCTCATGGTGGGCTCCTCAGACGGCATTCTTGAGTTTCGGGTCCAGCGCGTCGCGCAGGCCGTCGCCCATCAGGTTGATCGCCAGCACGCTGAGCAGGATGGTCAGGCCGGGCAGCGAGACCACCCACCAGGCGCGCTCGATGTAGTCGCGGGCGGAGGCCAGCATGGTTCCCCATTCCGGGGTCGGCGGTTGCACGCCGAGGCCGAGGAAGCCGAGGGCCGCGGCATCGAGGATGGCGGAGGAGAAGCTCAGGGTCGCCTGGACGATCAGCGGCGCCATGCAGTTGGGCAGCACGGTGATGAACATCAGGCGGAAGATGCCGGCACCGGCGAGGCGCGAGGCGGTGACGTAGTCGCGGTTGCGCTCGACCATCACCGCGGCGCGGGTCAGGCGCACGTAGGAGGGCAACGAGACGATGGCGATGGCGATCACGGTGTTGATCAGCCCTGGGCCGAGGATGGCGACGATGGCCACTGCCAGCAGCAGCGAGGGCAGCGCCAGCATGATGTCCATCAGGCGCATGATCAGCATGCCCAGCAGCGGGGCGAAGCCGGCGATCAGGCCCAGGAGGATGCCGGGCAGCAGCGACATCACCACCGAGGCGAGGCCGATGAGCAGCGACAGGCGCGCGCCGTGGATCAGCCGCGAGAGCAGGTCGCGGCCCAGCTCGTCGGTGCCGAGCACGAACTGCCACTGGCCGCCTTCGAGCCAGGCCGGCGGGGTGAGCAGGGCGTCGCGGAACTGCTCGCTGGGGTCATAGGGCGCGATCCAGGGCGCGAACAGCGCGCAGATCACGATGATCACCATGAAGGCGAGGCCGCCGACGGCGCCCTTGTTGTGGGAGAAGGCCCGCCAGAATTCCTTCATCGGCGAGGGGTAGAGGATGGCCGGTTCGACCGTGTTCTGAGCGATGGTCATGACGGGTCCTCAGCGCTGGTGGCGAATGCGTGGGTTGGCGAAGCCGTAGAGCACATCCACGACGAAGTTCACCAGGATCACCAGGCAGGCGATCAGCAGGATGCCGTTCTGCACCACGGGGTAGTCGCGGGCGCCGATCGATTCGATCAGCCATTTGCCGATGCCCGGCCAGGAGAAGATGGTTTCGGTGAGCACGGCACCGGCCAGCAGCGTGCCGACCTGCAGGCCGAACACCGTGAGCACCGGGATCAGCGCATTGCGCAGGCCGTGGACGAAGACCACGCGGGCCGGCGACAGGCCCTTGGCGCGGGCGGTGCGCACGTAGTCCTCGCGCAGCACCTCGAGCATGGCCGAGCGGGTCATGCGGGCGATCACCGCCAGGGGGATGGTGCCGAGCACGATGGCCGGCAGGATCAGGTGGCGCAGGGCGTCGAGGAAGGCGCCTTCTTCGTCTGAGAGCAGCGTGTCGATGAGCATGAAGCCGGTGACCGGCTCGATGTCGTAGAGCAGGTCGATACGCCCGGAGACCGGCGTCCAGCCCAGCCACACCGAGAAGAACATGATCAGCAGCAGGCCCCACCAGAAGATCGGCATGGAATAGCCCGCCAGCGAGATGCCCATCACCCCGTGGTCGAACAGCGAGCCGCGCTTGAGCGCTGCGATCACCCCGGCCAGCAGGCCCAGGGTGCCGGCGAACAGCAAGGCCGCCAGGGCCAGTTCCAGGGTCGCGGGGAACAGGGTGAGGAATTCGTGCCAGACGCTTTCGCGGGTGCGCAGGGACTCGCCCAGATCACCCTTGGCGAGCTTGCCGATGTAATCGAAGTACTGCTCGCGCAGGGGTTTGTCGAGGCCGAGGCGGGTCATCGCCTGGGCATGCATTTCGGGGTCGACCCGGCGTTCGCCCATCATCACTTCGACCGGGTCGCCTGGGATCAGGCGGATCAGCGCGAAGGTGAGCAGGGTGATGCCGAAGAAGGTGGGGATCAGAAGCCCCAGTCGGCGGGCGATGAAACTTAGCATCTCGGTGGTTGACTCCTCAGGTATCACGCCCGCTTCCGCTTGTGACGGTGGGCGGGCGCTGTTCTTGTTGTTGGGAGCGTCGCGGCTGTGGATTGGACCGCCGCGACGCTGCCGTTACTTCACCCGGGTGGTGGCGAAGTTGTTGTTGCTCAAGGGGCTGATCACGTAGCCGTCGATATTGCTGCGGCGCACATTGAACAGCTTAGGGTGTGCCAGGGGAATCCATGGGGCCTGGTTGTGAAATACCTCCAGGGCCTGTTCATAGAGCTTCGCCCGTTCGGCCGGCTCGCTCACGGTGCGGGCCTTCTGCATCAGCGTTTCGAACGCCTGGTCGCACCAGCGCGCCTGGTTTTCCCCCGACTTGGCCGCCGCGCACGACAGGTTGGGGCTGAGGAAGTTGTCCGGGTCGCCGTTATCGCCGGCCCAGCCCAGCAGCACCATGTCGTGCTCGCCGCCCTTGGAGCGTTTGAGCAGCTCGCCCCACTCCAGCGAACGGATGGTCATCTGGATGCCGGCCTTGGCCAGATCCGCTTGCATCATCTGTGCCGCCAGCGCGGGGTTGGGGATGGTAGGCGAGGTGCCGTTGCGGATGAAGAGGGTGATCTTCAGGTCCTTCACTCCGGCTTCGGCGAGCAGCGCGCGGGCCTTCTCCGGGTCGTGGGGCCAATCCTGTATATGGTGGTTGTAGCCCAGCAGCGTCGGCGGGTAGGGGTTGACCGCGGCGCTGGCGGCGCCCGGGCCGAACACCGCACCGAGCAGGGCCTGCTTGTCGATGGAGAGGTTGATGGCCTGGCGCACGCGGGCGTCGTCCAGCGGCTTGTGCTCGGTGTTGATGGCCACGTAGGTGGTCAGCAGCGCGTCGATCTCGTCCACCGCCAGGCGCGGGTCGTTGCGGATGCCGGCCACGTCCTCGGGTTTCGGGTAGAGCGCCAGCTGGCACTCGCCGGCGCGCACCTTCTGCAGGCGCACGTTGGAGTCGAGGGTGATGGCGAAGATCAGGTTGTCGATCTCGGGCTTGCCGCGGAAGTAGTCCGCGTTGGCCTTGTAGCGCACCTGGGCGTCCTTGGCGTAGCGGTTGAAGACGAAGGGGCCGGTGCCGATGGGCAACTGGTTGAGCTGGTTGGTCTTGCCCGCCGCCAGCAACTGGTCGCCGTACTCGGCCGAGTAGATGGAGGCGAAGGGCATGGCCATGTCGGCGAGGAAGGGCGCTTCCGGGTGGGTAAGGGTGAAGCGCACGGTGAGCGCGTCGACCTTCTCCACGGACTTGATCAGCTCGCGCATGCCCATGGCGTCGAAGTAGGCGTAGCCGCGCTGCGCCGATTCATGCCAGGGGTGCTTGGGGTCGAGGGCGCGCTGGAAGGTCCAGACCACGTCGTCGGCGTTGAACGGCCGGCTGGGGGTGAACCAGTCGGTGGCGTGGAACTTCACGTCCGGGCGCAGGCGGAAGGTGTAGACCAGGCCGTCGTCGCTGATTTCCCAGCTGGTGGCCAGGCCGGGGATCAGCTCGGTGGTGCCGGGCTTGAAGCCGAGCAGGCGGCTGAACACGGTCTCGGCGGTGGCGTCGGCGGTCACCGCGCCGGTGTATTGCACGATGTCGAAGCCCTCGGGCGCGGCTTCGGTGCAGACCACCAGGTTCTGGGCCTGGGCGCTGGCGGCGGCGAGGGCAGCCAGCAGGGGCAGGTAACGCATCTTCATGTCGGGTCCTCCAGGCGCCGGCGCGGGGCCGGCGCCGCATCCATGTCAGAGCAGGTCGAAGGGGAAGGTGCTGACGATACGCAGCTCGTTCACGCTGCCGTCGATCTGCTGCTTGCTCGCCTTGTGGGACATGTAGGTGACCTTGAAGGTGCTGTCCTTGATGGTCCCGCTCTGCACCTTGTAGGCCGCCATCAGGCCGTATTCACGGTGGCGCTCGTCGTCCATGGCGCGCACTTCCGCGTAGTTGCCGTAGGCGCCGTTGCGGTCACCGTCGTAGTGGGTGCCGTCGATGTCCCAGCCCTTGGCGTACCAGGCGGTGGTGGAGAAGCCGGGGATGCCGAAGTAGCTCCAGTCGGTTTCGTAGCGGATCTGCGCGGACTTCTCGTTGGGGCTGTTGTAGTCCGAGAGCAGAGAGTTGGCCAGGTAGATGGCGGCGGTTTCGTGGATGTAGTCGAAGTACTCGTTGCCGTCGACCTGCTGCCAGGCGAGCGTCAGCGCGTGGGCCTGGTGGGCCAGGGTGAAGGCCAGGCTGAAGGTGTCGTTGTCGATGTAGCCGGCCTTGCGGTCGCCGGTGTCGCGGGTGCGGTAGCCGTTGAAGGCGGTGCGCAGGGACAGGGTCTCGCGGTCGCCCAGGTCGTGGGCCACGCTCAGGTAGTACTGGTCCCAGACGTCTTCGAAGCGGCCGGCGTAGACGGCGACCTCGAGGTTATCCAGCGGCTTGTAGTTGCCGCCGAGGTAATGCATGTGCTCGCCCGTGACCTCGCGGGTGCCGTATTCGGTGGTGAAGGCTTCGTCGCCGGCGCCGGTACGCGGGCTGGCGCGGCGGAAGCTGCCGGCCTGCAGGGCGAGGCCGTCGAACTCTTCGCTGGTCACCGCGTAGCCGGTGAAGCTGGAGGGCAGGGCGCGGTTGTCGATGTAGCTGAGCACCGGGGTGTCCACCAGGAAGCGGCCGGCCTTGAACTCGGTGTTGGAGGCGCGCAGGCGCACGTTGGCGACACCGAGCTTGGACCATTCCTCCTGGCCGTGGCCGTTGCTGTCGGCCAGGGTGCGGTTGCCGCCACCGCCGATGCGGCCCTTGCCGCGCTCGAGGTTGATGGCGTTGAAGGCGGCCACGTCCAGGCCGAAGCCGATGGTGCCTTCGGTGTAGCCGGAGCTGTATTTCAGCTGGGTGCCCTGTACCCAGGCGCGGCGGCTGTGGGTGCGCTGCGGGCCGTCATCCTTGGGGATTGTGAAGCCGAAGCTGTCCTTCATCTGCTCGCGGGCGGCGAAGTTGCGGGTGCTCAGGCTCAGGCTCTGGCCTTCGATGAAGCCGGTGGCGCCAGCCTGGCCCTTCACCGGTTTTTCCACGGCGGGGATGTTCTGCACCTGGGCGGCGTAGCTGGGGTTCTCGGGCACCGGCGGGACCTTTTCCTCTTCGGCGGCGAAGAGGTGTGCGCTGGCAGCCATCAGTGCCAGTCCCAGGGTTGCTCGTTGGAAGGGGGTGGATTTCATCACGTGTGCTCCTTTTTTGTTATCGCTTCTTCATCGAAACAAGGAACGCTCATGCGGACTGCCGCCGACGCCGGGCAAGCCGGTGCCGACGCGCGCAAGCGCAGCATCCTTGCGAACTCGTTGGGGCAGGTATGAAAGGGTCCTCCTCCGATCTGGCGTCGGATGGAGATGGGGTTCACGGAGTGGCCCGGAACGGGCCGCGAAAGCCGGCGGGCGTGGGGCCCGCCGGGTTCGTCAGGTGCGGTCAGGGCGCATTGGAGACGCCGTAGAAGGAGTTGGTGGAGAAGGGGCTGATCTTGAAGCCCTGCACGCTCTTGCTCATGGGCTGGTAGACGGTGGAGTGGGCGATCGGGGTGATCGGCACTTCACGTTGCAGCAGCTGCTGGGCCTGCTTGTAGAGCTCGGTGCGCTGGGCCTGGTCGGTGACGTTCTTGGCCTGCTTGACCAGCTTGTCGTAGTCCTTGTCGCACCACTTGGAGAAGTTGTTGCCGTTGATCGAGTCGCAGCCATAGAGGGTGCCGAGCCAGTTGTCCGGGTCACCGTTGTCGCCGGTCCAGCCGATCAGCATGGCGTCGTGCTCGCCCGCGTGGGCACGCTTGATGTACTCGCCCCACTCGTAGCTGACGATGCGTGCCTTGATGCCGACCTTGGCCCAGTCGGCCTGGAGCATCTCGGCCATCAGCCGTGCGTTGGGGTTGTAGGGACGCTGCACGGGCATGGCCCAGAGGGTGATCTCGGTGCCTTCCTTGACGCCGGCGGCCTTGAGCAGCTCGCGGGCCTTCTCGGGGTTGTACTCGCTGCCCTTGATGGTCTCGTCATAGGACCACTGGGTCGGCGGCATGGCGTTGACCGCCAGTTGGCCGGCGCCCTGGTACACGGCCTGGATGATCGCCGGCTTGTTCACCGCGATGTCCAGGGCGCGACGCACCTCGACCTTGTCGAAGGGCGCGTGGGTGACGTTGTAGGCGATGTAGCCGAGGTTGAAGCCGGGGTTCGACGGCACCTGCAGCTTGGCGTTCTGCTTCAGCGACTCGAGGTCGGCGGGGCGCGGGTTGAGGGTGATCTGGCACTCGCCGGCCTTGAGCTTCTGCGCGCGGACCGAGGCGTCGGTGTTGATGGAGAAGATCAGGTTGTCGATCTTCACCTCGCCCGGTTGCCAGTAGTCCTTGTTGCCGGCGAAGCGGATCTGCGCGTCTTTCTGGTAGCGCTTGAACACGAAGGGGCCAGTACCGATGGGCTTTTGGTTCAGCTCGGCGGCCTTGCCGGCCTTGAGCAGCTGGTCGGCGTATTCGGCCGAATGCACCACGGCGAAGGGCATCGCCAGGTTCTGGATGAAGGCCGCGTCCACGGTGTTGAGGGTGAAGCGCACGGTGTGCTCGTCGACCTTCTCGACCTTGGCGATGTTCTTGTCCAGGCCCATGTCGGTGAAGTAGGGGAACTCGCTGGGGTACGCCTTACGGAACGGGTGTTCCTTGTCGATCATGCGCTGGAAGGTGAAGAGCACGTCGTCGGCGTTGAATTCGCGGCTGGGCTTGAAGTAGTCGGTGCTGTGGAACTTCACGCCGGGGCGCAGGTGGAAGGTGTAGCTGAGGTTGTCCGGGGAGATGTCCCACTTCTCTGCGAGGGCGGGGACGGCCTGGGTGCTGCCTCGTTCGAACTGCACCAGGCGGTTGAACAGGGTTTCGGAAGCCGCGTCGAAATCGGTGCCGGTGGTGTACTGGCCGGGGTCGAAGCCCGCTGGGCTGCCCTCGGAGCAGAACACCAGGTTGCTGGCGGCGGAAACGAATGGGGAACCGAGAAGCAGGCCTGCGGCGAGCAGGGCCTGGATGGGGGTGTTCTTGCGCATGCAAACCTCAATTTGTTCTTTTTCTGAGGGCGTCATGTGCGTGGCGGCCTTTTGGACCGAGCACATGCATCGGTACACCCCGCTGCATTCCGGGTCCCTGGTCGGGTGAGCCGGCCCTTTGCAGCGGTAAGCGGCGTTGCCATGGGTCCATCCCCGGCAAACAGCCGAGGCCGAAATTAAGTCATGCTGAAATTCCGGTCAATAGAAATTAAGCGCGACTAACATTGGCGCGTCACAGTCCTGTGCATGGGCGTTGCGGGAGCCCCGTGGAAAGGGCTCAGGAAGCGCTGTGGTCGTCGAACAGCGGCATGGTGGTGATGGTCAGGACCTCGGCCATTTCGCTGCCGGCATTGGCCAGGCAATGGGCCTTGCCCGCATCGAAGTGCACCGAATCGCCGGCGCCAAGAGGATATTGCCGACCCTCGATGGTGTAGATGATCTGACCCGAGAGCACATAGGCGAACTCCGAGCCTTCGTGGGCGATGAGCTCCGACTGGTAACCCACCGGCATGTTCATCTTTACCGCGTTGAGCAGGTTGCCGGGAAACGAGGTGGACAGGCGCTCGTAGGCCAGCGGCTGGCCCTCGATGGTGTAGCGCACGCGCTCGCCCTGGTGGGAATCGGGCTGCGGCTGGGGCGGCTGGTCGAACAGGACGTTGAGCGGAACGTTGAGGGATTTGGCGATGCTCGCCAGGGACGAGATCGACACGCCGGTGAGATTGCGCTCCGCCTGGGAGAGGAAACTGGCGGTGAGGCCGGACTCGCTCGCGACCTCGTTCAGGGTCTTCTTGGCGGCGCGTCTGTAACGGCGCAAGCGTTCTCCGATGCGATCTACGGACATGGCGAGGGCTCTTGTTGGAAGGCGGCCAGTATAACGGCACGGGGCCTGCGTGAAAGCGCCGCAGGGGGCGGATGATTTTTAAGTGGGACTGAAAATTTGTTTTGACCTCTATTTAAGTCTCACTTAAATTTCGCGGCAATTGTCGGACAAAGAGGTTTCAGCGATGACCAGGGGTGTAGGCGGAGGTACGCCGGAGCAGGCGCTCGCCGGATTGCGTGACATGACCGCCGGGAGCAGCCCCATCGGGCTGGCCGAATACCAGGCCCGGATCGAGCGCGCCCAGGCTTTGATGCAGGCGCAGGGCATCGCTGCCCTGTACCTCAACGCGGGCAGCAACCTGCGCTATTTCACCGGCGTGCAATGGCACCCGAGCGAACGCCTGGTGGGCGCGTTGCTGCCCGCCAGCGGCGAGCTGGAATACATCGCGCCGGCCTTCGAGGAAGGCACGGTGCGCGACTTCCAGGTGGTCCCGGGTTCGATCCGCACCTGGCAGGAACACGAAAACCCCTATCGCCTGCTGCTGGACATGCTCGCCGGCCTGAACCTGGCCGCCGATGCCCGGGTGGCGCTGTGCCCGAGCCTGCCCTTCTTCATGTTCGACGGCATCCGCCGTGAAGGCAGCGCCTACGACTTCATCGACGGCGCCCGGGTGACCGGCCACTGCCGCCAGCGCAAGTCCGCCGCCGAGATCGCCCTGATGCAACGGGCCAAGGACATGACCCTGGAAGTGCACAAGGCCGCCGCCAGCATCCTGCGCGCCGGCATCAGCACCACCGAAGTCGAGGAGTTCATCCACCAGGCCCACCGCAAGGTCGGCGCCCCCGGCTCCTACTTCTGCATCGTGCTGTTCGGCCCCGCCAGCGCCTTCCCCCACGGCGTGCGCGAGCCGCAGGTGCTCAAGGACGGCGACATGGTGCTGGTCGACACCGGCTGCAAGCTCCACGGCTACATCTCCGACATCACCCGCAGCTACGTCTTCGGCACTCCCAGCGAACGCCAGCGCACCTTCTGGAACTTCGAAAGGGCCGCGCAACTGCACGCCTTCGAAGCCGCCCGCCTCGGCGCCCCCTGCGAGTCGGTGGACGCCGCCGCGCGCCGCTCCCTGGAAGCCAGCGGCCTCGGCCCGGACTACCAACTCCCTGGCCTGCCGCACCGCACCGGCCACGGCATCGGCCTGGACATCCACGAAGGTCCCTACCTGGTGCGCGGCGACGCCACGCCCCTGGAGCCGGGGATGTGCTTCTCCAACGAGCCGATGATCTGCGTGCCCGGCGAATTCGGCATCCGCCTGGAAGACCACTTCTACATGGCCGACGACGGCCCGCGCTGGTTCACCCAGCCCAGCCATTCGATCGACGACCCGTTCGGGTTGGAATGATCCAGAAGAGCCCGCCGACAAGGCGGGCTCTTTCTTTCTGGTCGCGCCGAGTCGTAGCCCGGGCTTCAGCCCGGGAGTGCCTGCATTCGTAGGGCGGGTGAAACCCGCGACCTCCACGTATGTGCTGTCGGGTTGCACTCGACCTACGGGCTTCGCGAGCAGAGCTCGCTCCTACGGGGTGCCCGGCCTCGCCTTCAGCCGCGTGGTCGCGAAGTTGTTCGACCCCAGCGGGCTCATGCGGAAGCCTTCCACCTCGGGGGTAAGGACGTTGAACAGCTTGGGGTGGGCGAGGGGGATCCAGGGGGCTTGCTCGTGGAAGATCGCCAGGGCCTGGCGGTAGAGCTGGGCGCGTGTTTCCCGGTCGTTCTCTGCGCGGGCCTGGCGGATCAGTTCGTCGAACTTCGTGTCGCACCAGCCGGCCTGGTTCTCGCCTGATTTGGCGGCGGCGCAGGAGAGGTTGGGGGTGAGGAAGTTGTCCGGGTCGCCGTTGTCGCCCACCCAGCCCATGAACACCAGGTCGTGCTCGCCGTTCTTGGCGCGCTTGATCAGCTCACCCCATTCGAAGACGCGGATGTCCGCCTGGATGCCGACGGCAGCGAGGTCGGCCTGGAGCATCTGCGCGCCGATGCCGGGGTTGGGGTTGGTGGGACCGCCGCCGGGGCGGGTCCAGATGGACAGCTTGAGGCCCTTGCCGTGGCCGGCTTCGGCCAGCAGCTGGCGGGCGCGCTCGGGGTCGTGGGGCCAAGGGTCGAGGTCGCTGTTGTAGCCCAGCAGGGTGGCGGGGTAGGGGTTGACCGCGGCGCTGGCGGCGCCTTCGCCGTACTGGGCGCGGATGTAGGATTTCTTGTCGAAGGCGAGGTTGATCGCCTGGCGCACGCGCATGTCGTCCAGCGGCGGGTGGCGGGTGTTGAGGGCGACGTAGGCGACCATCAGCGCGTCCTGCTCCACCAGCTTCACGCCGGGGGCGCCGCGCAGGGCGGGCACGTCGGTGGGCTTGGGGTAGAGGGCCACCTGGCAGGCGCCGGCGCGCAGCTGCTGGATGCGCACGTTCGGGTCGGGGGTGATGGCCAGCAGCAGGCGGTCGCTGGGCGGCTTGCCGTTCCAGTAGTCGGGGTTGGCGAAGAAACGCACCTGGGCGTCCTTGGCGTAGCGCTGGAAGACGAAGGGCCCGGTGCCCACCGGCTGGCTGTTGAGGGCGTCGGGGGTGCCGGCGGCCAGCAGCTTGGCGGCGTATTCGGCGGAGTAGATGGAGGTGAAGCCCATGGCCAGGTCGGCGAGGAAGGGCGCCTCGGGGTGGCGCAGGACGAAGCGCACGCGGTGGTCGTCGAGCTTCTCGATGCGCTCGATCAGCTGGGCGAAGGCCATGGATTCGGCGTAGGGGAAGCCCCGTGGCGAGAGGCCGTGCCAGGGGTGCTTGGGGTCGAGCTGGCGCTGGAAGCTCCAGAGCACGTCGTCGGCGTTGAATTCGCGGCTGGGGGTGAACCAGGGCGTGGTGTGGAACTTCACCCCGCGGCGCAGCTGGAAGTCGTAGGTGAGGCCGTCCGCGCTGATGTCCCAGCGCTCGGCGAGGCCGGGCTGCAGGCGGGTGCTGCCGGGGGCGAACTGCACCAGGCGGTCGAACAGCGTTTCGGCAGCGGCATCACCCGTGGTGGCGGCGGTGTACTGGACGATGTCGAAGCCTTCGGGGCTGGCTTCCGTGCACACCACCAGGGAGCTGGCGGCGTTGCAGGCGAGGGGCAGGAGCAGGGCGAGGGACGACAGGCATCGGCGCATGGTGCTTCCCTTCGGGGGTGGAGGGGCGGGGCCGGGCGGCCCCGCCGACAGGGCCTACTTCTCGACGCTGACGCCATAGAAGGAGTTGAGGCCGAAGGGGCTGATGCGGAAGTCCTTCACCGTCTTGCTCATGGGTTGGTTGACGGTGGAGTGGGCGATCGGGGTGATCGGCACTTCGCGCTTGAGGATCTGCTGGGCTTCCTTGTAGAGGGCGGTGCGCTTGTCCTTGTCGGTGACCGCCTTGCCTTCCTTGATCAGCTTGTCGTAGCCCTTGTCGCACCAGCGCGAGTAGTTGTTGCCGCCGATGGCGTCGCAGCCGTAGAGCACGCCGAGCCAGTTGTCCGGGTCACCGTTGTCGCCGGTCCAGCCGATCAGCAGGGCGTCGTGCTCGCCGGCCTTGGCGCGCTTGTTGTACTCGCCCCACTCGTAGGAAACGATCTTGGCCTTGATGCCGATCTTGGCCCAATCGGCCTGGAGCATCTCTGCCATCAGCTTGGCGTTGGGGTTGTAGGGGCGCTGCACGGGCATGGCCCAGAGGGTGATCTCGGTGCCTTCGGCGACGCCGGCGGCCTTGAGCAGGGCCTTGGCCTTCTCGGGGTCGTAGGCCGGGTCCTTGATGCTGTCGTCATAGGACCACTGGGTCGGCGGCATGCCGTTGGTGGCGAGCTGGCCGGAGCCCTGGTAGACGGCCTTGATGATGGCCGGCTTGTTCACCGCCATGTCCAGCGCCTGGCGCACTTCGAGCTTGTCGAAGGGTTTGTGCTCCATGTTGTAGGCGATGTAGCCGACGTTGAAACCGGCCTGCTGGGGCACGTCGAGCTTGGGGTCCTTGCGCATGGCGTCGAGGTCGGCCGGGCGCGGGTAGGCGGTGATCTGGCATTCGCCGGCCTTGAGCTTCTGGTAGCGCACCGAAGCGTCGGAGTTGATGGCGAAGATCAGGTTGTCGATCTTCACGTCCTCGGGCTTCCAGTAGTCCTTGTTGCCCTTGTAGCGGATCTGCGCGTCCTTCTGGTAGCGGCTGAAGACGAAGGGGCCGGTGCCGATGGGCTTCTGGTTGAGGTCGGCGGCCTTGCCGGCCTTGAGCAACTGGTCGGCGTATTCGGCCGAGTGGATGGAGGCGAAGCTCATGGCCATGTTCTGGATGAAGGCCGCGTCCACGGTGTTGAGGGTGAAACGCACGGTGTGTGCGTCGAGCTTCTCCAGCTTGGCGATGTTGGCGTCCATGCCCATGTCGGTGAAGTAGGGGAACTCGGTGGGGTACGCCTTGCGGAAGGGGTGGTCCTTGTCGAGCATGCGCTGGAAGGTGAAGAGCACGTCGTCGGCGTTGAATTCGCGGGTCGGCTTGAAGTAGTCGGTGCTGTGGAACTTCACGCCGGCGCGCAGGTGGAAGGTGTAGGTCAGGCCGTCATCGGAGATGTCCCACTTCTCCGCCAGGCCGGGTTCGACCGCCGTGCCGCCGCGCTCGAACTGGGTAAGGCGGTTGAACACGGCTTCGGCGCCCGCGTCGAAGTCGGTACCGGTGGTGTACTGGCCGGGGTCGAAGCCCGCCGGGCTGCCTTCGGAACAGAAAACCAGGTTGCTGGCGGCGCTGGCGAACGGTGCGGCGGCGATCAGGCCGGCGGCGAGCAGCGCTTGGATGACGGCGTTTTTACGCATTTTGACCTCATGTCTTGTTGTGGTTGTCATCGTGAGGGGCCCCTTCGTGAGGGACCTTGCAAGAACCTATGCACGGCACATGCCTGAGGCAAGCCGAGGGCAGGGGAGAGTGTAGAAGCTGTGACGAAGGTGTAAGGCGGTGTCGCAAATATGCAAAAGAAGTGGCGCGTGTATGACGCGTATATGAAAGGGAGCCGCGCCGTTGCAGCGCGGCTCCCGCCCGTTATCAGGGCATCTGCACCTCGATGACGCCGTCGGCGTTGACGGTCACGCGGCTGGTGCCGGCTTCGACTTCCGGTGCCGGGGCGCTGTCGTACATCGACGACTTGGCGGCCATGGCGCGCATCATCACCGGTTGCGGCTGGAAGCCGGCGCTGTTCAGGTTGAGGCTGACCAGCTTGTAGCCGTTGCCGCCGAGAGCCTCGGTGGCCAGTTGGGCGCGGGCCTTGAAGGCGTCCACGGCCTGCTTGATCAGGGCGTCTTCGTTCTTCTTGCGGGTCGGGTCGGCGATGCTGAAGTCCATGCCGCCCATCTTCAGGCTGCCCATCAGGTCGGCGCTGAGCTGGGAGAGGGTGGCGAAGTCCGGGCTTTCCAGGCGCAGTTCGGCGCGCTCGCGCCAGCCGGTGATCTTCTGGCCCTTGTCGTCATAGACCGGGTAGCTGTTGCGGCTGCCCAGGCTCACCGACACGCCATTGGTGGCGCGGGCCTTTTCCACCGCCGCGTTGATAGTGCGGGTGATTTCGGCGGCGAGCTTGGCCGGGTCGGCGCTCTGGGATTCGCTGTAGAGGGTCACGTGCATCAGGTCGTGGGCCACTTCCTGGCTGACCTCGGCGCGCAGCGCCACCTGGTTGTAGCGGGCGTCTTCGGCCTGGGCGGAGAGGCTGCCGAAGGTCGCCGCGCACAGGGTGATGGCGGCGGCGAGGCGGGTGATGGCTTGCATAACGGCTCCTTGTGAGAGGCAGTGGGTGCACGGATTGTGCAGCAGTCCCGAGGTTAGACGCAGGTCCGCTGCGAACGGGGTTAAGACCCGGAAGATTTTTTTGCGTTCCGGTTGGGCCCACCCAGTGGGCGACCCGTCGTCGGCCGACGAAAGGCGCACGACGATGCGGCGAGTTGACGCATATCAGCGGAGCGCGTGGCGCCTTGGTTATACTCCGCCGACGCCCTGGAGTACCCATGCTCGCACCCTTGCAATTGTTATCCGCCAGCCGGCAGAACCTGCTGCGCCTGACCTTCATCCGCATCCTCGTGCTGGCCGCCCAGGCCGGTTCGGTGGGGCTCGCCTACAAGGCCCAGCTGCTGCAACTGCCCTGGCTGGAGCTGTCGGTGACCCTCGGTGTTTCCCTGGTCCTGTGCCTGAGCACCGCCCTGCGCCTGCGCGGCCCCTGGCCGGTCACCGAGCTGGAATACTCGGTGCAGCTGGCCTGCGACCTGGTTATCCACAGCGTGCTGCTCTATTACTCGGGCGGTTCGACCAACCCCTTCGTCTCCTATTACCTGGTGCCGCTGACCATCGCCGCGGCGACCCTGCCCTGGCTCTACACCCTGGTGCTGGCGGGCATGGCGCTGGCTGCCTACACCCTGCTGCTGGTGTGGTTCCACCCGCTGGAGATGCCGGTGGCCCAGCGTGAGGCGCTGCTGATCTACGGCATGTGGCTGAGCTTCGCCCTGGCCGCCGCGATGATCACCTTCTTCGCCGCGCGGATGACCGAGGAGCTGCGCCGCCAGGACCAGCTGCAGTCGGTGCGCCGCGAAGAGGGCATGCGTGACCAGCAACTGCTGGCCGTGGCCACCCAGGCCGCCGGTGCCGCCCATGAACTGGGCACGCCGCTGGCGACCATGAGCGTGCTGCTCAAGGAACTGCGTCGGGAGTATGGCGACAAGCCCTCCCTGCAGGAGGACCTGGCCCTGCTGCAGGAGCAGGTGCGCCTGTGCAAGGACACCCTGCAACAGCTGGTGCGCGCCGCCGAGGCGGATCGACGCCAGGCGGTGGTGGAGCAATCGGCCGTGGAGTGGCTGGAGGTCACCCTCAACCGCTGGCACCTGATGCGCCCTGAAGCCACCTATCGCTACCAGTGCCTGGGCATCGGCCTGCCACCGCGGCTGATGCCGCCGGCCGACCTGACCCAGGCCCTGCTCAACCTGTTGAACAACGCCGCCGATGCCTGCCCGGACAAGCTCGACATCCGCCTCAACTGGGATCCCCAGTGGGTGGTGCTGAGCATCCGCGACCAGGGCGCCGGCGTGCCCCTGGCCATCGCCGAGCAGCTCGGCCGGCCCTTCTTCACCACCAAGGGCAAGGGCTTCGGCCTCGGCCTGTTCCTCAGCCAGGCCAGCGTTACCCGCGCCGGCGGAACCGTGAAACTGTACAACCATGAAGATGGCGGTACGCTCACCGAGTTGCGCCTGCCACGAGGCTACGGCGTTGCCTGAGCTGAACCCGCGAGGAGTTGAAATGAGCGATGAACCCCTGATCGAAGGCGAAGAGCAGCCCCACCTCCTGCTGGTGGACGACGACACCACCTTCACCCGCGTCATGGCTCGTGCCATGAGCCGCCGCGGCCTGCGGGTCTCGGTCGCCGGCTCGGCCGAAGAGGGCCTGGTCGTGGCCAAGGACGACCTGCCCGATTACGCGGTGCTCGACCTGAAGATGGACGGCGACTCCGGCCTGGTGCTGCTGCCCAAGCTGCTGGAGCTGGACCCGGAGATGCGCGTGGTGATCCTCACTGGTTATTCGAGCATCGCCACCGCCGTGGAAGCCATCAAGCGTGGCGCCACCAACTACCTGTGCAAGCCGGCCGACGCCGATGACGTGCTCACCGCGCTGCTGTCCCAGCATGCCGACCTGGACACCCTGGTGCCGGAAAACCCGATGTCGGTGGACCGCCTGCAGTGGGAGCACATCCAGCGGGTGCTGGCCGAGCACGATGGCAACATCTCCGCCACCGCCCGTGCCCTGGGCATGCACCGCCGCACCTTGCAGCGCAAGCTGCAGAAGCGCCCGGTCCGTCGCTGACGCCGAAGCCTGGCTCCCCCGTAGCCCGGGCTTCAGCCCGGGAATGCGGCCGCCGACATGTCCGGACTGAAGTCCGGGCTACGTCACTGCTTCCGTAGGGGCGACTGAGGGACGAAGCCCAACGATACGGAGCCCCAGGCACGACCTTGTGCCGACCCTGGCCCCGCTTGGTGGAGGTGAAGAGCGACCTCCACCCTACGCAGCGATCATGCCCATGTGCTGGCCCGGTTGGTCTTTGTAGGAGCGAATTCATTCGCGATCGGGCTTTCCCCTAACGCCATGGGCTGGCTTTTCTCTGCCCTGAAAGCTTCACGAAAGCCACTTGCCGCCCCGACTTGGTTATCCTTAGCCGCCTAACTATCCCCGCGCGCCAGGCCTTCCCATGTTCGCCGTCGTCCAGCAAATCATCGGCATCACCGCGCCGGTCTTTTCCATGCTTTTCCTTGGTGTGCTGCTGCGTCGCCTGCGCTGGATCGACGCGCCCTTCATCGATACCGCCTCCTCGCTGGTGTTCCGCGGCACCATGCCGACCATGCTGTTTCTCGCCATCGTCCAGGCCGACCTGCGCACGGCGTTGCAGCCGCGGCTGATCGGCTATTTCGTCCTGGCGACGCTGGTGTGCTTCGGCCTGGCCTGGCTCTGGGCGACCTGGCGGGTGCCGAAGGCGGACCGCGGCGTCTACACCCAGGGTGCCTTCCGCGGCAACAACGGCATCATCGGTCTGGCCCTGGCCACCAGCATGTACGGCGACTACGGGCTCTCGGTGGGTGGGGTGCTCGGGGGCGTAGTGATCCTCTGCTACAACACCCTGTCTTCGGTGGTGCTGGCCATCTACGCGCCCAACGCCAAGACCGACCCCTGGAGCCTGTTCAAGAGCATCCTCTGCAACCCGCTGATCATCGGCGTGCTGGCGGCCATCCCGGTGGCCTACCTGCAACTGCCGCTGCCGGCCTGGGTGGTCACCTCCGGCGAGTACTTCGCCCAGATGACCCTGCCCCTGGCGCTGATCTGCATCGGCGGCACCCTGTCTTTGGCTTCCCTGCGCGCGAGCGGACCGATGGCGCTGAGCGCCAGCCTGATGAAGATGGTCTGGCTGCCCCTGGTGGCCACGCTCGGCGCCTGGGCCTGCGGCTTCCGCAATGCCGAGCTGGCGATCCTCTTCCTGTATTTCGCCAGCCCCACGGCGGCGGCCAGCTTCGTCATGGCACGTGCGGTGAACGGCAACCACGAGCTGGCGGCGGCGATCATCGTGGTCACCACCCTGGCGGCGGTGGTCACCACCAACATCGGCCTGCTGACCTTGCAGCTGATGGGGATGATCTAGCTTTCCGAGGTTAGATGTTTCAAATTGTGAGGAACTTCCGACTCCTCATCGCCCCGGATTGCGCGGCTCCTCGTCAGGCTCTAGCATCACCGCCTTTGCGCCGTTAAAGGATTAAACATGCGCGCCCCCCTCCTGCTCTGCCTGACGCTCCTGGCCTCCCTGGCCCAGGCTGCCGAACCGTCTGCGACGCTGGAGGGGCCGACTGCCGGCTGGCGCTACGCCGGGCTGCTGGACCGCAGCGAGAACCCCGCCGTCGCCTACCCCACGCCGCCCATCGACCGTGGCGGCCAGCGCAACCGCACCCTGATCGAGGGCCGCCTGGCCAACATCGGCCAGGTGCGCCAGCCGCACCGCCTGGTGGTCAACGGCAATCCGCTGCCTCTCTACACCGACGACCAGGGCCGCTTCGTCCGCCCCTATGCCTTCGGCGCCGGCTCCAACGGCGTGGAAGTGGTGTCCGGCGACGGCAAGTCCCTCCGCCGCGTGCAGTTCTACGAAGCCAACACCCATCGCACTCCCGCGCGCCTGCGCGTGGTGCTCGGCTGGGACGACCCCAAGGCCGAGCTCGACCTGCACATCGTCACCCCCGATGGTCAGCACGCCTTCTGGGCGGACCCGGTGATGAGCAACGGCGGCGGCCTGGACACCGACAGCGTCGATGGCCCGGGCCCCGAGATGTTCACCATGACCGCGCCGCTGCACGGCACCTATCTGGTGTACGTGAACTACTGGGGCAACCTGGGCGCCGGCGGCTACAACTTCGATGCAGGCAGCAACCAGAACGAGGTGATCACCTCGCAGATCAGCCTGGTGTTCAACGAGAACACCGTGAACGAGAAGCGCGAGACCTTCATCGTCCCGCTGCGCGCCATCGGCGAGCTGCTGCTCGTCAAATCCTTCAATTTCTGATGTCCCGACGCTTGGATGAACTGGGGTTATTCGACATGAGCCAGACCACCACACCCGAACCGGCCCGCCGCCCGGCCCTGGCACGCCATCCGCGCGTGCTCGCCGCCGGCCTGCTGCTGCCGCTGGCCGCCTTCGGCCTGCTGGGCGGGTGCTCCAAGGAACCGCCGCGCGAGCTGGCCGAGAAGAGCGCCCTGGGCCTCGACCTCAAGCGCCCCGACGCGCTGATCGAGAGCGTCTCGCTGAGCCGCCTGCCCAAGGACATCCTCGCCGTGCCGCTGCTGCGCGACACCCTGACCGAGGACTTCGTCTTCTACTACCAGGACAACGCCGACCGCCTCGGGCTGTCCGGCAGCCTGCGCCGGATCATCTACGAGCGTGACCTCAAGCTGCAGGACACGCTGCTGGACGAGCTGCTCGACCAGCCCGCCGAAGTCGCCCTGTGGCGCGGCGCCGACGGCAAGCTCAAGCACGTGCTGTTGACCATCGAGCGTGGCGGCCTGGCGCGGGTGCTGGAGCCCCTGGCCCACATCGCCCTCGACGACAGCCAATTGAGCCAGGCCGGCGAACTGCGCGTGGACGGCGACTCCGTGCCGCTCTACCGCCTGAGCTACCTGGGCGACCGCTCCGTGCTGCTGGCCAGCCACGGCGACAAGCTGCTGGTGCTGTCCAGCCCCGGCATGCTGATGGACGAGGCCGGCCAGCTGGCCAAGGACGCCACCGAGTCGGTGGAATCCCTGCTCGACGGCGAGAACCCCTTCCCCGAGCGCTTCGGCCTGGATGCCCGTGGCACCGAGCAGCAGCGCATCGCCCTGTCCGGCGAGTACGTCGCCTTCGGCTACCAGCGCTTCTTCCCGTCCTTCGCCGGGCTGCGTTTCGAGATGGACGACAAGGGCTGGCACAGCTACGTCGCCCTCAACGAGATCGACGACCAGCCGGCCTTCGACTTCACCCCCATCTGGAAGGCCATGCCCATGGGCGCCAGTGCCTGCGTGGCCCTGCCGGTGGCCCCCGGTGTGCCCGGCAAGCTGCTGGACCGCGTCGGCGCCGGCAAGGACGTTGCCGCCGAGCTGGAGAAACGCCTGAACGGCGCGGCCGGCCTGTGCTGGTACGCCGAGTCGCGCCTGCACTCGCCACTGCTGGTCACCCAGCTGGGCGAGGCGGCTACCCCTGAACTGGATACCGCCATCGAGGGCCTGTTCGGCTCGGTGATCGGCGCCTACGAGCCCTATGCCGAAGGCGGTCGTTTCCCGGTGGACGACCAGACCAATGGCCAGACCCGCCGCTGGACCCGCGACGTCGGCTCCAACTTCGGCCAGTACCCGGCCAGCGACAACGCCAACCCGGACGCCCTGGGCTCCACCGGCTTCTTCCGCGTGAGCCTGGCGCGCCATGGCGACACCCTGCTGTTCTCCCTCGACGACAAGCTGGTGACCAAGGGCCTGGATACCCTCGACAAGCGCTTCCCGCCGTTGGCCGAGACCCTGCCCAAGGACGCCCTGGTGCCGGCCTTCATGGCCCCGGATGGCCTGTCCAAGCTGCTCGAGCGCGAAACCCTCGACAGCCTGCCGAGCAACTACGAGCCGGTGTTCCGCAACGCCGCCGAAACCCACCTGCTGCCCAAGCTGCGGGCCCTCGGTGGCCACGGCAAGTACGCCCTGGCGCTGCCTGAGGGCACCAAGGCCGGTTCCGACTGGCAATGGCTGCCGCTGGAATGGCGCCCGCTGTGACCCGCACCCTGGCCCGCCTGCCGCTGGGCTTCGCCGCGCTGTTGATGGCGTGGAGCCTGGCCCTGCGCGCCGAGGACGTTCCCGCCCTGGACGCCGAGCAGTCCCAGGTGTTCCGCGCCTGGTTCGTGCGCATCGCCCAGGAGCAGCTGCGCCAGGGGCCGAGTCCGCGCTGGCACCAGCAGGACTGCGCCGGCCTGGTGCGCTTCGCCGCCAACGAGGCGCTCAAGCCCCATGACGGCAAGTGGCTGCGCGCCAATGGCCTGTCCAACCGCTACCTGCCGCCGGAGCTGGACCTCAGCGAAGGCCAGCGCCGCCTGGCGCAGACCTGGCAGCAGGGCGGCGGCAAGGTCGGACCCTATGTGAATGCCATCAAGCTGATCCAGTACAACAGCCGGTTCGCCGGCCGTGACCTCAACCAGGCGCGGCCCGGCGACCTGATCTTCTTCGACCAGGGCGACGAGCAGCACCTGATGATCTGGATGGGCCGCGACATCGCGTACCACACCGGAACCACCACGCCGACCGATAACGGCATGCGCTCCGTGAGCCTGCAACAACTCATGACATGGAAGGACACCCGATGGATCCCCGACGAATCCAACCCCAACTTTATCGGCATCTATCGGCTGCACTTCCTCTCCCGATGACTGCCGCCCGCCTGCTGCGCCGCGCCGCCTCACTGTCGGCGGCGGCCCTGCTCGCCCTGGCCTTGCCCTTCGGCAGCGCCCAGGCCGAGGACGAGGTGCCGTCCAGCGGCTACACGCCGCTCGCGGGTGAATCCTTCTTCCTGCTCTCCGACAGCAGCTTCGCCGCCGACGAGGTGGCCAAGGTGCGCCTCGAAGCGCCGGGCCGCGACTACCGCCGCTACCGCATGGAAGGCTACGGCGGCGTCGACGTGCGGGTGTACCGCATCGACAACCCGCTGGACTTCCTCAAGCGCCAGAAGAACCTGCACCGCGTGGTCGCCGAGGGCGACTTCAAGGGCGAGGGCCTGTCCAACACCCTCGGCTACCTGTGGGACAACTGGTACCGCAAGTCGCGGCGGGTGATGCAGCGCGCCTTCTCCTACGAGTCGCGCAAGCAGGTCACCGAGGAAGCCCCCGAGCTGAAGATGGGCGATGCCATCCGCCAGCCCACCGAGTTCACCCCGCAGGTGCAGTACGCCCCCATGAAGGGCCTGCCCCTGGTCGCGCAGTTCCGCTACCCGCTGTGGGAAGCCAAGCCCATCGAGCCGCCGAAGGGCGTCGAGCTGGCCGGCTCCTCCAGCCAGTTCACCAGCACCCAGCCGGGCAACGTCTACATCCCCCTGGGCAAGCTCAAGCCGGGCCTGTACCTGGTCGAGGCCATCGTCGGCAAGTACCGCGCCACCACAGTGGTGTTCGTCTCCAACACCGTCGCCGTGAGCAAGATCACCGGTGGCGAGCTGCTGGTATGGACCGCGCGCAAGCATGAAGGCACCCCGGTCGCCGGGGCCAAGGTGCTGTGGACCGATGGCCTGGGCGTGATGACCAGCGGCAGCACCGACGCCGAAGGCCTGCTGCGCCTCGGCCATGCCAGCCCGGAGCGCTCCTACGTGCTGGGCGAGGACGCCGAAGGCGGCGTGTTCGTCTCCGAGAACTTCTATTACGACAGCGAGATCTACGACACCAAGCTCTACGCCTTCACCGACCGCCCGCTGTACCGCCCGGGTGATTGGGTGGAAGTGAAGATCGTCGGCCGCGAGTTCAAGAACGCCCGTGACTCGGTGGCGCCCGGCGCCGCACCGGTCAAGCTGGCCGTGTTGGACGCCAACGGCACCCAGTTGCAGACCCTGGACCTGAAGCTGGAGTCCAGCTCCGGCACCGCCGGCCGCTTCCAGCTGCCGCAGAACGCCGTGGCCGGTGGCTACGAGCTGCGCTTCACCTACCGCGACCAGGTCTACAGCAGCGCCTTCCGCGTCGCCGACTACATCAAGCCGCACTTCGAGGTGTCGCTGGACCTGGCCAAGCCCGACTTCCGCACCGGCGAGCCGATCAAGGGCGCCCTGGTGCTGCTCTACCCGGACGGCAAGCCGGTGGTCAACGCCAATGTGCAACTGAGCCTGCGCGCCCAGCAACTGTCGATGATCGACAACGAACTGCAGTACCTCGGCCAGTTCCCCGTTGAGCTGACCAGCAGCGAGCTGTCCACCGACGCCAAGGGCCGTGCCGAGTTCGACCTGCCGGCCGCGGAGAAGCCCAGCCGCTACCTGCTCACCGTGTTCGCCAGCGATGGCGCCGCGTACCGGGTCAAGACCAGCAAGGAAATCCTCATCGAGCGCGGCGCCGCCCGCTACGTCCTGAGCGCCCCGCAGCGCTTCAGCAGCACCGGCGAGTCGGTGCGCTTCACCTACCGCAGCGAACGCCCCACCGAGCTGAAGCCGGCGCGTTACGACTGGGTGCGCCTGGAAGACCAGAGCAGCCACAGCGGCAGCCTGTACGCCGGTGACGAGGGCTTCGACCTCAAGTTCGAGCGCCCCGGCACCTACAGCATCACCCTCAAGGACGAGCACGACCTGATCCTCGGCGCCACCGGCCACTCGGTGAGCGGCGAGGGCGTCAAGTCCGTGGCCGGCACCATCGAGATCGTGCTGGACAAGGCCGAGTACCAGGCCGGTGACGAGGCCCTGGCCCTGATCACCTTCCCCGAGCCGGTGAGCGATGCGCTGCTGACCCTGGAGCGCGACAAGGTCGAGGCCACCGCGCTGCTGTCCAAGGGCGCCAGCTGGCTGAAGCTGGAGCGCCTGTCCGACACCCAGTACCGCGCGCGCATCCCGGTGGGCGAGACCTTCTCGCCGAACATCACCTTCTCCGCGCTCTACACCCGTGGCGGTGACTACAGCTTCCAGAACGCCGGCATCATGGTGGCGACGCCGCAGATCGACATCCAGATCGTCGCCGACAAGGAAACCGCGCGCCCCGGCGACATGGTCACCGTCGAGCTGACCACCCGCTACGCCGGCAAGCCGACCGCCTCGCGCCTCACCGTCAGCGTGGTGGACGAGATGATCTACGCGCTGCAGCCGGAGATCGCCCCGGGCATCGACCAGTTCTTCTACCACCCGCGCCGCAACAACGTGCGCACCAACGCCAGCCTCTCGTTCATCGCCTATGACCTGGCCTTGCCCGGCACGCCCAGCGCCCCGGGCCGCGCCAACCGCAGCGACCGTGGCGTGAAGGTGCTGGAGCGTCCGCGCCGCGAGGAAGTGGACACCGCCTCCTGGCAGCCGGACCTGGTCACCGACGCCGACGGCAAGGCCCGCTTCAGCTTCCGCATGCCCGACTCGCTGACCCGCTGGCGCATCACCGCCCGCGCCGTCAACGCCGATGGCCAGGTCGGCCAGAAGCGCCAGTTCGTGCGTTCCGAGAAGCCGCTGTACCTGAAGTGGAGCGGCCCGGCCACCTACCGTGGCGGCGACAAGCCGGCCCTCGGCCTGTTCGCCTTCAACCAGGGCGAGGCCGCGACCAAGGCCGAGCTGGTGACCCGCTACAACGGCCAGGAACAGCGCACCCCGGTGGAACTGGCCAAAGGCATCAACTACCTGCCCCTGGCCGAGACCGCCCTGGTGAATGGCGACTTCCACGCCGAGCTGGTGCAGGACGGCCAGGCCGTCGACGCCCTGGACGTCGCCCTGCACCTGGCCGCCAGCGGCTGGCAGAGCGCCCAGGCGAAGACCGTCGTCGCCTACGCCGGCAAGACCGAACTGGGCCTGCCGGCTGACGCCAGCGCCATCCGCCTGCGTCTCGACGACAGTGGCCGCTCCCTGTTCAAAGGCGCGCTCGATGACCTGCTCGGCTACCCCTACGGCGGCGTCGAGCAGACCGCCAGCCGCCTGCTGCCGCTGGCCCTGGCCTACCCGACCCTGGCCCAGGGCGAGCCGCGCGTGCGCGACCGCCTGCGCCTGATCATGCAGAACAGCCGCCTGCGCCTGGTGCAGATGGCCGGCCCCGAAGCGTCCTTCACCTGGTGGGGCGACGAGGCGGATGCCGATGCCTTCCTCACCGCCTATGCCTACTACGCCGACTGGTACGCCAGCCGCGCCCTGGAGGTGCAACTGCCGGCGGAACACTGGCAGCGCGTGCTGGACGTCTACGCCGCCCAGGCGCCGACCACGCCGTTGCTGCAACGTGCGCTGATCCTCGGCTTCGCCCGCGAGATGCAGCTGCCGGTCAACACCCTGATGGAAGGCCTGATGGCCGACCTGGCCGCCGCCGGGGAGGGCAGCGACCAGGCCCTGTCGGACGACGGCAGCCAGAGCCTGGTGATGACCGCGCCGGATTCGGCCCTGGGCCTTGCCGCCGCACGGGTGCTCACCGTCGGCCTGGCGCGCCAGGTGCAGGTCCAGGTGCCGGATGCGCTGGCCGCCCAGGTCGGTGCCGCCCGCGAACGCCTGGCCGCCAGCCAGCAGCCCTTTGGCGAGGCCATCGGCCTGTACGTCAACGGTGCCGACCGCGAACGCGCCGCCTCGCTGCTCAAGCGCCTGGCACCCGGCCAGGCCACCCTGGAACGCGCCCTGGCGCTGACCTGGCTGCAGCGCTCCCTCGGCCAGGACAGCGAAGACATCGTCCTCAAGCCCCAGGGCGACTGGCACGCGGCCGAAGGCACCAGTGGCGAAGGCTACTGGCTGTGGCAAGGCCAGGGCGTGCCGAGCGAGCTGGAACTGCCGGCCGACCTGCCGCACCCGGTGGACGTGCGCCTGGACTTCAATAGCGCCCAGGCCACCCCGGTGAAGCTGGACGTGGAGATTTCCCGCCGCCTGCTGCGCCTGGTTCCCAGCGATGAGGCCTTCAACTTCACCGCCGAGGAGGTGAAGCCGGAAGACATCTCCAGCGACGACCTCTACCTGGACACCATCGTGCTCACCAGCAAGGGCGAACGCGCGCTGCGCTACGGCATGCTGGAAGTGCCGCTGCCGCCGGGCGCCGATGTCGAGCGCACCACCTGGGGCATCAAGATCTCCGGCCTGGGTGGCGAAGAAGCCGAAACCCTGGAGCGCGCGCGCAACGAGCCGGGCCAACTGCTCTACGCGGTGCCGGTGGACAGCCTGCAAGGCAGCGTGGTGCTGCAACACCTGGTGCGCTTCTCGCAGAAAGGTTCCTTCGAACTGCCGCCGGCCCGCTACCAGCGCCTCTACGCTCCCCAGGAGCAGGCGCTGGAGAGCGAACCTGCGCTCGGACGGATCAAGGTTGACTAGGACGCGACACCTGGCCGGGGCCCTGCTGATGCTGGCGGCCCCGTTGCTTCACGCGGGCGAGGCGCCTTTGAACCTCGCCTGGCGTGGGCCCCAGGGCAATGAGCTGCTGCAGCTGGACCGCAGCCGGGTGCTCACGCGCGGGCCGCTGCCCGCCGAGCACCAGACGCCCCTGGGCAGCCTGTGGAAACTGTTCGTCTACGCCTACCTCGTGGATAACGCGCGCCCCGACCCCGGCTACCAATGCAAGGGCCAGGACCGCGACGAGGTCTATTGCTGCAACCCCGGCGAGCGCATCGACCGGGACCAGGCGCTGGTGAAGTCCTGCGGCCTGTACTTCTCATCCCCCGAACTGCACCTCGACCCCGCCGACTGGTCGCGCTACTGGCATGAGCGCCAGGGCGCCGGCTGGCTGCAGCGCCTCGACCAGTTGCAGCCCCAGGCCCGGGTGCCGGTGGGCGAGCTGCTGGACGAGCTGGCCCACCTGCCGGCCCAGGCCCAGGCGCGCCAGGTGCTGCTCGACGTGCCCCTGTCGGCCCCCGATTCCGCCGCCCTGGGCGCCCTGGGTGGGCGCCTGCGGGCCAAGACCTGGAGCTGGCTGGCCGATGGTGATGCCCAGGCACGCCAGGGCGGTTTCGCCGGCTGGCTGGCCGACGGCACGCCGATCTGGGCCGGTGGCCCGGGTACCAGTCAGCGGGTGCTCAAGGATTACGCCGAGATACTCGGGCAGACACTGCCCACGACCTGGCCAGCGGAAACCGGCGCCTGCGTCGAAGTCGATCTGTTCACCCGCTACCCGGTGCGCCAGGTACGCCGCGAGGGGCAGGCCGCCGCCGTGGCGCCGGGCATGCTACGCGGGCGCTATGAGGTGGAGTTCGCCAATGGCAACCGCCTGGGTATCGAAAGCGACGGCGAGCTGTTCCTCGAAGGCCAGGGCGATGCCCAGACGCTCACCGCCCACCTGCAACGCGAGGACTACGTGGCCCGCGTGCTGCAACGCGAGGCCTCGGCGCAGCCGGCGGAGGCGGCCAAGGCCCTGGCCGTAGCCATCCGCAGCTACCTGCAACAGAACGCCGGCCGCCGTGGCGAGTGCCTGACCATCGACGACAGCAGCGCCAACCAGCGCGTGGCACCGCGCCCGGCCACTGCCGAGGCCCGCGCCATCGCCGCCTGGACCGCCGACCTGGTGCTGGCCGGCAGCCCGGTGACCTACCACAGCGACAAACCGGGGCCCGATCGCCTGGCATGGCAACAGGCGGTGCAGCAGGCCGGCGATGGCTTGCGCTACGACGCCATCCTCGCCCGCGCCTTTCCCCGTGCCAGTCTCAGCCGCTGGGACAAGCCCGTGGCCGCCTGCCAGGCGCTGCCCAATGCCGAGGAGTGGCTGCGCACGCAGCGCCGCGGCTGGCGCGCCACCCTGGACGCCGAGCCCGGTTATGACGAGATCCAGCAATTCGCCGTGTGCCGCCTGGCCTCCGGCAAGCCCCATGTCGACCGTGAGCGGCGGCGCATCTTCGTGCGTGGCCTGTTCTCCCTGCAGGACCGCCTCGACCTGACCCACGAATACCTGCACCTGGCCTTCGAAGCCCACCCCAACGGCCAGGACGAAGACTACGTCGAACGCCTCGCCCGCCACCTGTTACTGGAATGACCCCCATGCGCCTGCGCCCCGGATACCTCGCCCCCTTGCTTCTCAGCCTGATCCCCCTGGCCGCCAGTGCCGAGGTGCGCCTCGACACGCCCCGTGGCGGCTGGCGCCAAGGCAGCGGCGACGGCGAGCACTTCATGCAGCAGGTGAACTACCCGGCATCCTCGGTGAACGTCGCCGAGGACCAGGCCGACACCGCGCGCATCAAGGGCGCGATCACGGGCCTGGCCAAGGCTCCGCAGGGCCCTGGCCGGCTGGTGGTCAACGGCATCGACATGCCGCTGAAGATCAACGAGGACGGCGGCTTCGACCGTCCCTTCGTGTTCCCGGGGGGCAGTAACAGCGTTGAGGTGCGCAGCCCCGACGGCCAGCAGAAGCGTCGCGTGCAGTTCTACAGCCTCGGTCGCGGCGGGGCTTCGGCGCGCCTGCGGGTGGTGCTGTCCTGGGACAGCGACAACACCGACCTCGACCTGCACCTGGTGACCCCGGATGGTGGCCATGTGTGGTACGGCGAGCGCTCCCTGGCCAACGGCGCGGCCCTAGACGTGGACGTGACCACCGGCTACGGCCCGGAAATGATCGCCACGCCGACCCCGCTCAAGGGCCAGTACCTGGTCTACGTGAACTACTACGGCGGTGGTTACCGCAGCGAAGAGGACGGAAGCAGCTCGCCGGGCCAGGCGCTGACCATCGGCCAGATCACCGTGATCAGCGAAGAGGGCACGGCCAACGAGAAGCAGCAGAGCTTCCTCGTGCCCATGCGCCAGCCGGGGGAGCTGACCCTGGTGAAGAGCTTCAGTTATCCCTGACCGTTAGGTGTTTGGCGGCGCAGTGCGCCGCTGGGCGACTGAAGTCGCCCCTACAAAAAGCGGTCGTGCCATCGCTGGAACATGACCGCTGTGTAGGGTGGAGGTCGCTTTTTACCTCCACCAGGCGGAGGCGGGCATGGCACGTGGTTTTGCCTGGCCTCCATATTGATGGGGTTCGCTGGGCTCGCGGAACGCCGCCCCACCCATTCTGCGAAAAGCATCGCGAATGAATTCGCTCCCACAGGCCCGTGCAGCCCGTAGGTTGGGCTGAGGTACGAAGCCCAACGCAGAGACGTCGAGCCACGCATCGTTGGGCCTCGCTGCGCTCGGCGCCAACCTGCAACGCCCGCCGAACCCCAACGAGTACCCTCATCAAGCCAGGCGAAAAAGTTGGGGGAGTGAGCAGCGCTCTTTCCAGAAGGCCTCGGCAGGTTTCGATGATCAGCCAGGCGCCGCTTCAGCGGTGGGCTGAAGCGGTGCGCCGCCCGGCCCACCCTACGAAGAGCATCGCGAATGAATTCGCTCCCACGGGGCGTCCCTTGGAAGGGCTCAGGCCTTCTGGTCGGCCTGCCAGGTGTCGATGATTTCCTGGGCGGCGCGGAAGGCCTCGATGGCGGCGGGGACGCCGGCGTAGACGGCGCAGTGCAGCAGCGCTTCGCGGATTTCTTCCACGGTGCAGCCGTTGTTCAGCGCGCCGCGCACGTGGCCCTTTAGCTCCTGGGGGCATTTCAGGGCGGTGAGGGCGGCGAGGGTGATCAGGCTGCGGGTCTTGCGGTCCAGGCCTTCACGGTTCCAGACGCCGCCCCAGGCGTGTTCGTTGACGAACTCCTGCAGCGGCTGGGTGAATTCGGTGGCATTGCCCAGGGCGCGGTCGACGAAGGCGTCGCCCATGACTTCGCGGCGGACCTGGACGCCGGGTTTGCGTGTTTCGCTCATAGCGGTTTCCTGCTTGGGTTCATCTGAGGCTTTCGACGCGCACCGGCACCACGCCCGAGCGGATCATGCCCAGCTCCTCGGCGGCCTTTTTCGAGACGTCGATGATCCGCGTGCGGGCATAGGGGCCGCGATCGTTGATGCGCAGTACCACGCTGCGGTCGTTGTCGAGGTTGGTGACCTTGACCCGGGTGCCGAAGGGCAGGGTGCGGTGGGCGGCGGTCAGGGCGTTCTGGTCGAAGCGTTCGCCGCTGGCGGTTTTCTGGCCGTGGTGGCGGGCGCCATAGAAGGAGGCGCGGCCCTCGGCGCGGTAGTCGCCCGGGGTTTCGCTGTCGCGTTCGAAGGGGATGTAGGAGCAGCCGGTCAACAGGCCGGAGAAAGCGAGAAGGCAGAGCAGTCGCTGCATGGCGTCACCTGATGGAGGCGAAACGTTCTTGTGCCCTGTCACTGTCCGGTGGGCCCCGTGCGGGGCCCACCGGTTCAGCAGGCTCAGCCTTCGAGTTTCTTCTTCAGCAGTTCGTTCACTTGGGCCGGGTTGGCCTTGCCCTTGGCTGCTTTCATGGCCTGGCCGACGAAGAAGCCGAACATCTTGCCGCGCTTGGCTTCGTCGCTGGCGCGGTACTGCTCGACCTGTTCGGCGTTGGCGGCGAGCACCTCGTCGAGCAGCGTCTCCACGGCGCCGCTGTCGGTGTTCTGCACCAGGTCGCGGGCCTTGATGATGGCGTCGGGGGAGCCTTCACCTTCGGCCATGGCGGCGAACACGGTCTTCGCGGCCTTGCCGTTGATGGTGCCGTCCTTCAGGCGCAGGATCATGGTGCCCAGGTACTCGGCGGACACCGGCGATTGCTCGATCTCCAGGCCGTCCTTGTTGAGCAGGCTGGAGAGCTCGCCCATCACCCAGTTGGCGGCCAGCTTGGCGTCGCCACAGGTGCGTTGCACGGCTTCGAAGTAGTCGGCCATCTCGCGGCTGGCTGAGAGCACGCTGGCGTCGTAGGCGGAGAGGCCGAACTGGCTCTCGAAACGCTCGCGCTTCTGCACCGGCAGTTCCGGCAGCTGGGCGCGCACTTCGTCGAGGAAGCTCTTCTCGATCACCACCGGCAGCAGGTCCGGGCAGGGGAAGTAACGGTAGTCGTTGGCTTCTTCCTTGCTGCGCATGGAGCGGGTTTCGTTGGCCGCCACGTCGTAGAGCACGGTTTCCTGGACGATCTTGCGGCCGGATTCCAGCTCGTCGATCTGCCAGGCGATCTCGGTGTTGATGGCGCGCTCGATGAACTTGAACGAGTTGACGTTCTTGATCTCGCGGCGGGTGCCGAACTCGACCTGGCCCTTGGGGCGGACCGAGACGTTGCAGTCGCAGCGCAGCGAGCCTTCGGCCATGTTGCCGTCGCAGATGCCGAGGTAGCGGACCAGGGCGTGGATGGCCTTGGCGTAGGCCACGGCTTCCTTGGCACTGCGCATCTCCGGCTCGGAGACGATTTCCAGCAGCGGGGTGCCGGCACGGTTGAGGTCGATGCCGGTCATGCCGTGGAAGTCTTCGTGCAGGCTCTTGCCGGCGTCCTCTTCGAGGTGCGCGCGGGTGATGCCGATGCGGCGGGTGGTGCCGTCGTCCAGGGTGATGTCCAGGTGGCCCTTGCCGACGATGGGCAGGTCCATCTGGCTGGTCTGGTAGCCCTTGGGCAGGTCCGGGTAGAAGTAGTTCTTGCGGGCGAAGACGTTGCGCTCGCCGATCTCAGCGTCGATGGCCAGGCCGAATTTCACGGCCATGCGCACGGCTTCGGCGTTGAGCACCGGCAGCACGCCGGGCATGCCGAGGTCAACCAGGCTGGCCTGGGTGTTGGGCTCGGCGCCGAAGGTGGTGGCGCTGGCGGAGAAGATCTTCGATTGGGTGCTGAGCTGTGCGTGGATTTCCAGCCCGATCACGGTTTCCCATTGCATGTGTGTCGTCCTCAGAATCCGGCCGGGGCCTGTTTGTGCCAGTCGGTGACCTGCTGGTACTGGTGGGCCACGTTGAGCAGGCGTCCTTCCTGGAAGTAGGGTGCGAGCAGCTGCACGCCCACCGGCAGGCCGTCGACGAAGCCGGCGGGCATGGACAGGCCGGGCAGGCCGGCGAGGTTGGCGGTGATGGTGTAGATGTCTTCGAGGTACTGGGCGACCGGGTCGTTGTTCTTCTCGCCGAGTTTCCAGGCCGGGTTGGGCGTGGTCGGGCCGAGGATCAGGTCGACGCCCTCGAAGGCTTTGACGAAGTCGTTCTTGATCAGGCGACGGATCTTCTGCGCCTTCAGGTAGTAGGCGTCGTAGTAGCCGGCAGAGAGCGCGTAGGTGCCGACCATGATGCGGCGCTTCACTTCGCTGCCGAAGCCTTCCTCACGGGAGCGCTTGTACAGGTCGGTGAGGTCCTTGGGCGCATCGCAGCGGTAGCCGAAGCGCACGCCGTCGAAGCGCGAGAGGTTGGAGCTGGCCTCGGCCGGGGCGATCACGTAGTAGGCGGGGATGGCGTGCTGCATGTTGGGCAGCGAGACGTCCTTGACTGTGGCGCCGAGTTTTTTCAGCTCGTCGACCACGGCCATCACGGCGGCGCCGATGCGCGCGTCGAGGCCGCTGCCGAAGTATTCCTTGGGCAGGCCGATGCGCAGGCCGGCCAGGGGCTGGGCGAGGGCAGCGAGGTAATCGTCCACCGGGGCGTCGACGCTGGTGCTGTCCTTGGGATCGAAGCCGGCCATGGCGCCCAGGAGCAGGGCGCAGTCCTCGGCGGTGCGGGCCAGCGGGCCGGCCTGATCGAGGCTGGAGGCGTAGGCGATCATGCCCCAGCGCGACACGCGGCCGTAGGTGGGCTTGATGCCGGTGAGGTTGGTGAAGGCAGCGGGTTGGCGGATCGAGCCGCCGGTATCGGTACCGGTGGTGCCGGGCACCAGGCGCGCGGCGACGGCCGCGGCGGAACCGCCGGAGGAGCCGCCGGGCACGCGGTCGAGCGCCCAGGGGTTCTTCACTGCGCCGTAGTAACTGGATTCGCTGGCGGAGCCCATGGCGAACTCGTCCATGTTCAGCTTGCCGAGGCTGACGGTGCCGGCGGCCTTGAGCTTCTCGACCACGGTGGCGTCATAGGGCGCGGTGAAGTTGTCGAGCATCTTCGAACCGCAGCTGGTGCGTACGCCCTGGGTGCAGAACAGGTCCTTGTGGGCGATGGGCGCGCCGAGCAGGGCGCCGTTCTCGCCGGCGGCGCGACGGGCGTCGGCGGCACGAGCCTGCTCCAGCGCCTGGTCGGCGGTGACGGTGACGAAGCTGTTGAGTTGCGGGTCGAGGGCCTGGATGCGTGCCAGCAGGGCGCCGCTCAGTTCCTCGGAGGAGAATTCCTTGGCGGCCAGCGCACGGGCGATCTCGGCCAGGGTCAATTGATGCATGCTGTAACCCTTTTCCTTAGTCGATGACTTTAGGCACGAGGTAGAGGCCGTTCTCGACGGCCGGCGCGATGGCCTGGTAGGCGTCGCGGTGGTTCTCCTCGGTCACTTCGTCCGCGCGCAGGCGCTGGGTGGCTTCGAGGGGGTGGGCCAACGGCTCGATGCCGTCGGTGTCCACGGCCTGCATCGCGTCGATCAGGCCGAGGATGTTGTTGAGGGTCTCGGTGGTACGCGGGATATCGCCGTCGTTCAGGCCCAGGCGGGCGAGATGGGCGATCTTTTCCACGTCGGAGCGTTCAAGCGCCATCGGGTTCTCCAACTGAGGTGCGGTCAGCGCAGTGCATGGGACCGTGCGGGAAGGGCGCCGGGAACGGCACCGCGAACGGGCGGTCAAAGGCCGCGATGATGGGCCCAGAGGCCCGGAAAAACCGGCAATTTAACATATCGGCGCCTTGCCCAAAATCCCTGTCGTTGTTAGAGTTTGCCGCACTTTTTTACCCACGCGTTGCCTAGGGTCCCTCTCCCATGTTCAAGAAACTGCGTGGCATGTTTTCCAGCGATCTTTCGATCGACCTGGGCACTGCCAATACCCTGATTTATGTGCGCGAGCGCGGCATCGTCCTGAACGAGCCGTCCGTGGTCGCCATTCGTAACCACGGCAACCAGAAGAGCGTCGTGGCCGTCGGTACCGAGGCCAAGCGCATGCTCGGTCGTACCCCCGGCAACATTTCCGCCATCCGCCCGATGAAAGACGGCGTGATCGCCGACTTCAGCGTCTGCGAGAAGATGCTGCAGTACTTCATCAACAAGGTGCACGAGAACAGCTTCCTGCAGCCCAGCCCCCGTGTGCTGATCTGCGTTCCCTGCAAGTCCACTCAGGTCGAGCGTCGCGCCATCCGCGAATCCGCCCTGGGCGCCGGCGCCCGTGAAGTCTTCCTGATCGAAGAACCCATGGCCGCGGCCATCGGTGCCGGCCTGCCGGTCGAAGAGGCCCGTGGCTCCATGGTCGTCGACATCGGCGGTGGCACCACCGAGATCGCCCTGATCTCCCTCAACGGCGTGGTCTACGCCGAATCCGTACGGGTTGGCGGCGACCGTTTCGACGAGTCCATCGTCACCTACGTGCGCCGCAACTACGGCAGCCTGATCGGTGAATCCACCGCCGAGCGCATCAAGCAGGAAATCGGCACCGCCTTCCCGGGTGGCGAAGTCCGCGAGATCGACGTCCGTGGCCGCAACCTGGCCGAAGGCGTACCGCGTAGTTTCACCCTGAACTCCAACGAGGTTCTGGAAGCGCTGCAGGAATCCCTGGCGACCATCGTCCAGGCGGTCAAGAGCGCCCTGGAACAATCCCCGCCGGAGCTGGCTTCCGACATCGCCGAGCGCGGCCTGGTGCTGACCGGTGGTGGCGCGCTGCTGCGCGATCTCGACAAGCTCCTGTCCCAGGAAACCGGCCTGCCGGTGATCGTCGCCGAGGACCCGCTGACCTGCGTGGCCCGTGGTGGTGGTCGCGCCCTGGAAATGATGGATCGTCACGCAATGGACCTGCTCTCCACCGAGTAAGGTTGGAGAGCCATTGCACCTGAGGAGCGGGTCATAAAACCGCTATTCGCCAAGGGACCTTCGCTCGGCGTGCGCCTGTTGGCGTTCGCCGTGCTTTCTGCCGCCTTGATGGTGGTCGATGCCCGCTTCGACACGTTGAAACCAGCACGCAGCCAGATGGGCCTCGTGCTGACGCCCTTCTATTGGCTGGCGGATTTGCCGGTGCGCCTCTGGGATGGCGTCAGCGACCAGTTCACCAGCCGCAGCACCCTGATCGCCGAGAACGAGAAGCTCAAGGCCGAAGGCCTGCTGATGCAGCGTCGCCTGCAGAAGCTGGCGGCCCTGACCGAGCAGAACGTGCGCCTGCGCGAGCTGCTCAACTCCTCCGCCCTGGTGGACGACAAGGTTCTGGTGGGCGAGCTGATCGGCGTCGATCCCAACCCCTTCACCCACCGCATTCTGGTGGACAAGGGCGAGAAGGACGGCGTGTTCCTCGGCCAGCCGGTGCTCGACGCCCGTGGCCTGATGGGCCAGGTGGTGGAGGTGATGCCCTACACCGCCCGCGTCCTGCTGCTCACCGATACCACCCACAGCATTCCGGTTCAGGTGAACCGCAACGGCCTGCGCGCCATCGCCAGCGGCACCGGTAACCCGGAACGCCTGGAGCTGCGCCATGTGGCCGATACCGCGGACATCAAGGAAGGCGACCTGCTGGTGAGTTCCGGCCTTGGCCAGCGCTTCCCCGCCGGCTACCCGGTGGCGACGGTCAAGGAAGTCATCCACGACTCCGGCCAGCCTTTCGCCATCGTCCGTGCCGTGCCCACCGCTGCGCTGAACCGCAGCCGCTACCTGCTGCTGGTGTTCACCGATACCCGCAGCCCCGAACAACGCGCCAACGATTCGGCCGAAGCCCAGGAAGCGGCCGATCGCGAAGCCGCTGGCAAGCCCGCTGCGACGCCCGCGCCCGCGGGTGCGGCCGCCCCGGGCGCCGCCGCCCCGACTCCTGCTGGCGCGGCCTCCTCGACGCCGGCTACGCCGCCCGCCCACCGGGAGAACCGCTGATGGTCAGCGCCCGTTCGAACAATGGCTGGGTGATCTGGTTCAGCCTGTTGCTGGCCCTGCTGCTCAGCGTTGCGCCCATGCCCACCTTCATGGAAGTGGGGCGCCCGCTGTGGCCCGCCCTGCTGCTCACCTACTGGACGCTGGCCCTGCCGCACCGCGTAGGCATGACCACCGCCTGGCTGGTCGGCGTTGCCGAAGACGTGCTCTACGGCACCCTGCTGGGGCAGAACGCGCTGATCCTGTCCCTGATCACATTCCTCGTGCTGACCCTGCATCAGCGCTTGCGCATGTTCCCCATGTGGCAGCAGAGTCTGGTGCTGATGGTGGTCTTCGGCCTCGCCCAACTGGTGCAGCTGTGGCTCAACGCCCTGACCGGCAACCGCCCGCCGACCTTGTTGTTCCTCTTGCCCGCCCTGGTCAGCGCCTTGCTCTGGCCCTGGATTTTCGCCGCCTTGCGCGGCCTGAGCCGCCGCCTCAACGTCAAATGACCAGGCCGCGGCCATGCCGCGCGCCTTCTCGACATGGAGAAGTCCCAGCATGGCCACGCTCCACCTGGCATCCGGCTCGCCCCGCCGTCGCGAATTGCTCGCCCAGATCGGCGTTCCCTTCCGGCTTCTTTCCGCTTCCATCGATGAATCCGTGCGCCCCGGCGAACCTGCCCCGGCCTACGTCGAGCGCCTGGCCCGGGAAAAGGCCGCCGCCGGCCTGGCCGCCCTGGGCGATGCCGTCGGGGATGCCTGCGTGCTGGGTGCCGATACGTCGGTGGTGCTCGATGGCCGCATCCTCGGCAAGCCCCAGGACCGCGACGACTTCCTGGCGATGCTGGCGGGCCTTTCCGGCCGCGAGCACGAGGTGTTGACCGCATTGGCTGTGGCCCAGCCCGGGCGTTGCATCTCGCGCCTTGTGACCAGTCGGGTGCGCTTCCGCGTCATCCCCCAGGCCGAGCGCGAGGCCTATTGGGCCAGCGGCGAGCCGACGGACAAGGCAGGTGGCTACGCGATTCAGGGACTGGGTGCGGTGTTCGTCGAGAACATTCAGGGGAGTTATTCCGCCGTGGTGGGTCTACCGTTGCTGGAAACGGCAGACGTGCTGGGCGAATTCGGCATTTCTTGTTGGCAGCGCGTCGGGTAGGTTCTCAGCATGAGCGAAGAGATTCTGATCAATATCACGCCGATGGAATCGCGCGTGGCGGTGGTGGAAAACGGCGTGCTGCAGGAGGTGCATGTAGAGCGCACCCAGCGTCGTGGCATCGTCGGCAACATCTACAAGGGCAAGGTGGTGCGGGTGCTGCCGGGCATGCAGGCGGCCTTCGTCGACATCGGCCTGGATCGCGCCGCATTCATCCATGCCTCGGAGATTTCCAACCGCGAGGGCAGTGCGGTGGAGAACATCACCGCCCTGGTCCACGAGGGTCAGGCCCTGGTGGTGCAGGTGACCAAGGACCCCATCGGCAGCAAGGGCGCGCGCCTGACCACGCAGCTGTCGATCCCCTCGCGCTACCTGGTGTACATGCCGCGTACCGCCCATGTGGGCATCTCGCTGAAGATCGAAGACGAAGCCGAGCGCGAACGCCTCAAGCAGGTGGTGGCCGATTGCGTCGCCGCCGAAGGCATCGTGGAGACCGGCGGCTTCATCCTGCGTACCGCCGCCGATGGTGCGCGGGCCGAGGAGATCCTCGTCGACATCCGTTACCTGCGCCGGCTGTGGGAGCAGATTTCCTCGCAGATGCAGAGCGCTCCTGCGCCTTCGGTGATCTACGAAGACCTGAGCCTGGCCCTGCGCACCCTGCGTGACCTGGTCCACCCGCGTATCGAGAAGATCCGCATCGACTCCCGCGAGACCTTCCAGAAGGTCACCCAGTTCGTCGACGAGCTGATGCCCGAGATCGCCGACCGCCTGGAGCACTACCCCGGCGAGCGCCCGATCTTCGACCTCTACGGCGTCGAGGACGAGATCCAGAAGGCCCTGGAGCGCAAGGTGCTGCTGAAGTCCGGCGGCTACCTGATCATCGACCCCACCGAGGCGATGACCACCATCGACGTGAACACCGGCGCCTTCGTCGGCCACCGCACGCTCGAAGAGACCATCTTCAAGACCAACCTCGAAGCGGCCACCGCCATCGCCCGCCAGCTGCGCCTGCGCAACCTGGGCGGCATCATCATCATCGACTTCATCGACATGGAGGACGAGGAGCATCAGCGCCAGGTCCTGCGGACGCTGGAGAAGCAGCTGGAACGGGACCACGCCAAGACCAACATCATCGGCATCACCGAACTCGGCCTGGTGCAGATGACCCGCAAGCGCACCCGCGAAAGCCTGATGCAGAACCTCTGCGAGCCGTGCCCGAGCTGCCAGGGCCGCGGCATGCTGAAGACCGCCGAAACCATCTGCTACGAGATCTTCCGCGAAATCCTCCGGGAAGCCCGCGCCTACCAGGCCGAAGGCTACCTGGTGCTGGCCAACCAGAAGGTGGTGGACCGCCTGCTGGACGAGGAATCGGGCAACGTCGCCGATCTCGAAGCCTTCATCGGGCGCACCATCAAGTTCCAGGTCGAGGGCATGTATTCCCAGGAGCAGTACGATGTCGTGCTGCTCTGAGGGCCTGAACTGATATGGCGCGTCCGGGCCTGACGTTGGTCACCTTCCTGCGTACCCTGCTGGCGCTCTGCGCACTGGGCCTGGTGCTGGCTGCGCTCTATGTGAGCCTCGGGCGGCAACTGGTGCCGCTGGTGGCCGAGTACCGAGCTGAAGTCCAGGAAAAGGCCCGTGAGGCCCTGGGCGAACCCTTGCTGATCGGCAGCCTCGAAGGCCGCTGGCAAGGCATGAGCCCGGTGCTGGTGGCCCACGATGTGATGCTGGGGGAGGGTGACGCGGTCCTGCGCCTGGACCAGGTGCGCGTGGTGCCCGACCTGCTTGGTAGCCTGCTGGCCCGTGCACCGCGCATCGCCAGCCTGGAAGTCGAGGGCTTGCAGTTGCAGGTGCAGCAGGACGAAGCCGGCAAGTGGACCCTGGCCGGCATGCCCGCCCGTGACGACCAGCAGCCGTTCAACCCGCGCAAGCTGATCGACGGCCTCGGGGTGGTCAAACGCATCTCCCTGCTCAACAGCCAGGTCACCCTGGAGCCCTGGAAGCAGAAGCCGGTCACCTTCACCTACGTCCAGACATCCCTGGGCGGCAGTGCCTCGCGGCAACGCCTGGACGGCCAGCTGACCCTGCCGGACGGCCAGCCGTTGAGCCTGCGCCTGCGTACCCGGCTCAACCCCGACGTGGTGCTGGACAGCGACGCCGAGCTCTACCTCAGCCTGCCTCAGAGTGACTGGGCGCGCTGGCTGCCGAGGAGCCTGACCCGTGACTGGCGCATCGAGCAGTTCAAGGGCGGTGGCGAACTCTGGGTCGACTGGAAGCGCGGTGCCCTGCAAGGCGCCGTGGCCCGTGTGCACGTCGGCGAACTGCGCGGCCGCTATGCCCAGCGCAAGCCGGTGGCCCTGCAGGACCTGGCGGTGGACGCCTACTTCAACCGCAACGACAAGGGCATGAGCCTGTTGCTGGACTCCCTGGCGGTGAGCGTCGGCGAGCAGCGCTACAGCAATGCCCACATCAAGCTCGAACAGGTGCTGGACAACGGCCAGGGCGAAGCCGAGTGGAAGCTCGCCGCCGACCGCCTCGACCTGCAGCCCCTGGTGCCGCTGGTGGAAGGCCTGGTGCCGCTGCCGGACCTGGCTGCCGAGCTGGTCAGCGGCCTCAAGCCCCGGGGTGCCCTGCGCAACCTGCAGATGGTCTACCGGCCCCAGGTGGAGGGCGCCCGGCATATCGGCTTCAGTAGCAACCTGGAGCGCATCTCCTTCAACGCCGTGCACGGCGCCCCGGCAGCCGAGAACGTCAGCGGCAGCATCACCGGCGACTTGGCCGGCGGTGAGCTGCGGATGGACTCCGACGACTTCGCCCTGCACCTCGACCACCTGTTCCCCACGCCCTGGCGCTACCACGAGGCCCATGCGCGGCTGACCTGGAAGCTGGATGACCAGGGCTTCACCCTGATCAGCCCCTACCTGCAGGTGACCGGCGATGAAGGCAAGGTCGCCGGCGACTTCCTCATCCGCCTGCTGCACGACCCGGCGCAGGAGGATTACATGGACCTGCGCGTCGGCCTGCACGAGGGCGATGCGCGCTACACCGAGAAGTACCTGCCGACCCTGTCCAGCGGCCTCAGCCCGGCCCTGGCCGAATGGCTGAAGACCGCGATCAAGGGGGGTGTGGTGGACGAGGGCTTCTTCCAGTACCAGGGTTCGCTGCAGCACGACTCGCCGCCGGAATCCCGCTCCATCAGCCTGTTCTTCAAGGTCCACGATGCCGAGCTGGCCTATCAGCCTGGCTGGCCGGCCCTGCGCGAGGCCCGTGGCGACGTGTTCGTCGAAGACAGCGGCGTGCGCGTGCGCGTACCCAGCGGGCGCATCCTCGACAGCCGCGTCAGCGATGCCCGCGCCGATGTGCCCCATGTGGAGCACGGCCAGGTGCCGCACCTGCGGGTCAAGGCACAGCTGGACAGCAGCTTCACCGATGGCCTGAAGATCATGCAGGAGGCGCCCACACCCGCCGCTGAAGTAATGGCCGGCTGGCAGGGTGACGGCAGCCTGGATGGCAACCTGGACCTGGACATCCCCCTGGAGAAAGCCGGTGGCGAACCCCGGGTCATCGTCGAACTCACTACCCGTGATGCCCGGTTGAAATTCGCCAAGCCAAGCCTGGAGCTCAGCGCCCTGGCCGGCACCTTCCGCTTCGACACCGCCAGCGGCCTCAGCGCCCAGCAGATCCGGGGCAAGGCCTTCGGTCGCGAGGTCACCGCCAAGGCCATCGCCGAGGGGCGCAATGGCAAGGGGCGCACGCGCATCCAGGCCAGCGGTCAGGCGGCGGTAAAGGACGTTGCCGCCTGGCTGGGGGTGACCCGGCCGCTGCCGATTTCCGGTGACATCCCCTACAAGCTCGACCTGGCGCTGGACGGCAAGGACAGCCAGCTGCGCATCGATTCCAGCCTCAAGGGGGCGGCCATCGACCTGCCGGCACCCTTCGGCAAGGCGGCGGGCGAGGTGCGTGACAGCCAATGGCGCATGACCCTGGACGGCCCCGAGCGGCGCTACTGGTTCGACTACGGCTGCCTGGCCAACCTGGCGGTCGCGGCACCGGCCACGGACTTTTCCCAGGCACGCGGCGAACTGCTGCTGGGCTCGGGCAGCGCGAGCATGCCGTCGAACCGTGGCATTCGCGTACGCGGCACCCTGGACACGCTGGACCTGGCTGCCTGGCAGGCGGTGCGTGATCGCTACGCCGCCAAGGATGCCGGTGACGCCGTGGGCCTGTTGCAAGGCGCCGACCTGCGCATCGGCCACTTCGATGGCATGGGCATGAGCCTCGAGGACTTCCGGGTCGGCCTGGCCCGTGGTGACGCCCTGTGGAAGGTCGACCTCGACAGTGACCTGTTGCAGGGCAGCGTCAGCCTGCCCGATGCCAAGGGGGCGCCCATCGTGCTTGACCTGGCGCGGGTGCGCCTGCCCAAGCCGCCGGAGAACGACGAGGCGGCGGAAGCCAGCCCCGACCCGCTGAAGGATGTCGACCCCCATGCCGTCCCGGCGCTGGATGTGCGCATCGCCCAGGTGCAGCTTGGCGACGAGCCCCTGGGCGCTTGGGCGTTCAAGGCCCGACCGACGGCCCAGGGCACCCTGTTCAGTGATCTGGACCTCAACCTCAAGGGGCTGAAGATCACCGGCTCCACCGGGTGGGAAGGCGCCGCCGGTGCCAGCTCCAGCTGGTACAAAGGCCGCCTCGAAGGCAAAAACCTCGCCGATGTATTGCTGGCCTGGAAGTTCGCGCCCACCGCCACCAGCGAGCGCTTCCGCCTGGATGCCGACGGCCGCTGGCCGGGCTCGCCGGCCTGGGTGAGTCTCAAGCGCTTCTCCGGTACCCTCGATGCCAGCCTGCGCAAGGGGCAGTTCGTCGAGGTGGAGGGCAGCGCCCAGGCCCTGCGCGTATTCGGCCTGCTCAACTTCAACTCCATCGGCCGCCGCCTGCGCCTGGACTTCTCCGACCTGCTCGGCAAGGGCCTAGCCTACGACCGGGTCAAGGGCCTGCTGGTGGGCAGCGAGGGGGTCTTCGTCACCCGTGAGCCCATTGTTCTCGAAGGCCCTTCCAGCGGCCTGGAGCTGAAAGGCACCCTGGACATGGCCCACGACGCCATCGATGCCAAGCTGCTGGTGACCCTGCCGGTGACCAACAACCTGCCGCTGGCCGCCTTGATCGTCGGCGCGCCGGCCATTGGTGGCGCGCTGTTCGTGGTGGACAAGCTGCTGGGTGACAAGGTGGCGCGCTTCGCCAGCGTGCAGTACGAGGTGAAAGGGCCGCTGACGGAGCCGAAGATCAGTTTCGACAAGCCGTTCGAGAAGCCCAATTGATTCCATCGGCCACGCGCTGGAGTAGCATGCGGCGATACCCGCTGTGGAGAATGCCATGACCTTCGCGGTGATCCAGATGGTCAGCCAGGACGATGTCCTGGCCAATCTCGCGACCGCCCGTCGCTTGCTCGAGTCCGCTGCCGAGGGCGGCGCGCGCCTCGCCGTACTGCCCGAGAACTTCGCCGCCATGGGGCGCCGCGACTATGCCGCCATCGGCCGTGCCGAGGCGCTTGGTGAAGGCCCAATCCTGCCCTGGTTGAAACAGGTGGCTCGTGACCTCAGGTTATGGGTGGTGGCCGGCACCGTGCCGTTGCCGCCGGACGATGCGCCGGATGCCAAGCCCAACGCCTGTTCGCTGCTGGTGGACGAGCGGGGCGAGCGGGTGGCGCGCTACGACAAGATCCACCTGTTCGATGTGGACGTGGCCGATGCCCGGGGCCGCTACCGCGAATCGGACGACTACGCCTTCGGCGAGCGTGTGGTGCTCGCCGATACGCCGGTGGGCCGGTTGGGCCTGACGGTTTGCTATGACCTGCGCTTCCCCGAACTGTATGGGGCGTTGCGCGAGGCCGGTGCCGAGCTGATCACCGCGCCCTCGGCCTTCACCGCGGTGACCGGTGCGGCGCATTGGCAGGTGCTGGTGCGGGCGCGGGCCATCGAGACCCAGTGCTATGTGCTGGCGGCGGGGCAGGGTGGCGTTCATCCGGGGCCGCGCGAGACTTTCGGCCATTCGGCTATCGTCGATCCATGGGGTCGGGTGATTGCCGAACAGGCCAGCGGCGAGGCGGTGTTGATCGCCCGCCGCGATACGGACGAACAGCTGGCGGTGCGCCAGCGCATGCCGGTGACGGCACACAGAAGATTCTTGACGCCGGCCGCACCCGGGCCGGCGAGAACGGAGAAGTTATGAGCCAATTGTTGTTATCCGTCAGTGACCAGCTGCTGGCACCCGGCGGCCTTACCATCGAGCAGTTGCCGGGCGTGCTGGGCGAAGTCGCCGGCCCGGGCATCGATGCCGCCGACCTGTACTTCCACGGCCAGGTTTCCGAGTCCTGGGTGCTGGAGGACGGCATCGTCAAGGACGGCAGTTTCCACCTCGACCAGGGCGTGGGCGTGCGCGCGCAGTCCGGCGAGAAGACCGGTTTCGCCTACAGCAATGCCATCACCGCCGATGCACTGGGCCAGGCGGCCCGCGCCGCACGCTCCATCGCCCGTGCCGGGCAGCAGGGCCGCGTGCAGGCCTTCGCCAGCCCGGACGTCGCCCGGCTCTACGCGCCGGACAGCCCGCTGGACGTGATCGACCGCGCCGAGAAGGTCGAGCTGCTCAAGCGCATCGACGTCGCCACCCGTGCGCTGGACCCACGCATCAAGCAGGTCACCGTAAGCCTGGCGGGTGTCTGGGAACACATTCTGGTCGCCGCCAGCGATGGCAGCCTGGGTGCCGACGTGCGCCCGCTGGTGCGTTTCAACGTCAGCGTCATCGTCGAACAGAACGGTCGCCGCGAGCGCGGTGGCCACGGCGGTGGCGGGCGTACCGACTACCGTTATTTCCTCCAGGAAGACCGCGCCATGGGCTATGCCCGCGAGGCGCTGCGCCAGGCGCTGGTGAACCTGGAAGCCATTCCGGCGCCGGCGGGTACCTTGCCGGTGGTGATGGGCGCGGGCTGGTCCGGCGTGCTGCTGCACGAGGCGGTAGGCCACGGCCTGGAAGGCGACTTCAACCGCAAGGGCAGCTCGGCCTACAGCGGGCGGATCGGCGAGAAGGTCGCCTCCAGCCTCTGCACCATCGTCGACGACGGCACCCTGGCGGGCCGCCGTGGCTCGCTGAGCCTGGACGACGAAGGCACCCCGACCCAGTGCACCACGCTGATCGAGAACGGCGTGCTCAAGGGCTACATGCAGGACAAGCTCAACGCCCGCCTGATGGGCGTGGCGCCCACCGGCAACGGTCGTCGCGAGTCCTACGCGCACCTGCCGATGCCGCGCATGACCAACACCTACATGCTGGCGGGGGAGAGCGACCCGGAAGAGATCATCGCCTCGGTGGAGCGCGGCATCTATTGCGCCAACCTCGGCGGCGGCCAGGTGGACATCACCAGCGGCAAGTTCGTGTTCTCCACCAGCGAGGCCTACCTGATCGAGAACGGCAAGATCACTGCGCCGGTCAAGGGCGCGACCCTGATCGGCAACGGCCCCGAGGCGATGAGCCGGGTTTCCATGGTCGGCAACGACCTGGCGCTGGACAGCGGCGTGGGCACCTGCGGCAAGGATGGGCAATCGGTGCCCGTCGGCGTGGGCCAGCCGACACTGAAGATCGATGCGATCACGGTGGGCGGTACGGGAGCTTGAGGAGGGGCGTTGGGTGCTCGAAGCCGTGTGCTTTCCGGCTTCGAGCTTCCAGCGGCCTTTAACGCAGACCGCGCTGGGTTTCGTCCAGGTCGCGGATGTATTTGAAGACCTTGCGCGCCGCGGCCGGCGGTTTGTTACGGGCCGCCTCGTGCTGGGCATGACGGATCAGGCTGCGCAGGTGCTGGCGGTCGGTTTCCGGGTATTCGGCGACGAAGGATTCCAGGGTGCTGTCGTCCCCGCCGATGAGGCGGTCGCGCCAGCGCTCCAGGTTGTGGAAGCGCTCGTTGTACTGGCGGGTGGAGGCGTCGAGCTGGTCGACCAGGGTGACGATGGCCTCGATGTCCTGCTCGCGCATGAGCTTGCCGATGTACTGCAGGTGGCGTTTGCGGGCGATGTGGGCTTTGTGCCTAGGCGCTTCGAGCAGGGCCTTCTGCAGCGCGTCGGTCAGCGGCAGCTTGGCGAGGACATCGGGTTTGAGCGTGGTCAGACGTTCACCGAGGTCCTGCAGGGCGTGAAGCTCTTTCTTGACCTGGGTTTTGCTCTTCTCTCCGGAGAAGTCGTCGTCGAGGTATTCAGACATGGGGGCGATCCAGTGGGAAACGCCGCCATGATAACCAGTCGGACGGGGATTGTCCGGCCCGGCTGGCGCCGCAATGGTGCGGTCCGTGGGGTGGTGCGCCGGGTGCGCCCGCCCCGTCGAAAAGGTTTTGTGAACTGGAGTGGCTATGAGTGAAGTAGAAGTGGTCGGCCCGCAGGCCTTGCCCGAGTTGCAGGCACGGGTCGAACGCATCCTCGCCGAAGCCGGTCGCCAGGGTGCGACGGCCTGTGAGGTCGCGGTTTCGGTGGAGCAGGGGTTGTCGACCACGGTGCGCCAGCGCGAAGTGGAAACCGTCGAGTTCAATCGCGACCAGGGCTTCGGCATCACCCTGTACGTGGGGCAGCGCAAGGGTTCGGCCAGCACCTCGGCCACCGGCGATGAAGCCATCCGCGAGACGGTAGCCGCCGCGCTGGCCATCGCCAAGCACGCCTCCGAGGACGAGTGCGCCGGCCTGGCCGATCGTGGCCTGATGGCCCGTGACCTGCCGGACCTCGATCTCTACCACCCCTGGGCCATCGCCCCCGAACAGGCGGTGGAGCAGGCGCTGGTGTGCGAGGCAGCAGCCTTCGATGCCGACCCGCGCATCAGCAACGCCGATGGCACCACCCTCAGCACCCACCAGGGTTGCCGCGTCTATGGCAACAGCCACGGCTTCATCGGCGGCTACGCCAGCAGCCGGCACAGCCTGAGCTGCGTGATGATCGCCGGTGGCGAAGGGCAGATGCAGCGCGACTACTGGTACGACGTGAACCGCATCGGCACCCAGCTGACCGATGCTCAGGTCATCGGCCGCCGCGCTGCTGAGCGCACGGTCAGCCGCCTGGGTGCGCGCCCGGTACCCACCTGCGAGGTGCCGGTGCTGTTCGCCGCGGAACTGGCCACCGGGCTGTTCAGCAGCTTCCTGTCGGCCATCTCCGGTGGCAACCTCTACCGCAAATCGTCCTTCCTCGAAGGGGCACTGGGAGAGCGCCTGTTCCCCGAGTGGCTGAGCATCGACGAGCGCCCGCTGATCCCCCGCGCCATGGCCAGTGCCTCCTTCGACAACGATGGTCTGGCGACCTACGCCAAGCCGTTCGTGGAGAAGGGCGAACTGGTCTCCTACATCCTCGGCACCTACTCCGGGCGCAAGCTGGGCCTGCCCAGCACCGCCAACGCCGGGGGCGTGCACAACCTCTTCGTCACCCATGGCCAGGAAGACCAGAAGGCGCTGTTGCGCCGCATGGACCGCGGGCTGTTGGTGACCGAGTTGATGGGTCACGGCCTGAACATGGTCACCGGCGACTACTCCCGTGGTGCGGCCGGTTACTGGGTGGAGAACGGCGAAATCCAGTTCCCGGTCCAGGAAGTCACCATCGCCGGCAACATGAAGGACATGTTCCGCCAGATCCTCGCCGTTGGCAGCGACCTGGAAGTGCGCGGCAACATCCGCACCGGCTCGGTGCTGATCGAGCGCATGACGGTGGCGGGCAGCTGATCGCCCGCCCAGCCGTCGTCATGAAGAACGCGCCCGGGTGGCGCGTTTTTTTATGGGTGTTTTTCCCGCACCGATGGCCCGCCACGCTCGACGACGCGACTTTCATGCGCTCCGGAGATCGGCGCTGTTGGATGTTTTTGCAACCTATCTGCCAGCCGTTACCGCATGGATTGCGTCCGCTGACGTGAGGCGGGGCCGCCTCTGACGTACTTTCACTTTGCAAGTGCGAGTAATGTTTATTATTCTCAAACGCGAATGCTTACTATTTGAGGATTCGCAGTGCGGCCCCGTCTCGACGAACCCCAGGCATGCTCCGATTGGCGCTGGCTTGGCCAGCGCATCCGCTGCGCCCTGGCGCCGGACGACCCGCGCTTGCTGACGCGCTTCCTCAACGATGGCCACGAGTTGGTCGTGCACCACGACCTGCCGCCCTGGCGCATTTTCGAAGGCAGCTTCCAACTGCTGCTGGACAGCGCCACCGACCGCGCCTTGCCCTGGCACTGGCGCTGCTTGTGCCTCGACCACGCCTATCTACCCCTGCAGTCCTTGCGCCAGCTAGCTCGCGATCCGTTGCGACGCCAGCGCCTGCTCGGCCTGCAGTGGCGCCTGGCGACCCTGCGCCTGGCGCCATCCCTGAGCTACATCGAACCGGAAGAAGGAAATACAGCGTGACTGATACCCGAATCGAACGCGACAGCATGGGCGAACTGGCAGTCCCGGCCAAGGCGCTGTACGGCGCGCAGACCCAGCGGGCGGTGAACAACTTCCCGGTCTCCGGCCAGCGCATGCCGGCAGCTTTCATTCGTGCACTGATCCTCGCCAAGGCTGCTGCCGCACGGGCCAACGTCGACCTGGAGCAGATCAGCCCGGCCATGGGCGACGCCATCGTCAGCGCCTGCCAGGAATTGCTGGCGGGCGACTTCATGACCCACTTCCCGGTGGACGTGTTCCAGACCGGCTCCGGCACCAGCTCGAACATGAACGCCAACGAGGTGATCGCCACCCTGGCCAGCCGCCTGCTGGCGGAGAAGGTCAGCCCCAACGACCACGTCAACTGCGGGCAGAGCAGCAACGACATCATCCCGTCGAGCATCCATGCCAGCGCGGCCATCGAGGTGAGCGAGCAACTGCTGCCCGCCCTCGGCCACCTGCTCAAGGTGCTCTGCGAGAAGTCCCTGGAAGTACGCCCCTATGTAAAGACCGGCCGCACCCACCTGATGGACGCCATGCCGGTGCGCATGAGCCAGGTGCTGGACGGCTGGGCCCAGCAGGTGCAGAGCAATATCGAGCACCTGCGTGCGCTGATGCCGAGCCTGCAGCAACTGGCCCAGGGCGGCACCGCGGTCGGCACCGGGATCAACGCCCATCCGCGCTTCGCCGAGCGTTTCTGCGTGGAGCTGAACCTGCTCACCGGCTTGCAGTTCACCCCGGGCAACAACTTCTTCGCCCTGATCGGCTCCCAGGACACCGCCGTGGCCCTGTCCGGCCAGCTGAAAACGGTGGCAGTGACCCTGATTAAGATCGCCAACGACCTGCGCTGGATGAACTCCGGCCCGCTGGCCGGCCTGGCCGAGATCGAGCTGGAGGCCCTGCAGCCGGGCTCCTCGATCATGCCGGGCAAGGTCAACCCGGTGATCCCCGAGGCCACGGCGATGGTCGCCGCCCAGGTGATCGGCAATGACGCGGCCATCACCGTTGCCGGCCAGTCGGGCAACTTCGAGCTGAACGTGATGCTGCCGGTGATCGCCCACAACCTGTTGAACAGCGTCCAGCTGCTGTCGAGCAGCAGCCTGCTGCTGGCCGACCGTGCGGTGGCGAGCTTCAAGGTCAACCAGCCGAAGCTGAACGAAGCGCTGTCGCGCAACCCGATTCTGGTCACCGCGCTGAACCCCATCATCGGCTACCTCAAGGCCGCCGAGATCGCCAAGCAGGCGTACCGCGAGGGGCGCCCGGTGATCGATGTGGCGCAGGAGAACACCGAGCTGAGCCGCGCGGAGCTGGAGAAGCTGCTCGACCCGGAAAAACTCACCGAGGGCGGCCTCTAGCCGCGACACCGGGTGCTGCCACGGCGGCACCCTTCGCCCACCTGGAGGTGGCCGATGGAGTACTGGAAACGAACCATCGAGGCTGGCAACCGCAGCTTCCACAGCGGTGACTGGATCGAGGCGCGGGAGCTTTACCTGCAGGCCCTGGCCCAGGCGCAGATGCTGCTGGAGCGGTGGCCGGATGCGGACCAGGCGGTGGCCGCGTTCGTGGTCTCCCACCACAACCTGGCCGACCTGCACCTGATGCTCGGCCAGCCGGAGGAGACGGCGGAGAATCTCTGCACCTGCCACGAGCGCCTGCTGCAGGTGCTGCGTGACACTAGCCTGCCCGAGGCGCTGCGCGACGTTGCCCTGCGCCATAGCCGCTGCACCTACAGCAGCCTGTTGCAGTTCATCCAGGAGCACGGCGCCTATCCCCGTACCGATCGCCTGCTCGGCATCGTGCCTGGCCATTCTTCGCGAGCCCTGCCGAGCACCTCCGGCAGCCGCTACTACCATTGAACAAGGAACCGACCATGACCTACAGCCTGCCCGTCCTCACCTATGACTACGACGCCCTGGAACCGCACATCGATGCGCAGACCATGGAAATCCACCACAGCAAGCACCACCAGACCTACATCAACAACCTCAATGCAGCCCTGGAGGGCAACCCCCTCGGCCAGCTGCCGGTGGAGTCGTTGCTGCAGCGCCTGGCGGAGGTGCCCGAGCAACTGCGCGGCGCGGTGATCAACAACGGCGGCGGGCACGCCAACCATTCGCTGTTCTGGACGGTGATGTCGCCCACTGGCGGTGGGGAGCCCCATGGCACCGTGCGTGCGGCCATCGAGGCGGAGCTGGGCGGCTTCGCGGCCTTCAAGGAGGCCTTCACCAAGGCGGCGCTGACCCGCTTCGGCAGCGGCTGGGCCTGGCTCAGCGTGACGCCGGACAAGCGCCTGGTGGTGGAGAGCAGCGGTAACCAGGACAGCCCGCTGATGAATGGCAACGTGCCGATCCTCGGGCTGGATGTGTGGGAGCACGCCTATTACCTGCGCTACCAGAACCGTCGTCCCGAATACATCGGCGCTTTCTACAATGTCATCGACTGGGCCGAAGTGGACCGTCGATACCGAGAGGCGATGGCCTGATGCCTGAGCCCGACCTGCACAGCCTGGGCGCCGACGGGCGCCTGCACCCGCCCAGCCGGGGTCCCATGTCTTCTCTATTACCCAGCGGGCTTTCCCTGCGCCAGGTTCTTGGCCTCTGCGTGATGCTCGTCGGCTGCCTGCTGTTGTCCTGGCAGGCGGTACTGGCTGCCGAGCGTGCGCTGGAGCCTCATCTCTGGCATGCGCTGAAGTCGGGCACGCTGTGTGCGTTGGGCACGGCCGTCGGCACCTTGCCGGTGCTGTTCATGCGCAGCATCTCGGCACGCACCTCCGACACCCTGCTGGGCTTCGGTGCCGGTGTGATGCTGGCGGCGACGGTGTTCTCGCTGTTGATCCCCGGGCTGGATGCAGCCGGCCAGTTGGGCTTTTCCAAATGGTCGGCAGGCTTCCTCATGAGCCTCGGCCTGCTGCTGGGGGCCAGTGCACTGTTCGGCCTTGGCAGGCTGCTGCCGGAGCGGCAGCTCGAGGTCGATACCCGTACCGACCGCCTGGTGCTGGCACCGCGCATCCTGCTGTTCGTCATTGCCATCGTCCTGCACAACATCCCGGAAGGCATGGCGGTGGGGGTGGCGGCGGGCGCCGGGTTGGCGGGCGCGGACAGCCTGGCATTGGGTATCGCGCTGCAGGACCTGCCGGAAGGGCTGATCATTTCCCTGGTGTTGGCAGGGGCGGGGATGTCCCGGGGCAAGGCGATGCTGATCGGCGCGGCGTCCGGGCTGGTGGAGCCGGTGTTCGCGTTGCTTTGTGCGTGGCTGGTGCAGGTGTCGGCGTTGCTGTTGCCCTGGGGCCTGGCCCTGGCAGCGGGGGCGATGCTCTTCGCGGTGACCCACGAAATCATCCCGGAGTGCCATCGCAAGGGGCATGAGACTGCTGCGAGCCTGGGGTTGGCCGCGGGCTTCTGCCTGATGATGGTGCTGGATACGGCGCTGGCCTGATCGGCCGGTGCTCATGTCGCGACGCAGGGAAGGCGTCGCGGGGTGGTTCAGCGTTTCAGCTCTTTCGGGCCCGGTATCTGTACCGGGCTTTCCGTCACTCGCCTTCGTCAAACCTATTGTTGATCAACTCGATCAGTGCGTTGAGCGCATCGTCGTCCTGCTCGCCTTCGGTGTGCAGGTGAATGTTGGTGCCCTTGCCGGCGGCGAGCATCATCACGGCCATGATGCTTTTGCCGTCCACCAGGCTTTCCGGGGTGCGGCCTACGCGAATCTGGCAGGGGTAGCGCCCGGCGACGCCAACGAACTTGGCCGCGGCGCGGGCATGCAGCCCCAGTTTGTTGATGATGGTGATTTCACAGGCTGGCATCGCGGCGGGGATCCTTTAACTGAGGTCGCGGTGGCGAACCTGGACGTTCTTCAGGTTGGGTTTGAGTGCCTGGCCGAGGCGTTCGGCGAGGTACACGGAACGGTGGTGACCGCCGGTGCAGCCGATGGCGACAGTGACATAGGCGCGGTTGCTGGCGGCGAAGCGCGGCAGCCATTTGTTCAGGTAGCCGAGGATGTCCTGGTACATCTCCTCGACATCCGGCTGCGCGGCCAGGTATTCGGCGACATTGGCGTCCAGGCCTGAGTTATCGCGCAGCTCGGGCTTCCAGTAGGGGTTGGGCAGGCAGCGCACGTCGAACACCAGGTCCGCATCCACCGGCATGCCGCGCTTGAAGCCGAAGGATTCGACGAGGAAGGCGGTTCCCGGCTCGGGCTTGTTCAGCAGGCGCAGCTTGATGCTGTCGCGCAGCTGGTACAGGTTGAGGTGGGTGGTGTCGATCTTCAGGTCAGCCAGGTCGGCGATGGGGGCGAGCAACGAGGCTTCGTCGAGGATGGCCTCGGCGAGGGAGCGGTCTTCGTTGGTCAGCGGGTGGCGCCGGCGGGTTTCCGAGAAGCGCTTGAGTAGCGTTTCGTCATCCGCGTCCAGGTACAGCACATCGCAGTGGATGTGGCGGGCGCGGGCCTCTTCGAGGAGTTCGGGAAAACGCTTGAGCTGGCTGGGCAGGTTGCGCGCGTCGATGGAGACGGCGACCTGGGGGTGCAGCAACTCGGTCTGCAGCAGCGCGCGCTCGGCCAGTTCGGGGAGCAGGCCGGCGGGCAGGTTGTCGATGCAGTAGAAGCCATTGTCCTCGAGAACGTCGAGGGCGGTGCTCTTGCCTGAGCCTGAACGGCCGCTGACGATGATCAGGCGCATGGCAAGGTCCTAGCGTCCGTTCTGGACGTCCACTACCACCTGGTACAGGCTGTCGCTGCTCTGCGTCTGACGCAGGCGGTCACGCACCTCGGTGCGGTCCAGCATGCTGGCGATCTGGCGGAGCAGTTCCAGGTGTTCATCGGTGGCGGCTTCGGGGACCAGAAGCACGAAGAGCAGGTCCACCGGGGCGCCGTCGATGGCGTCGAAGTCCACGGGGGCGTCCAGGCGCAGCACGGCGCTGATGGGCGCGGTGCAGCCGGGAAGCCGGCAATGGGGGATGGCGATACCGTTGCCGAATCCTGTCGAGCCGAGTTTCTCCCGGGCGACCAGGCTTTCGAAGATATCTTGCGAGTCGAGGTCGGGAAGTTCGCGAGCAACCAGGTTGGCGATCTGTTCCAAGACACGTTTTTTGCTGCCGCCCGGCACGTTCACGAGGGAACGGCCGGGGGTCAGGATTTGCTCAAGTCGGATCATAGGAAGGGGAATGTCAGCGGGCGGTGGCGCCCTGCTGGCGGTTCAGCTGCTTTTCCTTGTGTTTGATCAGTTGACGGTCGAGTTTGTCGGTGAGCAGGTCGATGGCCGCGTACATGTCTTCATGCTCCGCATTGGCTACGACCTCACCACCGGCGATGTGCAGGGTGGCTTCGATCTTCTGCTTCAGTTTCTCCACCTGCATGATCACCTGCACATTGGTGATTTTGTCGAAGTGGCGCTCCAGTTTGTCGAACTTCTCGACAACGTAGTCGCGCAGGGCGTCGGTCACATCCAGTTGATGTCCACTGATGTTGACTTGCATACCGCTTTCTCCTTATTGCCCGTGTGTAAGAGACAGGCTAACGGGCCTGCCACCGGAACACTTTGGCGTGGATCAATCCGCGTCACATCAGCCGCTTGCGTTCGCTCGAAGGCGCTATCCCGAGGGATTCCCGGTACTTGGCGACTGTGCGGCGGGCCACTTGGATACCCTGTGCTTCCAGTAAACCAGCGATCTTGCTGTCGCTCAACGGCTTTTTGGCATTTTCCGCAGCGACCAGTTTTTTGATGATCGCGCGGATGGCGGTAGACGAGCATTCACCGCCTTCGGAGGTGCTGACGTGGCTGGAGAAGAAGTATTTCAGTTCGTATATGCCACGCGGGGTGTGCATGAATTTCTGGGTGGTGACGCGTGAGATGGTCGACTCGTGCATGCCCACTGCCTCGGCGATGTCGTGCAGGACGAGGGGCTTCATCGCCTCGTCGCCGTACTCGAGGAAACCGCGCTGGTGCTCGACGATCTGGGTGGCGACCTTCATCAGCGTTTCGTTGCGGCTTTGCAGGCTCTTGATGAACCAGCGGGCTTCCTGCAGCTGATTGCGCATGAAGGTGTTGTCGGCGCTGGAGTCGGCACGGCGGACGAAGCCGGCGTAGTGCGGATTGACGCGCAGGCGCGGGACGGCTTCCTGGTTCAGTTCCACCAGCCAGCGTTCATTGTGCTTGCGCACGATGACGTCCGGCACGACGTACTCGGGTTCGCTGGCTTCGATCTGCGAGCCGGGGCGGGGGTTGAGGCCCTGGATCAGCTCGATCACCTGGCGCAGCTCGTCTTCCTTGAGCTTCATGCGGCGCATGAGCTGGCTGTAGTCGCGGCTGCCGAGAACATCGAGATAGTCGCCAGCCAGGCGTTGCGCCTCGCTCAGCCATGGGGTCTTGGCGGGCAGTTGGCGCAGTTGCAGGAGCAGGCACTCGCGCAGGTCGCGGGCGCCGACGCCGGCGGGCTCGAATTGCTGGATGCGGTGCAGGACGACTTCCACCTCGTCGAGTTCGATCTCGAGCTCGGGGTCGAAGGCTTCCACGACTTCCTCGAGGGTTTCCTCCAGGTAGCCGTCATTGTTGATGCAGTCGATCAGGGTGACGCCGATCAGGCGATCGGTATCGGACATGGGGGCCAGGTTCAGCTGCCACAGCAGGTGGCTTTGCAGGCTCTCGCCCACCGAGGTGCGGGACGTGAAGTCCCACTCGTCGTCATCGGAGCTGGGGAGGCTGCTGGCGCTGGTCTGGTAGACGTCTTCCCAGGCGGTGTCGACGGGCAGTTCGCTGGGGATGCGTTCGTGCCATTCGCCGTCTTCGAGGCTTTCGCTCTCCGAAGTGGGGACGCTGGATTCCTGGAAGCTGGATTCCTGGCTGGCGGAGTTGGGCAGTTGCTCGCTTTCTGCCATGGGGTCGGAGTTGTCGAAGTCTTCTCCTTCCTCCTGGCGTTCGAGCATGGGATTGGACTCCAGGGCCTCCTGGATTTCCTGCTGCAGATCCAGGGTGGACAGTTGGAGTAGGCGAATGGCCTGTTGCAGCTGCGGGGTCATCGTCAGCTGCTGGCCCATCTTCAGGACTAGCGATGGTTTCATGGCAGAGGGCTTAGCACCTTATTCGCCGGCGCACATGCGCCATCCACTACAGGGCGCCGAAGCGCCACCAGGAAGCAAATTATATGCCTGACCTTGAATGATTTTTCTACTGCCCGCAACATTTTGCGCGCAGGGCTGGTCCGTCAGAGGCGGAATTCGTGCCCCAGGTAGACTTCCTTGACCAGTTGGTTGGCCAGGATCTCTTCTGCACTGCCTTCGGCGATGAGCTGGCCATCATTCACGATGTAGGCGGTTTCGCAGATATCCAGTGTCTCGCGGACGTTGTGGTCGGTGATCAGCACGCCGATCCCCTTGGCCTTGAGGTGATGGATGATCTGTTTGATGTCGCCCACGGAAATCGGGTCGACACCGGCAAAGGGTTCGTCGAGCAGGATGAACTTGGGGGCGGTGGCCAGGGCGCGGGCGATTTCCACGCGACGACGCTCACCACCGGACAGGCTCATGCCGATGCTGTCGCGGATGTGGCTGATGTGGAACTCCTGCAGCAGGCTCTCCAGTTCGCGATGACGACCGGCGCGGTCGAGCTCCTTGCGGGTCTCGAGGATGGCCATGATGTTGTCGGCCACGCTGAGCTTGCGGAAGATCGAGGCTTCCTGGGGCAGGTAGCCGATACCGGCGCGGGCGCGACCGTGCATGGGCTGGTGGGTGACGTCCTGCTGGTCGATGAGCACGCGCCCCTGATCGGCCTTCACCAGGCCCACGATCATGTAGAAGCAGGTGGTCTTGCCGGCACCGTTGGGGCCGAGCAGGCCGACGATCTGGCCGCTGTCGATGGACAGGCTGACGTCACGGACGACCTGGCGGCTCTTGTAGCTCTTCGCCAGGTGCTGGGCTTTGAGGGTCGCCATTACTCTGCTTGTCCCGCTTGCTGCTCTTTCTTCTTCGGCTGGATGACCATGTCGATGCGCGGACGCGGAGTGCCGACGTTGGTGCCCGTGGCGCGGCCTGCGTTGACGATCTGGCGCTGGGTGTCGTAGACGATCTTCTCGCCTTCGAAGGTGTTGCCTTCCTGGATCACCTTGGCCTGGTCGATCAGCACGATGCGCTCGTTGGCAGCGAAGTACTGGATGGTCATGCCGTAGGCCTTGACGATCTGCTTGTCCACCGCAGGCTTCTGCTCGTAGTAGGCAGGCTTGCCCACCGAGGTGAAGACTTCCAGCTCGCCCTGGGCGTTCTGGGTGATGGTCACGGTGTCGCCGGTGATCTTCAGGGTGCCCTGAGTGATGACCACGTCGCCGCGATAGACCGCCACGCCCTGCTTGTCATCGAGTTCGGCGCTGTCCGCCTGGACGCGGATCGGCTGATCGCGGTCGCTGGGCAGCGCCCAGGCGCTGGCACTTCCGAGTGCGGCACCCAGGCTGAGCAGTAGGGGGAGGGTTTTAACGAACCTCATGCTGGCCTCTTACGTTGGACTGCAGGATCATCCTGCTGTCATTCAAGTACGCTTTCATTCCTTGTGCCGTGGTAACCCCGTTGGCGGCGTCGATTCTAACGGCTTGCTGGGTTTCCGCATATTCCCTGTCCGGGAACACGGTCAGGCGGCTGGTGGTGAGAATGGTTGGTCGGCCCTTGGCGTCGGTGCGCTCCACGCGGACCTTGTCGATCAGCTCCACCTGTTCACCTTCTGGGCCGACTTCGCCGCGCTCGCTCTGTACGTGCCACGGGAACTCGGTGCCGCGGTAGAGCTGCAGGTCGGGATTGGTCAGCAGGGTGGTGTCGCTCGATTTGACGTGTTCGAGCTTGGCAGCGGTCATCTCGTAGTGACGCTTGCCGTCTTCCTGATATTGCACGCTGGTGGCATTGACCACATAGAAGTCGATGGCGTTCTCGTCTGCGGGGGCAGTTGTCTGGCGCTCCATGAAGCTTTCCGGGCGAATGTTCCAGTAGCCCAGGGCGATCAGCAGGGCGGCGACCGGAATCAGGATCAGGGCGAGGCGAAAGTTCTTCGACATGGGCGGACCTAGAGGTAGGCGGCCTGTGCAGCGTCGAGGCTGCCCTGGGCTCGCATGATCAGTTCGCAGAACTCGCGGGCGGCACCTTCGCCGCCACGTGCCTGGGTGGTGCCGTGGGCGTGCTGGCGGACGAAGCCGTCAGCGCTCGCCACCGCCATGCCCAGGCCGACCCGGCGTATCACCGGCAGGTCGGGCAGGTCGTCGCCGAGGTAGGCCACCTGTGCGTATTCGAGGCCCAGCTCCGCCAGCAGTTCATCGAGTACCACCATCTTGTCCTCGCGGCCCTGATAGAGGTGCTGGATACCCAGGTTGCGGGCACGTCGCTCGACCACGGGAGTGCTGCGGCCGGAGATGATCGCGGTGCGTACCCCGGAATTGATCAGCATCTTGATACCGTGGCCGTCCAGGGTATTGAAGGTCTTGAACTCGCTGCCGTCGACCAGGAAGTAGAGCTTGCCGTCGGTGAGTACGCCATCGACGTCGAAGACCGCCAGGCGGATGGCCTTGGCGCGCTGTAGCAGATCGTCGCTCATTCAGATCACTCCGGCGCGGGTCAGGTCGTGGATGTGCAGGGCACCGATGGGGGTGTCGCTGTCGTCCACCACCACCAGCACGTTGATCTTGTGGTCGTCCATGATCTTCAGCGCCTCGGCGGCGAGCATGTCGGGGCGCACGGTCTTGCCGTGGACCGTCATGACTTCGTCGATGCTGGCCTGGCGGACGTCCACGCCCTTGTCCAGGGTGCGGCGCAGGTCGCCGTCGGTGAAGATCCCGGCCAGCTTGCCGTCGCTCTCCAGTACTGCGGTCATGCCGAGGCCCTTGCGGGTCATCTCCAGCAGGGCGTCGCGCAGGGAGGTGCCGCGTTCGACGCGAGGCAGCCGGTCGCCGCCGTGCATGATGTTTTCCACCTTCAGCAGCAGTCGACGGCCCAATGCACCACCGGGATGGGAGAAGGCGAAGTCCTCGGCGGTGAAGCCGCGGGCCTCCAGCAGGGCGATGGCCAGGGCGTCGCCCAGGACCAGCGATGCAGTGGTGGAGGAGGTCGGTGCCAGGTTCAGCGGGCAGGCCTCGTGCTCGACGCGGGCGTCGAGGTTGGCTTCGGCAGCCTTGGCCAGCGGCGACTGCGGGTTGCCGGTCATGCTGATCAGGGTGATGCCCAGGCGCTTGATCAGCGGCAGCAGGGTGACGATCTCGGCGGTGGAGCCGGAGTTCGACAGGGCCAGCACGACGTCGTCGGGCGTGATCATGCCCATGTCGCCATGGCTGGCTTCGGCCGGGTGGACGAAGAACGCAGGCGTACCGGTACTGGCCAGGGTGGCGGCGACTTTCTTGCCGATATGGCCGGACTTGCCCATGCCCACCACCACGACGCGGCCCTTGCAGGCGAGGATCAGCTCGCAGGCGCGGACGAAGTCGTCGTCGATCCTGCCGAGCAGGGTGTCGATGGCTTCACGTTCCAGGCGGATGGTGCGGTGTGCGGATTGGATCAGATCGCTGGACTGGCTCATGTGGAGAGTGCAGTTGCCGAGGAAAAGGCGGGGATTATACCGGCAAAGAGTCGTTCGCTCACCCTCCATCGCATCCCGCCGAGGAGAAACCTGTCGCAGCCCTGAACAATGGCTGGCGCGGCCTTGGGTGGCATAGTGCTGCGATGCTATAGTTCGCCGCCTGTTCGGCCCCCCCTCAGGCATCGTGTCCCGGCCGCTGGAGACGACGTCTTCTGCAGGGATGGCCGCATCGCAAGGAGTACAGATGAGCGCTGATAACGCTTACGCCGTGGAGTTGAAGGGCGTCACCTTCAAGCGCGGCACACGCAGTATTTTTCAGAATGTCGATATCCGCATCCCGCGCGGCAAGGTCACCGGGATCATGGGGCCGTCCGGCTGCGGCAAGACCACCCTGTTGCGCCTCATCGCCGCTCAGCTCAAGCCTGCGGCCGGCGAAGTCTGGGTCAATGGCCAGAACCTGCCGAAGCTTTCCCGGGCCGACCTCTTCGACATGCGCAAGCAGTTCGGTGTGCTGTTCCAGAGCGGCGCGCTGTTCACTGACCTCGATGTGTTCGAGAACGTCGCCTTTCCCCTGCGGGTGCACACCAAGCTGCCCGAGGAAATGATTCGAGACATTGTCCTGATGAAGCTGCAGGCGGTTGGCCTGCGTGGCGCCATCGAGCTGATGCCGGATGAACTCTCCGGCGGTATGAAGCGTCGCGTGGCTTTGGCCCGGGCCATTGCCCTCGACCCGCAAATCCTCATGTACGACGAGCCTTTCGTCGGCCAGGACCCCATTGCCATGGGCGTGCTGGTGCGTTTGATTCGCCTGCTCAACGATGCCCTGGGCATCACCAGCATCGTGGTCTCCCACGACCTGGCGGAGACCGCCAGCATCGCTGACTATCTTTACGTGGTCGGCGATGCCCAGGTGCTGGGGCAGGGCACCCCCAAAGAGTTGATGGAGTCGGATAACCCGAGGATCCGCCAGTTCATGAAAGGCATTCCCGACGGGCCGGTCCCCTTCCACTTCCCGGCACCCGATTACCGCAACGATTTGCTGGGAGAGCGTTGATGCGCAAGAAGTCTCCGCTCGAGCGCATCCGCCTGCTCGGGCGCGCCGGCCTGGACGTGGTCGAAGCGCTGGGCCGCTCCACCCTGTTCCTGTTGCGTGCCATGTTCGGGCGCACCGGCACCGGGGCTGGATTCCAGCTGCTGATCAAACAACTGTATTTCGTCGGCGTGCTGTCGCTGCCGATCATCGTCGTATCCGGTGTCTTCATCGGCATGGTGCTGGCCCTGCAGGGCTACAACATCCTGGTGGAATACGGCTCCGAGCAGGCGGTCGGGCAGATGGTTGCCCTGACCTTGCTGCGTGAGCTCGGCCCGGTGGTCACCGCGCTGCTGTTCGCCGGTCGTGCAGGCTCCGCCCTGGCGGCCGAGATCGGCAACATGAAGTCCACCGAGCAACTCTCCAGCCTGGAGATGATCGGTGTCGACCCGCTCAAGTACATCATCGCCCCGCGTCTCTGGGCCGGGTTCATTTCCATGCCGTTGCTGGCGATGATCTTCAGCGTGGTGGGCATCTGGGGCGGCGCGATGGTCGCCGTCGATTGGCTGGGTGTTTACGATGGCTCTTTCTGGGCCAATATGCAGAACAGTGTCGAATTCACCGAAGACGTGCTGAACGGCGTGCTGAAAAGCATGGTCTTCGCCTTCGTGGTGACCTGGATCGCCGTGTTCCAGGGTTACGACTGCGAGCCGACCTCCGAAGGGATCAGCCGCGCAACGACTAAAACCGTGGTCTATGCCTCGCTGGCCGTGCTGGGGCTCGACTTCATCCTGACCGCCTTGATGTTTGGAGATTTCTGATGCAAATCCGCACCCTGGAAATTGGTGTCGGCCTGTTCCTGCTGGCCGGGTTGCTCGCCCTGCTGCTGCTGGCTTTGCGGGTGAGCGGCCTGTCGGTCGGCGGCGCCAGCGAAACCTATAAAGTTTATGCCCACTTCGACAATATCGCCGGTTTGACTGTCAGAGCAAAAGTGACCATGGCCGGTGTGACCATTGGCAAGGTCACCGCCATCGACCTGGATCGCGAAAGCTACACCGGCAGGGTCACCATGGAGCTGGAAAAGCGCGTCGACAACCTGCCGACCGATTCCACGGCTTCCATCCTCACTGCCGGCCTGCTGGGCGAGAAGTACATCGGTATCAGCGTTGGCGGCGACGACCAGCTGTTGAAGGACGGCGGCACCATCCGCGACACCCAGTCCGCGCTGGTGCTCGAAGACCTGATCGGCAAGTTCCTGCTCAATACGGTCAATAAGGAAAGCAAGTGAGGACCTTCGACATGATCAAAGCAATGCGTAACGGCCTGCTGGTTCTGCTCGCCGCGCTGCCCCTGCTGGCCAACGCGGCGCCCAGCGCGCGCGACGTGGTGCAGCAGACCACCGACAAGCTGCTCAGCGACCTCAAGGCCAACAAGCAGCAGTACCGCAGCAACCCCGGTGCCTTCTACGATTCGCTGAACAACATCCTCGGCCCGGTGGTGGATGCCGACGGCATTTCCCGCAGCATCATGACGGTCAAGTACTCGCGCAAGGCCACCCCGGAGCAGATGACCCGCTTCCAGGAGAACTTCAAGCGCAGCCTGATGCAGTTCTATGGCAATGCCCTGCTGGAATACGACAACCAGGACATCCGCGTGCTGCCCGGCAAGCAGGAAGACCCGGAGCGCACCAGCGTCGGCATGGAAGTGAAGGACAGCAAGGGCACCGTCTATCCGGTGTCGTACACCATGGTCAACATCGATGGCCAGTGGATGCTGCGGAACGTCATCATCAACGGCATCAACATCGGCAAGCTGTTCCGCGACCAGTTCGCCGACACCATGCAGAAGAACGGCAACGACCTGGACAAGACCATCAACGGCTGGGCCGAAGTGGTGGCCAAGGCCAAGCAGACCGAGGAAGGCCAGAAGGCCGCCGGTCATGAGTGAAGCTGCACTGACAGCCGGTACCGCCGGGGAGCTGAAACTCTCCGGCGTGCTGGATTTCCGTAGCGGGCCGGAGCTGCGTGAGACGGGCGCGAAGATGATTCGCGAACACGGCATGGCAGACCTGGTGCTCGATTGTTCGGGCGTGTTGAAGTCCAGCAGCGTCGGTCTTTCCCTGTTGCTGGCCTTCATGCGCGACGCGCGAAAGGCCGGCAAGACGCTGACCATCCGCGCGCTGCCCGAGGACATGCGGCAGATCGCCGGCGTCTCCGGGCTCGACGAGTTGCTGCCGCTGGAAGTGTGAAGACAGTCGAAAGCCCTCCGTCTGACCTTGCGCGCGCGGGGTTCGCAGGCGGGGGGCTTTTTTGTATCATGGCCGACCCGCGCGCGTAGGGCGCCGATTGAGGTTGAGCATGCAGGCCGTAGAAGTGAAGAACCTCCTGGAGGCTAAGCTGCCCGGAGCCCAGGTGGAAGTTGAAGGCGAAGGCTGCAATTTCCAGTTGAACCTGATCAGCGACGAGCTGGCTGGCATGAGCCCGGTCAAGCGCCAGCAGCAGGTTTATGCCCATCTGAACGCCTGGATCGCCAATGGCAGCATCCACGCGGTCACCATGAAATTCTTCAGCCTCGCTGGCTGGGCCGAGCGTTCCTGAGCCTACGGGCGACGAGATTCCAAATGGATAAACTGATTATTACCGGCGGCCAACGCCTCGATGGCGAAATCCGCATTTCGGGCGCCAAGAACTCGGCCCTGCCGATCCTCGCTGCCACCCTGCTGGCCGATACCCCGGTCACCGTGTGCAACCTGCCGCACCTGCACGACATCACCACCATGATCGAGCTCTTCGGTCGCATGGGCGTGCAGCCGGTGATCGACGAGAAGCTCAGCGTCGAAGTCGACGCCAGCACCATCAAGACCCTGGTCGCGCCCTATGAGCTGGTGAAGACCATGCGCGCCTCGATCCTGGTGCTCGGCCCCATGGTCGCGCGCTTCGGTGAAGCCGAAGTGGCCCTGCCCGGCGGCTGCGCCATCGGTTCCCGCCCGGTCGACCTGCACATCCGTGGCCTCGAAGCCATGGGCGCGCTGATCGACGTCGACGGCGGCTACATCAAGGCTCGCGCTCCGGCCGGCGGCCTGCGTGGCGCGCACTTCTTCTTCGATACCGTCAGCGTGACCGGTACCGAGAACATCATGATGGCCGCTACCCTGGCCAACGGCCGTACCGTGCTGGAAAACGCCGCACGTGAACCGGAAGTGGTCGACCTGGCCAACTGCCTGATCGCCATGGGCGCGCAGATCCAGGGTGCCGGTACCGACACCATCATCATCGACGGCGTGAAGCGCCTCGGTGGTGCGCGTTACAGCGTGATGCCCGACCGCATCGAGACCGGCACCTACCTGGTTGCCGCAGCCTCCACCGGCGGCCGCGTCAAGCTCAAGGACACCGATCCGACCATCCTCGAATCCGTGCTGCTGAAGCTGGAAGAGGCGGGTGCCAACATCAGCACCGGCAACAACTGGATCGAGCTGGACATGAAGGGCAACCGCCCGAAAGCGGTCAACGTGCGCACTGCACCGTACCCGGCGTTCCCCACCGACATGCAGGCCCAGTTCATTTCCATGAACGCCGTGGCCGAAGGCACCGGTGCGGTCATTGAGACGGTGTTCGAGAACCGCTTCATGCACGTCTACGAAATGAACCGCATGGGCGCGCAGATCCTGGTCGAGGGCAACACCGCCATCGTCACCGGCGTTCCGCAGCTCAAGGGCGCTCCGGTCATGGCCACCGACCTGCGGGCTTCGGCCAGCCTGGTCATCGCCGGCCTGGTTGCCGAGGGCGACACCCTGATCGACCGCATCTACCACATCGACCGTGGTTACGAGTGCATCGAGGAAAAACTGCAGCTGCTCGGCGCCAAGATCCGCCGCGTGCCGGGTTAGGTGAAGCTCGGGCCGACCGTCAGCGGTCGGCCCGCACGCTCCCTCAAGGGCCCGCAGAGGGCCGAAGCCAAGGACATCCAGTTCCATGCTCACCATCGCGTTATCCAAGGGCCGCATCCTCGACGACACCCTGCCGCTGCTGGCGGAAGCGGGCATCGTCCCCACCGAGAATCCGGACAAGAGCCGCAAGCTGATCATCCCCACCACCCAGGATGACGTGCGCCTGCTGATCGTCCGTGCCACCGACGTGCCGACCTATGTCGAGCATGGCGCGGCAGACCTCGGCGTGGCCGGCAAGGATGTGCTGATGGAGTACGGTGGCCAGGGCCTGTACGAGCCCCTGGACCTGCGCATTGCCCGCTGCAAGCTGATGACCGCTGGCGCGATCGGTGTGCCCGAGCCCAAGGGCCGTCTGCGCGTGGCCACCAAGTTCGTCAACGTCGCCAAGCGCTATTACGCCGAGCAGGGCCGCCAGGTCGAAGTGATCAAGCTTTACGGCTCCATGGAGCTGGCACCGCTGGTCGGCCTGGCCGACAAGATCATCGACGTGGTCGACACCGGCAATACCCTCCGTGCCAATGGCCTGGAGCCCCAGGAAATGATCGCCACCATCAGCTCCCGCCTGGTGGTCAACAAGGCCTCGATGAAGATGCAGCACGCCCGTATCCAGGCGCTGATCGACACCCTGCGCCAGGCCGTCGAGTCGCGACACCACGACTGACACCCGTGCGGCTCCGGCCGCACCCGCCTATCCGTGTCATAGCCAATAATCTCGGGTGCCCGCACGGTGGGCTTGCTACTCTAGCGGCGCCCGAGCATTTGCCAATAATGAGGCCCGCTATGACCGTTCAAACCGCTGTTCGCCGACTCAATGCCGCTGATCCGGACTTCGCCCGTCATCTGGATCATCTGCTGAGCTGGGAAAGCGTATCCGACGAATCGGTCAACCAGCGCGTACTCGACATCATCAAGGCCGTGCGTGAGCGTGGCGATGCCGCCGTGGTCGAGTTCACCCAGCGTTTCGACGGTTTGACCGTGGACGCCATGGCCGACCTGATCCTGCCGCGCGAGCGCCTGGAGCTGGCGCTGACCCGCATCACCGCCGAGCAGCGCAAGGCCCTGGAGACCGCCGCCGAGCGTGTGCGCCTCTACCACGAGAAGCAGAAGCAGGATTCTTGGACCTACACCGAGGCCGACGGCACCGTGCTGGGCCAGCAGGTCACCCCGCTGGACCGCGCCGGCCTGTACGTGCCCGGCGGCAAGGCGTCCTACCCGTCGTCCGTGCTGATGAACGCCATCCCGGCCAAGGTCGCCGGCGTCGCCGAAGTGGTGATGGTGGTACCGACCCCCCGTGGCGAGATCAACGAGATCGTCCTCGCCGCCGCCTGCGTGGCCGGCGTCGACCGTGTCTTCACCATCGGCGGGGCCCAGGCGGTCGCCGCGCTGGCCTATGGCACCGAGAGCGTGCCCCAGGTGGACAAGATCGTCGGCCCGGGCAACATCTATGTCGCCACGGCCAAGCGCCACGTCTTCGGCCAGGTCGGCATCGACATGATCGCCGGCCCCTCCGAGATCCTCGTCGTTTGCGATGGCCAGACCGACCCGGACTGGATCGCCATGGACCTGTTCTCCCAGGCCGAGCACGACGAAGACGCCCAATCCATCCTGGTCAGCCCCGATGCCGAGTTCCTCGACAAGGTGGCCGCCAGCATCGAGAAGCTGCTGCCGACCATGGAGCGTGCCGAAATCATCCGCACCTCCCTCTCCGGTCGTGGCGCGCTGATCCAGGTCGCCGACATGCAACAGGCGATCACCGTCGCCAACCGCATCGCCCCCGAGCACCTGGAGCTGTCGGTCGCCGACCCGCAAGCCTGGCTGCCGCAGATCCGCCACGCCGGCGCCATCTTCATGGGCCGTTACACCGCCGAGGCGCTGGGCGACTACTGCGCCGGCCCGAACCACGTGCTGCCCACCTCCGGCACCGCGCGTTTCTCCTCGCCGCTGGGTGTGTATGACTTCCAGAAGCGCTCGTCGATCATCTTCTGCTCTGCAGAGGGTGCCTCCGAGCTGGGCAAGACCGCGTCCGTGCTGGCCCGTGGCGAGTCGCTGACCGCCCACGCCCGCAGCGCCGAATACCGGATCAAGGGAGAATGACGATGAGCAAATTCTGGAGCCCCTTCGTCAAGGACCTGGTGCCCTACGTTCCGGGCGAGCAGCCGAAGATCGCCAACCTGGTGAAGCTGAACACCAACGAGAACCCCTACGGGCCGTCGCCGAAGGCCATCGCCGCCATGCAGGCGGAACTGGGTGACAGCCTGCGCTTGTACCCGGACCCGAACAGCGACCGCCTCAAGCAGGCGGTCGCCGAGCACTACGGCGTAACGACCGCCCAGGTGTTCGTCGGCAACGGCTCGGACGAGGTGCTGGCGCACATCTTCCACGGCCTGTTCCAGCACGGCCGCCCGCTGCTGTTCCCGGACGTGACCTACAGCTTCTACCCGGTCTATTGCGGCCTCTACGGCATCCCCTTCGAGGCGCTGCCGCTGGACGAGCAGTTCCAGATCCGCGTCGAAGACTACGCGCGCCCCAACGCCGGCATCATCTTCCCCAACCCCAACGCTCCCACCGGTTGCCTGCTGGCGCTAGAGGCGGTGGAGAAGCTGCTGCAGGGCAGCCCGGATTCGGTGGTGGTGGTCGACGAGGCCTATATCGATTTCGGCGGCCAGAGCGCCATCGCCCTGGTGAACCGCTATCCGAACCTGCTGGTCACCCAGACCCTGTCCAAGTCCCGCTCCCTGGCCGGCCTGCGCGTCGGCCTGGCGGTGGGGCACCCGGGCCTGATCGAGGCCCTGGAGCGCATCAAGAACAGCTTCAACTCCTACCCGCTGGACCGCATGGCCATAGTCGGCGCCGCTGCGGCGTTCGAGGACCGCGAGTGGTTCGAGCAAACCTGCGCCAAGGTTATCGTCAGCCGCGAACGGGTGGTGAGCGAACTGGAAAAGCGCGGCTTCGAGGTGCTGCCTTCGGCGGCCAACTTCATCTTCGCCCGTCACCCGGGCAAGGATGCGGCGGGCATCGCTGCCGGCCTGCGCGAGAAGGGCGTGATCGTGCGTCACTTCAAGCAGGAACGCATCGCCCAGTTCCTGCGCATTACCATCGGCACGCCGGAGCAGAACCAGGCGTTGCTGGATGCGCTCGACGCCGCCTGATTCCTGAGGCGTGAACCAAAAAGCCGAGACGGGAAACCGCCTCGGCTTTTTCATGGCTCAAGGGTGGCCGATCACTCGTGATGGGCCTCGCCAACGAAGGTCAGCGAGGTGAAGAAGCCGTGCTCCTCGGCTTCCGGGTCCTTGTCGGTCTTCAGCGTCGTCTGTGCGGCGATCACGTTGAGGCCGGCGTTGCGTACCAGCACCTTGGCCTTGCCCTGGGCGTCGGTGGTGGCGCTGACGGTATGCGGGTCGCTGCGGTAGTCGGCGTACAGCTGAATGCCGGCTGCGGGCTTGCCGTCCAGCAGCACCTGCACCGGCAGCGGCTTGCCGGGGCCGACGGCGAGCGGGTCGACCTGCGGCACGATGACCAGGCGCACGCGCTCCAGTGCCGGCAGCTTGGCGCCTTCCTGGTAGACCGCGAGGCTGTACTTCCAGGTGTGGATGGAGGCGACAGCGCCCTTCACCTGATCGCGGCCCTTGTTGATCCACTGCTTGTCGGCGGTCTGTGACCAGGCGCCGTTGTCCAGCGCCACGGCCAGGCTGGCCGGTGGCTTCATCGGCTGCAGGCGGGCGTGGTCCTCGAGGCGCTGGACGGTGACCGGGATCATCCGGGCGGCCTTGTCGTAGGCCCAGGCGCCGCTGACCTTCTCGGCCTTGAAGGCGTCGTCCTCGGCGCCGTGCCCGTAGATGACTTCGATGTTGCCGCGACGCTGTTCGGTCCAGAGGCCGTGGGCCTGGGCCTGGCCGGCGAGGAGGGCGCCGAGGGCGGCGGTGAGCAGCAGTTTGCTGTGGAGTCGCATGGGGAGTCCTTGTCAGAGGTTGAGGGTCAGGCTGAGGGTGAGGTTGCGCGGGTCGCCCGGCAGCACCCAGACGTTGTTGTAGGAGCGCTCGTAGTATTTGCGGTCGAAGAGGTTGTTGAGGTTCAGGCCGATGCTCAGGTCATCGCTGGCCTTGTAGTGGGCGAGCAGGTCGAGCGTGCTGTAGGCGGGCAGTTCGAATTGGCTGCCGGCCTGGCCGGAGCGGTCGTCTACGTAGTTGGCCGCGGCGCCCACGTCCGAACCGCGCAGCCAGCCGTCCTGGAACTCGTAGACGCCCATCAGGCTGCCGCTGTGTTTGGCGATGCCGAGCAGGCGGCTGCCTTCGGGCAGGGTGTTGTCCTCGGTCACCTCGGCGTCGATATAGGCGTAGGCGCCGATCAGGCGGAAGGCGTCGCTGAGCTGGCCGGCGACATGCACGTCCAGGCCCTGGCTGCGGGCCTTGCCGGCGGCGATGCTCTGGCTGGGGTCGTTCGGGTCGGCGGTGAGCACGTTCTCCTTCTCGATATGGAAGAGCGCGGCGGTGGCGCCCAGCCGGCCCTCGAACAGGTCGAGCTTGACCCCGCTCTCATAGCCGACGCCCTTCTCCGGCTTGAACACGGTGCCGCGGCTGCTGATGGCGTTGGGCTTCACCGAGGTGGAGGCATTGGCGAACACCCCGACTTCCGGGGTGAGCTGGTAGAGCAGGCCCAGGCGCGGCGTGACGACGTCCTTGTGCTGGGCGTTGCGGATGCGCGTGGATCGGTCCAGGGCTGCCTGCTCGAAGCGCTCGATGCGCACGCCCACCAGCCCGCGCAACCGGTCGGTGAGGGCGATCTGGTCCTGCAGGTTCAGCGAATGGCTTTCCACCCGCTCGAAGAAATCGTTCTTGCGGGTGAGCGCGGGTTTGGGCTGGCCGTATACGGGGTTGTGGATATTCAGGCCGTAGCTGAACAGGGTGTCGCTCTGGGGGTACTTCTGGCTGTTGCGGTAGTTCTCGTACTCCAGGCCGATCAGCGTCTGGTGCTGCCAGGTGCCGGTGGCGAAGGTGCCGTGCAGTTCGGCCTGGGTGATGCTGTTGTTCCATTCGAAATCGCGCTGGCGATAGAAGCGGCTGACGATGTCGCCGGACAGGCGCGAGGTTTCCGAAGAGTCGCCGGCCAGGTGGCCCTGGGCATAGTGGTTGGCCAGGCGCAGCTTCCAGTCCTCGTTCAGGTAATGCTCAAGGCTGACCTGCAGCATCTGGTTGCGATTGCGGATCTCGCCGTCGTTGGGTTCGCCGAGGAAGGTGGAGCGCTTGACCGAGCCGAGCTGGTTGCCTGGGGCGGGGATGCCGCGATCGAACACCGACTCGTGGCGCACGAACTCGCTCTCGATCAGCAGGCGCGTATCCGGGCTGAGCTGCCAACTGAGGGAGGGGCTGACCACCACGCGCTCGCTGCCGACGTGATCGCGGAAGCTCTGGTTGTCCTCCACCGCCAGGTTGATGCGCGACAGCAGGGTGCCGGCGTCGTCCAGCGGCGTATTGACGTCGAGGCTGCTGCGGTAGCGGTCCCAGCTGCCCGCGCTGGCGCTGAAGCGGGCGAAGGCTTCCTCCTCGGGCTTCTTGGTGACGATATTGACCAGGCCGCCTGGGTCCCCGCGTCCGTAGAGGCTGGCCGCCGGGCCCTTGAGCACCTCGATGCGCTCGATGGTGGAGGCGTCCGGCGAGCTGTAGCTGCCACGGTTGATGGCGAAGCCGTTCTTGTACAACTCGCCGGTGGTGAAGCCGCGCACGCTGTAGTTGAGGAAGGTCAGGCCACCGAAGTTGTTCTGCCGGGATACACCGCCGGCGAAGTCCAGGGCGCGGTCGATGCGGGTGGTGTTGAGGTCTTCCAGTACCCGGGCGGGCACCACGGCCACGGATTGGGGGATGTCGCGCAGGTCGGAGTCGGTGCGGGTGGCGCTCGCCGAGCGGGTGGCGCGGTAGCCGGTGACGGGGCCGTCGGCGCGCTCGTGGCGGGATTCGATGGTGATCTCTTCGAGTTCCAGTGGTGCGGCGAGGGGATTGCTGCTGGCCAGGCCGAGCGCCAGGCCGGCGGCCGAGGCGAGGGTGCGGGACTTCATTGTCGGTGGGTCTCAGGGCTTAAAGATGTAATAACATAACATTTTATTTTTTCATCTTTCACCTGCCAGGTTCGATTTCATGGAGCGGGGGGCGAAATGAAGAACGGCGCCATCAGGCGCCGTTCGGGTCAGTTGTTGTCCGCGGGAGCGGTTTGCTGTGGCGGCCTGAGGCCGACTTCGGCGGAGAGGTCGATCTCCTTGCCGTTGCGCATGACTTTGACGCTGACTTTCTCGCCGGGCTTGGTACGGGCCACCTGGTTCATCGAGCGGCGGCCGTCGCCGGCGGGTTCGCCGTCGATGCTGAGGATGATGTCGCCGGGCTGCAGGTTGGCGCGTTGCGCCGGGCTGTCGCGGTAGATGCCGGCGACGACGATGCCCGGGCGCCCTTCGAGGCCGAAGGACTCGGCCAGCTCGGGGGTGAGCGGCTGCACCTCGATGCCCAGCCAGCCACGGATGACCTGGCCGTGCTCGATGATCGCCTTCATGACTTCCAGGGCCAGTTTGGTGGGGATGGCGAAGCCGATGCCCTGGGAGCCGCCGGACTTGGAGAAGATCGCGGTGTTGATACCGATCAGGTTGCCGTTGGCATCCACCAGGGCGCCACCGGAGTTGCCCGGGTTGATCGCTGCGTCGGTCTGGATGAAGTCTTCGTAGGTATTGAGACCCAGCTGGTTGCGGCCGGTGGCGCTGATGATGCCCATGGTCACGGTCTGGCCGAAACCGAAGGGGTTGCCGATGGCCAGGGCGACGTCGCCGATACGGATGTTGTCGGAGCGGCCGAGGGTGATGGCGGGCAGGTTGTCCAGGTCGATCTTGAGCACCGCAAGGTCGGTCTCCGGGTCACCGCCCACCAGGCGTGCCAGGGTCTCGCGGCCATCCTTGAGGGCCACGACTATCTGGTCGGCGCCCGCCGTGACGTGGTTGTTGGTCAGCAGGTAGCCCTCGGGGCTCATGATCACCGCCGAGCCAAGGCTGGACTCCATGCGCCGCTGGCGCGGCAGGTTGTCACCGAAGAAGCGGCGGAACTGCGGGTCTTCGAACAACGGATGCGCCGGCTTGCTCACCACCTTGGTGGTGTAGAGGTTGACCACGGCGGGGGAGGCGCTGTTCACCGCTTCCGCATAGGACTCCGGGCCCGGGCGCGAGAGGCTGTAACGGGGGGCTTCCTGGAGGTGCACTTCCTGGCGGGGCAGGCCGACCAGTTCGGGGTATTGCTGGATGATCAGCAGTGCTACGAGTACGCCGACAAGCAGGGGCCAGCCGAAGAAACGCAGGGCCTTGAGCATCGAGGGGAATCCTGAGGGTTGCGAGGGGCGAGGGTGCCCCTTAAGGTGGCGCCATTATACGGGGCGGCCGCCAATAAAATAGCCGCTCTCAGCAGCTTATGAGGAGAGGCAGATGGCCATTGCACTGACCACCCTGGTGGAGGAGGCGGAGCGCTTTCTCGGGGCTTCGCGTATCTCGGATTACTGCCCGAACGGCCTCCAGGTCGAGGGGCGGCCACAGGTTCGGCGCATCGTCAGCGGGGTCACCGCCAGCCAGGCATTGCTCGATGCCGCGGTGGAAGCCGAGGCCGATGTGGTGCTGGTCCACCACGGCTATTTCTGGAAGGGCGAGAATCCCTGCGTGGTCGGTATCAAGCAGCGCCGCCTGAAGACTCTGTTGACCAATGACATCAGCCTGCTGGCCTATCACCTGCCCCTGGACGTGCACCCGGAAGTGGGCAACAACGTGCAGCTCGCCCGCCAACTGGACATCACCGTCGAAGGCCCGCTGGAGCCGGACAACCCGCGCACCGTCGGCCTGATCGGCTCCCTCGCCGAACCGCTCACGCCGCGCGATTTCGCTCGCCGCGTACAGGACGTACTGGGCCGCGAGCCCTTGCTGGTGGAAGGCTCCGGGATGATCCGTCGCATCGGCTGGTGCACCGGCGGCGGCCAGGGCTACATCGACACGGCCATCGCCGCCGGCGTCGATCTCTATCTCACCGGCGAGGCGTCCGAGCAGACCTTCCACAGCGCTCGCGAGAACGGCATCAGCTTCATCGCTGCCGGCCACCACGCCACCGAACGCTACGGCGTGCAGGCCCTGGGTGATTACCTGGCGCGGCGTTTCGCCATCGAACACCTGTTCATCGACTGCCCCAATCCCATCTAGGAAAGGGGCGCTGGAAGGCCCGTTCCAGCAGGTATAAAGCTAGATCGTTTCGTTCTAAGTGCGCCCCTGAATAGAAGAATGCGCTGTGCTAGAGTGCGCGCTCGTCCACGGCCCGAAGGCCGTTGTATCAGATAAGAAATCCGTGAGTAGCCATGCTCGACAAACTGACGCACCTGAAACAGCTGGAGGCGGAAAGTATCCACATCATTCGTGAGGTGGCCGCCGAATTCGATAACCCGGTGATGCTGTATTCCATCGGCAAAGACTCCGCCGTCATGCTGCACCTGGCGCGCAAGGCCTTCTTCCCGGGCAAGCTGCCGTTCCCGGTGATGCATGTCGACACTCAGTGGAAGTTCCAGGAGATGTACCGGTTCCGCGACAAGATGGTCGCCGATCTGGGCCTCGAGCTGATCACCCACGTGAACCCCGAGGGCAAGGCCCAGGGCATCAACCCCTTCACCCACGGCAGTGCCAAGCACACCGACATCATGAAGACCGAGGGCCTCAAGCAGGCTCTGGACAAGTACGGCTTCGATGCTGCTTTCGGCGGTGCCCGCCGTGACGAGGAGAAGTCCCGCGCCAAGGAGCGCGTCTACTCCTTCCGCGACAGCAAGCACCGCTGGGACCCGAAAAACCAGCGCCCCGAACTGTGGAGTGTCTACAACGGCAAGGTGAAGAAGGGCGAGTCGATCCGCGTCTTCCCGCTGTCCAACTGGACCGAGCTGGACATCTGGCAATACATCTACCTGGAACAGATCCCGATCGTCCCGCTGTACTTCGCCGCCGAGCGCGAAGTCATCGAGAAAAACGGCACGCTGATCATGATCGACGACGACCGCATCCTCGAGCACCTCTCGGACGAAGAGAAGGCCCGCATCGAGAAGCGCATGGTGCGTTTCCGCACCCTCGGTTGCTACCCGCTGACCGGCGCGGTCGAGTCGGAGGCCACCAGCCTCACCGACATCATCCAGGAAATGCTCCTGACCCGAACGTCCGAACGCCAGGGCCGCGTCATCGACCATGACGGCGCCGGTTCGATGGAAGAGAAAAAGCGGCAGGGGTACTTCTAGCCGAAAGCTGAGAGCCGGAAGCTTGAAGCTGTAGCAGCAGGGAGTGCTGCATGAATTTCGAGAAGCTGGATGTATGGAAAAGGGCTGCGCGACTCTCGGTAGAGCTCTACCGACAGTTGCGCAATCTGGAGGACTGGGGGTTCCGGGACCAGATCACTCGTGCGGGGCTTTCGATACCGAGCAATATTGCCGAGGGCATGAGCCGGGAAGGTAGTCGCGAGAGAGTCAGGTTCCTGCTGATTGCCAAAGGCTCCTGCGCGGAGCTGAGGACTCAGTTGTATATAGGCCAGGAAGTCGGCTTCGTGCCGAAGATGTTCGCAAGAGCCTCTATACGGGAAACCCAGGAGATCGCAGCCATGTTGTCCAGCCTGATTCGCGTTATACGCCAAGACTGATTATTCGCTCGCTGTAGGCTTCAAGCTTCTGGCTTCAAGCTTCCAGCTCGGAGAACGCAATGAGCCATCAATCCGATCTGATCAGCGAGGACATCCTCGCTTACCTGGCCCAGCATGAGCGCAAGGAACTCCTGCGCTTCCTCACCTGTGGCAACGTCGACGACGGCAAGAGCACCCTGATCGGGCGCCTGCTGCACGACTCCAAGATGATCTACGAAGACCATCTGGAAGCCATCACCCGCGATTCCAAGAAGGTCGGCACCACCGGTGACGAAGTGGACCTGGCGCTGCTGGTGGATGGCCTGCAGGCCGAGCGCGAGCAGGGCATCACCATCGATGTCGCCTACCGTTACTTCTCCACCGCCAAGCGCAAGTTCATCATCGCCGACACCCCCGGCCATGAGCAGTACACGCGCAACATGGCCACTGGCGCCTCCACCTGCGACCTGGCGATCATCCTGGTCGACGCCCGCTACGGCGTGCAGACCCAGACCCGCCGCCACAGCTACATCGCTTCCCTGCTGGGCATCAAGCACATCGTCGTCGCCATCAACAAGATGGACCTGAAGGACTTCGACCAGGGCGTGTTCGAGTCGATCAAGGCCGACTACCTGCAGTTCGCCGAGCGCATCAAGCTCAACCCGACGTCCATCCACTTCGTGCCGATGTCGGCGCTGAAGGGCGACAACGTGGTGAACAAGAGCGAGCGTTCGCCCTGGTACACCGGCCAGTCGCTGATGGAGATCCTCGAGACCGTCGAGGTCGCCGGCGACCGCAATTTCGCCGACATGCGCTTCCCGGTGCAGTACGTCAACCGCCCCAACCTGAACTTCCGTGGCTTCGCCGGCACCCTCGCCAGCGGCGTCGTGCACAAGGGCGATGAAGTCGTCGTGCTGCCGTCGGGCAAGGGCAGCAAGGTCAAGTCCATCGTCACCTTCGAGGGCGAGCTGGAGCAGGCCGGCCCCGGCCAGGCCATCACCCTGACCCTGGAAGACGAGATCGACGTTTCCCGCGGCGACATGCTGGTGCATGCCGACAACCGCCCGCAGGTCACCGACGGCTTCGACGCCATGCTGGTGTGGATGTCCGAGGAACCGATGCTGCCGGGCAAGAAATACGACATCAAGCGCGCCACCAGCTACGTGCCGGGCTCCATCGCCAGCATCGCCCACAAGGTGGACGTGAACACCCTCGAAGAGGGGGCCGGCAGCGACCTGCAATTGAACGAGATCGCCAAGGTCAAGATCAGCCTGGACGCACCCATCGCCCTCGACGGCTATGAAAGCAACCGCACCACCGGTGCCTTCATCGTTATCGACCGCCTCACTAACGGCACCGTCGGCGCCGGCATGATCATCGCCGCACCGGTTGCCGCTGGCGGCCAGGGCGTGCATGGTGAGTCCGCCCACGTTTCCACCGAGGAGCGTGCTGCACGCTTTGGCCAGAAGCCGGCCACCGTGCTGTTCAGCGGCCTCTCCGGTGCCGGCAAGAGCACCCTGGCCTATGCCGTGGAGCGCAAGCTGTTCGACATGGGCCGTGCGGTCTACGTCCTCGATGGCCAGAACCTGCGTCATGATCTGAACAAGGGCCTGCCGCAGGACCGCGCCGGGCGCACCGAGAACTGGCGCCGTGCCGCCCATGTGGCGCGTCAGTTCAACGAAGCCGGCCTGCTGACCCTGGCGGCCTTCGTGGCGCCGGATGCGGAGGGCCGCGAGCAGGCCAAGGTGCTCATCGGCAACGATCGCCTGATCACCGTATACGTCCAGGCCTCCCCGCAGATCTGCCGCGAGCGTGACCCGCAAGGGCTGTACGCTGCCGACCAGGACAACATCCCCGGTGAATCCTTCCCCTACGACGTGCCGCTGAATGCCGATCTGGTGATCGACACCCAGAGCCAGTCGGTGGAAGAGGGCGTCAAGGCCGTGCTCGACCTGCTGCGCAGCCGCGGCGCGATCTGATCGCATCGCTGATGAAAAAGCCCCGCTGATGCGGGGTTTTTTTTGGCCCGGCGTTGGGCCTGACGTGGAACCCGGGACGTTTCCCGGCATGAAAAAGCCCCGCCTAGGCGGGGCTTTTCGTTGACTCATCCAGTGCTCAGTACTTGCCCTTGAGCCCGAAGTTTTCGTCCAGGGTGCCCGGGCCGTCGGTGGACTTGGGTGCATAGTCCTTCGGCGCCTCGTGGCTGCGCGGCGGGGTCAGGCGCTCGCGCGGGCCGGGGGCGTCGTCCGTGTGCAGGGCGGCGAGCAGGCGCTGGCGGGTCAGTTCGTCCAGGGCTAGCCGGCTGGCGCCGTCGGACAGGTGTTCCTGCACGTCCTGGTAGCTCTGGGTGAGCTTCTTCACCAGGTTGGCAGTGGTGTTGAAATGGGTGACCACTTCACTTTGATAGGTATCGAAGCGTGCCTGCAGGTCATCCAGTTGACGCTGCGTGCGATTCGGCGCGGTGCCGGGCAGCAGTCGGGCGACCAGAAAACCGATGCCGATACCGGCGAGCAGGGCGAGTGCTGGCAACAACCAGGCCGTGAGCGACTGTTCCACGAGTCCTTCCTCTATAAGCAGCTTTGCATTACGTTAACGGCTCGAATCCGCGCTGTATACCGCGACGCAAGCCCTGTGGTGCTTAACCAAGACGAGTCGACCCGGTCCGGGGTCACGGAGTTCCCGTTGTCCAATCGTGAAAATCCCATTCTGCTCCAGGGGCCAAGTGGCCAGCTGGAAGCACTTCACCTCGACCTGCCCGATGCCAAGGGGCTGGCGCTGATCTGCCATCCGAACCCGATCCAGGGCGGCACCATGCTCAACAAGGTGGTCTCTACCCTGCAGCGCACCGCTCGCGATGCCGGATACAGCACCCTGCGCTTCAATTACCGCGGTGTTGGCGCCAGTGCCGGCAGCCATGATATGAACACCGGCGAGGTGGATGATGCCGAAGCCGCTGCCCACTGGTTCCGCTCCCAGCGTCCGGAGCTGACGCTGACCCTGTTTGGTTTCTCCTTCGGTGGTTTCGTTGCGGCAAGCCTGGCGGGCCGTCTGGAGCGCCAGGGCATCGAAGTGCCTCGCCTGTTCATGGTGGCGCCGGCGGTCATGCGCCTGACCGACGCCACTCCGCTGCCTGAGCGCGGCGAGATGACGGTGATCCAGCCCGACACCGACGAGGTGGTCGAGCCTCAGGCCGTGTATGGCTGGTCCGCCTCCCTGCAACGCCCCCATGAGCTGCTGAAAGTGGCAGAATGCGGGCACTTCTTTCACGGCAAGCTGACCGATCTCAAGGATCTGGTTCTGCCGCGCCTCTGACCCCGACTGCAGTCCGACAAGCGATCATCCATGACCACTCGCATTCTCACCGGCATCACCACCACCGGCACTCCGCACCTCGGCAACTACGCTGGCGCCATCCGTCCCGCCATCGTTGCCAGCCGTGACGCCGACGTCGATTCCTTCTACTTCCTCGCGGACTATCACGCGCTGATCAAGTGCGACGACCCGGCACGCATCCAGCGCTCGCGCCTCGAGATCGCCGCCACCTGGCTGGCCTGCGGCCTGGATGTGGACAAGGCGACCTTCTATCGCCAGTCGGATATCCCCGAGATCCCCGAACTGACCTGGCTGCTGACCTGTATCGCCGGCAAGGGCCTGCTCAACCGCGCCCATGCCTACAAGGCTTCGGTGGACAAGAACGTCGAGAACGGTGAAGACCCGGATGCCGGCGTCACCATGGGGCTGTTCAGTTACCCGGTGCTGATGGCCGCGGACATCCTGATGTTCAACGCCCACAAGGTCCCGGTGGGCCGTGACCAGATCCAGCACGTGGAGATGGCCCGTGACATCGGCCAGCGCTTCAACCACCTGTTCGGTGCCGGTCGCGAGCTGTTCACCCTGCCGGAGGCGGTGATCGAAGAGGAAGTGGCGACGCTTCCCGGCCTGGACGGTCGCAAGATGTCCAAGAGCTACGACAACACCATTCCGCTGTTCGGCAGCGCCAAGCAGCTGAAGGACGCCATCGCCCGTATCGTCACCGACTCGCGCGCGCCCGGCGAGCCGAAGGACCCGGACAATTCCCACCTCTACACCCTCTACCAGGCCTTCTCCACGCCGGCGCAGCTGGCGGCCTTCCGGGCCGAGCTGCTCGACGGCCTGGCCTGGGGCGAAGCCAAGCAGCGCCTGTTCCAACTGCTGGACAACGAGCTGGGCGAAGCCCGCGAGCGTTATCACGCGCTGATCGAGCGCCCGGCCGATCTGGAAGACATCCTCCTCGCCGGTGCCGCCAAGGCACGCAAGACCGCGACGCCTTTCCTCAACGAGCTGCGTGAGGCGGTCGGCCTGCGGTCCTTCCGCAGCAATGTGCAGAGCGCCGATGCCGGCAAGAAGAAGGCGGCCAAGAGTGCGCGCTTCGTCAGCTTCCGCGAAGATGACGGCAGCTTCCGCTTCCGCCTGCTGGCGGCTGATGGCGAGCAACTGCTGCTGTCCCGTTCGTTCGCGGATGGCAAGTCCTCGGGCCTGGTGACCAAGCGCCTGCAGGATGGCAGCGCCTTGGATATCCGCAACGACGGCTCCAGCTATGGCCTGTGGCTCGATGGCGAGGCCGTGGGGCAGGGCGGTGAGTTCACCGATGCCGATGCCCGTGATGCTGCCGTTCAGCGTCTGCGTGAGGCACTTGCGCCCCAGGAATGAGGCGCTTTCTTACGGCCGGCGCTGCTGGCCGATTGCCAAGAAACGGGGGCGTCGCTAAAGTGACGACCCCGTTTTTCGTTGCCTTGCTACCGATCATGACCCCCCTCGAGCGTTACCAGGCCGATCTCAAGCGGCCGGACTTCTTCCACGACGCCGCGCAGGAAACTGCCGTCCGCCATCTGCAGCGCCTGTACGACGATCTGATCGCCGATGGCCAGAGCAAAACCGGCTTGTTCGGCGGCCTGTTCGCCAAGAAGCGCCAGGGGCCGGTCAAGGGCCTGTATTTCTGGGGCGGCGTCGGTCGTGGCAAGACCTACTTGGTCGACACCTTCTTCGACGCCTTGCCGTTCAAGGAGAAGATGCGCACCCACTTCCACCGCTTCATGAAGCGCGTGCATGAGGAGATGAAAACCCTCAAGGGTGAGAAGAACCCGCTGACCATCATCGGCAAGCGTTTCGCCGACGAAGCGCGGGTGATCTGCTTCGACGAGTTCTTCGTCTCCGACATCACCGACGCGATGATCCTCGCCACCCTGCTGGACGAGCTGTTCAAGAACGGTGTGAGCCTGGTGGCGACGTCCAACATCGTGCCGGACGGCCTCTATAAGGACGGCTTGCAGCGTGCGCGCTTCCTGCCAGCCATCGCCCTGGTCAAGCAGTACACCGATGTGGTCAACGTCGACAGTGGCGTGGACTACCGTCTACGCGCCCTGGAGCAGGCCGAACTGTTCCACTGGCCCCTGGGCGACGAGGCCGAGGCCAGCCTGAAGACCAGCTTCAAGAGCCTGCTGCCGGATTGCACCCAGGCCCAGGAAAACGAAGCGCTGATGATCGAGAATCGCGAGATCCGCGCGGTCCGCGTATGCGAGGACGTTGCCTGGTTCGAGTTCCGCGAACTCTGCGACGGCCCGCGCAGCCAGAACGACTACATCGAGCTGGGCAAGATCTTCCACGCGGTGATCCTGGCCAACGTCGAGCAGATGGGCGTGGCGAAGGACGACATGGCGCGACGCTTCATCAACCTGGTGGACGAGTTCTACGACCGCAACGTCAAGCTCATCATCTCCGCCGAGGTGGAGCTGAAGGACCTGTACACCGGCGGTCGCCTGACCTTCGAGTTCCAGCGCACCCTCAGCCGCCTGCTGGAGATGCAGTCCCACGAATTCCTCTCGCGGCCGCATAAGCCCTAAGGGCATAAGCGGCAAGCCGCAAGTTTCAAGCCTCAAGAAAAAAGTGCGGACCGGGTCAACCGGTCCGCACCCTGTATTGCAGCTTGCAGCTTGCAGCTTGCAGCTTGCAGCTTGCAGTTTGCAGTTTTAGCGCTGCGCCACTTCCTTCTCATACTGCTTCAGCAACGCCTGGGCGTGGGCGACTTCCAGTGCTTCCATGGCGTTGATCGGCTTGATCGCCACGGCCTTTTTCAGGTGGTCCAGGACCTTCTGCTCTTCATCCTCGCCGTAGACGTAGACCAGGGCGTTGGCGTACTCGTAGTGGCCGATGGGCAGGTCGTCCTTGGCGCTGAAGGAGCGGGTGAAGTACTGCTCCATCTTGTCCGAGCTGACCCCGTAGGTCATTTTGCCCACCAGTTTGCCGACCTTGCGGATCACGCCGGCTTCGTAGCCGCCGTAGAGGGCGAGGGCGAAAGGCTGGCGCGGTTGCTTCTGCAGCAGGGCGTCCAGTTCCTCGGGAATCTGGCTGGTGTAGCCGCGCTTGAGTACCACCGGTACCGACAGCTCCTCGCCGAGGCGCGCCTTGGCGTACACGCGGCCGAACTGGGCTACGGTGTCGGCCTGGACCAGTTCGCCGGCCTCGTCGGTGTACTTGATCACTTCCTCCAGCAGGCGGTGTTTCTCCTCCTGGTTGGGGGCGAGGAACATCGCGTAGATCACCTGGGCGAACATCGCCGGCACCTGGCCGCCGACGCCCAGGGCCAGGCCCTGCTTCTTGGCCTCGGCGAAATCCCCCTTGAACATCAGGCGCCACACGTCCTGCAGCCGGGCCGCATAGGCTTCGGCTTCCTCGGGCTTGCCGGTGAAGCCGGTGTTGCCGGTAACGGTCATCTCCAGTGCCTTGGGGTTCTGGGTGGCCATGGTCACCACCCAGTCGGCATCGGGGAAGGGATAGTCGGGGCCGAAGCCGCGGGTCAGCTGGGGCCAGGCCTGGCGCAGCTTGTCACCGGAGTAGTCGTAGGCGGCCTGGTCGTAGGGGAAGGGTTTCCAGTCGTCTGCGACGGCTGTGAAGCTGGCGGCAGCCAGCAGGGCAAGCAGGTAACGGCGCATGGTTGAGTACCTTTTATTGTTGTTCTTCATCCGCCGTACCGCTGACGGAAAAGGTTCGGACACCCCAATGGGGACCATGCCCGGATCATAAGTCGCTGCCGCTGTCGGCCAACCCATCCTTGGGATGGCGGCTTTACTCGCCTTTGTGCTGGAACTGCCTGCGGTACTGGTTGGGGGAAAGATTGGTGTGCTGGCGAAACAGTCGGGCGAAGAAGCTGGCGTCGTCGTAACCCACTTCGTAGCTGATGGTCTTGATGCTCTTGCGGGTAGCCGACAGGAGGCCCTTGGCTGTTTCGATGCGTAACCGTTGCAGGTAGTGCAGCGGCTTGTCGCCGGTGGCGGCCTGGAAGCGGCGCATGAAGTTGCGGATGCTCATGCCGTGGTCGCGGGCGACGTCCTCGAAGCGGAACTTGTCGGCGAAGTGCTCTTCGAGCCAGTGCTGGATCTGCAGGATGGTTACGTCCTGGTGCAGCTTCTGCCCGCCGAACCCGATGCGCCCCGGGGCGTAGCTGCGTTGCACTTCATAGAGGATGTCCCGGGAGACTGCCTGGGCGATGCTGGCGCCGCAGAAGCGTTCGATCAGGTAGATGTACAGGTCGCAGGCGGAGGTGACGCCGCCGGCGCAGTAGAGATTGTCGGCGTCCGAGAGGTGTTTTTCCTGGTTCAGTAGCACCTTGGGGAAGCGCTCGCCGAACTCGCGGAAGAAGCGCCAGTAGGTGGTTGCTTCCTTGCCATCCAGAAGCCCGGCCTGGGCCATCCAGAACACCCCGGTGGCCTCGCCGCAGATGGAGCTGCCGGCGGCGTGACGCTCGCGCAGCCATTGCAGGACCTGGGGGTGGCGCTCGCAGAGGGCGTCGAAGTCATCCCAGAAGGCCGGAAGGATGATGATGTCGGCTTCGTCCAGCGCGCCGTCGACCGGCATGATCACATCGCTGAAGCTGCGTACCGGCAGGCCATCCGGGCTGACCAGGTGGATTTCGAATGCGGGCTTGAGGCCGAGGCCCTGAAGCTTGCTGTAACGGAGGCTGGCCATATGGAAGAAATCCTTGGCCTGCATCAGGGTGGAAGCGAAGACACCTTCGGTGGCGAGGATACTCACCCGTCTTAGGGTGGGGGACTGCTGGTTGGTCATGGTCTTGTTCTTATTAGGGGAAAGCGGTCATTAGCCGGCTGGATCGTCTTATTTTTTGTCGCAACTGTCCAGTGTGCGTCTGGTACGACTGTCCTACAGTCTGTGGCCTTCGAACCCCGACCCCAGACGCATCCATCAAGGTGACCGCATGATCCCCAGAACCCTGTTCAGCTCCGATCACGAACTCTTCCGCGACAGCGTGCGCAAGTTCCTCGAACAGGAGGCGGTGCCTTTCCATCATCAATGGGAGAAGGACGGCTACATCGATCGCGCCCTGTGGAGCAAGGCAGGGGAGGCCGGCATGCTCTGCTCGCACATTCCCGAGGAGTACGGCGGCATGGGTGCCGACTTCCTCTACAGCACCGTGGTGATCGAGGAGATCGGTCGCCTGGGGCTGACCGGTATCGGCTTCTCGCTGCATTCGGACATCGTCGCGCCCTACGTGCTCCATTACGGCTCCGAAGAGCTGAAGCAGAAATACCTGCCGCGCATGGTGACCGGCGAGCTGGTGACCGCCATCGCCATGACCGAGCCGGGCGCCGGCTCCGATCTGCAGGGCGTGAAGACCACCGCGGTGCTGGATGGTGATGAATACATCATCAATGGCTCGAAGACCTTCATCACCAACGGTTATCTGGCTGACCTGGTGATCGTGGTCGCCAAGACCGACCCCAAGGCCGGCGCCAAGGGCACCAGCCTGTTCCTGGTGGAAGCCGGCACGCCGGGCTTCTCCAAGGGCAAGCGCCTGGAGAAGGTGGGCATGAAGGCCCAGGACACCTCCGAGCTGTTCTTCCAGGATGTGCGGGTGCCCAAGGAAAACCTGCTGGGCCAGGCCGGCATGGGCTTCGCCTACCTGATGCAGGAGCTGCCCCAGGAGCGCCTGACCGTCGGGATCGGCGCGCTGGCGTCGGCCGAGGCGGCGCTGAAGTGGACCCTCGACTACACCCGCGATCGCAAGGCCTTCGGCAAAGCCATCGCCGAGTTCCAGAACACCCGCTTCAAGCTGGCTGAGATGGCCACCGAGATCCAGATCGGCCGGGTCTTCGTCGACCGCTGCCTGGAGTTGCACCTGCAGCGCAAGCTGGATGTACCCACCGCGGCGATGCTCAAGTACTGGGGCACCGACCTGCAGTGCAAGGTGCTCGACGAGTGCGTGCAGTTGCATGGCGGCTACGGCTTCATGTGGGAATACCCGGTGGCGCGCGCCTGGGCTGACGCCCGCGTGCAGCGCATCTACGCTGGCACCAACGAAATCATGAAAGAGATCATTGCCCGCTCGCTGTAAGCGGATGCGGTGAAGGGAAGCCCGGCGAGTGCCGGGCTTTTCCATTTACGGGGCGGGGTTCGGCTGGGCCCGATGGATTTCGGCGATGCCTTCCAGGACGGCGTCGGAAAGGATCAGGGCGCTGCTGGCCAGGTTGCTCTCCAACTGATCCAGGTTGGTCGCGCCGATGATGTTGCTGGTGACGAAGGGCTGGGCGGTGACGAAGGCCAGGGCCATTTGTGCCGGCTCCAGGCCGTGCTCGCGGGCCAGCGCTACATAGCGCGAGCAGGCCGCCTGGGCCTGGGGGTTGGTGTAGCGGGCGAAGCGGCTGAACAGGCTGATGCGGGCGTTGGCCGGGCGCGCACCGTTCTCGTACTTGCCGGACAGCATGCCGAATGCCAGGGGTGAATAGGCCAGGAGGCCGCAGCGCTCACGGATCGCCACCTCGGCCAGGCCCACCTCGAAGCTGCGGTTGAGCAGGTTGTAGGGGTTCTGGATGGAAGCGGCGCGAGGGAGCCCCAATTGATCGGCCAACTGCAGGAATTTCATCGTGCCCCATGGGGTTTCGTTGGACAGGCCGATCTGGCGGATCTTGCCGGCCTTCACCTGCTCGCCGAGCACTTCCAGGGTTTCCTGCAGCGGGGTGGAGTCCTCCTCACGGTGCTGATAGCCCAGCTGGCCGAAGAAGTTGGTACTGCGTTCGGGCCAATGCAGCTGGTACAGGTCGATCCAGTCGGTCTGCAGGCGCTTGAGGCTGGCATCCAGGGCGGCGGTGATGTGCTGGCGGTTGTGCTTGAGATTGCCGCCGCGGATGTGGGTGATGCCGTTGCCGGGGCCCGCCACCTTGCTGGCGAGCACCCAGTCGGCACGATCACCGTGCTTGGCGAACCAGTTGCCGATGATGGTTTCGGTTGCGGCATAGGTCTCGGCACGGGGCGGGACCGGGTACATCTCGGCGGTATCCATGAAGTTGATGCCGAATGCTTTGGCCCGTTCGATCTGGGCGAACGCTTCTGCTTCGCTGTTCTGTTCGCCCCAGGTCATGGTGCCCAGGCACAGGCTGCTGACCTTGATATCGGTGTTGCCGAGCTGGCGGAATTCCATGCAACGTTCCTCTATTGGCAAAGATTGCTATCAAATCAGGTTGAAATTTTCTGTGCAATCGGCATAATTCCGCGGCTTTCTTTGCGGGGATGCCTAGCTCGCGAAGAAGGAAGGTGGGGATGCCTAGCCCGCCGAAACCCCTTGCCGTGTGCGGACGCGCTGACCCGAGCCCCCGATAGCGTCTGTTTCCGGCTGCCCTGTGTTGCCAGGGCGAGCACTATTCAGTAAGATCCGCCGTCTTATTTTCAGGGCGGCCCCTGAGGCTATAGCGAATGAAGACTTTTACTGCAAAACCGGAAACTGTTAAGCGCGACTGGTATGTCGTCGACGCTGCCGGTCAGACCCTGGGTCGTCTGGCCACCGAAATTGCTAGCCGTCTGCGCGGCAAGCACAAGCCGGAATACACCCCGCACGTTGATACCGGCGACTACATCGTCGTCATCAACGCCGAGCAGGTACGTGTGACCGGTGCCAAGACTACCGACAAGATGTACTACTCGCACTCCGGCTTCCCGGGCGGCATCAAGGAAATCAACTTCGAGAAGCTGATTGCCAAGGCCCCTGAGCGCGTGATCGAGACCGCGGTCAAAGGCATGCTGCCGAAGAACCCGCTGGGTCGCGACATGTATCGCAAGCTGAAGGTGTACAAGGGTTCTGCTCACCCGCACACCGCTCAGCAGCCCCAAGAACTGAAGATTTAACGGGATAGTTCATTATGTCGGCGACTCAAAACTACGGCACTGGCCGTCGTAAGACTGCAACCGCACGCGTTTTCCTGCGTCCGGGTACTGGCAAGATTTCCATCAACAACCGCAGCCTGGATCAGTTCTTTGGCCGTGAGACCGCTCGCATGGTTGTGCGTCAGCCGCTGGAGCTGACCGAGACCGTCGAGAAGTTCGACATCTACGTCACCGTTCTCGGTGGTGGTGTCAGCGGTCAGGCTGGTGCGATCCGTCACGGTATCACCCGTGCCCTGATCAACTACGACGAAGCCCTGCGCAGCCCGCTGCGTAAAGCCGGCTACGTGACTCGCGATGCCCGCGAAGTCGAGCGTAAGAAGGTCGGTCTGCGTAAAGCGCGTAAGCGTCCGCAGTACTCCAAGCGTTAATACAACGCTTCGAAAAACGCCCAGGCCCTTGTGGATCTGGGCGTTTTTTTATGCCCCCGAAAATGCCCTGCGACAGCTTGTCGCATGCGCGTAACCCTTATCTCTCAAGGCTTTCAGCCGTTTTGTATCTGGCTATTACCTTGTCAGGAGAGGGGGTTTTCTTTACCATTTGGCGAATTTTTTGCGCGGCTCGATTTTTACTTAGTAGAGGCCTGAACAACAGGCCACAAAAGCTGATGGGAGACGACTGAATGAGCAATGACGGCGTGAATGCAGGCCGGCGTCGCTTCCTCGTAGCAGCCACATCCGTGGTGGGTGCTGCAGGAGCGGTGGGCGCTGCGATCCCGTTTGTGGGGTCATGGCAGCCCAGTGCGAAGGCCAAGGCCGCAGGGGCACCGGTGAAGGTGAATATCAGCAAGGTCGAAGCGGGTCAGCAGATGATTGCTGAGTGGCGCGGCCAGCCGGTGTTCATCGTTCGCCGTACCGAGGAGATTCTCGGCAACCTGGGCAAGATCGATGAGCGCATGGCTGATCCCAAGTCCGAAGCGTCCGTGCAGCCGACTTACGTCGATCCGCACAACCGCGCGATCAAGCCGGAAATCCTGGTGCTGGTCGGTCTCTGCACCCACCTCGGCTGCTCGCCCTCCTTCCGTCCGGAAGTCGCGCCGGCCGACCTGGGCGCCGAGTGGGTGGGCGGTTACTTCTGCCCCTGCCACGGTTCTCGCTATGACCTCGCCGGCCGCGTCTACAAGGCGCAGCCTGCTCCCTTGAACCTGCCGGTGCCGCCCCACTCCTACGAGTCGGATGATGTCATCGTCATCGGTGTGGACCAGGAGAAGGCCTAATGAGCAAATTCATGGAATGGATCGATGCGCGCTTCCCCGCGACCAAGATGTGGGAAGACCATCTGAGCAAGTACTACGCTCCGAAGAACTTCAACTTCTTCTATTTCTTCGGCTCCCTGGCCCTGCTGGTCCTGGTGAACCAGATCCTCACCGGTATCTGGCTGACCATGAGCTTCACCCCGTCCGCTGAAGAGGCCTTCGCGTCCGTCGAGTACATCATGCGCGACGTCGAGTACGGGGCGATCATTCGCTACCTGCACTCCACCGGCGCCTCGGCGTTCTTCATCGTGGTCTACATGCACATGTTCCGCGGTCTGCTCTACGGCTCCTACCAGAAGCCGCGCGAGCTGGTGTGGATCTTCGGCATGCTGATCTACCTCGCCCTGATGGCCGAGGCCTTCATGGGCTACCTGCTGCCCTGGGGCCAGATGTCCTACTGGGGTGCCCAGGTGATCATCTCGCTGTTCGGCGCCATTCCGGTGATCGGCGGCGACCTGACCCAGTGGATCCGTGGTGACTACCTGATCTCCGGCATCACCCTGAACCGCTTCTTCGCGCTGCATGTGATTGCGCTGCCGATCGTGATCCTCGGTCTTGTCGTGCTGCACATCCTGGCCCTGCACGAAGTGGGTTCGAACAACCCCGACGGCGTGGACATCAAGAAGCTGAAGGATGAGAACGGCATTCCGCTCGACGGCATCGCCTTCCACCCCTACTACAGCGTGAAAGACATCGTCGGTGTAGTGGTCTTCCTCTTCGTGTTCTGCTTCGTGGTGTTCTTCTTCCCGGAGATGGGCGGTTACTTCCTCGAGAAGCCGAACTTCGAACAGGCCAACCCGTTCAAGACGCCTGAGCACATCGCGCCGGTGTGGTACTTCACCCCGTTCTACGCGATTCTCCGTGCGGTTCCGGACAAGCTGATGGGCGTTATCGCCATGGGCGCCGCCATCGCCGTGCTCTTCGTCCTGCCGTGGCTGGATCGCAGCCCCGTCAAATCGATGCGCTACAAAGGCTGGCTGAGCAAGGTCTGGCTGCTGATCTTCTGCGTGTCCTTCGTCATCCTCGGCGTGCTGGGTGTTCTCGCGCCGACCCCGGGCCGTACGCTGCTGTCGCAGGTGTGCACCATCCTGTACTTCGCGTACTTCATCCTGATGCCCTTCTACACCAGGATGGAAAAAACCAAACCGGTTCCGGAAAGGGTGACAGGCTGATGAAAAAGCTATTTGCTGCATTTGTTATCGCTGCGCTGCCGGCCTTGACCTTCGCCGCCGGTGGCCATGATGTAGAGCTGGATCATGTCGATATCGACCTGACCGACAAGGCTGCACTGCAAGACGGTGCTCGTACCTTCGCCAACTACTGCATGGGCTGCCACAGTGCCAAGTTCCAGCGCTATGAGCGCGTGGCCAAGGACCTGGGCATTCCTGAAGAGTTGATGATGCAGAACCTGGTTCTGACTGGCGCCAAGATTGGCGACCACATGCAGATCGGCATGAAGCCGAGCGATGCCAAGACCTGGTTCGGCGCCGCGCCGCCGGACCTGACCCTGGTCGCTCGTGTTCGTGGTACCGATTGGCTGTACAGCTACCTGCGCAACTTCTATGAAGATCCGGCGCGTCCCTGGGGCGTGAACAACAAGATCTTCCCGAACGTCGGCATGCCTAACGTGCTGGTCGGCCTGCAAGGTCGCCAGGTCGTAGGTTGCAAGCAGGTCCAGGCTGTCGAAGGCGGCAAGAAGCAGTATGACCCGCTGACTGGGGCCCCCATCACCCACGAAGCCTGTGATCAGCTGACCATCGTGCCGAAGACCGGCAAGCTGAGCGAAGCCGAGTTCGATGTGAAGGTTCAGAACCTGGTGACCTTCCTGGCTTACTCTGCGGACCCGAACAAGCTGCACATGCAGCGTATCGGCACCTACGTTCTGCTGTATCTGGCCTTCTTCTTCGTATTCGCCTATCTGCTGAAGCGTGAATACTGGAAAGACGTGCACTGATACCCCGCGTCACCGTTGTATACTCGCGCGCCCTTAATGGGCGCGCGCGTTTTTCTACTACTGCATAACTTCAAGCGAGGAGGGCACCATGGCCGTAACCAACAGGTTGGCCTGTTACTCCGACCCCGCAGACCACTATTCCCATCGTGTACGCATCGTGCTCGCCGAGAAGGGTGTCGCTGCGGACATAATCGATGTTGAGCCGGGCCGTTGCCCGCCCAAGCTCGCCGAGGTCAATCCATACGGCAGCGTGCCGACCCTGGTCGATCGTGACCTCGCACTCTATGAGCCGACTGTGGTGATGGAGTACCTCGAAGAGCGCTACCCCCACCCGCCGCTGATGCCGGTCTACCCGGTAGCAAGGGGTAATACGCGGCTGCTGATGCATCGTGTGCAGCGTGATTGGTGCAGCCTGGTGGACCAGATTCTCGATCCGCGGGTGAAGGAGGCCGTCAAGGCGGTCGCTCGCAAGGAGCTGCGTGAGAGTCTCACCGGTGTATCGCCGCTGTTCGCCGACAAACCCTTTTTCCTCAGCGAAGACCTCAGTCTTGTAGACTGCTGCCTGTTGCCGATTCTCTGGCGCCTGCCGGTTCTGGGAATCGAATTGCCTCGCCCTGCCAAGCCATTGCTGGATTACATGGAGCGCCTATTCGCACGCGATGGCTTCCAGGCCAGCCTGTCGGCAGTCGAGCGCGACATGCGCTGATAAGGAGCCCTTGATGAACTCCAGTCGTCCCTATCTGGTCCGTGCACTCTATGAGTGGATCGTCGACAACAACTGCACGCCCCATCTGCTGGTGAATGCCGAGTTCGCCGGTGTCCAGGTGCCGGCCGGCTACGCCAACGATGGCCAGATCGTGCTCAATGTCTCTCCTAGTGCGGTGCGTCACCTGCACATGGATAATGACGCGGTGAGCTTCGAGGGGCGTTTCGGTGGCGTTGCCCACAACCTCTACATTCCGGCAGCGGCGATCATGGCCATCTATGCCCGGGAGAACGGCCAGGGCATGGTCTTCGACCTGGAGCCTCCGGTGGTGGATGAGGACGACCAGGGACCAGAAGATGACGGCCCGTCCGGCGGCGACCCGTCGAGCGGCTCTTCGCGACCCAGTGGGCGTCCCAGCCTCAAGGTTGTGAAGTAATAAAAAAAGGCGATCCGGTTGGATCGCCTTTTTTGTGCGCGCTGTTCGGTCAGTTGGTGTATTCGAATAGCTTCACGATGCGTTGCACGCCAGAGACGCCCTGCACGACGCTGGTGGCTTTGGCGGCTTCCTGGCGGGTCACCAGGCCAAGCAGATAGACGATGCCGTTCTCGGTCACGACCTTGATCTGCGAGCTGGGGATCTGGCTGTCGGCCAGCAGCTGTGTGGTGATCTTGGTGGTGATGGTGCTGTCGTTCATCCGCGCCAGGGTGGAGGAGTTCTGGCCAACGTGCAGCTCGTTGTGCACCTTCTTGACGCCCTGCGCGCTGCGCGCGGCCTGTTCGGCTTGGGACTTGAGGTTGTCGTTGGGGGTCTGGCCAGCCAGCAGCACGACGCCGTTGTAGCTGGTGACCACGATGTGCGAGTTGGTCTTGAGGTCGGGATTCGCAGCGTCGATCTTGGCCCGCACCTTGGACGGCGTGGACTGGTCGTCGATGGTCTTGCCGATGGTGCGGCCGCCACAGCCACCCAGAGCGAGGGTGATGGCGAGACAGGCGAGGATCAGGGGGGAACGCGTCATTCTTCACTCCCAAACAATTGACGATCGATCAGGTCACAGAGGCAATGGATGGCTAGCAGGTGGACTTCCTGGATGCGCGCCGTGGACTTGGCGGGCACGCGGATCTCGACATCTTCCGGCAGCAGCAGGGAGGCCATGCCACCACCATCACGGCCGGTCAGAGCTACGACAATCATTTCGCGATCATGTGCGGCCTGGATGGCCTGAATGATGTTCGCCGAATTGCCGCTGGTGGAGATCGCCAGCAGGATGTCGCCCGGCTGGCCCAGCGCGCGGATCTGCTTGGAGAAAATCTCGTTGTAGCTGTAGTCGTTGGCGATCGAGGTGATGGTCGAGCTGTCGGTAGTCAGTGCCAGTGCTGGCAGGCTTGGGCGTTCGCGCTCGAAGCGATTGAGCAGCTCGGAGGAGAAGTGCTGGGCATCGCCAGCGGAGCCGCCGTTGCCACAGGCGAGGATCTTGCCCTCGTTGAGTAGCGCGTTGACCATCACCATGCTCGCGTGCTCGATGTGCGGGGCGAGCATTTCCATGGCCAGCAGCTTGGTGTCGATGCTGGCCTGGAAGAGCTGGCGGATTCGGGGTTGCATGTCCATCGGGTTGACCTTAAGTGGGAGCGACTGCTCAGGTATCAAAGGCGTTTTGCAGCCATGTCAGTCGCGGGGGTGAGTCGCCATCCATCGAGTTGATGGCGACCACGTCAAATCGGCACGGGTATCTGGCCCAGCGGGACTCCTTGAGGAGGAAGTGCTGGGCCGCGGTAATCAGCTTGGCGCGCTTGCGCGCATCGACGCTTTCCAGCGCTCCGCCCCAGGCGGCATGCCGCCGGTAGCGCACTTCGACGAATACTACTGTATCGCCGTCCAGCATGACCAGATCGAGCTCGCCCCGTGGGCATCGCCAGTTGCTGGCGAGCAGGCGCAGGCCGTGCTTTTCGAGGTGGGAGCGAGCAAGTGCTTCCGCCGCTTGCCCGCTGGATTGCCGCTGGTTCAAGAATCGCTGTCGGGAAGTCGCTGGACCTGGCCGTCACGGAATTCGGCCCAGGGCAGTTGACGCTCGACACGTTGCGCGGGGTTGAGGCTAAGGCTGCCGGAGAGGCCATCAACGCGGCTTTCCGGAAGCGCCTTGAGCTGGTTCAGGCGGGGGGCCAGTCGATAGGCGTCCACGCCCATTGCGTAGAGGCGGCCCAGGCTGCCGCCTGCTTGCGGCCATTGGCGGTCGACTTCCTGGCGCAGCGGGTCGTTGCTGTTCAGCAGCCAGGGGGTTTCGCAGAAACGGATGCCGTTCAGGTCCAGGTACTGCGCCTGGTTGTTGCTGCCGGTGAACAGGTGGGAGGTCGCGTACACCGGCACGTCACCCGCGTACTGGAAGGCCAGGGTCGGCTTGATCTGCTGGGCCTGCTGCGGGGTGGCGGCGAGGAAGATGAAGTCGACGTCCTGGCGGCGAGAGGGCTGGGCGGCAACCTGTGTGCCCAGCGTGCCTTGCAGGCGCTTGGCACGCGATTCGCTCTGGCGCAGCTGGAACAGGTCGGCGATCTGCTGGGCGAGTTCGACCGGTTGGTCGACATGTTCGGCGGCGATCAGGCTGCCACCGGACTGCTCCCAGCTCTGGCGGAAGGCGTTGAGTACGCGATCGCCCCATTCGCCGCGAGGCACCAGTGCCACGGCGCGGCGCATGCCGTCACCCCAGGCGCGGCGTGCCACTTCGCGGGCTTCATCCTCGGCGGCGAGACCGAACTGGAACAATTGAGCGGGGCCTTCCTGGCCGGCGTCGCTGTAGTTCAGGGCCAGGGTGGTAATGGGCAGCTGCTCGCGGTCGCTCATCTGCTTGACCAGGGGCTTCTCCAACGGGCCAACCACCAGTTGCACGCCGTCGGCCTGGGCCTGGCGATAGAAGTCGTCCAGGGAGCTGAGGTGCGAGCTGTCATAGAGCTGGATGGCCGGAGGGTTCTGGCCGGCTTGCTGGGCCTGGTAGTGGGCGGCGAGGAAACCGTCGCGCAGGGCGCGGGCCACGGAGGCGAGAGGGCCTTCCTGGGGCAGGAGCAGGGCGATCTTGGTCAGGGGCTGATTGGCCAGCTCCTTCAGTTTCACCAGCGGGGCGGGCAGCGTTTCGGCGGCCGGGTGCTGGGGGTGCTGGGTGCGCCAGGATTCGATGGCGGCCTGCTGCTGTTCCAGGGTGCCGGCGCCTTTGGTTACACGGGCCAGTTCCATCCAGCCCGCGAGGTCGGCGTCGCCGCCTGCCTGGAGCTGGTCGGCTGGCAGGTTGGAGACCAGCGTCCAGATGGCTTCATGGTTGGCTTTCTCGGCTTCGCCGTTGAGCAGCGGGGCGATGAACACGCGCTCACGGGCTGCCGCGAGGTTCTGGCCATCGGCCTCCAGGGCGCGGGCGCGAACCAGCTGGGTGCGGGTCTGCTGTTCGACCGGCAGTTCACCCAGGCGCTCGAGGCTGGGGTGGCTCAGGGCCTTGAGTGCGCTTTTCGGCTGGTTGCGTGCCATGGCCAGTTCGGCGGCAAGCGTGCTGGCGAATACCTGCTGGGCGGGCTTGAGGCCGTCGAGCTGGACCTGCTCGAGAATGCGTGCCGAGCGGCCGATATCCTGCTGCTTGTATGCCAGGTCGGCAGCGGAGAGGCGCAGCGAGGCCGCTTGCTCGGGCTTGCTGTCGTTCGCTTGCTGAAGCATCTGCTCGATGCTGGCCTGAGGCGTGCGGGGCAGTTCGCCGAGGTTGGAGGTGGGCGAACTGCCGCAGGCGGCCAGCAGGCCGGCGAGGCAGAGTGCGGAAAGCGGGCGCAGGCAAGCGATCATTTAACGATCCCGGTACTCGATCAAAGAAGCGGGGGATTGTACCCAAGGCCCGCCCGGGGTGCGATGTTGGAGGTCAGAAACGGGCTACAATGCGCGCCTTTAAGTCAATTCCGAGGTGTCTTGTGACCGTTTCCCCAGGCTCTGCTGTCACCTTGGGCAAGCTCTATGTGGTGGCCACGCCGATCGGCAACCTCGACGACATCAGTGCCCGTGCCCTGCGGGTGCTGCGCGATGTGGCGCTTATCGCTGCCGAAGACACCCGTCATTCCGTTCGTCTGCTGCAGCATTTCGGTATCAATACGCCTCTGGCGGCTTGCCACGATCACAATGAGCGAGAAGAGGGCGGGCGTTTCCTGGCGCGCCTGCAGGCTGGCGAAGATGTGGCGCTGATCTCCGATGCGGGCACCCCGTTGATTTCCGACCCCGGCTATCACCTGGTGCGCCAGGTGCGGGCCGCCGGTGTCACGGTTGTCCCGGTGCCTGGCCCCAGTGCGCTCATTGCTGCGCTTTCGGCGGCGGGGCTGCCATCTGATCGCTTCATCTTCGAAGGCTTTCTGCCTGCCAAGGCGGTGGGGCGTCGCTCCCGTCTGGAGCGGGTGAAGGAAGAGCCGCGTACCTTGATCTTCTACGAAGCGCCCCATCGTCTGCTCGAGTGCCTGGAGGATATGGTCACGGTCTTCGGTGAGGAGCGCTCGGCGGTTTTGGCGAGGGAGCTGACCAAGACCTTCGAAACGCTCAAGGGCTCCCCGCTCTCGGCGTTGCGTGACTGGGTGGCTGCCGATTCCAACCAGCAGCGGGGTGAATGTGTGCTGCTGGTGGCCGGCTGGCAGGAGCCGGAGGGCGAGGATGCGATCAGTGGCGAGGCGCTGCGTGTGCTCGATCTGCTGCTGGGCGAACTCCCCTTGAAACGAGCTGCGTCGCTGGCTGCGGAGATCACCGGGGTGCGCAAGAACCTGCTTTACCAGGCCGCCCTGGAGCGTCAAAGCGATTCTTGAGCTTGTTCTTATGCTGGCCTGCCGCTACCCTTGGCGGCGGAGAGTCGATCGGACAGTCGCTGTCTCATTTCGTTCGCGATTTTGAGAGGGAGGAAAGTCCGGGCTCCATAGGGCAGAGTGCCAGGTAACGCCTGGGAGGCGAAAGCCTACGGAAAGTGCCACAGAAAATAACCGCCTAAGCGCGCAAGCGCCGGTAAGGGTGAAAAGGTGCGGTAAGAGCGCACCGCACGACTGGCAACAGTTCGTGGCTAGGTAAACCCCACTCGGAGCAAGACCAAATAGGAATCCTTGGCGCGGCCCGCGTCGGATTCGGGTAGGTTGCTAAAGGCTGTCAGTGATGGCAGCCGTAGATGAATGACTGTCCACGACAGAACCCGGCTTACAGATCGACTCTCCACTTTTTCCCACTTCCGCTTCATTCCCCTTCTTTGCCCTGCGTCCGAAATACCGAATTTGCACCACGTCTGAAATACCGAAAAAATCTTACTCTTGAGAAATTACTTTAAGTTCGCGCTCCAGCGTTCTGGTGTGCTTCATTTTTGTGCCTGAAATCCTCTGCAATATCTCTTCTTGCCCCTCCCAAAAGCTCGCTAAATCTCCGTCCTGTAAGGAATTTTCCGTCTTTGCCTGCCTTGACGGTGGGGCGCGCGCATTTCTATAGTGTGCGGAAGTGGTGCAAAGTGGGACGAAGTGGGATCAATTGGTACGGGAAGCCTAAAAAAGGGGAAACGCAGCCGTGTTTCGCGGAGCAAATGCCATCAGTCTCGACGCCAAAGGGCGCATCGCGATGCCGAGTCGGTATCGGGATGAGCTTTTTTCGCGTTGTGATGGGCAGTTGATCGTCACGATCGACGCCGTGGACCGCTGCTTGACCCTTTATCCGCTGCCCGAGTGGGAGCTCATCGAAGCCAAGCTTCGTGAGCTGCCGTCCCTGCGTGAAGAAACCCGCCGGTTGCAACGTCTCCTGATCGGTAACGCCGTCGACCTCGAGTTGGACGGTAACGGTCGTTTCCTGGTCCCGCCGCGCTTGCGCGAGTACGCGGGCCTGGACAAGAAGGCAATGCTGGTCGGCCAGTTGAACAAGTTCCAGATCTGGGACGAAGACGCCTGGAACGCGATTTCCGACGCGGACCTCATGGCAATCAAACAACCCGGCGGCCTGCCGGACGAACTGCGTGACCTTATCCTGTGAGTACCGAAAGCAGCTTCCGCCATATCACCGTCCTGCTCGACGAGGCCGTAGAGAGTCTCGCCGTGCGTGCGGACGGCTGTTACCTGGACGGCACCTTCGGTCGCGGAGGGCACAGCCGGCTCATCCTCCAGCATCTTGGCGAGGAGGGGCGGCTACTCGGTTTCGATAAAGACCCCCAAGCCATAGCTACAGGGCAAGCGCTGGCGGCCGAAGACGGCCGCTTTGTCATTGTGCAACGCAGTTTTGCCGAGATGGCTGGCGAGCTGGCCGAGCGCAGCCTGTCGGGCAAGGTGGACGGCGTGCTGCTCGACCTCGGGGTGTCCTCCCCGCAGCTGGATGATGCCGAGCGCGGTTTCAGCTTCCTCAACGACGGCCCCCTCGACATGCGCATGGACCCCACGCGCGGTGTCAGTGCGGCGCAGTGGATCGCCACCGCGCCCGAGGACGAGATCGCCCGTGTACTCAAGGAGTACGGCGAAGAGCGTTTTGCCAAGCGCATGGCGCGTGCCGTCGTACAGCGTCGCGTCGAGAAGCCCTTCGAGCGCACCTCTGATCTGGCTGCGGTCCTGACCGCCGCCAACCCCGCCTGGGAGAAGGGCAAGAACCCGGCTACCCGTGCTTTCCAGGGTATCCGCATCCATGTGAACAACGAACTGGGCGATCTGGAGCGCGGCCTTGACGCTGCCCTGGAGAACCTCGCCATTGGCGGGCGCCTGGTGGTAATCAGCTTCCACTCCCTGGAAGACCGCATCGTCAAGCTGTTCATGCGCAAGCATGCCAAGGGCGAAGCGGACAAGCTGCCGCGCAACCTGCCGATCCGTCCCCCGGCCTTCGACCCGCGCTTGAGGTTGCTGGGCAAGCCGCAGTTCGCTTCCGATGCAGAATTGAAGGCCAACCCGCGCTCGCGCAGCGCGGTCATGCGCGTGGCGGAGAAGCTCAGATGAGCCGCCTCTATGCCAAGCCTCTGCCAGGCGGCAGTTTCCTGATGCTGCTGTTGTTCATCGCGGTACTGGTTTCCGCGATTGGCGTGTCCTATAGCGCGCATTGGAACAGGCAGTTGCTGAACAAGCTTTATACCGAGCTCAGCGTGCGCGACAAGGCGCAGGCCGAGTGGGGGCGCCTGGTGCTCGAGCAGAGCACCTGGACGGCGCACAACCGCATCGAATCGCTGGCCAGCGAGCAGCTGAAGATGCGCATCCCCGAGCCTGCGGAAATCCGCATGGTGGCGCCATGATCAAACTCGAGGGGGCGCTCTATCCCTGGCGCTTCCGGGTCGTCCTGGCATTGCTCGCGTTGATGGTGGCGGCCATTTCCTGGCGCATCGTCGACCTGCATGTCATCGACCGCGACTTCCTCAAGGGGCAGGGTGATGCGCGCAGCGTGCGGCACATCCCGATCCCTGCGCATCGTGGCCTGATCACCGATCGCAACGGCGAGCCCCTGGCCGTCAGCACCCCGGTCACCACCCTATGGACCAACCCCAAGGACCTGATGCCCGTGCGCGACCAGTGGCCGGTGATCGCCGCGACCCTGGGGCAGGATCCGAAGATCTTCGCCGAGCGCATCGATCAGAACGCCAATCGTGAATTCCTTTACCTCGCTCGCGGCCTGACTCCGGAGCAGGGGCAGGCCATCCTCGCCCGCAAGCTGCCGGGTGTGTATGCCATCGAAGAGTTCCGCCGCTTCTACCCGGCCGGCGAGGTCACCGCCCATGTGGTTGGCTTCACCGACGTGGATGACCGTGGCCGTGAGGGCGTCGAGCTGTCCTTCGACCAGTGGCTGGCGGGCGTGCCCGGCAAGCGCCAGGTGCTCAAGGACCGTCGTGGCCGACTGATCAAGGACGTGCAGGTCAGCAAGAATGCAAAGCCGGGCAAGACCCTGGCCCTGTCCATCGACCTGCGCCTGCAATACCTCGCCCACCGCGAGCTGCGTAACGCCCTGGTGGAAAACGGCGCCAAGGCGGGCAGCCTGGTGATCGTCGACGTCAAGACCGGTGAAGTGCTGGCGATGGCCAACCAGCCCACCTACAACCCGAACAACCGCCGCAACCTGCAGCCGGCTGCCATGCGCAACCGCGCCATGATTGATGTGTTCGAGCCCGGCTCCACCGTGAAGCCGTTCTCCATGTCCGCAGCATTGCAGAGTGGCCGCTGGAAACCGGAAGACAAGGTCGAGGTCTACCCCGGCTCGTTGCAGATCGGTCGCTACACCATCAAGGACGTTTCCAAGACCGAGGGCCCGATCCTCGATCTGACGGGCATCCTGATCAACTCCAGCAACGTCGGCATGAGCAAGATCGCCTTCGACATCGGTGGCGAGACCATCTACGAGACCATGCGCCAGCTTGGCCTCGGGCAGGACACAGGTCTCGGCTTCCCCGGCGAGCGCGTCGGCAACCTGCCCAACCACCGCGAGTGGCGCAAGGCCGAGACCGCGACCCTGTCCTATGGCTATGGCCTGTCGGTCACGGCGATCCAGATGGTCCATGCCTACGCCACCCTGGCCAATCATGGGCAGGCGGTTCCGCTGTCCATGACCCGGGTCGATACCGTCCCGGTCGGCGCCCAGGTCATTCCCGACGAGGTCGCCAAGACCATGCAGGGCATGCTCCAGCAAGTGGTCGAGGCGCCGCGCGGCGTATTCCGGGCCCAGGTGCCCGGCTACCACGTTTCAGGCAAGAGCGGCACGGCGCGCAAGGCTACGGTCGGCGCCAAGGGCTATACCCAGAACGCCTATCGCTCGCTGTTCGCGGGCTTCGCTCCGTCCACCAACCCGCGTCTGGCGATGGTGGTGGTGATCGACGAGCCCAGCAAGGCCGGCTACTTCGGTGGCCTGGTCTCCGCACCCGTATTCGGCAGGGTCATGGCGGGCGCACTGCGCCTGATGAACATCGCCCCGGACAACCTGCCCACCGAGGAACAACAGACCGCAGCAGCGGCTACCGGCAAAGGAGGGCGTATCTGATGCCCATGCCACTGAATCAATTGTTGCCCCAGGCCGAAAGCGCCACCCTCATCCGTGAACTGACCCTGGACAGCCGCAAGGTGCGTCCGGGCGATCTGTTCCTGGCGGTACCGGGTATTCAGCAAGACGGCCGTGCCCACATCGCCGACGCCATCGCGCGTGGTGCCACTGCTGTCGCCTATGAGTCTGAAGGGACGGCAGCCATCGACGCCAGCGGCGCCGAGCTGGTTGCCATCAAAGGCCTGGCCGGCCAGCTCTCGGCCATTGCCGGGCGCTTCTATGGCGAGCCCAGCCGTGGTCTGAACCTGGTCGGTGTTACCGGTACCAACGGTAAGACCAGCGTCAGCCAGCTGATCGCCCAGGCCCTCGACCTGCTCGGCGAGCGCTGCGGCATCGTCGGCACCCTGGGTACCGGCTTCCATGGCGAACTGGAAAGCGGCCGCCACACCACACCCGATCCCCTGGCGGTGCAGGCGACCCTGGCCAACCTCAAGCAGGCCGGTGCCCGCGCGGTGGCAATGGAAGTATCGTCCCATGGGCTGGAGCAGGGCCGTGTCGCCGCGCTCGCCTTCGATATCGCCGTGTTCACCAACCTGTCCCGTGACCATCTCGACTACCACGGCTCGATGGAAGCCTATGGCGCCGCCAAGGCCCGGCTGTTCGACTGGCCGCAACTGCGCTGCCGGGTGATCAACCTCGACGATGCGTTCGGCCGCGAACTGGCGTCGCACGAGCATGAGTCGCGTCTCATCGGCTACAGCCAGGAAGATGCGTCGGCCTTCATCTATTGCCGTGAAGCCCACTTCGATGATGATGGTGTGCGTGCCAGCCTTGTGACGCCCCAGGGGGAAGGCTTGCTGCGCAGTCCGTTGCTGGGCCGCTTCAACCTGAGCAACCTGCTGGCGGTTGTCGGTGCCCTGTTGGGCATGGGCTACCCGCTGGATGAAATCCTCCGTGCGCTGCCTGGCCTGCAAGGGCCCGTCGGCCGCATGCAGCGCCTGGGTGGCGGCGACAAGCCGCTGGTTGTGGTGGATTACGCACACACGCCCGATGCGTTGGAAAAAGTCCTCGAAGCCTTGCGCCCCCATGCCCGTGGTCGCCTGCTGTGCCTGTTCGGCTGCGGTGGTGATCGCGATCGCGGCAAGCGCCCGCTGATGGCGGGCCTGGCCGAACGCCTGGCTGACCATGTGCTGGTCACCGACGACAACCCGCGCAGCGAAGACCCCGCGCAGATCTTCGACGACATCCGCCCTGGTTTCGCTGACGCCGCCAAGGCCGAGTTCGTGCACGGACGCGGTGCCGCCATTGCCCGTTTGATCGCCAATGCGGGGCGCGACGACGTCGTGCTGCTGGCGGGCAAAGGCCATGAGGATTACCAGGAAATCAACGGCGAACGCCTGCCGTTCTCCGATCTGCAGGAAGCCGAGGCCGCCCTGGGCGCCTGGGGGGCGAGCCATGCTTGAGCCCATGCGCCTCTCCGCTCTGCAGACGCCTTTGCACGCCCGGCTGATCGGTGCTGATGCTGCATTCTCGGCAGTGACCACCGACAGCCGGCGCGTCGAGCCCGGCCAGTTGTTCATCGCGCTGGTCGGTCCGAATTTCGATGGGCACGACTACCTGGCGGACGTGGCCAGCAAGGGCGCTGTCGCGGCGCTCGTTCAGCGAGAGATTCCGGGCGCGCCCCTGCCGCAACTGCTGGTCGGCGATACCCGAGTGGCGCTCGGCCAGCTCGGCGCGCTCAATCGTGACGCGTTTACCGGCAAGGTAGCGGCGGTGACCGGTTCCAGTGGCAAGACCACGGTCAAGGAGATGCTCGCCAGCATCCTGCGTACCCAGGGTCCGGTCCTGGCGACCCGTGGCAACCTGAACAACGACCTGGGCGCCCCGCTCACCCTGCTCGAACTGGCGCCGGAACACCGCAGTGCCGTGATCGAGCTGGGTGCCTCGCGAGTCGGCGAAATCGCCTACACCGTCGGCCTGACCCGGCCCCAGGTGGCCATCATCAACAATGCCGGTACCGCCCATGTCGGCGAGTTCGGTGGGCCGGAGAAGATCGTCCTGGCCAAGGGCGAGATCCTCGAAGGCCTGGCTGCCGATGGCGTTGCCGTGCTCAACCGCGATGACAAGGCCTTCGAAACCTGGCGCCAGCGCAATGGCGCTCGCCAGGTGCTGAGCTTTGGCCTCAAGGCTGAGGATGCCGACCTGCGTGCCGAATCCATCGTCCGCGATGCCCGTGGCTGCATGGCCTTCACGCTCAAGGGTGTGGCTGGGGAAGCGAACATCCAGCTCAACCTGCTGGGCCTGCACAACGTCGCCAATGCCCTGGCCGCTGCTGCCGCTGCCCATGCCCTGGGCGTACCGCTGGTCGGTATCAGCGAGGGGCTGCAGAACCTGCAACCGGTCAAGGGCCGCACCGTAGCGCAGTTGGCGCCCAGCGGTATGCGCGTGATCGATGACAGCTACAACGCCAACCCGGCTTCGATGATCGCGGCCGTTGATATACTCGCCGGTTTTCCTGGGCGTACCGTTCTGGTGCTCGGGGACATGGGCGAGCTGGGGGAATGGGCCGAACAGGGTCATCGCGACGTGGGTCTCCACGCGCGGGGCAAGGTCAGCGCGCTCTATGCAGTCGGTCCTCAGATGGCGCACGCCGTCGCCGCGTTCGGCGACGATGGGCGCCATTTCGCTGATCAGTCCAGCCTTATCCAGGCCCTGGTCGACGAGCAGGACGCCAACACAACAATTCTGATCAAAGGTTCTCGCAGCGCGGCGATGGAGAAGATCGTCGCGGCCATCTGCGGAACGGGGGAGGCTCACTAATCATGCTGCTGCTGCTCGCTGAGTACCTGCAACAGTTCTACAAGGGGTTCGGGGTGTTCCAGTACCTGACCCTGCGCGGGATTCTCGGCGTCCTCACGGCGCTGTCGCTGTCGCTGTGCCTCGGACCCTGGATGATCCGCACCCTGCAGGTGCGCCAGATCGGCCAGTCCGTACGCAACGACGGGCCGCAATCGCACCTCTCCAAGTCCGGCACCCCAACCATGGGCGGTGCGTTGATCCTCACCGCCATCGGCATCAGCACGCTGCTCTGGGCCGACTTGTCCAACCGCTACGTCTGGGTGGTCCTCGGTGTGACCCTGCTGTTCGGCGCCATCGGCTGGGTGGACGACTACCGCAAGGTGATCGAGAAGAACTCCCGTGGCCTGCCGAGCCGCTGGAAGTACTTCTGGCAATCGGTGTTCGGTATCGGCGCGGCGGTCTTCCTTTATATGACCGCCACCAGCCCGGTGGAGACCACCCTGATCCTGCCGCTGATCAAGGATGTGGGCATCCCGCTGGGCGCGGGCTTCATCGTGCTGACCTACTTCGTGATCGTCGGCTCGAGCAACGCGGTGAACCTGACCGACGGCCTGGACGGCCTGGCGATCATGCCGACCGTGATGGTCGGCGGCGCGCTGGGGATCTTCTGCTACCTGTCGGGCAACATCAAGTTCGCCGAATACCTGTTCATCCCCTACGTGCCGGGTGCGGGCGAGCTGATCGTGTTCTGCGCCGCCCTGGTCGGTGCCGGCCTCGGCTTCCTCTGGTTCAACACCTATCCGGCCCAGGTCTTCATGGGTGACGTCGGCGCCCTGGCGCTGGGCGCCGCCCTGGGCACCATCGCCGTGATCGTGCGCCAGGAAGTGGTGCTGTTCATCATGGGCGGCGTGTTCGTCATGGAGACCCTGTCCGTGATGATCCAGGTCGCCTCGTTCAAGCTGACCGGCCGTCGTGTATTCCGCATGGCCCCTATCCACCACCACTTCGAACTGAAAGGCTGGCCCGAGCCCCGCGTGATCGTGCGCTTCTGGATCATTACCGTGATCCTCGTGCTGATCGGCCTCGCCACCTTGAAGCTGCGTTGAGGAGACCATGAGCCTGATCGCTTCCGACCAGTTCCGCATCGTTGTCGGCCTCGGCAAGAGCGGCATGTCCCTGGTGCGCTTCCTGGCGCGCCAGGGCGTGCGTTTCGCCGTGGCCGACACGCGCGAGAATCCGCCCGAGCTGGCCACCCTGCGTGCCCAGTACCCGGGCGTGGAAGTGCGTTGCGGCGAACTGGACGTGGACTTCCTCAGCCGTGCCAGCGAGCTTTACGTGAGCCCCGGCCTGGCCCTGGCCACCCCGGCGCTGCAGGAAGCGGCCAAGCGCGGCGTCAAGCTGTCTGGTGATATCGAACTGTTCGCCCGCTACGCCAAGGCGCCGATCGTCGCCATCAGCGGTTCCAATGCCAAGAGCACCGTCACCACCCTGGTGGGCGAGATGGCGCTGGCGGCCGGGCGCAAGGTCGCCGTTGGCGGCAACCTGGGCACTCCGGCGCTGGATCTGCTGGCCGACGACATCGACCTGTATGTCATGGAACTGTCCAGCTTCCAGCTGGAAACCACCGATCGGCTCAATGCCGAGGTGGCCACGGTGCTCAACGTCAGCGAAGACCATATGGATCGCTACGCCGACATGCAGGCCTATCACCTGGCCAAGCACCGCATCTTCCGCGGCGCCCGGCAGGTGGTGGTCAATCGTGGCGATGCGTTATCCCGTCCGCTGGTGGCCGATCAGTTGCCGTGCTGGACCTTCGGCCTGAACAAACCCGACTTCAAGGGCTTCGGCCTGGTCGAGGAGGATGGCGAGAAGTACCTGGCCTTCCAGTTCGACAAGCTGCTGCCCGTGCGCGAGCTGAAGATCCGTGGTGCCCATAACCAGGCCAATGCCCTGGCGGCCCTGGCCCTCGGCCATGCAGTGGGGCTGCCCATGGAACCGATGCTGGACACCCTGAAGACCTTCGCCGGCCTGGCCCATCGCTGCCAGTGGGTACGCGAGCGCAACGGCGTGGCGTATTACGACGACTCCAAGGCCACCAACGTCGGCGCCGCTTTGGCGGCGATCGAAGGGCTGGGCGCCGACATCGATGGCAAGCTGGTGCTGATCGCCGGCGGCGATGGCAAGGGCGCCGACTTCTCCAGCATGCGCGAGCCCGTTGCGCGCTTCTGCCGTGCCGTGGTGCTGCTGGGGCGTGATGCCGAGCAGATCGCCTCTGTCCTGGGCGATGCATTGCCGCTGGTACGGGTGCGCACCCTGGATGAGGCCGTGAGCCGTTGCGCCGAACTCGCCCAGGAAGGGGACGCCGTGCTGCTGTCGCCCGCCTGTGCCAGTCTCGACATGTTCAAGAACTTCGAAGAACGCGGGCGCCTGTTCGCCCAGGCTGCGGAGGGTCTTGCCTGATGCTGGCCCGCCTGTTCGCCCTGCAGTCGCCACTGCGCAGTCGCCGTGGCATCGACCTGGACTTCCCGCTGCTCGCGGGTTGCCTGGCGCTGCTCGGCCTGGGCCTGGTGATGATCACCTCGGCGTCGTCCGAGGTGGCGGCAGCGCTGTCCGGCAATCCGCTTTATCACTCCATCCGCCATCTGATCTACCTGGCCATCGGCGGGGTCGCCTGCATCATTACCCTGCAGGTGCCCATGAGCTTCTGGCAGCGCCATGGCGCGCGCCTGATGCTGCTCGCCTTCGTGCTGCTGATCCTGGTGCTGCTGCCGGGCATCGGTCGCGAGGTCAACGGTGCCAAGCGCTGGATCGGCTTCGGCCTGTTCAACCTGCAGCCGTCCGAACTGGCCAAGCTGTTCACCGTGATGTTCATCGCCGGCTACCTGGTGCGTCGCCAGGATGAAGTGCGCGAGAAGCTCACCGGTTTCATCAAGCCCATGCTGGTGCTCGGCCCCATCGCCGTGCTGCTGCTGGCGGAGCCGGACTTCGGCGCCACCGTCGTGCTGGTGGGCTCGTGCATCGCCATGCTGTTCCTCGGCGGCATCAACCTGGTGCGCTTCGTACCGCTGGTCGGTGCGGTACTGGGGGCCGGGATACTGGTGATGACCAGCCAGAGCTACCGGATGCAGCGTCTGACCAACTTCATCGACCCCTGGGCCGACCAATACGGCGCCGGCTACCAGTTGAGCCAGGCGCTGATCGCCTTCGGCCGTGGCGAATGGTTCGGCGTCGGCCTGGGCAACAGCATCCAGAAGCAGTTCTACCTGCCCGAGGCGCATACCGACTTCGTCTTCGCCGTGTTGGCGGAGGAGCTGGGCATGGTCGGCGCACTGGCGACGGTCGGCCTGTTCGTGTTCGTCAGCGTGCGCGCGCTGCACATCGGCCTGTGCGCCGAGCGCGCGCGCCAGTATTTCTCGGCCTATGTGGCCTATGGCCTGGCCTTCCAGTGGATCGGCCAGGTGCTGATCAACATCGGCGTGAACGTCGGCCTGCTGCCGACCAAGGGCCTGACCCTGCCGTTCCTCAGCTACGGCGGCAGCTCCCTGGTGATCTGCTGCGTCTGCCTCGCGCTGCTGCTGCGGATCGAATGGGAGAGCCGGACCCATCTGGGCAATGAAGACATCGAGTTCGTCGAGAGCGACTTCCTCGAAGAAGAGGTGCGCCCATGAGTGGCAACGTATTGATCATGGCCGGCGGCACCGGTGGGCATGTGTTCCCCGCCCTGGCCTGCGCCCGTGAGTTCCAGTCCCGTGGCTACAGCGTGCACTGGCTGGGCACCCCGCGCGGCATCGAGAACGACCTGGTGCCCCAGGCCGGCCTGCCGCTGCACCTGATCCAGGTCACCGGCCTGCGTGGCAAGGGTGTGAAATCCCTGCTCAAGGCTCCGTTCGCCCTGGTGCGCTCGCTGTTCCAGGCGCGCCGTGTGGTGAGCGAGCTGAAGCCCGTCTGCGTACTGGGCATGGGCGGTTACGTGACCGGCCCCGGCGGCCTGGCCGCGCGCCTGGCCGGCGTACCGCTGGTGATCCACGAGCAGAACGCCGTCGCCGGCACCGCCAACCGCAGCCTGGCGCCCTTCGCCAGCCGCGTGTGCGAAGCCTTCCCCGACACCTTCGGCACCAGCGACAAGCGCCGTACCACCGGCAACCCGGTGCGCGAAGAGCTGTTCCTGGAAACTCCGCGCGATGCCCTGGCCGGCCGCACGCCGCGCCTGCTGGTGCTGGGCGGCAGCCTGGGCGCCGAGCCGTTGAACAAATTGCTGCCGGCAGCCGTTGCCTTGCTGCCCGCCGAGCTGCGCCCGCAGGTGTTCCACCAGGCCGGCAAGAATCACGATGGGGTCACCGCGGAGCGTTATCGCGAGGCCGGTGTCGAAGCGGAGGTCGCACCCTTCATCAAGGATATGGCGCGGGCCTATGCCTGGGCCGATCTGGTCATCTGCCGCTCCGGCGCGCTGACCGTCAGCGAGCTCGCCGCCGCCGGGTTGCCGTCCTTCCTGGTGCCGCTGCCCCATGCGATCGACGATCACCAGTCGCGCAATGCCGATTACCTGGCGAAGGAGGGCGCGGCCTTCCTTCTCCCGCAACATGCCACCGACGCGGCCACACTCGCCGCGCGGTTGACCGAGGTACTGATGCAACCCGAACGACTCAAGGCCATGGGCGCTATCGCCCGCAGTCTGGCCAAGCCCGATGCCACCCGCAGCGTGGTCGATATCTGCCTGGAGGTGGCCCATGGTTGAGAGCCAAAAAGCCATGCCGCAACCGGAAATGCGCCGTATCCGCCGCATCCACTTCGTCGGCATCGGCGGCGTGGGCATGTGCGGGATCGCCGAGGTGTTGCTGAACCTCGGTTACAACGTCTCCGGCTCCGACCTCAAGGCCTCGGCCGTGACCGCTCGCCTGGAGACCTTCGGCGCGCAGATCTTCATCGGCCACCGCGCCGAGAACGCCGAGAACGCCGATGTGCTGGTGGTTTCCAGTGCAGTGAACAAGGCCAACCCGGAAGTCGCCGTCGCCCTGGAGCGTCGCATCCCCGTGGTGCCGCGCGCCGAGATGCTGGCCGAACTGATGCGCTACCGCCACGGCATCGCCGTTGCCGGTACCCATGGCAAGACCACCACCACCAGCCTGATCGCCTCGGTATTCGCCGCCGGTGGCCTGGACCCGACCTTCGTCATCGGCGGCCGCCTGAACGCCGCCGGCACCAACGCGCAACTGGGCACCAGCCGCTACCTGGTGGCCGAAGCCGATGAAAGCGATGCCAGCTTCCTGCACCTGCAGCCGATGGTCGCCGTGGTCACCAACATCGACGCCGACCACATGAGCACCTATGGCGGCGACTTCAACAAGCTGAAGAAGACCTTCGTCGAGTTCCTCCACAACCTGCCGTTCTATGGCCTGGCAGTGCTCTGCGTGGACGACCCGGTGGTGCGCGAGATCCTCCCGCAGGTGGCGCGCCCGACCGTGACCTACGGCTTCGCCGAGGACGCCGACCTGCGCGCCATCAACGTGCGCCAGCAGGGCATGCAGACCTTCTTCACCGTGCTGCGCAAGGACCGTGCGCCGCTGGACGTCTCGGTGAACATGCCGGGCAACCACAACGTATTGAACGCGCTGGCGACTATCGCCATCGCCACCGATGAAGGCATCGATGACGAGGCCATCGTCCGTGGCCTGTCGGGCTTCCAGGGCGTGGGCCGCCGCTTCCAGGTCTACGGCGAGCTGCAGGTCGAAGGCGGCAGCGTGATGCTGGTCGACGACTATGGCCACCACCCGCGCGAAGTCGCGGCGGTGATCAAGGCCGTACGGGGCGGCTGGCCGGAGCGCCGCCTGGTGATGGTCTACCAGCCGCACCGCTACAGCCGCACCCGTGATCTGTACGACGACTTCGTGCAGGTGCTGGGCGAGTCCAACGTGCTGCTGCTGATGGAGGTCTACCCGGCGGGCGAAGAGCCCATCCCCGGTGCGGACAGCCGCCAGCTGTGCCACAGCATCCGCCAGCGCGGCCAGCTGGACCCGATCTACATCGAGCGCGGCGTCGACCTGGCGCCGCTGGTCAAGCCGCTGCTGCGCGCTGGCGACATCCTGCTTTGCCAGGGCGCCGGCGATATCGGTGGCCTGGCCCCGCAACTGATCCAGAACCCGATGTTCGGTGGCGCCGGTGATGCCGCCGCGAGGAAAGAGTCATGAGTGCGAACCTGAAGTCCACGCTCGATCCCAAGGCGTTCGGTCGTGTCGCCGTGCTCTACGGCGGTCGCAGTGCCGAGCGTGAAGTGTCGCTGAAGTCCGGCAGCATGGTTCTGGAAGCGCTCCAGGGCGCAGGCGTCGACGCCTTCGGTATCGACGTTGGCGATGACCTGCTGCAGCGCCTGGCCGCCGAGAAGATCGACCGCGCCTTCATCGTCCTCCACGGCCGTGGCGGCGAAGACGGCAGCATGCAGGGCCTGCTGGAGTGCCTGGGCATCCCCTACACCGGCAGCGGTGTACTGGCGTCCGCCCTGGCGATGGACAAGCTGCGTACCAAGCAGGTGTGGCAGAGCCTCGGCCTGTCCACGCCGCGTCACGCGGTGCTGGCCAGCGAGGTGGATTGCCGCGCGGCGGCCGAGTCCCTGGGCTTCCCGCTGATCGTCAAGCCGGCCCACGAAGGGTCGAGCATCGGCATGGCCAAGGTGGCGGACGTCGAAGCGCTGGTGGAGGCCTGGAAAGGCGCCAGCCGTTACGACTCCCAGGTGCTGGTGGAGCAGTGGATCCACGGTCCGGAGTACACCATCGCGATGCTTCGCGGGCAGGTGCTGCCGCCCATTCGCCTGGGTACGCCGCACACCTTCTACGACTACGACGCCAAGTACCTGGCCAGCGATACCCAGTACCAGATTCCCTGTGGGCTGGATGCGACCAAGGAACAGGAGCTCAAGGACCTGACTGCGCGTGCTTGCGAGGCGGTGGGCACCCAGGGTTGGGCACGTGCCGACGTGATGCAGGACGCCGATGGCCGCTTCTGGCTGTTGGAAGTGAATACCGTTCCAGGCATGACCGACCACAGCCTGGTCCCGATGGCCGCTCGCGCTGCGGGCTTGGATTACCAGCAACTGGTGCTGGCGATCCTGGCCGACAGCGTCGAGGCACGAGGTTAAGCACATGCGTGGCGCCGCGATCCGTCATCCGCAACCCGCCATCGGCCGCGCTCCCCAGCGCAAGCCGGTGCCGCGTGGTGCCAGCCGGATGGTGGCCAAGGAGCCGCTCAGTACCCGCCTGCCCAAGCCGAACTTCAGCGTGTTCAAACGCCTGGTCTGGCCGGTGGTGCTGGTGGTGCTGGGGTTCGGTGCCTATGAAGCGGCGCAGCGGTTGCTGCCCTATGCGGATCGCCCCATCGCCAAGATCAACGTGCAGGGCGACCTGAGCTACATCAGCCAGCAGGCGGTGCAGCAGCGCATCGCCCCGTACATCGCGGCGAGCTTCTTCAGCATCGACCTGGCCGGCATGCGCAGCGAGCTGGAGCAGATGCCCTGGATCGCCCACGCCGAGGTGCGCCGGGTATGGCCGGACCAGGTGATGATCCGCCTGGAAGAACAATTGCCGATCGCCCGCTGGGGCGACGAGGCACTGCTGAACAACCAGGGCCAGGCCTTCACCCCGCGTGAACTGGCCCATTACGAACAACTGCCGCAGCTGTGGGGGCCCCAGCGCGCCCAGGAACAGGTGATGCAGCAGTACCAGATGCTCAGCCAGATGTTGCGCCCGCTCGGGTTCTCCATCACCCGACTGGAGCTGCGCGAGCGCGGCAGCTGGTTCCTGTCCACCGGACAGGGCGTGGAGATCCTCCTGGGTAGGGATCATCTGGTGGAAAAGATGCGTCGCTTCATCTCGATCTACGAGAAGACGCTCAAAGAACAGATCGCCAACATCGAGCGCGTCGACCTGCGTTACCCCAACGGCTTGGCGGTAGCGTGGCGAACCCCGGTAGAGGCACCCGCGGCGGCCGTAGCCAGCCGTGCGAATTGAGGAGAAGGTTAGAACCATGGCAAGCGTGCAGAGCGGCAAGATGATCGTCGGCCTGGATATCGGCACCTCCAAGGTGGTGGCGCTGGTGGGCGAGATCGCGGCCGACGGCCAGCTGGAGATCGTCGGGATCGGCACCCATCCCTCCCGCGGCCTGAAGAAGGGCGTGGTGGTGAACATCGAGTCCACCGTGCAGTCCATCCAGCGCGCGGTGGAAGAGGCGCAGATGATGGCGGGCTGCCGCATCCACTCGGCCTTCGTCGGCGTGGCCGGCAATCACATCCGTAGCCTGAACTCCCATGGCATCGTGGCGATCCGTGATCGCGAGGTGAGCCCGGCGGACATCGAGCGCGTGCTCGACGCCGCTCAGGCCGTCGCCATCCCGGCTGACCAGCGGGTGCTGCACACCCTGGCCCAGGACTACGTGATCGATAACCAGGAAGGGGTGCGCGAACCCCTGGGCATGTCCGGCGTGCGTCTGGAAGCCAAGGTCCACGTGGTGACCTGCGCGGTGAACGCGGCGCAGAACATCGAGAAGTGCGTGCGCCGCTGCGGCCTGGAGGTGGACGACATCATCCTCGAGCAGCTGGCCTCGGCCTACTCGGTGCTCACCGACGACGAGAAGGAGCTGGGCGTGTGCCTGGTGGACATCGGCGGCGGCACCACCGACATCGCCATCTTCACCGAGGGCGCGATCCGTCATACCGCGGTGATCCCGATCGCCGGCGACCAGGTGACCAACGACATCGCCATGGCCCTGCGTACGCCCACCCAGTACGCCGAAGAGATCAAGATCCGCTACGCCTGTGCCCTGGCCAAACTGGCCGGTGCCGGCGAAACCATCAAGGTGCCGAGCGTCGGTGACCGCCCGCCGCGGGAACTCTCGCGCCAGGCACTGGCCGAAGTGGTCGAGCCACGTTACGACGAGCTCTTCACCCTGATCCAGGCCGAGCTGCGCCGCAGCGGCTACGAGGACCTGATCCCGGCGGGCATCGTCCTGACCGGCGGCACCGCGAAGATGGAGGGCGCGGTCGAGCTCGCCGAAGAGATTTTCCACATGCCGGTGCGCCTGGGCGTGCCGCATAGCGTCAAGGGGCTGAGCGACGTGGTGCGCAACCCGATCTACTCGACCGGCGTTGGCCTGCTCATGTACGGCCTGCAGAAGCAGTCCGACGGCATTTCGATGTCCGGCGGTCTGGGCAGCTTCAGTGACGAACCCAAGACACCTGTTCTGGAACGGCTCAAGCGCTGGGTCCAGGGCAACTTCTAAAGAGTTTTGCAGTAGGCGATACAACTAGAAAAGGAAGGAGAGGGGAAATGTTCGAACTCGTAGATAACGTCCCGCAAACCGCGGTGATCAAGGTAATCGGCGTAGGTGGTGGCGGCGGTAACGCGGTCAATCACATGGCCAAGAGCAACATCGAAGGCGTCGAGTTCATCTGCGCCAACACCGATGCCCAGGCTCTGAAGAACGTCGGTGCGCGCACCGTCCTGCAACTCGGCCCAGGCGTTACCAAGGGTCTGGGCGCAGGTGCCAATCCGGAAATCGGCCGCCAGGCCGCCCTGGAAGACCGCGAGCGCATCGCCGAAGTGCTGCAAGGCACCGACATGGTCTTCATCACCACCGGCATGGGTGGCGGTACCGGTACCGGTGCGGCGCCGATCATCGCTGAAGTGGCCAAGGACATGGGCATCCTCACCGTTGCGGTGGTGACCCGTCCGTTCCCGTTCGAAGGCCGCAAGCGCATGCAGATCGCCGATGAGGGCATCCGCGCGCTGTCGGAAAGCGTCGACTCGCTGATCACCATCCCCAACGAGAAGCTGCTGACCATCCTCGGCAAGGACGCAAGCCTGCTGTCCGCGTTCTCCAAGGCGGATGACGTGCTGGCCGGTGCCGTTCGCGGTATCTCCGACATCATCAAGCGTCCCGGCATGATCAACGTCGACTTCGCCGACGTGAAGACCGTGATGAGCGAAATGGGCATGGCGATGATGGGTACCGGCTGCGCCAGCGGTCCGAATCGCGCCCGTGAGGCCACCGAGGAAGCCATCCGCAACCCGTTGCTGGATGACGTCAACCTGCAAGGCGCCCGCGGCATCCTGGTCAACATCACCGCCGGTCCTGACCTGTCCCTGGGTGAGTACTCCGATGTCGGCAACATCATCGAGCAGTTCGCTTCCGAGCACGCCACCGTCAAGGTGGGCACCGTGATCGATCCGGACATGCGCGACGAGCTGCACGTCACCGTGGTCGCCACCGGTCTGGGCGCGCGCCTGGAAAAACCGGTCAAGGTCGTCGACAACACCGTTCAGTCCACCGCCGCCGTGGCCGCCCCGGCACAGCAGCGCGCTGAACAGCCGTCGGTCAACTACCGTGACCTGGACCGTCCGACCGTCATGCGCAACCAGGCTCATGGCAGCGCCGCAACCGCCGCCAAGATGAACCCCCAGGATGACCTGGATTACCTGGACATTCCGGCCTTCCTGCGCCGTCAGGCCGATTGATGAAGTTTATCGACGCTATGTCTGTGATTGGTGTTCAGCAAAGGCCGGTTCTGCTATCATCCCCGGCCATTGTTGAAAACTGTTCGCAACTAGCGCGAAAGCGGCCACTGCCATGATCAAACAACGCACTTTAAAGAACGTCATCCGAGCCACAGGCGTAGGGCTGCACTCCGGGGAAAAGGTCTACCTGACCCTCAAGCCCGCCCCTGTGGATACCGGCATCGTGTTCTGCCGTACCGACCTGGACCCCGTCGTCCAGATCGCCGCCTATGCCGAAAACGTCGGTGAGACCACCATGTCCACCAACCTTTTCAATGGCGACGTCAAGGTCGGCACGGTCGAGCACCTGCTCTCGGCCATGGCTGGCCTGGGCATCGACAACGCCTATGTCGAGCTGTCCGCAGCCGAAGTACCGATCATGGATGGCAGCGCCGGTCCGTTCGTATTCCTCATCCAGTCCGCTGGCCTCGAGGAACAGGACGCAGCCAAGCGCTTCATTCGCATCAAACGTGAAGTGAGCGTGCAGGATGGCGACAAGCGCGCCACCTTCGTACCGTTCGATGGTTTCAAGGTCACTTTCGAGATCGACTTCGACCACCCGGTGGTCAACGGTCGCACTCAGAAAGCGTCTGTCGATTTCTCCAGCACCACCTTCGTCAAGGAAGTCAGCCGCGCCCGTACCTTCGGTTTCGTGCGTGATCTGGAATTCCTTCGCTCGCACAATCTGGCCCTGGGCGGCAGTGTCGAGAACGCCATCGTGGTTGACGAGGACAGCGTATTGAACGAAGACGGCCTCCGTTACGAGGACGAATTCGTCAAGCACAAGATCCTCGATGCCATCGGCGACCTCTACCTGCTCGGCAACAGCCTCATCGGCGAGTTCCGTGGCTACAAGTCCGGTCATGCACTCAACAATCGCCTGCTGCGTGCACTGATCGCCGACAAGGATGCCTGGGAAGTGGTCACCTTCGAAGACGCCAAGACCGCACCCATCTCCTACATGCGCCCGGTAGCGGCCGTGTAAGCAATACCTCTTTCCTTTCTTTGGAGGCCACCCATTGGGTGGCCTCTTTTTTTGTGCTGGAAGAAGGGGAGGGCAGAGCGGCGGATTGTCGCGGAGGATCAGTCGTCGCGGTTTTTGCGGCCGCGTTCGGCAAGGCGCTCCAGGGCGGCGCGCAGCTTCGGGTCTTCGATGCCTTCGGCGGTTGCCTGGATGCTTTCCGCGGCGAAGGCCGACAGTTCGATGGTGCGGCCTGGCGCACGTGCCGAGCCTTGGGGAGGTTGCACCTTGAAGATGATTTTCGTTAAGGTCGCGAACTCTCCGAGTGCCTGGAGCTGGCGCTGCAGTCGACGTTGCTGGTAGCGCAGGCGCGTAGCCCAATGGCCGTCGCTGATGATCAGCATCAGGCAGCCCTCTCGCCACGAGGCGACACGGCAATGCTCGCGCGCTGCAGGTTGCAGTTGGCTTTCCAGCAGATGCTGTAGATGGTCGATGCGCTGGGCCTGGTTGAACAGGGCCTTGAGCGGTTTTTCCTCACGCAGCAGTGCGGCGGGGGACCGGGCCGGCAAGGGACGAAAAGACATGGCAGGACGCCTGAAGAATACAGAGTGGCCATGGTAGCAGAAGGCTGCACCGGGTAATGCTCGATCAATTGGGGAAGTCATGCACATCATTCTTCTGAGCCGCAGGCATGGGGCAGCGCGTTCGCTGAGCCTCGACCTGCGCGTTCTCCTGGCGCTCGGTGGCGTGCTGCTGGCGCTGGTTCTCGCATCGGGGATCGCTCTGGGCGCCTGGATCAAACCGGCCGCGCCCAGCGCCGAAGACAGCCAGCAGATGACCCTCGCGCTCGACGAGCAGCGCAGCCAGGTGAGCCAGGCGCGGGCCGATGCCCAGCGCCAGCTGGACGCTTTTGGTGCGCATATCGCTGATCTCCAGGCCCGCCTCACCCGGCTCGATGCGCTGGGCGAGCGTGTCGCCGAACTGGCTGAGCTGGACTCCAGCGAGTTCGACTTCTCCCTCAATGTCGGCCAGGGTGGCCCGGAAGACCCCCTCGACGCGCCCGCCTACCAGGCCCCGCCCTTCATGGATGTGCTGGACAGCCTCACCGAACGCCTCGAAAGCCGCGAGCAGCAGCTGGAAGTCCTCGAGCAACTGCTGGGCGAACGGCGCATCAGTGCGGCTGAGCACCTGGCCGGGCGCCCGGTGTTGCAGGGCTACATCTCCTCGCCTTTCGGCGTGCGCACCGATCCCCTCACGGGGCGTTTGAGCCGGCACAAGGGCGTGGACTTCGCCGCCAAGGCTGGCAGCGATGTATTGGCCGTCGGGGCGGGTGTCGTCACCTGGTCCGGGCGCAAGACCGGCTACGGCAACATGGTCGAGATCAGCCATGCCGATGGCTATCGCACCCTCTATGCACACAACAAGAAGAACCTGGTGCAGGTCGGTGATCTGGTGCAGCGTGGCCAGGCCATCGCCGAAGTCGGCAGCAGTGGCCGATCCACCGGTGCCCACGTGCATTTCGAGGTCACCCGGGGCGGTGAGGTGGTCAACCCGGCCCTCTATATAGCTCGTTCCGCAGCAGCGGAGTAACGCTACTTTTCTCTACAACGAATCCGGGTAGAATGCCCCCTTCGCAAGCAGCCATGAAGGCTGCGTGGGCGACTCCGGGGCCGCCCCCCATCCATATATGTGGAAGATCCTGTCGATATGTTTGCGCCTTTGTTGAAGAAACTCTTTGGAAGCAAGAACGAGCGCGAAGTGAAGCGCATGGCCAAGGCTGTCCAGGCGATCAACGCCCTGGAAGAGCAGATGGTCGCGCTGTCCGACGAGCAGCTCAGGGCCAAGACCGAAGAGTTCAAGGCGCGAGTGGCCAAAGGTGAAACCCTCGACCAGATCCTGCCTGAAGCCTTTGCCGTGGCCCGCGAGGCCGGCAAGCGCGTGATGGGCATGCGCCACTTTGACGTGCAGCTGATCGGCGGCATGACCCTCCACGAAGGCAAGATCGCCGAGATGCGTACCGGTGAGGGCAAGACCCTCGTGGGTACCCTGCCGGTCTACCTCAACGCGCTGTCCTGCAAGGGAGTGCACGTGGTCACGGTGAACGACTACCTGGCCCGCCGCGACGCCAACTGGATGCGTCCGCTGTACGAATTCCTCGGCCTCAGCCTCGGCATCGTCACCCCGTTCCAGCCGCCGGAAGAAAAGCGCGCCGCCTACGCCGCCGACATCACCTACGGCACCAACAACGAATTCGGTTTCGACTACCTGCGCGACAACATGGCCTTCAGCCTGGAAGACAAATTCCAGCGTGAGCTGAACTTCGCCGTGATCGACGAAGTGGACTCCATCCTCATCGACGAAGCGCGGACCCCGCTGATCATCTCCGGCCAGGCCGAAGACAGCTCCAAGCTGTACATGCAGATCAACGCGCTGATCCCGCGGCTCAAGAAGCACGTCGAGCCGGAAGAGGGCAACGTCGTCCAGGAAGGCCACTACTCGGTCGACGAGAAGACTCGCCAGGTCGAGCTTAACGAACAGGGCCACCAGTTCATCGAAGACATGCTCACCCAGGCCGGCCTGCTGGCCGAAGGCGAGAGCCTGTACTCCGCGCATAACCTGGGCCTGCTGACCCACGTCTACGCTGGCCTGCGCGCGCACACCCTGTTCCACCGCAACGTCGAATACATCGTGCAGAATGATCAGGTCCTGCTGATCGACGAGCACACCGGCCGTACCATGCCCGGCCGCCGCCTCTCTGAAGGCCTGCACCAGGCTATCGAAGCGAAGGAAGGCCTGAACATTCAGGCCGAGAGCCAGACCCTGGCCTCCACCACCTTCCAGAACTACTTCCGCCTTTACTCCAAGCTGTCCGGCATGACCGGTACCGCCGACACCGAAGCCTTCGAATTCCATTCGATCTACGGCCTCGAAGTGATGGTGATCCCGACCCACCGCCCGATCGCTCGGAAGGACTTCAACGACCTGGTCTATCTGACCCAGGAAGAGAAGTACGCCGCCATCATCACCGACATCAAGGACTGCCAGGCCAATGGTCGTCCGGTGCTGGTGGGTACCGCCTCGATCGAAAGCTCCGAGTACGTCTCGCAGCTGCTGGTCAAGGGCGGCATCGAGCACAAGGTACTGAACGCCAAGTACCACGAGAAGGAAGCCGAGATCATTGCCCAGGCCGGTCGTCCGGGCGCCGTGACCATCGCCACCAACATGGCCGGTCGTGGTACCGACATCCTCCTCGGAGGCAACTGGGAGGTCGAAGTCGCCGCCCTGGAGAACGCCACCGAAGAGCAGATCGCGCAGATCAAGGCCGACTGGCAGAAGCGCCACCAGCAGGTGATCGAAGCCGGCGGCCTGCATGTGGTCGCCTCCGAGCGTCACGAGTCCCGCCGTATCGACAACCAGCTGCGTGGCCGTGCCGGTCGCCAGGGTGACCCGGGCTCCAGCCGTTTCTACCTGTCGCTGGAAGACAGCCTGATGCGCATCTTCGCCTCCGACCGGGTGAAGAACTTCATGAAGGCCCTGGGCATGCAGTCCGGCGAAGCCATCGAACATCGCATGGTCACCAACGCCATCGAGAAGGCCCAGCGCAAGGTCGAAGGCCGCAACTTCGACATCCGCAAACAGCTCCTCGAATTCGACGACGTGGCCAACGAGCAGCGCAAGGTGATCTACCACATGCGCAACAGCCTGCTGGCCGCCGACGACATTGGCGAGACCATCGCCGAGTTCCGCGAAGACGTGCTGGGTCGCACCATCGACAGCCACATCCCGCCGCAGTCCCTGCCCGAGCAGTGGGACATCACCGGCCTGGAAATGGCGCTCTACAGCGACTTCGGCATCAAGCTGCCGATCCAGCAGTGGCTGGACGAAGACGACAAGCTGTTCGAAGACACCCTGCGCGAGAAGATCCTCGAGCAGCTGACCATCGCCTACAACGAGAAGGAAGAGCTCGCCGGCGCCGAAGCCCTGCGCTCCTTCGAGAAGCAGATGCTGCTGCGCGTGCTGGACGACCTGTGGAAGGACCACCTGTCCACCATGGATCACCTGCGCCACGGTATCCACCTGCGCGGTTACGCACAGAAGAACCCCAAGCAGGAATACAAGCGCGAATCCTTCACCCTGTTCCAGGAGCTGCTGGATTCCATCCGTCGCGACACCATCCGCGTGCTGTCCCATGTCCAGGTCCGTCGTGAAGACCCGGCCGAGGAAGAGGCCCGCCTGCGCCGCGAGGCCGAGGAACTGGCCAAGCGCATGCAGTTCCAGCACGCCGAAGCCCCGGGTCTCGAAGAACCCCAGGAGCTGGGCGAAGAGGGCGACGTAGCCGTTGCCGCTGCGCCGGTCCGCACCGAGCCCAAGGTCGGCCGCAACGAGCCCTGCCCCTGCGGCTCCGGCAAGAAATACAAGCACTGCCACGGCCAGATCAGCTGAGGCTAAGCTGTAGTTCCCCACGCCGCGACCGGCTCAGCCGCTCGCGGCGTTTTCAACTCGACATCCCCAGAACGGTGGCGCTCCGGCACCGCCGCTTCACCTGACGACACGACAAGGAGCGCTTCCATGGCTGTTGGTCTCGGCCCCCTGCCCACCCTGCACCCGGTTCCCGGTTTCGAACTCGGCATCGCCTCTGCCGGCATCAAGCGCCCAGGCCGCAAGGACGTAGTGGTCATGCGCTGCGCCGAAGGCTCCACCGTCGCCGGCGTGTTCACCCTCAACGCCTTCTGCGCAGCCCCGGTGATCCTCTCCAAGAAGCGCGTCCTCGGTCCCGTGCGCTACTTCCTGACCAACACCGGCAATGCCAACGCCGGCACCGGCGAGCCGGGCCTGGCTGCCGCCGAGCGCACCTGCGCGCGCCTGGCGGAGCTGGCGGGCGTCGATGCCACCGCCGTGCTGCCGTTCTCCACCGGTGTGATCGGCGAGCCGCTGCCGGTCGAGAAGATCGAAGCCGCCCTGGGCGATGCCCTGGCCGACCTCGCCGAAGGCAACTGGGCTGCTGCCGCCACCGGCATCATGACCACCGACACCCTGCCCAAGGGTGCCAGCCGCCAGTTCGTGCATGACGGCGTCACCGTCACCGTCACCGGCATCAGCAAGGGGGCCGGCATGATCAAGCCCAACATGGCCACCATGCTCGGCTACATCGCCACCGACGCCAAGGTCGCCCAGGGTGTGCTGCAGGACCTGCTGCGCGATGCCGCCAACAAGTCCTTCAACCGCATCACCATCGATGGCGATACCTCCACCAACGACTGCTGCATGCTGGTCGCCACCGGCCAGGCCGCACTGCCGGAAGTGACCCAGGCCAGCGGCGAGCTGTTCGCCGCGCTCAAGCAGGCCGTGCTGGAAGTCTCCATGGAAGTGGCTCAGGCCATCGTCCGTGACGGTGAAGGCGCCACCAAGTTCGTCACCGTGCAGGTGAACGGCGGCGGTACCTACCAGGAGTGCCTGGACGTCGCCTACGCCGTGGCCCACTCGCCGCTGATCAAGACCGCGCTGTTCGCCTCCGACCCGAACTGGGGGCGCATCCTCGCCGCCGTCGGCCGTGCCGGCGTACCGCAGCTGGATGTGAGCAAGATCGACGTGTTCCTCGGTGATGTCTGCATCGCCAGCAAGGGCGGCCGCGCGGCCACCTACACCGAGGACCAGGGCGCCGCCGTGATGGCCCGCGAAGAGATCGGCATCCGTATCGAGCTGGGTCGTGGCGGTTGCAGCGAAACCATCTGGACCACCGACCTGTCCCACGAGTACGTCAAGATCAACGCGGAATACCGCACCTGAGCCCGACGCAGCCGCAGGTTCGCCTGCGGCTGCGCTGATACTCGTCCCTGGCATTCCCGGCGTTCATGGCCCCATGAGCAATGGGAATTTGCCATCCCCGCATGCGCCTTTTAAGGTCCATCGACCCGCCTGGACAAACCATCGGGCTCAAGGAGAAACGCATGGCACTCACCCTGGTTATCGGCAACAAGAACTACTCCTCCTGGTCGTTGCGCGGCTGGCTGGCCATGGAGCTGACCGGCGCCCCCTACGAGGAACTGCGTATCCCGCTCTACGCCGCCGATAGCCACAAACGCCTGCTGGCGCGTTCGCCCACCGCCAAGGTGCCGGTACTGGAAACCGAAGCCGACGGCGTCATCTGGGATTCCCTGGCCATCGCCGAATACCTCGCCGAGCGTTTCCCCGAAGCCCACCTCTGGCCCTTCGGCCAGGCGGCCCGTGCCCATGCCCGCTCCATCTGTGCCGAGATGCACAGCGGCTTCGTCGCCCTGCGCAGCCACATGCCCATGGACCTGAAGCGCAACCAGGCGCTCGATGGCATTCCGGAAGAGGCCGCTGAGGACATCCGCCGCGTCTGCGCCATCTGGTCCGACTGCCGCCGCCGCTTCGGCCAGGACGGCCCCTACCTGTTCGGCCATGCCAGCATCGCCGATGCCTTCTACGCGCCGGTGGCCAGCCGCTTGCGCAGCTACGCCGTGGAGCTTCCCGCCGAAGCCGCGGCCTATGTCGACACCATCTACCGGTGGCCCGCGTTCCAGCGTTGGTACCAGGCCGCCCTGCAGGAAACGGAGATCATCGAATGAAGCGAGTGCACGTGGCGGCTGCGGTCATCCGTGGCGCCGACGGCCGGGTGCTGATCGCACGCCGGCCGGACGACAAGCACCAGGGCGGCCTGTGGGAGTTCCCGGGCGGCAAGGTGGAGGAGGGCGAAGCCGTTCAGGTCGCCCTGTCGCGGGAGCTCGAGGAGGAACTGGGCATTCGCGTCAGCTCGGCGCGGCCGCTGATCCAGGTGCACCACGACTACCCCGACAAGCAGGTGCTGCTGGATGTCTGGGAAGTCTCTGCCTTCACGGGCGAGCCCCATGGCGCCGAAGGCCAGCCCCTGGCCTGGGCCACCGAGCAGGAGCTGGCCGACTACGAATTCCCTGCCGCCAACCAGCCGATCCTGGCGGCGGCGCGCCTGCCCGATCGCTACCTCATCACGCCGGACGAACTGGAGCCCCAGGAGCTGCTGCAAGGCGTTCGCGCCGCATTGGCCAAGGGCGTCCGCCTGATCCAGCTGCGTGCGCCGAACATGTTCGATGCCCAGTACCGCGACCTGGCGGTAGACATCCAGGGCCTTTGCGCCCGTCGCGCCCAGTTGATGCTCAAGGGCCCGCTGGAATGGCTGGGGGACTTCCCTGCCGCCGGCTGGCACCTCACCGCCGATCAGTTGCGCCGCTATGCGCCCCGCGGCCGTCCGTTCCCCAAGGAACGCTGGCTGGCCGCCTCCTGCCACAGCGCGGAAGAACTGGAGCTGGCCACCGAGATGGGCGTGGATTTCGTCACCCTGTCGCCGCTGCAGGCCACCCAGACCCATCCCGACGCCCAGCCGCTGGGCTGGGACGCCGCCCAGGAGATGATCCGTCGCTTCAACAAGCCGGTATTCCTGCTCGGTGGCGTCGGCCCGGACGACCTCCAGCGCGCCTGGCAGACCGGCGCCCAGGGCGTGGCGGGGATCAGGGCGTTTTGGCCCACTAAAGATTGAAGCCTGAAGCCTGAAGCCTGAAGCCTGAAGCCTGAAGCGGGGGTTTGCGTGTAGGGTGGGTGCTGCTTTTTGCATCCACCGGCGGTGCCGATCCGGGCTCCGCTGCGGTGGACCGGTGAAGCGTGGTCCACCCTACGTTCGGGCTTTCCCGGGTATGTCAGGGGTGAGGAAATAAATAAACCCGAGGGTTGACGGTTTCCGTCGATCCCCCAGGCTTTTCCAGCTTCCAGCTTCCAGCTTCCAGCTTCCAGCTCAGCCCCGGGTCGCCGCCTGCCACAACACCTCATCGACGCCCTGCCGCCGTGCGATCAACCGTGCGGCGACGAAGAGCAGGTCGGAGAGGCGGTTGAGGTAGGCCAGCAGTTCACCGCGCAGGGCTTCCTCGGCGTTGAGGGTCTGGGCGCGGCGTTCGGCGCTGCGGGCAGCGGAGCGGCAGACATGGGCCTGGGCCACCAGGGCCGAGCCGCCGGGGAGGATGAAGTTCTTCAGCGGCCCCAGCTCTTCGTTCCACAGGTCGATGGCCGCCTCCAGGCGTTGCACCTCGCCTTCCTCCAGCACCTGGTATTCAGGCATCGACAGTTCGCCGCCGAGGTCGAACAGGCGGTGCTGGCAGGGCGCGAGCACCTCGCTCACCTCACCCAGCCCCGGGCAGGCGCCGTGCTGCTCGGTCAGTTGCGCCAGCAGCAGGCCGAGCTGGCTGTTGAGCGAGTCCACCTCGCCTATGGCCTCGATGCGCGGGTGGTCCTTGGACACGCGGCGGTTGCCGGAAAGGCCGGTTTCACCCTTGTCACCGGTGCGGGTGTAGATCTTCGAAAGGCGGTTGCCCATATCAGGTTCCCGTGGGGCTGGAGGCCAGCGGCAGGCGCAGGGTAAAGCAGGTGCCCTGGCCGGGCTTGGACTGCACCTCCATCTGGCCCTTGTGGTTGTTGGTGATGATGAAATAGGAAACCGACAGGCCCAGCCCGGTGCCCTGGCCCACTTCCTTGGTGGTGAAGAACGGCTCGAAGATGCGCTTGCGCACGTTCTCGGGGATGCCGACGCCGTTGTCTTCCACCTGGATTTCCGCCCAGGGCGGCGCCAGGCGGGTGCGCAGGGTGATATGGCCTTCCAGGTCGTCCTCGCGCTGGTGGATCGCCTGGGCGGCGTTCTTCAGCAGGTTGAGCAGCACCTGTTCCAGTTCGTTGGCGGTGCCCGGCACCGGTCCCAGTTCGGGGTCGAAGAGGCGGGTGATGGTCATGCCCTTGAAGTCGAAACCCTCGGTCAGGTCGAAGTCGTTGCTGGCGATCTCCACGGCCTGGTCCAGCAGCACCGGCAGCAGGCAGGGCGCCAGTTGGCGGTTGCTGCGGCGGCTGAAGGACAGCATGTGAGTGACGATCTTCGCCGCCCGCGAGCCGGCCTGGTAGATGCCGTCCAGCAGCTTGGGCACCTCGCGGGCCTCCAGGTAATGGTTCACCGAATCCAGGCAGATGCCGTCGGCTCGGGCCTGCTCCAGGTTCTTCTCCAGCTCCGGTGACAGGCGTCGACGGATGTTCTGCACGTTGTGCAGGATGGCCCCCAGGGGGTTGTTGATCTCGTGGGCCATGCCGGCAGCCAGGCCGCCGACGCTGAGCATCTTTTCCGACTGCACCATCAGCTCTTCCATGGACAGGCGCTGGGTGATGTCGTCGATACGGATAACCACACCGCGCCCGGTGCCGCCCATCAGCGGGTAGAAGGTCAGGGCGTAGTGGCGCACCTCGTCGCCCAGCAGCCAACTGACCCGCTCGACCTTCTCCACCTTGTGGCGTTCGGCGGTGAGCTTGATCTGCGGCAGGAAGGGCTTGAGCGAGGGGAAGGCAAGAAATACCGGCTGGTTCAGGGCGTCGTCCAGGGTGGTGCCGGAAAGCGCGGTGGCTTCCTGGTTCCACTGGGTGACGTAGAGCTGTTCGTCCAGGGCGATGAGCGCCGAGGGCATCGAGTCGATGATGCTGTTGAGGTAGTTCTGGAAGCCGGTGAGCTTCTTCTCGATCTTGCTGCGCACCTGCACCTCCAGCTCCAGCTTGCGGTTGGAGTGGCGGGTCTCCTCCGCCAGTGCCTGGGCCTGGTCGACGGCGGCCTGGGAGTCGTCGCGGGCGCGCTTGAGCTGCTGCTCGCGGGCCTCGATGCGGCTGAGCATGGTGTTGAAGGCGTCGGCCAGGCTGCCCAGTTCGTCGCGGTGCCCGCGCTGGGCGCGCAGGGCGTAGTTCTCCTCGCGGGTGACCTGGCGCGACAGTTCTTCCAGGCGCCGGATTGGCCCGGTGACCATGCGCCGGATCTGCCGCGCCACCAGCAGCCAGAGCAGCACGCTGCTGGCGAGGATCGCCAGGCTGGCGGTAAGGGTGCCGGTGTAGAAGGCGCCGGGCAGCTCACTGGAAGCCACCAGCAGCAGGTGGCCAGGTGGGCCGTTGTCCTGGGGCAGCTCGACCACCTGGCTGGTGCGGAATTCGTGCAGGCGCCAGCGTTGCAGCTTCTCGGCGTGCTGCGGCAGCTTGAGGGTGCTGCCGCTGATCAGCTGTGCCAGCAGCTCGCCCTGGCCGTCGTAGAGCGCGGCGGCGCGCAGCGGGGCGTAGCTGTCCAGTTGGTTGAGCAGGTCGCGAGCGGCCTCGGGAGAGGACAGGGCCTCGCGGGAAAGGGGCGCGGTGGCGAAGAGCCGCCCCAGGGTCTGCAGGGCCTGGGGCGCCATGCTCTCCTGGGAGATCCAGTAGGCGGCGCTGATGAAGGCCAGGTTGGCGATCAGCAGAACGGTGGTCACCAGGACCAGCAGGGCGGCCAGCAGCTTTCGGCCGACGGACAGGTTTTCGAGGCGCTGGCGCAGGCTGTTCAAGGGGCGGAATCCAGGCGGTTGGGCTGTCGGCAGGGTAGCGCGGGGTCAGTCCAGCGGCAATCCGCGCTCGGCCAGGTGCCCCTGCAAGCGCCTGAGCAGGGCCTGCAGGTGGGGCAGTACCAGGCGATGGCGCTCGGCCGCGGCGCAGGCGTAGCCGAGCAGGTAGCCGATCTCGGTGCGGCGTTTGGCCGCCACGTCCTGGTACATGGAGGAGTAGTTGGCGGCAGTGGCCTGGATCACCCGACCCACTTCGTCATGAAGGCCTTCGGCGGCGGCCGGCTGGCCACACAGCTGCAGCAGCTCGGCCAGTTCGGCGCACAGTTGCTGCACCTGGGCCGGGTGCTCGACGAGGCCACCATTGCGGCAGTCGTTGAGCACGGTCAGCGGGTTGATCGCGCAATTGAGCGCGAGCTTGCGCCATAGCCGCGACAGAATGTCCGGCGTCCAGCCGTGGGGGATGCCGGCGCGTTCCAGCTCATCGAGCCAGGAGGGGGCTGCGGTGGCGTGCGGGTCGCCCAGCCAGGTGAAGCCGTGGCCGGCGAAGACCACGCGGAAGTCGCCATCACGGAAAGCGCCCTCGGTGCTAGAGGCCAGAATGCAGCGGGCCTGAGGCGCGCGGGCAGCGACGGCGTCCTGGCTGCCGAGGCCGTTCTGCCGCAGCACCAGTTCGGCACCGGGCGCCAGGCGTGGCAGGAGCGCTGCGACCGCCGCTTCGGCGTCGTAGGCCTTGCAGGCCACCAGCAGGCGCTGGATGGGCGTCGGGGCATCGAGGGTTTCGGCGGGCAGTTCGAGGCGTTGCGCCTGGCCCTGTTCCACCAGGGTCAGGCCGCCAGCCTGGTGGTAGGCCGCCAGGCGTTGCGGGTCACGCAGCAACAGGTGCACCGGCAGGCCGGCACGGGCCAGACGCATGGCCCACAGGCTGCCGAGGCTGCCGATGCCGAGGACGTGCCAGGTCATGGCAGGGGCAGGCGTATCGCGCTCACGCGGCCGCTGGCGTAGGACTCGGGCAGCAGCTTGGCGGCCTGGTCGATCAGGATCTCGACGTCCACCGGCAGGGCCTTGCCATCCATCCCCACCAGGCTGATGCCGGCCTTGAGGGTGATGAAGCCTTCGCTGGTCTTGAAGGCCTTGAGGTTGAGGCCTTCATGCAGGCGCTTGAAGCTGCTGGGGGAGCATTCGTGAAGGTCTTCGAGCAGGGTGATCAGGCCGAAGTGGTTGTCGTCCAGGCGGGTCAGCACGTCCAGCGGGCGCACCAGTTGCTGCAGGCGGCGGGCGACACCGTGGAGCAGCTCGTTGTAGAACTCGCTGCCGTACTGCACGCGCAGGGCAGGTGCGTCATGCAGACCGATCAGCAGGTAGCACAGGGCGCCGCCGCGGGACTCGACCTGGCGCAGGCTGTCGGAAAGCTTCTGGCGCAGGTAGCGCGGGTTGCCGAGGCCGGTCAGCGAGTCCACCAGGTTGCGTTGTTCCAGGCTGGCGATGTTCTGGGTCATCAGCCGGTTTTCGTGGAGCAGGCGCTGCAGGGTGTTGCACAGGCGGTCCGCCGCGTAGACGCGAGGCACCAGCTGTTCGTTCATGGCCGCCTTGCTGATGAAGTCGTCGACACCGCGGTCGAAGGCTTCGCCCAGCACGTTTTCACCTTCCTTGCCGGTGAGCAGGATGATGTAGGTGTAGTGGTCGATCATCTCGTCCAGCTGGCGCACCCGTGCGGTCAGTTCGAGGCCGTCGATCTCGGGCATCAGCCAGTCCGCCAGCAATACATTGGCGGGGCGCTCCTCGAGCAGGCGCAAGGCTTCTGTTGCGCTGCTGGCGAAGCGGACATCCTGATAACCGGCCTGGGTCAGGGCACGACCGATCATGGCGCTGGAGAACTTGGCGTCGTCCACCACCAGGATGCTGAGATGAGGGTTGGGCATGGCAGGCTCACAAGGAAGTGGCGAAGGTTGGCGATACTGGCTTGGTGCTATCAGTGCCTATTTCAGCAGGTTTTGCGTCCGCCTGTTAGAGCTGAATGCGTCGCTGCCATGCAATCCTGCAAAAATAGGTACCCATTGCTCAGTTATAATGGGCCCGCTTTTTTTACCGTCAAGCCAGGCGCCTTCCTTACGTGATGTGGGTCGCGCCGTCTATCTGGAGGAATCCCATGCCATCGTTCGACGTGGTGTCCGAGCTGGACAAACACGAGCTCACCAACGCGGTGGACAACGCGATCAAGGAACTGGATCGCCGCTTCGACCTGCGCGGCAAGTGCAGCTTCGAGAGCAAGGACAAAGCCGTCACCCTGACCGCCGAAGCCGACTTCATGCTCGAGCAGATGCTCGACATCCTGCGCAGCAACCTGATCAAGCGCAAGATCGATATCCACTGCATGGAGATCAAGGATCACTTCGCCTCCGGCAAGGTGGTCAAGCAGGAAGTGACCTTCCGCGAAGGCATCGAGAAGGAGCTGGCGAAGAAGATCGTCGCGCTGATCAAGGAGCGCAAGCTCAAGGTCCAGGCCGCGATCCAGGGCGAGCAGGTGCGTGTCACCGGCAAGAAGCGCGACGACCTGCAGGAAGCCATTGCGGTGCTGCGTGCCGAGCCCCTGGACTTCCCGCTGCAGTACACCAACTTCCGCGACTGACACTGCTTTTTTGAACCTTCGCCGCTGACCTGCGTCGCAAAATGCAAGGTCAGCGACTTTACCGCCATGGCTTCGTCCATGGCGGTTTCGTTTCAGTGAAGGCAAGAAAGGAGAGTGCGTGTGGATATAACCGTCGACGAATTGATCCGCCGATCGGAGGGGTGGCTGCCGATCATCCTCGAATACAGCGGCAAGCTCACCCTGGCGCTGTTCACCCTGCTGATCGGCTGGTGGCTGATCAACCGCGTGACCGATCGCGTCAGCAACCTGCTGGCGCTGCGCCGGGTGGACCGGACCCTGCACAGCTTCATCGGCAGCCTCGCCAACATGATCCTCAAGGTGCTGCTGCTGGTCAGCGTGGCCTCGATGATCGGCATCGAAACCACTTCCTTCATCGCCGCCATCGGTGCGGCCGGCCTGGCCATCGGCCTGGCGCTCCAGGGCAGCCTGGCGAACTTCGCCGGCGGCGTGCTGATCCTCCTGTTCCGCCCGTTCAAGGCCGGTGATTTCATCGAGGCCCAGGGCGTGATGGGCTCGGTGGACCACATCCAGATCTTCCACACCGTGCTGCGCACCGGGGACAACAAGACGGTCATCGTGCCCAACGGCGCGCTGTCCAACGGCATCATCACCAACTACTCGAACCAGCCCACCCGGCAGGTGCTCTACGACGTCAAGGTCGACTACGCCAGCGACCTGGCCAAGGCCCGCGAGGTGCTGCTCAAGCTGGCCGAGGACCCGCGAGTACAAAAGGACCCGGCACCGGTGGTGGTGGTCTCCGCACTGGGGGATACCTCGATCAACCTGTCGCTGCGCATGTGGACGTCCAACGCCGACTACTGGGGCGTGATCTTCATGCTCAACGAGTCGGTGCGCGACAAGCTGCAGGAGGCCGGCGTACAGCTCGCCCAGCCCCCGCGCATGGTGCAGGTGGTGCCCACGACCGCCTGAGGTCCTGCTGCAACGGAAAAGGCCGGCGATCGCCGGCCTTTTTCATGGGTGTTCCGAACTGCCCTGCGCCTGGGGCGGCTGCGCGGCGGAGGGAGGGGAGGGTTCTTGCGGGGCTGCGCTGGCGCCATTGCGCTGCCTGCGCTCGCGGCTCCATTGCACCAGGATCAGCACCAGGGTCGGCACGCCGAGCAGCGCGGTGAGCTGGAAGAACTGGTGGTAGCCGAGGCTGTCGACCATCACGCCCGAGTAGCCGCCGATCAGGCGTGGCAGCAGCAGCATGATGGAGCTGAGCAGGGCGTACTGGGTCGCCGAGAACTTCAGGTTGGTCAGGCTCGACAGGTACGCCACGAAGGCCGAGGTGGCCAGGCCCGCGCTGAAGTTATCGCAGGAGATGGTGAGGATCAGCATATCCAGGTGCGGGCCCATGTCGCTGAGCACCACGAACATCAGGTTGGTCGCCGCCGAGGCCGCGCCGCCGATGAACAGGATCGGCAGGATGCCGAAGCGCACGATGAGCAAGCCACCGGCGCCGGCGCCGAGCAGGGTCATGACCAGGCCGAAGAGCTTGCTGACGCTGGCGATCTGTTCCTTGGTGAAGCCCTGGTCGATGTAGAAGACGTTGGCCATCACCCCCATCACCGTGTCGGACATGCGATAGGTGGCGATCAGCCCGAGCAGCAGCAGGGCCTGCCAGCGGTAGCGCTGGACGAACTCGCTGATGGGGGTCACCACCGGCGCCATCAGCAGGCGCCCGGGTGCCGAGAAGCAGGCCATGGCGATCAGCACGAACAGCGTGCCCCGGGGCCAGGCGCCGGAGGCATAGGCCTTGATGGCGGCGGCCGTGGTCACCAGGATCACGATCAGCACGATCATCGAGACGGCCTGGTGGACGAAGTCGAAGTTGGGGATCACCCGGCCCCGCGCGGCCACCAGCAACTGGCGGCGCTGCTGACTGAGCAGCTCGCGCACCGGGGCGATCTGGCGGCGGCCCCAGGGCGACAGGCAGGCCACCAGGAACAGGAAGTAGAGCAGCGCGCGCGGCCAGGCGCGGTCGAGCATGCCGGTGATCATCGCCGGCAGGGAAATCAGCATCACCAGCAGGATCAGCACCGAGGCCAGCTGGTCCTTGAGCTTGAAGCGCGAGGTGTGGGTCTGCACCTGCACATCGATGTGCGGCTCGCGCATCCACAGACTGGTGATCAGCCCGGGCAGCATCAGCAGGGCGAACAGCAGGTAGGTGCCGGCCCAGGCGCCGTATTCGTAGGTCAGGGTGGTGGAACCGAACCACTCGGCGAAATACAGCGCGCCGGCAGTGGCCAGTAGCGCAGAAACCCGGTAGCCGAGCATGTAGCTCGCCGCGAGGGCGGCCTGGCGGCTGTCGTCGGCGATTTCCAAGCGGTAGGCGTCGACGGCGATATCTTGCGTGGCGGAGGCGAAGGCCACGATGACGGCCACGGCGATCAGCCAGGTCAGGTGTTGCTGCGGGTCGCACAGCGCCATGCCCACCAGGCCGAGGGCGACCAGGCCCTGGGACAGCACCAGCCAGGAGCGGCGACGGCCCAGGCGGCCGAGCAGCGGCAGGCGCCACTGGTCGAGCAGCGGTGACCAGATCCACTTGAAGGCATAGGCCAGGCCGATGAGGCTGGCGAAACCGATGGCCTCGCGAGACACCCCGGCCTCGCGCAACCAGACGGAAAGGGTGGAGAACACCAGCATGTACGGCAGGCCGGCAGCAAAGCCCAGCAGCAGTAGCGCAAGGGTGGCCGGGCTGGCGTAGGCGGCCAGGGCGGCGCGCCAGGTACGGTGGGACATCAGGCGTGTAATCCAGAAATCACGGGGCGGTCCATGACGACGAGCACGCGATGGAACCGCGACAAAGCGCGCACTCTAACCCTTGGGTGGCATGGGAAGCCAGCCGTGCCGACGCATATCCACCCGTTCGTTGTGGATGAAGACACCCTCCGCCTGTAAACGTGCCCGTTGCTCATCGCCGGAAGGGCTGCCGGCGAGCAGGCTGAGGCGGCCGCCGGCGGCGATCACCCGGTGCCAGGGCAGGCGCGTGTCGTCAGGCAACTGGCTCAGGGTGCGCCCCACCCAGCGTGCGGCACGGCCCAGGCCGGCCATTTCGCCGAGCTGGCCGTAGCTCACCACCTTGCCTGGCGGCACCTGGGCGAGGGTCAGGTACAGCGCCTCGCGGCGCATCTCGGGGCTGGCCGTCGGCAGGTCATCCAGGGGATTCGCTGTGGCGCGGGGCTTGCGGGTCGCCATGGCGGAACGGGGTCCGATTGCAGGGGTGGTTGCCAGAATAGGATGGCGGCCCCGGGGCGACAACCGCTCTACGGCAAGGGGCACGCTGGTCCGTTTTTGCGGAACTTGAGGCTTGTCCGTCGGTCAGTCCTTGCTCAGTCGCCGGGCTTGCGGATAATGCCCGGTTTTTCGCGAACTTGAGCCCGTGTATCCGCCTATGTTGTCCAGAACCCTGCTGTGCCTAGCCATTGCGGCTGCTTCGACCCCCTCGCTCGCCGATACCGTGTGGATGAAGAACGGCGATCGCCTGTCCGGCAAGATCAAGGTCTTCGACGGCGGCAAACTGATGCTGGAAACCGAATACGGCGGCTCCATCCCGCTGGACTGGAAAAAGATCGCCACCCTGGAAAGTGACCAGGAGCTGATGATCAAGCAGGACGACGTCACTGGCGAGCGCGCCAAGACCCTGCGCCCGGCCGAGCCCGGCAAGGTGATCCTGGCCAACGGCGAGGCACCGAAGACCGTCGAGCTGGCCAGCATCGAGCAGATCATGAAGCCCAAGCCCTTCGTCGAGGACCTGACCTGGTCCGGCAACGTCGACCTGGCCCTGGACTACAAGCGCGCCGAGAAGGACACCGACGACTACGATGTCGACTTCAAGACCAAGGCCCGTCACGGCCGCTGGCGCCACAACGCCACCGGCGAATACAACCGTGAATTCCAGGACGACGTGAAAACCACCGAGAACTGGGAGCTGGAATACGCCCTGGACCGCTTCATCACCGACAAATTCTTCTGGCAGGGCCGCGCCGAATACAAGCGCGACAAGATCGAAGAGCTGGAGCGCCAGCGCACCCTCGGTACCGGCCCCGGTTACCAGTTCTGGGACGACGAGCTGGGCGCCTTCTCCCTGGCATCCCTGGTCAACCGCACCGACTACGAATACTCCAATGGCGAGAAGGACAACTTCTACGCGCTCAGCATGAAGTGGGACTACAACCGCTACCTGGTGGGCAAGACCGTCGAGTTCTTCACCGTCGGCGAAGTGGGCCGCCCCCTGGGCAACGCTGCCGACTACTCCCTGGATGCCGAAGTGGGCCTGCGCTACAAGGTCACCGACTGGGCCTCGCTCAACCTCAAGGCGGAGAAGGACATGGTCCAGGGCGCCGAAGGCGAGATCGACGAGACCCGCTACACCGTCGGCTTCGGTGTGGGCTGGTAAGCACCCCACCGGCTGTCCCGGGCTGAGGCCCGGGCTACAGGCTGCGAACCGACAAGAAAAAGCCCCGCATCAGCGGGGCTTTTTCATTGCAGCGGAGCCCTTACAGGCGCAGGCCGCCGTCCAGCTCCAGAACGCGACCGGTGTAGTAGTCGTTTTCCAGGATGTAGGCCACCGAGTGAGCGATCTCCTGGGGCTTGCCCAGGCGCTTCAGCGGAATGCCGGAGGTCATCTTCTCCAGGGCTTCGGGCTTCATGCTGGCGACCATGTCGGTCTCGATGAAGCCGGGGGCCACGCCCGCCACGCGGATGCCGTAGCGCGCCAGTTCCTTGGCCCACACCACGGTGTCGGCAGCCACGCCGGCCTTGGCGGCGGAGTAGTTGGCCTGGCCCATGTTGCCGGCGCGGGAGATGGAGGAGATGTTGATGATCGCGCCTTCGTTCTTCAGCTCGATCATCTTCGCCGCCACTTCGCGGGTGCAGAGGAATACGCCGGTCAGGTTGACGTCGATCACCGCCTGCCACTGGGCCAGGCTCATCTTGGTCATCTCGCCGTCCTTGACCTTGATGGTCAGGCCGTCGCGGAGGATACCGGCGTTGTTAACCAGGCCGTTGATGGCGCCGAAATCCTCGGCCACCTGGGCGACCATGTGGGTCACCTGCTCTTCGTTGGCCACGTTGCACAGGTAGGCGCGGGCGTCACCGCCGGCGGCCTTGCAGGCGGCCACGGCGTCGTCCAGTTTTTCCTGGTTCAGGTCCACCAGCGCCAGCTTGGCGCCCTTGCCGGCGAGGTACTCGCCCATGGCACGGCCGAGGCCCTGGCAACCGCCGGTGATGATGATGACCTTGTCTTTGAGCTGCATGCTTTTTCCCCAAGAATTCGAAATGAGTGGCGGTATCCCCGCTGGCAGCCTGGAACCGCTATTCTGGCTGCCCGTCCGTTTTCGACGGATTCTGTGCAAGGAGTCAAAAGGTGAGCGTGAAAGCCGCAAAGAATGCCCGAGAATTGCTGCTCAAGGAATACCGCGGCGTTCTCTCCACCCAGTCCAAGGCCATGCCGGGCTTCCCTTTCGGATCAGTGGCACCCTATTGCCTGGACGCCGCCGGCCGCCCCCTGATCCTCATCAGCCGTATTGCCCAGCACACCCACAACCTGCAGAAAGACCCCAAATGCTCCTTGCTGGTGGGGGAGCGCGGCGCCGATGACATCCAGGCCGTCGGTCGCCTGACCCTGCTCGCCGAAGCCCGCCAGATCACCGACGCGGCCGAGATCGCGGCGGCCAGCGAGCGCTACTACCGCTTCTTCCCGCAGTCCCGGGACTACCACCAGACCCACGACTTCGACTTCTGGGTGCTGGAGCCAGTGCGCGCGCGTTTCATCGGCGGCTTCGGCGCCATCCACTGGATCGACCAGGTGGTGCTGGCCAACCCCTTCGCCGGCGAGACCGAGCGCAGCATGATCGAGCACATGAACAGCGACCATCAGTCGGCCATCGCCCATTACCTGGCGCTGCGCGGGCTGCCGGGAGAGGCGGCGGAGTTGGTCAGCATCGACTCGGAAGGGTTCCACCTACGCATCGGTCAGAACGTGCACTGGCTGCCCTTCCCAACATCCTGTAACAACCCAGGTTCGGTCCGTCAGGCCCTGGTAGCGCTGGCACGCGCGGAGAGCTGGCCGTCCGTCGCCGAACCCGAGGCTTGAATTCGGGGGAGGGCGGCTTCATCTAGATTCCCATCGGAAGCCGTTCTTCCGTCAAGGATCCCTCGATGCGTGTCTTTCTGTTCCTCCTCCTGCTGTTCCCGATCATCGAACTGGCCGTGCTGATCCAGGTCGGCAGTGTCATCGGCGTGTTGCCGACCCTGCTGCTGGTCATCGGCACCGGCGTGCTCGGCAGCGTGCTGTTGCGCGTCGCCGGCGTCGCCACCGCCTGGCGTGCCCGCGAGAAGCTCGCCCGTGGTGAGATGCCCGAGCAGGAAATGCTCGAAGGCCTGCTGATCGCCGTCGGTGGCGGCCTGCTGCTGCTGCCGGGCTTCATCAGCGATATCTTCGGCGTGCTTTGCCTGATCCCCTTCACCCGCCGCCTGCTGATCGGGCGCCTGCTCAAGCGTGCCCAGGAGCAGGCCCTGCGCCAGCGTGCCTTCGCCGATGACCTTGCCGCCCGCAGCGGGCAGACCCGCCCCAATGTGATCGAGGGCGAATACGAGCGCCGCGACCGCTGAGCCTCCGGTCGGCTCGTTGGAACTTCCTGCAAATATTTCAATGGTCGCCCTTGAAATACCCCTGGGCGCCCCTATGTATCGGTCACCGCAAGGTTCCTTGCCCTCAAGGGCAAGGTCAGACTTCAGCGGAGTGCTTCGCACCCCGCAGCCGGCCCCGCCGGATTTCGCTAACCCGCCGGTCAACCGTACCGGCGCCGGAAAACACTAATTGGGAGAGTTACACAATGAAGCTTCGTCCCCTGAATGATCGCGTCGTAATCCGCCGCAGCGAAGAAGAAACCAAGACCGCTGGTGGCATCGTGCTGCCGGGCTCGGCCGCTGAGAAGCCGAACCGCGGTGAAGTGGTTGCCGTCGGCACCGGTCGCGTTCTGGACAACGGCGAAGTCCGTGCCCTGGCAGTAAAAGTGGGCGACCAAGTGGTATTCGGCCCGTACTCCGGCAGCAACGCCATCAAGGTCGACGGTGAAGAACTGCTGGTCATGAGCGAGAACGAAATCCTCGCTGTCATCGAAGCCTGAACCGCCCCCTTTCCCATCTAGAATTCGAGGAAGAAGAACATGGCTGCTAAAGACGTAAAATTCGGCGATGCCGCTCGTAAAAAACTGCTCGTTGGCGTGAACACCCTGGCTGACGCCGTTAAAGCCACCCTCGGCCCGAAAGGCCGTAACGTGGTTCTGGAGCGCAGCTTCGGCGCCCCGCTGATCACCAAGGACGGCGTTTCCGTCGCCAAGGAAATCGAGCTCAAGGACCGCATCGAAAACATCGGCGCCCAACTGGTGAAAGACGTTGCCTCCAAGGCCAACGATGCTGCCGGTGACGGCACCACCACCGCTACCGTTCTGGCCCAGGCCATCGTCACCGAAGGTCTGAAGTCGGTTGCTGCCGGCCTCAACCCGATGGACCTGAAGCGCGGCATCGACAAGGCCACCGTCGCCATCGTCGCCGAGCTGAAGAACCTGTCCAAGCCGTGCACCGACACCAAGGCCATCGCCCAGGTCGGCACCATCTCCGCCAACTCCGACGACTCCATCGGCAACATCATTGCCGAAGCCATGGAGAAGGTCGGTAAAGAAGGCGTGATCACCGTTGAAGAAGGCTCGGGCCTGGAAAACGAACTGTCCGTCGTAGAAGGCATGCAGTTCGACCGCGGCTACCTGTCCCCCTACTTCATCAATAAGCCGGACACCATGGTGGCCGAGCTCGACGGCCCGCTGCTGCTGCTGGTCGACAAGAAGATCTCCAACATCCGCGAACTGCTGCCGGTTCTGGAAGCCGTTGCCAAGTCCGGCCGTCCGCTGCTGATCGTGGCTGAAGACGTCGAAGGCGAAGCCCTGGCTACCCTGGTCGTCAACAACATGCGTGGCATCGTCAAGGTCGCAGCCGTCAAGGCTCCGGGCTTCGGCGACCGTCGCAAGGCCATGCTGCAGGACATCGCCATCCTCACCGGCGGTACCGTCATCTCCGAAGAAGTCGGCCTGAGCCTGGAAAGCGCCACCTTGGAGCACCTGGGTAACGCCAAGCGCGTGGTCCTGAGCAAAGAAAACACCACCATCATCGATGGCGCCGGTCAGCAGGCCGACATCGAGGCGCGTGTTGCCCAGATCCGCAAGCAGGTTGAAGAAACCTCTTCCGACTACGACAAGGAAAAACTGCAAGAGCGTCTGGCCAAGCTGGCTGGCGGTGTTGCCGTGATCAAGGTTGGCGCTGCCACCGAAGTCGAGATGAAAGAGAAGAAAGCCCGCGTTGAAGACGCCCTGCACGCGACCCGCGCTGCGGTGGAAGAAGGCGTGGTTCCTGGCGGTGGTGTGGCCCTGGTTCGTGCCCTGGCTGCCATCAAGGACCTGACCGGTGCCAACGAAGAGCAGACCGCTGGTATCAACATCCTGCGTCGCGCTGTCGAAGCTCCGCTGCGCCAGATCGTTACCAACGCCGGTGACGAAGCCTCCGTGGTTCTGGACAAGGTCAAGCAGGGTTCGGGCAACTACGGCTACGACGCTGCCACCGGCCAGTACGGCGACATGATCGAGTTCGGCATCATCGACCCGGCCAAAGTCACCCGTACCGCGCTGCAAGCCGCTGCTTCCATCGCAGGCCTGATGATCACCACCGAGGCGATCGTTGCCGAGCTGCCGGAAGACAAAGCTGCTCCGGCCATGCCGGACATGGGCGGCATGGGCGGTATGGGCGGCATGATGTAAGCCACCCAGTCCATCCGGTCTGAAAGAAGCCCCGCCTTGTGCGGGGCTTTTTTATGCCTGTGGAAAAGTCGTCGGCGGGGCTCGCTCCACGCTGCTGGCGGCTATCAGGGCGCCAATTCCGTGGCCGTCTGTGGCGCCTCGTCGACCCGGGGCGCATAGAGCATGAAGCGGTAGCAGCCCAGGCAGATCAGCCAATCCAGCAGTGCCGTCCACAGGTTGTGGGAGAGAAAGTGCGCGCCCTGCATCATCCGCCCAATGGAAAACAGCCCGCCCAGGGCCAGGGCACCCACCAGGGCCAGGCGAGCGAGACGACGATTGCGGTCGCGCAGGAGGAAGTACAGGGCGAAGAAGGTGAAGCCGCTGCTGGCGTGGCCGCCCGGCCAGCAACGGCCGGGTTTGGCGGTGGGAGCGCGTTCGGCCAGCAGCGGGGTGTAGGTCTCCACACCGCCATAGCGGGTCAGGTCCCAGGGGCAGTGCACGGCGGTCAGCGCCTTCAGCGGCGTCACGATCGCGGTGGACAGGCCCATCGCCAGGACCAGGTAGCCGAGGCGCCTGCGCAGGCCGTACCAGGGGCGATACAGGCAACTGGCGACGAACCCGGCCAGGGCCAGCAGCGCCACCGCGATCACCGCCTGTTTGGCGCGGTCATGCATCACGTCCTCGAGGAAGAAGCTGTGGGCGCCGATGAAGCCCGTTCTCGGCTGGTAGAACAGGTCCGCCAGGGCGAAGTCGAGTCGCGTCGGTTCGATCACCAGCAGCGCGAGGATGATCGCCAGGGGCAGGCCCAGGGCCCAGCCATAGGCGAGCGGGCGGGAGGGGAGGGAAGGGGGCATGCGGTGTCTCCGGAGTGCGGGGCGGGGGATTGCCAGGCCAGGGAATGGGCGTAATCTGCCGTGGCCGCCGTGGTGGCTCCGTGAACCGCGGGTGAAAAAACTGTCAAAGGCGCCTGGGGCCCCGAGCGGGCCGGGAAATCGATGAGGCGGGAGAGCTGCAGATGCGGATTTTGCTGGTGGAAGACAATCGCGACATCCTGGCCAACATGGCCGACTATCTGGAGCTCAAGGGCTACAGCGTCGACTGCGCCCAGGATGGCCTTTCCGGGTTGCACCTGGCCGCCACCGAACACTTCGACCTGATCGTTCTCGACATCATGCTGCCCGGGCTGGACGGCTACGCCCTGTGCCGGCGGCTGCGCGACGAGGCGCGGCGCGATACGCCGGTGATCATGCTCACCGCGCGGGACGAGCTGGACGACCGCCTGCAAGGCTTCAAGTCCGGCGCCGATGATTACCTGGTCAAGCCCTTCGCCCTGTCCGAGCTGGCGGCGCGCATCGAAGCGGTGCTGCGGCGTTCCCAGGGCGGCGGCAAGCGTGCCCTGCAGGTGGGCGAGCTGAGCTACGACCTTGACACCCTGGAAGTCAGCCGTGCCGGCAAGCCGCTCAAGCTCAACCCCATCGGCCTCAAGCTGCTCGCCGTGCTGATGCAGAAAAGCCCCCACCTGGTCCGCCGCGAAGCCCTGGAAGAGGCGCTCTGGGGGGACGACTGCCCGGACAGCGACAGCCTGCGCAGCCACATCCACCAACTGCGCCAGGTGATCGACAAGCCCTTCGGCAAACCCCTGCTGCACACCCTGCACGGCCTCGGCTACCGCCTGGCGGAGTCGGCCGATGGAGTTTAGGCAGAGCCTCGCGCGGCGCATCGTCATCGCCTTCACCCTGATGACGGCGCTGGTGGGGGGAACCTTCTCGCTGGGCATCATCGAAGTGGTGCACCTGATCGAGGAACAGCTGATCTCCCGCGACCTGAACAACGAGCTGGAGCGCATCCTCTACGAGAACCTCGCCAAGGGCCGGGCGCCGAGCCTGGACAGCGACACCCGTTTCTACTTCGGCGAGGGCACCGGCCCCTACGCCTTGCCCGCCGAATACGCCAAGCTGGCGCCGGGCTTCCACGAACTCTTCGAAGGCCAGCTCTCGTTCCACGCGCTGGTGCGGGACATCGACGGCCACCGCTACGTCCTGCTGCAGGACCAGAGTGATTTCGAGGACCGTGAGCAGGCACTCTACGGCGTGGTGCTGGTGGGCTTCATCCTCAGCGTGCTGCTCTCGGCGCTGCTGGGCTGGTTGCTGGCGCGCAAGGTCATCGCACCGGTGGTGCGCCTGGCCGGGCAGGTCCGTCACCGTGACCAGTTGCTGGGGCTGGCCCCGCCCCTGGCGCCTGACTACGCCTCGGATGAAGTGGGTCAGTTGGCCCAGGCCTTCGACGACACCCTGGGCCGCCTGCGCGATGCCCTGACCCGCGAGCGCCTGTTCACCAGCGATGTGAGCCATGAATTGCGCACGCCTCTGATGGTGATCGCCACCTCCTGCGAGCTGCTGATGGAAAACACCGGCCTCGACGAGCGCTCGCGCCAGCAGGTGCGCCGTATCGGCCGCGCCAGCGAGGAGATGCGCGACCTGGTGCAGACCTTCCTCATGCTCGCCCGCGCCCAGCGCGAGGGCGGCGAGGGGGTGCCGCGAGCCAGCCTCGGCGGCCTGGCGGACGAGCTTGTCGCCCTCTGGCGGAGCCCCATCGAATCCAAGGGGCTGCGCTTCGACTACCAGCCCGGTAACCCTCTGGAAACCCGCTTCAATGCCGCTTTCCTGCGTTCGGTGCTGGGCAACCTGTTGCGCAATGCCCTGCATTACACCGAATCGGGTCACATCGAGCTGCGCCTGGACGCGCGCGGCTTCAGCGTCGAGGACAGCGGTGTCGGTATCCCCGAGGAGCAGCGCGAGGCGATGTTCCTGCCCTTCGTCCGTGGCCTGGAGCAACGTGGCGACGGTCTCGGGCTGGGCCTGTCGCTGGTCAAGCGCATCTGCGAGAGCCAGGGCTGGGTGGTCAGCCTGACGCCGTCCGCCTCCGGTGGTTGCCACTTCCGCGTCGACCTGGTCGCCTCTGTGGGCTGACGTTTTTTTCACATCGGCATCACGGCAGCATGACGCCTGCCGGCAGAAGCTGGTGGCCCTGTGCAGTCGTGAGGCGCGGCGAAGGTACGGACCTTGCAGTGTCCGGCTCCCATTGCACCGGGGTAGCACCGGCGATGTCCGGGGGGAGGGCACGCAGGCGTCTGCACCGGGGGTGTCATGAAACCTGGCGACCTATCCGTGGTCCTAGCCGGGCCCCACAAGTGGGCATAAGGGTTACCTCGTGCCTGTTCTGTTACCTCAAGGGGCAGGCGCAGGGTGCTGACCGCTGGGCGGGAATGCCGGCGCCAGCGATGAAATGACACTTATTTGCAATAAATCGCTGCTAGCCTCGCCCGTCTGCCAACTGACGGTTGTGAAAGCCGGCGATGCCGCACACGGCGGCGAACAGGTGGGTTGAGAGGTGCGCTGCTGCTTAAGGACAAGAGCCGCGACGGGTGGGAATTACCGCAGGTATGCCATTCGTCACTTCGAAAAAGCGGACTGTGAACTATTGAACTAGTGTGAAGACACAGCGTTTGGCAGCGCTATCAAGGGGTTGCGATCATGAAGTTAGAAATAACGCGAGCTTTGTTCCTCGTCGGAGCTCTGGGCGTCGCTTCCATCGCCGCGGCGGCCTGGCATGAGCCATCGCCGTCGGTCATCAGCGTCAATGGCCTGGGCTACTGTCCCCTGCCACCGAACGCCCGCCACAAGGCTGATGTCATGCCGGACAAGCAGTTGCTGCTGCTGATGTTCGGCCTGTCCCAGGGCATGGGGCCGCAAGGCTGAGAAGCGTCCCGTAGACATCCAAGCCCCGCGCATGCGGGGCTTTTCATTTGCGCCGCCGCCGTCATTCCGTGATCGCCACGCACCTTTTCTCGTTCCTCCAGCGCCGATTTCCTGCAACGGTATGGACCTTGCAGACCTACTGTTCACCCACTGGCGATAGTAGGGTTGCTGCGGTTTACCGCCCGGAATAGAGGCATCGTTGCTCCATGGGGTGACTTGAGTCCGGGCTTGCCGCCGTGCACAGGGTTACCGAGTGCACGTTCCTGTTACCGCAAGCGACATCAAAAAGGGCGTGAGTCATTTGCCCCCCTGGGTGGTCTGGATCTCGACGGAGACTGCGACCGACCAGGCGATAAACGGAGGGGATGGTCTGATGGAGACAGCTGTGATTGCGTTGGCGAGCGATGTGGACGACCCGTTCGAGCGCTTCTGGAACTGGCGTGGGGAATGGGTCGAAGCACCGAACCTGCGACGGGGCGGTGAGAGCGGGGTGGAGCGGGTGCGCCGCGAGGACGGCGCCGTGCTGTATAGCAAGCGCCAGTGTGGCCACCTCTATCGCAGCGTGCTGCACCCCTTCGGACGCCCGACGGTGCTCCGTGAACGGGACGCCATCCGTGCGTTCGAGCGCCTCGGCGTGAGGGTGCCACGGCTGGTCTTCTGTGGCGCCCGGCGTGGCGGCGAGGCCGGCTGGCAAGCACTGCTGGTGACCGAGGCGCTGGACGGCTTCATCGACTTCGAGCGCTGGTACGCCTCGGTGGAAGGGCGGCCCGAGACCCTGGCGGAGCGCGAGCGGGTCCTCGGACAGGTGGCCGAGGTGCTGGCGCGGCTGCACCGGGGTGGCTGGCAGCACGGCTGCCTCTATCCCAAGCATGTGTTCATCCGGCTCGGAGACGAGGAGGGCCCTGCATCGGTGGAGATCGCCCTGCTCGACCTGGAGAAGAGCCGCCGTCGCTTCGCCCACGCCCGGGCGGCCTTCAACGACGTCGGCCAGATCAAGCGTCATTCGGCCATTCGCGAGGATGATTGGGCCTGCCTGCTGGCCGCCTACGAGCGCGCCTTCGGCAGCCGCGTGGAGGCGTTGCACCGCCTTTGACGGCCCTTGAATGAAAAAGGCCCCGCATCTGCGGGGCCTTTTTCGTTCAGCGTGGCTCAATGGCTGGTGGCGGGCTCTGCCTCCGGCTGGGTGGCGGGCCGTGGGTCCGGCTTGGCCAGCAGGGTGTAGACGCAGGGCAGCACGAACAGGGTGAACAGCGTGCCGATGGACATGCCGGTGGCGATCACCATGCCGATGTCGAAGCGGCTCACCGCGCCCGCGCCGCTGGCGAGAATCAGCGGCACCATGCCGAACACCATCGCCGCGGTGGTCATCAGCACCGGGCGCAGGCGGATGGACGCGGCTTCTTCCACGGCCTCCCTGGCGCTCAGGCCCTTGTCGCGGCGCAGCTGGTTGGCGAACTCCACGATCAGGATGCCGTGCTTGCTGATCAGGCCGATCAGCGTCACCAGGCCCACCTGGGTGTAGATGTTCATGCTGGAGATGCCCAGGAACAGCGGGATCAGCGCGCCGCAGATCGACAGCGGCACCGTCACCAGGATCACCAGCGGATCGCGGAAGCTCTCGAACTGCGCCGCCAGCACCAGGAAGATGATCGCCAGGGCCAGGCCGAAGGTCACGTAGAGCGCACTGCCTTCCTGCACGTACTGGCGCGAGGCGCCGGCGTAGTCGAAGGCGAAGCCGCGCGGGGCTTCCTCACGGGCGATCTGCGTCACCGTCTCCACCGCATCACCCATGCTCACCACCGGGAAGCCCTCGATGATCGCCGAGTTCAGCTGCTGGAACTGCTTGAGCTTGGTCGGGCGGGCGGTGTCGTGGACCGAGATCAGCGTGGACAGGGGCACCATGGCGCCGCTTTCACTCTTCACGTAGTAGTTGTTCAGCCAGTCCGGGTTGTCGCGGTAGGCGCGTTCCACCTGGGCGATCACCTTGTAGCTGCGACCGTCGATGGTGAAGCGGTTGATCTCGCCTTCACCCAGCAGCAGCGCGAGGGTGGAGCCAGGTCTTCCATGGAGACGCCCATCTGCGCGGCCTTCTCCCGGTCGATATCCACCACCACTTCCGGCTTGTCGAAGGCCAGGTCGACGTTGAGGAAGGCGAACTTGCCCGAGGCTTCCGCGCGCTGCTTGATGCGCTCGGTCACCTGCAGCAGCGACTCGTAGTCGTTGGGCGTGTTGATCACGAACTGGAAGGGCAGGCCTTCACCGGTGCCCGGCAGCGACGGCAGGTTGAAGCCGAAGATCTGCAGGCCCGGGATGCGGTCCAGCTTGCCCTGGACCTCGTGCAGCAGCTCCATCTGGGTGCGCTCGCGCTCATCCCAGGGCTTGAGCAGGAAGCCGCCGATACCCGCCTGAACACCGTCGAAGCCGTTGATCTGGAACGACGAGTAGTACTCGGGGAAGGACTTGAAGATGTCCACGAACTCGTCGGTGTAGGCGTTCAGGTAGCTCAGGTTGGTCGGCTGCGGTGCCTTGGCCATGAGGAACACGATGCCCTGGTCCTCGTCGGGGGCCAGTTCGCTCTTGGTCATCATCAGCAGGATCGGGATCAGCGCCATGACGATGACCGCGAACACCACCACCACCGGGCGGGTGTTGAGGGTGCCGTGCAGGGCGCTCTGGTAGCGACGCTTGAGACGCTCGAAGATCATGTCCAGCTTGTGGGCCAGGCCGCTCGGGTTCTCCTCGTGGCGCAGCAGCTTGGAGCACATCATCGGCGACAGGGTCAGGGCGACCACGCCGGAGATGATCACCGCGCCCGCCAGGGTCAGGGCGAACTCGCGGAACAGCGCACCGGTAAGGCCGTCGAGGAAGCCGATGGGGGCATACACCGCCGCCAGGGTGATGGTCATGGAAATGACCGGCACGGCGATCTCGCGGGCGCCCTCGATGGCGGCATCGAAGGGGGTCTTGCCCTCTTCGATATGCCGGTGGATGTTCTCCACCACCACGATGGCGTCGTCCACCACCAGGCCGATGGCGAGCACCATCGCCAGCAGCGTCAGCAGGTTGATCGAATAGCCCATCAGCTGCATGAAGAACAGCACGCCGATCATCGACAGCGGGATGGTGATCACCGGGATCAGCACCGAGCGGAAGGCGCCGAGGAACAGGAACACGACCACGATGACGATCAGCACTGCCTCGCCCAGGGTCTTCACCACCTCGTCGATGGAGGCCTGGATGAAGCGCGTGGCGTCGTAGGCGATGGAGACCTTGAGGTTCGGCGGCAGCTGGGCTTCCAGCTCCGGCATGATCTCGCGCACATGCTTGATCACATCCAGCGGGTTGGCGCTGGGGGTGCCCTTGATGCCGATATAGACCGAGGGGATGCCATCGAAGGAACTGATGGAGTCGTAGTTCTCGGCGCCCATCTCGACCCGGGCGATATCACGCACCAGCACGCGGCTGTCGCCCTGGGTCTTCACCGGAATGGCGGAGAAGGCTTCGGGGGACTTGAGGTCGGTGGTGGCGTTGATGCTGGTCACCACGTACTCGCCCTTCACCTGGCCGGCGGCCGAGAGGAAGTTGTACTTGCGCACGGCATCGCTGACGTCGCCGGCGGTGACGCCGTAGGCGGCCATCCGCACCGGGTCCAGCCACAGACGCATGGCGAAGACCTGGTTGCCGAGGATCTCCGCTTCCGCCATGCCCGGCAGGGTGGCCAGCTTGGGCTGGATCACCCGCGACAGGTAGTCGGTGATCTGCGGGTTGGACAGCTCGTCGCTGTAGAAGCTGATGTACATCAGCGCCGAAGCGTCGGCCGACTCCTTGGACAGCACCGGGTCCTCGGCATCCTGCGGCAGCTGGTTCTTCACCTCGTTGGCCTTGGCCAGCAGTTCGGTGAAGAGACGATCGGAGTTCGAGCCGATGCGCGCGTAGATCGAGATGATCGACAGGTTCTGCTGGCTCGACGACGTCATGTAGTCGATGCCTTCGGCACTGGCCAGGCTCTGCTGCAGGGGCTGGGTGATGTAGCCCTGGATGGTCTCGGCGTTGGCACCGGGGTAGGCGGTGGTCACCGTGATCAGGGCGTTTTCCATCTGCGGGTACTGGCGGATCACCAGCTTGCTGAAGGCCTGGAAGCCCAGCAGCACGATCAGCAGGCTGACCACGGTCGCCAGTACCGGGCGACGGATGAAGGGATCTGTAAAAGCCATATCGGTATTCCTTGGCGTCGGGCCTTATTGCCCGGCGCTGGCTTGTTTGTCCGTTTGCGGCTGCAGGGCCTGGTCATCGGCGATGGCGACATGGGAACCGTTGTCCAGCTTCAGCTGGCCGGCGGTCACCACCTGCTCCTCGGGCTTGAGGCCCTTGAGCACCACGACCTTGCCGTCGCGGCGCGCTCCGGTCTCGACGAAGCGGCGTTCGACCACCAGCATCGGCTCGCCCTTGTCGTCCTTCTGCACCTGGCCGTCCTCGCCCTTCTTGGCGTCGATCACGTAGACCGAGTTGCCGTAGAGGGTGTAGGTGATGGCGGTTTCCGGCACGACGATGCGCGCGGTGTCGCCCGGCAGCAGCACTTCGAGGTTGGCGAACATGCCCGGCAGCAGCTTGTTGTCGGGGTTCTGCAGCATGGCGCGGACCTGCAGGTTGCGGGTGCTGTCCTCGACCTTGGGGTTGATCGCCGCGACCGTGCCTTCGAAGAACTCGCCCGGGTAGGCGGCCACGTTGATGCGCACGCGCTGGTCGATGGCGAGCTTGGGCACCGCCTGCTCGGGCAGGTAGAAGTCGACGAACAGGGTGCCGAGATCCTGCAGGGTGGCGATGGTGGTGCCGGAGGAAAGGAAGTCACCCACGTCCACCTGGCGGATGCCGATGGTGCCGGAGAAGGGCGCGACGATGCGCTTCTTCGCCAGCATGGCTTTCAGCTGGGCAACGCTGGCGGTGGATTTCTGCAGCTCCGAGGACAGGCGGTCGAACTCGCTCTTGGAGATGTTCTGCCGGTTCACCAGGCTGCGGCCGCGCTCGAACTCCACGCGGGCCAGGGCCAGGGTCGCCTCGGCGGTGGCCAGGCTGGCCTTCTCCACGTCGCTGTCCATCTGGATCAGCGGCTGGCCCAGGGTGACCTTCTCGCCGGAGCGGAACAGCACGTCCTGCACGGTGCCACCGACTTCTACGGTCAGGTCGACGCCCTGGAACGCCTTGAGCGAGCCGATGGCCGGAAGGCGTTCCTGCCAGGGTTGCTCCACGGCCTTGGCCGCCGAGACGCTGATGGCCGGTTTCGGCGCCGTGAACATGGCGATCTGCTGTTTGATGGAGAAGACTTTATAAGCGGCGAGCGCAGCCACCACGAGGATGACCACGCCGAGCATGATGAGCATGCGGCGGAGCAACATATTCCGGTTCCTTGGCAAGGCAGATTGAGGCCTGGGAATAGGCGAGGGGTGCACCTTAGTACCACTGGCGGGGGCAAGTCAAAGGCGCGGAATTGCAAAAGTTTACATGCTGGCACGATGCCCATTTGGGCACTTGCAGATCGCCGGAGATCGCCACGGATCGCCTCATTTCAGCCAGCTGGAAACGGCCGCCGGGAGCCCGTGCGGTTTGCTGTGGAAAAGCACGCTGGACGCCAGGGGCGGCTGGGCGGTGGGCGCAGGGTGCAACCCGGTCAGGGCGCTGGCGCGGCAGGTGCTACCGGCCGGGGCGGGGCAAGGCACATCCCTGTGCCGGGAAACGCGTCAGGCGCTGAAGCGGCGGGTGACCCCGTTGAGCTCGCCGGAGAGCTCGTGCAGTCGGGTACTGGCCGCCTCGGTGCGTTGCACATTTTCGTTGTTGGTGACGGCGATGGCGGTGATTTCGGTGAGGTTGCGCGAGATGTCCTCGGCCACCGAGGTCTGCTCCTCGGCCGCCGTGGCGATCTGCCGGTTCATGTCGCGGATGGCTTCCACCGCACCGGTGATGCGCTGCAGCATGGCGCCGGCCTCGGTGACCTGGGTGACGCTCTGCTCGCTGCGGTTCTGGCCGTTCTCGATGGCGCGCACCGCGTTCACCGCGCCGGTCTGCACCGTGTCGATGATCTGGTGGATCTCGGCGGTGGATTCGGCGGTGCGCTGGGCGAGGGTACGTACCTCGTCGGCGACCACGGCGAAACCACGGCCCTGCTCGCCGGCGCGGGCCGCTTCGATGGCGGCGTTGAGCGCCAGCAGGTTGGTCTGCTCGGCGATGCCACGGATCACTTCTAGCACCTTGCTGATGCGGCCGCTGTCGTTCTCCAGGCGGCGGATCACCTCGGCCGTGGAGTCGATCTCGCCGCGCATGCCGGTGATGCTCTGGATGGTCGCCTGCATCACCCGCTCGCCCTGCTGGGCGGAACTGTCGGCATCGTCGGCGGCGCGGGCGGCGTCGGCGGCGTGGCGCGCCACTTCCTGGGCGGTGGCGGACATCTCGTGCATCGCCGTGGCCACCTGATCGGTGCGCGAGAACTGCTCGCGGGTACCGCCGGCCATCAGCGTGGCGATGGCGTTGAGCTCGCCGCTGGCGCTGTCCAGTTCGGCGGTGCTGTGCTTCAGGCGGTTGAAGGTGTCGGCGAGGAAGTCGCGGAGAACGTTGGCCGAATTGGCCAGGCGCCCCAGCTCATCGCGGCGGCTGGTGTCGACGCGCTCGCCGAAGTTGCCTTGGCTGAGGCGGGCGATGTGGTCGATCAGGTTGCGGATCGGGTCGATCAGGCGGCGGTTGATCAGCCAGATCGCCAGCAGGCCGATCAGCACGCTGGACACCAGCATCACCACCAGGCCGGTGGTCACGGTGCTGGTGGCGCTGGCACTGATTTCGGCGGACTGCTGGGTGCCGCGGTCATGCAGCTGGGTGACCAGGGCCGTCATCTGCTCGCTGGCGGCGCGGTCGATGCCCTGCACGGCCTTGTCGCCTGCACTCGGGTCGGCGCCGGCGGCGAGGAAGGCTTCGCGGCCCTTGCGGTAGGCAGCGCCCAGGCTCTGGTGCTCGTTGCGCAGGCGCTCCACCTGGCTCTGCAGGCTGGAGTCGCCCTGCTCGCGGGCCTCGCTGACCAGCTTGCCGAGGATGTCCTGCACCTTGCGCTCCTGGTCCTCGAACTGGCCCCAGTACTTGGACAGGGCAGCCGAATCCTTGCCCCGCAGGAGGACGTTCTTCCATTCCTGCACCTGGCCCTTGAATTCGACGTTGGCGCTGTCGACGAGGCTCGACGCCTCCAGCGTGCCGCCTACCAGGTTGCGGTAGGACTGGATCCCTCCAGATAGAAAGTTGAAGCAGGTCAAGGCTATGACCAGGATCAGCAGCAGGCTGCCGCCCAACAACGCGAGTAGCTGGCCTCGCAGGGAAGTTTGCAGGGACATGGGATTACGCCTCGGGGACGTGGGAGGGATGGGTTGCAGATGGAGTATAGGTCGGCCGCCGCGACCGTTCGTTTAGGCCGCGGCGACGAAATGCAGGGGTCAGGCCAGGTGCAGGTGGTTGTCCCAGAGTCCGGCGGGGAGTTGCAGTGGAGCGGCGGCGATCTCGGCCTTGCGGCAGTCGTAGAGGCGGCAGCGGCCTTGGCCGGAGGTGACCACGAAGCCGTCCTTCACCGCGCCGACGCCGGCGCAGTCGGGCAGGGGCGCGTCCAGGCGCACGGCGCCGCTGTCCAGGTCCCAGATGAAGAAGCGGTTGCCGCGCGGGGCGGTCAGGGCCACCAGGCGCAGCTCGTCGTGGATGGCGACGCTGGCGGTGTACTGGGCCATCGACAGACGCTGCTCGTCCGCCAGGGGGAAGGGCTGGAAGGGCTGGCCCGGGCGCTTGATCGCCAGCAGATCGGCGTGGTCGCTGGCGTCGCCCATGTACTGCTGGCCGGCGACTAGGGTGCCGTCGGCGGCGATGGCCAGGTGGCGCACGCTGTTCATCTGCTGGGGCAGGGTCTCGCGGGAGATCAGGCTGCCGTCGCGGCGCATCAGCACCAGGCTCGGCTCCATGGCGTGGAGGTTCATTTCCACGCGGCTCTCGGCCTCGGTGCGGATGCCGCCGTTGGCGACCACGAAGGTCTCGCCGTCGGGCATCCAGGACACCTGGTGCGGGCCCAGGCCGTGGGTGGACAGCTCGCCCTGGTGGACCAGCCGGCGGTCGGCGTAGGCATAGACGCCGAGCAGGCCGCGGCCCGGGTCGCTGGTGTCATTGTCGGTGGTGTAGAGCCACTCGCCGCTCTTGTGGAACACGCCGTGGCCATAGAAGTGGCGGTTGGGCAGGGACTTCACCGTCTGCAGCAGGCTGCCGTCGGTGAGGTCGATCAGGTAGCTCTCGGTGCCCGGGCGGCGGGCGACGAACAGGGCCACCGCTTCGCTGGGGTGCTCGACGATGTCGTGGCAGCGCTGGGCCACGCGGGTGGCGAACACCTGGGTGCCGTCGAGGCGGTAGCCGACGGCGTAGTGGCCGCCGTCGGCATCGTCACGGGCGGAGAGCAGCAGCGGGTCGCGGCCTTTGCGGCTCAGGGTCCAGCCGCCGAGCGTCACGGCGCCGAGCAGCAGGCTGCCGAGGGCGAGTACCTGGCGGCGGAACATATCAGTCACCATCGTTGGCGTTGAAGCCGAGTTGCACGTTGAGGACGCGGGCCAGCTCGTTGGAGTGCAGGCGGTGCACCACGTCGAGGCTGTCGTAGAAGACGTTCAGTTGCTTGAGGCCTTCCTCGCTCTGCAGCAGTTTGCTCAGCGGCGGGTCCAGGGCTTCGAGCTTGGCGCGGGCGTCGGCATAGGCGGCGTCGATCTTCTCCGCCAGGGCCTTCTGGTCATCGCCCAGCAGGCTGCGGATGCCCTTGCCGTCGGCGCCCTGCCACAGCTGCTCGGCGCTGAGCAGGCTGGCGCCCAGGCTGGCCAGGGAGGTGTCGCTGCGCCAGCCATCGGCCTGGTAGGGCTGCGGCTGGCTCTTGGTCTGGCGGCCCATGGGCGTGCCGAGCTTCTTCTTCAGGGTGTCCAGGGCGGTGACCTGGACCCGCAGCAGCTCGGAGACGGCCTCGTGGGAGTCCGCATAGCGCTGGTTGGGGAACTTGCTCAGTTGCTCGAGCATGCCGTCCTTGCTGTTCCAGGAGGCGAGGATTTCCTCGGCGAGGCTCTGCTGGCGCTGGCCGATGGCTTCCAGCAGCGGGCAGTAGCGGGCCTTCTGTTCCTGGTCGGCCAGGTCCAGGTTGCTGTCGAAGAGGATGTATTCGTAGGCCGAGAGGCCCTGCACTACGACGCTGGACTTGGCCAGGCCTGCGGCGTCGATGTCGGGCTTGGCCTTGACCAACTGCTCGACCTGGCGACCCACCAGGTTCTTCTTGTCCGGCCAGAACTGCACCTGCCAGGCGCGGTTGCCTTCGGCCAGCGGACCGACCATCAGCGGCTGCAGCTCGGCCCAGGCCTTCTGTGCCACGAGGAAATCGGCGCGGGCCTTGTCCAGCTCTTCCTTGCCGGAGCAGAACGCCAGGGCGCTGGCGGCCAGGGCGCGGTCGGCTTCCACCCAGCGGCTGTAGGTGGGCAGGATCACCTGCTTGGCCAGCGCAGCGGTGGCCTGGGCTTGCGGGTCCTGTGGGGCGCAGGCGCCGAGAGCCAGGGCGGCGAGGCTGGTGAAGAGCAGTTTGGGTCTGAACATGCAGGGCTCCTTAAAGGGAATTCAGGAATGCCAGCAGCGCGGCTCGCTGTCCAGCGTCATAGCGCATGACGGTCTGTTTCGCCGTCTCGGCCTCGCCGCCGTGCCAGAGGATGGCCTCGAGCAGGTTGCGGGCGCGCCCATCGTGAAGGAAACGGGTGTGGCCATTGACCGCTTCGGTCAGGCCGATGCCCCAGAGGGGCGCGGTGCGCCAGTCGCGGCCGCTGGCCTGGAACTCGGGACGGCCGTCGGCCAGCCCCTCGCCCATGTCGTGCAGCAGCAGGTCGCTGTAGGGGCGGATCACCTGGTTGGCCAGCTCCGGCTCGGCGGCATCGCTGCCGGTGGTGAAGCTTGGTACGTGGCAGCCCTGGCAGCCGGCCTGGTGGAACAGCCCTTTGCCGTCGAGCACCTGCGGGTCGTTCACCTGGCGCCGCGCGGGCACGGCCAGGTTGCGGGCATAGAACAGCACCAGGCGCAGGATGTTGTCGCTGACCTCGGGCACACCGCCGTTGACCGCGGCCAGGCAGTCGACCTGGGCGGGCATGCAGTCGTCGCGGGGCAGCAGGCTGGTGGTCAGGCCCATGTCGCCGGAGAAGGCGTGGGCGTTCTGCTGGTTGAGGCTGGGCTGGCCGGCCTTCCAGCCGAAGCGGCCGAGCACGGTCTTGCCGGCGGCGTCATCCCAGACCTGGTTGGCGCGGCCGACGATGCCGGCGGGCTTGTCCTTCGAGACGCCCACGTTGGCGAGGATGGCGGCTTCGGGAATGGCCTCCAGCAGGCCCAGGCCGATCATCGGCGGGGCGACGCGGGCGGAGAACATGGTCTGCGGGTGCATGGGGCCGTAGCCGAGCTGGGTGATTTCAAGGGTCGGCTTCTGCAGCTCCACACGGGTGCCGTCGGCGAGGGTCACCGGCACCGTCTCATAGCGCATGCGCACCTTGCCTTCCGGGGCGACGCCGGGGATGGCCACGTCCTGCAGCTGGCCGCCGTACACCGGTTCGGGCACCACGCCCAGGCGCTCCAGGGTGCGCTGGTGCTCGGCCTTGGCTTCGGCCGGGATGGACAGGCGCACCAGCATGGACACGGCATTGATCGCGCCCGGCTCGGGCGGATGGCCGCGGCCGTCCTTGATGTGGCAGTTCTGGCAGGCGTTGGTGTTGAACAGCGGGCCCAGGCCATCACGGGCGGTGGTGGAGGAGGGCGCGATCACCCAGGGATTGCGGAAGAAGCTGTTGCCGACGCTGAAGTCCAGGCGCCGGCTCGGCGGCAGGTTGGCCGAGGGCAGCGAGAAGGCGTTGCGGTCACTCTGGTCGACCGTGGTGGCGCCGCCGGAAAGGTGCTCACCCGGCTCTGCCTGGGTGAAGCGTGGCGCGTCGTCGCAAGCGCCCAGGCCAAGTACTAGCAGCAGGGGAAGTGCGCGGCGCAAGGCCGATGAAGCGGGCATTGGCGGGGTCCGGTCGGCTGAAAACAGGCGGGCAATGTTAGCAGGCGAAGGATTATTAAATAAGAGGGATTTGCGTTTGCCCATGAGGGCGATCCGCTGCTCGGGCGGGTGCGTCAAAAGGCCCGGGGAAGAAACTGGGGCCCGCATGGGGAGCGGCCCTGCGCTGCTCTTGCGCGGGCTGACGAGCGCCCACAAAAAAGCGGATGCGGCGTTGCGCCGCATCCGCTTCGCTTGTTACCGGGTCGATCAGAATTCGTGATCGGCGTTGTCCGGTTTCAGGTCGCTGATGCCCAGCTTGCCAGCGGCTTGCTCGATGGCACCGGTCTGCTTGACCAGGGCGGCGATGGCGTCACGGACGATCTGGTTGCCTTCGGCGTTGTCCGGGGCAATCAGCTGGTCGAAGTGCACGCCCTTGTTGGCGCTGTCCACCAGGACCTGCAGCTTGGCTTCGGTGGCTTCCAGGTCGGCCTTCAGGGTGGTGTCGGTCGCGGCGTCGGTCTTGGCGACCAGGGACGACAGGCTCGGGCCGGTCAGGGTGGTGCCGTCGACCTTCTTGTACTCGCCCAGGTAGACGTTGCGGATGCCCTTGCCGTTGTAGAAGTGCGAATTGTGGGTGTTGTCGCTGAAGCAGTCGTGCTCGTCTTCAGGGGAGTTGGCTTCCAGCGCGACCTTCATGCGCTCGCCGGCCAGTTCGCCCAGGGACAGGCTGCCCATGCCGAAGAGCATCTTGCGCAGGCCGGATTCGGCCGGTTCGGCTTCCAGCTTGGCGCGGTAGTTGTCGGCAACGCCGGCTTTCCACTGGCCGACCATGTAGTCCAGGTCGCTGACCAGCAGGTCGGTGGCGGCCTTCAGGTAGGCGGCGCGGCGGTCGCAGTTGCCGCCGGTGCAGTCCTTGCCCTGGGCGTAGTCGGTAGCCGGGCGGTTGCCGGCGCCCGGGCCGGTGCCGTTCAGGTCCTGGCCCCAGAGGAGGAATTCGATGGCGTGGTAGCCGGTGGCGACGTTGGCTTCGGAACCGCCCAGCTCGTTCAGGCTGGAGAGCTTCTCACCGGTGATCTCGGTGACGTCGATCTTGTCTTCGCCGACCTGGATTTCCTTGTTGGCGATGATGTTGGCGGTGGCGCCCGGGTTGCCCAGCGCATGCTGGTAGTCCTTGGCGACGTAGTCGATCAGGCCTTCGTCCAGCGGCCAGGCGTTGAGGCCGCCTTCCCAATCGTCGACAACGGCGTTGCCGAAGCGGAAGACTTCGCTCTGCATGTACGGGGTGCGCGCGGCCAGCCAGGCTTCGCGGGCGGCTTTCAGGGTGTCGTCGCCAGGCTTGGCGATGAAGGCGTCGACGGCTTTCTGCAGGTTCACGGCGGTGCTGTGGGCATCGCTGAACACGGCCAGGGCCAGGTCGGCGTAGTGGTTGACCACGGCTTTGGCGGCGGCTTCGTCGACTTTCGCTACGGTCGCGGCAGGCGTGCTGCTGGCGGCTGCTGGAGCGGCGGCTTGCGGTGCGGCGGCCTTGTCCTTGTCGTCGCCGCAACCGGCGAGAGTGATGGCAATGGCAAGCAGGCTGGCAGTAGCCAGGGGCATACGACTCATGGCGAATTCCTTTGCGTGTTGTGGGGGACGTGGCGCAATTGCGCCCGAGAAACCGCGACATAATGCGAAAGATTTGCATTTTTGAAAAGGCCCGATGCAGCGTCCCCTGGATGCGGGATGTGCCCGTGGTCTCTATGCGCCAGCCGGGCTGACGTTAGAATGCCAGCAGTCTTGTTCCACCGAAGCCAAGGAGTTGCTCGCATGTCCCTGACCAGTGTCGCCCTGATCGTTGCTGCCCTGCTGGTCGCCGCCTACGCGGTGACCCTCTATAACGCCTTGGTGCGCCTCAAGCACGGCGTGACCAAGGCCTGGTCGAACATCGAGGTGCTGCTCAAGCAGCGCCATGACGAGCTGCCCAAGCTGGTGGAGACCTGCAAGCAGTACATGCAGCACGAGCGCACCACCCTGGAAAACGTCATCGCCGCGCGCAATGCCGTGGCCAGCGCCCGTGAGCGTGGCGACGTCGGCGCCCTGGGCCAGGCCGAGAGCGGCCTGCGTGCCGGCCTGGGCCAGCTTTTTGCCCTGGCGGAGAACTACCCCCAGCTCAAGGCCAACGAAAGCTTCCAGTTCCTCCAGCAGCGCATCAGCGGCCTGGAGAACGGCATCGCCGACCGGCGCGAGCTGTACAACGAAGCGGTCAACCTCAACAACGTGCGCATCGAGCAGTTCCCCGATGTGCTGCTGGCCCGCCTGTTCGGCTTCAAGCCCGCCGAGCTGCTGGTGTTCAGCGAGGCCGAGAAGGCCGACGTCGACCTCAAGTCGCTGTTCAACTGATGGTCAGTGGCGATGCCGCCGGGCTCGCGATGAGCCTGGCCTTCAGCCTCGGCGCCTTCTTCGGCGGCGGCTGGTGGTGCCTCAAGCGCCTGTCCGAGGCGCGCTTCCTGCTGGATACGCCGACCTCGAAGATCCGCTCCGCCGCCCAGGGCTATGTCGAGCTCTATGGCGTCCTCCAGGAATCCACCCTCGGCCAGCTGCAGGCGCCGCTCACCGGCAAGCCCTGCCTGTGGTGGCGCTTCCGTATCGAGGAGTACCAGGAGAGCGGCAAGAACAAGAGCTGGCGGGTGATCGAGAGCGGCACCAGCGACCAGTGGCTGCAACTGGGCGATGGCACCGGCGATTGCCTGATCGACCCGCGCGGCGCCGAAGTGCGCCCCTCCACCCGCGAGGTGTGGAAGGGCAACCAGCGCCACCCGCGCAATGTCGCGGCGCAGCCCGGTTTCCTCGGCATGCTGCTGGGGGGCGGCGAATACCGTTACACCGAGGAGCGCCTGCACCTCGGCGGCCCGCTCTATGCCATCGGTGATTTCCACACCGCCGGTGCCGGCCACCAGGGCTTCGACGGCACGGCAGCCCAGGGTGCGGTGATCCGTGAATGGAAGAGCGACTTCAGCGGCCTGCTGCGGCGCTTCGACAGCAACGGCGATGGCCAGCTGGACGAGGCCGAGTGGAACCGCGTGCGCCTCGCCGCCCAACTGGAGGCCGAGGACCGCCACCGCTCCACCAGCGCCGCGCCCGCGGTCAACCACCTGCGCAAGCCGGGCGAGTCGCGGCCTTTCCTGCTCTCCAGCCATGGCGAGGACGTGCTCGCACGCTCCTTCTACTGGCAGGCCCTGGGCGGGGCTGCCGTGTGCATCATCGGCGCGGTGGCCACCGTGTACCTGCTGCAGGTGACGGGGCTGGTGTGATGCCTGGCGCCTCTGCGTTGGGCCTCGCTGCGCTCGGCGCCAACCTACGAGCTCCGTAGCCCGGCTTCAGCCCGGGAAGGGCACGCACGAAGCCGAACGGCAACCATGAAAAAGCCCGCCATCGAGGCGGGCTTTTTCATGGCCGGGATTCAGAGCGTCGCGGGGTTGGAGGCGGCGTTGGTCAGGCGGCGGGCCTGCTTGAGGTAGCCGGTGAGTTCGCGGGCGGGGAGGGGTTTGCTGTAGAGGTAGCCCTGCCCCTCGTTGCAGCCCTGGGAAATGATGTATGCCTCCTGCTCCTGGGTCTCCACGCCCTCGGCGATCACCTGCATGCCCAGGCTGCGGGCGAGCTGGATGATGGCGCGCACGATGGTGGCGTCGTCCTCGTCCTCGAGCACGTCCTGGACGAAGCTCTTGTCGATCTTGATCTTGTCCAGCGGCAGGCTCTTCAGGTAGCTCAGGGACGAGTAGCCGGTCCCGAAGTCGTCGATCGCGATCAGCGCGCCGGAGCGGCGCAGGCTCAGCAGGTGCTGGGCGGCGGTGGAGATGTCCTCCATCAGGCCGGTCTCGGTGACTTCCACTTCCAGGCTGCGCGGCGGCAGGCGGTAGACCTGCAGCAGGTTGTTCACCACCCGTGGCAGCTCGGCGTGGTGCAGCTGCACGGTGGACAGGTTGATGGCCATGCGCAGTTCGCTGAAGCCCTGGTCGTGCCATTCGCGCAGCTGGCGGCAGGCCTGGTCCAGCACCCATTCGCCGATGGGGATGATCATGCCGTTCTGTTCGGCCAGGGGGATGAACAGGTCCGGCGGCACGAAGCCGTGCTGCGGGTGCTGCCAGCGCAGCAGCGCCTCGACGCCCACCACGCGGTGGTCGCGGTAGTCGACCTGGGGCTGGTAGACCAGGTGCAGTTCGTTGCGGTTGAGTGCTTCGCGCAGGTCTTTCTCCAGCTCGCGCCGACGACGCATCTCGCTGTCGACGCTGGCGATGTAGAACTGGTAGCGGTTGCGCGAGCGGCTCTTGGCCAGGGTCATGGTCTGTTCGGCTTTCTGCAGCAGCTTCTCGGTGCTGTCGCCGTCTTCCGGGAACAGGGTGATGCCGATGGTGGCGCGCAGGCGCACTTCCTGCTGTTCCAGGGCGAAGGGCGCCTCGAGGTCGTCGAGCACGCTCTGGGCCAGTTCGGCCGCTTCGTAGGGTTGTTCGATATCGGCCTGGACCAGGGCGAACTGGTCGCCACCCAGGCGGGCCAGGGCGCCGAGGCGGCCGCTGTGGCCACGCAGGCGGTCGGCGAGGGCGATCAGCAACTGGTCGCCGGTCTGGTAGCTGAATTGTTCGTTGACGCCCTTGAAGTCGTCCAGGCCGACGCAGAGCACGGCGACGCGGCGCTGCAGGCGGCCGGCGTCATCGAGGATCTGGTCCAACTGCTGCTGCAGTTGCTGGCGGTTGGGCAGCCCGGTGAGGAAGTCGTACTGGGCCATGCGCAGCAGGCTGTTCTCCGCCTCCCGGCGCAGGTGGGTATTGCGCTCGATGGAGGCCAGCAGCTCGTTGGCGGTGTTTATCCACAACCCCAGTTCGTTCTTCTCGTTGCCCTTGAGCATGGGCAGCTTGTGCTCGCTGGGGCGGTCGGGATTGATGTTGGTGAGGTGCTCGATGATCTTCGACAGCGGCTTGGTCAGCAGCCAGTGGTAGACCGAGTAGAGCACCAGGCCCATGGCCAGGGCGCGCAGCACCCCGGAGACGAAGATGATCACCGAGCTGACGACGAAGTCCTCGCCGTAGGGCGCGGTGTCCAGGGTGATGTTGAGGTCGCCGTAGTACTCGCTGTACGGGCCGCGGCCCACCAGCTGGGTGGTGAAGTTCTGTTCCTTGCCGAGGATGGCATCGGTGAGCCAGCGGGTCGGCAGCTCCATCAGCGGGCGCGACTTCTCGGCGAGCATGGGCTCGTTGGGGTGGCCGATGGCGGCGAAGCGGACCGACTCGTGCTGGAACAGGCCCTCGATCACCTGCATGCCCATCTCCCGATCGAGGCTGTAGACGGCCTGGGTCGAGGGATCGCGGAACATGCCGAGGATGCGGTGGGCATCGTTGGCCACCGCCTGCCGAGTCTTGTAGACGTCGAACACAATCTGCGCGCAGCTCAGCACTACACCGACCACCAGCGCGGACAGGAGCACCACGCGGAGCAACTTCAGTGACAAGCTGTGTTTGAGATCCAGCTTCAAGTAGGGATTCCTTGTTCGATGCCGGTAGGCGTCAGACCGCTTGAGTATTGGCAAACACGAGATAGCCGTCAAAGGGCCATTACGCAAATGCGCGGATTTTCACCTTGTCCGGTTCTCAGCCGGCACATTCTTCGGACGAACCTTGTCCCAGCCTGCACTGTGTCGGTGCGCTGGCTCCCCGCTTTAATGCCGTTCGACGGATTTCATTCTGGCACAGCCTGGGCGAATGCCCCGGCGATCCGGCGGACGGCGCCTCCCGGCGTCTCCAGCCGTTCGTCGTCTGCCGGCAGATGCACTGCAAGCTTCGCTCCGGCGCGCGTTGATTTCGGCTGCGCAAATGAAAAGACCCGGCGCTAGGGCCGGGTCTTTCCGTGGAGCTGGAGCGGGTCTCAGGCAGCGTAGTTCTTGGCTACGAAGTCCCAGTTGACCAGGTTCCAGAACGCCTCGACGTACTTCGGACGCAGGTTGCGGTAGTCGATGTAGTAGGCGTGTTCCCAGACGTCGCAGGTCAGCAGCGGGGTGTCGCCGCTGGTCAGCGGGCAGCCGGCACCGATGGTGCTGGCCAGGGCCAGGGAGCCGTCGGCCTTCTTCACCAGCCAGCCCCAGCCGGAGCCGAAGGTGCCGATGGAGGTCTTGCTGAACTCTTCCTTGAACTTGTCGAAGGAACCGAAGGCCGCGTTGATGGCGTCAGCCAGGGCGCCGGTGGGCTGGCCACCGCCGTTGGGGCTCAGGCAGTTCCAGTAGAAGGTGTGGTTCCACACCTGGGCTGCGTTGTTGAAGATGCCGCCCGAGGAGGTCTTGACGATCTCTTCCAGGCTCTTGCCTTCGAATTCGGTGCCCGGAACCAGGTTGTTCAGGTTCACGACGTAGGTGTTGTGGTGCTTGTCGTGGTGGAATTCCAGGGTCTCGGCGGAAATGTGCGGCTCGAGGGCGTTCTTCTCGTACGGCAGCGGCGGCAATTCAAAAGCCATGTCTATCTCCTTCATCAGGTCTGGATTTGTGCGCGGGGCGCGAGGCCGTTCACGGGCGGCCGGTGGGCGGCTGCGAGTTTGTACTCTTTTTTCGCCGCGAAGCCCGGATCATAGCATCGGCCCTGCGGCATAACCACGCAGCAAACGTGTGGAAATCCCGGCGCCAGGGCCTTTGAACTGTGCGCGAAGGGTTCGACAAGGGTTGCTCAGAGACCGTTCAGCAATTGTGCCGCCATGGCGAACATCATCACCGCCACGGCCAGGTCCAGAAGGCGCCAGGTGGCCGGGCGCGCCAGCCAGGGCGCCAACCAGGCGGCGCCGATCGCCAGGGCGAAGAACCAGATCAGCGACGCGCTCGCAGCGCCCAGGGCGTAAGCCCCGGGCACCGGTTGCTGAGCGCCGAGGGAGCCGATCAGCAGCACCGTGTCCAGGTACACGTGGGGGTTGAGCAAGGTCACCGCCAGGGCCGCCAGCAGCACCGCCTTGCGTGAGCGCGGGCCGGTGTTGGCGGCCTGGTCCAGGGTCTGTGGACGCAGCGCGCGGTGCAGGGCCTTGGCCCCGTACCAGCTGAGGAAGACGATGCCGCCCCAGCGGGCGATGGCCAGCAGCGTCGGGTTCTGCGCCAGCAGCGTCGCCAGGCCGAAGACCCCGGCGCACACCAGCACCGCGTCGCACAGCACGCAGAGCGCGGCCACCGGCAGGTGGTGCTCGCGGCGCAGGCTCTGGGCCAGGACGAAGGCGTTCTGTGCGCCGATGGCGATGATCAGCCCCGCCGCCACCAGCATCCCGTTGAGGTAGCTCTGCCACATGGCTCAGGCCTCCCCGGCGCTGGCGGCCAGCGCGCGCAGGGTGGAGAGGGCGCGTTCGGCGTCGTCGCGGGCGACGAACAGGTGATCGTGGTAGTAGCCGGCGATGACGTTGCAACTGATGTTCGCCTGGGCCAGGGCGCCGGCGAAGGCTGCGGTAAGGCCCACGGCCGCCAGGGAGGAATGCACCTCCAGGGTGATCCAGGCGGCTACGTAGTCGTAAGCCAGGGCCAGGCGGTCGGCGTCCTCGCGGCGCAGGATGACGGTCAGCCCCTCGCGCTCGCGGAAGCTGCCCAGGGTTTCGCACCCCTGCAGCGCGGTGGCGTCGGCCAGGGTGCAGAACACGTAGTCGCCCGGGTTCAGTTCGGGGGACATGCTGCGGATCAGCAGCGCGAGGGAGGTTTCGCCAGCCATGGGGGCGGTCCTGTGCGGAGGGGAGATGTGGCGAGTCTGGGGGGCGGGCGTGTATAAGAAAAACAAATCATGCTGATCCCCTATTAGGAAAATCGATTTGTTCGACTACAAGTTGCTGGCCGCCCTCGCGGCGGTGGTGGAGCAGGGCGGCTTCGAGCGTGCGGCGCAGGTGCTCGGCCTGTCGCAATCGGCGGTGTCCCAGCGCATCAAGCTGCTGGAGGCGCGGGTCGGCCAGCCGGTGCTGGTGCGCGCCGCGCCGCCCACGCCCACGGATGTCGGCACCCGCCTGCTCAACCATGTGCAACAGGTGCGCCTGCTGGAGCGCGACCTGCAGTCCCAGGTGCCGGCCCTGGACGAAGGCGGCCCCCGCGAGCGCCTACGCATCGCCCTCAATGCCGACACCCTGGCCACCTGGTGGGCGCGGGCGGTGGGCGACTTCTGCTCACGCCACGACGTGTTGATGGATTTGGTGGTGGAAGACCAGGACGTGGGCCTCAAGCGCATGCGTGCCGGCGAGGTGGCGGGCTGCGTATGCGGCGCCGAACGCCCGGTGGCCGGCGCCCGCAGCATCCCCCTGGGCGCCATGCGCTACCGCGCCCTGGCCAGCCCGGCCTTCATCGCCCGGCATTTCGCCGGTGGCGTGACCCCGGCGGCGCTGGCCCGCTCGCCCTCCATCGTCTACGGCCCGGACGACTTGCTGCAGCACCGCTATATGGAATCCTTGGGGATCGCTGGCAGCTTCCCCCACCACCTCTGCCCCTCGTCCGAGGGCTTCGTGCGCCTCACCGAAGGCGGCCTCGGCTGGGGCCTGGTGCCCGAGCACCAGGTCCAGGGCCAACTGGCGCGAGGCGAGTTGCTGGAGCTGATCCCCGACCGCCCCATCGACGTACCGCTCTACTGGCACCACTGGCGCCATGGCGGCGAACTGCTCGGCCAGCTCACCGAGCACCTGGCCCGTGCCGCTGACCGCTGGCTGGTGCAGGACTGAATCAGGCGATACGGATCGCTCCGCTGCCCGGCAGCCGCTCCACGCAGCGCTCGCCGAACAGCCGCGACGGCGTGCCGTAGCCACCGGGGCCGTCATGGGCCAGCAAGTGATTCACCGCGAGCAGCACACCGTGGACGGTCACTTCATAGCCGTTGGCGGTTTCCAGGTGGGCGGTGCGCACCTCGCCGGCGGCGTTGCGCGCTTCGCCCCAGACCCAGGTGCGCAGCCGCTCGCGGGTCGCCTGATCGGGGCCGCGCACGCGCTTGTCCACCTGGGCCTTGAGCCACGTCTGCGCCGCCGCCCCGCCCAGCAGGCCGCGCAGGGGGTGGATCAGGCGCATGCCCAGGGCCGCCGCCGGTGGCGCCGGCAGGTACACCTCGATGTTGGGGATGCCGGTGGAGTAGTAGGCGGTGGCGACATCGCCCCAGGGGATGGTCACGGCGTTCTTCGCGCCACGGCCGAAATCGATGCGGCGCTGGCGGTAGCCCAGGGGCACGCCCACCCGTTCGCCATCGCGGCGCACCTGGCCGCCCAGGCGCAGGCCCTCCACCGAGGTCTTGGCGGTGCCCGGCGACAGGCCGCTGCCGGTGTCGAAGCCCAGGGCCAGGTGGCTGGCATCCGGCAGCACCTGCTTCAGGCAGGCGGCCACGCAATCGGTGGGAATCACGTCGAAGCCCACGCCGGGGCAGACCACCCGGCCGGCCTTGCGGGCCAGCAGGTCATAGGCGCGGGCCTGTTCGAACACGGCGATCTCGCCGGTGATGTCCACGTAGTGACAGCCGCTGGCCAGGCAGGCCTCGATCATCGGCGCGCTGGTGGCGGAGAAGGGGCCGGCGCAATGGGCCACCACGCTGACCCCGGCCAGTGCCGCGCGGCTGGCCGCCGGATCGGCCAGGTCGAAGGGGCGGGCGGGCAGCGACAGCTCGTCGGCGATACGCTGCACCTCTTTCGCGTTGCGCCCGGCCAGGATGGGCGTCAGGCCCTGGCGCACCGCTTCGGCGGCCACCAACTGGCCGGTGTAGCCATTGGCGCCGTAGATCATCCAGGTTGTTTCACCCATGCCGCGTCTCCCTCGTTGTCGTGGCCGACAAGACTAGCCGGGTCCGCGCCACGTGATGCCGGACCAAGGTTGGGCGTCTTGGCTTTCAAGGTCGGGCGGCTGGCTCGCGACGCCACGGCGCCATCCGGCGCGCGCTGCTAGAGTCGCAGGCATAACGAGAACAGGGGATAGGCAATGAAGATTCTGGTAACCGGGGCGAGCGGCTTCATCGGGGGGCGCTTTGCCCGCTTCGCGCTGGAGCAGGGCATGTCGGTGCGCATCAACGGCCGGCGCCCGGAAGCCGTGGAGCACCTGGTCAAGCGTGGCGCCGAGTTCGTCCAGGGCGACCTGGCCGACCCCGACCTGGCCCGCGAACTCTGCCGCGACGTCGAGGCCGTGGTGCATTGCGCCGGCGCGGTGGGCGTCTGGGGCAGCTACCCGCACTTCTACCAGGCCAACGTCGAGGTCACCGAGAACATCGTCGAAGCCTGCCTCAAGCAGAAGGTGCGCCGCCTGGTGCACCTGTCCTCACCCTCCATCTACTTCGATGGGCGTTCCCACGTGGGCATCCGCGAGGAGCAGGTGCCCAAGCGCTTCTCCGATCACTACGGCGCCACCAAGTACCTGGCCGAGCAGAAGGTCTTCGCCGCCGAGGAATTCGGCCTGGAAGTGATCGCCTTCCGCCCGCGCTTCGTCACCGGTGCCGGCGACACCAGCATCTTCCCGCGGCTCATCGCCATGCAGCGCAAGGGCCGCCTGGCGATCATCGGCAACGGCCTGAACAAGGTGGACTTCACCAGCGTGCACAACCTCAACGAGGTCCTGCTCAGCGGCCTGCTGGCGGCGGGCCCGGCGCTGGGCAAGGTGTACAACATCAGCAACGGCCAACCGGTGCCGCTGTGGGACGTGGTCAACTACGTGCTGCGCCGCCTCGACCTGCCGCCAGTGACCCGGCACCTGCCCTTCGGCCTGGCCTATGGCGCGGCCACCCTCAACGAGACCGTCTGCAAGGTGCTGCCCGGGCGCCCGGAGCCTTCGCTGTTCCGCCTCGGCGTGGCGGTGATGGCGCGGGACTTCTCCCTCGACATCAGCCGTGCGCGGCACTACCTGGAATACGAGCCCACGGCCAGCGTCTGGTCGGCACTGGACGAGTTCTGCACCTGGTGGAAGGCCCAGCAGCCCTGAGGCGCGGCTCAGCCGCGCAGCGGGCCGGCGTATTGAGTGTACTTGCGGATCAGCTCTTCCTCGCTCAGCACCTTCTGCACGCGGATGCCGGTGAGTTCGCTGAGGCGTTCGCCCAGGCTGATGATGTTCGCCTGCCGGGAATCGGCGCAGGCCTTGAGCATCGACTGGATGGCGTCGGGCTGGCTGAGACGGATATCTAGGGCCTGCTCGTCGCGAATCTGCCGACGCAGGGTTTGCATGCAGTCCAGTACGGCTTTGGTCAGTTCCACGCGTAATCCCCCCATGAATCAGAAGAGAGCCCCGTCCCTGTCTTCCCCGACCGGCGGAGCGTCGGGCCCCTACTGCATGGGCCCGCCTGGTTGAGGTGCCCCCAAGACACCTCACTGCAGTGATAGCAAAGTGCGTACCAGTTCACGCCCCCAGGAACCCTGGGGCCTGCAGCGGGTCGATCGACCGTGCGTCGCCCCGCGGCAGTGCGGATTCGCACCAGCTTGGCGCGACGCTGATGCCGCCCCAACGAAGCGGTATACTCGCGCACTTGTGGCCAGCCACGGCCCTTAGCGCTCTCTTCCGAAGGTCTACCATGCGTAACGATGCTCTCGATGAACTGGACGATGTTCCCAGCCTGACTACCGATGCCCGGGATCGCGACGAGTACGGCCAGCAGGGCCATGCCCACCATGCTCAACCGGCCCGTGGGGCCAGCCACGGCCATGCAGCGGCGGTCAAGGTGCCCAGCACCGGCCCGCTGTGGGCCCTGATCGGCGCGCTGCTGATCGCCTTCTGCGGTCTCGGCTGGTGGAGCTTCCAGCAGATCTCCCTGATGGAGCAGCAACTGGTCGCCACCCAGGAAAGCTTCGCCCGCATCAGCGAGGAAGCCGCCGGTCGCATCCAGGACATCAGCGGCAAGGTGGTCGCCACCGAATCCAACGTCACCACCGGCAGCGAATCCCTCAAGCTCGAACTCAAGCAGCTGCAGGCCAAGGTCGCCGAGATGGGCAAGCAGCAGCAGAGCCTCAATACCCAGATCGGCGGGCAGGGCAAGCGCGTCGACCAGCTCGCCGCCGACATCAAGTCCCAGGAAGGCGCCGCCGGCCAGCTCGATGGTCGCCTCAAGGGCCTGGCCGACGAACAGGGCAAGCTCAAGGCCGCCCAGGGTGATTCCTCCAAGGTCGACGAGCGCCTCAAGGCCCTCTCCGCTGAAATCGACGCGCTGAAGAAGCAGGGCAACCCCAACCAGGCGATCAAGAGCCTGGAGCAGGACCTGCTGGTGCTGCGCAGTGAACTCGACAACCGCCCGGCCCCGGCGCAGAACGTGGGCGGCAACACCGCCGAGTTCGACGCCTTCCGCGCGCAGATGACCCGCAACATCAGCACCCTGCAAAGCCAGGTGCAGAACCTGCAGCAGCAGATCAACGCCCGCTGATCCGTGCTGTAGCGAAAAGCCCCGCTCCGCCAGGACCGGGGCTTTTTTGTGCCCCGACGGATCGCAATGCCGCCGGGGGCACCCTGTTGGGGCGAATTCATTGGCTCTGTTTGCGTTAGCTGTTGTGGTTTTAATGCAAGCGCTCAAGCACGACCCTTTCCGGGCGCCCAAGGGTTCGTGCCACCTCCACCACATGGGTTTCGCTGCGCTCTACGCCATCCTACGGTTCGTGTTGGCCGGCGGCTCTTCCGTTGCCCGCACGTATCCACAGCCATGAAAAAGCCCCGGCTTTGTGGGCCGGGGCTTTGCTTTATCGCCAGCGTGCCGCTTACAGGCGCGGGTAGTCGATGTAGCCGACCGGGCCCTTGCCGTAGAAGGTTTCCGGGTGCGGCTCGTTCAACGGGGCGTCCTGCTCCAGGCGGGCCGGCAGGTCGGGGTTGGCGATGAAGGGGATGCCGAAGGCCACGGCATCGGCCTTGCCTTCCGCCAGCCAGGCGTTGGCCTGCTCCTTGGTGAAGCGCTCGTTGGCGATGAACACGCCGCCGAAGGCTTCCTTCAGGCTCGGGGTCAGGCTGTCGTCGGCGACCTTCTCGCGGGCGCAGATGAAGGCCACGCCACGCTTGCCCAGTTCGCGGGCCACGTAGCCGAAGGTCTCGGCGCGGTTGGAGTCGCCCATGTCATGGGAGTCGGCGCGCGGTGCCAGGTGCACGCCCACGCGGCCGGCGCCCCAGACCTTGATCAGCTCATCGGTCACCTGCAGCAGCAGGCGTGCGCGGTTCTCCAGGGAGCCGCCATAGATATCGCTGCGCTTGTTGGTGCTGTCCTGCAGGAACTGGTCGATCAGGTAGCCGTTGGCGGCGTGCAGTTCCACGCCGTCGAAACCGGCGGCTTGGGCGTTCTCGGCGCCCACTCGGTAGGCCTCGATGATGTCGCCGATCTCTTCGGTTTCCAGGGCACGGGGCACCGGGTAGTCACGCAGCGGGCGCAGCAGGCTGACATGGCCCTTGGCGGCGATGGCGCTCGGCGCCACCGGGGTTTCGCCGTCCAGGTAGCTGGGGTCGGAGATGCGGCCCACGTGCCACAGCTGCAGGACGATCTTGCCGCCGTTGGCGTGCACGGCCTTGGTGATGTTGCTCCAGCCCTTGACCTGTTCGTCGCTCCAGATGCCGGGGGTGTCCGGGTAGCCGACGCCCAGCGGGGTCACGGAGGTGGCCTCGCTGATGATCAGGCCGGCGGAGGCGCGCTGGGTGTAGTACTCGGCCATCAGCGCGTTGGGCACGCGGCCTTCGTCGGCGCGGCAGCGGGTCAGCGGGGCCATGATGATGCGGTTGGCGAGTTCCAGTTCGCCGATCTTGATGGGATCGAAAAGCGTTGCCATGGGATACACCTCGGATTAGTCGAGAGCGGTTTCCAGCTCGGGTTTGCGTTGACTGAAGGTAAGGACGGTCGCGACCAGGGCGAGAATCGCCAGCACGGCTGCGGCCAGGGGGACGCGGGTCAGGCCCAGGCCCTGGTCGATGACCAGGCCGCCGACCCAGGCGCCGAGGGCGTTGCCCACGTTGAAGGCGCCGATGTTGAGGGTGGAGACCAGGTTCGGCGCACCGGCACCGAAGGCCACCACGTTGACTTGCAGGGCGGGCACGGCGGCGAAGGCGGCCGTGGCCCAGAGGAACAAGGTGATCTCGGTGGGGATCAGCGCAGCGCTGGTCCAGCTCAGGACGGTGGAGGCGATGGCCAGGGCGACGAACACACCCATCAGCGTCTGCGCCAGCTTCCAGTCCGCCAGGCGGCCGCCGATGACGTTGCCCAGGGTCAGGCCCAGGCCGATCAGCAGCAGGCTCAGGGTCACGCCACGGGGCGAGACGCCGGTGACTTCGCCCAGCAGCGGCGCCACGTAGGTGAAGATGCAGAAGACCGCGGCGGAGAACAGCACGGTGGTGGACAGCGCCAGCCACAGCCCCGCGCCATTGAGCGCGGCCAGTTCGCGGCGCATGTCGGCCTTCTCTTCGTCATGGCGGTTGGGCAGCACGCGCCACAGGCCGATCAGCGCGGCGACGCCGATCAGGGTCACCGCCCAGAAGGTCGAGCGCCAGCCGGCGGCCTGGCCCAGCGCGGTGCCCAGGGGCACGCCGAGCACGTTGGCCAGGGTCAGCCCGGTGAACATCAGCGCCACGGCCGAGGCCTTGCGGTTCTCCGGCACCAGGCTGGCGGCGACCACCGAACCGATGCCGAAGAAGGCACCGTGGCAGAGGGCGGTGACCACCCGTGCCAGCATCAGCAGCTCGTAGTTGGCGGCCACCGCGCACAGCAGGTTGCCGAGGATGAAGATGCCCATCAGTGCCAGCAGCGCGGCCTTGCGGGGGAAGCGGGCGGTGGCCATGGCCATGAACGGGGCGCCCACGGCCACGCCCAGGGCGTAGCCGGTGACCAGCCAGCCGGCGCCGGGAATCGACACGCCGAGGTCGGCGGCGACGTCGGGCAGCAGGCCCATGATCACGAATTCCGTGGTGCCGATGGCAAACGCGGACAAAGCGAGGACGAGAAGCGAAGTCGGCATTGGCCTGCTCCTGGAAGATTGTGGGTGGTGGCAGGTAGTCGAAGGCCTAGAGCTGGTCGCTCATCTGGCGAAGGAATTCACTGATTACGGCTTCATTACGTTTGAAGAAGTTCCACTGCCCGACCTTGCGGCTGGTGACCAGTCCGGCGCGTTGCAGGGTCGCCAGGTGCACCGAAACGGTGGACTGCGAAAGCCCCGTGCGCTGGTCGAACTTGCCGGCGCAGACGCCGATCTCGAACGGGTGGTCCTGCTCGACGAAATGCTTGTGCGGGTCTTTCAGCCACTGCAGCATCTCGCGCCGCACCGGGTGGGCGAGGGCCTTGATGATTTCGTCGATGTCGATGGGCGTGGTCATTGCTTCGTGGTTCCGGGTGAAGCCATATCGGGAATGGACGAACTATATATCGGCTAAAAACGATACAGGATCGTTTGTGCCGATAGTCTTCATCACGCCGGCTGATGGAAGCGCCCTCGGCTAGAGGCGTAAGCTTGGCCAATGAATTACCTCGCCCACCTGCACCTCGGCGGTGACCAGCCCGCCCAACTGCTCGGCAGCCTTTACGGCGATTTCGTCAAGGGGCCGCTGGACGGGCGCTGGCCGGCGGACATCGAGGCCGGCATCCGCCTGCACCGGCGCATCGACGTGTTCACCGACGCCCACCCGCTCACCGCCGAGGCCAAGGCGCTGTTCCCGGCCTCGCGCCGCCGCGTGGCCAGCATCCTCCTCGACCTGTTCTTCGACCACTGCCTGGCGCGGGACTGGCGGCGCTATGCCGAGGTGCCGCTACCGGCCTTCACCGGCCAGGTCTACCGGGTGCTGGCCGAGGAGCCGGCGCTGCCCGAGCGGCTGGCCTTCATCGCCCCGCGCATGGCCGCCCAGGACTGGCTCGGCAGCTACCAAGACTTCGAGATCATCGAGCAGGTGCTGGTCGGCATGTCGCGACGCTTTTCCCGGCCCGGCCTGCTGGATGGCGCCTATGAGGAGATCGAACAGCTGTACCAGCCACTCAGCGAGACCTTCCGTCGTTTCTATCCCGAGCTGCAGGGCTTCGCCCGCGAGGCATCCCGCCCGGCTTGACCTGCATCAAGCGCTGCAACCCCGTACCGGCGTGCAATATCCGTAGCTATCTGCCTACGGAGGTGCCCCCATGAAGTCCCTGCTGCTGGCGACCGACCTGTCCTCGCGATCCGAGCGTGCCCTGCTGCGCGCCGCAAGCCTGGTGCGGCAGTTCGACTGCCCCTGGTTCATCCTCCATGTGGTGGACAGCGACCAGCCGCAGCTGCGCGTCGAGCTGGAGGTGGAGCAGATCTGCCGGTACCTCGAGGCGCGCCGCGATGAGTTCACCGAGCTGGCCGGCCGTGCCCCGGAAATCTGGGTGGAGACCGGTGACCCGGCGCCGCGCATCGCCGAATGCGCGCGCTGGGGCGATATCGACCTGTTGGTGATGGGGGTTCACCGACGCAACGCCCTGCGCGACGTCTTCGTCGGCACCACCCTGGAGCGCGTGGTGCGCACCTGCGAGAAACCGGTGCTGGTGGTCAACCGCGAGCCCGAGTCCTCCTACCGCGACCTGGTGCTGGCCCTTGACCTCTCGCCCACCTCGGCCCGCGCCGTACGCGCGGCCAAGGCGCTGGGGCTAATGGATGGCGCGCGTTGCCGGGCGGTGCACGCCTACGAACCCTTCGCCAGGGTGATGCTGATGAACGCCGGCATCACCACCCCGATGCTCGACGATCACCTCTCCAGCGAAGAGCGCAATGCGCGGCTCAACCTGGCCGGCTTCCTCGAAGAGCAGGGCCTGCAGGGCGTGGTGGGGGAGCAACGGGTGGAAGAGGGGCTGCCGATGACCATCCTGCGGCGGGTCATGGCCGACTCGCCACCGGACCTGCTGGTGCTGGGCACTCGGGGCATGGGCGGGATCAAGCGGGTGCTGATCGGCAGCGTCGCCGATGCGGCGCTGCGCGAATTCGAGTGCGACATCCTCGCCGTCCCGCCGATGCGGGACTGAGGCTCAGGCCGCCAGCTCCTCGGCGGCCTCTTCACCGAACAGCACCGTCTGGATCGCGCCGTGGGCCTGGCGGCTCAACAGCGTGCGGCTCAGGTCGGCACTGGGGATGGGCTGCAGCAGGTTGATCTCCACCTCGGCCACCTCGCTGCCCAACAGGCGCAGCAGGTGCGAAAGCAGGTCGTCGTCGCCGATGAAGGGCGCGATCTCGTCACGCTGGCCGTTGCGCAGGTAACGGATCGCCACCGGCTGCACCGCCACGCCGGTCTCGCAGGCGCTGGTCAGCAGGCGGCTGTGGAAGGTGCGCAGCAGGCTGCCGTCGGTGGTGGTGCCTTCGGGGAAGATCGCCAGTTGCCGGCCCAGCCCCAGGTGGCGGGCGAGTTGCTGGCCCACCAGGTTGCTGTCGCCCGCGCCCCGGCGGATGAACAGCGTGCCGGCCTTGTGCGCCAGCCAGCCGGCGATGGGCCAGGCGCGCACTTCGGCCTTGGACAGGAACGACAGCGGCGCGAGCATGCCCAGCAGCGGGATATCGGTCCAGGACACATGGTTGGACACCCACAGCATCGGCTGGCGCGGTACGTCGCCCGTCACCTTCACGCGGAAGGGCAGGGCACCGGCCAGGCGGGCGAGGAACCAGCGGGTCAGGCGCTGGCGCCGCATCATGATGTCGCGGCCACGGAACAGGCGTTCCAGCATCACCACCCAGCACGCCAGCAGCAGGCCGAAGCCGACCACCGCCAGCAGACGGGCGATGCGCAGGTACAGGCGTACTTTGCTCATGCCGTCGCCTCCGCTCAGACCGCCGCCTTGAAGTGACGGGCGTAGCGCGGGCACAGCTCGTCGCGCTTGAGCAGGATGAACACGTCGGCGACCTGGAAGTCCTGGTCCCAGCAGGGTTCGCCGCAGATCTTCGCGCCCAGGCGCATGTAGGCCTTGAGCAGCGGCGGCATCTCGGCGATGACGTTGCCGGGCAGCTCCAGCGCCGGCAGCGGGGTGCGCGGCTCGGCGCGCAGGTGTTCGGTGCACAGGTAGCGCTCGCGCAGGCGCTGCATGATGGCCTGGGCCTGGATGCCGCCGTCCTGCATGGGGATGCTGGCGCAGCCCATCAGGTAGCGGTAGCCACCTTCGTTAAGCACTTCGGCCAGCTCGCTCCAGAGCACGGCGATGGTGCCGCCATTGCGGTAGGCCGGGTCGACGCAGGTGCGGCCGATCTCCAGCACCGGGCCCTGCAGCTCGCCGAGGCCCACCAGCTGGAATTCTTCTTCGCTGTAGAAGCGGCCGATATCGTTGGCGGCGCGGTGGTCCAGCAGCCGGGTGGTGGCCACCAGGCAATCGCTGTCCAGGTCGCGCACGCCGATGTGCATGCAGTGCGGGTCGTAGTCGTCCATGTCTAGGCCGAACTCGGCGCCCTTGAGCTTGGCATCGAACTCCGCGCTGAACACGCGGTAGCGCAGGGCCTGGGCTTCACGCAGGGCGGCGACGCCGGTCAGGCGCTCGGCCTGCAGGCGACGTGGGCTTTTTTCGCCGCGGGCGGCGTTGTCGCGGGTCATTGCGATCTGGGTCATGAATAAAGCCTCCGTTAGCCGGCTAGATCCCGGTTGCAGCCGGTCGATCTTGTTGTGCAAAGTCAGGCTAGGGAGACCCGGTGTCACCACCATGACGTTTCCGTGATGCTTGAATGACAGCGACCAAAGGAGCCTGAAATGACCTGGCAACGCCTGCTGGAGATCAACGACCGCCTGCCCGCAGCCCCCCTGGAGGACTGGTACGGCGCACTGCTGGAGCGCCTGGGCGAGGCCTCGCCCTTCGAACTGGCGGTGCTCGGCGGCCGGCTCGCGGCGACCCCGGGGCTGGCTTTCCTCGCCGGCTACCAGGGGGCCCTGCGCCTGCTTTGGCCTTCTGCGCCGCAAAGCCTCGGCGCCTTGTGCGTGACCGAAAGTCGCAGCACCCGCCCGGCTGACATGCACACCCGCCTGGCCGGCCTGAGCCTGTCCGGGCGCAAGGATTTCGTCACCGCCGCCGATGCCGCCGACTGGCTGCTGGTGGCCGCCCGCGAGGAGGCCGAGGGCCAGCCGCCGCGCCTGGCCCTGGTGGTGGTGCGCAATGGCGCCCCGGGCGTGCGCATCGAGACCCTGCCGTCGCTGCCGCTGATGCCGGACATCCCCCACGCCCGCCTGCACCTGGATGCCGCCCACTGCGAGCGCCTGGCCGGCGATGGCTGGGACGCCTACGTGAAGCCTTTCCGCAGCATCGAAGACCTGCACGTGCTCGCCGCCATGGGCGGCTGGCTGCTCGGCGTCGGCCGTGACAGCGGCTGGCCGGAGCCCCTGCAACTGCGCCTGCTGGGGCTGCTCGGCAGCGCCGCCGAGGTCTCCCGGCTGTGCGCCACCAGCCCGACGATGCACCTGATGCTGGCCGGCCTGTTCGCCCAGTTCGACGGCCTGCGCCCCGAGCTGGAAAGCGCCCTCGCCAACGGCCCGCAGGCATGGGCCTCGCTGTGGCAACGGGACCAGGGCGTGCTCAGCCTCGCCGTCGGCCCCCGCGCCAAACGCCTGGAAAAAGCCCGCGCCAGCCTCGGCCTGGGCTGAACCGCAGAACTCCGTAGGTTGGGCTGGGTTCGTAGGATGGGTAGAGCTACGCGAAACCCATCATCGGGGGCCCGGCCGGACCTCTGGAAGGAAATCGAGGCTGGCCGGGGCACGGGACCCCGTAGGTTGGGCTGAGGCACGAAGCCCAACACCGCGCGGCCGACCATTGCACCGTTGGGCCTCGCTGCGCTCGGCGCCAACCTACGGCACGCACCGGTAGGTCGGGTGCAACCCGACGCCGTCGGAGCCCCGCCGGCCCTCGCCTGGTGGAGGAAAAAAGCGTCCTCCACCCTACGCCGGCCCCATCTCCGTGCAGGGCGGCTCATCGCCCGCCGCACATCGCTCCACGCCAATCGCGACGCAGCGCCCGCCCCTGCGACGTTTTCGCCCTTGACGCCGGGTTCGCTTGATTCAGGTCAGTACGGGAAAAATCCACAACCACGATGCTGGCCGCAGCAACCAATTCGAGGTTTCCATGCGGCGTGAACCCATAGTGCTGTTCGATAACGGCACCCACCAATGCCTGATGTTCGATGACCTGGTCAGTGGCGATGGCGTGCAGTCCAACCAGTTCCTGATCACCGACCACGAGCAATACCTGCTGCTCGACCCGGGCGGCGACCTGACCTACACCCCCCTGTCGCTGGAGCTGTCCAAGCACATCCCGCTGCAGGAACTGACCTACATCTTCGCCTCCCACCAGGACCCGGACATCATCGCGTCGCTGGACAAGTGGCTGCTGCACACCCGCGCCAAGGTCATCTGCTCCAAGCTCTGGGCGCGCTTCCTGCCGCACCTGACGGCCAACTACCTGGCCATCAGCCACGGCATCTCCACCTACGACCGCATCATCGCGCTGCCGGACCGTGGCCAGTCGATCCCGCTGGGGCGTTGCAACCTCAAGGCGGTGCCGGCGCACTTCCTGCACTCGGTGGGCAACTTCCAGATCTACGACCCGATCAGCAAGATCCTCTTCTCCGGCGACATGGGCGCGTCCATGGTCGATGACGCCAACCCGGTGCGCGACTTCGTCAACCACGTGCCCGAGATGGAGGGCTTCCACCGCCGCTACATGGCCGGCAACAAGGCCTGTCGCCTGTGGGCCGCCATGGTCCGCGAGATGGATGTGGAAATGATCGTGCCGCAACACGGCCGGCCCTTCATGGGCAAGGAAATGATCAGCGCCTTCCTCTACTGGATCGAGAACCTGCAATGCGGCCTCGACCTGATGGGCCCGGACGACTACCGCCTGCCGCGCTGAGCACTGACCTTTCGCGCCGAATGTCCCTTGAAGCGGCACGTTCGGCGCTTTTTAGCGTCATCTTCCCCGTGCTAGGGTTCCGCCTCCGCTGACAACAAGAGGCTGACCAATGCCCGTCCCGCTGCTGCGAACCCTGAGCCTTACGCTAGGCCTCTGCGCCGCCACGCTCGCCCACGGCGAAACCTGGCCCGGCGCCGAATGGGCCCAGGGCGCCAAACCGTCCGGCGCCGCCCTCGACGCCTTCGAAGCCTATGCCTTCCCCACCCGTGACGATGCCCAGCGCAAGGGCGTGCGCACCGACGCCGTGGTGGTGATCCGCGATGGCCAGCTCATCTACGAACGCTACGCCGGCCCCACCCGCGCCGAGACGCCGCACCTCACCTGGTCGGTGAGCAAGAGCCTGCTCGCCGCCACCCTGGGCGTGGCCTACGGCGAAGGCCGCTTCAAGCTCGACGACCCGGTCGCCCGCCACTACCCGGCCTTCGCCGGCCATGGCGCGGTGCAGATGAACCACCTGCTGCACTGGGCCTCGGGCCTGGCCTGGCAGGAAGACTACGAATACGCGCCGCTGAAATCCTCGGTGGTGGCCATGCTCTACACCCGGGGCCGTGGCGACATGGCCGCCTTCGCGGCGGAACACCCGCTGGACGCCGTGCCGGGCAAGCGCTTCCGCTACTCCAGCGGCGACAGCAACGTGCTCTCCGCCGCGCTCAAGGGCATGGTCGGCGCCGCCTACAAGGACTACCCCTGGACCGCGTTGTTCGACCCCCTGGGCATCCGTTCGGCGGTGTGGGAAACCGACGCCGCCGGCACCTTCGTCGGTTCGTCCTATGCCTACATGAGCGCCCGTGACCTCGCCCGCGTCGGCCTGCTGATGCAGCGTGACGGGCGCTGGGGCGAGCGCCAGCTGCTGCCCAAGGAATGGGTGGCGTTCAACCGCAAGCCCTTCGCCGAATTCCGCACCGACCCCAAGCACCCCGACGATGCCGTGCCCGGCGGGCACTGGTGGCTCAACGCGGTGGTGGAGGGCAGCGCCAAGCCCTGGCCGGACGCGCCCGAAGACGCCTTCGCCGCCCTCGGCCACTGGGGCCAGGCGCTCTACGTGCTGCCGGCGCAGAAGCTGGTGATCGTTCGCTACGCCGATGATCGCGACAAGAGCTACCAGCACAACCAGTTCCTCAAGCTGGCCCAGGCGGCCTTCGCCCAGGAGGTGCAGCCATGATCCGCCGCCACCCGATCCTCGCCATCCTGGTGCTGCTGCTCCTGGTGCTGGCCGGCCTGGCCTGGCAGAACCGCGTCCATATCCAGGCCTTCCCCGGCATCATCAGTGCCTACACCGCCAAGGAGTACTGCTCCTGCCGCTACGTCATGGACAACCCGGCGGACTACTGCGTGAGCTACGTGAAGCAGTACGTGCCCACCAGCGCCTTCCTCGATGACGCCGCCGCCAAGCGCGTGACCTCCCGTGGCCTCGGCGCCACCTCCACTGCCGCCTGGCTCGGCCCGCGCCAGGGCTGCCAGCTGCTGCCCGAGGCCGACCGCCTGCCCTGACCGCAGCGCCCCACCGGGGCGGGCCATGCGCCCGCGCCCGGTGTTCCACCCTGTGGAACCGTCTTCGATTGTTCTCCTCGCCTCGTGGCGCTTGACTGGGGCCGGGCCGCCTTCCCGGGTGGCCACGACGAGGAGAACAACAACAATGACCCGTTACGCGCACATCCCTGCCTGGCTGCATGGCATCGACGACGAGCTGCGTCGCCTGCGCCAGGACATCCACGCCCACCCCGAGCTGGGCTTCGAGGAAACCCGCACCGCCGAGCTGGTGGCCCGTGCCCTGGAGGGCTGGGGCTACGAGGTGCACCGGGGCATCGGCCGCACTGGCGTGGTCGGCGTGCTGCGCCGGGGCGATGGCACGCGGCGCCTGGGGCTGCGCGCCGACATGGATGCGCTGCCCATCACCGAAGCCACCGGGGTCGCCCACAGCAGCCGCCACGCCGGCTGCATGCACGCCTGCGGCCATGACGGCCACACCGCGATGCTGCTGGGGGCCGCGCGCTACCTGGCCGAGGCCGGGCGCTTCGAGGGCACCCTCAACCTGATCTTCCAGCCGGCCGAAGAGGGCCAGGGCGGCGCCGAGGCGATGCTCGCCGACGGCCTGCTGGAACGCTTCCCCTGCGATGCGCTGTTCGCCATGCACAACATGCCGGGGCTGGAGGCGGGGCGCATGGCCTTCCGCGCCGGGCCGGTGATGGCCTCCCAGGACCTGCTGGAAGTGGTCGTCACCGGCGTCGGCGGCCACGGCTCCATGCCGCACCTGTGCGTCGACCCGCTGGTGGCCGCCGCCGATATCGTCATGGCCCTGCAGACGGTGGTGGCGCGCAACATCGATGCGCAACGCGCCGCCGTGGTCACGGTGGGCGCGCTGCAGGCGGGGGAGGCGGCCAACGTGGTGCCGCAGAGCGCACTGCTGCGCCTGAGCCTGCGGGCGCTGGACCCGGACGTGCGCGAGCTGCAGCTGCAGCGGGTCACCGCCATCATCCGCGGGCATGCCGCGAGCCACGGTTGCCAGGTGGCCATCGAGCACCGCCCGGCCTATCCGGTCACGGTCAACCACGCGGCCGAAACCGCCTTCGCCCGTGATGTCGCCAGCGCCCTGCTGGGGGAGGGCGCCGTGCAGGAGGCGCAAACCCTGATGGGCAGCGAGGACTTCGGCTGGATGCTGCAGCGCTGCCCCGGCAGCTACCTGGTGATCGGCAACGGCGAGGGGCCGATGGTCCACAACCCCGGCTACGACTTCAACGACGACATCCTCGGCCGTGGCGCCGCCTACTGGGCCGCCCTGGCGGAAGCCTGGCTCCAGGCCGCCCGCAGCCAACAGCCCAGCCGCGCGACCCGCGCCCACGCCTAAGCCCCGGAGGCTCACCATGCACACGCCAACCCGCGGCGCCTCGCGCGGCCGCCAGGTGACCGCTGCCGTCATCGGCAACGCCCTCGAGTGGTACGACTTCATCGTCTATGGCTTCCTGGCCAGCATCATCGCCAGGTTGTTCTTCCCGTCCGACAACGAATACACCTCGTTGCTGATGGCCCTGGCCACCTTCGGTGTCGGCTTCTTCATGCGGCCGGTGGGGGGCGTGCTGCTGGGGCTGTATGCCGACCGCAAGGGACGCAAGGCCGCCATGCAACTGATCATCCTGCTGATGACGCTTTCCATCGCCCTGATCGCCTTCGCCCCGGATTACGCCGCCATCGGCCTGGGCGCACCGCTGCTGATCGTGGTCGCGCGGATGATCCAGGGCTTCGCCACCGGCGGCGAGTACGCCAGCGCCACGGCCTTCCTGGTGGAGTGCGCGCCGGCCAACCGTCGCGGCCTCTATGGCTCCTGGCAGCTGTTCGGCCAATGCCTGGCGGTGTTCGCCGGCTCCGGCATGGGCGCGCTGGTCACCCACACCCTCTCGCCGGAGGCGCTGGACAGCTGGGGCTGGCGCCTGCCCTTCGTCATCGGCCTGCTGATCGGCCCGGTGGGGCTGTGGATGCGCCGGCACATGGAAGAGACCGAAGCCTTCCTCGAAAGCCGCGCCAGCCAGGGTGGGGAGAACCTCAGCCTGGGGCGGATGCTGCGGGACAACCGGCGCGCCGTGCTGGTGACCCTGGGCAACACCATCAGCGGCACCGTGGCCTTCTATGTGGTGCTGGTGAACATGCCCACCTTCGCCCACAAGCAGCTCGGCCTGCCCCTGGACCAGGTGTTCATGGTGCAGATGGCGGCGGTGGCGCTGATGACCCTGGTGATCCCCATCGCCGGTGCACTCTCCGATCTCTACGGCCGACGGCCGGTGCTGCTGGTGGGCACCTTCGCCTTCCTCGTGCTGGTCTACCCGCTATTCAACTGGGTCGCGGCGGCGCCGGGCCTGGAGCGCCTGCTGGTGATGCAGCTGCTGCTGTGCGCCTCCATCGGCACCCTCTACGGGCCGGGCCCCACCGCCGGGGCCGAGCAGTTCCCCACCGGGGTGCGTTCCACCGGGCTGGCGCTGTCCAACAACCTGGGAGTGATGCTCTTCGGCGGCTTCGCGCCCTTCATCGTTACCTGGCTGACCAAGGTCACCGCCGACCCCGTCGCGCCGGCCTACTACGTGCTGTTCGCCGCCAGCATCGGGCTGATCTCGGCCTGGTACCTGCGCGAAGGTGCACCCGCTGCACTGGAGCGCCGCGAGCGCCGCCGGCTGCTCGCTCAATCCACCCGGAGCCTCGTCGAATGAGCCGTTTCGAATCCCCCCTCGCCGAGCTGGCTGTGCAGGCGGCGAGCAGCGAGATCGTCGCCCTCGGCGCGCTGGCGCTGTCCGAGGCCATCCGTACCCGGCAGCTGTCCTGCCGGGAGGTGATGCAGGCCTACCTGGAACAGATCCACCGCCTCAACCCACGGGTCAACGCCCTGGTGGGCGTGCGGCCGGACGAACACCTGCTGGCCGAGGCCGAGCAGCGCGACCGCCTGCTGGCGCAGGGGCAGTGGCTTGGCTGGATGCACGGCATGCCCCAGGCGCCCAAGGACCTGGCCGCCGTCGCCGGCATGGTCACCAGCTTCGGCTCGCCGCTGTTCGCCGGGCAGGTGACCGAGCACGACGCCCACGTGGTGGCCCGCGCCCGCGCCGCCGGGGCGATCTTCATCGGTCGCAGCAACACCCCGGAGTTCGGCCTCGGCTCGCACACCTACAACCGCGTCCACGGCACCACCGGCAATGCCTACGACCCGGGGCTAAGCGCCGGGGGCAGCAGCGGCGGGGCGGCGGTGGCCCTGGCGTTGCGCATGCTGCCGGTGGTCGATGGCAGCGACATGATGGGCTCGCTGCGCAACCCTGCCGCCTTCAACAACGTCTATGGCCTGCGCCCGTCCCAGGGGCGGGTGCCGGTGGGGCCGACGCCGGAACTGTTCGCCCAGCAACTGGCCACCGAAGGGCCCATGGGGCGCAGCGTGGCCGATGTCGCCGCCTTGCTGCGCACCCAGGCGGGCTATGCGGCGGGGGCGCCGCTGTCGCTGAACACCGGGGACGACCTGGCCGGCTCGCTGGAGCGCGACGTGCGCGGCCTGCGCATCGGTTGGCTGGGCGACCTCGGCGGCCACCTGCCCATGGAGCCGGGGCTGCTCGGCCTGTGTGAAACGGCGCTGGATGATTTCCGTGCCCTCGGCTGCGAGGTGGAGCCGTGCAGCGTGGCGTTCGACCCGGAGCGGCTCTGGCGCTGCTGGCTGGTGCATCGCCACTGGCTGATCGCCGGCAGCCTGGGCCAGGCCCATGCCGACCCGGCCAGCCGCGCGCAGCTCAAGCCGGAAGCCATCTGGGAAGTGGAGGGCGGGCTGCGCCTGTCAGCCCGGGATGTCTTCCAGGCCTCGCTGGACCGCAGCGACTGGTACCGCGCCTTGCTGGCGCTGTACGAGCGTTACGACTACCTGCTGCTGCCGTGCACCCAGGTGTTTCCATTCGATGCTACGCAGCACTGGCCGCAGGCCATCGATGGCCGGGCCATGGACAGCTACCACCGCTGGATGGAAGTGGTGGTGGGCGTGACCCTGGCGGGCCTGCCGGCCATGAGCGTACCGGCGGGGTTCGGCGCCAATGGGCTGCCCACCGGGCTGCAGCTGGTGGGACCGCCCCGTGGCGACCTGGCCGTGTTGCAACTGGCCCACGCCCACGAGCTGCACACGCAGTGGGTGCAGCGGCGCCCACCGGCGTTGCTCGGTGGCGCTTGAGGGGCGTGCAGCGGGTGGGTCCGTATCTTGCTGTTGTCGGCCGGTGCCTCGGTTGGCGGGGTGATGGAGGCGGGTATGCAAAGCAGAGAAGCAGGCGGCACCGTACGGTCGGTGGAGCGCGCCCTGGCCATTGTCGAGCTGCTGGGGGAGCACGATTCGCTCGGGCTGGAGGAGCTGCACTACCTGACCGGGCTGCCCAAGGCCACGGTCTCGCGCCTGCTGCACACCTTGCTGGACCGGGGCTGGCTCTACCGGGGCCTGTGCGACCGGCGTTACCGGCTCAGTGCGCAGCGCCTGTTCGGTGACCCGGACCAGCGCTTCGCCCGCCAGCTGGTGGAGCTGGCATCGCCCCTGCTCAGCGAGCTGGCCGAGCGCACCGGGCTGGTGGCCGACCTGTCGTTCTTCGATGGCGACGACCTGCACGTGGTGGAAAGCGCGGTGCCCGAGGTGCTGCGCCGGCGCTACCCGGCCAACCGCCTGGTGGTGGGGCTGAAGGCCAGCCTGGCCGATTCGGCCATGGGCCGCGCCTGCCTGGCCGCCCTGGACGATGAACAGCTGCAACGCCTCGCCGAACGCCATGCGCTGCCGGGCGAAGCGCTGCTGCTCGCCCATCGGCAGACCCACGACCAGGGCTTCGGCGAGCGCATCGAGGGCTCCTGGGAGTACTCGGTGCGCCTGCCCTTCCTGATCCGCGCCATGGCCCTGCCGGTGCACCGCCAGGGGCGCCTGGTGGGCAGCGTGGCCCTGCACTGGCCACGGGACCAGGACAGCGTCGAGTGCGTCAGCCGGCGCCACCTGGACGACCTCGCCGACGCCGTCGACGACCTGCAACGCAGCCTCGGCTGAAGCCCCGGGCGTCCCTCCGTCGCCCCGTTCCATGGGGCGGAACCCAATTCGATTGCCCTTCCCGGTCCCGGGTCGACAATGGAGCCTGCCCGTCCGGACGGCATCCACCTCATCCAGAACAACAAGAAGGACATGAGATGAACATGCTCGAAAAGGGCCTGGCGGGTCTCGCCTGCCTCACGCTCGCCGGCCTGTGCCAGGGCGGCACCTTCCTCGAAGACAGCAAGCTCGCCGTGCGCTACAGCCAGTACTACTGGAAGGAGAGCAACGGCGGCGAAGTCGGCCCCGTGCGGGACGAATGGGTGCAGGCCACGCTGCTCAGCTTCAACTCCGGCTGGTACCGCGAGGTGCTCGGCTTCGACTACGCCTACGGCCTGGCCAACGACCTGCACGTGGGCAGCGATGCCACCAGTATCAGCAACCTGGAGGCGGGCCATTCGGTGCAGTCGCCCCACGGCATCGCCAAGCCGATCGAGGCCTACCTGCGCGCCCGCCTGGAGGGCGAGCCGGGCGAGCTGCAACTGGGCGTCGGCAAGAAGAGCCGGCGCTACGGCCAGTACCAGGACGAACTCTTCAGCCGCATCCTGCCGCCCTCCACCCTGGGCGCGGATGTGGAGTTCCGTCGCCCCGGCCTGGAGCTGCGCTACAGCCGCATCAACGGCTTCAGCGCGCGCAACGAGTCGGGCTGGGCGGACGACCTGAGCAACTTCCGCGGGCAGAAGATCGACGCCCTGCACCTGTTCGCCCTGGGTATGGAACTGCCCGGGCTCGGCGCGTTGAAGCTGGAGTACAGCGAGTCGGAGGACTACCTGCGGGTGGGCTCGGCGAAGGTCGAGCGCAGCTTCGGCCTGGGCGGCGAGCGCTTCCTCGATCTCTACGCCACCCTCGGTGCCCAGCAGGACGCCGGGCGCCTGTTCGAGCGCGAGGGCGTGCGCGGGCTCTACGACGCGGACGCCTCGCACCGGGCACGCTACCTCGACCTCTCCGCGCGCATGCGCTGGCCGCACCACTACCTGGGCATGACCTGGAACAAGGTGCGTGGCGACGACTTCGACCGCTTCTTCTTCAGCCAGGACCACGGCACCTGGAACAGCAGCGCCAAGCTGTTCTACCTGTTCGGTGTCGAAGACGAGGAGATGTTCAAGCTGGTGGCCGGCACCGACTTCTCCGCCCTTGGCCTGCCACGCCTGCGCCTGGACAGCCACTACGCCTTCTCCGACCACGCCGCTGGCTACGACGGCTTCTCCCGGCGGGAATTCCAGAGCGTGCTGCAATACCGCTTCGCCGGGTTGCTGGATGGCCTGAGCCTGATCTGGCTGCACAACGAGTTCCACACCAAGGGGCGTGCCGACGGGGTGACCCGCTTCACCCCCTCGCGGGGGCCCGCCGGGATCATCACCCACAATGCGGAACGCCTGTATCTGAACTACGTCTATAGCTTCTGATCGGTTGGCCGGGGTCTTCCCGGCCGCCTCCCACCCTGAGCGCCAGCCGCCCCGGCGCTCGCGGTTTGCAGGCGCAACGGCTGCCGGTTAAGGTGGCGCGATTGTGCGACAGGAGCCTGCATGTCCAAGCTAATTCCCCTGATTCCCGCCCTGCTCGGCGCCCTTGCGCTGCCGGTGCAGGCCGACTGGTACCTGGACAACGAGTCCTCGCGCCTGTCCTTCATCTCCACCAAGGGCGGCAACCTTTCCGAGGTGCACCGCTTCCTCACCCTGCACGGCACCATCGCCGACAGTGGCAAGGCGCACCTGCGCGTGGAGCTGGAGTCGGTGAGCACCGGTATCCCGCTGCGGGACCAGCGCCTGCGCGACCTGTTCTTCGAGATCGAGCGCAACCCCGAGGCGGAAGTCTTCGCCCAGCTCGACCTGCGCCCCATCACCGACCTGGCCCCCGGCGCCCAGCTGGAATTGCGCCTGCCGTTGAAGGTGAAGCTGCATGGCCGCGAGCACGACTACAGCACCGAGCTGCTGGCCACGCGCCTGGATGACCGCCGCTTCCAGGTGGTGACCCTGGCGCCGCTGGTGCTGCAGGTGGAGGACTTCGGCCTCACCGACTCCCTCGGCATGCTGCGTGAAATGGCCGGCCTGCCTTCCATCAGCCTCTCGGTGCCGGTAGGGGCCGTGCTGATCTTCACCGCGCGCTGATGGGCCACATCTTCCCCTGGAAGGCCGGCAACCGCTTCGAGTTGCTGATCGACGGGCCGCAGTTCTTCCCGGCGATGCTCACCGACATCGCCCGCGCCGAGCACCATGTGTCCCTGGAGCTCTACCTGGTGGAAGACGGGGGCTGCAGCGAGGCGCTGGCCGAGGCGCTGTGCCTGGCGGCGCAGCGCGGGGTGAAGGTGCGTTGCCTGTTCGACGGTTTCGGCAGCAAGAAGCTCGGTTCGGCCCTGCGCGAGCGCATGGTGCTGGCCGGCGTGCAGCTGCAGTTCTACAACCCGCTGCGCTGGCGGCGCGGGGTGCGCAACTTCTACCGCGACCACCGCAAGATCCTGGTGGTGGACGACCGTGTCGCCTATGTGGGCGGCACCGGTTCCACCGACGAGTTCTGGCAGCCCCAGGAGCCCGAAAGCCGCTGGCACGAAGCGATGGTCGCCATCGAGGGGCCGCTGGTGGTGCACTGGAAGCTGATCTTCGACTACCAGTGGCTGGCCAACCTGCACCGGCGGCCCTGGCGGCCCGACGAGGCACCGGGCCTGGCGCGCCTGCCACCGCAACCCTCGGCCGGTATCGGCATGGGCCGGGTGGCCTACGCCGACGCCCGCCAGCACCTGGATATCGTGCAATCGCTGGTGCGCAGCATCCGCAACGCCAAGACGCGCGTCTGGCTGGCCACGCCCTATTTCCTGCCCAGCTGGAAGGTCCGCCGGGCGCTGCTCAAGGCCGCGCGGCGGGGCGTCGACGTGCGCCTGCTGCTCACCAGCCGCAACACCGACCACCCGCCGGTGCGCTTCGCCGGCCAGCGCTACTACCCGCGCCTGCTGCGTGCCGGGCTGCGCATCTTCGAATACCAGCCGCGCTTCCTGCACCTGAAGATGGTGCTGGTGGACGATTGGGTCAGCGTTGGCTCCTGCAACTTCGACCACTGGAACCTGCGCTTCAACCTGGAAGCCAACCTGGAAGCGCTGGACCGCCACTTCACCGCCCAGGTGGTCGCCAGCCTGAGCCGCGACTTCGACGACAGCCGCGAGATCACCCTCGACGCCTGGCACGCGCGGCCCTTGATCAAGCGCTTCTACCAGCGGCTCTGGGGCTGGCTCGACCGCCTCGCCGTCAACCTGCTGGACCGCCGCCGCTAGCCGAACCTTTGTCGGGTGTCGGCGTGCCCCGCGCGCCGGCTACTCTGCTGTGCATAACCACAACAAGAGATGCGCCCATGCGCCGTCCGCTGCCCGCCCTGTCACTCCTCGCCTTGCTGCTGTCCGGCTGCTCCACCCCCGGGGCCTTCTTCGGTGCCAGCGATGGACCGGCCTTCGCCGCGCGCACGCCCAGCGACGCCGACCATGCGCTGGTCTACCTCTACCGGCCGCAAAGCGATTGGGCCGACCAGGAACTGGAAGCGCCGGGCCTGTTCCTCAACGGCGAGCTGATCGGTGCGCTGCCCAGCAACGCCTACCTGCCCCTGGAGTTCGAGACCGCCAGCTACCGCCTGGAGATGCGCCGGCCGCTGCTGGGCAGCTACTGGACCTTCTTCGCCGGCGGCCCGCTGGACTTCACCGAAATCACCAGCTTCGCCCTCGACGCCGAGGCCGGCGCCACCTACTACCTGCGCTACGACGAACTCAACCCGCCGCCGCGCAACGCCGAACTGCCGCCCCAAGGCGACGGCCCGCTGCAGCTGGTGGGCACGGAGCTGGGTGCCAGCGAGATCGCCGCCACCCACGAGGTGCAGCCGTTGCAGCGCTTCGGTTCCGCCGGCGAGCCGCTGGACGATCTGTAGTAGCCGCCTGTTACCCGGTGCGGGGAGGGCGGGCGGATACTTCGTCTACCCTTTGAATCCTCGAAGGCCCTACACGGAGGAACCCGCCATGGCGGCGAAGAAGATCCTGATGCTGGTTGGCGACTACGTCGAAGACTACGAAACCATGGTGCCCTTCCAGGCCCTGTCCATGGTCGGCCACACCGTGCACGCGGTGTGCCCGGACAAGCGCGCCGGCCAGAGCGTGCGCACGGCCATCCACGATTTCGAGGGCGACCAGACCTACAGCGAGAAGCCGGGGCACAACTTCGCCCTCAACTTCGACTTCGACAAGGTCCGCGCCGAGGACTATCGACGCCCTGGTGGTACCCGGTGGCCGCTCCCCCGAATACCTGCGCCTGAACGCCCGGGTGATCGAGCTGGTGAAAGCCTTCGACGCCGCCAAGAAGCCCATCGCCGCCGTCTGCCACGGCGCCCAGCTGCTGGCCGCCGCCGGCGTGCTCAAGGGCCGCGCCTGCAGCGCCTACCCGGCCTGCGGCCCGGAAGTGACCCTGGCCGGTGGCGAATACGTGGACATCCCCGTGGACCAGGCCCACGTCGACGGCCACCTAGTCACCGCCCCCGCCTGGCCGGCGCACCCGAGCTGGCTGGCGAAATTCCTCGAAGTGCTGGGCACCCGCATCACCCTGTAAGGGCGAGCCTGCGTTCCGGGGATCATTGGATTCCCGGGGCCGCCTGTGGCTTCGCTTGATGGGTTTCGCTTCGCTCTACACCATCCTACGAAGGCCACCCCGTATGGTGTGCCGCGCACAGAGCGCTGATGCGCACATCAATGTGAGGGGCGGGCAAAGAGTTGGAGCAGCGGCCAAATGCCCCCTTTCAGGAGGCCGAACGCAGTCGTTGCGCAGGGGGACGAGTGGCATGGATGCCACGAGAGGCGCGACTGGCCATGGATGGCCCTTCGCGCCGGCCCCCGGAGCAGCGATGGAGTGAGGGAAGTCTGGCGACAGCCAGACCCGTATGTCGGGGGCGAGTTTTTTGGTTCCTTTTCAACGATTGGAAAAGGGACTCGCCCGGGTGGGCGAAACCAAAAGTATCAGCAAAGCTCGATAATCAGCTGGGCTCTAAGATCCTCCAGCAACACTTACCGTAGATATCACCCCATAAGGGGTGTTCGATGCAGAATGGCGCTGCTGCGCACCGCTTGTTTTCAGGGCACACCCGAGAAAGGAACCCGCTCCATGTGCGAACTCTATGTAAAGGCCGACCCGATCCTCTACGAGTCCCGCTCGCGCTCGCTGCGCATCCGCGGCGTGGTGACCACGCTACGCCTGGAGAACCAGTTCTGGGACATCCTGCGGGAGATCGCCGAGGTGGACGGCATGACCACCAACCAGCTGATCGCCAAGCTCTACGAGGAAGTCATGGACTACCGCGGCGAGGTGGTGAACTTCGCCTCCTTCCTGCGGGTGAGCTGCACCCGCTACCTGGCCCAGCGCAGCGCGCCGGTCAACCTGGCGGTCTTGCCGCGACGGGCTGGCTGAAACTTGCGGCGGTCGGCGGAATTCCCTGACTGGTCGGTCTAGGCTGTTCGCGCGCGTGGCAGGGATGCCTTGGCCGCGCGTCTACCAGTCGCCGTCGTGGCTGGAGCCCAGATCCCAGGAGTTTTCTTCATGGCTGCCAAACGCCTCATCTCCGCTTCCCTTCTCGCCGTCAGCCTGCTGGCCGGCACCAGCGCTTTCGCTGACCCGTCCCTGGCCGAGCGCCGCGCCATCACCGCCTACCAGGAAGGCCCCTACGTCGAGCAACTGAAGGCCATCCAGACTGCCGCTGGTTTCGAGGTGCCGGTGGACGTGCAGTGGAACAGCATCGCGCTGCCCGACCAGTCGCAGAACTACACCCAGGACGGCTTCTGGAAGCAGGTCTACTTCACCCCGCTGGAGAAGGCCTTCGCCTCCGTGGCCGTGGACGACATGGGCAAGCAAGCGCTCAAGGCCAAGCTGAGCAAGGTGGTGGTGCGTTATGACGAGGCCACCGCGCCCTCCAGCAACTACCCCGAAGGCGTGGCCTTCGACGGCGGTGTGCTGAGCCTGAACTTCAAGCCCTACACCAACGTCGACGACGTCGATGCCCGCGCCGAAGCCATCCAGAAGGCGCTGGAAGCCAAGCTCTGATCCCGCCGGGTCGGCCCCTGCGAGGGCCGACCCACTCCCACGCGAGTGGGCTTTTGCGCAGAGCGTCGCGGCGTTTAAGCTGCGTCATCCCCTCCGCTCGGCGCGCCCCCGATGTACAAGCTGCCCACCACGGCCACCGCGCCGTTCTGCCCCTCCGCCGTCAGCCACAGCGTGGCGGTGCCGGCCAACGCGTCCCTGGGGCGCAAGCTCATGCTCTTCGTCGGCCCCGGCCTGCTGGTGTCGGTGGGCTACATGGACCCGGGCAACTGGGCGACGGCCATCGAGGCGGGCTCGCGCTTCGGCTATGCGCTGCTGTTCGTGGTGGTGCTGGCGAGCCTCTCGGGCATGCTGCTGCAAAGCCTCTGCTCGCGCCTGGGCATCGCCACCGGGCGTGACCTGGCGCAGCTCTCGCGGGAGCGCTACCGCCCCGGCGTGGCACGTGGGCAGTGGGTGCTCGCCGAGTTGTCGATCATCGCCACCGACCTGGCCGAGGTGCTGGGTGCGGCGCTGGCCTTCCACCTGCTGCTGGGCGTCTCCATCACCACCGGCGTGGTGCTGACCGCCTTCGACACGCTGATCGTGCTGGCCCTGCAGGGCGCCAACTTCCGCCGCCTGGAAGCCATCGTACTGGGGCTGATCACCACCATAGGCGCGTGCTTCTTCTTCGAGCTGATGCTGATCAAACCCTACTGGCCGGACGTCGCCGCCGGGCTGCGGCCGTCCTGGGACGTGCTCTCCAGCCAGGAGCCGCTGTACCTGGCGATCGGCATCCTCGGGGCCACGGTGATGCCGCATAACCTCTACCTGCACTCGTCGGTGGTGCAGACCCGGGTCAACGGCGACGACGAGGCGAGCAAGCGCAGCGCCATCCGCTTCGCCCGTTTCGACACCATCGGCTCGCTGTCCCTGGCGCTGCTGGTGAACGCGGCGATCATGATCCTCGCGGCGGCGGCCTTCCACGGCAGCGGCCACACCGAGGTGGTGGAAATCCAGGACGCCTACCACCTGCTCGACCCGCTGGTGGGCGGTGCGCTGGCCAGCTTCCTGTTCGGCTTCGCCCTGCTGGCGGCGGGGCAGAGCTCCACCTTCACCGGCACCATCGCCGGCCAGGTGGTGATGGAGGGCTTCCTGCAGGCGAAAATCCCCTGCTGGCAGCGCCGCCTGATCACCCGTGCCCTGGCGCTGGTGCCGGCGCTGATCGGCGTGGTCTGGCTGGGGGACAGCGCGGTGGGCAAGCTGCTGGTGCTGAGCCAGGTGGTGTTGAGCCTGCAGCTGCCCTTCGCCCTGTGGCCGCTGATCCGCTTCACCAGCGACCCGGCGCTGATGGGCCCCTTCGCCAACAGCCGCCTGGTGGCCACTGTCGCCTGGAGCCTGTTCGGGCTGATTTCCCTGGCCAACCTGACGCTGCTGTATTTCTGGATGGCCTGAAAAGCACCAGCAACTAGGGGGCGTTCACCTGGGGGCAGCCTCCCAGGGCCTGCAGCTCATCCAGGGGTACACCCGCCTGGGCGAAGGATTCGCAGCCGGCCGGCAGCGTGGGCAGGACCGGCGCCCGTTCGGCGACGACGGGGCCTGGGGACAGCTCCGCAACCCGGGACGCGCGCCCCTGGATCACCAGCTCGCCCACCTCGGTGCCTCGCCGCAGCAGCAAGCGATCCCGCTGCACTTCAAGCACTTCGATGCCACCGGGCAGCCGGACGCCGGCCTGCACGGTCAACAGGGTGGTGTCGTCGAGGCTGAGGGAGGCCGTGCCCTGGCCGTCGCCCCGGCTGAAGACGCTGTACAGGCGCCAGCCGTCGAGGCCGACCAGGGGGCGCAGCGGGGGAGGGGGGTGCAGCGACAGCGGGGCGGGTTCGGCGAGCAGTGCCCCCGGCAGTTGCACCGCCAGGGCGGGGGCGCTCGCCAACAGGGCCGCCAGCAGCGCCAGGCTGCGGCGACCCGGGTGCGGGCTAGGGCGCGGTGCTGCTGGCACGTTGCTCGGCATAGGCGCTGAACAGGTTGAGGTTGCGGCTCTGCAGCAGCGGGAACAGCCCGTTGTCGTTGAGCGTCAGCCCGTACCACTTCTGGTTGGCGCCGCCGGTGCAGCCGTAGGTGATCAGCTTGCCGCGGCCGTCGGTGAGGTAGCCCCCGGAGAGGTCCATGCAGCGGTTGCCGTACTTGAGCTGCGGTAGGGCGGAGAGGTCCCAGGCCTGGGCGTCCACCTGGCTGTCGCAGGGGCTGAGGCCGATGTCGCCGCTGGCGGTCAGGCACTGCGCCGGCTGGGCGGCGCTGTGGATGCGGCCGCTGGCATCGACCCGCCATTTCTCCTCGAGACCCCCGGTGCACTGGGCCTTGGCGGCGACGTAGGGCTTCCAGGCGCCGTCGGCCTGCTCGATGCGCACGCAGTTGCCATTGTTCATCGTCATCAGCTGGGCCGCTGGCAGCAGCGGGGTGGGGTCGAGCTGCAGGGTGGCCAGCAGGGTGTCGAGGGCCTTGGCGGCCTCGGCGTCACTGGCCAGGCGGCTGCCGTAGGCATCCAGCCAGCGGTTCAGGCGCAAGGCCTTGGCCTGCTGTTCGTTGAGGCGCTGCAGCACCTGCTGGGCTGTGCCGGAGAGGCCGTCGGGGCTGTCGCTGTAGCTGTCATAGAGCACCCGGGCCTCGCCCTTGAGGGCCGGCACCGCCTGCCCGGCGAGGGCGGCCAGGGCGTTGTCGAGCTTGGGCAGCTCTTCGTTGCGCAGGGCGTCGAAGCGCGCGTCACGGCCGACGATGACGGCCGGCGCCATGGCCGGCAGCCCCTGGGGAATGATCAGGCTGGCCAGCTCGGTGGTGGCGGCTCCGGCCGTGTCGCGGCACTGCAGGGCCGCTGCGGTGGGCTGCTCGGCCTGCGCCAGGTTGATGTGCAGCTTGTTGGCGTTGCTGCCCAGGCGGGTCGGGGCGACGGCGATGCGCTGGGTCGCGCCGCTGGCGAAGCTGACCTCCAGCCAGCATTGCTGGCTGGTGGCGGCGGCGTTCGGTGCGGGCAGGTCGTAGACCTGGCCCCAGTTGCCGCGCAGTGCCGGGTAGAGCACGGCGTCGTGGGTGACCGGGTCGTAGCCGCCGAGCAGGGTGATGACCGGGACGCCGAACAGGCGCGGCTTGCGGTAGTTGCCGTCGGCGCTGTTGTACCAGACGTTGCTGGAGGTCGGCGTTTTCGGCTGGAACACCTCCATCTTGCGGGTGCTGGCGTCCCACTTGCGGTAGCCGGTGGCGGAGTCCACCGCCCAGACCGCACGGTTCAGCGCCGGCTGGATCTTCTGCCGGGTGCTGTAGCCGGTGTAGTGGGTGTAGTGCGACAGGCCGCTGGCGTAGTTGCCGCCGGCCATGGCGTCGGTGGCGAAGCTGTAGGCATCGGCGTAGATGGGCATGCCGTTGAGGCCGCCGGTCTTGGCGCGGGTCCAGTGCAGGTTGGCGCGCATGCGCTTGCGGTAGGCGATGTAGCCCCAGCCGCTGTCGTGGTGGTGACCGGACCAGAAGTAGTTGTCGCCGCTCTGCCCCGGGTAGTGGCCCAGGCCGTAGTGGTGGCCGATCTCGTGGCTGAATTCGTTACCCACCGAGTCGATCAGCGTGAGGATGCCGTTGCCGCCGCTGAGGCCGTGGTTGACGGGGCCGTTGGCGTACTGGCCGCGGGCATGGTGGATGACCGCCGAGTTGGTCAGCTGCGGTTGCTCCTGGCTGGCCATTCCGGCGCTGGTGATGCCCCAGTTGGCCAGGTTGATGCCGGTGCTGAAGGTGGACTTGGCGGTGTTCTCGCGCATGTCGCCGCTGTAGACGTCACCGGTGGTGGCGCTGACCTGGCCGAGGTCGGCGTCGTAGATCGTGCCGTTGGCCACCATCACTTTGCGCAGCAGCACGTCCTCGTACTGGCTGGCCACCAGGCGGGCGATGGGCACGGTCTGGAAGTAGTCGGTGGCGGCTTGTGCCGGCTGGCTGTTGAACCAGTGCTGGCCGCCCGGAACCTCGTTGCTCAGCATGCCGATGCGGATGGCCTGGACCAGCAGTTCGGCGGGCGGGGCGAAATCGAAGGCTTCGGCGCTGCGCTGGCCGCTGCGGCCCTGGTCGTCGCTGACCTGCAGGCTCATGCCGGGCACCACCCAGCTCCAGGGCAGCACGGCGGACCAGGCGCGGCGCGAATAGACCACATCGGGACGGGCGTCGCTGCCGGTGCGGTCGGCACGGTAGAGCTCGTCGGGGTGGCGCAGGGCGAGCTCACCCTTGAGGGCGCCGTCCACCAGCACCTGCACGCGCATGGACCTGGGCAGCGCTTGCTCCGGGGCCGGGGTGACCAGCAGCAGGGCTTCGCGCTCGCTGGTCAGGCGCGGCATGTTCTTCGCTTCGTTGCCTTGCGGGTCCACCGAGTGGCTCTGCACGAACTGCAGCATGGCGGCGAGGGTGCCGCTCAGGTCGTTGCGCACGGGGCGGGTCTGGCCATCGGCGGTCTGGTCGTAGAAGCCCAGGGCGTTCACCTCGTCGACCACGGCCGCGCTCGGCTCGGGGAAGCGGTCGCCCGGTGGCGTGACCGGCGGCGTCACCGGTGGAGTCACAGGCGGGGTGACGGGGGGCGTGACCGGTTCTTCGGGGCTGCCGGTATCGGGCGGGGTGCCCGGCTGGGTGGGCGGGGTGGTGACGGTGTTGGAGCCGCCCGAGCCGGGGCTGCTGCCCCCGCCACCTCCGCCGCCGCCCAGGTCCAGGCAGCCGGCCAGGCTCAGCAATCCGTAGATAAGAACGATCTTGCGCAACATGTTCCCTCGCTTGTTCCGGTTCGGCGTTGTTGTGGTTATTCGGTCGTCGGACTACAGGGCGGTCACCTGGCCACGGTGGCTGGGCAGGCTGGCCGGCAGGTTGTGCAGGGCGCGTTCGGCCAGCTCCGCCTGGGGGTAGTCGCCATAGAACATGCGGTACCAGTCCCGGCCATCGCGCTGCGTGCGCTGGATGCGCAGGGGCTCTCCGGGGTGACGGGCCATCAGCGCGCGCATGTACTGCTCGCTGCTGCCCTCGATCAGGTTGATGCTGAAACGCTGCGCCACCGCTGGTGCGGGGGCGGGCTTTGGCGCGGGAGCAGCAGCGGCCGGGGCCGGGGCCGGTGGCGCGACGCTCGCTGCGACGGGTTGGATGGGGCTCTCGGTGGGCGCGGCATAGGCGCGCACGGCCGCGGCCTCGGGGGCGGCTGCTGGCGTGGGAGCTGGCGCTGGAGCGGGAGCCGGGCGGGGCGGCGGAGTGGCCGCCGGGCCCTGCTGCGCGGCCGGCTGGAACAGCTGCAGCGGCTGCTGGGGCAGGGCGCGCTGGCTGTCCTGGCCCGCCAGTTGCCGCAGGTCCTGGTACTTCTCCTGGCTCAGGTCGGCCAGGCGCGGGCCGTCGCGCACCACCCGGGGGCGCAGGAAGACCATCAGGTTGCGCTTGACGTTGACGTCCTTGCTGGAGCGGAACAGCCCGCCGAGCAGCGGTATGTCGCCCAGCAGCGGCACCTTGCTTTCGCTGCGGGTGACGTCGTCCTGGATCAGCCCGCCGAGCACGATCACCTGGCCGTTGTCGGCCAGCACCGTGCTCTTGATCATGCGTTTGTTGGTGACCAGGTCCACCGCCCGGGAGGCGGCGCCGGTGCTGGGGGCGATGGAGGAGATTTCCTGCTCGATCACCAGGCGCAGGGTGCCGCCTTCGTTGATGTGCGGGGTGACCTTGAGGGTGACGCCGACATCCTTGCGCTCGATGGTGGTGAAGGGGTTGTTGGAGCCGGTGGCGTCGGTGGTGTAGGAGCCGGTCTGGAAGGGCACGTTCTGGCCGACGAGGATTTCCGCCTGCTGGTTGTCGAGGGTGAGCAGGCTCGGCGTGGACAGCAGGTTGCTGTGGCCGCTGGCCGAGAGGGCGGTGATCAGGGCACCGAAGTTGTCGTTGCCGATGCCGACGATGGCGCCGTCGGGCAGGCTGATCGGCGTCTTGGCTTCGATGGCGCCGAGCAGGGTGCCCACCGACAGCCCGGTGTTGCTGAAGTTGGTGCCGCCGATGGGGCTGCCGTCGGAGCGGCCATCGATGGCCCATTGCACGCCGAGCGCTTCGCTGACATCGCCGGACATCTCGACGATGGCCGCTTCCACCAGCACCTGGGCCCGGGGCACGTCGAGTTGCTGCACGAGCTCTTCCAGCTGGCCGACCATGTCCGGCTCGGCCATCAGGATGAGGGCGTTGAGCCCCTCGTCGGCGCGGATCAGCACCGGCGCCTGGGTGGTGGTGGGCGAGGTGGCGCCGCGCAGCTGTTCGGAGAGTTCGCCGAGGGTCTTGGCCAGGTCCTTGGCATCGCCGTGGCGCAGGCGCACCACCCGGGTATTGGCCGCGCGGATGGGCGCGGTGTCCAGTTGTTTGGCCATGCGCAGCAGGCGTTCGCGGGCTTCGGGCGGGCCGAGCAGCAACAGGCGGTTGGTGCGCGGGTCGGCGATCACCTGGGCGTTGCCGTTGCCGGCGGCCTGGCCCCGGCGCAGGCTTTCCTGGAGCATCGCGGCCACGTCCTTGGCCCAGGCGTGCTGGAGGTCGTAGAACGCGCTGTCTTCGGCGCCGGCACGGTCGAGCTGGCCGATCAGGGCCATCAGCCGTTCGATGTTGGCGTGCTTGTCGCTGACGATCAGCGCGTTGCTGGAGGGGATGGCCGCCAGGTGGCCGTTCTGCGGCACCAGCGGGCGGATCATCGGCAGCAGCTCGTTGACCGGGGTCTGCTGCACCTGGATCAGGCGGGTCTCGAAGGTTTCCGGCCCACTGCCGGCGGGGCTGTTGGCAACGCTGCGGCCTTCGATGTCGGGCACGACGCGGGCCTGGTTACCCTGGGCCACCACCGTGTAGCCGTGGGTGCTCATCACCGACAGGAACAACTGGTAGACCTCGCTGAGGGTCAGCGGCGATTCGGAGAGGACGGTGACCCGGCCCTTGACGCGCGGGTCGAGCACCAGCGTCTGGCCGCTGATGCTGGCGACCTGCTCGGTGAAGTCGGCGATGTCGGCATCGCGCAGGTTGATGGTCCAGCGCGCTTCGCTGGCGCTCTCGGCCGATGGCGCTGCAGCGGCCGTCGGTGCCGCCTCGCAGTGCAGCGATGGGAGGGCGAGGCAGGCGCATATCGCCAGCAGCGGGCCGCAGGCCGCCAGGCGCCGGGGCGGGGATATGGGGGTGATCCGAAGCATGTGGAAAGCTCGACAGACATCCGCGCATCCGTGCGCCTTGCTGGTTTTTCTATGGAGGGCCCTACCCTGGGCCGAGCGACTGGCGAGGATATGTAAAGTTGCACGCCTGTACTAAAAATCAGTGAGCAACTGTGTACAGTTTCACAGTATTAATCCTGACCAGTCGGGCATGTGCGACTGGTCCGCATATTTCAGAAAATCCCTGCATCTTTCCCGTCGTTGGCGGCTTTTCCCTTCGGTCGTTGTGCTGCCCACCGAGCGCCGGTAGATTTCCTGCGCCCATGAAAAAGCCCGGCACGGGGCCGGGCTTCTGGTGCAGCGGGGGGAGGCTTACTTCACCTCCACCGCCAGGCTTTCGACGATCTTCTTGTTCCAGATCGCCGGGCCGGTGATGTGCACCGACTCGCCGTTGGTGTCGACGGCGACGGTGACCGGCATGTCCTTCACTTCGAACTCGTAGATCGCTTCCATGCCCAGTTCGGCGAAGGCCAGGACCTTGGACTTGCGGATCGCCTGGGCCACCAGGTAGGCGGCGCCGCCGACGGCCATCAGGTACACGGCCTTGTTGTCCTTGATCGCCTCGATGGCGATGGGGCCGCGCTCGGATTTGCCGATCATGCCCAGCAGGCCGGTCTGTTCGAGGATCTGGCGGGTGAACTTGTCCATGCGCGTGGCGGTGGTGGGGCCGGCGGGGCCGACCACTTCGTCACCCACCGGGTCGACCGGGCCGACGTAATAGATGAAGCGGCCCTTGAGGTCCACCGGCAGCTGTTCACCCTTGTTGAGCATGTCGACCATGCGCTTGTGGGCGGCGTCGCGGCCGGTGAGCATCTTGCCGTTGAGCAGGACGGTCTCGCCCGGCTTCCAGCTCTGCACGTCTTCCGGGGTCAGGGTGTCGAGGTCGACGCGGCGCGCGGACGGGCCGGCTTCCCAGACGATCTCCGGGTAGGCGTCCAGCGGCGGCGCTTGCAGTTCGGCGGGGCCGGAGCCGTCGAGCACGAAGTGGGCGTGACGGGTGGCGGCGCAGTTGGGGATCATGCACACCGGCAGGGAGGCGGCATGGGTCGGGTAGTCCATGATCTTCACGTCGAGCACGGTGGTCAGGCCGCCCAGGCCCTGGGCGCCGATGCCCAGCTGGTTGACCTTCTCGAACAGCTCCAGGCGCATCTCTTCGAGCTTGTTCTGCGGGCCGCGGGCTTTCAGCTCATGGATGTCGATGGACTCCATCAGCACTTCCTTGGCCATCACCGCGGCCTTCTCGGCGGTACCGCCGATGCCGATGCCGAGCATGCCCGGCGGGCACCAGCCGGCGCCCATGGTGGGGACGGTCTTCAGCACCCAGTCGACGATGGAGTCGGAGGGGTTGAGCATGGCCATCTTCGACTTGTTCTCGGAACCGCCGCCCTTGGCCGCCACGTCCACTTCCACGGTGTTGCCGGGAACGATGGAGTAGTGGATGACCGCCGGGGTGTTGTCCTTGGTGTTCTTACGCGCACCGGCCGGGTCGGCCAGGATGGAGGCGCGCAGGACGTTCTCCGGCAGGTTGTAGGCGCGGCGTACGCCCTCGTTGATCATGTCGTCGACGCTCAGGGTGGCGCCATCCCAGCGCACGTCCATGCCCACGCGCACGAACACGGTGACGATGCCGGTGTCCTGGCAGATCGGGCGGTGGCCGGTGGCGCACATGCGCGAGTTGATCAGGATCTGCGCCATGGAGTCGCGCGCGGCGGGCGACTCCTCGCGCAGGTAGGCCTCGTGCATGGCCTGGATGAAGTCGACGGGGTGGTAATAGGAGATGAACTGCAGGGCGTCGGCGACGCTCTGTATCAGGTCGTCCTGTTTGATCACGGTCATGGGGCGCGCTCCTCTTGAATTCGGGAACATCGGGAAGCGCCGGACCACGACCCGGCGCGCATTCTGATTGGGGGTGAAAATGGCGCGGAAGTATACCGCGTGCTCAAGCGCGGGCACACCCGCCGACAGTCGACCTTGGTCGCTGATCGCCCGTGCGCGTCCCCTAGGTTTTTTGTGATCACGCGCGTACAGTGGCGGCATCGTGCCAGCACGGGACGGAGCCCATGAGCACAGCGAGTCAACGGGTCACCCATAGAGCGCTGCAAAGCCTGCTGCTGAAACGCTTCGGCATGGCGGCGGCTACCTATGCGCTTGCCCTGGCGCTGTTCTGGATCGCCGTGCTGGGTGACCTGTACCAGGCCTCGATGACCAGTGCCCTGGCCGCCTGCGGGCTGATCGTGCTGTCGCAGGCGTGCTTCCTGTTCATCTTCCTTAGCGGTCGCAACCTGGAATTCCGTGATCCCAGCCTGACCGAAGCGCAGGTGCTGGTGGCCCTCGCCTGGCACACCCTGCTGCTGTCCGACCTGGAGGGCGCCCGGGGCGCACTGTTGGTGGTCTATGTGCTGATCATGCTGTTCGGCGTGTTCCAGCTGCAGCCCAGGGTTTTCGTACGCTGTGCGGCCATCGGCTTCTTCGCCTTCACCGGGCTCAACCTGTGGGAGGCGTACCAGATGCGCCTCGCCGATCCGGCCCTGGCGGTGCTGCAGGTGTGCGCGCTGTTCGTGGTGCTGTCCTGGCTGACCCTGTTCGCCAGTTATGTGCAGGCCCTGCGCCAGCGCATGCGCCAACGCCGCTTCGCCCTGCAGGCGCACCAGGACACCCTGCGCGGCATGATGCGCCAGCTGGAAGACCTGGTGGCCACCGACGAGCTGACCGGGCTGTTCAACCGCCGGCATTTCCTGCGCCTGGCCACCCGCGAGCTGGACGGCCTGGCCCCCGGTCGCCAGCACGGTCTGGCGCTGATCGATCTCGACCACTTCAAGCGCATCAACGACGTTCATGGCCACGCCGCCGGCGACCGTGTGCTGCAGACCTTCGCCGCCGTGGCGCGGGCCTGCCTGCGCGATGGCGACACCCTGGCGCGCTACGGTGGCGAGGAGTTCGTCCTGCTGCTGCCCAACTGCGATGCCGACCGCCTCACCGCCTGCTGCGAGCGCCTGCGCGAAGCCTTCGCCAGTGCCGAGCCGGTGGGCGTCGAGGTGGACGGGCTGAGCCTCTCCGCCGGCATGACGCTGCTGGGCATCCAGGACGATCTGGATGATGCGCTGCAGCGGGCCGATCAGGCACTCTATCGGGCCAAACGTGGCGGACGTAACCGCTGCGCTGCTGCGTGGGAGGAGCAGGGTGCCTGAAATAGAGGTCGCGGGTAGACGCTGGACCGTACCACCGTCCAGCAACCTGCTGGACCAGCTCAACGCCGCCGGATGCAAGGTGCCCTTCAGTTGCCGGGCCGGCAGTTGCCATGCCTGCCTGGTGCGCTGCCTGGCCGGCGAGCCGCTCGATGCCCGCCCCGAAGCGCTGGACCCCGAGCGCCGTGCCGAAGGCTGGCGCCTGGCTTGCCAGTGCCAGGTGGTGGGCGACCTGGTGGTGGAAGCCTTCGACCCGCAACGCGATGGCATCCCCGCCGAGGTGGTGGCGCTGGACTGGCTGGGCGATGTCGCGCGGCTGCGCCTGCGTCCCCAACGGCCGTTGCGCTACAGCGCCGGCCAGCACCTGCTGCTGTGGAGCGCCGAGGGCATCGCCCGGCCCTATTCCCTGGCCAGCGTGCCGGGGGAGGAACCCTGGCTGGAATTCCATATCGACTGCCGCCAACCCGGCGCCTTCGCCGATGCGCTGCGCCAGTTGGGTGTCGGCGGCACGCTGCGCCTGGGCGAACTGCGCGGCGGCGCGTTGCACTACGACCCGGACTGGGCCGGCCGCCCGCTGCTGATCCTCGCCTCGGGCACCGGCCTGGCGCCGCTCTGGGGCATTCTCCGCGAGGCCTTGCGCCAGCATCACCAGGGCGCGATACGCCTCATTCACCTGGCCCATGACCCGGCCGCGCATTACCTCGCCGAGCCCCTGCAGGCCCTGGCCGCGCGCCACGACAGCCTGCGCGTCGAACTGACGACCCCGGCGCAGCTGCAAGGTGTTTTGGCCGATCTCCGGCTTGTTTCGCGCCAGACCGTCGCCTTACTCTGCGGCAGCCCCGCCAGCGTCGAAGACTTCGCGCGCCGCCTCTATCTGGCCGGCGTGCCACGCAACCAACTGCTGGCCGACGTATTCCTGAGCCGCTCCTTCTAAGGCGGCCACCGCCTAGGAGCCACCATGAGCGAGCACATCCACCTGGAACGTGACCAGGGCCTGCTGACCATCCGCATGCAACGCGCGGACAAGATGAACGCCCTGACCCGCGCCATGTACGGCGCCATGGCCGATGCCCTGGACGCGGCCGGCGAAGACCGCAGCGTACGCGCGGTGCTGATCACCGGCAGCGAGACCTGCTTCACCAGCGGCAACGACGTCGCCGACTTCATCCAGGCGCCGCCTTCCGGGCTGGACAGTGAAGTGTTCCGCTTCATGAAGTCGCTGTTCGATTTCGCCAAGCCGGTGGTGGCGGCAGTGAGCGGCCCGGCGGTGGGCATCGGCACCACGCTGCTGCTGCATTGCGACCTGGTCTACGTGGCCCGTGACGCCAAGCTGAAGATGCCCTTCGTCAACCTCGGGCTGTGCCCGGAGTTCGGCTCCAGCCTGATCCTCCCGCGCATGCTCGGCCACGCCCGTGCCGCCCAGCTGCTGCTGCTCGGCGAAGCCTTCACCGGCGAGCAGGCGGCGGCCTGGGGCATCGCCAACGAGGCGCTGGACAGCGGCGCCGAGACCCTGGCCCGCGCCCGCGAAATGGCCCAGCGTTTCGAGCAGCTGGCACCTTCTGCCGTGGCGGTGAGCAAGCGCCTGATGCGCGAACCGGGCCGCGAGGAACTGCGCCAGGTGATCATGGAAGAGGGCGAGCTGTTCGGTCAGCGCCTACGCACCCCCGAGGCCATCGAAGCGCTCTCGGCCTTCATGCAGCGCCGCAAGCCGGACTTCTCCAAGTTCGCCTGAGGCTCGCAGGCGGGTTTCACCCGCCCCACAGCGCTCCGGCAACCGGAGGATGGGGCGGGCGGCGTTCCGCGAGCTCCGCGAAACCCATCCACGCGATGTGTCAGGCACGCACAGGTGCCACGATCGACTCCGCCTGGTGGAGGTAAAAAGCGACCTCCACCCTACACACCGGTCATGCCCGCACGGCTGATGGGAAATGTTGTAGGGGCAATTCATTCGCCAAGCGGTGCGCAGCGCCGCCGCCTCCAAGCCCTTGAACGAAAAAGACCGCTCATCGAGCGGCCTTTTTCATTCACTGCGGATGCCTCACACCAGCGGGTCGCCGACGTGGAGGATCTTCATGGTGTTGGTGCCGCCGACGGTGTGGTAGCTGTCACCCTTGGTGAGGATGACCCAGTCGCCCTGCTGCACGATGCCGCGCTTGAGCAGTTCGTCCACCGCGGCCTGGCTGACCTTGTCGGCCGGCAGCGCGGCCGGGTCGAAGGGCACGGTCTGCACGCCACGGAACAGGGCGACGCGGGCCTGGGTGGCACGGTGGGGGGAGAAGGCGAAGATCGGCACCGAGGAACGGATGCGCGACATGATCAGCGGGCTGTAGCCGCTCTCGGTGAGGCAGATGATCGCCTTCACGCCCGGGAAGTGGTTGGCGGTGTACATGGCCGCCAGGGCCACGCTCTCGTCGCAGCGGCTGAAGGTGTGCCCCAGGCGGTGGCTGGATTTCTGGCTGGTGGGGTGTTTCTCGGCACCGACGCAGACGCGGGCCATGGCCTGCACCGCTTCCACCGGGTATTCACCGGCGGCGCTCTCGGCGGAGAGCATCACGGCGTCCGTGTAGTCCAGCGCGGCGTTGGCTACGTCGGAGACTTCGGCGCGGGTCGGCATGGGGCTGTGGATCATCGACTCCATCATCTGGGTCGCGGTGATCACGGCCTTGTTGTAGCGACGGGCGTGCAGAATGATCTTCTTCTGGATGCCCACCAGCTCGGCGTCGCCGATCTCCACGCCCAGGTCGCCACGGGCCACCATCACGGCGTCGCTGGCGCGGATCAGGCCGTCCAGGGCTTCGTCGTCGGCCACGGCTTCGGCGCGTTCGATCTTGGCCACCAGCCAGGCGCTGCCACCGGCTTCGTCGCGCAGGCGGCGGGCCAGTTCCATGTCGGCGGCGTCACGGGGGAAGGAGACGGCCAGGTAGTCCAGCTCCATCTCGGCGGCCAGCTTGATGTCGGCCTTGTCCTTGGCGGTCAGGGCCGGTGCGGTGAGGCCGCCGCCACGACGGTTGATGCCCTTGTGGTCCGACAGCGGGCCACCGATGAGCACGGTGCAGTGCAGTTCGTCGGCGGTGGTGGCGTCGACGCGCATGACCACGCGGCCGTCGTCCAGCAGCAGTTCGTCGCCGATACCGCAGTCCTTGATCAGGTCCGGGTAGTCAATGCCGACCACGTCCTGGTTGCCGGCTTCACGCGGGTGGGTGACGGAGAAGCGGAATTTGTCGCCGGCTTCCAGTTCGATGCGCTTGCCTTCGAACTTGGCGATGCGGATCTTCGGGCCTTGCAGGTCGCCCAGCAGCGCCACGAAACGGCCGTGCTTGGCTGCCAGCTCGCGGACCAGGCGGGCGCGCGCCTTGTGCTCGTCGGGGGTGCCGTGGGAGAAGTTCAGGCGGGCAACGTCGATACCGGCGAGGATCAGTTGTTCCAGCACCTCGGGCGAGTTGCTGGCTGGGCCGAGGGTGGCGACTATCTTGGTGCGGCGAAGGGACATGCGAAGGCTCCATTTTTCAAGCAGAGCCCGAGGCTACACCGCTCGCAACCTGTAGTCATTGTTCCTCTTCACTACCCTTTGCCGGGGTTATTTCACGCCGGGATTCAGCGCCTGGTCCAGGTGCCGGGCGGCATTCTCGGCCTGCTCGGCATCGGGGAACTCGGCGAGCAGGCGGCGCAGGTAGCCGATGGCGCGGCCACGGTCGGCGCGGGGGTTGGCCGGGGCCAGGTTCATCAGCGCCATCTGGTACAGCGAGCGGGCCTTGATGTCGGGCTGCACATGGGCGTCGCCCAGGGCGAGGGAATACAGCTGCTCGGCTTCGTCGACGCGGTCCTTGAGCACGGCGCGGCGCGACAGCAGGGTCATGTCCGGGTCGAGGTCGCTGCGGTAGAGGTCGAGGTTCTGGCTGGGCTTCCAGTCGGCCAGCAGCTCGCGGGCGGTCTTGTGCACCGGCTCGTCGGCACGCTGGCGGATCACCAGGATGCGCGCCTCGGCGCGTTCGGCGGCGCGGGTGCCGGGGAACTCGTTGGTGATCTGGTAGAAGCGGTTGAGCGCCTTGGTGTCATCGCGCTGGTCGTTGTAGCGGCTCATGTAGATCAGGCCGATCTGGTAGAGCGAGATGGCACGCACCTCGTCGCTGAACTGGCGATCCTGGTAACCGGTGAGGTAGAGCTTCTCGGCCTCGGCGCTGGTGCCATCGCGGATGGCCATGGCGCTGTAGGTGAGCAGGTCGCCATCCTCTTCCACCGCCGCGGCCATGCGGTTGTTCTTCAGCACCTTGTATTCCACCGCTTCGTTGGTGGTGATCTGGGCGATGAACAGCGGGGTGGTGGGGGCGCAGGCGCCAAGCAGCAGGAGGGTGCACAGCAGGGCAGGGCGGATGGGCTGCATGGAGGCTCCGGGGGCGGGGTTTGGGCGAGTCTAGCAGCCGCTTCGCCTGGGCCGGGGCGACGGGCTGCAAGTCCCATCGGAGGTTGTGCCCGCACTCCGCCGGATGGCGCTGCAGAAATTTCCGTGAGCGCCGATATACTCGCCAACGGAGGACTTACCCATGCGCACGCTGATCATCCTGGCCCTGCTCGCCGGCCTTGCCGGTTGCACCCGCTGGTCGCTGGACCATCACCTGAACAATGCCTACCACGCCTACGACGAGGGCGACTGCGAAACGGCCATGCTCGAGCTGTCCCAGGCCGAGCGCAAGAGCCGCTCGCGGGCCTATATGCAGCCGGAGATCTCCCTGCTGCGCGGCCAGTGCCTGGAGCGCCAGAGCCTGTTCGTGGATGCCCAGCAGACCTACAACTTCATCATCGGCCGCTACCCCACCAGCGAGTATGCCTACCGCGCCCGTGCGCGCCTGGAGACCCTGGAGAAGCTCGGCCAGATCAACACCGGCTCACCGGCCAAGGCCACCCCGGCGTCGCTCTGACCGGCGTTTCGACCGTCGGTCGTGGCTCGCTTGAGTGGCGACCGGCCAGCGCTAAGCTTGGCCTTTGTTTCCGGGAGGGGCTCCATGCGTCACCTGCTTTTCGCGGTCATCCTGCTGCCAGGGCTGGCGAGCGCGGAGATCTACCGCTGGACGGACGCCAGCGGCCAGGTGCATTTCAGCGAGCGACCCCAGGCCGGCGCGCAGCAGGTGGAGGTCAAGCCGCAGGTGGTGGAGCGTGACGAGGCCACCCGCGAGCGTGAGCAACGTGCCGAGCAGTTCTTCGATGCCCGCCGCCAGGAACAGGCGCAGGCCGAGCGCAAGGCGGCGGATGCTCGCGGCGAGCGCCAGAAGCAATGCAACACGTTACGCGGTAACCTTGCCCAGCTTCGCGACGGCGCTAAGTTCTATCGTGTCGATGGAAAGGGTGAGCGCCAGTATTACAGCGACGGCGAGATCGACGCCGCCCGTCGTAAATTGACTGCGGAAATCAGTGAGCACTGCGGTTAATTACTTGGTTCGAGTGCAGTAGTGAGGCCATACTGAACGGCCATCAATAGCGATTCGCCATCATGCGTAGCCAACGCCGAATAGAACGCCACCAGCTGCCCTATTACCTGAAGGTCTTCAATCGCATCACCGACAAGCCCATGGGCTATCTGGGAAACGTTTCCCTCGAAGGCCTGATGCTGATCAGCCAGCTACCGATGCTGGTGGGGGCCCGTTTCGACATGCGCCTGAAGATTCCGGGGCATGACGGCCAGCAGCACTTCATCGATTTCTACGCGACCTGCCAATGGAGCCGGGAAGACGTCAACCCCGGCAACTTCGACTCGGGCTTCGCCCTGGTGGCACCGCCGCCGGAATACGTGGAGATGGTCGAGGCGCTGCGCCACTACTTCAGCTTTCGTCCCCTCGCCGCGTCGGCGTAGCCGTGCCCGGCGTTAGCCGCTGCGCTTCAGGCGCGGCGGCAGCTTATGGGATCCACGCACGGTGCCACGTGGGGTTCACCCGCCCTGCGGTTGTGCGTGCGGAGCTGACCATTGCGTAGGGTGGAGGTCGCTTTTTACCTCCACCAGAGCCGTAGCCTGGGCTTCAGCCCGGGGATTGAGCCGCATGGTTTTCGCTTCGCTCTACCCATCCTACGGTTGCGCTCAAGCAGTCCGTAGCCCCGGAATCAAGCATACGGGTGCGGTTGTGCCCTGATGGGGGTTAGAGCACGCCGGCCTTTTTCCAGGCCAGGTAGCGGCCGACCAGTTCGGGGCCGAGTTCGCCGGGGCGGCAGTCGAGCACCGGGACGTCGTGGGCAGCCAGGCGCTCGTGCAGGCTGGCGCGGGCGTTTAGGTAGTCCACCGTGCCGCAGTAGGACAGCGCCTGCTCGAAGCCTTGCACCGGCTCCTGGCGCAGGGCGTCCAGCACTTCTTCCCGCAGGCTGGCGATCAGCACCCGGTGATGGCGACCGAGGCGCTTGACCGCGGCCATCAGCTCATCGTCGTCTTCATCGCGCAGGTTGGTCACCAGCACCACCAGGGCGCGGCGGCGCTGGCGTGCCAGCAGGGCGTCGATCGCGGCGCCGAAGTCGGCCGGGCGCTGGGTGCTCTCGAGGTCGTAGACGGCGTTGAGCAATACGCTCAACTGGGCCGGGCCCTTGACCGGCGCGAGGTAGCGCTGCTGGTCGCCGGCGAAGGTGCTGAGGCCCACCGCGTCGCCCTGGCGCAGGGCCACGTAGCTGAGCAGCAGGCTGGCGTTGAGGGCGTGGTCGAAGTGCGAGAGGTCGCCGTCCTGGCTGCGCATGCGGCGGCCGCAGTCGAGCATGAAGACGATCTGCTGGTCGCGCTCGTCCTGGTATTCACGGGCGATGGGCGTGCGCTTGCGCGCGGTGGCCTTCCAGTCGATCTGGCGCAGGGTGTCGCCATCGCGGAATTCACGCAGCTGGTGGAACTCCAGGCCCAGGCCGCGACGCGGACGCTGGCGCACGCCGAGCTGGCTGAGCCAGTCGTCCACCGCCATCAGCTGGGCGCCGTAGAGGCGGGCGAAGTCCGGGTAGACGCGGGTCTCGCCCGGCAGGTCGAGGTAGCGGCGCTGGCCCCACAGGCCCAGGGGGCTGGGCAGCTCCACCTCGCACAGGGGGAAGGCGAAGCGGCCGCGCTGCAGCGGGCGCACGCGGTAGCCAAACTCGGTGACCTCGCCCGGGTGCAGGGCCACGGATTGCGGCAGGAACTCGGTGTCCATCCCCGCCGGCACATGGTCGAAGACCTTGAGCTGCAGGGCGCGGGTGAAGGCATGGTGCACGCGCAGGCGCACCTCGCCCCAGCGGCCCAGGGACAGGTTGCCCGGCAGCTGGCGTTCCAGCGCGGGTGAAGGCAGGCGGCGCAGCCACAGCGCATCGAGCACGGCGAGCAGGGCGAGGGCGCAGAGCAGCCCCCACCAGAGCAGGCGCAGCTGTTCCGGCAGCTTGGTGCCAAGGGCGTGCAGGGTGCCCAGGACTAGCGCCATGGCCAGCAGGCCGGCGATCAGGCCGAGCAGGATGCGCGATGGTTTCATAGGCGCGGCGCCGGCACCTGTTCCAGCAGTTGTTGCAGGACCTGGTCCACGGACTGGCCTTCGATATCCAGCTCCGGCGACAGCCGTACGCGGTGGCGCAGCACCGCCAGGGCGCAGCTCTTCACGTCATCGGGCAGCACGAAGTCGCCGCCGCGCAGCAGGGCGCGGGCGCGACCGCCACGGACCAGGGCGATGGAGGCGCGCGGGCCGGCACCCAGGGCCAAGCCCGGCCAGGTACGGGTGGCACGGGCCAGGCGCACGGCGTAGTCGAGCACCTGGTCGTCCATGGGCAGTTCGCTGGCGATGCGTTGCAGGGCTTGCACGTCCTTGGCCTGCAGCAGGGTGCGCAGGGGCGCCACCTCCAGCATGTCGGCACGGGCGGAGCGGGTCACCTGGCGCACCAGGGCGAGCTCTTCGTTGGCCTCGGGGTAGTCCATGCGCAGCTTGAGCATGAAGCGGTCGAGCTCGGCTTCCGGCAGCGGGTAGGTGCCTTCCTGCTCGATGGGGTTCTGGGTGGCCATGACCAGGAAGGGCAGCGGCACCGGCAGGGCGCGGCCTTCGAGGGTGACCTGGCGCTCCTGCATCACTTCCAGCAGCGCGGCCTGGGTCTTGGCCGGGGCGCGGTTGATTTCGTCCGCCAGCAGCAGGTTGGTGAACACCGGGCCCTTGCGCAGCTTGAACTGCTCGCTCTGCATGTCGTACACGGCGTGGCCGGTGACGTCGCTGGGCATCAGGTCCGGGGTGAACTGGATGCGCGAGAACTCGCCGCCGAAGCAGCGCGCCAGGGCGCGGACCAGCAGGGTCTTGCCCAGGCCCGGCACGCCTTCCACCAGCACGTGGCCGGCGCCGATCAGGGCGGTGAGCACGTCGTCGATGACGGCGGTCTGGCCGACCACGGCCTTCTGCAGTTCCTGGCGCAGGGCCTGGGCCAGCTGGCTGGCGCGCTGGCGCTGGCTGCTGGCTGCCGAGGGCGCGGCAGGGGCGGCCGGCGCCTGGGCGGGCTCGCTGGGCTGCACGGCAGCGGCTACGGGGGCCGGGGCTTCGGGGGTGACGTCGGAAAGGTCCAGGTTCAGGCCTTCGGCTTCATCGTTGATCGGCTGATCGGGCGTCTGTTCGCTCATAGGGCATTCCTGAGGCTTTGCAGGTGGGCGACCTGGCGGGTGAATTCGGAGGCGCTGAGGCGCTGCTTGGGCAGCGGCCGCATGGCCTGGCTGATGGCGGCGGTGGGCATGCGGGTCAGGCGGCTGAGCACCTGCCATTGCTCGGCCACGGCGAGTCGTTCGAAACCGGGGTGACGGCGCCGCGCGCGACGCAGGATGTCGCGCTGCAGGCCTTGCAGCAGCACCTGCTTGCCGCTGCGCCGCATGAGGAAGTCGGCGCTGGCGCGCAGGTGTTCTTCCAGCTGGCGGCGCGAGCGGCTGGCCGGTGCCAGTTGCGGCCCCTGGCGACGGCCGACGTGCCACAGCACCAGGGCGATGAGCAGGGCCAGGGCCGCCAGCGCTTCGGGGAAGTTGCGCAGCAGCAGGGCGGGCAGGTCATCGCGCTCGGCGCGGTAGAGCAGGGTCACGCTGGTGTCCTGGGTCAGATACCAGAGCAGCCAGGCATTGTCGTGGCTGGCGATGTTGTTGTTCTGCCAGATCCAGCTGTCGGTGAGCACGGTGACCAGGCCGTCGCCATGGTTCATCTGCAGCATGTGGGTGGCGTTGCCGCTGTTGGCCCAGGCGTGGGCGCGGTCTTCGCTGTCGTAGAGGTGGAAGCCGGTGTCGAAGTCGATGTAGGCCGGCGCGTCCTCGTTTTCCAGGTAGAGCTTGGTCAGCTCGGGGTAGCGGTCTTCGTCCTCGGGCTCTGCGTCGGCCTCGGCCGGGGCTTCTTCCTCGCCCTGGGCCTGTTGCTGGTCATCCTCGGCCGCGTCGCTTTCGACGTCCTCCTCGGTGGCGGCGTCTTCCTCGCTCTCGGTCGCTTCGCTCTGCTCGGCGTCCTCGCTGTCCTCTTCGTCGAGGTCCTCGCTTTCGTATTGCTGCACGCCGAGGCGGTCCAGCAGCAGGTCACCGCTCTTGCCGTCGTCCTCGTCGTAGAGGGCTTCGGCGACGAACAGCAGGTGGCCGCCCTTGGCTGCCCAGTCCAGCACGCGGTCGGCCTGGCGTGGGGTCATGCGGCTGCGGTCGGCCAGCAGCAACAGGGTGTGGCCGGCGGCGGGCAGGTCGTTGAGCACTTCCAGGCCATCGGCGTGCGCCACCGTCAGGCCCTGCTTGCGCAGGTAGCTCTCGGCAGCGAGGTAGATGTTGCTGCGCGCCTCGGGCGAAGCCCCGTGGGCGATGGTTTCCTGATAGGGCTCGATCTTGTTCAGCAGCCAGATGAGGAACAGGCCCAGCAGCAGGAAGAGCAGGGCACCGAAGATGAAACCTCCACGACGGCTCATGCGCTGGCTCCCGTGGCGACCAGGCGGCGCCAGCCTTCACAGAGGCCACGCTTGAGGCTCTCCGGTGGCAGCTGGTGGCCGTAGGCGAGGTTCTGCCAGTGGCGGGTGAGGACCTGAGCGAAGCGTCCCAGCTCCTCACGCTGCAGGTTCTGCACCATGCGCAGCACTTCGCCTTCGGTGTGGGAGCCCTTGAGCGGCAGGCGGAAATCATGGAGCAGGTGGCTGAGCAGGGCGCGGTAGAGCAGGCCGAGGGCCTCGCGCGGGTGCTCGGCCCAGAGCCGCTCGGCTTCGCTGGCGACGTCGTCGGGCAGGGTCTCGGGGGCCACTTCCAGGCCGAACAGCTGCAGCGGTGCCTCGCGGCGCCGGCGTTTCGGCAGGCCGATATTGCCGGCGAAGGTGGCGAGCCATTCACGGTAGCGCCAGATGATCAGGGCGATGAGGCTGAACAGCAGACCCCACAGCAGCACCTTGATCACCAGCGCCAGCCAGCTGGTGCTGTTCCACAGCTCGGCCAGCTTGAACAGGCCCTTGATGAAGTCGGTGAGGCTTTCCGCGTCTTCCTTGGAGAGTTCTTCTTTCTTCTTGTCCTTGGCCTCGGCATCCGGGAAGCGCCAGCGGGTCACCGTCTCGCGGTTCTCGAAGGGCGGCTCATCCAGCAGCTTGGCGATGCTTTCGCTGGAGGCCTGGCTGGTCAGCTCCTGGTGGAGAAGACGCGGGGCGTCGGGGCCGTCGGGGTCTTCCACCGGGATCGGGCAGCTGCTGGCGGTTTCGTCGGCCAGCACCGGTTGGGCGGGCAGGGCGGTGACCAGGAGCACGCCCATGCCCAGCACCAGGGCGTAGGCGAGGCCGGTGAGGCGCTGGCGCAGGCGGCGGAACACCAGTTCGATGTCCCAGGCTTCCAGGGCGGTGCGGCGGTTCAGGTAGAGGGTGAAGCCGCAGGCGACGTAGACCGGTTCCCAGATCATCAGCACGAAGAAGTACAGGCTGTTGGACAGGTGCTCCAGCCATACCCAGTCGCCTTCGGCCTGTTGCAGCAGTTTCTGCCAGTCCCAGTCGGCCACCACCTGCTGCGGCAGCATCAGGTAGAGCAGGGTGATCAGGCCCATCCACAGCGCCGTTTCCAGGTGCATGCCGATGATGGTGAGCCAGGTGGCGCCACCGGCATCGCGCTGGCCGAGCACCACCAGGCGCTGGCTGCGCGCCGCGCCGGAGAGGCCTTCGAGCTGCATCACCGGCATGTCGAAGCTGCGCGTGGGGCTGAAGCGGCGCCAGGTGAGGCTGGCGATCAGCTGCGGCTTGAGCAGGCGCGGGAAGGCCTTGAGCGCTTCCTTGAGCGTTGGCGTGTCGCCGAACAGCGCGCGGGAAAGGATGTATAGCGGCAGGCGCTCGAAGGCGGGCTTGAGCAGCCAGAAGATGAAGATCGCCCAGCCGGAGTAATTCCACAGCACCAGGCACAGCAGCAGGAACACCGGCAGGGTGACCAGCGCCCAGCTGGCCATGAGCAGGCCCATGTGGCGTCGGGCGAGCAGCACGCCGAGGTCCATGGCTTCCCAGGCGCTGCGCGGGCGGATGGCGACGCTGGCATCAGTCAGGCGCATGGCGACTCCGACCGGCGAAGCAGAAATAGCTGCCGAGCAGCAGCCACAGGCAGGCACCCACGATGTACTTCACCTTGGGCGTGGTGAAGGTCATGGACGACCAGTAGGCCTCGATGAACGCGGCGATCAGGAGCATCAGCATGGCGCCGGCAATGAGTTTGACGCTGTGGGTGGCGGCCAGGCGCAGGGATTCGGCGCGGGTCATCCGCCCGGGGGCGAGCAGCGCCCAGCCCAGCTGCAGGCCGGCGGCACCGGCGAAGGTGATGGCGGTGAGCTCGAAGGAGCCGTGGCCGATGACAAAGGACCAGAAGGTCTCGCCGTAGCCGACCTGGGTCAGGTGCCCGGCCACGGCGCCGATCATCAGGCCGTTGAAGAACAGGAAGAACAGGCTGCCGAGGCCGAAGAGCAGGCCGCTGGCGTAGGTCTGAAAGGCGATGCCGATGTTGTTCATGATGTAGTGGCCGAACATCATCCAGTCGTCGCCGGAGTCGCGCTCGCTGGCGCCGATGCGGTGGGCGTCGGGCTCGTACATGGATTCCATCTCGGCCACCTGGTCCGGCGGCACCACGCTGTAGACCAGGTCGGGGAACTGGTGCACCAGCACGCCCATTACCGCCAGGCTCACGTAGAACAGCAGGCTGGCGATGAGGATGCTGCGCCACTGCTCGCGCACCAGGCGCGGGAAGCCGCCGAGCACGAAGCCGACGATCTGCGCGCCGAGGTGGCTGCGGTGGCGGTAGAACTGCTGGTGGCCACGCATGGCCAGTTGCTGCAGCTGGTCGATCAGATGGCTGCTGTAGCCGCGCTCCTGGGCGAGGGCCAGCTGCTGGCAGAGGTGGCGGTAGTCGGCGGCGAAGCCCTCGCAGGACTTGGCTTCGGCCTTGCCACGCTCCAGGGCGTCGAGCTGGGCGCCGAAGCGTTCCCAGTCGGCCTGGTGGCGACGTTCGAAAAGGCTTTGTTTCATGGGCTTCCCAGTAGGCTCCTGGCGATGCCGTTGAGGCGGGCCTCGGCCTGCTCGGCCGGGACCTCCAGCGGCTCGGCGAGGATGCCCGCCAGCTCGGCGCGGCGCCCGCTGGAGAGGCCGCCCTGGCGCTCGGCATAACCGAGGATGGCGCGCTGCTCGGCGAGGCTCAGGATGAAGGGCGCACGCTGGGGCTCGGCGTCCGGCAGTTGCGGGCGCGAGGGTTTGTCTTCGCGGTAGACCACCAGGGTGCCGGCGGCGAGGTCGCCGAGGCGCTTGAAGGCGGGGTGCGTCAGGGTGCTGATGATGCCCAGGGCGTAGCCGAAGGGCAGGATGTCGACGAAGCGCAGCAGGTTGCGCACCAGGGACGAGGACCAGCCCACCGGCGTGCCGTCGTCGTGGACTACGCGCAGCCCCATCAGCTGCTTGCCGGGGGAGCGGCCCTGGTTGAGCACCTCGAACAGCACCATGTACCACCAGGTGACGAGGAAGGTGACGATCAGGCCCAGGCCCATGCCGAACTGCCCGAGCAGGAGGAACACCGAGTAGAGCACCAGTAGCAGGATGCCGCGGATCAGCAGGTCCACGGTATAGGCCAGGGCGCGGGGCAGGAGGCTGGCGGGGCGCAGCACGAGGTCGATGCCCTCGGGCGTTTCCACCTGGTAGCGGGTGTCCAGGGGGGCGGACTGACCCTGCTCATTTCCGTATGGGCTGGTGCTGCGGGACGTCGATGTCATGGGTCGACTGCGTTGGGGAAACCACGATGCTAGCGGAGCATCACTTGGCGAGGCAACCGACCCGCCGCTGGGCGGGTCGGCACGGCGGGCTCACTGCGGCGGGGGCAGCACGCCGAAGATGGTGCGATAGAGGATGCCCACGGCGATGATGAACATCGGGAAGGTCCAGATCAGGCCGATGCCCAGCGGAATCGCACTGACCATCATGATCAGCGACAGCACCAGCATCAGGCCGAAGACCTTGAACCAGCGCTGGGTGATGGCCTTGCGCGAGGCTTCCAGGGCTTCCCAGGGCGACAGCTTGCGCTCCATCGCCAGGGGCAGGGCGAGCATATAGGCGATGGCCAGGTAGAAGCCGGGGATGAGCAGCAGCAGGAAGCCGATGTAGATCAGCACCGCCATCAGGATATTGAGGATGAACAGCGGCACGAACAGGTTGAAGTTGCTGAACAGCTCGTTGAAGTTCAGTGGCTGGCCAGCAGCCTGGCGGATGCCCAGCAGGTAGATGCCGCCGAGAACCGTGGCGCAGAGGCCGGAGCCGATGACGCCGCCGATGAAGGACAGCACCGTGGCGGCGAGTTCACCGGCCATGCCGCCGATGAAGCCCAGGACCAGGCCGAGCAGTGTGGCCAGAATCTGGCTGGCGACACCGTAGATGATCATGCCGCAGACAATCATGCCCTTGGAGCCTTTGACCCGCTGCCAGGATTCGTTGATCACGTCGCCGATGTTGAAGTCGTAGCCACGGGCCAGGGCGGCTTCGATGCTCAGGGCGCCGTTGTCGACGGTTTCGACCAGGGCGCTCTGGGGCGCGGAATAGGGGTTTTCGGGTATGCCTTGCATGGTCGCTTCCTTGTGAGTCGGTGCAGGAGGCGCAGGCCCGGGTCGGGCATGGCGCGAGCGCGATATTTTCGGGTGTCGGCGCGACGAATTCAATCGGCTGCGTCACTGTTTCGCGTATTGGTGGTCGGTGGTCGCGCGCCGTCGGGTGATAGACTCCGGCCCCTTGGCCATAGGAGGCAACGTGACTTCCAGCATCTTCTGGTACGACTACGAAACCACCGGCATCAACCCCCGCAGCGACCGCGCCATCCAGGTGGCGGGCATCCGCACGGACGAGGCGCTCAACGAAATCGAGCAGCCGTTGAACATCTATTGCCGGCCCAGCGACGACATCCTTCCCCACCCGGCGGCCTGCCTGGTCACCGGCATCCTGCCGCAGACCCTGCGCGAGAAGGGGCTGGACGAAGGCGAGTTCATCACCCGCGTGCACGCCGAGCTGTCCCGCCCGGGCACCTGCGGCGCCGGCTACAACACCCTGCGCTTCGACGACGAAGTGACCCGCTACAGCTTCTACCGCAACTTCCACGACCCCTATGCGCGGGAGTGGCAGGGCGGCAACAGCCGCTGGGACCTCATCGACACCCTGCGCACCGCCTACGCGCTGCGCCCGGAGGGCCTCGAGTGGCCCACCGAGGAGGGGCGGGTGTCGCTGCGCCTGGAGCGCCTGACCGCCGCCAACGGCATCGACCATGGCCAGGCCCACGAGGCGCTGGCCGACGTGCGCGCGACCATTGCCCTGGCGCGGCTGGTGCGTGATCGCCAGCCACGGTTGTATGACTTCCTCTTCCAGTTGCGCAGCAAGCACAAGGTGCAGGAACAGATTCGCCTGTTGCAGCCGCTGGTACATATATCGGGTCGCTTTTCGGCGGCGCGGCATTATTTCTCCGTGGTAGTGCCACTGGCCTGGCACCCGAAGAACCGCAATGCATTGATCGTCTGCGACCTGTTATCCGATGTATCGCCGCTGTTGGATCAGGATGCTGAAACTCTGCGCCGCCGCCTCTATACACGGCGTGATGAGCTGGCCGAAGGTGAAATACCGGTCCCGTTGAAACTCCTGCATATCAATCGCTGCCCGGTAGTGGCGCCCTTGAGTGTATTGCGGCCGGCGGACCAGCAACGCCTGCACGTGGACTTGGCCGCCGTCCAGAAAAGCGCCCGGCAACTTGCCGAGTTGCGTGGGCAATGGCAGGACAAGTTGCCCGCCATCTATGCAGAGGAAGCCTTCCCCGGAACCGAAGATCCGGAGCAGCAACTCTATGATGGTTTTATCGGTGACCGTGATCGGCGGCTGTGCGAACAAGTACGGAATGCCGAGCCGCTTCGTTTGGCCCAGGAACCCTGGCCGTTCGATGATGTGCGGTTGCCGGAATTGCTGTTCCGTTACCGCGCGAGAAACTTCCCGGACACGTTATCCCCCGCCGAGCGGGATAAATGGAGCGCTTTCTGCCGCGGCCGCCTGAGTGACCCGGCCTTGGGCGCGCCCAATACACTGGCGGGCTTCGAGCAAGCGATGGCAGAGCTCCGCGCCACGGCGACGCCAGCGCAGCTGGCGATCCTCCAGGCCTGGTCCGAACATGCCGCGCAATTGCGTCAACGCTATGGCCTTTGAGTTTTGCCGGGCAATAAAAAACGCCAGCTGATGCTGGCGTTTTTTTAACCCGTGGCAATTAGCCCAGCAGGGTGGCCCAACCTTCAACGGTGTCGGCGCCCCACTTGGCTTTCCACTCTTTCAGCGTCTTGTGGTTGCCACCTTTGGTTTCGATAACTTCACCGGTGTGCGGGTTCTTGTATTGCTTGACCTTGCGAGCACGCTTGCTGCCAGTAGTCTTGGCGGCAGCACGCGGGGCCTTGGAAGTTTTGGAGTCCGGATCGAGCAGGGCGATGATATCGCGCAGGGACTTCTGGTATTCACCCATCAGGGCGCGCAGTTTGCCTTCGAACTCCAGCTCTTTTTTCAGCTTGTCGTCTTGCGACAGGTTCTTCAGGCGTTCTTGCAGTTCTTTGATGGCTTCTTCGGTAGCGCGGTATTCGTTGATCAGCGACATGTCTGAGTCCCTTGTGAAAATGGTGATGGCTGGCGATGGCTGAGTGTCAGGGATAATAGTCAGCGCGTTAATACAAGTAAACATGCAGGAAAAGTTTTGTCGGGATTATTTTTAGAATAAGCCGATGTTTGAATTAATCCCTGTTCACAATCGGACCTAACCAAGGATTGGAACTTGCGTGCGTCATCGGTGACGGCGCCGGAGTTGCGGGCTGGCGCGGAGGCGACGGGAAGTTCAATGGAGCTGCTGAACTTTTCACGGCGTGTGGATAGAATGACCGCCTTTTGCGAAGTCTCTGGAGTTTCCCCCATGCGCACATTTCGTCTGGTGATCGCCTGCCCGGACGGCGTTGGCATCGTAGCCAAGGTCAGTAATTTCCTGGCGACTTACAACGGCTGGATCACCGAGGCGAGCCATCACTCCGACAATCAGAGTGGTTGGTTCTTCATGCGTCACGAGATTCGCGCCGATTCGCTGCCGTTCGACCTGGATGGCTTCCGCCAGGCGTTCGCGCCCATCGCGCGTGAGTTCTCCATGGAATGGCGCATCACCGATTCCTCGGTGAAGAAGCGTGTCGTGCTGATGGCCAGCCGTGAGTCCCACTGCCTGGCCGACCTGCTGCACCGCTGGCACAGCGGCGAGCTGGATTGCGAGATCCCCTGCGTGATCGCCAACCACGACGACCTGCGCAGCATGGTCGAGTGGCACGGCATCCCCTACTTCCACGTCCCGGTCGACCCGAAGAACAAGCAGCCGGCGTTCGAGCAGGTCTCGCGCCTGATCGACGAGCACAAGGCCGACAACGTGGTGCTGGCGCGCTACATGCAGATCATCCCGCCGGACCTGTGCCAGAAGTACCGCCACCAGGTGATCAACATCCACCACAGCTTCCTGCCCTCGTTCATCGGCGCCAAGCCGTACCACCAGGCCTCGCTGCGCGGCGTGAAGCTGATCGGCGCCACCTGCCACTACGTCACCGAGGAACTGGACGCCGGCCCGATCATCGAGCAGGACGTGGTGCGCATCAGCCACCGCGACAACATCGAAGACCTGGTGCGCCTGGGCAAGGACGTGGAGAAACTGGTGCTGGCGCGCGGCCTGCGCTATCACCTGGAAGACCGCGTGCTGGTGCACGACAACAAGACCGTCGTCTTCGACTGATCGCGTAACAGGAACAAGGAACGATCCCATGCTCAAGTCCGTCCAGGTTCGTGACTACATGACCCATCACCAGGTGAGCTTCCGGCCGGACACCGACCTGTTCCTGGCCATCGAGCGCTTGCTGGAGCACCGCCTGAGCAGTGCCCCGGTGGTCGACGCCCAAGGCCACCTGCTAGGCATGCTGTCCGAGTCCGACTGCCTGCGCGGCATTCTTTCCGGTGCCTACTACGATGCTGTAGGGGGAGTGGTGGGCGCGTGCATGCGGGCGCAGCCGGGGAGCGTTTCCCCGGGCGAGGACGTGGTCGATGTCTGCCAGCGCTTGCTGCGCGAGCAGCATGAGGCCTTGCCGGTCGTGGAAGGCGGTGTGCTGGTGGGCGTGCTCAGTCGTCGTGACGCCTTGCGCGCGATCAAGGCCTTCGCCCAGCACGACGCCGGCCGCCCGACCTAGGAGCTTGAGCATGTCCGACCCTCTCGACCGCGCGACCTCGAAAGCCCCGCCCACCCTCGGCGAGGGATGCGTGCGGCGCTATGACCCCGAGGCGCTGGACGAGGAGGACGGCACCGACTTCCCGGATGCCGAAGCCCTCTGGAAGCAGATCCAGGACGAAGCCGACGAAACGAAAAAGGCGCCTTGAGGCGCCTTTTTCATTCCCGCACGGTTCAGATGCGGAAGCTGTCCACCAGGTGCTTCAGGCGCGCGGCCTGCTGTTCCAGGTCGGCGCAGGCGCGCAGGGTGGCCTGGAGGTTTTCCACGCCTTCCTGGTTGAGCATGTTGATCTCGTTGATGTCCACGTTCAGCGATTCCACCACCGAGGTCTGTTCCTCGGTCGCGGTGGCCACGGACTGGTTCATCCCGTCGATCTCGCCGATGCGCTGGGTGACGCTGGAAAGGCGCTCGCCCGCCAGGTTGGCGATGGTCACGCTTTCCTCGCTGTAGCGCTGGCTCTCGGTCATGGTGTTGACCGCCTCGCGGGCGCCCACCTGCAGCTCCTCGATCATCTTCTGGATTTCCTGCGCCGACTCCTGGGTGCGGTGGGCGAGGTTGCGCACCTCGTCCGCGACCACGGCGAAGCCACGGCCGGCCTCACCGGCACGGGCGGCTTCGATGGCGGCGTTGAGCGCCAGCAGGTTGGTCTGCTCGGAGATGCCCTTGATGACCTCGAGGATCTGCCCGATGTTCACCGTCTTGCTGTTCAGCGTCTCGATGTTGCCGCACGAGGCGCGGATCTTCCCGGACAGGTCGCTCATGGCGACTATGGTCTTCTCCACCACCTGGCGGCCGTCCTCGGACTGGTTGCGTGCATCGGAGGCCTGGTGCGAGGCATCGGCGGCGTTGCGGGCGATCTCCTGGGCGGCGGCGCCCAGTTCGTTGATCGCCGCGGCCACGCTGTTGGTGCGCTGGGCCTGCTCATCGGAGTTGCTCATCGACGAGTTGGAAGCCGACAGCACCAGCTTGGCCACCTCGTTGACCTGGCGGGTGGTGGCGGAAACCTCGCGGATGGAGGCGTGGATGCGCTCGACGAACTGGTTGAAGGACTGCGCCAGCTCACCGAATTCGTCCTGGGAGTGCACCTCCAGGCGGCGGGTCAGGTCGCCCTCGCCCTGGGCGATGTCCTGCATGGCGCGGCCCATCAGCAGCAGCGGCTGCATCAGCACGCGGATCAGCATGCCCAGCAGGGCGATGATGATCACCACCGCGATGACGGTGACGATGATCGCCGAGGTGCGGAACTCACGCAGCATCGAGAACGCCTCGGCCTTGTCGATGGACAGGCCGATGTACCACTTCACCGTCGGCAGGCCCTTGATCGGGGCGAAGGTGAGGATGCGCGCCTGGCCATCCAGCTCGGACTCTGAGAACTCGGGGCTGATGCGCGGCGTGTTCCTGGGGTAGATGTCCGCCAGCTTCTTCATCACGAAATCCTTGTTCGGATGAACCAGGATGGTGCCGTCCTCGCTGACCAGGAAGGCGTAGCCCATGCCCTGGAAGTCCAGCGAATTGACGATCTGCTGCAGCGTCTGCAGGCTCAGGTCGCCGCCCACCACGCCCTTGTCTCCGGCGGGGGTGGCGATGGTCATGATCAGCGTGCTGGTGGCGGCGTCGATATAGGGTTCGGTCAGGGTGGTGGTGCCGGCGGCCATGGCGTCCTTGTACCAGGGACGGGTGCGCGGGTCGTAGCCTTCGGGCATGGCATCGTTCGGGCGCATGGTGAAGGTGCCGTCGGCGCTGCCCAGGTAGGTGAAGGAGAAGGTCGAGGCCAGCACCTTCTGTTCCAGCAGCGAGGTCACGGATTCGGCTTCGGCGTGGCGGGCGATGTTCTGCGCCACGTTCTCCACCAGCAGGATCCGGCCCGAAAGCCAGTTCTGGATGTTGCTGGCGGTCACGTCCCCCATTTCCTTCAGGTAACTCTCCAGGTCGTCTCGGATCGCATTCCGTTGCAGGTAATCGTTGTAGAGCGTGAATAGCGAGAACGCCGCTATCACTACCAGAGAGGCGGCCAACAGGATCTTGTGGCTGAACTTCAGGTTCTTGGTCATGTTTTCTTGCGTCCGATTGATGCAGGTACCAGTCTTGGCGGGTCGCCGGTTTTTCTTAACGGATCCGGCGTTGAACACTGTGTCGGTACAGAACCAGTAAAGCTTGAGGATGGCGAGATGCCTGCATCCAGTTCGATAATTCTTGGCGCTGACCCTTCCGGCCAGCCGATCGCCCAGGCACTGCGCCTGGCCAACCGTCACGGCCTGGTGGCGGGTGCCACCGGCACCGGCAAGACGGTGACCCTGCAACGCCTCGCCGAAGCCTTCAGCGACGCGGGGGTGGCTGTGTTCGCCGCCGACATAAAGGGTGATCTCTGCGGCCTAGGCGCCGCCGGCGTGCCCCAGGGCAAGGTCGCCGAACGCATCGCCTCCATGCCCTGGCTCGGACACCAGCCCAAGGCCTATCCGGTGACGCTGTGGGACGTGGCCGGCAAGAGCGGCCACCCGCTTCGTACGACACTCAGCGAAATGGGCCCCCTGCTGCTGGGCAACCTGCTGGAACTCACCGACAGCCAGCAGGCGGCCCTCTATGCCGCCTTCCAGGTGGCCGACCGCGAAGGCCTGCTGCTGCTCGACCTGAAGGACCTCAAGGCCCTGCTCAACCACCTGCGTGACCACCCCGAGCTGCTTGGCGAGGACCGCGCCCTGTTCGCCGGCGCCTCCGCCCAGGCCTTGCTGCGGCGCCTGGCCACCCTGGAACAGCAGGGCGCCGACGCCCTGTTCGGCGAGCCGGCCCTGCAACTGGAAGACATCCTCCACCCCGACCGGGACGGCCGTGGCCGCATCCACCTGCTGGACGCCAGCCGCCTGGTGCACGAGGCGCCCAAGGTCTACGCCACCTTCCTGCTCTGGCTGCTGGCCGAGCTGTTCGAGCAACTGCCCGAGCGCGGCGATGCCGACAAACCGGTGCTGGCGCTGTTCTTCGACGAGGCGCACCTGCTGTTCGCCGACACCCCGCGTGCGTTGCAGGAACGCCTGGAGCAGGTGGTGCGGCTGATCCGCTCCAAGGGTGTCGGCGTCTACTTCGTCACCCAATCCCCCGGTGACCTGCCGGATACCGTCCTCGCCCAGCTCGGCCTGCGCATCCAGCATGGGCTGCGCGCCTTCACCGCCAAGGAGCAGAAGTCCCTGCGTGCGGTCGCCGATGGCTTCCGCCCCAACCCGGCGTTCGACAGCCTGGCCGTGCTCACCGAGCTGGGCATCGGCGAAGCCCTGGTGGGCACGCTGGAAGAGAAGGGCACGCCGGCCATGGTGCAGCGCGTGGCCATCGCCCCGCCGCAATCGCGCATCGGGCCGCTGAGCGAGGCCGAGCGTGCCGAGCGGGTGCGCAGCTCGCCCCAGGCCGGGCGCTATGACAAGCCCATCGACCGCGAGTCCGCCTACGAAATCCTCACCGCCCGTGCCGCCGATGCGCCCGCCGCCCCGGCCACCAAGGGCAAGGCCGCGCCCGCCGAGGCCGAGTCCGGTTTCGCCGGTGCCGCCGGCGAACTGCTGGGCAGCCTCGCCAGCCAGGCGATGAAAACCGCCGTGCGCCAGGCCGCCAACCAGCTGGGCCGGCAACTGGTGCGCGGGCTCATGGGGTCGCTGCTAGGTGGCAAGCGCCGTTGACTGCGGATTCGCCGCAACGAAAAAGGGCGCCCGAAGGCGCCCTTTTTCATGGCTGCATGACTCAGACGATGAACTTGGTCGAGAGCCAGAACAGCGCGGCGGCCAGGGCCATGGAGGTGGGCAGGGTCAGCACCCAGGCCAGCAGGATGTTGCGCACCGTACCGCCCTGCAGGCCGCTCTTGTTGGCGACCATGGTGCCGGCGACGCCGGAGGACAGCACGTGGGTGGTGGACACCGGCAGGCTGTAGATGTTGGCCAGGCCGATGGCGGCGGCGGCGGTGATCTGCGCGCTCATGCCCTGGGCGTAGCTCATGCCCTGCTTGCCGATCTTCTCGCCGACGGTGAGTACCACGCGCTTCCAGCCGACCATGGTGCCGATGCCCAGGGCCAGGGCCACCGCGAGGATCACCCAGAAGGGCGCGTACTCGGTGGTGGCGGTCAGGTCCTTGCGCAGCTTCTCCAGGTCCGCCTTCTCGCGGGCCGGCAGGTCGGAGAGCTTGCCCACCTTCTTCGCGGTGTCGTCCAGGCAGAGCAGGTAGCGACGGGTCTCGACGCGGGTTTCCTCGCTCATGTCGCTGTAGCTGGCCACGCCCTTGAGGTTGGTCAGCAGTCCGTCGATGGTCGCTTCGGTCTGTTTCGGATCGCAGCGGAACGCCTGGGGCATCTCGCTGATGTTGCCGCCTTTGCCCAGGGCCAGCATCTCGCCGAGGGTATCGGTGTGGCGCTGGTAGAACTGGCTCAGGTGAGTGGCGGCATCACGGGTGCGTTCGATCTGGTAGGTGGTGCTGTTCAGGTCGAGCACGAACTTCGCCGGGACGATGCCGATCAGCACCAGCATGATCAGGCCGATGCCTTTCTGGCCGTCGTTGGAACCGTGCACGAAGCTCACGGCCATGGCCGAAAGCACCAGCACCAGGCGGTTCCAGAAGGGTGGGTGCTTCTTGTCGTCGACTTCCTTGCGGGTCTCCGGGGTCTTGTGCATCTTCGACGCCGGGTAGAACCACTTCAGCGACAGCAGCAGCAGCGCCGCGACCATGAAGCCGGCGGCCGGGGAGAAGATCAGCGACAGGCCGATATCGATGGCCTTGCCCCAGTTCACGCCTTCGCCCAGGGGCAGATCGGTGATCATCGCGTTGGCCAGGCCGACGCCGAGGATCGAGCCGATCAGGGTGTGGGAGCTGGACGCCGGGATGCCCAGGTACCAGGTACCGAGGTTCCAGGTGATGGCCGCCGCCAGCAACGAGAACACCATGGCCAGACCGTGGCCGGTGTTGACGTTGATCAGCAGCTCCACCGGCAGCAGGTGGACGATGGCATACGCCACGCCGACGCCGCCCAGCAATACGCCGAGGAAGTTGAAGATGCCGGAGAGGACCACAGCGCGGTAGGGCGACATGGCCTTGGTGTAGATAACCGTGGCGACCGCGTTGGCGGTGTCATGGAAACCGTTGATGAACTCGAAGGTCAGGACGAATGCCAGGGCGAGCAACAGGCTCACGACCAGCCAGGCATCAAGCCCGCTGAAGAGATCGAACATGAAGGTTTAGTGACAGGCTGGTTAGGGGGCGCGAATTATGCCAGAAATCCGGCCCGCGCCCAGCGCCCGACTGCCGATCGGTACCTGATGGCACTGCGGCATGGCAGCGCAGCCCAGTAAAACCGGGCTGCGCGACGCATTGTTCGAAATCGTTTCAGCTGTTCTGGCCGAGCTCTTTCTCGATCTTCTGGATCTCGCGCTCGAAGGCCTGGTCCAGGTAGTTCGAGCGTTTGCGCCAGGGCTTGCGCTCGGGGTCCGGTTGCGCGGCATAGGTGGTTACTTCGCCGCCGTAAACATCCTTGAATCGTTTTTCCTGGCGCTCGAGTTCGGCGCGCAGTTCGTCTTTCGTCACGTAGTGATCCGCTTCGTCTGATAGAGGTCTTGAATGAGTTTCCGGCGATGGAAGGCGCGGGGCCTTCTGCAACTTTCGCCTGTCATGGAGTTGGGCCGAATGGCCGTCTTCCATTGTCTTCACGACTATCCCGGTCGCGTTCGCCGCACCGTCGCAAGCCAGGTATGCCGCGCCTTGCGCGAATTACCGGAGAACTTGGGGAGGGGCGCCGAAGTATATAGGGAAATTCACCAGAAGCTCTATCGAATAGAAAGCCGAACGCACGACGAGTTCAACTTTCGTTGCACTCGCCGTGCACTTCCCTGGTGCACACTCAAAGGCTGCGGATGATTCGCCCGAGTGTTTCCATGGCCTGTTCGCTGCGTGTCGTCCAGGGGTGGCCGTAGTTCAGGCGTGCGCAATTGCTGAAGCTCCGGGTCGCCGAGAAGATCGGCCCCGGCGCGATGCTGATGCCCTGGGCCAGGGCCAGCTGGAACAGGCGCAGCGAGTCCACTTGCGCGGGGAACTCCAGCCACAGGAAGTAGCCGCCATCGGGCCGGCTGACCCGGGTCTGCTCCGGCAGGTGGCGTGCCACGGCGGCCAGCATCGCGTTCTGCTGGCTCTCCAGGGCGTAGCGCAGGCGTCGCAGGTGGCGGTCGTAGCCGCCGTGTTGCAGGTAGTCGGCGATGGCGGCCTGGGCCGGCACCGAGGCGGAGATGCTGGTCATCAGCTTCAACCGCTCGATCTCCCCGGCGTAGCGCCCGCCCGCCACCCAGCCCACCCGGTAACCCGGTGCCAGGCTCTTGGAGAACGAACTGCAATGCATCACCAGGCCCTCGCTGTCGAAGGCCTTCACCGGCTTGGGCGCCTGCTGGCCGAAATACAGCTCGGCGTACACGTCGTCTTCGATCATCGGCACCTGGTACTGCTTCAGCAGCTCGGCCAGGCGCCGCTTGCGCGCTTCGGTAAGGCTCGCACCCAGGGGGTTGTGGAAGTTGCTCATGAACCAGCAGGCCTTGATCGGCAACTGCTCGAGGCTGCGTTCCAGCACCTCCAGGTCGATGCCCTCGCGCGGGTGCACGGGGATTTCCACCGCCTTCAGCTTCAGCCGCTCCAGCACCTGCAGGCTGGCGTAGAAGGCCGGCGACTCGATGGCCACCAGGTCGCCCGGGCGGGTCACCACCTGCAGGCACAGGTTCAGCGCTTCAAGCGCGCCGTTGGTGATCACCAGCTCCTCGATGGGCAGCGGCAGGCCGCCGACCATGTAGCGCAGGGCGATCTGCCGGCGCAGGCCATGGTTGCCCGGGGTCATGTCGGCGACGGTGGAGCGCGGATCCATCTCGCGCACCGCATGGGACATGGAGCGCGCCAGACGTTGCAGGGGGAACAGTTCCGGGCTGGGGAAGGCCGAGCCGAAGGGCACGGTGTCCGGGTCCTTGATGGAGCTGAGCACCGAGAACACCAGCTCGCTCACGTCCACCTCGGTGGTGGCCGCCTCACGGACGGGCACCTCCGGCTCCTGCAGCGGGCGCTGCACGTGCTGGCAGACGAAGTAACCGGAGCGCGCACGGGCGATGATCAGCCCACGGCTCTCCAGCAGGTAATAAGCCTGGAACACGGTGGAGGCGCTGACCCCGTAGGTGCGGCTGGCGTGGCGCACCGAGGGTACCTTCTCCCCCGGTGCGAGCACGCCGGTGCGGATCAGCTCGGCGATCTCGTCGGCGAATTTCTCGTAGCGCTTCATCTTGTCCTGCGGGTGGGCGGCCTGGGCCGCCCACTCTAAGCGCTGCGTCGGGCCGCCGCCACAGGTGCCGTCCATGCTCAACGGTGGGGGCTGACGAAGGTGCTGTCGGCGCTGGCGCTGGCCGCATCGCCGTCCAGGCTGGTGAGGCGGAACACCAGCTCGCGGGAGCCGCCGCCCAGCGCGTCGTCTTCCTGGGCCACCGAAACCGGCAGCTCGAGGATCTCGCCCGCCTCGATCTTCACCTCGGCCGGTGCCTGCAGGCGCAGGCCCTCGCCTTCGGCCAGCTCCAGGCGGTAGCGGTGGGCGAGCTGGGTCTTGTTGATCAGCTTGAGGTTGTAGATGTTCTCGATCTCGCCGGCGGCGTTCTCGCGGAACATGCCCCTGTCCTTGATCACGTCCATGGAGATTTCCGAGCGCGCCGCCAGCAACCAGCCGAACGCGCCGATCATCAGCACCAGGGCGGTGGCGTAGCCGACCAGGCGGGGGCGCAGCAGGTGGGTGTGGCCGCCTTCCAGGGCGCGTTCCGAGCTGTAGCCCACCAGGCCACGGGCGTAGCCCATCTTGTCCATCACCGAATCACAGGCGTCCACGCAGGCCGCGCAGCCGATACAGGCGATCTGCAGGCCATCGCGGATGTCGATGCCGGTGGGGCACACCTGCACGCACACCGTGCAATCGATGCAATCGCCCAGGCCCTGGGCCTTCGGGTCGACCCCTTTCTTGCGCGCCCCGCGGGACTCGCCCCGGGCGGCATCGTAGGAAACGATCAGCGTGTCCTTGTCGAACATCACGCTCTGGAAGCGCGCATAGGGGCACATGTGGATACACACCTGCTCGCGCATCCAGCCGGCGTTCACGTAGGTGGCGGCGGTGAAGAACAGCACCCAGAACAGCGAAATGCCGCCGGCCTGCAGGGTCACGATCTCGGTGGCCAGTTCGCGCACCGGGGTGAAGTAGCCGACGAAGGTCACAGCCGTGGCCAGGCTGATGGCCAGCCACAGGCCATGCTTGGCCAGGTTGCGCAGCACCTTCTCCACGCCCCAGGGTGCGGCGGCCAGCTTGATGCGCTGGTTGCGGTCGCCCTGGGTACGCTGCTCGACCCACATGAACATCCAGGTCCACACGCTCTGCGGGCAGCTGTAGCCGCACCACACGCGCCCGGCGAACACCGTGATGAAGAACAGCCCGAAGGCGCAGATGATCAGCAGCCCCGAAAGCAGGATGAAATCCTGCGGCCAGAAGGTCGCGCCGAAGATATAGAACTTGCTGTCCTCCAGGCTCCAGAGCACGGCCTGGCGGCCATCCCAGTCGAACCAGAGGGTGCCGAAGAACAGCAGGCACAACAGCCCGGCGCCGAGCAGGCGGAAATTGCGGAACCGCCCGGTGAAGCTGCGGGTGTGGATCGGGGCACTGGAGGCATAAAGGGACTTGCTGGCGGCGGCGGGGCGACTCGGTTGGACGACCTCTACCTGCCTGACGGGAATCATCTCGCTCATGATGCTGGCCTTTTGGGCTATGACGGCGAGGCGGACTATAGGGAGAGGCTGATACTGGAAACAGATTCAGGTGATGGGGCAAAAACCATATCAGATGGGCCGCGATGGCCGTCTGGCCCGCAAGGCGCGTGGTTTCTGGCGGGGCACGGATGCGCCCTGCGCAAAGCGCGGCAATCGGTCGCGGGCTAGAAGCGCACCAGCGGGCGGTAACAGGCGTGGATCTGCGCCTGGCACGGGTTGACCCCGGCCAGGGGCGTCAGCAGCGGGCTCTGCAACAGGCTGACGTAGGCAGCGCCCAGGGCGCAGGTGAGCAGGGTCAGGCACAGCTTCGTTCTTATTGTCATGGTCGTTCCCCGGTGAGGTTGGACGCCGCTTTTGTTGTGCTGCCCACCCTAGGTCGCCTCGCCGCATGCCGCCTCGTCCGGTTGGACTAGAGGTTCGCCAGGGCCATGAACAGCGCCGCGATCGCCCGCGCCTCGTGCAGCTCGCCGCTGGCCACCAGCCCGGCGACGCCCGCCAGCGGCACCCGCAGCTGTTCCAGGGGTTCCGGTTCATCGCCTTCGGCGGTACCGGGTTGCAGGTCCTCGGCCAGCACCACGGTGCAGCTGTGGCACAGGTGCCCGGGGGCCAGGCTCAGGGTGCCCAGCTCACGCAGGCGCCCGGCGCGCAGGCCGACTTCCTCCATCAGCTCGCGGTTGGCCGCCTGCAGGCAGGTCTCGCCCGGCTCCACGCCGCCCTTGGGCAGGCCCAGCACCCGCGCCTCCACCCCCACCGCGTACTCGCGTACCAGCAGCACGTGCTGCGGGTCGGGCAGGGCCACCACCAACACCGACTGGTAGCCGGAACCGCGCAAGCGCTCGTAGACCCGCCGCTGGCCGTTGCTGAATTCCAGGTGCAGCGCCTCAATCTGGAACCACGCGCTGCGGGCCAGCAATTCGGTCTTGAGGATGGTGGGTGGGCGACGCATGGCAGGTTTCCCATAAAGGACCGACCACAGCCTCGCCCCGCAGGGGCACAAGGGCATCGTCCGGACGGACTAGCGCCCAGCCCCTGTGCACTGGCGGTTTCGTAGGATGGCGTAGAGCGAAGCGAAACCCATCACGCGGTACCACAAACGGGCCTGCTCCTGACCGGCATACACCCTTCGTCCAGTGCGCGCCGCCCCTTCACCCCAGGGTCGCCACGCTCCTGAGGATCAGCCGCACCAGCATGGTCTGGCGGGTCACCCCGGTCTTGGAGAAGGTCGAACGCAGGTGCGCCCGCGAGGTGTTGCGGCTGATGCCCAGCACATCGGAGGCCTCGTCCAGGGTCAGGCCGTTGGCCAGCAGCATCGCCAACTGGGCCTCCGCCGGGGTCAGGTCGAACAACGCCTTGACGATCTCCTGGGGCGCGCTGGATTCCTGCTCCGGGTCGCTGATGAAGATCACCACCGAGGGGCACTGCTTGCCCTCGTTCCAGGCCGACAACGGCACCGAGCGCACGATGATGCCCAGGTCTGCCTTGCCCGATGGGCGCTGCACGCGCAGGGCCTCGACCACCGAAGGCAGGTTGTTCTTCTGCGACTGCAGGGCCTGTTTGACCAGGCGGCGGAATTCCTGGGTATCGCGCGGGTTGCCCACCTGCAAACCATCGTTCACCAGCTTCAGGCCGTCCTTGTCCTGCAGCAGGCGTTCGGCCACGCGGTTGGTCTGCAGCACCTTGCCGTCCTCGTCGAGGATGATGGTGCCCACCGCCAGCTGGTCCACCGCGCCGGCGTACAGGTTGCGCTCGGTCTCGATGCGGTTGAGCTGCATGTGCAGCTTGATGGAGCGCTCCAGGTGCGGCACGAACTGGGTCAGCAGCTGCTTGTCGCTCTCGGTGAACTCCGGGTCCTCGCGCCCCCGGCTCACGCGGATGCGGCACTGGGCGCCATCGCAGGTGCGGATGTCGGCGCCGAGGATGTGGAACACCCCCACCGGCTCCAGGAAGCTCTTGAAGAACTCCGACTCCACCCACTCCTGCCGCGACAGGAACTCGCTGTTGGTCACCACCTGGCGGTTGGGCAGGCCGACGAAGGGGTCGAGGGCGAAGAAGTGCTTGTTGTAGGACGCGGTGACCTCGGTCGAACTGCCGGTGGTGTTCACCATCAGGCCCTCGGCGTGCTCGCTCGGCGGCCGCAGGATGAAGGTCACGTACTTGCTCTGCAGGTACTGGTTCAGGTGATTGAGGAAGGTGGCCCAGGGAGTGTCTTCGAGCGGCCCCTGATAGAGATCGCCGAGCATCCCGCTGAATTCATCGAGCGTGAGTGTGTGTGCCATGACTGAACCATCTTTTTTTATTTTTGTAGTGTGCTTCTTACCGGCTGACGGGATATTTCAGCAAGGCAGATCGTCACCTTCTGTAGGGAGGCGACGATCCAGCCGGTAACGCGCTTATGCGGTTTCGGTGATGTCCAGTACGACGAAGGAGCGGGGTTCGGCGAGGTTGCCGGGCAGGTCGGCGACGTTGGTGTAGAACTGCTCGTACCACTTGCGCAACTGGTAGACCGGGCCATCGCCGTCGCACAGCAGCGGGTTGTCGACACGGGTCTTGCTGTGCCAGATGGCCACGTCCTCGTAGAAGGCATCCTGTGCCTGCTTCACGTAGGCCTTGGCCATCTCGCGGTTCTGCTCATCGGTGAGCCCGGGGATCTTCTTCACCAGCACGCCGTAGCGCAGGGTGAAGCTGTTGAGGTCAATGGGCACATGGCTGTTGAGCAGCACCGAGGCGATTGGCACGCCGTCCATGGCCCCGGTCATCTCGGTGATCTGGTACGCCGGGCCGTAGTAGGTGGCCACCGTCTTCAGCTCGCTGTCACCGGAGAGGCGCGCGCTGCTGCCGCGCATTGTCTGCACCGCCATATGGCGCTCGAAGGTGTTGCTGAAATGGTCGAGGTCGGTGCCATGCACCGCATCGAAGTGCGCCATGTCCGACACGTTGTCGATCAGCTCGCGGCAGTTGGTGTCGATCTGCAGCTCGGCGACTTCCCACTCCGCCCACTCCCCGTTGAAGCAGGCGTCGATACGCGGGATGGCCTGCTCGGCGATGGGCGGGTTGCCTTCCGGGTCGTTCCACACGAACAGCAGGTTGTTCTGCTCGGATACCGGCCAGGCCTTGATCTTCGCGCGGGGCGGAATGCGCTTTGCATAGGGGATGTCGTCGCACACGCCATCGGCGCGCCAGCGCCACTCATGGAAGGGGCAGCGGATAGCGTCGCCCTCCACGCAGCCCTGGCTCAGGTCCGCGCCCATGTGCGGGCAATAGCCGTCGAGGATGCGGATCTGCCCGTCCTCCCCGGCGAAGGCCACCAGGCGGGTGCCGAACACATCCAGGCGGTGGGCCTTGCCATCACGGTACTGGGCCGCCAGCCCCAGGCAGTGCCAGCCACGTGCGTAACGCTCTTCCAGTTGCTTGGTTTCGATCCGGTGCAGGGTGCTCATCTTCTTGTTCTCCCATCAGGGTTATCGAGAGCTGCACACGGCTCAGGCAGACCGGCGCAGCGAATGCACTGCAACGGATTCTGCTGCGCCTGGATTTCCCGGCATCGTCTGATCGGACGATGGCCCCGGTGGCGGCCCCGGTTCTACTGCGGGGCACAACGACACACACAAGGGGAGTCAGCCATGAACGTCGAACCCGGCCAGGTGGCGGTGATCACCGGAGCCGCCAGCGGCATCGGCCGAGGCCTGGCGCAGGAGGCCGCCGCGCGCGGCTTGCGCCTGGTGCTCAGCGACATTGACGGCGCACGCCTGGCGGCCCTGGCCGCCGAGCTGCAAGGGCAGGGCGCGGAGGTCGCCACCCTCGCCGCCGACATCAGCGACACCCAGCAGGTGGAGCAGCTCCGCGAGCTGGCGGTGCAGCGCTTCGGCGGCGTCGACCTGCTGTTCAACAACGCCGGGGTCATGCAGACCGGCTTCAGCTGGGAGATCGACCGCAGCCAGTGGCAGCGCCTGCTGGACATCAACCTCGGCGGCGTGATCAACGGCATCCACGCCTTCGTGCCGCTGCTGCTGACCCAGGGCCGCCCGGCCCAGGTGGTCAACACCGCCTCCCTTGCCGGCCTGGTCTGCAGCCCCCTGCTCGGGCCCTACACCGTCAGCAAGCAGGCGGTGGTCGCGCTCTCGGAAACCCTCCACTACGAACTCGCCCTGCAGCAGTCGCAGGTGGCCGTCTCGGTGCTCTGCCCGGGCCCGGTGGCCAGCGACATCATGGGGTCCAACAGCCCCCTCGGCGCGGCCACCCAGCAGCTCGACGCGCTGCTCGACAGCAGCATCCGCCAGGGCATGGCGCCGCGTGAGCTGGCCCGCGAGGTGTTCGCCGGCATCGCCGTCGGGCGCTTCTGGCTGCTCCCGCACAAGAACTTCAAGCCGGCGCTGGAGCAGCGCCTCGCCAGCATCCTCGAGGAGACCAACCCGGTCTTCCAGATGGCCGATATCTAAGGAACCTCTTCATGTCCCTCGATCCCCAGATCGCCGCCGTGCTCCAGCAGTTCGCCGGCATGCCGCAGCCGGACTACAGCCAGCTCGACCCGCAGCAGTACCGCCAGTTCTGCGACAACCTGATGCCGCCGGTGCCCGGCGAGCGCCTGTTCGAGGTGCGCAACCTCAAGCTCGCCGGCGCCGATGGCCCGCTGGATGCCCGCCTGTACCGCCCCGAAGACAGCGCCGAACTGCCGCTGCTGGTCTACTTCCACGGCGGCGGTTTCGTCATCGGCAACCTCGACACCCACGACAACCTCTGCCGCAGCCTCGCCCGCCTGTGCGGCGCGGTGGTGGTCTCGGTGGCCTACCGCCTGGCGCCGGAAGCCCGCTTCCCGGCGGCGCCGGAGGACTGCTACAGCGCTACCCGCGACCTGGTGGCCCGCGCCCTGGAGCTGGGCTTCGACGCCAGCCGCCTGGCCCTGGCCGGCGACAGCGCCGGCGCTAACCTGGCCATCGCCGTCGCCCGCCTGGCGCAACTGCGGGACGGGCCGCGCATCGCCTACCAGTGCCTGTTCTACCCGGTCACGGATGCCGCCTGCGACAGCGCCTCCTACAGCGAATTCGCCGAAGGCTACTTCCTCACCCGCGAGCAGATGCGCTGGTTCTGGAGCCAATACCTGCAAGCCCCCGAGCAGGGCACCGAGCCCCTGGCCTCGCCCCTGCGTGCCGACAGCCTCGCCGGCCTGCCGCCCACCTCCGTCTTCAGCGCCGGGTTCGACCCGCTGCGCGACGAGGGCGAAGCCTTCGCCCGGCGCCTGCAGGAGGCCGGTGTGCAGACCCGCCTGCAGCGCTGCGAAGGCATGATCCACGGCTTCATCAGCATGGCCGCCTTCGTCACCGCCGCCCAGGCGGCGCTGGAGTCCGCCGCCGCCGACCTGCGCCAGGCGCTGAGCTGATGGACAGCCCGCAGCGCCTCATCGAAGCCATGGCCAGCGGTCGCATGCTGGTGATCACCGACGACGCCGACGACAGCGAGGGCTCGCTGGTGATCGCCGCCGGCCACGCCGATGCCGAGGCCATCAACTTCATGGCCCGGGATGCACGCGGGCTCATCTGCCTGGCGCTCACCGAAGAGCGCTGCCAGGCCCTCGGGCTGGAGCTCATGGTGCCGCACTCGCGGGCCCGCCACGGCATGGGCTTCACCCTGTCGATCGAGGCGCGCAGCGGGGTCACCACCGGCATCTCCGCCGCCGACCGCGCGCGCACCGTCGCCGTGGCGGTGGACCCGGCCAGCGTCGCCGCCGACCTGGTGCAGCCCGGGCACATCTTCCCCTTGCGCGCCCAGCCGGGCGGGGTGATGCAGCGTGCCGGCCATGTCGAGGCGGCCTGCGACCTGGCGCGCCTGGCCGGGCTGATGCCCGCCGCCGTGCTGGTGGGCATCCTCGACGAGCAGGGCGAACCGGCCCGTGGCCAGGCGCTGCGCGACTTCGTCCAGCGCCACGGCCTGCCCCTGGGCAGCGTGGCCGACCTCATCCACCACCGCATCCTCCACGAGGGCACCATCCGCCGCTCGGGCGAGTACCCGCTGCAGACCCGCCACGGTGCGTTCCGCGTGCTCACCTACCTCGACGGCTACCAGGGGCAATTGCACCTGGCGCTGGTGCGCGGCGAGGTGAAGCGCGACACGCCCACCCTGGTGCGGGTGCAGGCGGCGGAAACCCTGCGCGACCTGCTGGACAGCCATCCTGGCCAGTGGAACCTCGACCGCTCCCTGGCGCGGGTGGCCGAGGAGGGCGCCGGCGTGGTGGTGCTGCTGGCCCAGCAGGAAGCCCCGGAGGCGGTGATCGAGCAGTTGCAGCAAGGCACGCAAAAGCCCCGGCCGCCGAGTTTTCCCCAGCGCACCCTGGGCATCGGCGCGCAGATCCTCCGCGACGTCGGCGTGCGCCGCATGCGCCTGCTGAGCTTCCCGGTCAGCTACAAGGCGGTTTCCGGCTTCGAGCTGGAGGTCGCCGAGTTCATTCCCTTCAGAGCAGCGGAGCCGGAGTAAAAATCCACGTTCTTAGAACGTGGTTTTGCTTTTGCCCCCTAGAAGGGGGCGCAATCAGACCTCGGAGCATGCAGCCGCCGCTCACTTCGGACGTAGGGTGTGCTGCGCGCACCTCGGACTCGCCGGAAGCACCGTGCTGGCGGTGATGGGTTTCGCTGCGCTCTACGCCATCCTACGGTTCGTGCTTGCAGGTGGCAGTTGCGTTTGGTCCAGCTCCGGGGTTGATCGGGATGTAGGGCGGACCCCGCTCCACCGGTCCACCAGCGGAGTGCCATGTCGCGCCGGGTTTCACCCGGCCTACGCACCGTGCGCGGGAACAGGCGCGATGCACGTCGGTAACGCCGATTGGTGGATGGGTGAAGCGTCATCCACCCTACGCGAGGCCGGGCCGACAGGGCGTGACTGGGGCCTGGCGGTGATGGGTTTCGCGAATCTCTACCCAGCCGCGGAGTTGACCGGGATGTAGGGTGGATGACGCTCCTTTCATCCACCAAGCGATGTCGCCGGAAAGCACATTGCATTGGCTCGAGGATGGGGCCCAACGTGCCCTCGCTCGGCCTGGCACCGTTGGGCTTCGTTCCTCAACCCACCCTACAAAAATCAAACCGCGCGCAGGGTGGACCCCGCTTCACCGGTCCACCAGCGGTGTGCCATGTCGCGCCGGGTTTCACCCGACCTACACAGCCCGCCGTGAATTCGTCTGCCCAACAAAAAAGCCCCCATGCGGGGGCTTCCTGTCACGCGTTCATCGCAGCGATCAGGGCTTCACGCCCAGCAGCATCAGCTTGGTCTGCACCTGCACCAAGGGTGCGGCGGTGTAGTTGCCGTCGATGGGGGTGATCACCGCCTTGCCGAGGGACAGCTGCCAGGCGTCGCCCTGCTTCTGTTTGGCGGTGGGGGCGGGCGGGGCGACCAGGTTGACCCGCACCACGCCGTCCGGCCCTTGCTGCGGGGCGAACACCACGTTGCCCCAGTCGCTGATGGGGGCGAAGGCCACGCCCGTCACCTGGCCGGCTTCCAGGGCCGGGTAGTTGATGTTCAACCCGGTGTTGCCCGGCAGGCCGATGACGTTGGTGTCGCAATAGGCCTTGGCCTTGCCGTGGCTCTTCTCGCACACGCGGCGGGCTTCGGCGCCGATGGCGGCGGCGCGGCCGATCACCCGGGTGGCGAAGCGCGCGGTGTCGTCCATCGCATCGAGGGTCTTCTTGTAGCCGGCCTGCGGGTCCTGTGCGATCAGCTTGAGGTCGATGGCGGTGGACACGGCCACCGCCGGTACGCCCTTGTACATGGCGCGTACGGCGGCGTTGACGGTGCCGGACATCTGCGTCAGCGGGCCGACGTTGTCGCCGAAGTTGGTGCCGGAGACCACCAGGTCCGGGCGGTTGTCCTTGAGCAGCAGGTCGAGGCCGACGTTCACCGCGTCCACCGGGGTGCCGATGGCCGAGGTCTTGCCGGCCGGCGGCACGTAGCCGGCAGGGGCGCCGACGCAGTACTTGCCCTGGGCCAGCTGGGTGATGGCCACGGCCTGGCCGGGCACCACGATGCTGGCGGCGCCGATGCCGCTGCTGTCGTTCTGCGGGCCGACCAGGGTCACCTGGTGGCCGGCGGCGATCAGCGCCTGGTACACGGCCTCGATGCCGGGGGCGCGGCAGCCGTCGTCGTTGGTCAGGAGAATATTCAAGGCATTGGCCTGCAGGGACAGGCCGAGAACGGCCAGGCCGATGCTGGCGCGGAGCAATGTTGTCATTGTTATTTCCTCGTTGGATGGGCTCGGTAAAAAGCTGACCTTAAAGTCCATTTGTTACAGGTCTTCGAGGTGCGACTGCGGCGGCAGAGGGCGCTTGTGCGGCGCCCGCTGACGTCATGCCCGGGTTCAGCGGCCCTGCTTGCGCAGGCTGGCCACGGTGAAATTGCTGGCGTCGAAATCGCTGTCGTTGAGCTTCGGCGCGTTCTGGTCGTTGATCAGGCGGTCGGCCAGGTAGGAGCCGGCGATCAGGTCGTGGTAGACCGCCACGCGGGCATGGAAGGCCTGCAGTTCATAGGCGTAGATCGAGGCCTGCATGTTGGTGCGCCACAGCTGCCCCTTGCCGTCGTAGTTGTCGGCCAGGGCGGCGGCCCAGGTGTCCTCGTCCAGGTACATCACGCGCTTGCCGTAGATATGGCGCTTGCCCGGCTTGAGGGTGGCCTCCAGCACCCACACGCGGTGCTTCTCGTAGCGCATGTACTCGGGGTTGATGTGGCCGCTGGTGGCCAGCAGTTGGTCGAGCTTCACCGCCGGGTCGTCGAGGCGGTAGTTGTTGTAGGGGATGTACAGCTCCTTCTTGCCCACCAGCTTCCAGTCGTAGCGATCTGGCGCGCCGTTGAACAGGCGGTCCTCGTCCATCACGCGGAAGCCGCCGGCGCCGTAGGGCGTGTCATAGGCCACGGTAGGCGCGCGGCGTACGCGGCGGTTGCCGGGCAGGTACTGCCAGCTCTGCCGGGGCTGGGCCAGGGGGTCGCTGTACTCGTTGCCGAGGAAGATCTCGCCCTTCTTCCGGCTCGGTTCCAGGGTGGTGATCATGAAGTGCGCCTGGGTGCCGTCGAAGCTCGCGGCGTTGCCGCTGGGGTCGGTCCAGGGCGAGAGGATCTTGTAGTTCACCAGCTCGAACTGGCGGCTGCCGTTGGCCAGGGTCAGGGCCATCTTGTAGTTGGCGTCTTCCTTCCAGGCCACGGTGTGCAGGTTGTGGTTCCACATCAGCTCGTAGCCGTTCTTCGGGATCGGGAAGGGCGGGCCGCCATAGGCCTTGGTCACGCCGTTGCCGTCATTCACCAGCTCGGCATCGAGGGCGTTCTGCCTGATCGCGTCCTCCACCCACTGGGCGTAGCGGAAGTCCCGGTGGCTGGGGTAGACCGGCATGCGGAAGCTCTGTGGATAACGCTTGAACAGCGCCTTCTGGCCATCGGAAAGCTGGTCGGCGTACTGCGCCATGTTCTCGGCGGTGATGGTGAACAGCGGCTGTTCACCGCCGTAAGGGTCGGGGTGCTTGGTGCCGCTGCCGGCGAACTGCACCTGGGGCGGGGCGCCGCGCCACTTGCCGCTCCAGGCGGGGATGCTGCCGTCGGCGTTGCCGGCCTTCTCGGCGCCGGTGGGGGTCAGGTCCTGGCCCAGGCGGGCCGCTTCCTCGGGGCTGAGCCCGGCCAGTGCCGGAGCGCTGGCGAGGCTGGTGGCGAGCAGGGCGCCCAGTACGGGCGAAAGGAATCTCAGGGTCATCTCGTGGCCTCCATGGGTGTTGCGGGAAATCCCCGCCCCGGTTGGGGCGGGGTGGCGACGGGGCTATTTGCCCAGCTTGCGCAGGCTGGCGGCGGTGAAGTAGCTGGCGTCGAAGCTGGCGTCGTTGAGCCGGGCCGGGGCCAGGCCATTGACCAGGCGGTCGGCCATGTAGGAGCCGGCGAGCAGGTCGTGGTAGATGGCGACGCGGGCGTGGAAGGCTTCCACCTCGTAGGCGTAGACCGAGGTCTGGGTGTTGGTCCGCCAGAGCTGGCCCTTGCCGTCGTAGTTGTCGCCGAGGGCGGCGCTCCAGCTGTCCTCGTCGAGGTAGAAGCGGCGCTTGCCGTAGATGTGGCGCTTGCCTGCCTTGAGGTTGGCCTCCAGCACCCACACGCGGTGCAGCTCGAAGCGCACGTGGTCGGGGTTGAGGTGGCCGCTGCCGGCGGTCAGTTCGCTGGCGGGCAGGTCCGGGTCATCCAGGGCGTAGTTGTTGTAGGGGATGACCATCTCCTGCTTGCCCACCAGCGTCCAGTCGTAGCGGTCGGGCGCGCCGTTGAACAGGCGGTCCTCGTCCATCACGCGGAAGCCACCGGCACCGTAGGGCGTGTCGTAGCCGATGGTGGGCGCGCGGCGCACCCGGCGGTTGCCGGGCAGGTACTGCCAGGCCTGGCGCGGCTTGGCCACCGGGTCGCTGAAGTCGCAACTGAGGATGATCTCGCCCTTCTTTCGGGCCGGCTCCTGGGTGCTGATCATGGCGCAGGCCTGGGTGCCCTCGAAGGTCGCCGCCGAACCCGTGGGCTCGTCCCACTGGGAAAGGATCTGGTAGCCGACCTTCTCCTCCACCCGGTTCCCGTTGCCCAGCACCAGGGCCATCTTGTAGGTGGCTTCCTCCTTCCAGGCGCGGGCCGGCAGGTTCTGGTTCCACATCAGCTCGAAGCCGTTCTTCGGGATCGGGAAGGGTGAGCCACCGAAGGCATTGATCACGCCGTAGCCGTCGTGCACCAGCTCGGCGTCGAGGGCATTCTGCTTGATATTGGCTTCCACCACGGGCGAGTAGCGGAAGTCGCGGTGGCTGGGGTAGACGTGAATCCGGTAGGTCGCCGGGTAGCGCTTGAGCAGCGCCACCTGGCCGTCCGAGAGCTTGTCCTTGTACTGCTCCAGGTTGGCCGCGGTGATGGTGAACAGCGGCTGCTCGCCGGCGTAGGGATCGGGGCGCTTGTGGCCGGTGCCGTCGAACTTCACATGGGGCGGCGCGCCGAGCCACTTGCCGCTCCATTCGGGAATGCTGCCATCCGCGTTGCCGGCCTTCTCGGCGCCCATGGGCGTCAGGTCCTGGCCCAGGCGCGCGGCTTCCTCGGGGCCGACCCCGGCCAGCACCGATGTGCTGGCGAGGCTGGCAAGGGCGAGGGCGGCGAGCAGCGGTGCGTTGTTGTAAGCGTGCATCTCGACTCTCCTGCTGCGGCTCAGAAGCTGTACTTGGCGCTGAGGCCGAAGTTGTCGCGGTCGGCCAGCGGGGTGTCGCCGGCGTCGCCCAGGAAGGCGTTGTAGCGGGCCTCGATGGTGAAGTTGTTGAGGTAACGCCAGGTGGTGCCGATGCCCAGGCGGTCATCGCCTTCGCCCATGCCGAAGCTGCCGGCCAGCGACGAATCGCCGCCCAGGGACTGGCTGTAGATCAGCGGGATGGTCAGGTCCCAACCCTCGAAGAGGTTCAGGTACTCCAGCGACAGGTTGAGGGTGTAGCCCCAGGCGCTCTTGTCGTTGTAAAGCTTGTCGGTGTTGTTGGTGGTCAGCGGGAAGGCACCGCCGAGGCCGTCCGGGACGAAGACGTTGAAGCTCGGCGCCTTGTCGTTGTCGAGCACCTCGTTGTAGCCCAGCTCGCCGGTCAGGGTGGTGTTGTCGGCGATGGGCAGGTTGCCGAAGGCATGGATGAAGGACACCTGCGCCTGCATGGTCTTGGCCCGTACCGCGTGTGGGGTCAGCCCGGTGTCCACCAGCACCGGCTGGCCGTCGCGGTAGCTCACCTCGCCGCTGACGTTGGTTTCGCCCACCACCGTGGAGAAGCTCGCGCCGTATAGGTCGATGTCGTCGAAGTAGCGCACCTGGTACTCGCCGCTGTTCCAGTGGCTGAGGAAGTCCAGGGTCGGCGCCTTGTCGTGGAAGCGGATGTAGTACAGGCCGAACTCGGTGTTGTTCAGCGACTCGGCCACGTAGGTCATGGCCACGCCGTACTGGCCGCTGTCGCCGGGCTTGTCGTCGTGCAGGCGGCGGGTCAGGCCGAAGGCATCGGTGAAGCCGCCTTCGTCCATCTGGTCGGTGACCGAGAAGAAGCTGCCCACGCCATCGATCTCGGTCTTGGCCCACTCGTACTGGTAATAGGCCTGCAGGCCGAGGTTGTCGGTGAGGCTGATCTGGCCGAACACCTGGCCCACCGGCAGGAAGATCTCCTTGATCTCCACCCCCGGGGTGTTGGCCTTGGTGCCGTCGGCCGGGGCCATGGCCGAGGAAATGCCGTTGCTGATGAACAGGCTCTCGCCCCAGCTCACCACCTGGTCGCCCACGCGCAGGTTGAGGTCGTGGCCGCCCATGTCCCAGGCGCCGTAGAGGTAGTTGTCCAGCAGGCGGATGTCGCGGCCGTGCTGGTCGACTGTGTCGTCGGAGAAACGGTTGGGCTTGGAGCACTGGCCGCCGGCGAAGCAGTTGGAGGTGCCGGTGCCGTTGTCGTTGCTGCGGTTATAGACGTCGTCGTAGAAGCCGCTGGCGCGGATGAACAGGCCGAAGTCGTCGCGCCAGTTGAAGTTGGCTTCGGTGAGGAAGCTGGCGCGGTTGGCGATCAGGCTGCCCCGGTCGAAGGCGTTGTTGCCGTCGTCGATGTTGGCGATGCCGGCATTGGGAAAGCCGTTGGACAACGCATGGTCGCGGGACTCGGTGCGCCAGGCCATGGCGTAGGTCAGGGTGGTGTCCCAGGAAATCTTCAGGTCATCGCTGGGCTGGAAGGCCAGCGCCTGGCTCTGCCCGGCATGGCCCAGCGCAAGGCCCAGGCCTGCCGCGCGGATGGCCAGGTGAAGCGGTGCAAGGGGTCGGCATTTTCTTGTTCTTATCATGTCGTCGCTCTCGGCGTGTCTGGGCACGGCTCGGTCCGCCAGGCCCAAGGTTGAGTGGGTGTGGCGGGCTGACTATGTGGTCACCGTTGGCGCCCAACATCGTCCGAAGGGACTACGCGATGCGGGTGTGGCGGCTTAGTCCCAACGGACGATGTTGGGCGCTGGAGCGCTGCCGAGAATCCTTCGGGACCGCGTATCCATAACAACAAGGGAGCGACCCGATGAACGCGAACCGACGGCAATGGGATGAAAGCTGCGACGTACTGGTGGTGGGCTCGGGAGCAGGCGCCATGACCGCCGCCCTGCGTGCCCACGACCTCGGTTCCAGGGTTCTGTTGATCGAGAAGAGCGACCGCTACGGCGGCACTTCGGCGGTCTCCGGCGGCGGCATCTGGGTGCCCTGCAACCACCGCATCGCCGCCCTCGGTGGCGAGGATTCGGCCGCCGAGGCCATCGCCTACATCCGCGCCGTGACCCACGGCGAGATCGACGACGGGCGCATCGAGGCCTATGTCGAGCAGGGCCACCAGGTGGTGCGCTACCTCGAAGAGAATTCCCACGTGCGCTTCGAGGCCCAGCCGCACTACGCCGACTATTACCCGGAGGTGCCCGGCGGCAAGCCGGGCTACCGCTCCATGGACCCGCTGCCCTTCGATGCGCGCCTGCTGGGCGACGAATTCGCCCGCATGCGCGAGCCGTCCCCCGGCACCCTGATGATGGGCCGCGTGGCCATGACCATGAAGGAGGCCCAGGTGCTGCTCTGCCGTGGCCCCGGCTGGCTGGGTCTGACCCTGCGCATCCTCTGGCGCTACTGGCGCGACCTGCCCGGGCGCCTGCGTTCCAAACGCGACCGCTTCCTCACCCTGGGCAACGCCCTGGTTGCCGCCCTGCGCTGCTCGCTGCTGGAGCGCCAGGTGCCGGTCTGGCTGGAGTGCCGCCTGGAGCGGCTGGTGGAGGAGGGCGGCCGGATCACCGGTGCCGAGGTCATCCGCAATGGCCAGCGCCTGCTGATCGAGGCCCGCCGTGGCGTGGTGCTCGGCGCCGGTGGCTTCGAACGCAACCAGGCCATGCGCAGCCAGTACCACCCGCAGCCGTCGCAAAGCACCTGGAGCGCCACGCCGCCCTACAACACTGGCGATGCCATCCGCGCCGGCCAGGCCCTGGGCGCCGCCACCGCGCTGATGGGGCACAGCTGGTGGGCGCCGACCACCCAGGTGCAGGGCGAGGAAAAACAGCGCGCGCTGTTCGTCGAGCGCACCCTGCCGGGCTGCATCCTGGTGGACTCGGCGGGCCAGCGTTTCGTCAACGAAGCCGCGCCCTACACCGACATCGTCTACGCCATGTACGAGCACGACAGCGAGGCCGCCACCAGCGTGCCCTGCTGGCTGATCTTCGACGCCGAGTTCCGCCGCAAATACCCCTGCGGTGCCTTGCTGCCGGGCTACGCCATGCCCGACCAGCGCCTGCCCAAGCACCTGCTGGGCTACTTCCACAAGGCCGACAGCTTCGGCGAACTGGCCCGGCAGATCGGCGTCGACGCCGGCGGCCTGCTGCGCACCGTCGAGCGCTTCAACCCCATGGCGGTGGCGGGCAAGGACGAGGACTTCCACAAGGGCGAGTCGCTGTTCGACCGCTACTACGGCGACCCCAGCGTGCAGCCCAACCCCTGCCTGGCGCCGCTGCTGAAGCCGCCGTTCTACGCGGTGCAGGTGAATGCCGGCGACATCGGCACCAAGGGCGGCTTGCTCACCGACCCGCACGCCCGGGTGCTGCGTGAAGACCGCACGCCCATCGCCGGGCTCTACGCCATCGGCAACAGCGCCGCCTCGATGATGGGCCGCACCTACCCCGGCGCCGGCTCCACCATCGGCCCGGCCATGGTCTTCGGGTTCCTCGCCGCAACGCATATCCACGGTGAGGACGAACGATCGGTAGGAGCGAATTCATTCGCGAAGCAGGCTGCAAGCCTGCCCTCCTGAACCTCCATGGGGCCGCTGCGCGGCCCTTTTCGCGAATGAATTCGCTCCACGAAGAGGATCAATCCCGATGACTGCAAACACCCCCCAAATCGCCTTGGTCACCGGCGCCAGCCGTGGCGTCGGCAAGGGCATCGCCATCGCCCTTGGCGCGGCGGGCATGACCGTCTACCTCAGCGGCCGCTCCGCCACCGAAAGCGCCAGCCACCTGCGCGGCCAGCTGCTGCCCGGCAGCCTCGCCGAAACCGCCGAGGCGGTGAACCGCGCGGGCGGGCAGGGCATCGCCGTGCCCTGCGACCACCGCGACGACGCGCAGGTGCGCGCACTCTTCGCCCGCATCGAGCGCGAGCAGGGCCGGCTCGATCTGCTGGTGAACAACGCTGCGTTGCTCCACGAAAACCTCATCGACCCCGGCCCCTTCTGGGAGAAGCCCCTGGCGCTGCTGGACATCCTCGACGTCGGCCTGCGCTCGGCCTATGTCGCCAGCTACCACGCGGCGCCGCTGCTGCTGAAGAACGGCCGGGGCCTGATCGCCTTCGTCTCATCCTACGGCGCCGGCTGCTACATGCACGGCCCGGCCTATGGCGCGCAGAAGGCCGGTGTGGACAAGTTCGCCGCCGACATGGCGGTGGACTTCGAAGGCACCGGCGTCGCCGCCGTTTCCCTGTGGCTCGGCCCCCAGCGCACCGAGCGCACCGCCATCGCCGGCGCCGCCCGTGCCGACCAGTACGAAGCCTTCCTCGCTGTGGCGGAAACCCCGGAGTTCAACGGCCGGGTCATCCACGCGCTGCTGCAGGACCCGCAACTGCAAACGCTCTCCGGCCAGACCCTGGTCACCGCCGAGCTGGCCCAGGGCTACGGCATCAGCGAAGCCGAAGGCCGCCAGCCACCGTCCTACCGCGAGATGCTCGGCGAGCCGCGCATGCAGCACCCGGCGCGGGTGATCTGAGGTTATCCACAACCGCCCGGCGCCGTCCGGGCGGTTCTTTCGCTTCCATGTGAACCCCCTTCGCGAATGAATTCGCTCCCACGAGAGCGGCGGCGCTGCGCACCGCCTGGCGAATGAATTGGCTATGTCTGCGTTAGCTGTTGCACTGGATAGTCGCCGAGCGATTCCTTCATACAAATCAAAGGGTTGAGATCATTTCCATAACGCTCAAGCAGCCGTCGCCAGCCCAGGTAGTTCTCCAGGTACTTGGTCGCAACACCGTTGAAGCGCTTCATCCAGAGCTTCAAACGGCCGTGATAGGCGTTGACGTTCTGGATGTGAAAGGCGCCATCGGTGCGGCGCTTCTGGCGCAGATTCACGCGATGGTGGGTAATGCCCTCTGCCTTGGCGAAGCTCTGGTAGATCGCGGCGCTGTCCGTGCACAGCACCGCGTCGGGATCGAGCAACGGCCGTAGCACTTCACCTACGTGCGCGGCATTGAGTTGTTTCAACTGGAAGTCGGCGTGCTGCCCACTCCGATCACGTACCACCAGGACCGGGATCTGCTCGGCCGTGAATCCTTTGCGCCGTGCTCTGCCCCCGCGCTTGCGGGCCTCGCGTGACAGGTTGCGCTGACCTTTGAATGACTCCAGGAAGAAGGTCTCGTCGGCCTCGACGATCCCTGATTCGTGCTGCGCTCGATGCTCGGCGATCAAGCGCAAGAAACGGTGCCTCCAGCGGAATGCGGTGTTCTTGTGAACCTCGCAATGTTCAGCGGCTTTGCGCACCGTCAGGCTTTTCACCATGGCTTCGGCATAGCGCCCCCAACACTCCCGATGACGCAGTCGAGCCAATGGCGTGCCCGTCAGCGCATTGCACGTGCGCCTGCAGGTTCGGCATCGGTAGCGGGCCAAGCCGTGACTGGAACCCCATGGGCGTAAGGCCGTGGCTTGGCAGTGGGGGCAATGCTCGGGAGGCTCCAGCGCCTCCGCCAGCATGCCCTGGGGGCAGGACAGCTGTGTTTGAAGCTGATCCCGCTGGGTTTGGTTGAGCTGAGTCAGGCGAGATAGCCAGCTCCGAAACTCTGTCGCACGCATGGCAGACCTCCTGAAAGAGATGCCGTAACGACAAGTCTAGAAGCTAGCAACACTTAACGCAGACAGAGCCAATGAATTCGCCCCTACACACCTTGCCGATCCAACGCGCGAACATGACCGCTACGTAGGGTGGGCCGGGCGGCGCTCCGTTTCAGCCCACCAAAGGCCATGCACACGACGAACCCAGGTAGGTCGCAAAAGGGCAGGGGCAGACTGTGGATTCGGACTATCAGCAGAGCTCGAGAACCCGCCAGGCACCGAGCCGACCGAAGAGCGGTGGGCTGAAGCCCACCCTGCGCCGTTGCCGATCCAGCCCACGGACATGACCGCTGTGTAGGGTGGAGGTCGCTCTTTACCTCCACCAGGCGGAGTCGAGCCTGAAACTCTGTAGCGCTGTTGTGCACGCACTATCCGGCGTTTGTAGGGTGGGCTTCAGCCCACCAGATCCCAAGCACGTCGCCGCCATCTCGCGAATCATCGCCCAATAAAAAACGGGCCTCATGGAGGCCCGTCCGCTCACACCGCCAGGACTCAGCCCTTGTTGGCCTGCTTGCGGAAGTACGGGATCACATGCTCGCCGATGTTCTTCAGCGTTTCGATCTGCGCCCATTGCGGCACGGTGCCCATCTGGCAGATGAAGAGGATCTCGTCGGCGCCGGCGTCGATCAGGCGCTGCACGTAGCCGATGCAGTCCTGCACGGTGCCGTAGGCGTGGTTGGGGTTCATCATCGCCATGGTCGGGTCGGAGAAGTCCACGGTGACTTCCTCGGAGGCGAAGCGCGACTTGATCACCGCCTGGCCGCTGCCGTCGACGAAGGTGTCGTCCTTCCACTTCTCCGGGTCCGGGCGCTCGCCACCGGCGTACCAGTAGGCCAGGGATTCCATGAAGTAGCGCTGGCCACGGATGCCGATGGCGCGGGCCTTCTCGTTGTCATCCAGGACGATGGCCGGGCACAGCGCGGCGATATGGCGGTTGGGGCGGAAGCCCACCTGCTGCTTCTCGTCGCGGTTGTCCCAGGCCTCGTGGTACACGGCCACCTTCTTGGCGATCTCCTCGGGGCCGCCGAAGCCCAGCACCAGGGCGCCCATGCCACGGCCGCCGGCGTTCTTCAGCGACTCGGTGTTGGTGCAGGCCAGGTACATCGGCGGGTGCGGGTCCTGGTAGGGCTTGGGGTGGATGGGGCGGCGGGGGATCTTCACGAAGTCGCCGTTATGTTCGATCTCGTCCTGCACGAACATCTTCGGGATCAGGTACATGGCTTCGTCGATCTGCGGCTGCAGGGTCGCCAGGTCGTAGCCGAAGGTGCCGGCCTCCTGCTGGGTGCCGCCCTTGCCCACGCCGAAGTGCACGCGGCCCTTGGACAGCAGGTCGAGGGTGGCGATGCGTTCGGCCACCTTCACCGGGTGGTTCATCGCCGGAGGCAGGCACACCACGCCGTGGCCGATGCCGATGCGCTCGGTCTTGCCGGCGACGAAGGCGAGCATGGTTTCCGGTGCGGACATGTGCGAGTAGTTGGTCAGCGCGGTGTGCTCCACGCACCAGAAGGTGTCGAAACCGAGCTTGTCGGCGAGTACCGCCTGCTCGACGGTTTCGTCGAAGATGCGACGGTCGCCCTCGCGGCTGGAGTCGATCGTCTGTGCCTCGTAGATCAGGGAAAATTTCATGCGCTTTGGCCCTTGTTGTTCTTGGTCTGGTCGGCCCGGAACACCGGGCCTTGGGCGCATGGTGTGGCAAGCGAAATGACGTGGAATCCCCCAAACAGACTAATCCCCGCAGGCCTCCCGAACGGCACGACGCCCGCGCGGGGCGGGCGTCGTGGCAGGTTTTATGGGAGCGGGCGCGGGTTATCGCCGGGCACGCCGAGGGTGGATGAAAAAGGCGCATCCACCCATGCCGGGCGTGACCCGTGTGTAGGGTGGACATCGCTTTTCATGTCCACCAAGCGGTGCCGAGCCGGGGCACGGCGATGCATCAGAGGAAGAAGTCGCTGCTCTCCAGGCCCATGCCCACCGCGCCGAGGTTGAGGGCGTATTTGCCGGGGCAGTTGGCGACGTGGGCGCGGCCGGTGTGGATGTCGCGGAAGGCGCGGTTGATGCCGTGCTGGCGGAAAATGGTCGAGGCGCCGCTGTTGTACATCAGCGTCTCCACCGCCTGGGCGCACTTGTCCGGAACGATGGCCGAGTCGTAGCGCATCTTCACCCGCTCGGCCATGGTCAGCGGCTCGCCGGCGCGGGCGCGCTGCATCATCAGCTCGAAGTTGCGCAGCAGCACGCTGCGGCATTCATCCACCGTGACCATGGCGTTGGCCAGGGCGCTCTGGGCGCCGGGGTCCTGGACGATCTTGCGGCCGTCGTTGACGCCGATGCGGTTCTTGTTGGCCTCGATGAACAGGTCGATGGCGCCCTGCAGCGCGCCGATGGTGGCGGACGACACCGCACGCACGAAGATCTGCCCGAACGGCAGGCGGAACAGCGGCGCGGCGTTCACCGCGTTGCCGGGGCTGTTCTGCAGGAAGCCGTCGATGGAGCGGTGGGTGCGGTACTCGGGCACGAAGGCGTCCTGCACCTGCACGTCGTGGGAACCGGTGGCCTCCAGGCCCATCACGTCCCAGTTGTCGAGCACCTGGTAGTCGCTGCGCGGCACCAGGAAGGTGCGATAGTCCGGCCCGTCGCCTTCCTTCTCCGGCGGCACCATGGCGCCGAGGAAGGCCCACTGGCAGTGCGTGCTGCCGGAGGAGAAGCCCCAGCGGCCGCTGAGGCGGAAGCCACCGTCCACCCGGGTGACCTTGCCCACCGGCATATAGGACGAGGAGATCAGCACGCTGGAATCCGCGCCCCACACATCCTGCGCCGCGCGGTCGTCGAACAGCGCCAGCTGCCAGTTGTGGATGGCGATCACCCCCAGCACCCAGGCCGACGACATGCAGCCCTCGGCGAGGGTCATCTGCACCTCGAAGAAATCACCGGGCTCCAGCTCGTAGCCCTCCCAGCGCGCCGGCTGGAGGATGCGGAAGAACCCCGCCTCGTGGAAATCACGCAGGGTCTCCTCGGGCAGCTGGCCATTCTTCGCGGCCAGCGGCGCGCGCTCGCGCAGCACCGGCACCAGCTCACGGGCACGTTGTTTCAGGCGTTGGCGGATCAGGTCGTGGTCGAGCATTTTTGTTGTTCTCCGGTTAAGGGCTTGCCACCTCTCGCGGGCATTCAAGCAACCGGAAAAACAGCCGGCATCCCTCAAACGGACCATATGCCGGCGCACGCACGCACCGTAGGAGCGAGCTCTGCTCGCGAAGCTTTCCATCACCCTGTAGCCCGGGCTTCAGCCCGGGGACGCCGGTCACGCCATTCCCGGGCTGAAGCCCAGGCTACGCAGCTGGCTTTCCCGTGGGAGTGAATTCATTCGCGATCGGGCCTCCCCCGAAATCACCTATCACCCAACTAGTCCCCTCGGACGATGACCGGCCCCGGGCCCTGGCGAAGAATCGACGGCACCTGAGAACCACAAGAGGGCAGTGCCATGAGCCAGGCCGAACTGAAGGGCGAGATGCTCCAGGCGATGCGTCGCCTGGCCAAGTCCGTGACCATCATCACCACCAGCAATGGCCGCGAGCGGTTCGCCATGTCGGCCACGGCGGTGGACTCGCTCTCCACGGAGCCGCCGTCCCTGCTCATCTGCGTCAACCGCACCGCGTCGCTGCACGCCGTGCTGGAGGCCGGGGCGGATTTCTGCGTGAACATCCTCGGCCTGGAGCAGGAGGAGCTGTCGCACCTGTGCAGCGGCCCGATAAAGGGCGAGGCGCGGTTCCAGCGCGGCGACTGGCGCACCAGCCCCGGCGGCATCCCCTACCTGGGCGACGCCCAGTCGGCGATCCTCTGCCAGCAGGACGGGCGCTTCAGCTACGGCACCCACACGGTGTTCATCGGGCGCATCGTCGAGATCCACAACAGCGCTGAGATCAGCCCGCTGGTCTACCTCGACGGCACCTACACCACCACCGCCTCCTCGCTGGCCGCGGCGAGCTGAGGGCGCCATGACGGCCATGGAGCAGGACCCGCACGCCCCGCTGCGCGTGCATGACGCCGCGCAGCTGGACTGGGACGACAGCGCCGACCTGCTGGTGGTCGGCTTCGGCGGCGCCGGTGTCTGTGCCGCCATCGAAGCCGCCGAGCAGGGGCTGTCGGTGCTGGCGCTGGACCGTTTCGCCGGCGGCGGCGCCACCGCCCGCAGCGGCGGGGTGGTCTATGCCGGTGGTGGCACGCCGCAGCAGGCCGAGGCCGGCGTCGAAGACACGCCCGAGGCCATGTACGCCTACCTGCGCGAAGAGGTGGGCGAGGCAGTCAGCGCCGAAACCCTGCGCGGGTTCTGCGAAACCAGCCGCGCCAACCTCGCCTGGCTGGAGCGCCAGGGCGCCGCCTTCCAGGGCAGCGTGCCGCCGCTGAAAACCTCCTACCCCAGCGACCAGTACTTCCTCTACTACTCCGGCAACGAGGCGGTGCCCGAATACGCCGCCAAGGCCCGCCCGGCGCCCCGTGGCCACCGCGCCCTGGGTTCGGGCATGTCCGGCATCAACCTGTTCCGCCCCCTGGCCACCAGCGCGCTGCGCCTGGGCGTGCGCCTGCGCAGCCAGTGCGAAGTGCAGCGCCTGGTGCTGGATGCGTCCGGCACCGTGATCGGCGTCGAGGCCTGGGAATTGCCCACGGGCAGCCGTGCGGCGAAGCAGCATGCGCGGCTGTCACGCTGGACCGACGCCATCCATCCCTACGCGCCGGCCCTGGCCGAACGCTGGCGCCGCCGCCTGCGCACCCTGGAGCGCGAGCATGCGCGGCGCCGGCTGATCCGTGCCGAGCACGGCGTGCTGCTCAGCGCCGGCGGCTTCGTCTTCAACCGCGCCATGCTCGGCGTGCATGCGCCGCGTTACCTCGACGGCCTGCCCCTGGGCACCAGCGGCTGCGACGGCAGCGGCATCCGCCTGGGGGCCAGCGTCGGTGGCGAGTTGTCGCGCATGGAGCGGGCCAGCGCCTGGCGCTTCATCAACCCGCCGCTGGCCTGGGCCCGTGGGGTGATCGTCAACGACCAGGGCCTGCGCTACTGCAATGAAGAGGTCTATGGCGCCAAGCTCGGCCACGCCATGGTCGAGGAACAGGGTGGCCGCGCCGTGCTCATCCTCAACCGCGCGCTGCTGAAGGAAGCCTTCGCCCAGGTCGGCCCCGGCAAGGTGTGGAGCTTCCAGCGCCTGCCGGCGGTGCTCAACATGCTGTTCAACGCCCGCCGTGGCGACACCCTGGCGCAACTGAGCGAGCGCAGCGGGCTGCCGCTGGGCAACCTGCAGCGCACCCTTGCCGATTACAGCGCCGCAGCCCGTGGCGAGCGCGAGGACGCCCTGGGCAAGTCGCGCGGCTTCCTCGCCGAGCTGGGCGCCGGGCCCTGGTACGCCCTGGACCTGTCCTTCGCCAGCAAGCTTTTCCCCTGCCCGGTGATCACCCTCGGCGGCCTCGCCGTGTGCGAGCGCAGCGGCCAGGTGCTCGGTGCCGACGGCCAGCCGGTCGCCGGCCTGTTCGCCGCCGGCCGCAACGCCGTGGGCGTCGCTTCCAATTTCTATGTATCCGGCCTGTCGCTGGCCGACTGCGTCCATTCCGGGCGGCGGGTCGGCGCTCATGTGGCGGGCCTGGTTCGTGCCGCTCTGGCTTATCAAGGAGAACAACGATGAAACGAGTCGAAGGCAAGGTCTGCATCGTCACCGGCGCCGCCAGTGGCGTCGGTCGCGAAGATGCACTGCTGCTGGCCAGCGAAGGCGCCAGGGTGGTGCTCACCGACCTCAACGAAGAGGCCGGCCGCCAGGTGGCCGCCGAGATCGGGGGCGAGGCGCTGTTCATCCGCCAGGACATCGCCAGCGAGGCGGATTGGCAGAACGTCATCAAGCTCACCCTGGAGAAGTTCGGCCGCCTCGACGTGCTGGTGAACAACGCCGCCATCCTTGCCGTCGGCAGCGTCGAGGACACCAGCCTGGAGCTGTGGCAGAAGGTGCAGCGCATCAACAGCGACGGCTACTTCCTCGGCTGCAAGTACGCCATCGGCGCGATGAAGGACAGCGGCGGCGGCTCCATCGTCAACATGTCCTCGGTGGCGGCCCTGGGCGGCATGCCGGCCTTCTGCGCCTACTCCGCCTCCAAGGGCGCGGTGGCGGCGCTGACCCGTTCCGTGGCGCTGCACTGCAAGCACCAGGGCTACCGCATCCGCTGCAACAGCGTGCACCCGGACGGCATCAACACGCCGATGACCCAGGCGCTGACCGGCGGCCAGGCGATCCCCCAGGGCGAGCTGGACAAGAACCCGCTGAACCGCATGTGCGCCCCGCAGGATATCGCCGCCCTGGTGCTGTTCCTCGCCTCCGACGAGTCGCGCTTCATCAGCGGCAGCGAGCTGCGCATCGACAACGCGCAGACCATCAGCGGCCTGCTCTGAACGGAGATGGCCATGGGCAGCGCGCAGCCACTCGTGATCGAAACCCAGCAGTCCGGTGCCTTCCACCTGGAGGTGGCCGAGGTGATCGCCGAGACCCACGACAGCCGTTCCCTGGTGTTGCGGGTGCCGGCCGAGCTGCAGGAGCGCTTCCGCTACAAGCCGGGGCAGTACCTCGGCTTTCGCGTGGCGCTCGGCGGCAAGCGGCTGACGCGCTGCTATTCCATGTCCAGCTCGCCGGATTGCGACGCCCTGCCCAAGGTCACCATCAAGCGGGTGGACGGCGGCAGGGTGTCCAACTGGTTCAACGACCAGGTGCACCCGGGTGACCGCCTGGAGGTGCTGCCGCCCGCCGGGCACTTCCACCTGCGCCCGGGGGAGCACGACCTGGTGCTGTTCGGCGGCGGCTCGGGCATCACCCCGGTGTTCTCCATCCTCAAGTCGGCCCTGCAGACCAGCGCGCGGCGCATCAAGCTGGTGTACGCCAACCGCGACGAGGCCTCGGTGATCTTCCGCGACGAGCTGCGCGCCATCGCCCGCGCCCAGGTCGAGCGGCTGGAGGTGGTGCATGTGCTGGACTCGGTGCAGGGCTTCCTCGACGAGGGCCAGGTGCGCCAGCTGGTGCGCGGCCATGCCGGCGCGGAGTTCTACATCTGCGGGCCGGGCCCCTTCATGGACACCGTGGAGCGGGCGCTGCTGGGGCTGGGGGAGGAGGCCGCGCGCATCCATGTGGAGCGCTTCGTCTCGCCGCCCGACCCGGACGCCGGCGAGCCCCTGCCGGTGCCCAATGGCGCCACCGTGGAACAGCTGCTGGTGGAGCTGGACGGCCGGCTCACCGAGGTGCCGGTGCAGCCGGGGCACACCCTGCTGCAAAGCTGCCGCGCCGCCGGTCTGGACGTGCCCTTCTCCTGCGAGGAGGGCTTCTGCGGCGCCTGCATGTGCCAGGTGGAAGAGGGCGAGGTGCTGCTCGCCCGTAACGATATCCTCAGCCCTGCCGAACTCGCCGAAGGCTGGACCCTGGCATGCCAGGGCCGCTCCGGCAGCGCGCGGCTGAAACTGAAGTTCCCGGGGTGACAGCCGGGTGCTACCGCCCTGCGGGGCGGTGTTGAGTCTGTAGTTCTGTGCCAATTTCGCCCGGCTTCGGCCGGGTTTTTTCTTGGCGTGCCAGCTAGTCCCAATGGACGATCAATCCGCCCCGCGCCTTGGGTAGACTCCGCCGAAAGCTCCATTCCAATAACAAACGAGGAGGTTTCCCATGGCACGTCTGTCGAACAAGGTCGCCGTCATCACCGGTGCCGCATCGGGCATCGGCCTGGCCTGCGTACGCCGCTTCGCCGCCGAGGGCGCGCAGGTGGTCGGGCTGGATATCGGCGAGCCGCGCGCGGATATCGCCGCGAGCCTGGAAGGGGTCAGCCCGGCGCCGCTGTTCATGAGCCTGGATGTGCGCGACGAGGCGCGGGTCGAGGAGGTGATGCAGGAGGTGGTCAGCCGCTTCGGCCGCATCGACGCCCTGGTCAACGCTGCCGGCATCGCCAGCCGTGGCAGCATCACCGAGACCAGCACCGAGGAATGGCGCCGGGTGCTGGATATCCACCTCACCGGCAGCATGCTCACCAGCAAGCACGCGCTGCCGGCGATGCTGGCCCAGCGCAGCGGCTCGATCATCAACTTCGGCTCGATCTTCGGGCTCCAGGGTTGCGACGGCAACGCCGCCTACAACACCGCCAAGGGCGGCATCACCCAGCTCACCCGCTCCATGGCCATCGACTACGGCCACGCCAACGTGCGGGTCAACGGCCTGTGCCCGGGGCTGATCGACACGCCCATGACGCAGATGGTCAAGGAGCAGGAAGCCTTCCATGCCTTCTTCGCCTCGCAGCACATGCTCTGCCGCGCCGGGCAGCCGGAAGAAGTGGCCGGTGTCGCGCTGTTCCTCGCCTCGGACGATGCCTCCTTCGTCAGCGGGCAGATGATCGCCGTGGACGGCGGCTTCTCTGCCGGCCGCCGCTTCGCACCGCCGCAGGCCTGATCTACCTTCACCCAACCACGGCCGGGCCCTGTGCTCGGCCGCTGCCCCGTCGCGCCCGAGAAACGCCCATGCCCAACCTGGAAAGCACCTTGACCATCCCCCAGTTGCTGGCCGCTGCGGCGGTTCGTTACGACCAAGCCCCGGCCATCGAGGACGACGGCACCCGCCTCAGCTACCAGCAGCTCGACCAGCTGCGCCGCCGCGCCGCCCGTGCCCTGCTGGCGCTGGAGGTGGGCCATGGCGAGCGCGTGGCCATCTGGGCGCCGAACATCCACGAGTGGGTCATCGCCGCCATCGCCCTACAGAGCGTGGGTGCGGTGCTGGTGCCGCTGAACACGCGGATGAAGGGCCCCGAGGCGGGCTACATCCTGCGCGAGAGCGGTGCAAGCCTGCTGTTCGTCATCGGTGAATTCCTCGGCACCGACTACCCGGCGCTGCTGGCGGGCGAACACCTGCCGGCGCTGCGCCGGCGCGTGTGCCTGCGTGGCGCGGCGGAGGGCTGCCTGGAGTGGGAGGCCTTCCTGGCCCTGGGGGATGAAGTGGCGCCAGCGGAGCTGGAACGGCGCGAGGCGCAGGTGGACGGGGAGAGCCTCTCCGACCTGCTGTTCACTTCCGGTACCACCGGCAAGCCCAAGGGGGTGATGAGCGCCCACGGGCAGAACCTGCGCATCGTCCGCGACTGGAGCGCCATGGTCGGCCTGCGCCCGGGGGATCGCTACCTGATCGTCAACCCGTTCTTCCACAGCTTCGGCTACAAGGCCGGCTGGCTGGCGGCGCTGATGGGCGGCTGCTGCATCCTGCCGCAGCAGGTGTTCGACGTGCCGGCGATGCTCGAGCGCATCGCCCGGGAAAAGGTCAGCGTGCTGCCCGGCCCGCCCACCCTGTACCAGAGCATCCTCGGCTTCCCCGGCCGCGAGCGCTACGACCTTTCCAGCCTGCGGGTGGCCGTCACCGGTGCCGCCTCGGTGCCGGTGGAGATGGTCCGGCGCATGGCCAGCGAGCTGGGCTTCGAAACCATCGTCACCGCCTACGGCCTCACCGAGGCCTGCGGCTTCGTCACCATCTGCCGCCCCGGCGATGCACCGGAGGTGATTGCCACCACCTCCGGCCGCGCCTTCCCCGACGTGGAGGTGCGCTGTGTCGACGCCACTGGCAACCCGGTGCCGCCGGGCCAGCCGGGCGAGCTGCTGGTGCGCGGCTACAACCTGATGAAGGGCTACTTCAACAACCCCGAGGCCACGGGCGAGGCCATCGACGCCGAGGGCTGGCTGCACACCGGCGACATCGGCGTGCTCGACGAGCAGGGCTACCTGCGCATCACCGACCGCATCAAGGACATGTTCATCACCGGCGGCTTCAACGTGTACCCGGCGGAGATCGAGCAGGTGATCCTCACCTACCCGGGCGTGGCCCAGGCCGCGGTGATCGGCATCCCCGACGAGCGCCTGGGCGAGGTGGCCATGGCCTTCCTCCTGCCCGCCGGCGGCCAGCGCCTCGACGCCGACGCCTTCCTCGCCTGGTGCCGCGAGCACATGGCCAACTACAAGGTCCCGCGCCGCGCACGGGTGCTCTCCGTCATGCCCCTCAACGCCGCCGGCAAGGTCACCAAGGACGCGTTGCGGGCGATGGTCTGAGCCTGTAGCTCGGGCTTCAGCCCGGGGATGCCGGTAACTCCTGTGCCACGCTCGACTCCGCCTGGTGGAGGTAAAAAGCGACCTCCACCCTACACAGCGGTCATGCCCCACGCACGACCGTAGGGCGGGTGAAACCCGCGTGGCTCCCGTGCACGGACTTGTCGGGTTGCACCCGACCTACGGGGTTCCGCGACTCCACCAGGCGGGCTTGTAGGGCCGTAGGATGGGTAGAGCTCCGCGAAACCCATCAATGCGGAGCTTCAGGCATGCACCTGTGCCGCGCTCGACTCCGCCTGGTGGAGGTAAAAAGCGACCTCCACCCTACGCAGCGGTCATGCCCCACGCACAGCTTTAGGGCGGGTGAAACCCGCGTGGCTCCTGTGCGGACTTGTCGGGTTGCACCCGACCTACGGGGTTCCGCGACTCCACCAGGCGGGCTTGTAGGACCGTAGGATGGGTAGAGCTCCGCGAAACCCATCAATGCGGAGCTCCAGGCATGCACCTGTGCCGCGCTCGACTCCGCCTGGTGGAGGTAAAAAGCGACCTCCACCCTACGCAGCGGTCATGCCCGTGCGCGACCGTAGGGCGGGTGAAACCCGCGTGGCTCCTGTGCGGACTTGTCGGGTTGCACCCGACCTACGGGGTTCCGCAATTCCCAAGCCCGATGCTCCGAGCGTTCCTTGCGCGCGCCATGATGGGTTTCGCGGAGCTCTACCCATCCTACGAGGCACGCCTCCGCAACCCCCGCGCCATGCGCCTTTCGCGCTAGTCCCATCGGACGATGCCCCCTCCCGGTGCAGCCGATTTAATCGGTCCCATAGAGCCCGCGCCCCGTGTGCGGCGACAACGACGATGAGGAGAAGCGCATGGACATCCGTGGCCTGGGGTACGTCACCGTAGCCTCGACAGACCTGCAACGCTGGCAGCGGTACGCCACCGACGTGCTGGGCATGATGGTGGAGGCCACGGCCGAGCGGCTGTTCCTGAAGATGGACGAGCGCGCCTACCGCATCCTGGTGGAGCGCGCGGACCGTGACGGCTACGGCGCCTGCGGCTGGGAAGTGGCCGGCAAGGCGCAGTTCGAGCTGGCCATCGCCGAGCTGCAGGCCGCCAACGTGGAGGTGCAACGGGGCAGCGCCGCCGATGCCGCCGCCCGCAAGGTGCAGGCGCTGGCGCGCTTCGCCGACCCGGACGGCAACCGCCACGAGCTGTTCTGGGGCCCGCTGCAGGATTTCGCCCCCTTCGCATCGCCCGCCGGCGTCTCCGGCTTCGTCACCAGCGCGCTGGGCATGGGCCACGCGGTGCTGCCGGCGCCGAGCTTCGACCGCTGCCTGGACTTCTACGAGCGGGTGATGGGCTTCGGCCTGTCGGACCTGATGAAGGTGCGCTTCACCCCCGACCCGGCCGAGCCTGAGAAACGCATCCACTTCCTCCACTGCAACAACGCCCGGCACCACTCGCTGGCGCTGTTCGAATGCCCGATCCCTTCCGGTTGCGTGCACCTGATGGTGGAGGTCAACAGCCTGGACGACGTCGGCCGTGCCCACGACCGCATGCTCGCCCACGAGGTGAAGCTCTCCGCCACCCTCGGCCGCCACGTCAACGACGAGATGACCAGCTTCTACATGCAGACCCCCGGCGGCTTCGACCTGGAGTACGGCTGCGGCGGCAAGGTCATGGACTGGGACTCCCACACCCCCTTCGAAAGCACCGTGGTCAGCCACTGGGGCCACGACTTCAGCGTCGGCCGCGACTAAGGAGCACCCCATGGACAAACGCATGACGGCAGCCGACGCGGTCGGCCAGCTGCGCGACGGCATGACCATCGGCATCGGTGGCTGGGGCCCGCGCCGCAAGCCCATGGCTCTGGTGCGCGAGATTCTCCGCTCCGGCCTCAAGGACCTCACCGTGGTCGCCTATGGCGGCGCCGACGTGGGCATGCTCTGCGCCGCCGGCAAGGTGCGGCGGCTGGTGTACGCCTTCGTCTCGCTGGACTTCATCCCCCTCGAACCCTACTTCCGCAAGGCCCGCCAGGCCGGCGCCGTGGAGGTGACCGAGATCGACGAAGGCATGCTCCTGCTCGGCCTCAAGGCCGCGGCCATGGGCGCGCCCTTCATTCCCACCGCCGTGGGCCTGGGCACCGACGTGCTGCGCCTCAACCCGCAGCTCAAGCTGGTGACCTCGCCTTACGACGACAGCCGCGACTGGGTCGCCATGCCGGCCCTGAAGCTGGACGCCGCGCTGGTCCACGTCGACCGCGCCGACGCCCGGGGCGTGTGCCAGATCGCCGGGCCCGACCACTACATGGATGACCTCTTCGTGCGCGCCGCCGACAAGGCCTATGTCAGCTGCGACGAGCTGGTGGCCAGCGACTGGTTCCACCAGGACCCGCAACGCGCCCGCCAGGTGTTCTGGGAGCGCAACCTCACCAGCGCCGTGGTGCACCTGCCGGGCGGGGCGCACCCGTCTTCCTGCGCGCCGCTGTACGGCTTCGATACCGCGCACTTCAAGGCCTACAACGCCTCGGCCAGCGAGCCGGACGGCTGGCTCGACTACGTGGAGCGCTACGTGAACTGCGGCGAGGACGAATACCTCGCACGGGTCGGCGGGCTCAATGCCATCCGCCAACTGCCACTCCCGGTTTTTTGAATCGAACATCGAGGAGGCCGAGATGACCGCCACCAAACAACCCTACAGCCTCGCCGAGCTGATGATCTGCGCGGCCGCCGAGGCCTTCGCCGACGACGGCGAGGTGCTCGCCACCGGCATCGGCGTGCTGCAGCGCCTGGCCGCGTCCCTGGCCATGCTCAACAGCAACGCCCGGCTGATGATGACCGACTCCGAAGCCTTCATGGTCGCCGAGCCCGTGCCGCTCGGCCCGCGTGACGGCTACCAGCCCCGCTACGACAGCTGGATGGGCTTCTCGCGCATCTTCGACAACGTCTGGAGCGGCCACCGCCACGCCCTGGTGGGCCCGGTGCAGATCGACCGCTACGGCCAGGCCAACATCTCCTGCATCGGCGACCACGCCCGGCCGAAGTCGCAGATGCTCGGGGTGCGCGGCTTCCCCGGCAACTCCATCAGCCACGCCAACTCCTTCCTGGTGGCCAGCCACAACCGCCGCGTGTTCGTCGACGGTGAAGTGGATGTGGTCGCCTCGGTGGGCTACAACCCGGCGCGCCTGGCGCGGGGCTGGTCACTGGACGAGATCGACATCCGCCTGATCGTCACCGACCTCTGCGTGCTGGATTTCCACGGCCCCGAGCGGCAGATGCGCATCCGCTCGCTGCACCCCGGCGTCAGCGTCGATGAGGTGCTCGATGCCACCTCCTTCCCGCTGCACGTGCCGCAGAAGATCCCCACCACGGCGGCACCGACCCTCGAACAACTGATCCTCATCCAGCAGCTGGATCCGCACAACCTGCGCGCCAGCCAGCTCAAGGACAACCCGCCGGGCGTGCGCGCCCTGGCCACGGCCCACTAGGCGGAGCAGCCCATGAACCACGAACAGGCCGAAGAGCAGGTGGTGCGCTACGAGGTGCAGGGCCCGCTGGCCCTGGTCACCATGCAGCGCCCCGAGTACCACAACGCGCAGAACTCGCGCATGACCTACGCGCTGGACGCCGCCTTCCGCCGCGCCTGCGACGACGACACGGTAAAGGTCATCGTCCTCGCCGGGGCCGGCAAGCACTTCTCCGCCGGGCACGACATCGGCACCCCGGGGCGCGACGTCGACCAGAGCTTCGAGCGCGCCAGCCTCTGGTACGACCACGTCGGCAAGCCGGGCGGCGAGTTCCTCTACGCCCGCGAGCAGGAGGTGTACCTGGGCATGTGCCGGCGCTGGCGCGACATGCCCAAGCCCACCGTCGCCATGGTCCAGGGCGCCTGCATCGCCGGCGGCCTGATGCTGGCCTGGGTCTGCGACCTGATCATCGCCTCGGACGACGCCTTCTTTTCCGACCCGGTGGTGCGCATGGGCATCCCCGGCGTCGAGTACTTCGCCCACGTGCACGAACTCAACCCGCGCATCGCCAAGGAATTCCTCTTCCTCGGCGAGCGCATGGGCGCCGAGCGCGCCTGGCAGATGGGCATGGTCAACAAGGTGGTGCCCCGCGACGTGCTGCTGGACGTGACCCTGGACGTGGCCCGGCGCATCGCGCAGATGCCGCGCCTGGGCCTGCAGCTGACCAAGCAGGCGGTGAACAACGCCGAAGACCTGATGGGCAAGCGCGCCACCATGGACATGGTGTTCGGCCTGCACCACTTCGCCCACGCCCACAACGAGCTGGTCAGCGGCGACAGGCTGGGCGGCTACGACGCCCGCGCCATGGCGCAGTCCCAGCGCAACCCGTCGGAGGCCTGATGGCGATTTCCCTCGAAACGCGCCTGACGCGCCTGCTCGGCTGCCGCTACCCGATCATCCAGACCGCCATGGGCTGGGTCGCCGACCCCAGGCTGGTGGCCGCCACGGGCAACGCCGGCGGCTTCGGCTTCCTCGCCGGGGCGACCATCGAGCCGGCGCGCATGGAAGAGGCCATCCTGCAGACCCGGCGCCTCAGCGACCGGCCCTTCGGCGTCAACTTCCACATGTACCAGGCCAACGCCGGCCAGATCGTCGAGCTGGTGCTGCGGCACGGCGTGCGCGCGGTGAGCTACAGCCGCTCGCCGGGCAAGGCGATGATCGGCCGGCTCAAGGAGGCCGGCGTGGTCTGCATCCCCACCGTCGGTGCGCTCAAGCACGCGGTGAAGGCCGTGGAGATGGGCGCCGACGCGGTGACCGTGCAGGGCGGGGAGGGCGGCGGCCACACCGGCTCGGTGCCCACCGCCATCCTCCTCGGCCAGGTGGTGGACGCCGTGGACGTGCCGGTGGTCGCCGCCGGTGGCTTCAAGGACGGGCGCGGCCTGGTCTCGGCCCTGGCCCTGGGCGCCGAAGGCATCGCCATGGGCACGCGCTTCCTGATGAGCGCCGACAGCCCGGTACCGGCCGCCACCCTGGAGCGCTACCTGAAGGTGCGCGACCCGGCGGCGATCATCGTCAGCCGCGCCATCGACGGCCTGCCGCAACGAATGATCCGCAACGAACTGCTCGACGCCCTGGAGCGCTCCGGCCGGCTCGGCCGCCTGCTGCTGGCCCTGCGCAGTGCCCTGGCCTACCGCCGCCACAGCGGCGCCAGCCTCGCCGCCCTGCTGGCCAGCGCCCTGAAGCTGCGGGGCAACGACGGCCTCAGCGCCGCGCAGACGCTGATGGCCGCCAACGCGCCGATGGTGATCCAGAAGGCCATGGTCGAGGGCCGCCCGGCCGAGGGCGTGCTGCCCGCCGGCCAGGTCGCCGCCGCCATCGACGGCCTGCCGGGCTGCGCCGAACTCATCGAATCCATCGTGCAGCAGGCCGAGCAACGGCTCGCCGAGCTGTGCCGCCGTGCGTCCTGAGGGGGATAAGGCCATGACCACACCGTTTCACGTCAGTCTCGACAACGGCATCGCCGAGATGGTCTTCGACCACCCGCCGGTGAACGCCTTCGACAGCCGCGGCTGGGCCGCCATCGCCGCCGAGCTGGAGCGCCTGGGCCAGGCGCCCGAGGTGCGCGTCATCGTCATCCGCGCCGAAGGGCGGGGCTTCTGCGCCGGGGTCGACATCAAGGAGCTGGCCGCCGACGACAGCCTCATAGTCGCGGTGAACAAGGGCAACTACGACAGCTTCCGCGCCGTGCACCGCAACCCCAAGCCGGTGGTCATCGCCGTGCACGGCTTCGTGCTCGGCGGCGGCATCGGCCTCTGTGGCGCGGCGGACATCCTCGTCGCCGCCGAGTGCGCGCGCTTCGGCGTGCCCGAGGTGGACCGTGGCGCCATGGGCGGCGGCGCCCACCTGCAGCGCCTGTTCCCGGTGCAGAAGGTGCGCCACATGTACTTCACCGGCGAGATGATCGACGCCGCCGAGGCCCACCGCCTGGGCGCCGTGGAGCGCGTGGTGCCCCGCGAGCGGCTGCGCGACGCGGCCCTGGCCATCGCCGCCAAGATCGCCGCCAAGAGCCCGGCCATGATCGCCCTGGCCAAGGAAGCCCTCACCGGCATCGAGGACGGCAACCTCGAAGACAAATACCGCTGGGAGCAGGGCTTCACCCTGCAGGCCTACCGCTCGCTGGATTCCCAGGAATCCCGCGATGCCTTCGTCGACAAGCGCGCCGCCAACTTCAAGGGCTGACACCTATGCAACTGACCTACACACCGGCGCAACAGGCCTTCCGCGAGGAAGCCCGCGCCTGGCTGGCGGCCAACGTGCCCGCCCAGCCGCTGCCCTCCTTCGACTGCGAAGAGGGCTTCCGCCTGCACCGCGCCTGGGAGGCGAAGCTCAACGAAGGCCGCTGGGGCATGGTCACCTGGCCCAAGGCCCTGGGCGGGCGCGGCTGCGACCTGATCGAGTGGCTGATCTTCGAGGAGGAGTACTACCGCGCCGGCGCCCCGGCGCGGGTCAACCAGAACGGCATCTTCCTGCTCGGCCCGACCCTGATGGAGTTCGGCACCGCCGCCCAGCAGGCGCGCTTCCTGCCGAAGATGGCCACCGGCGAGGAGGTCTGGGCCCAGGGCTGGTCCGAGCCGAATGCCGGCTCCGACATGGCCGCCATCCGCTGCCGCGCCGAGCGCCAGGGCGAGCACTACGTGATCAACGGCCAGAAGACCTGGTCCACCCGCGCCGTGTGGGCCGACTGGCTGTTCGGCCTGTTCCGCAGCGACCCGCAGTCCAGCCGCCACCACGGCCTCACCTTCATCCTCCTGCCGCTGGACAGCCCGGGCATCACCATCCGCCCCATCGCCCAGCTCAACGGCCTGCCGGGCTTCGCCGAGATCTTCTTCGACGACGTGAAGGTGCCTGTGGATAACGTCCTGGGCGGTGAGGGCATGGGCTGGCACGTGGCGATGTCCACCGCCGGGTTCGAGCGCGGGCTGATGCTGCGCTCGCCGGCGCGCTTCCAGGAAACCGCGCGGCGCCTGGTGCAGCTGTACCTGGCCAACCAGGAAGCCGCCGACCAGGACCCGGCCATAGGCGAAGCGGTGATGCGCGCCTGGCTCGACGCCGAGGCCTACACCCTCAACACCTACATGACCGCCTCGCGGCTGGTGAAGGGCGGCAGGATCGGCCCGGAATCCTCCACCAACAAGATCTTCTGGTCCGAGCTCGACCAGCGCATGCACGAGACGGCGCTGTCGATCCTCGGCCTGCGCGGCGAGCTGCTGCCCGAAGCACCGGATGCGGGGGACGTCGGCCACTGGCTGGACGGCTTCCTCTTCGCCCAGGCCGGGCCCATCTACGCCGGCACCAACGAGATCCAACGCAACATCATCGCCGAGCGGATGCTCGGCATGCCGCGCGCATAACGGGGACGCCATGGACTTCACATTCAGCGACGACCAACAGCTGTTCGAGGAAAACGTCCGCGCCTTCCTCACCAACGAAGTGACGCCGGAGCGCATCCGCGAACTCTGGCAGGTGGAAGGGGGCCGCAGCGACGAACTCTGGGCCCAGCTCACCGAACTGGGCCTCACTGCCGTCACCGTGCCGGAAGGCTTCGGCGGCCTGGACATGAACGAGCTGGACTTCATCCTCCTGGCCCAGGAATGCGGCTACGCGGCCCTGCCCGAACCGCTGGTGGACACCATGCTGGTGGGCGTGCCGCTGCTCGCCGGCCTGGGCGCCGAGCAGCTCGACCTGCAAGGCGAATGGCTCACTCGCATTGCCGAAGGCAAGGCGCGCCTCGCCGTGGGCCAGCCGGGCAACCCGCTGGTGGCCGACGCCCACATCGCCGGCCTGCTGCTGCTGCCCCACGGCGACGAGGTGCACGCCGTGCGCCGCGAGCAGGTGGACCTCACCCGTAACGAGTCCGTCGACCCCAGCCGCCAGCTGTTCCGCGTGCACTGGCAGCCCGGCGCCGCCACCTGCGTGGCCGAGGGCGAGCTGGGCCGCGCGCTCTGGGCCGCCGCCCACGACCGGGGCGCCCTGGGCACCGCCGCGCAGCTGCTGGGCCTGGCCCGGCGCATGGTCGACCTGGCCGTGGACTACAGCTTCGAGCGCAAGCAGTTCGGCAAGCCGGTGGGTGCCTTCCAGGCGGTGAAGCACCTGATGGCCAACGCCGCAGTGCAGATCGAATTCGCCAAGGCGCCGCTCTACCGCGCCGCCTACGCCGTCGCCCACCACCTGCCGGGGCAGGGCGCGCAGGTCTCCCACGCCCGCCTGGCCTGCGCCGAGGCCGCGCTGCTGGCGGCCAGGAACGCCATCCAGACCCACGGCGCCATGGGCTACACCTGGGAAGTCGACCTGCAGCTGTTCATGAAGCGCGCCTGGGCCCTGGACAAGGTCTGGGGCGACCGTGGCTGGCACAAGGCGCGGGTGCGCGAGGCGCTGTTCTCGGGCGCCATCACCCCCGGCGCCGGCCACACGTTCTAGCCACTCAAGACCCTACAACAGCCGTTTCTCCACAGATTGCAGCGAGACCCGCCATGCCCAACGCCTACATAGTCGACGCCCTGCGCACCCCCACCGGGCGGCGCAAGGGTGGCCTCAGCCACATCCACGCCGCCGATTTGGGCGCCCATGTGCTGCGCGAGCTGGTGGCACGCAACCCCATTCCCGAGGCCGACTACGACGACGTGATCTTCGGCTGCGTCGACACCATCGGCCCCCTGGCCGGCGATATCGCCCGCACCTGCTGGCTGGCCGCCGGCCTCCACCAGGCCGTGCCCGGCACCACCATCGACCGCCAGTGCGGCTCCTCCCAGCAGGCCGTGCACTTCGCCGCCCAGGCGGTGATGAGCGGCACCCAGGACGTGGTCATCGCCGGCGGCGTGCAGACCATGACGCAGATCCCCATCTCCTCGGCCATGACCGCCGCCGAGCCCCTGGGCTTCAGCGACCCCTTCTCCGGCTCCGAGGGCTGGGTGAAGCGCTACGGCGCGCAACCGCCGACCCAGTTCCGCGCCGCGCAGATGATCGCCGAGAAGTGGGACCTCTCGCGCCAGGCCCTGGAGGCCTACGCCCTGGAATCCCACCGCCGCGCCCTGCGCGCCATCGAGCAGGGCCGCTTCGCCCGCGAGATCGTCCCCCTGGCCGGCGTCGAGCACGACGAAACCCCGCGCCACACCAGCCTCGACCAGATGGCCGGGCTGGACCCGCTGTTCGGCTGCGACCGCGTCACCGCCGGCGTCGCCAGCCAGACCTGCGACGGCGCCAGCGCGCTGCTGGTGGTCTCCGAGGCCGCGCTCAAGCGCTACGGCCTCACCCCCCGCGCGCGCATCCACCACATCAGCGTGCGCGCCGACGACCCCATCTGGATGCTCACCGCCCCCATCCCCGCCACCGCCCACGCGCTCAAGCGCGCCGGCATGCAGCTGGAGGACATCGACCGGGTGGAGATCAACGAAGCCTTCGCCTCCGTCGCCCTGGCCTGGCTGCAGGAAACCGGCTACCCCCACGAACGCACCAACGTCAACGGCGGCGCCATCGCCCTCGGCCACCCCCTGGGCGCCACCGGCACCCGGCTGATGTGCACCCTGCTGCACGAGCTGGAACGCAGCGGCGGGCGCTACGGCCTGCAGACCATGTGCGAAGGCGGCGGGCAAGCCAACGTGACCATCATCGAACGGCTCTGACGGGACGCGTCAACGCTGCTGCGCTCGGTGATGCGGCGTTGGCGGGGCGGCCGAAAATGCTCATTTACCTTCGTAAACTCCGCTTTTCGACCTCCCCGCCGCCTTGCCTGACCTTCGCTCGCGACGTGTTGAACGCGCCCCGGAAGGCTCCGGCCTCGATTGAAATCCAATGAACCAAGCGACGGAGAATTGAAATGCCAATCTGCCAAGACCGCATCGTCCTCATCACCGGCGCCGGCGGCGGGCTGGGCCGCGCCTACGCCCTGGCCTTCGCCGCCGAGGGCGCCAAGGTGGTGGTCAACGACATCAACCTGCCTGCCGCCGAAGCCGTGGTGGCGCAGATACGCGCCGAGGGCGGCCAGGCCATCGCCAACAACGGCGACATCACCGACTACGCCGCCGCCGGGGACATCCTCCGCCAGGTGCTGGACACCTACGGCGACCTGCACGTGCTGGTGAACAACGCCGGCATCTGCCGCGACCGCATGTTCGCCAGCCTCGGCGAAGCCGACTGGGACGCGGTGATGGCGGTGCACCTCAAGGGCCACTTCTGCCTCGCCAGCCACGCCGTGAAGCACTGGCGCGAACAGGCCAAGGGCGGCGCCCGGCTGCAGGCGCGCATCATCAACACCAGCTCCGGCGCCGGGCTGCAGGGCTCCATCGGCCAATCCAACTACTCAGCCGCCAAGGGCGGCATCGCCTCCCTCACCCTGGTGCAGGCTGCCGAGCTGGCGCGCTACGGCATCACCGCCAACGCCCTGGCCCCGGCCGCACGCACCGGCATGACCGAGCAGGTGTTCGCCGAGGTGATGAAAAAGCCCGAAGACGGCTTCGACCACTTCGCCCCCGAGAACGTCGCGCCCCTGGTGGTGTGGCTCGGCTCCGAAGCCTCCCAGGGCATCACCGGGCGGATGTTCGAAGTGGAAGGCGGCAAAGTCTCCATCGCCGACGGCTGGCGCAAAGGCCCCGAGTTCGACAAGGGCGCCCGCTTCACCCCCGAAGAACTGGGCGGCGTCATCGACCGACTGCTGGCCGACGCCACCCCGCCGCAGAAGGTGTACGGCAGCTAGCCGGGCGGCCACCCACCCAACAAGGAGCGAATGAGCCATGCACGCGCCGGTCAGTACGCTGCGGGTCACCGTCCCTACCGAGTGGATCGACGTGAACGGCCATATGAACGCCACCCACTACGGCCTCGTCATCTACGAGGCCCACGTCACCTTCACCCGGCAACTCGGCCTGTGTGAGGACTACGTGCAGCGCACCGGCTGTGGCAAGGCCGTGCTCGCCAGCCACATGGTCTACGAACGGGAAGTGGCCCTGGGGGACGAACTGGAAGTGCGCTCCTGGCTACTGGCCGTGGACGCCAAGCGCCTGCACTTCTTCCACGAACTGCACAACCTCGGCAAAGGCTGCCGGGCGGCCACGGCGGAGCAGGTCGATATCCACATCGACCTCTCCCTGCGCCAATCCTCCGCGCTGCCGGAGGCGCTGTTCGCCGCGCTGCAGCAACGCGTGCTCGCCAACCTCGACGCCGGCCCTCCGCTGGGCGTCGGCAGCCCCATCCGGCCCCCCATCAACCGCTGGCTGAACACCTGAATCGCCAACCGGGCCGCACATCGCCAAACGAACCCGTGGGAGCGAATTCATTCGCGAAGGACCTCCCACCCGCCCCGACCGCCCCGGCATGCACCTGTAGGGGCGATTTCAATCGCCCAGAGGGAACACCGGAGGGCAAGAGGCCGTTGGTGTTCGTCAGATAGACCTTAGACTTAGAAATTGGCTGTCATCTATGCGTGAAACTATGCTTATAAAATATCATGCCGACTTCAGTGTTTTGATTGTCTTTAATGATTTATCGTTCGCGAATGGATACTGCCGTTAGAAAGCATGCGATGCTATTAAAATATATTCTTAAGGTTTATTTGTAGCTGAGATCAATAATCTTGGCTCTGCTTTCTTTCATATGTTCTTCCAAGCTGATTAAGAATTTTAATGCTTTTTCTGATGTGCTGAATTTTGCGGCTTCTGCTAGATACGGGGCGATGCACTTTTCAACTATTTTGTCGAAATTTTCTGATGTGGATGACGAGATGTGGTTTTTAATTTCTTCATCGAATCTTTCTCGCGTCCAATGGTAATTGCTGGATTTTTCTATTTCATTGAGAAATGATTTTAAGTTTTCTGATATTTCCTCAGTAAAATAAATTGCTAGTATCGAAGTGATTTCTTTTAGGTCAATTTTAAAGCGCTCAAGTCTTTCGTTTGATGATTCAAGTTTTCTGTTTGATTTTTCATACTCATCCCTGAAGTATTCGCTGTTTTTCTCACTGCGCATTGGGATTCTAGCGACTAGTCCATTGATTTCTCTTGAGGCGTATGAAACTTGGATTTCTGAAATTATATCGTTGCGCTGACTAATCAGAAAAACTGATTTTTTATATGTATCTAGCTTTAATGCAAATTCCTCTCGCAGCCAAACTATCTTCTGTTGCTGCAGCCATATTCCACTTCTATGTAGTTCAAGTTCTTTGGTGTACTCAATTTTTACTTGCTCGATTCTTTTGGTTATTTCTCCGATATCATCCTTTGTGGCTAAGTTTTTTCCTTTTTCATTGAAATAACTGGGGATGTAAGATTTTCCAAGCCAGAAAATAAGTAGCGGTAAAGAGTAAATTACAATAAGTGCAAGATTATTGAGTATTGAAAGTAATTGATCGAGGCTTGTAGGGGTGTTCATCCATATGTCTCCATTTAGTCTGTTTAACTTGGGCCTGGGTGGTGGAGTGATCGCAATACTGTCTAGTAACGGAGGCCACTGGACGAGTCGGCAAATCGACGCAGGGAGGGCATTGCCTGATTGGGCGCTGTGCGTGAGGTGCCGATGTAGGAGGGGCAACTGCGTCTCGATCCACTGATCGAACCGTCATTGCAGAGAAATAGGTCGCCGTCGCAGCGAGCGATGCCGCCTTTGCTGCCGTCGCAGGGTGTATTGCTAGCGTACGTAGGCTGCGAAAGCGCAGCTAACGCAAGGGCGAGAAGGGGAAGGAGGCGGAGTGATCCGGGCACTTTGAGCATCCTTGCAAGTGATGGCTCGATGCTATCTCTCAAATCCTGTATCGGACAAGGTATAGCGGGCAATTACGCGTCGTTTGCTCAGCAGTCCTCGATCGACTCATAAGGGCGATTTCAATCGCCCAGGGGCAACGCCGTTGCCCCAAAGGCCCCTCCCGATTCCGAGAGGGGCCAGACCCGGATCAGCTGGTCCAGAGGGGCAGCGCGCCCATCTTCATCAGCTGCCAGAAGTCCTGCTGGTTGCTGCGGCTCAGGTCCACCATCACATCCATCAGCGCACCCTCGCGAACGTCGTTGAGAAAGGGGCCGGGAGTACCTTCGCGCCGGCCCGCGTTGTCCTGGATGATCGCCGCGATCATATGCACCGCGTTCAGCCGAGAGTCCAGGCGCTCCAGCAGGTCGTGCAGGCGTTGCTGCTGCAAATCCGCGCTCATGTCGACACCTCCTTGCCGCCGGCCATGAACAGCGGCAAATCCCGCCAGGCCACCCACAACTCACCCTGCCAGCGCACCACGCCCAGCTGGCGGCCCTCGTAGGTCAGCGTTTCACGCGTGGGGGCCGCATCGGGCGTGCGGTGGTAGTCATGCAGCGTCGGCACCAGCACTTCGTTCACCCAGCGGCCCACAGTGCCGTGCCTGGGTGTGCCGAACTGGAACAGCGCCCGGTAGGCGCCGATATCGCTGATCACCACCACCTCTTCATGGAAGCCGTCGGTGTAGATGAGGGCGAGGGTTTGCTGCTGGTGAGGCTCCAGGGCCGGGAGCAAGGGGAGGGCATCGGCCAGGCCGATCAACTGCGCGAAGTCATGGGCGACGAACCAGGGCTGGTTGTCGACCATCACGGCGCGCAGGCGTTGGTGGTGGTGATAGAAAACGAGAGGGGTGAATGTGTTTTTCATGGTGAATCTCCTCTTGCGATAGGAAGACTCCACCACCCGCGCTGTCATCGAGGGTGGCAGATCGCGCGGGGTTGACAGACCGAGGCAAGAGGACCCGGCAGACCACGAGGGTCTCCCCACGCGATCCGCCATAGAGCGTTGCAGTTGAAAACTGCATGCGAGCAAGGGCCTGCAGAAGCAATTCGCCGCTTCCGCATGCACCGTTGAGGCGCAATCGCGCCTCTTGCTTTCGGGCTGTCAAACCCGGCCACGGGATTTACCGTGGCTGGGGGAGGATAGGGATGAGGGAGTGGGAGGGCAAGGGGAGGGTATTAATTCGAGGGATGGAAAGGCGAAGCGCTATAAAATTATGCTTAACAAGATAGAGAAATTAAGGTTGCAGTCGAAAAATATAGAGAGGTTGATTTCGCAAGGGGCTATTTACGAGTGCTGCGCTATTCTCGGTGTTAGCCAAAGGCATGCGGTTAACAGTTTCGTAGTGTCAGGGCACACCATTGCTAGGTTTGGTCGAGATTTCTAGTACTAATTTTTCTGGCTAAATTGCAGGCGTGGCGGTTTGCGATAGAAGTAGTTAGGGTGTTATTCGAAGTGGTTTAAGTAAAGTGGAGTTAATGAATGATGAAAGCTTTTGAAAAAAGATTCTCCGAATTGGAGTTGCAAGTTATAGCAATTGAGGGAACAAAAAAGCGCATGCATAGTGAGTACTCTGGAAGCTATGATCATATCGATGAGAATCTGCTTTTGAATTGGGATGTCAAAGTCAAGAGTCTTCTGTCGAATCTTTGTGGGGAAAATTCTCAGCATTTTAACTCCTATATGGCTGCATGTAGACCTGGTTCGTTTACTAGTAGCTATGATTTGCTGCTGCAAATGAAGGCTGTGTTCATGGCCGCTAAAGAGGATTTCGAAGGAGGCTACTTGAACTCAGTGAAAAATTTAGTTCAGGCGGAAGTATTTGATAACGAGCTTGATCAAGCAAAAGAACTGCTGAAAGCAGGATATGCGGCAGCGGCAGCAGTTATTGCTGGGGTAGTTCTAGAAACAACGCTCAGGAATATGTGTAGGGATAATGGGATTGCTTTCGGAAAGCTTGACAAGATGAATGCGGATCTCACGAAACAAGGTTTATATAACAGCCTTACCCAAAAGCGTATAACTGCCTTGGCCGGTGTTCGCAATAGTGCTGCGCATGGTAAATCTGAAGAGTTTAACAAGGATGATGTGAATTCAATGATTAATGAGGTTGAAAGGTTTGTTGCATCAGTTTTAGCGTGAGAGGTTTAAGTCGCATTTAATAGTTTTTTCGCCCTTGCTGGATGCCTGTGGATTGTCTCCTGAGGGGATAGTTTTGATGGCGCGGATCAACTAAGCTTCATGGCGTTGTCTCACTATCTATAGCTGCTCTGAAGCTTTCAATAAGCTCGACTTTAGACCCTAAAGGGGATGTAAGTCCTATTAATTCGTCAAAGGTAATGTCTAGGAATTTGTTCAGTCTCGGGTTTATCAATACGCAGATATTCCACTCCTCGCCATCTCGATCAATTGAATGTAAGTAGCTTAGGATCCAGTACATAAGTACTTGCCTGTAGTCAGCGGAGGAAAAATTTTTCCCTGAGCACTTTATTTCAATAAGGCTGGTTCCTAGCGAAAAGTCACCCACTCCCGAAGCTATCCAGTTGAACCCCGGGATTTTGGGGTTGACTACTATATCTTTAATGTCGGTGTTGTTTTTGTGTGTGTAGTGTTGCAGGGCCTTGATAAGGTTGTCAGACACAATGTTAATTATTGATTTGTCAGTTTCTTCGATATTTTGGGGTATTTTTGCATCATAGTAGAATTTCTGTTTTTGAGTGGCTCGATTAAGCAGTTCTTCCCAGCCCGGAAACGTTTCTTCCTTCAGTTTAGATTCTGCATGTGAAAAGGCAATTTCAAATAGCATTGCTTTCTGAAGTCGGCTTGTTATCCAGTAGTGTGGCGGGATAAGCCTCAGTCCAGGTAATGGCTCACTAAGCTTGTTTATGTTTGCAACAATTCCTGGGATCAGATAAGGGAAGATTGAATCGAAAATCCCAGAGATCTCACGCGCTATCGTCCTAGGGTCTCTTCCATATAGCTTGATGCCCAATTATTCAACTCCTGCCCATTGGATGTATATGTTGGCGAAATCAATGGCCGCGCCAATAGACCAGCTGAATTCGGTCGTGCCTTTAACTTGCTTCCTCATATGGTGTCCGTCATCCGTAAAATCTGCAGCAGCTAACCACAGCATTCTTTGTTCTTCCCTTCCCATGTTATTCCAAGTGCCTCGTAAGGCTATAAACTGATCGCGATCTTTCCATGTTCTCCAGCAGTCAATGCACGCTCTTTTGATTGTTTCAGATTTGGTAGATGCGTATACCGAAAGCACGTACTTAGCTCTTTTTTCAGTTTTGGCTGATCTCAGTGCATTGAGATAATGCAGGCAGTTCGTGTCGATCGTGAGCAGGTGGGAAGAGTGTGTTGGTACTGCGTCCAATAGCACATCGATTGCTTTGTGCAGTGCATTGTAAGCGCTATCGCTTCTTAGAGCGCTCACACCTCTCATTATTTTTGAGAAGGATGCCCTGAAGGCGTGAAGGTTTGTGCCGAGTAGCAGAGAGTGGCAAATATTAAGTGCCACTTGTGGTTCTAGTAGCTTAAGCGTCCGACTTATCTGGGTGACCACAAAATTATCTGGCTGTGTCTTTCCTAACTCATCTCCTAGAAGCTTCATAATGTCTAGTTGTTGGACTGCACCTTTCAATTGTTCCCAGTCCTCATTTTTTGTATCTGAGTATGGGTCGAATCTAAGGTCGATATCTCTCAGCTTCTTTGACTGTTCATCCTCGCCGCCAAGCTGGGCTTTTACATAGTCAATGTAATGTTTTGATTTTAAGAGGCTTGTCTTGGTTTTGCTTAATGAAAGGCCGTAGTCTGCCAGTGCATGAGAAAGGATTGCGAGATTTTTATATGCCTCATTTTGGTCTTTAGAAATTAGGACAAAGTCGTCTACGTAGCGGCGCCATACAATTCCATTTGCATTAAGGCGTCCATCTATTTTAGACATTAATAGCTCAGCTAATACCCTTGAGCATTGACCTCCTACTGGTAGGCCAAACGAACGCCCAGAGGCAAAGTTGCTCAACATTCGGTCTACTTGCAGCGATACAGTTGGTGAGTCGGGAAATAGTTCGTCAATAAAGTTCTCTATTCTATGGTGATATATGTGCTCGTAGAAGCTTGATATGTCAGTTTGAACAATTACTGCTGTGTCCGGTAATTCGGCGCAGTCTTCTAAGGTCCTTGCCCGAAATTTACGCCAACTCCATTCTGGGTCAAATATTGCGGTGCCATTGGCCATGTACCGATACGAGTGGGCCCGATCACATCTGTTTGGTTCGTGCCTCTCCGCAATAGCTACACCGAGAGCATTAAAGTACATATTCCAGAATGGATGGATCTTAGTCGTCACTCGAAAGCCAGTTGGTCCAGCAGGTGTCAGGAGGCGCTCTGAGAAAAAGGGGATTTTGCTAAAGACATTTTTCGTATAGTGAGTACCAAATTTCTCTAGGGAGGCTGAGAATTTTAGTGCTTGCTTTACCAACTGGTCTTTTGATTCTCGTAAAAATGCCACGTCAACATCTATGGGTAATGTATCGTTATCACCGTTTTTTACAATGTCGTTGATTGAGCGTACGAAGTGTTCTTCCTTTAACATTAATTGGCCTCGTAGTGGGCTAACCGTTGACTAGGCAGGCTAAAGCATGCGGCACTTTTTCCAGCACTAGAAGATTGCTTAGCAATTTCTTGCATGTCTTATTGGTTTTTAAGTGAAGCTTAATATTCCTAGTTGAGTTCATTCCGGGTCTGCTGTCTTGGTGATATTAGCTAGGTTTTGCTGCGCTTTCCTAATATCAATCGCCTCAGTCTGTACAACTTGATTGAGCGCAACGCATGACCTTTTAACGAAGCCAGCAGCCTTGCTGTCCGTCGTCCACTCGGACGATTCCCCCCTCTCCACAACCCGCCAGACTGCCGCCCAGCCCAGTAATCATCACAAGGCAGTCCCATGGAATTCGCGTTCAGCGATGAGCAGGAGATGATCCGCGCGTCCGCCGAGAGCTTTCTCGCGGATGTATCCGACTCCGCCGCCGTGCGTGCGGCGATGGCGTCCGAGCGGGGGTATGACCCCGAGTTGTGGCAGCGCCTGTGCACGGAGATGGTGTGGCCGGCCATTCATATTCCCGAGCAGTACGGCGGGTTGGGGCTGGGGTTCGTCGAGCTGGCGATTCTGCTGGAGCAGATGGGCCGGCGCTTGTTCTGTTCACCCTTTTTCGCCACCGCCTGCCTGGCCACGCCGGCACTGTTGCTGGGCGGCAGTGAGGCGCAGAAGGCGCGCTGGTTGCCGCAGCTGGCCGACGGCAGCCTGACCGCGACCCTGGCCTACGCGGGCAATAACCGCGAGGGGCTGGAGGCGGTGCAGGCGAGCGTGCGCGCCGAGGGGCGGGGCTTTGTGATCGAGGGGCGTTTGCGCCAGGTGCTGGATGGCCACGAGGCGGGGCTGCTGGTGGTGGCCGCGCGGGGCGATGAGGGCATCGAGCTGTTCGCCGTGCCCGCCGATACGCCCGGCATTCGCCGCCACCTGGTGCCGACCCTGGACCCGACCCGCAAGCTGGCCCAGGTGGATTTCGAGCATGTGTATGTACCGGGCGATGCGCGCCTGGGGGCGGCGGGGCAGGGCGGGGCGTTGCTGGAGCAGGTGCTGCAGCTGGCTTGCGTGGCCCTGGCGGCGGAGCAGACCGGCGGCGCCCAGCAGGCGCTGGACCTGACCCTGGCCTACACCGCCGAGCGCCAGCAGTTCGGTCGCGCCATCGCCAGCTTCCAGGCCATCAAGCACCGCGCCGCCGACATGATGCTGGAGGTGGAGTGCGCGCGCTCCGCCGCCTATTACGCCGCCTGCGTGGCCGAGGAGGCGCTGGCCGCCAATGGTGATGCGATAGTCGCCGCCGAGCTGCCGCTGGCCGCTGCCCTGGCCAAGTCGCGTTGCTCGGAGGCGTTTTTCCACTGTGCGGCGGAGTCGATCCAGCTGCATGGCGGCGTCGGCTTCACCTGGGAATACGACCCGCACCTCTACTTCAAGCGCGCCCGGGCCAGCGAGGCCCTGTTCGGCGCGCCGGCCTGGCACCGCGAGCGCATCGCCGCCGCCCTCCTGGGAGATATCGCATGAAGATCCGTTTCAGCGAGGCGGACGAAGCCTTCCGCCTGGAGGTGGCCACCTGGCTGGCCGACAACCTGCGCGGTGAGTTCGAGCCGCTGCGCTTCCGTGGTGGGCCGGGGGACGAACACAGCTTCCCCGAGGAACGCAAAGCCTGGGAGCGCAAGCTCGCCGAGGGGCGCTGGACCTGCGTCGGCTGGGCGCCGGAGCACGGCGGCCGGGGGCTTTCCATCAGCCAGCAGGTGATCTTCCACGAGGAGTACGCCCGCGCCGGCGGGCCGGGGCGCATGGGCCATATCGGCGAAGGCCTGGCCGGGCCGACCATCGCCGCCTTTGGCAGCGAGGAGCAGAAGCGCCGCCTGCTGCCGGGCATCGTCAGCGGCACCGAGTTCTGGTGCCAGGGCTACTCGGAGCCCAGCGCGGGCTCGGACCTGGCCAATGTGAAGACCCGCGCCGTGCTGCAGGACGGCCAGTGGCGCATCAGCGGGCAGAAGGTCTGGACCTCGCTGGCCCACGAATCCGACTGGTGTTTCGTGATCGCCCGCACCACGCCGGGCAGCGTCGGCCACCAGGGGCTGTCGTTCCTGCTGGTGCCGATGCGCCAGGCGGGGGTGACGGTGCGGCCCATCGAGCAGCTCACCGGCACCTCGGAGTTCAACGAGGTGTTCTTCGACGAGGCGGCGACCGACGCCGCCAACCTCCTCGGTGCGCCGGGGGATGGCTGGAAGATCGCCATGGCGCTGCTGGGCTTCGAGCGCGGCGTCTCCACCCTCGGCCAGCAGATGCTGTTCCACAACGAGCTGGAAGAGATCATCCGCATCGCCCGCGCCAACGGGGCGGCGCGCGACCCGCTGCTGCGCCAGCGTATCGCCGAGGCCTGGGGCGGGCTGCGCATCCTGCGCTACAACTCGCTGCGCATGCTCTCCGGCGCCCAGGACGGCTCGCTGCGCCGCGAGGCGATGATCTACAAGCTGTGCTGGGCCGAGTGGCACGTGGCGCTGGGCAAGCTGGCGATGGACGTGCTCGGCCCCGACGCCGAACTGCTCGACGGCGCGCCCTACCAACTGGGCCGCCTGCAATCGATGTTCCTCTTCAGCCGCGCGGATTCCATCTACGGCGGCAGCAACGAAATCCAACGCAACATCATTGCCGAACGCGCGCTGGGCATGCCCCGCGAGCCGCGCGTGCGCGCCTGAGAGGTCACTGCATGAACGTTCCCCATTACGTCCCCGGCCACGGTTTGCTGCGTGGCCGCTCGGTGCTGATCACCGCCGCCGCTGGTGCCGGCATCGGTTATTCCGCCGCCCTGCGCGCCGCCGAGGAAGGCTGCCGCGCGCTGATGATCAGCGACATCCACGAGGGCCGGTTGCAGGAGGCGCGGGAGAAGATCCGCGCGGCGACGGGCCTGGAGCGGGTGCACGCGCAGGTGTGCAACGTCACCGACGAAGCCCAGGTGCGCGCCCTGGTGGCGGCCGCCGAGCGCGAGCTGGCGGGGGTGGATGTGCTGATCAACAACGCAGGCCTCGGCGGCTCGCGCCTGCTGGTGGAGATGAGCGACGAGGAGTGGCAGCGGGTGCTGGACGTGACCCTCACCGGCACCATGCGCATGACCCGCGCCATGCTGCCGAAGATGATGGAGCGCCAGGGCGGGGTGATCGTCAACAACGCCTCGGTGCTCGGCTGGCGCGCGCAGAAGGAGCAGAGCCACTACGCCGCCGCCAAGGCCGGGGTGATGGCGCTGACCCGCTGCGCGGCGGTGGAGGCGGCGGAGCATGGCATCCGCATCAACGCGGTGAGCCCGAGCATCGCCCTGCACGACTTCCTCAAGCGCTCGGCCCCCAAAGAGCTGCTGGACCAGCTCGCCTCCCGCGAGGCCTTCGGCCGCGCCGCCGAGGTGTGGGAAGTGGCCAACGTGATGATGTTCCTGGCCAGCGACTACAGCTCCTACCTGACCGGCGAAGTGCTGTCGGTTTCCAGCCAGAGGGCTTGAGCATGACCCGCATCTTCGAAACCCCCACTGTGCTGTTGCAGCGGGTGGGCGAATCACTGGGCGAAAGCGAGTGGATCACCCTCGACCAGGCGCGCATCGACGGCTTCGCCGAGGCCACGGGCGACCACCAGTGGATTCACGTCGACCCGGTGCGCGCGGCCAGCGGCCCCTTCGGTGCCTGCATCGCCCACGGCTACCTGACCCTGGCGCTGGTGAACCTGTTCCTGCCGCAGCTGCTGGAAGTGCGCGGCGTGGCCATGGGCGTGAACTACGGCTGCGACCGGGTGCGCTTCCCCAACGTGGTGCGCGTGGGCAGCCGCGTGCGCGGCCGCGCCGAGCTGGTGGCCGCCGAGGAAGTGAAGGGCGGCGTGCAGGCCACCGTACGCGTGAGCGTGGAGATCGAAGGCGAAGAGCGCCCGGGCTGCGTGGTGGACACCATCAGCCGGTATTACGCGGCCTAGTGCGATGCATCTGTTTTCTGTGGGAGCGAATTCATTCGCGATGCAGCCCGCAGGGCTGCCCTGAAGAGTTGGGGCCGCTTCGCGCCCCTTTCGCGAATGAATTCGCTCCCACAAAGAGCCCCATGAGCCCCATGAATTCGAGGACACCAGGATGAAAGAAGCCGTAATCGTTTCCACCGCCCGCACACCCATCGGCAAGGCCTTCCGTGGGGCGTTCAATGACACCGAGGCGCCGGCGATGGGCGGGCATGTGGTGCGCGAAGCGCTGCGCCGCGCGGGCGTGGAGCCGGGGGAGGTGGACGATGTGATCATCGGTGCCGCCGCCCAGCAGGGCACCCAGGCCTATAACCTCGGGCGCCTCTGCGCCATGGCCGCCGGGCTGCCGTCGAGCGTGGCCGGCATGGCGGTGGAGCGCCAGTGTTCCTCGGGGCTGATGAGCATCGCGATGGCCGCTAAGAGCATCATCTGCGACGAGCTGGACATTGCCGTCGCCGGTGGCCTGGAGTCCATCTCCCTGGTGCAGAACAAGCACAAGAACAGCTACCGCAACCAGTCCGAGGCGGCGATGCTGCACGACCCGCGCGCCTACATACCGATGATCGAGACCGCCGAGATCGTCGCCGAGCGCTACGGCATCAGCCGCGAAGACCAGGACGAATACGCCTACCAGAGCCAGCTGCGCACCGCCCGGGCCCAGGCCGCCGGGCTGTTCGACGCCGAGCTGGCACCCCTGGCCGCACAGCGCCTGGTGGTGGACAAGGCCAGCGGCGAGAGCCGCCACGAGCCGGTGACCCTGACCCGCGACGAGTGCAACCGCGCCGACACCAGCCGCGAGAGCCTCGCCGCCCTGGCGCCGGTGTGGGCGGGCGGCCAGTGGACGGGGCCCGGGCGCTTCATCACCGCCGGCAATGCGTCGCAGCTGTCCGACGGCGCCTCGGCCTCGGTGCTGATGAGCGCCCAGGAGGCGGCGCGCCGTGGCCTTGAGCCTTTGGGCCTGTATCGCGGCCTGGCGGTGGCCGGTTGCGATGCCGACGAGATGGGCATCGGCCCGGTATTCGCCATCCCCAAGCTGCTCAAGCGCCACGGCCTGAGCGTGGATCACATCGGCCTGTGGGAATTGAACGAGGCCTTCGCCTGCCAGGTGCTGCATTGCCGCGATGCACTGGGCATCCCGGACGAGCGCCTCAACGTCAACGGCGGCGCCATCGCCATCGGCCACCCGTTCGGCATGTCCGGCGCGCGCATGGTCGGCCATGCGCTGATCGAGGGCAGGCGCCGTGGCGTGCGCTACGTGGTGGTGAGCATGTGCATCGGTGGCGGCATGGGTGCCGCCGCTCTCTTCGAAGTCGCTTAAGGAGCCTTCTATGATCAGCCCGCAACAGATCCAGCAGACCATGGCGCGTTACATCGAATTGGTGGACGCCTGCGATATCGACGGCATCGTCGCGCTCTATGCCCTTGATGCCACGGTGGAAGACCCGGTGGGCAGCCCGCTGCACCGTGGGCGCGAGGCCATCGCGCAGTTCTACCGCGAGGGCCTGGGCCGCGCCAACGCCCGCGCCCGACAGACCGGCCCGGTGTCCGCCAGCCATGCCGGCAGCGGCGCGGTGCCCTTCTGCGTCGACCTGGACTGGAACGGCGCGCCCTGCTCGATCCAGGTGATCGACGTGATGGAGTTCGACGACGACGGCCTGATCCGTTCGATGAAGGCCTATTGGGGCGAGGCCAACGTTGTGCCCCGGGACGCGTCGTGAGCCCGGAGCCTGCGGCTCGGGATTGATGGGTTTCCTAACTCTACCCATCCTGCGAGGGAGTCACCGTAGGATGGCGTAGAGCGAAGCGAAACCCATCAATGCGCTTCAAGTCGTGGCGGTGTTTCCGGAGCCGGGTACCTACGGATTCACGCCGGCGGCATCGAGAAAGGCCGGTTTCTCCCCGCCGCCATGCACGCAGATATCCGCGCCGCTCACGTAGCTGGAAAGCTTGGATGCGAGGTAGAGGCAGGCGTCGCCGATGTCTTCCGGCGTGGCCATGCGTTGCAGGGGGATGCCCGCCGCGACTCGCGCGACGCCTTCGGCATCGCCGTAATGCAGCTCGGCCTGCTCGGTGAGGATGAGCCCAGCGGTCACGGCGTTGACCCGCACCCTGGGTGCCCATTCCACCGCCAGCGAGCGGGTGAGGTTGAGCAGCCCGGCCTTGGCCGCGCCATAGGCGGCGGTGCCGGGGGAGGGGCGGGTGGCGCTGACGCTGCAGATGTTGATGATGGCGCCGCCTTCGGCCTGCCCCTGCATGATGCCGTTGGCCAACTGGCAGAGGTTGAGCGGGGCCAGCAGGTTGAGGCGCAGGATGGATTCGGAAAAGCGCGGCGAGGCCGTGGCCGCCTCGGCGTGGGGCGCGCCGCCGGCGTTGTTGACCAGCACGTCCAGCCGGCCGAGGCGCGTTTCGATGCCGTGCACCAGCGCCTGCAGCTGCTCGATGTCGCGCACATCGCAGGGGATGAAGTGGGCGCTGCGCCCCGCGTGGCAGGGCAGCTCATCCGGCGCCTGGCGCCCGCAGATCACCACCTCGGCGCCCTGTTGCAGAAAGCGCAGGCTGATGCCCCGCCCCACGCCCTTGCCGCCACCCGTTACCAGCACCACCTTGCCGGTGAAATCCAGTGCATCGCCCATCGCTGCCTCCTCGTGTTTATTGATGAAGCGAGGCTATTGCCTGCCCGCGTCGCCGCCCACGTCCGAGGGGACTAGAAGGCGGGCGATGGGGCTGCTTTTTGTGGGAGCGAATTCATTCGCGATGCAGCCCGCAGGGCTGCCCTGAAGAGCGGGGCCGCTTCGCGCCCCTTTCGCGAATGAATTCGCTCCCACGGGGAAGGGGGAGTGCCGGGGCGCTGCTAGTCCTCTCGGACGATGTTGCCCAGCGGGGTGGGCCGAATAATCCGGCTACGACAACCAACCGAGGAGAGCTCCATGGGCGCGCTACCGCAAGGGCGATTCGCCACGCTGCCGGATGGCCTGCGACTGCACTACCTGGACATCGGCGAGGGTGAGCCGGTGGTGTTCATCCACGGCAGCGGCCCGGGGGCCAGCGGCCACAGCAACTTCAAGCAGAACCACCCGGTGTTCGTCAGCTTCGGCTACCGGGTGATCGTGCCGGACCTGCCCGGCTATGGCGCCTCCGATAAGCCGGAAACCGTCTACAGCCTGGACTTCTTCGTCGCCGCCCTGAGCGGCCTGCTGGATGCGCTGGATATCCAGCGCTGCGTGCTGGTGGGCAACTCCCTGGGCGGGGCCATCGCCCTCCAGCTGGCGCTGAACGAGCCCAAGCGCGTGAGCCGCCTGGTGCTGATGGCGCCCGGCGGGCTGATGGAGAAGGAACAGTACTACCTGCAGATGGAGGGCATCCAGAAGATGGGCGCGGCCTTCGCCAATGGCGAGCTCAACGACGCCGCCGGCATGCGCCGCCTGCTGGGCCTGCAGCTGTTCGACCCGGCGCTGATCACCGACGAAACCGTCCACGAGCGCGTGGCCGTGGTGCAGCAGCAACCGCGCTGCGTACTCGCCAGCATGCAGGTGCCCAACCTCACCGCGCGCCTGGCGGAGCTGGCCTGCCCGATCCTCGGCTTCTGGGGCATGAACGACCGGTTCTGCCCGGTATCCGGCGCGCAGACGATGATGGAGCGCTGCCGCAGCATCCGCTTCGTGTTGCTCAGCGAATGCGGGCACTGGGTGATGGTGGAGCACCGCGAGCTGTTCAACCGCACCTGCCTGGACTTCCTCGCGGAGGGCCGGCCATGAACGAGGTGCTGCATCGCCTGCACGGCGAGGCGCTCTACCAGGCGCTGATCGGTGGTCGCACCCTGGAACCGCTGACCACCCGCTGGCCCGAGATCACCCTCGACGACGCCTACCGCGTGTCCCTCTACGCCATGGAGCGGCGCGTGGCGGCGGGGGATGTGGTGGTGGGCAAGAAGATCGGCGTCACCTCGGTGGCGGTGCAGCGCATGCTCGATGTGCACCAGCCGGACTTCGGCTTCATCACCCGCGACATGGCGTTCGAGGATGGTGCGGAGATTTCCCTCTCCGCCAACCGCCTGATCCAGCCGCGCGCCGAGGGCGAGATCGCCTTCCGCCTCAAGCATGACCTGCAGGGGCCGGGCGTCACCGAACAGGACGTGCTGGACGCCACCGAGTACGTGATGCCCTGCTTCGAGATCGTCGACTCGCGCATCCACGACTGGAAGATCCGCATCCAGGACACGGTGGCCGACAACGCCTCCTGTGGGGTGTTCGTGCTTGGCCGCGAGCAGGTGGACCCGCGTGAGCTGGACCTGCCCAACCTGCGCATGCAGGTGTTCAAGAACGGCACGCGCATCAGCGAGGGCCTGGGCTCGGCGGTGCAGGGCAACCCGCTGACGGCGGTGGCCTGGCTGGCCAACACCCTGGGCGCGCTGGGCATTCCCTTCAAGGCGGGCGAGATCATCCTCTCCGGCTCGCTGGTGCCGCTGGAGCCGGCCCGCGCCGGCGACGACTTCTCACTGACCATCGACGGCCTGGGCAGCGCCCGGGTGTCCTTCCGCGACTGACCGGGGCACGAACATGAACAGGAAACTCAAGGCGGCCATCATCGGGCCGGGCAATATCGGCACCGACCTGCTGATCAAGATGCGTCGCTCGGAATGGATCGAGCCGGTGTGGATGGTGGGCGTCGACCCGACCTCCGAGGGCTTGAAGCGCGCCGCAGAATTCGGCCTGAAGACCACCGCCGATGGCGTCGACGGCCTGCTGCCGCATGTGCTGGACGACGACATCCGCATCGCCTTCGACGCCACCTCCGCCTATGTGCACGCCGAGAACAGCCGCAAGCTCAATGAGCTGGGGGTGATCATGGTCGACCTCACTCCGGCGGCCATCGGCCCCTTCTGCGTGCCGCCGGTGAACCTGCGCGAGCATGCGGCGACGCTGGCGATGAACGTCAACATGGTCACCTGCGGCGGCCAGGCCACCATCCCCATGGTGGCAGCGGTGTCGCGGGTGCAGCCGGTGGAGTACGGCGAGATCGTCGCCACCGTGTCGTCCGGTTCGGTGGGGCCGGGCACCCGGCAGAACATCGATGAATTCACCCGCACCACCGCCGGCGCGGTGGAGAAGATCGGCGGCGCCAAGCGCGGCAAGGCGATCATCGTCATCAACCCGGCCGAGCCGCCGCTGATGATGCGCGACACCATCCACTGCCTCACCGAGGGCGAGCCGGACCAGGCGGCGATCCGCGCCTCGGTGCTGGAAATGGTGCGCGAGGTGCAGCGCTACGTGCCGGGCTACAAGCTGATCAACGGCCCGGTATTCGATGGGCGCAAGGTCTCGGTGTTCATCGAGGTGGAGGGGCTGGGCGACTTCCTGCCCAGGTCCGCCGGCAACCTGGACATCATGACCGCCGCCGGCCTGCGCACCGCCGAGATGTTCGCCGAAGAGGCCCACAAGGGCGCTCTGAAACTACCCGCCCGCTGATTGGAGAACCCCATGAACCTGCAAGGTAAGCACGTGCGCCTGCACGACATGAGCCTGCGCGACGGCATGCACGCCAAGCGCCACCAGATCAGCCTGGACGAGATGATCGCCGTGGCCACCGGGCTCGACGCCGCCGGCGTGCCGCTGATCGAGATCACCCACGGCGATGGCCTGGGCGGCAGCTCGCTGAACTACGGCTTCCCGGCCCATTCGGACGAGGCGTACTTCGATGCGGTGATTCCCAAGCTCAAGCAGGCGAAGGTGTCCGCCCTGCTGCTGCCGGGCATCGGCACGCTGGAGCACCTGAAGATGGCCCACGGCTGCGGCGTTTCCACCATTCGCGTGGCCACCCACTGCACCGAGGCGGATGTTTCCGGCCAGCACATCGGCATGGCCGCGAAGATGGGCCTGGACACCGTGGGCTTCCTGATGATGGCGCACATGGTCAGCGCCGAGAAACTGCTGGAGCAGGCGCGGTTGATGGAAAGCTACGGCGCCAACTGCATCTACTGCACCGACTCGGCCGGCTACATGCTGCCCGACGAGGTGAGCGAGAAGATCGGCGTGCTGCGCGCGGGGCTGGAGGCGGGCACCGAGGTGGGCTTCCACGGCCACCACAACATGGGCATGGCCATCGCCAACTCCCTGGCCGCCATCGAGGCTGGCGCGGCGCGCATTGACGGCTCGGTGGCCGGGCTCGGCGCCGGGGCGGGCAACACGCCGCTGGAGGTGTTCGTCGCGGTGTTGGAGCGCATGGGCGTGAACAGCGGCATCGACCTCTACCGCATCATGGACGTGGCCGAGGACCTGGTGGTGCCGATGATGGACCAGCCTATCCGCGTCGACCGCGATGCGCTGACCCTGGGCTATGCCGGCGTGTACAGCTCGTTCCTGCTGTTCGCCAAGCGCGCCGAGCAGAAGTACGGCGTCCAGGCCCGCGAGCTGCTGGTGGAGCTGGGCCGGCGCGGCACCGTGGGCGGGCAGGAGGACATGATCGAAGACCTGGCCCTGACCCTCTCCCGCCAGCGCGGCGTACTCCCCACGTAGCCCGGGCTTCAGCCCGGGAAGGGCGGTGCTCCGACCACCGCCCTTTTCCCACCACTGATCAGAAAACCGCCCCATGCCCCGAACCCGGCCATGGGGCGGTTGCCCAACGGACGTATCATCGGCACACAACCCTCAGCGAGGTACGGCCATGAAGCTCTTCCGTTGTGCGCTGCTGGCCCTGGTGGCGAGCGGCGCGATTCCCGCCCTGGCCGCCGAACCGAACGGGCAGCAGACCATTCGCGTCATCCCCAAGACCTACGTCAGCCCCGGTGCCAGCGGCAGCGTCGACACCTACGAAAGCAGCCAGCGCTACGACGTGTACGGCGGGCAGCGCGTGCCCAGCGACATCAACTCCACGCGCAGCAGCTCCGGCTACAGCACCCAGGACATCCAGCAGCGCGGCGGCATCCGCCAGACCACCGAATACCCCAACGGCCTGATCATCGAGCGGGTACCGGGGCAGGGCACCACGCAGTATTACCGCCGCGAGTGATCCGTCGTTGTTTCTGTGGGAGCGAATTCATTCGCGATGCCAGGCCGCCGGCCTATCGCGGATGTACCCGCAGCGTAGGGTGGACCACGCTTCATCGGTCCACCAATCGAGGTCATGCCGGGCATCGCTGGTGGATGAAAAAAGCGCCATCCACCCTACGCAGCGGTCATGTCCCTGCCTGTGGATTGCCGCCTCTCCTGTGGGGGCGAATTCATTCGCGATCGGTTTTTCCCGATGGCACCTCTGCGCCGATCTCCCGCTTCGCTTGGCCCTCCCGCTGCGAACGTGCTGCGAAAAAAAGCCTGCCGGCGACCGGTGGGGGCTGAATCCACGGGCTTTTTGTTCTCTATAATGTCGACCAGTTCGCAACGGCGATCTTCATCCCAATCTGCATCTGGTAGCCCGTCACGTGAAAATCCGAACCTCGCTCTTCAAGGCCCTGTTCCTCTGCACCAGCCTCGCGCTGGCCAGCCCTGCCAACGCCCAGACCCCCGCGCCCCTGCGCGACCCGGCGCAACTGCAACTCGCCTCCGGCAGCGCCATGCTGCTGGACCTGAAGACCAACAAGATCATCTATTCCAACAACCCCGACCTGGTGGTGCCCATCGCTTCGGTCACCAAGCTGATGACCGCCCTGGTGGTGCTCGAAGCCAAGCAGTCGATGAGCGAAGTCATCGCCATCGACATCAGCCAGACCAAGGAAATGAAGGGCGTGTACTCGCGCGTGCGCCTGGGCAGCCAGGCCACCCGCCACGACATGCTGCTGATGGCGCTGATGTCGTCCGAGAACCGCGCCGCCGCAACCCTGGCCCACCACTACCCGGGCGGCTACCCGGCCTTCATCGCCGCGATGAACGCCAAGGCCCGTGCCCTGGGCATGAAGCACACCCGCTTCGTCGAGCCCACCGGCCTGTCGCTGAACAATGTCTCCACCGCCCACGACCTGGTGCAGCTGCTGGTGGCGAGCAACAAGTACCCGCTGCTCAGCGAGCTCAGCACCACCAAGGAAAAGACCATCACCTTCGTCAAGCCGCGCTACAGCCTGGGCTTCAGCAATACCAACCACCTCACCCGCAAGGCTGACTGGAACATCGAGCTGACCAAGACCGGCTTCACCGACGAGGCCGGCCACTGCCTGGTGATGCGCACCCGCATGGGCAACCAGCAGGTGGCCATGGTGCTGCTCGACGCCTTCGGCAAGTACACCCACTTCGCCGACGCCACGCGCATGCGCCGCTGGGTGGAAACCGGCAAGAGCGGCCCCATCCCGGTCGCCGCCAAGGCCTACCGCCAGCAGAAGGACTCGGCGCGCAAGCAGCAGATGATCGCCACGCCGAACTGATCCGGCGCGTCGTTCTTCACGTCCAGTGATCCAGGCCGGCGGGGTTCAACCCTGCCGGCCTTGTCGTGCTCAGGCGATTTCGGCGAAGCGCTCGATGGGCGGCTGCTCGCGTTGTTCGGCTTGCCAGAGGTCGTAGCTGCCCTGCATGGCCAGCCACATGCGCGCGGTGCTGATGCCGGCGCGTTCGAGCCGTACCGCCAGGTCCGGGCTGATCGGCGCGTGGCCGTGCATGATCCGCGACAGGGTTTCGCGGGCGATGCTCAGGCGCCGGGCCATCTCCGCGATGCTGATGCCCAGCGTGGGGAGCACGTCCTCGAGGAGGATTTCGCCCGGGTGGGGAGGGTTGTGCTGGGTCATGTCGGCCTCCTCAGTGGTAGTCCAGGTAATCGAGCAGTTCGACGTCGTTGTCGATGAAACGGAAGATCACGCGCCAGTTGCCGCTGATGCTGATCGACCACCAGGACTCCAGGTCGCCTTTCAGCGGGTGCAAACGCCAGCCCGGGATATTCAAGTCGGCCGGCCCGTGGGCGTTTTCCAGCATCAACAGGGCGCGGGACAGACGCTTGGCGTGCTCCGCGATGATGCCCTTCGTCGAGCCCGTCTCGTAGAAGAGACGTAATCCCTTGTGCCTGAAGCTCCTGATCATGGCGAAGAATCGTGATCCATTGGGTCACGCTTTGCAAGCTGCCGCCCGGCACCTCACCCCAACAACACCGGCAACAGCACCGCCGTCGCCACGCCCGCCAGGCTCATGGCCAGGGCGGCGAAGGCGCCTGTCTCGCTGTTTTCCTGCAGTGCCTGGGCGGTGCCGACGGCGTGGGCAGTGAGGCCCAGGGCGAGGCCGCGCGCGGCGGGGTGGGTGACCCGGGCGAGGCGCAGCAGGGCCGGGCCGAGGGCGGCGCCGAGTACGCCGGTGATCATCACGAACACCGCCGCCAGCGAGGCGCTGCCGCCCAGTTGCTCGGCCACCAGTATGGCGATGGGCGAGGTCACCGATTTCGGTGCCAGGGTCATCAGCATGGCGTGGCCGGCGCCCAGCAGGTGGGCCAGCAGCAGGGTGAGCGCCAGGGTCACCGTGCCGCCCACGGCCAGGGCGATGAGCACCGGCCAGAACAGCTGGCGGATGCGTGGCAGGTTCAGGTACAGCGGCACCGCCAGGGCCACGGTGGCCGGGCCCAGCAGCAGCCAGAGCATGCTCGACGCGCTGCGGTAGGTGGCGTAGTCGATGCCGCAGGCGAGCAGGGCGGCGACCACCAGCAGGGTGCCCACCAGCACCGGTTGCGCCAGCACCGAGCGGGTCTTTTCGAACAGCAGCAGCGCCAGCTGGTAGGCGCCCAGGGTCAGGGCGAGGTGGAACAGCGGGTGGTCGCTGACGCCGGGCAGCAGCGGGGCGCTCATGGGCGGTGCTCCGGGCGGCCGCGGCGGATCAGCGCCTGCATCAGCCAGCCGGTGAGCGGGATGCCCACCAGCAGGGAGCCCAGCAGCGCCGCAGCGATGGCCCAGAAGTCCCGGCCGATGGTTTCCACGTGCAGCATGATCCCCACCGCTGGCGGCACCAGCAGCAGGGGCAGGTATTTCAGCAGCTGGCCGCTGGCATCCCCCAGCGTCGCCGGCACCCCGCCGCGCAGCACGAGAAAGGCCAGCAGCAGGAGCAGGCCGAGTACCGGCCCCGGCAGCAGCGGGAGGACGAAGTGGTTGAGGGCCGAGCCCAGGAGCAGGAACGACAACAGCAGGAACATCCCGCGCAGCATGGCGACGCTTTCCGAGTGACGAGTCGAGGGAGCGTCACTATGAAAGGTGCGCGGCCCTGGAAAACAGCGCCAGTTGCCGGGGTAAAAGGCGGTGCAGACGGCGGCGTCAGGCCAGCCAGTCGTCCTTGTCGTCGGGTTCCTCGTCGGGCGCGAGCCCGTGGATGAGGTACCAGCGCACGGCGAGGTGGGCCCCGACGGCGGCCGTGACCACCAGCAGGATGTGCAGCGACTCCGAATCCATGAGTTCCCCAGGGCAGTGAGGCGACTGCTGCAACGCTATCTGCCCGGGCGGGCGTTGAACAGGTGCAGTGGGCGCTGTTTACCGCCAGCACAGTGGTCGTGGCTGGCTATAACGGCTCGGAATAGTTGCTTCGGGCATTTCTATTTTCAGGTAATGGCGACTGAGGGGTAGCATCCGCTCACCCTAATGCGAACAGGTGCCCCGGACCCGAGCCGGGAGCCTGTGCAACCGATAAGAACAAAGCAGTCAAGGAATCGCCATGTCCAGCAGCGCCCCTCTCACCCGCGATGATTTCGTGCGCCTCGACAACGAGGACGGAATGGGTCAATTCCGCGCCCGTTTCGACCTGCCGCCCAACGAGATCTACCTCGACGGCAACTCCCTCGGCGCGATGCCGGCCCACGTCCCGGCGCGCATCGACAGGGTGATGCGCAAGGAATGGGCCCATGGCCTGATCCGCTCCTGGAACGACGCCGACTGGTACCCGGCCCCGCAGCGCACCGGCGGCAAGATCGCCCGCCTGATCGGCGCCCAGGCCCACGAAGTGATAGTGGCCGACTCCACCTCCATCAACCTGTTCAAGGTGCTGGTCGCCGCCACCCGCATGCAGCCCTCGCGCAAGGTGATCCTGGCCGAGCGCGGCAACTTCCCCACTGACGTCTACATCGCCGATGGCGTGGCCGAGCTGACCGGCTGCGAGCTGCGCTGCGTGGAGCCGGACGCGGTGCTCGACGCCCTCGACGAGAGCGTGGCGATCCTCTCCCTGACCCACGTGAACTTCAAATCCGGCCGCCGCTACGACATGGCCGCCATCACCGCCCGAGCCCATGAAGTCGGCGCCCTGGTGGTGTGGGACCTGTGCCACTCGGCCGGCGCCATGCCCATCGAGCTGAACGGTGCCAACGCCGACTTCGCCGTGGGCTGCGGCTACAAGTACCTCAATGGCGGCCCCGGCGCGCCGGCCTTCGTCTTCGTCGCCGAGCGCCATATCGCCCAGGTGCGCCAGCCGCTGACCGGCTGGCACGGCCACGCCAAGCCCTTCGATTTCAGCCACGACTACGCGCCCCACGCCACCATCGACCGCATGCTGGTGGGCACCGCCCCGCAGCTCGGCGTGCTGGCCCTGGAGGCGGCGCTGGAGGTATTCGAAGACGTCGACATGCAGGCCCTGCGCACCAAGAGCGTGGCCCTGTGCGACCTGTTCATCCAGCTCTGCGACCAGGAGCTGCAAGGCCTGGGCATCGAGCTGCGCACCCCGCGCGACGCCGAGCAGCGTGGCAGCCAGGTGTCCCTGGCCCACGCCGACGCCTACCCGGTGATGCAGGCGCTGATCGCCCGCGGCATCGTCGGCGACTTCCGCGCGCCGGACATCCTGCGCTTCGGCTTCACCCCCCTCTACACGCGCTACCAGGACGTCTGGGAGTGCGTGGCGGCACTGCGTGAAATCCTCGAACGAAAAGAATGGGACCGCCCGGAGTTCCTGGCCCGTAAATCGGTGACCTGAGCCCCCGCCAAACCCTGGAGCAAGAATGCGATGACAAAAACAACAAGCTCATTCGAACAATTGGTAGACCGGGAAAAAGGCCTCAAGCAGAGCCTCACCAGCGGGCAGCTGTCGATGATCGCCATCGGTGGCGCCATCGGCACCGGCCTGTTCCTCGGCAGTGGTTTCGCCATCGGCTTCGCCGGACCCAGCGTGCTGGTCAGCTACGGCATCGGCGCGTTGATCGCCCTGCTGCTGATGGGCTGCCTGGCGGAAATGACCGTGCGCCACCCCACCTCGGGCTCGTTCGGTTCCTTCGCCGAGTTCTACGTGTCGCCCGGCTTCGGCTTCGCCATCCGCTACGCCTACTGGTCGTCCATCGTGTTTGCGGTGGGCACCGAGATCACCGCCGCAGCCATGTACATGAAGTACTGGTACCCCGAGGTGCCGGGCGGCTACTGGATGGTGGCCTTCTCGGTGGCGCTGATCCTGGCCAACGCCTTCAGCGTCAAGGTGTTCGGCGCCATCGAGTACGTGTTCTCGCTGCTCAAGCTGTGCGCCATCGTGGTCTTCATCCTGCTCGGCGCCTGGGTGGTCTACGGCGCGCCGGCGGATTCCGCCATCGGCTTCGCCAACTACAGCAACGACCGCGGCTTCTTCCCCAACGGCTTGTGGGGCACCTGGGTGGCGGTGATCGTGGCCTTCTTCAGCTACCTCAGCATCGAGATGATCGCTGTCGCCGCCGGTGAGGCGAAGGACCCGCAAAGCGCGGTGACCCGTGCCTTCCGCATCACCGTGGTGCGCCTGGTGGTGTTCTACCTGCTGACCATCGCCCTGGTCCTGGCCATCGTGCCCTGGGGCCAGAACAACGGCGGGCAGAGCCCCTTCGTCACGGTGATGGAAGCCACCGGCGTGCCCTATGCGGGCGCGGTGTTCAACGCGGTGATCCTGATCGCGGCGCTGTCGGCGATGAACAGCCAGCTGTACATCACCACCCGCCTGATGTTCAGCCTGTCCCGGGCCGGCCAGGCGCCCAAGGTGTTCGGCACCCTGAGCGGCAAGGGCGTACCGCTGCCGGCGCTGCTGCTGTCTTCGGTGGGCATCGCCCTGGCCACCCTGCTGTACCTGGCGTACCCGGAAAAGGCCTTCACCCTGATGATGTCGATCGCCATGTTCGGCGCGATGTTCACCTGGGCGGGCATCTTCCTCACCCACCTGTTCTTCCGTCGCCGCCAGGGCGGCCAGCCCCTGGCGTTCAAGCTCTGGGGCTACCCCTGGACCAGCCTCGCCGGCCTGCTGCTGATGCTGGCGCTGATGGTCACCACGCTGTTCACCGAGGAGTTCGCGCCCACCCTGCTGTGCGGCCTGCCGTTCCTCGCGGTGATCCTGCTGATCTACGCCCTGCGCTTCCGGCAACGGGCGCCGCTCGAAGGCGACGCGCCCAAGCCGCTGCCGATCCAGCGTTGATCCCCGGGCCAGGGACGGCCCGCACCCCCTGATGGCAACAGCGCCCACCCGCCGTGGGCCGGTGCCTGCGCGCGCCCCGGGATAGGGCGCGCCGCGAAGAACAACAAGAATTCACGAGGCTCGAACCATGTTGCGCAGAACCCTCCCGGCATTCCTGCTGGCCGCCTGTGCCTGCCCGCTCGCCCTTGCGGCGAACGAGCCGGCGCCGGGCTTCGTTGCCGGCAGCCAGGCGACCCTGTTGCTGCGCAACTCCTACTTCAACCGCAGCAAGGAGAATGGCCGCCGCGACGCCCGCGACTGGACCCAGGGCTTCGTCGCCCAGTACGCCTCCGGCTTCACCGCAGGCACCGTCGGTGTCGGCCTCGACGGCTTCGCCTACCTCGGGCTGAAGCTCGATGCCCCGGCCAACAAGACCGGCACCGGCAACCTGCCCGTGCACGACGACGGCCAGCCCGCCGACGAGTACGCCAAGGCCGGCGCCGCCCTCAAGCTGCGTTACTCGCGCAGTATGCTCACGCTCGGCGAGCAGCGCCCCGACACCCCGGTGTTCGGCGTCAGCCACTTCCGCATCGTGCCGCAGACCGCCACCGGCATTGCCCTGGTCAGCCAGGAGATCGACGGGCTCGACCTGCAGGCCGGGCACTTCACCTCGTCCACCAGCCCGGTGACGACCAACGGCGACGGCGACCTCTGGGCGGTGATGGCGGGCGTCACCACCCCGCGCGCCGACTACCTGGGCGGCCGCTACCGGGTCGCCCCCGGCCTGGACGTGAGCCTCTACGGCGCGCGCTTCAAGGACATCTGGAACCAGTACTACGCCAGCCTCGACGGCCGCCACGCACTGCAGGGCGACCGCGAACTGGGCCTGACGATGACCCTCTACCGCACCACCGACAGTGGCCAGGCGCGGGCCGGCGATATCGACACCACCACCCTGGGCGCCGCCACCTGGCTGCGCAGCGGCGCGCACCGCTGGCTGCTGGGGCTGCAACGGGTGGGCGGCGATACGCCCTTCGACTACCTGGGCGTGGGCGACAACGACCGCAATGGCCGCAACGGCCGGGACCAGGGCGCCTCCATCTACCTGCCCAACGCCGCCCAGTTCGCCGACTTCAACGGCCCCAATGAGCGCTCCTGGCAGGTGCGCTACGACCTGGCGCTGGAGCGCTACGGCGTGCCCGGCCTGTCGCTGATGGCCCGTCACGTGCGCGGCTGGGGCATCGACGGCAGCCGGATTCCCGCCGGCAGCCCCTACGCCGGGCGCTACGGCGCCGATGGCGAGCACCGCGAAACCAACCTGGAGCTGCGCTACGTGGTGCAGGCCGGGCCGGCCAAGGGCCTGAGCCTGCGCGCCCGCCAGGCCTGGCACCGCGCCGATCGCGACCAGGGCTCGGGCGACCTCGACGACTTCCGCCTGATCACCGACTACCCCATCGACCTGTTCTGACCGGCCAGCACGCCTGGCCGGGGGCTTCACCCACATCGATTTCTGCAATGGCAAGCACTGCCCAATCGGGCACAACTGACGGAGTGAATAATGAAAACAAGGCTGCTCCCTTCCAAGGCTCGCGTTCCGTTCATCCAGACCGGCGTCGCGGCATCCGTGATCCTCGGCATGTTGCTGGGCGGTTATGCCCGCGCCGAGGGCCACGGCCCGATCAACATCGTCGACCCCTTCGTGAAGCGGCAGGCCGAGCTCTCGCCGGACAGGACCCCACCTGAACCGGCGCCGGGCAGCTACGGCCTGGACAAGAAGACCGGCGTCTTCACCCACCCGGCGGCCACGCCCTTCTCCCACGGCGGCCAGCCCTTCGCCGGCCAGCTCGACTACTGGGACAGCAAGACCTACATCAAGAACATGAAGGTCGAGGCCTACTACCCCATCGTGGTCGAGCCCTTCCACACCTGGCAGAACATCGTCGACTTCGACGGCAAGCGCTACCTGTACCAGTACGTGCGCCGCAGCCTGAAGATCTTCGACATCACCCATCCCAAGGACGTGAAGCTGCTGCTTACCCGTGGCGAGACCTGGGGCCCGAACGGCCCGGGCGAAGAGCAGAACCCCTACCCGGCGGACGACATGTTCGGCGCGGCTTCCATCCAGTGGAACAAGAAGCTGGGCAAGAACATCATGGTGCAGTCCTTCGAGGTGCGCCGTTTCGGCGTGCTGGAAGACAAGTACCGCGAGCCGGACAAGGTCGAGGCCATCCGCAAGTCCAAGCACCTCAAGGGCTTCAAGGTCTACGAGATGAACGGCCCGCTGCCGGCGGACTGGAAGCTGATCGCCACCCGCACCACCGACATCGAGCACCCCAACGCGCCCATCGGCGAGCAGGAAGGCTCCGGCGTGCGTGACATCCCGGCCTACTTCGGCGGCGATGTGATGTACGTGGCCGCCGCGCCCAGCGACAAATACGCCCTCACCGAATACCCCAACGACCTGTACAACGCCGGCTACCAGTCCTGGGACATGTCCAACCCGGCCGATCCCAAGCTGCTGGACGTGCTCACCGTGCCAGGCCAGATCGTCGGCGACCCCGAGCACGAGGCCGTGTTCAAGGCCAACCCGCGTGCCGGCAACCGCGCTTCCTGGATGGGCGCGCGCATGTCGCTGTTCATCCCCAAACCGGTGGAGCAGGGCGGCAAGTACGGCTACGCGGCCATGGGCGGCATGGGCCTGTACGTGGTCGACATCACCGATTCGAAGGCGATGAAGGTGGTGGGGCACGTGGACTTCCCGGTCAGCGTGGCCGGTACCGAAGGCGACAACATCGACGTCTCCCAGGTGGAGAAGACCGGGCTGGTGTACTTCAGCGGCTACCCGCTGTCCGAGGACTGCTACGAGGCCTACAAGGACATCTACGCGGTGGACGTGAGCAACCCGGCCAAGCCCGCTATCCAGCACGTGCTGCCGCGCCCGACGCCGCCGGCCGATGCCGCCTTCACCGACTTCTGCCAGCGCAAGGGCAGCTTCGGGCCCAAGCGCACCGGCTACTACACCCAGCCCGGCGTCTCCCGCGAGGGCATCCTGCCGTACGCCTTCTACAACGCCGGCGTGCAGGTGTTCGACGTGCGTGACCCGGCCAAGCCCACCATCGGCGCCTACTTCGTGCCGCCCTTCGACACCAAGAACGTGGCCAGCTACGCGATCGGCAACCTGACCCACAGCGCCTACACCGAGTACGACCGCAACCTGATCTGGGTCTTCACCAACCACGGCTTCTACGCACTGTCGACGCCGTTGCTGGGCACGCCGAGCTTCGACGCACCGAAGAAGCCCTGGCCGTCCCGGGACTGACCCTGCGGCTCCATAACAACAAAACCCAATAAGAAAAATAGAGCGCGCGGCGGCGGGGAGATGGCCGCCGCGTGCTCACCCTGTTCGATCGGAGCAACCCATGCGCAAACTTCTACTCGCACTTCCGCTTGTGAGCGGGCACGCCTTCGCGGGAATCGAGATATCCGGGATCATCGACGTCACCTACGAGGTGGCCACGTCAGGGGGGGACACCGTGGAGCGGGTCACCGGTGCCGGTCTCAGCGCCAACCGCATCCAGTTCAAGGCGGACCAGGCGCTCACCGACGACCTCTCGGTGAAGGGCGTCTACGAGGCGATGTACAACCCCCATTCCGATGACGACATGGGCAAGCGCGAAGCCTATGCCCAGATCATCTCCAAGCGCTGGGGAACCCTCAGTGCCGGGCGCCAGGACACGCCCTCGGCCAACGCCTACGGCTACGCCGACCCGCTGTTCGGCAACGAATACAGCCTGATCAACAACGTCAGCGTGTTCTATGCGCCCTGGCGTGAAGACCGCTCGCTGATGTACATCAGCCCGCGCATCGAGGGCTTCGAGTTCCGTGGCATGGCCACCCAGGGCGAGAAGGACGGCAGCCGCGACGGCCGCGTCTACAGCGTGGCGCTGGACTACTGGGCCGACAGCCCCTGGTACTTCTCCGGCGCCCTGGACCGCAAGTACCAGCGCAACCTCTGGGACAAGGACAGCATGGAGTACGCCACCGACCTCTACCTGACGGCGGTGTACAGCATGGGCAAGACCGACCTCACCGCCGTCTACCACCGCTACACCGGCTACTACGCCTACGCGCCCTGGGTGGATTTCGAATCCAACGGCAGCGACCTGCAGCTCGGCCTGCGGCACAACTTCGGCAACAAGCACAACGTCGCCGTCAGCCTGATCTACAAGGACGACCGTAAGGACGAAGCCCTCAGCGACGCCGCCGGTATCAACCTCGGCTACATCTACAACTACGACGAGAACATCGACCTCTACGGCGTCTACGCCTACATCCACCACAAACGTGATTCGGATGTGCGCTACCCCATCAGCTGGAACCTGGAAAGCCCGCTCGCCGACGAAAACCCCGAAGGCATGCAACTCGGCGTGCGCTTCAAGTTCTAGCCCCGCGCCGCCACCCCCCACCCGCGACAGGACGCTGCCGCGGGTTTTTTATTGCCCGCGAATCGGCGGTGATGGATTTCGCGGCGCTCAACCCAGCCTCGGGGGTTGACCGGGATGTAGGGTGGATGACGCTCTTTTCATCCACCAAACGGTGCCGCCGGGAGCACCGTGATGGCAGCCCTGCGGCCTGCTTGGCGAATGAATTCGCCCCTACAGGGACCGTGTGGTCTGTAGGTCGGGTGCAACCCGACGTGGGCGGTGCATGGGGCATGTCCGGTGCACGCCGGTCATGCCGATTGGTGGATGGGTGAAGCGTCATCCACCCTACGCGAGGCCGGGCCGATGAGCCGGGTTGGGGCCTGGCGGTGATGGGTTTCGCGGCGCTCTACTCAGCCTCGGGGTTGACCGGGATGTAGGGTGGATGACGCTCTTTTCATCCACCAAACGGAGTCGCCGGAAAGCACATTGCGGCGGCGGTGCATGGGGCATGTCCGGTGCACGTCGGTCACGCCGATTGGTGGATGGGTGAAGCGTCATCCACCCTACGCGAGGCCTGGCCGACGGGCCGGAGTTGGGGCCTGGCGGTGATGGGTTTCGCGGCGCTCAACCCAACCTCGGGGTTGACCGGGATGTAGGGTGGATGACGCTCTTTTCATCCACCAACGGAGTCGCCGGAAAGCACATTGCGGCGGCGGTGCATGGGGCATGTCCGGTGCACGTCGGTCATGCCGATTGGTGGATGGGTGAAGCGTCATCCACCCTACGCGAGGCCTGGCCGACGGGCCGGAGTTGGGGCATGGCGGTGATGGGTTTCGCGGCGCTCAACCCAGCCTCGGGGTTGACCGGGATGTAGGGTGGATGACGCTCTTTTCATCCACCAAACGATGTCGCCGGGAGCGCCGTGATGGCAGCCCTGCGGCCTGCTTGGCGAATGAATTCGCCCCAGCCCTGTAGGTCGGGTGCAACCCGACGTTGTGGTGCAGGCCCTCGCGGGTTTCACCCGCCCTACGGAAACCACGCTCACAAAAAAGCCCCGGTCCGACGGCGCGGACCAGGGCTTGAGTAAGGAGGCGTGATGAAGGGGGTATCAGATGCCGAAGAACTCCCGGGCGTTGCCGGCGCAGATGCGTGCCTTGTCGGCGTCGTCCAGGCGCGGGTGTTCGAGCACGCCGGAGCCGATGCGCTGTTCGCCCAGGGGGAAGGGCGAGTCGGAGCCGAGCATGACCCGGTCCGGGCCCATCACGTCCACCAGCAGCTGCAGGGCGCGCGGGTCGAACACGGCGGAGTCGACGAAGAAGCGCTTCACGTAGCTCGAGGGCAGTTGCGGGCAGTCCTCGCGGACGATGTCGCGGTGGCGCCAGGCGTTGTCGACGCGGCCGAGAAGGAAGGCGAAGCCGCCGCCGCCGTGGGCGAAGCAGATGCGCAGCGACTCGGGGATGCGCTCGAAGGCGCCGGAGAGGATCAGCGAGAGGATGCCCAGCTGGGTTTCCGCCGGCATCGCCACCAGCCAGGGCAGCATCCATTTGCGCATGCGCTCGCCGCCCATCATGTCCCAGGGATGCACCAGCACCGGGATGCCGTCGTTGGCGCAGTGGCTGAGGAAGGTCACCAGGTTGTCGTGGTCCAGGTCGTGGTTGCCCACGTGGTTGCCGATCTGCACGCCGACGTGGCCGGCGGCCTTGGCGCGGCTGGCCTCGCGGCAGGCGGCGTCTATGTCTTGCAGGGGCACCTGGGCCAGCACCTTGAGGCGGTCCGGGGCGCGGGCGGTCATCTCCAGGGCGCGGTCGTTCATCAGCTGGGCCCAGGGCAGCGCGCGTTCGATGGGCGCGTCGTAGGCGAACATCACCGGGGTGGCGCACATGATCTGGATGTCCAGGCCCTGCTCGTCGAGGTGCTCGATGCGCCGGACCGGGTCCCAGAGCACGTCGTGCACCGGGCGGAAGGGCTTGTCGCCGACCATGATCTGGCCGCTGCGGCCGTCGCTGTGCAGCCAGGGCGCGCGCTCGGGGTTGAGCCGTGCGGCTTCCTCCCGGGTGATGGTGGGGAAGAAGTGCGAGTGGATATCGATTTTCATGCTTGGGCTGCCGCCTCCAGGGTCCGGTGCCAGGTCTGCCAGTCACGGCCGGGGTGGATCTCGCCGCATTCGCTGCAACGGCGCTCGGCGTCGCTGGTGGCGTAGAACTGCTCGTACACCGGGGGCAGGTCGTTGACGATGCTCTGCAGCTGCATTTCGTAGCGCTTGATCACCGTGCCGCAATGGGCGCAGCTCCACTGCAGGGCGTCGAACAGGCCGGCGGGGCGCTGGCGCTCGATCACCAGGCACAGGCTGCCGGGCTCGGGGCGTTGCGGGGAGTGGATGACATGGGGTGCCATCAGGTAGATATCGCCCTCGCGCAGGTCGATGCGCTCGTAGCGGCCACGGTCCCAGATGTTCAGGTAGGCGTTGCCCTTGAACTGGTAGAAGAACTCCTCCACCGGGTCGTCGTGGAAGTCGGTGCGCTGGTTCGGGCCACCGACCACGGTGACCATGAAGTCGGCGTTCTGCCACACCTGCTGGTTGCCCACGGGCGGTTTGAGCAGGTGCGCGTGCTCCTCGATCCAGCGGTTGAAGTTGAGCGGCGGGCTGAAGTGGTGTTTGTCCATCTTGTTGTTCTCAGCGATTGAGCGGGGCGTAGGCCACGGCCTTGATTTCGATGCGCAGGTGCGGGTGCGGCAACTGGTGCACGGCGACGGTGGTGCGGGTCGGGCCGCTCTCGTCGAAGTACTCGGCGTAGACCTGGTTGTAAGGGCCGAAGTCGTTCATGTCGACCAGGAAGGTGCTGATCTCCACCAGGTTCTGCAAGGTTGCGTTTTCACTGGCGAGGATGTCGCGGATGTTTTCGATCACCGCGCGGGTCTGGGCGCGGATGTCCAGGTTGGTGGTGCCCATGGCGTCCACCTCCACGCCCTCGAAGCTGTTGTCCGGGCGCCGCGAGCTGGTGCCGGAGACGTAGAGGAAGTCGCCGGCGCGCTTGATGTGCGGGAAGCGCCCGCGTGGGGTGGCCTTGCCGGCCACGACTGTGGAGCGGTTGTCACTCATGCTCGGGTTCCTTGTTGGGGGGCGCGGGCGGCGCTGCAGGTGAAGCCGCATTCGCCGTAGCCGGCGATCTCCACGCTGACGTGGGCGCCCGGAGTCAGGGCTTCGGCGGCGGTGGCGGCGCCGGCCATGATCAGGCTGCCGGCGGGCAGGGCGATTTCGGCGCGGGCCAGCAGCTGCGAGGCCTGCACCAGGCTGCGCAGCGGGTGGCCGAGGATGGCAGCGGTGGAGCCGGCCTGGACCACGCGGCCGTCGATGCGCATCAGCACGCCGGCATTGGCCAGCCCGGCGAAGTCCCGCGACCAGGCGCCGACCACCAGGCCGGACGAGGAGCAGTTGTCGGCGACCACGTCTTCCAGGCTGAACTTGAAGGCCTGGTAGCGCGAATCGATGATCTCGATGGCCGGGGCCACGGCCTCCAGGTAGTCGGCCGCTTCCAGCTGGGTCAGCGGGCGTTCGATGGCGCGGCGGGTGACGAAGCACACCTCCGGCTCGGCGCGCGGGTGGATGAAGCGGCCCAGGTCCACCACGCCGCCGTCTTCTTCCAGCATGGCGTCGGTGAGCCAGCCCCAGATCAGGCTGTCGACGCCCATCTGGATCATCTTGGCGCGGCTGGTGAAGCCCAGCTTGACCCCGACCATGCGCTCGCCGTCGGCGTAGCGGCGGGCCATGGAGGCCCGCTGGATCAGGTAGGCCTCGTCGAGGCTGAAGGGGCTGCTGGCGCTGAACTGCGCCAGCGGCTCGGCCTGGCGGGCGGCGCGGTCGAGGGCGGTGGCGATGCGGGCGATATCGGTGCTCATGGGCGCGGCTCCTGGCGGCGGGCGAGAAGGTCGAGGGCGACGTCGACGATCATGTCTTCCTGGCCGCCGACCATGCGGCGCTGGCCCAGCTCGACGAGGATGTCCACGGTCTTCAGGCCGTAACGAGCGGCGGCCAGCTCGGCATGGCGCAGGAAGCTGGAGTACACGCCGGCATAGCCCAGGGCGAGGGTTTCGCGGTCGACGCGCACGGGGCGGTCCTGCAGCGGGCGGACGATGTCGTCGGCGGCGTCCATCAGTGCCAGCAGGTCGGTGCCGTGGTGCCAGCCCAGGCGTTCGGCAGCGGCGATGAACACCTCCAGCGGCGCGTTGCCGGCCCCGGCGCCCATGCCGGCGAGGCTGGCGTCGATGCGGTCGCAGCCTTCCTCCACCGCGACGATGGAGTTGGCCACGCCCAGGGAGAGGTTGTGGTGGGCGTGGATGCCGGTGGCGGTGGCCGGGTCGAGCACGGCCTTGAGCGCGCGGAAGCGCTCGCGGATGTCCTGCATGCCCATGGCGCCGCCGGAGTCGACCACGTAGATGCAGGTGGCGCCGTAGCTTTCCATCAGCTTGGCCTGGCGGGCGAGGCCGTCGGGGGTCTGCATGTGGCTCATCATCAGGAAGCCGACGGTGTCCATGCCCAGGTGGCGGGCGTATTCGATGTGCTGGCGGGAGACGTCCGCCTCGGTGCAGTGGGTGGCCACGCGGACCACCCGAGCGCCGGCGGCGTGGGCCGCCTTGAGGTCGTGCACCGTGCCGATGCCGGGCAGCAGCAGGGTGGCGATGCGTGCGTGCTGCAGCACATCGGCGGCGGCCTCGATCCATTCCAGGTCGGTGTGGGCGCCGAAGCCGTAGTTGAAGCTCGAGCCCTGCAGGCCGTCGCCGTGGGCGATTTCGATGGAGTCCACGCGGGCCTGGTCCAGGGCGCGGGCGATGGTCTGCACCTGCTCCAGCGAGTACTGGTGGCGGATGGCGTGCATGCCGTCGCGCAGGGTCACGTCGGAGATGTACAGCTTCTTGCCGGGGGTGGCGGTCATGGCGTGCTCCTCAGCGGTTCAGCAGCGACTGCGCCATGCGTTCGGCGGTGGCCAGCGCGGCGGAGGTCATGATGTCGAGGTTGCCGGCGTAGCTCGGCAGGTAATGGGCGGCGCCTTCCACTTCGAGGAACACCGAGGTCTTCAACCCGCTGAAGCGGCCGTGGCCGGGGAGGGTCAGCGGCGCCGATTCGGGGATCACCTCGAACTGCACCTGCTGCTTGAGGCGGTAGCCCGGCACATAGGCCTGCACGGCGGCGACCATTTCCTCGATGGAGGCGGCGACCTGCGCCTGGTCCACCGCTTCGCTCAGCACATAGACGGTGTCGCGCATGATCAGCGGCGGCTCGGCCGGGTTCATGATGATGATCGCCTTGCCCTTGGCCGCCCCGCCGATTACTTCGATGGCCTTGGAGGTGGTCTCGGTGAACTCGTCGATATTGGCGCGGGTGCCGGGGCCGGCGGACTTGCTGGCGATGGAGGCGATGATCTCGGCGTAGTGCACGCGGGCCACGCGGGACACCGCCGCCACCATGGGGATGGTGGCCTGGCCGCCGCAGGTGACCATGTTGACGTTGGTCTGCTGCAGGTTCTGCTCCAGGTTCACCACCGGCACGCAGTAGGGGCCGATGGCTGCCGGGGTCAGGTCGATCAGGCGGATGCCGGGCTTCACGCTGCGCAGGTAGGCGTCGTTCTGCACATGGGCGGCGGCGCTGGTGGCGTCGAAGACGAAGTCGATCTCGGCGAATTCGGGCAGGCGGGTCAGCCCCTCCACACCTTCATGGGTGGTGGCCACGCCCAGGCGGGCGGCGCGGGCCAGGCCGTCTGAGGCCGGGTCGATGCCGACCATGGCGGCGATTTCCAGGTGCTGGGCATTGCGCAGGATCTTGATCATCAGGTCGGTGCCGATGTTGCCCGAGCCGATGATCGCGGCCTTGAGTTTCTGTCTGTTCATGGGGGCTCCGGTCATTGCGCGGTGGCGAAGGCGGCGGTGACGCTGCCCAGGCCCTGGATGTGCGCGGTGAAGCTGTCGCCCGGTTGCACGGCGACCATCGGCCCCAGCGCACCGGTGAGGAGGATGTCGCCGGCACGCAGCGGCGCACCGTGGCGGACCATGGTGTCGGCCAGCCACAGCGCGGCGTTCAGCGGGTTGTCCATGCACGCGGCACCGGCGCCGACCGACACCGGCTCGCCGCGCAGGGTCATGCTCATGCCGCAACGCACCAGGTCCAGCTTGTCCAGGGTCACCGGGCGGCTGCCGAGCACGAACAGGCCGGAGGAGGCGTTGTCGGCGATGGTGTCCACCAGGCGGATGTCCCAGTTGGCGATGCGGCTGCCGACCACTTCGATGGCCGGCAGGGCGAAGGCGGTGGCGCGGATCAGGTCGGCCACGGTGTGGCGCTCGAAGCACAGGTCGTGTTCCAGCACCAGGGCGATCTCCGCTTCCACCTTGGGTTGCAGGGTGTCGTCCCAGGCGATGGGCTGGCCGTCGCCACGGGCCCGCTCGGCGAACAGCAGGCCGAAGTCCGGCTGGTCGACGCCCAGCTGCTTCTGCACGGCGCGGGAGGTGAGGCCGATCTTGTGGCCCACCGGGCGCAGGCCGGCGTCGATGGCGGCCAGGGTGTTGTAGCGCTGGACGGCATAGGCCAGGGCGACCGGGTCCTGGGTCGGGTCTTCGGCCAGGGCGGTGGCGATCAGGTCGCGCACCGGGGCGCAGGGCTGGCCGCTGCGTTCCGCCTGGCGCAGGCGGCTGGCCGCTTCGATGAGTGCTGCATGCATGGTGGGGCTCCCGCTCAGGCGTTGACGCAGATGGTGGTGATCTCGGAGTAGAAATCCAGGGAATGGCGGCCGCCCTCGCGGCCGAGGCCGGACAGGCGCGCGCCGCCGAAGGGCGTGCGCAGGTCACGGAGGAACCAGGTGTTGACCCAGACCATGCCCACGTGGAAGCGCCGCGAGACCTTGTGCGCGCGCTTCAGGTCGCGGGTCCACAGGGCCGTGGCCAGGCCGTAGGCGGAGTCGTTGACGCGGCGCACCACCTCGTCCTCGCTGTCGAAGGGGGCGATGTGGCAGACCGGGCCGAACACTTCTTCGCGCACGCAGCGGGCGTCGTCGCCGAGGCCGGTCCAGATGGTCGGCTGCACGTAGGCGCCGTTGTCGCGCTCGTCGCCGAACACCGGCACGCCGCCACCGGTGACTTCGACGGCGCCTTCGCTACGGGCCAGTTCGAAGTAGCCGAGCACCTTGTCGCGGTGCTTGTGGGAGATCAGCGAGCCCATGTTCACGCCGTCTTCGTCGGGGTAGCCGATCTTCAGCTTCTCGGCGCCGGACTTCATGGCGGCGACGAAGCGCTCGTAGATCGGCCGCTCGACATAGACGCGCTCCGAGCACAGGCACACCTGGCCGGAGTTGGTGAAGCTGGAGCGCAGCACGCCGGCCACCGCCGCGTCGAAGTCGCAATCGGCGAAGACCACCGCCGCGTTCTTGCCGCCCAGCTCGAAGGAGACGTCACGCACGCCCTCGGCGGCGGCCTTCATGATGGTGGCGCCGGTGCGCGATTCACCGGTGAAGGTGATGGCGTCGACGTCCGGGTTGCGGGTGAGGAATTCCCCGGCGGAGTTGGGGCCGAAGCCGTGCACCAGGTTGAACACGCCGGCGGGCAGCCCGGCTTCCTGCATCACCTCGGCCAGCAGGGTGGCGCTGGAGGGCGAATCCTCCGACGGCTTGACCACCACCGAGTTGCCGCAGGCCAGGGCCGGGGCGACCTTCCAGGTGAGCAGCAGCATCGGCAGGTTCCATGGCGAGATGATCGCCACCACGCCGTGGGGCTTGCGCACGGTGTAGCTGAACACCTCGCTGCCATCGGCGGCGCGCATCTCGAAGAACTCGCTGCCGGCCTGGCGTACCAGCTCGGCGAAGGTGCGGAAGTTATGCACGCCCCGAGCGATATCCAGGGTGCGCGCCTGCTGCACCGGGCGCCCGGTGTCGGCCACCTCGGCGGCGACGAACTCCTCGAAGCGGCGCTCGATGCCATCGGCGATGCGCATCAGCATGTCGGCGCGCTGGCTCGGGCTGAAGTCGGCCCAGGGCCCTTCCTGCGCGGCCTTGGCGGCGGCGACGGCGCGCTCCACCTGGCTGGCGTCGGCTTCGCAGACCTGGCTCAGGACGCGCCCGTCGATGGGCGAAACATTGGGGAAGGTCTTGTCACTGGCGACGAATTCGCCCGCGATGAAATGGCGCAGCAAGGGCAGGGGAGTGGACACGACAACCTCCGATTCTTGGATTTCGGAGAAGTCTAGGGAAGGCGCCTATAAGGGAATAATGAAAGCCTTGAGGTTGACTATTCTGCTTTGGAATAGCTGGATGGCTCGGTCACCCCACCCCCGGCTCGGCGCCCTCTGGGAACGCAATCATCGATGTAGGGCGGGTGAAACCCGCGAGCCCCGGGCATCAGAAGCCGTCGGGTTGCACCCGACCTACGGGCCGGCCACCCAGCACACGACACGCCCGGTGCGGTAGGACCGTAGGGGCGAATTCATTGGCCCAGCAGCCCGCAGGGCTGCCCTGGCTCGGTGCCATAAATGGAGTCCGGTGCGCCCTACCGCATGGGTTTCGCTTCGCTCTACGCCATCCTACGAAAGCCGCCGCATCGGTCAGGCCGGCGTGCCCTGGTCATGCTCCTGGCTGGCCTGTTCCAGGCATTCGCGGAACAGCCGGGCGGCGGGGCCGAGGTCGCGGTTGGCGGCGTGGAAGTAGCCGATATTGCCGAACTGCAGCGGGGTGCCCAGGTCGAGGGCGTGCAGCATGCCGGCGTCGGCGAACTGGCGGGTGGCTTCGTAGGGCATCAGGGCCACGGTTTGCTGGTCCTGCATGAGGCTGATATTGGTGAGGATCGACAGGGATTCGACCACGTTGGCCGGGGTGCCCAGGTCGGCCTCGGCGAACAGGCGGTCGGCGGTGCGGCGCAGCAGCGAGTCGCGGGTCGGCAGCACCCAGGGGTAGCCGTGCAGTTCCGCCAGGCTCACCGGCGAGCGGCCCTGCAGCGGGTGCTGGGCGCCGGCCACCACGCACAGGGCCTCGCCATAGAGCACTTCCACTTCCAGCATCGGCGATTCGTTGCGCCAGCCCCAGTCGTCCGGCACGCGGCCCACCACCAGGTCCACCTCGCCCACGGCCAGGGCCGGGAACAGCTGGTCCATCTGCCCCACCCGCAGGGACACCAGCACGCTGGGCGCGCGTTGCTTGAGCAGTTGCATGGCGCGCGGCAGCAGCGAGCTGGAGGCGGAGATCAGGGTGCCGACCATGACGTGGCCGGAGGTGCCTTCCTGGAAGGCGTTGACCTCGTCGGTCAGCGAGCGCAGTTCGGCCAGCAGCGACTTGGCCCGGCGCACCACCAGCTCGCCCAGCTCGGTGGCGGTGACCCCGCGGTTGCCACGGATCAGCAGCGGGGCGTCGAAGTAGGATTCCAGCTCGTGGATGATCTTGGTCACCGCCGGCTGGGTCAGGTTCAGCGCCTGGGCCGCGCGCAGCAGCGAGCCGCTTTGCAGCACCTGGTCGAACACCACCAGTTGGTAGAACTTGAGCTTCCGCGCCACGGACATGGGGGTGAATTTCATGCGGTGCCTCGACGGGTCAAAGGGCGGTGGGGTGCGCAAAGCACCGCATGGTAATCAAAAGCGGGGACGAGCGGGGGATGTGGATGGTGGTGCCTGCTGGAGAGTTTTTGAGTCCAGCGGGTTGCCGAGTTTTGATGGTGGTTGTGCCGTAGGGTGTGCCGTGCGCACCGCCGCACGGTGCTTCCGGCGAGCTCCAGGTGCGCGCAGCACACCCTACGTTCGAGGTGAGCGGCGGCTGCACGCCCACAGGCCCGGTTGCGCCCTTTGGCTATGGCCTCAGGGCTGCATCTCGCGCAGGGCGTCGCGGCTGAGGCTGATCCACTCGCCGTGCAGGTTGCGGTAGTGCTTGGGGGAGCGGCGGGCGTAGTGCTGGATCTGTTCCAGCAGCTCGCGGGCTTCGCGCTGGCGGCCCAGCTGGCGGAGCATCAGGGCGTAGCGGTAGTTGGCTTCGGGGCCGGTGTAGTAGCCCGAGAGGGCGCGGTATTCCTCTTCCGCTTTGGTGGTGTCGCCGAGGCTTTCCAGGGCGCGGGCGTAGAGCAGGTGGCCGTCGGCGGAGCGGTAGTCGGGGTTGTGCTGGATCAGCCGGTCGAGGGTGTCGCGGCAGCCTTGTGCGTCGCCCTTGGCGAACTGCGCCTGGGCGAGGCCGAGGAGGATGTCCGGCGCTTGTGCGTGGATGCCGCGCAGGGCGGCCTGGTAGTGGCTGGCGGCTTCGTCGGCCCGGCCCAGGCGCAGCAGCTCTTCGGCCAGCTGCACACGGGTTTCGCGGGTGTCGCGCAGGTCCAGCTCGTCACGCAGGGCACGCAGATGGCGCTCGGGGTCGAGGGTGTCGTGCAGGCGGTTGACGGTGCGCCGGCCAGTGCGGCTGCCGAGCAGGTCGGGGAGCATGATACCGAGGAAGTAGATCAGGCAGCCGAGGCCCGGCAGCGCGATGATCAGGTACAGCCAGTAGCGTTCCTGCCCGCTGCGGACGACGTGAAGGCCGCAGGTGACCTGGCAGGCGATGACGAGCAGGGCGAGCAGTGGCATGGCGGTTTCCAGTCCCTTGGAGAGTCGATGGGCGCCGCCCGGAAAGGGCGGGATGCCTATGAGAACACGGTGCTCGATACCTGTCAGGTGACCTGATTCTCATCACTCGAAAGAGGGCGAAAGCATCGAACGCGGGCATTGCCAGCGGGAACGGGAATCAACAATAATGCGACTTATTCTTATTTGACTCCTGGGTCTACCCCACGTGGCCACCTCTCCTGATCTCAATGCTGCCCTGGCGACGCTCTATCACGAGAACCATCGCTGGTTGCGCGCCTGGCTCTATCGCCAGTTGCGCTGCCCGCAGGATGCCGCCGACTTGACCCAGGACACCTTCATGCGCGCCCTGACCTCGCGTCAGCTGGGGCAGCTGGACGAGCCGAAGGCGTTCCTCAATACCCTGGCCCGGCGCCTGCTGTGCAGCTTCTGGCGCCGCCGCAAGGTGGAGCAGGCCTATCTGCAGGCGCTGACCGAGCTGCCCGAGCAGTTCGCGCCTTCCGAAGAGGACATCGCCCTGGTGAGTGAGGCCATCGACGCCATCGACCGGCTGCTCGACGGCCTGCCGCAACGGGTGCGCCGCGCCTTCCTGCTCAACCGCCTCGATGGCATGCCGCAGCAGGCCATCGCCGATCACCTGGGGGTTTCCCTGGCCACCGTCGAGCGCGACCTGCGCCGTGCCTTCGTGCACTGCCTCTGCGCCCACCCGGAGCTGCCATGAGCCACGCCGAACTCGACCTGCACACCCGCACCGCCATCGACTGGATGCTGCGCTTGGACCCGGGCCGGGTGACCAACCACGACCGCCAGGACTTCAAGCGCTGGCTGGCCGACGACCCGGCCCACCTGGTGGCCTGGCAACGGGTCAGCGGCCTGCTGCAACAACCCCTGGCCGACCTGCAGGGCGCCGAAGTGCGCAGCCCCGGGCAACTGCGTGCCGCCAGCCGGGCGCTCTCTGCCCCCGATTCGCCACAGCGGCGCAAGCTGCTGCGCGGCGGCCTGGCCTTGCTGGTGCTGGGCGCCGGCAGCGGTGCGCTGGTCAACCGTGTGACCCCCTTGGCGGGCCTCACCGCCGATGTGCACACCGCCACCGGCGAGCGCCGCACCCTGCAGTTGGAGGACGGCAGCCGGCTGGTGCTCAACGCCCGCAGTTCTGTGGATATCCGCTTCGACGGTGCGCGCCGCCTGGTGCGCCTGCGCGAGGGCGAGCTGCTGGCCAGCGTGGCGGCCGATGCTACCCGGCCCTTCATCATCGCCACCGCCCAGGGCGAAGTCCGCGCGCTGGGCACGCGCTTCCTGGTGCGCCAGGAGGAATCGCGCAGCCTGGTCTGCGTGCAGGAACACCGCGTGCGCATCGACTGCCATGGCGGGCAGCACGGCGAGCTGGGCGAAGGCCAGGCGGCCTGGTTCGGCGCCTCGGGCATCCAGCCGGCCCCTGCCAGCCTGCTGACCCGCGCGGCCTGGGTGGATGGGCGCGTGGAGGTCAACGACGAGCCCCTGGGCTACCTGGTCGAGGCCCTGCGCCCCTACCATCGCGGCCTGCTGCGCATCAGCCCGGAAGCCGCGCAGGTGCGGGTGTTCGGCGTGTTCCCCCTGGACGACAGCGGCGCCGCCCTGCAATCCCTGGCCGAAACCATGCCGGTGCGCGTGCGCCGCTACGGCCCCTGGCTGACCCTGGTCGATCGCGCCTGATCGCCCATGGAGTGGCTCCGTGCGTAGGGTGGATGACGCTCTTTTCATCCACCAGCGGTGTTGCCTGCGAGCACGAAATGGTGGACGGGTGAAGCGTCGTCCACCCTACGGCCGGCGCGCGCGGAGTTGGTCGGTGTGTAGGGTGGATGGCGCTTTTTTCATCCACCAAAGGGCGCCAAAGACGGGCTCGAAGGCGCGGCCATCGAACAAATGCAAAAAATTCGCAAAAACGATGAGGGGTTTATTCGCCTCGTTGGACATGGATAGGGCAAACCCGACATACAGAACAAGGAGCCCTTCATGTCGTCCCCCCTTCTGCGCCCTGGCCTGCTGGCCCTGGCGATCGCCTTCGCCAGCGCCGGCCAGCCGCTCGTGGCCCTGGCCGAGTCCAGCACCAGCCAGGCTGCCGTGCGCAGCTATGACATCCCCGCCGGCCCGCTGGGCGAGACCCTGGCACGCATCTCCCGCGAGAGCGGTCGCACCCTCTCTGCCGACCCGGCGCTGGTCCACGGCAAGCGGGCACCGGCGGTGCGCGGGCAGTTCTCGGCCGAGCAGGCGATGCAGCAGGCGTTGGCAGGCAGCGGGCTGGCACTGATCGTCACGGGCGGCGGCACGCTGTCGCTGGTGCCCATGGCAAAGGGTGAGGGGCTGGAGCTGGGTGCAACGACCATCACCAGCTCGCTGCTGGGCGATACCACCGAGGGCACCGGTTCCTACACCACCGGCTCGACCCGCACCGCCACCAAGTTGCCGCTGTCCATCCGCGAGACGCCGCAATCGGTCAGCGTGATCACCAGCCAGCGCATCCGCGATCAGGAAATGGTCAGCCTGGAAGACGTGCTGACCCAGGCCCCCGGCGTGCTCTACAAGAAGAAGAGCAACTCCTCGGACGAGGAAGTGGGCATCTTTTCCCGCGGCATGAAGATCGAGAACTTCCAGGTCGACGGCATCCCCACGGTCTTCGAACCCTCCATGAGCAGCCAGTCCAACGACATGGCGGTGTATGACCGGGTCGAGATCGTGCGCGGCGCCACCGGCCTGCTCAGTGGCATCGGCCAGCCTTCCGCCACCATCAACATGGTGCGCAAGCGCCCGACCCGCGAGTTCGCCGCGTCGGTCCAGGGCAGCGCCGGCTCCTGGGACAACTACCGCACCGAGGTGGATGTCTCCGGCCCCATGAACGAGCAAGGCACCCTGCGCGGCCGCCTGGTGGGCGCCTACCAGACCGCCAACTCCTTCACCGACCGCCTCAGCACCGAGCGCCAGGTGGCCTATGGCGTGATCGAGGCGGACCTGAGCGAGCGCGACACCGTCAGCTTCGGCATCGACTACCAGGTGCGCAACTGCGACGCCTGCGGCTATTTCGGCTTCCCGGCCTTCTACAGCAATGGCCAGCGCACCGACTTCAAGCGCTCCTTCAACTCGGCTGCCGACTGGAGCTACGCGGATCGCCAGCGCACCTCGATCTTCGGTACCTACGAGCACCGCTTCGATAACGAGTGGATGGCCAAGGTCGCCGTCACCAACGTGCGTGACGACAACGACGTCGAGTACGGCTGGTTCAGCAGCAACGGCTACCCCAATCAGCAGACCGGTGCGGGCACCAGCCTGTATTTCGCCAAGTGGCCGAGCAAGCCCGAGCAGAACTCGGTGGATGCCTATGCCTCCGGTCCCTTCAACCTGTTCGGCCGCGAGCACGAGCTGGTGGTGGGCGCCAGCGCCATGCGTTACCGCAGCAACACCGGTGCCTACCCGCTGTGGGTGGATCGCAGCGGCAGCGGCTGGGACCCGACCATTCCCAACGTCTTCGAGTGGCGCGGCGACATCTCCAAGCCGCCGTTCAACCGCATCGGCGACCTGGAGTACAGCCAGCGCCAGTACGCGGCCTACAGCACGGCCCGCTTCAAGCTCACCGATGACCTGTCGCTGATCCTCGGCAGCCGCCTGAGCTACTTCAAGGTCGACCAGACGTCCGCCTATTACGGCTACGACCCGACCTCCCTGAAGAAGCGCGAGAACGGCGAGCTCACGCCATACGCCGGTATCGTCTACGACCTGGACGACAACCACTCGGTCTACGCCAGCTACACCAGCATCTACAAACCGCAGTCGAGCAGGACCGTCGAAGGGAAATTCATGGATCCCACCGAAGGCGACAGCTACGAAGTGGGGGCGAAGGGCGAGTACTACGACGGCCGGCTCAACCTCACCGCTGCGCTGTTCGAGTCCAAGCTGAGCAACTACGCGGTCGGCACCGGGCTGTACGACGCCTTCGACAACGAGCTGGTGCGCCCCGCGAACATCAAGATCAAAGGCCTGGAGCTCGAAGTCGCCGGTGAACTCATGCCGGGCTGGCAAGTGCAGGCGGCCTACAGCCACGTGAACACCTACTACCCGCAAGGCGTCGATGTGAACGTCGGTTTCCCACGGAACAACGTCAAGCTCTTCACCACCTACGACCTGACGGGGGACCTGAACCGTCTCACCCTCGGCGGCGGCGTGCGTTGGGAAAGCGCGACCCGCTACGGCAATACCCAGGTGATCCCCGGCACCACCCTGCAAGCCAAGCAGGGCAGCTACGCCCTGGTGGACCTGCTGGCGCGCTACCGCTTCGACGAGCATTTCACCGGCACGCTCAACGTCAACAACCTGTTCGACAAGGAGTACTACGCCAGCACCAGCGTCTACAGCGACCTCTACGGCGAGCCGCGCAGCCTGACCGCTTCGTTGCGCTGGGAATATTGATCGCAGCCGACCGGGTCCCGGGCTGAAGCCCGGGCTACGGCGTGACGCTGTGTGTAGGGGGAGGTCGCTCCTTACCTTCACCAGCGGTGTTACCTGTGAGTACGCTTGGTGGACGGGTGAAGCGTCGTCCACCCTACTGCTGGCGCGCGCGGAGTTGGTCGGTGTGTAGGGTGGATGACGCTCTTTTCATCCACCATCGGTGTTGCCTACGAGCACGAAATGGTGGACGGGTGAAGCGTCGTTCACCCTACTGCTGGCGCGCGCGGAGTTGGTCGGTGGGTAGGGTGGATGACGCTTTTTTCATCCACCAGCGGTGCTGCCGGCGCGCACCGGTAGGGTGGGCCGGGCGGCGCTCCGCTTCAGCCCACCGATTGCCGATGGCGCGTCCTCAGAGCCCCTTGATCTGCTTGTAGTCCAGCTCGGCCGTGTGGCCGGCGCCGAGGTCGAGCAGCACGTAGAACTCGCCATCCGGGCGGGGGAAGGTGAAGCGCGAGTCCGCGCCGAGCTTGCCGGCAACCAGGACCTTTTCGTCGTAGCCGATCACGTCCAGGGTCACGTCCGGGGCGGCGCTGCCGTTGGAGAGGCCGCCGGTGCAGCGGATCTGCCCTTCGGCGATGGCTTCGCACTCGACGAAGGCGTTGTGGGCGAAGGCGGCGGGGGTGGCGAGCAGCAGGGCGCTCGCCAGCAGGGTGGGGAAAAGGGGCTTCACAGCGTGTCTCCATTGCGGGCCAGCCATTCGATCATCGACGGCGAGACTTCCTTCAGGGGGATGGACGCCTGGTGCACGCTGCCGTCCCAGCCTTCCACGGTCAGCCACAGGGCGTCGTCGGCGGTGGTGCCCGGCGGGATGCGCACTTCGGCGAACAGCCGGTAGGGGCTGCCGGACAGCAGCGAGCCGGCGGCGCGCAGGCTGCGTGGCTTGCCGATGCGCAGGTAGGCGGCCTTCACCTGGCCGATGCACTCGGCGCAGAAGGCCAGGGTGATCTCTTTCATGTAGCCGGCCTTGCCGTCGCGTTGCGGCTCGTGCAGCTCCCATTCGGCGATGCGTGCGCTCCAGGGGCCGACCGGGTATTCGCCGATCACCCGCTCGCCCAGGCCCTGCAGGCCACGGTCGAGGCTGACGTCATGGAAGTAGGCGGGCATGAAGCCCAGCGGGATCAGCACCAGCAGCGCGCTGAGGTGGAAGCGCCACTTGAGCCACAGGCGTTTGAAGCGGGATTCGGGAATCAGGGCTGCGTTGCTCATTCGGTCGCCTCCACGGCGGTGGCGGCGGGTGTCGGGCGGGGCTTGCGCTTGAGCGCCTTGGCGGTGGCGATCACCGTGCGCTTGCTCCAGATGAGCAGGCCGCTGAGCACCATCATGCTCAGCAGCAGGCCGAAGAAGAACCAGATCATCTTCACCCAGATGCCGCCGAAGTCGCCGGTGTGCAGCGGGCGCATGGACTCGGTGACGAACTCCAGGGGCGTGCGGTCGGCGAGCAGGCGCGACCCCACCAGCTCGCCCGTGTAGGGGTTGAGCTCGGCAGTCTGGAACATCAGCGGGTACCAGCCACGGCCGCCCACTTCCATCGGCGTGTAGGCGTCGGGGGCGAACATCACGAAGCTCACGTCGAAGCCGGGAATGGTCTCGGTGGCGGTGGCGACCGCCTGGTCCATGGTCACGCGCGGCACCGGCTGGCCGGGTTGCACCAGGGGGATCTGGTCACGCGGGATCAGGGTCGGCAGGCCCTCGCTGGAGATGGAAATGTGCGCGTCGGCGAGGATGGCGCGGATCAGGAACCACACGCCGGTGATGGAAATCACCGCGATGAACCAGATCGACCAGATGCCCGAGAGGCGGTGGAAGTCGCCCCAGAAGATGCGCGCGCCCTGGTTGAAGCGCAGGGTCGGCCGCAGGAAGCCGCGCCAGAAGCGCTTGTACACCACCAGCCCGGTGATCAGCGAGGCCAGCATCGGCAGGCCCAGCAGCGACACCAGGTACCAGCCCCAGCTGTAGCCGTTGGTGAAGGGCACCAGCCACCAGCCGTGCAGGGCACGGGTGAACTGACGGAAGTCGAACAGCGGGCTGCTGCCCTGGATCTGTCCGGTGTAGGGGTTCACGTACAGGGTCGCGGAGCGCGTGTCGGGGTAGGTCACCGATGCGGTCAGGGCGAAGTGGCTTTCCTCGGGCTTGGCCAGCCACTCCACATCGGCGGTGGGGTCCTGCTTCTCGATGGCGGCGAGTATCTGGTCGAAGCTCATCAGCTCGGCGTCATCCGAGGGCGCGGTGGCGCGCACGTCGGGGTTGGCGAGCCAGATGATCTCCTCGCTGAGCACTGCCAGGGTGCCGGTGATGCACACCAGGAACACGAAGAACCAGATGGGCAATGCCAGCCAGCTGTGGACCAGGAACCAGGTTTTCGAACGGGACTTCTTCGACATGGGCAACGATCTTGGTAGCGGAATCAGGGCCACCGGCCTCGGCCGGTCACGGGTTCGGTTACGCCCGACCAATGGAAAAGCACCCGCCGGCCCCAGTGAGCTGGCGGGTGAAAACCAAAGGAACGACATCTCGAAGTCGAGGGGGCGTTACATTCAGGACGGACGAGAGGGGCAAAACCCGCAACTGCAGATGCAAGAAAATGTTTCCGTCCGACTGGCGGTGGGTTAGGCGGCCGAACTCTCGCTTGCCTCCAGTTGCTCCAGCAACCACGCGCTGAAGCTGCGCGTCAGCGGGCTGAGCTCGCTGTCGCGGTGGATCAGCCAGGCCCACTTGGGGCCACGGATGGTCTGTTCCACCAGCGGTTGCAGGCGATTCTCGGCGCGGGCCTTCTGCGCCAGCAACTGGCTGACCAGGGCGATGCCGAGGCCGTCGCAGGCGGCGTCCAGCAGCAGGCCGGGGTCGGAGAAGTTGAGGCCGCTGCTCTGCTGGCCGACATCGATACCGGCTTCCAGCGCCCAGTGGCTCCAGTCCATTTCCCGTTCGCCGTGCAGGGTGGTGCGCTGCGCCGGCGGCGTGGCCAGCAGGGACGGGTGGCAGGCGGGGTAGAGGCGGTCGGCGTGGAGCACGCGGAAGCTGCATTCGGCCTGGGCGGTGATGTCGTCGCGCACGGCGATGTCGATGGTCTGGGTGGCCATCTCTGGCGGCTCGTCGGTGGTGAACAGCCACAGGTCCACTTCCGGGTGCTGCTGGCGGAAGCCGCCCAGGCGCGGCACCAGCCAGTGGCGGGCGAAGGCCGGGCTGGTGTTGACCACCAGCTGGTTGGGCTTGCGGTACTGCTCCAGCCGGCGGATGCCCACGGCCAGTTGCTGCAGCAGCGCCTGGGTGGTGCCGAGCAGGTCGTGCCCGGCATCGGTGAGGGCGACGCTGCGGCCGTTGCGGTGGAACAGCGGCTGTTCGAGGAAGCCTTCGAGGCTGCGGATCTGCTGGCTGATGGCCGATTGGGTGAGGTGCAGCTCCTCGGCGGCCTTGTGGAAGCTGCCGAGGCGGGCGGCGGCTTCGAAGCCGCGCAGGGCGTTCAGCGGGGGCCAGTGCTTGAGCATCTCTGATAAGCCTGTCTGATCATAAATGTGGAAAATCTATCGTTTGTTGCGCCGAATTCACAGGCCTAGCATGGCATCTATTACCGCAATCGCGGTTTTCAGTGATAACTAAAACTTAACTGAAGGCAATCGTCATGCAGCAGCAACACGCGCAGCAGAGCGGCTGGGTCATGCCCGCCGAATGGTCCCACCACGCCGCCACCTGGATGGTCTGGCCGCACAACCAGCCGTTGTGGGAAGCGGGCTGGGGCGTGACCCTGGCTGCGGTGCAGGAGGACTTCGCCCGTGTCGCCAATGCCATCGCCCGCTTCGAGCCGGTGAAGATGGTGGTGGACCCGAGCGCCGTGGAGCGTGCCCGCGCCCTCTGCGGCCCGGGCATCGAGCTGCTGCCCCTGGCGGTCAACGACAGCTGGTGCCGTGACTCCGGCCCCAGCTTCGTCTGCCACCCGCAACTGGGCGTGGCCGGCGTCAGCTGGCGCTTCAATGCCTGGGGCGGAAAATCGGCCCATGACCTCGACGAGGGCCTGGCCCGCCGCGTGCTCAATGGCCTGGGGCTGGACTGCTTCGGCACCGCACTGAGCAACGAGGGCGGCGCCATCCATGTCGACGGCGACGGCACCCTGATCACCACCGAGTCGGTGCTGCTCAATGCCAACCGCAACGCAGGCATCAGCAAGGCCGAGGTGGAGGAGATCTTCGCCCGCCTGCTGGGGGTGAAGAAGACCATCTGGCTGCCGGGCGACCCGGACCACGTCACCGGCGACATGACCGACGGCCACGTCGACGGCGTCTGCGCCTTCGCCCGCCCCGGTGCGCTGCTGGTGGATGCGACCCGTGACGTCTCCTCGGTCTACGCCCAGGTGGCGCGGGAGAACCGCCGTGCCCTGGAGCTGGCCACCGACGCCCGTGGCCGCCATTTCGAGATGCTCGAACTGTTCGAGGCCAGCGACGCGGTGGACACCGAGGCCGAGGTGTTCTGCGCCTCCTACACCAACTTCTACATCGCCAACGGCGCCATCATCATGCCGGCCTATGGCATCGACGCCGACGACGAGGCCGCCGCCACCCTGCGCCTGGCCTTCCCCGGCCGCGAAGTGGTGCCGGTGCGCATCAACCAGCTGGCCCACGGCGGCGGCGGGGTGCACTGCATCACCCAGCAGCAGCCGGCCTGGCCGCTGAAGGGGGTGTGAGATGGCCAAGCTGACCGTCGCCACCACCCAGATGGCCTGCAGTTGGAACCTCGCACGCAACCTCGACCAGGCCGAGCGCCTGGTCCGTGAGGCGGCTGCCCGGGGTGCCCAGGTGATCCTGCTGCAGGAGCTGTTCGCCACCCCCTATTTCTGCATCGAGCAGAACCACCGCCACCTGGCGCTGGCCGAGGAATACGCCCAGAGCCAGGTGCTGGCGCGCTTCGCCGACCTCGCCGGGGAGCTGGGCGTGGTGTTGCCGCTGAGCTGGTTCGAGCGCGCCGGCAACGCCTTCTTCAACTCCCTGGCCATGGCCGACGCCGATGGCCGCCTGCTGGGCGTGTACCGCAAGACCCACATCCCCAACGCCATCGGCTACCAGGAGAAGGACTACTTCAGCCCGGGCGACACCGGCTTCCGCGTCTGGGACACCGCCCGCGGCCGCCTCGGCGTGGGTATATGCTGGGATCAGTGGTTCCCCGAGACCGCGCGCTGCCTGGCCTTGCAGGGTGCCGAGGTGCTGTTGTTCCCCACTGCCATCGGCTCCGAGCCCGGCGCCCAGGGCCTGGATTCCCGCGACCACTGGCAGATGACCATGCGCGGCCACGCCGCCGCCAACATCCTCCCGGTGGTGGCGGCCAACCGCGTCGGCCGCGAGGTGGCGACCACCGACCCGGAGCTGCAGATGAGCTTCTACGGCTCCTCCTTCATCTGCGACCACAAGGGCAAGTTGCTGGCCGAGGCCGACCGCGAGGGCACCACGGTGCTGCTGCAGGAGCTGGACCTCGACGCCATGGCCGAGGAACGCCTGGCCTGGGGCATCTACCGCGACCGCCGCCCGGAGATGTACGGCCCGATGCTCGGCCTCGACGGCCAGCGCACTCACGTCACCTGGCAGAACACCCGAGGAGCCTAAGCATGCGTGCCTTCCGATCGCTGTTGGTCACCGTCGCCGCCCTGGCCTGCCTGGCCGGCAGCGCCCAGGCGGAGGAGAAGATCCTGCGCCTGTACAACTGGGCGGATTACTTCGCCGAGGACACCCTCAGCCGCTTCACCGCCGAGACCGGCATCCAGGTCGTCTATGACGTGATGGATGGCAGCGAAACCCTGGAAGCCAAGCTGATGGCCGGCAACAGCGGCTACGACCTGGTCTTCCCCGGCGACACCGTGGCCGAGCGGCTGATGCGTGCCGGCGCCCTGCAGAAGCTCGACGCGAGCAAGCTCACCGGCCTGGATGACATCGAGCCCGGCCTCAAGCGCCTGCAGACCCGCTACCCCTACTCGCGCCACGCCGTGGTGCCCTACACCTGGGGCACCATCGGCATCACCTACAACGCCGCGATGATCGCCCAGCGCCAGGCCGACGCGCCGGTGAACAGCCTCGACCTGCTGTTCAAGCCGGAGCTGGCCGCGCGCTTCGCCGACTGCGGCATCTCGGTGATCGACTCGCCCGACGAGGTGCTCGCGGTGGTGCTCAACTACCTGGGCCGCGACCCGCGTAGCGCCAAGGCCGAGGACCTGGCGGCGGCCACCGCGCTGCTCAGCGCGATCAAGCCCTACATCCGCAAGTTCCAGTCGCAGCCGGTCACCGACCTGGTCAACGGCAACCTCTGCCTGTCCCTGGGCTACAGCGGCGACGTCACCCAGTCGCAACGCGCGGCGGCGGCAGCGGGCAAACCGGTGGACTTCCAGTACCGCATCCCCCGTGAGGGCACCACGGTGTGGATGGACACCATGGCCATCCCCGTCGATGCGCGGAACCCGGAATACGCCTATGCCTTCATCAACTTCGTGATGCGCCCGGAGAACATGGCCGCCATCAGCAACTTCACCGGCTACCCCACTTCCAGCGCCAAGGCGCGGCCAATGGTGGACGCCGACATGCGCGGCAACCCGGACATCTACGTCGACGATGCCACCTATGCCCGGCTGATCCCCGGGCGCGACATCCCCCAGCGCGACATGCGTGCCCGCATGCGTGCCTGGACCAAGTTCAAGACCTCCACCCACTGAAATGACCGCCGGCGCCCCTGCGCCCTGGAGAACTGCCATGCCTTCGCGTCGTGACTTCATCAAGCACCTCACCGCCGTCGCCGGCCTCGGCGCGGTCGCCAGCCTCGGGCTCGGCATCTCGCCCGCCCGGGCCCAGGCCGCCTTGCGTGGCGGCGCCTGGCGCATGCCGGACGAGAACGGCGTGCACGCCTGCAGCTACGTCAGCTTCGGCGCCCAGGCGGCGATCTGGGAGGACTTCACCGCCGACGTGCAGGACTGCATCGGCCTGATCGCCCGCACCATCGCCACCTACGAGCCGGTGGTGGTGCTGCATCGCCCCGGCCAGCTGAGCCTGGCCAAGCAGAAGTGCGGCACGCGCAACACCCGCTTCGTCGAGATGCCCCTGGACGACGTGTGGATGCGCGACATCGGCGGCACCTTCGTGGTGGACGGGCAGGGCGGCCTCGGCCTGGTGGACTTCAACTTCAACGGCTGGGGCAACAAGCAGCAGCACAGCAAGGATGGCGAGGTGGCCGGGGAGGTCAGCTACGACGCCGACGCCAGCTACATCGCCAGCCAGCTCACCGGCGAAGGCGGTGGCATCGAGGTGGACGGCGCCGGCACCGGCATCATGACCGAGAGCTGCTGGATCAACAGCAACCGCAACCCCGGCATGAGCAAGGCCCAAGTAGAAGCCGAACTGATGAGCAACCTCGGCCTGCGCAAGATCATCTGGCTGCCAGGTATCAAGAACAAGGACATCACCGATGCCCACGTCGACTTCTATGCGCGTTTCGTCAAGCCCGGCGTGGTGGTCGCCAACCTCGACAACGATCCGCAGTCCTACGACTACGCGGTGACCCGCAAGCACCTGGAAATCCTCAACAAGGCCACCGACGCCGACGGCCGCAAGCTGCAGGTGCACACGCTGCCGCCGCCCCGCACCCTGCGCAACAACCGCTTCACCCGCAACAACCCGGACTTCGCCCCCGGCTACATCAACTACTTCCCGGTCAACGGCGCGGTGATCGCCCCGCAGTTCGGCGACGCCAGCGCCGACGCCTTCTGCCGCGACCTGCTCACCCGGCTCTACCCCGGGCGCAAGGTGGTGCAGATCAACATCGACGCGGTTGCCGCCGGCGGTGGCGGCATCCACTGCGTCACCTGCCATCAGCCGAAGGTGTAGATCGGCGGTCCCGGTCTTGAAGGGGGCCCGGTTTGTAGGGTGGATGACGCTCTTCTCATCCACCAGCGGTGCTACTTGTGGCACCGGGCAGGGGCAGCCCTGCGGGCTGCTTGGCGACTGAAGTCGCCCCTACGGGGCGGGTGCAAGGCCGGTGATGGGTTTCGCTGCGCTCTACGCCATCCTACGGTTCGTATGCGGGGCCTGTTGGGGCGAATGCATGCGCCCGCTTTTCCACCCGGTTCGCGTCACACCCGCTCCATTTGTTTACGTGCGAAAAGTTGACACATGGACATGTAAACAAACACGACATAGCGTGACGCCCCAGATGCTGAATCAACTTCTGGGGAGCCCGGACATGTTGTCGATCGAACTGATTGTGGAAAACCTCGCCAGCAGCGCCCTGGTGCTGGGCTGCATGCTGGGCCTCGCCTGGTTGGCCTACGGCCCGGCTGAGCGAGGCTTGCGCGGCTGAGGCGTGCGTCAGGCCAGGTCGGAAGGCGAGCGGCGGACGAACTTGATCTTGTGGGTGAAGGTCGGCTTGCGCGTCACGCTGATGGCCCGGCGGGTCACCGCGTCGAGGGTGATGTTCCAGTAGCCGGTGCTGGGCACGGTGATGCGTGCCGGGAACTTGTCGAAGGCCCCACCGTGGTAGGTGTGGCGGCCACCGTTCTTGAAGCTGCGAAAGTTCGCATCGTTCATCAGGCGGATGTTGCAGACCTGCGAACACTCGATGACCACGATGTCGCCTTCGTTGAGGTGTTCGCGCTGGTGGATGAACTTCATGTACCGCTCCGGAGCTGGTAAAGCGAAAGGCGCAACGATATCACGCCACCCCCCTGGCCCGCTCGGACCGCAAGGCCGGGTGGCGTGCGTGCCGACGGGCTGCGTCAGGCGTTCAACAGCACCAGGGCCGCCAGTGGGTAGTGCCTGTCGTCATGGCTGCGCAGGTTCGGAGCGGTGGCCGGCGCCACCCAGGCCAGGGCACCGAAGTGCTTACCCTGCAACCAGTCGATGAAGGCCAGTTGTTCTTCTGCCGACGCCTGCGCGCCCTGGCGATAGGGGATGGCGAAAACCGCACCGACCTTGTGACCCTCGATATCCGCCGAGCGCGCATCGGCTGTCGCCCGTGCGCAACGGTCCGCCAGCACTGTGCCCGCAGCGGCCAGGTCGGTGATCTCCAAGTAGGCCACCTTGGCTTCGATGCAGAAGCCGTGCTCGTCGTTGGCGATGTAGAGGTCGTTGCGCCCCGCGCCGTACTCGGCTTCGTCACCGATCCTGCCCACCTGGTATTCCTCCAGGGCGGTCCAGCCCGCGCGCCAGGCCGCACCGCACAGCACGCTGACGTTGGATTGCTCGTTGTACCAGTAGGGCAGGTCCTCGCCGCCCCAGACCCCGACGTACTGCCTTACGCATTCGGTCCAGGTACGGAGTACCGGCTCCAGGGGCTGCAGCGGCAGGCTTTCGATGATCACGCTCATGACAATTCCCTTTGTTCCTGGTGATGGCGACGCTGGAGGTGGTGCCGGGCTATGACGGGGCATCACTGCTGGCGGCGTTACTTTACCGGTAACCGGACTAACGGATAATGTCGCAATGATGGCTCTCCAGGCAGTCTGACGCTCCTTTGCATTCGTGAGCGACGTCAGTGGGCGCTCTATCTCCGGGCTTTACGGGGTGGCGAGTGCCTGGCGGGCGTTGTCGATGCCCACGGGAAACGTGGGCTTCAAGGACCTGAAGGAGACGTTGTATGTCGTTGGTCGAGTTTTACCGGCAGAAGAATTTCAGCAGCTGCAGCCGCATCCACCTGGCCCCGGGAATTCCCCCCAAGCTGCTGAGCAACGCCATGGAGGCGTTCAAGTTCAAGGGGGATGCGCGTGAGATCGTGGCCCTGATCGACAACACCATGTTCGGCAGCGGCAAGGATGGCTGCCTGATCTGCAGCGACCGCATTCTCTTCCGCGAGCCCTTCGCGGAGCCCACCGAATACCTGTTCATCGAGATCAGGCAGATCCAGTCCCATGACCAGCGCGCCTTCATCAATGGCCGCGACGTGATGAAATTCAACATGCCCGACAAGCGTGACCTGACCGCTTGCTTCGAGGTGCTGGCCGAGTGGCTGGGCGGCCAGGCCGATGCGCCTGGCAAGCCGGTTGCCGCGCCGGTGGAGGCCGCGCCGAAGGCCACCGGGGAGCTGCCGGCCGAGCAGTTGGCGGTGCTGATCGGCTACGTGCGCGAGTGCGCCTTGCGCATCGAGTCCGACAAGGTCTTCGTGGCGCCGAACATTCCGCCGAAGAAGCTGCAGGCGGCCCTGGCGTCCTATGGCAACAGCATGACGGCGGACGAGGTGATCGTACTGGTCGACGACACCCTGTTCGGCGGCGCCAAGGAGGGGATGCTGATCGGCGACACGCGGATCGCCATGAAGATGATGATGGATTCGCCCCGCCTGTTCTTCTGGAAGTTCCTCACCGGCATCGCCATCAGCAAGCGCAAGGTCTTCGTCAACCAGCGCGAGATCGCCCAGTTGACCCAGCTCGGCGAGGCCGAACTGGGGGACTTCTTCGACACCATCAACGACTGCCTGCAGGACCTGCAGGGCCAGCTTGCCGATCAGCCCGCGCCGGTGGCCCAGGCGGTTGCGGCACCGGTGAGCGTGGCCGCGCCCGTCGCCGAGCAGCAGGTGCAGCTGTCCAGCGAGGTGGAGCAGAGCATGTCGGTGCCGGCAGTGCAGGCCCTGGCCGAGGCGCAGCCGGAGGTCGTGGCGGTGGACGCCAAGGGCAAGGATTCCAAGGCCAGCGAGAAGCTGTTCGGCTTCATCGCTAACGCCATCGAGCAGAACAAGTCGAAGATCATCCCGCTGCTCAAGGAGAAGACCGGCGAAGCCTCCCTCGCGGCCCTACGCAACGACGAGAACATCGAGAAGTTCGCGGTGTACCTCTATGCCTTCCTGCCGAGCGTGGTGCGCCTGGCGCTGAGGGAGCAGGTGTTCGTGCAGTTCATGATCAGCAACCGCGACAAGATCATCGACCGTGTCATCGGTCCGGAGCTGGAAGGCGAGCTGCTGGAGGCGCCGGAGCCGGTGAGCCCTGCACCGAGCAAGGGCCTGGCCAGCTTCGCCAAGCGCGCCGAGCCGGCCGTGGCGCATCGCCCGTCGCTGTTCCGCCGCAAGCTGGAGGAGGGGCAGCAATACCTTGAGCAGTTCGAGGCCCATGCCCGTGGCGCCAGCGCCCGGCAGCGCGATACCGAGGAGTTCCAGCAGGGGCTGGAGCAGTTCCACACCATCCAGTTCGGCATGGGTGTATTGACCGGTGCGATGCAGGTGCCGCGCTTCGTGGCCCGCGCCCAGCAGGCACCGCTGAGCGCCAACGAGCAGGCGGCCCTGGCCAGCGATGAAACCACCCTGTTGGGGCTGGGTTACGCCATCGCCTCCATGGGCCACATGCTGCGCGAGCAGGCCGGCTTCGACGAGGACCAGATCGCCGAGCTGTTCTACCCGCTGCTCAGCGCACTGATCGTCCCTTACGCCCAGCAGAACGTGGACGGTGGCCGCAAGACGCTGCGCAGCGTGGCCAAACCCATGGAGCAGATCGCCGAATCCGAGCTGATGAAGGACTTCCAGCTCAACTGCCGGCGCATGGGCATGAACATCGCCAACGGCGACCTGGAAGACCTCGCCGGCAACTTCACCTTCGCCATCTACCGGGCCGTGGAGTCGCAGTTCCCCAGCCAGGAGGAAGCCATCGGGCTGAACCGCAAGCTGGACGACTTCGCCCGTGAAGGCTTCGACGCGTACAGGCAGCAGATGGACGAGGCGCTGGAGGCGCTGCTGATCCGCTACATGGAAAGCCAGCAGGGCTGAACCGCGGTCCGGGGCGCCGATGCCAGGCGCTCCGGGGCTTGCCGGCGTTGCCGGATCAGTTGCCATATCCCTGAACCAAGTATTTGATTTATCCGATGTTTCCCCGCGTCCCCCTTGGCTAGAGTCGGCCGCATAACGACCAGAACAAGCCGAGACACCTATGGACGACCTGCTGCCTGCCTGCTGCGACACCCCGCCTGCCTGATCCAGCCCCGTGACCGTCACCCCGCGCCAACCCTGGCTGCGCCTTCACGTTCTGGATGAGGAATTTCCATGCATCAAACCCCGACTACCCAAGCCCCGCGCCCGAAGATCGAGGTGCGCTCCATCGACTACGTGCCGCGCAGCGAGCGCCACGGCAAGGTCTGGCACCAGGGGCCGTTCTGGTTCACTGGCAACTTCGTGCTCACCACCCTGGTCACCGGTTTCACCGGGCCGGCCCTGGGGTTGGGGGCGCTGCCCTCGATGCTGGCGATTCTGATTGGCGTGGCCATCGGCACCTTCTTCATGGCCTTCCACGCCAACCAGGGGCCGCGCATGGGCCTGCCGCAGATGATCCAGTCGCGGGCGCAGTTCGGCTTCCGGGGCGCGGTGGTGCCCTTCATCGCGGTGGTGGGGGTGTACATCGGCTTCAACGTGTTCAACGTCATCCTCGCCACCGATGCCATCAACACCGTGCTGCCCGGCGCGCGTACGCCCTGGTACCTGCTGCTGGTGGGCCTGGCGGTGCTGCTGGCGATCGTCGGGCACGACCTGCTGCACCGGGTGCAGCGCTGGCTGACCTGGCTGATGATCGCGGTGTTCGGCGTGCTGACCTTGCTCGCCATCCGCGAGCTGCGAGCCGATGCCGCGCTGGCCGCCGGGCCGTTTTCCTGGAGCGCCTTCCTGGTCCAGCTGTCGGCGGCGGCGGGTTACCAGATCAGCTACTCGGTGTATGTCTCCGATTACTCGCGCTACCTGCCGGAGAACACGCCGCCCGGCAAGGTGATCTTCTGGACCTACCTGGGCGCCGGCGGCTCGGCGCTGTGGCTGATGTCCCTCGGGGCCTTCCTCGCCTCGGCGCTGCCGGCGCCGGACGCCATCGGCAGCATCCGCGAGGTGGGCAACCGCCTGTTAGACGGCTTCGGCACCTTCGTCGTGCTGATCGCCGTGCCCTCGCTGGTGGGCATCATGGCGGTGAACTGCTACGGCGCCATGCTCACCAGCGTCAGCGCCATCGATGCCTTCACCAAGGTGAAGCCGACGCTGCGCCTGCGGGTGACCGGCATCCTGGTGATCGCGGCGATCATCCTCGCCGTGGCGCGGCTGATCCCCGAGAGCTACCTGGGCAGCTTCAACACCTTCGTGCTGCTGATGCTGTATTTCCTGGTGCCCTGGACGGCGGTCAACCTGGTGGACTTCTACCTGGTGCGACGCGGGCACTATGCCATCGGCGAGATCTTCAACCGCGATGGCCTCTATCGCGGCTGGTCGGTTGCCGGCCTCACCGCCTACGGGCTCGGCTTGCTGGCGATGGTGCCCTTCATGGCGCTGAGCTTCTGGACCGGTCCCTTCACGGCAGCCCTGGGTGGCGCGGATATCGCCTTCGCCGTGGGCCTGCCGGTGGCCGGCGTCAGCTACTGGCTGCTGAGCCGGCGCCTCGACCTCGCCGCCGAGCGCCAACTGGCCGAGGCGGATAAACAGCGCCTGGAGCCACAGGGAGAACAGCCATGAGCACGCAGAAGACAGTCACGGTGGCCTGCTGCCAGGTCGCCCCGCGCATCGGCGAGCTGGACTACAACCGCGCCCTGGTCGAGCGCGTGGTGCGCCAGGCGGCGCAGCGCGGTGCCCGGGTGGTGGTGCTGCCGGAGCTGGTGCAGAGCGGCTACCTGTTCCGCGACCGCGCTGAGGCGCAGGCCTTGGCCGAGACGCCGGACGGCCCCAGCCTGCGCCTGTGGATAAGCCTGGCCGCTGAGCTGGATATCGTGCTGGTGGCGGGCTTCTGTGAGCTGCGCGACGACGGCACGCTGGCCAACAGCGCGGCCCTGGTGGATGCCGGCGGCTTGCGCGCCCTGTACCGCAAGGCGCACCTGTGGGATGGCGAGAAGGCGATCTTCACTCCTGGTGACACCGCGCCGCCGGTGGTGAACACGGCCTTCGGGCGCATCGCGGTGATGATCTGCTACGACCTGGAGTTCCCCGAGTGGGTGCGCTTGCCTGCCCTGGCCGGCGCCGAGCTGCTCTGTGCCCCGGTCAACTGGCCCCGTGGCCCGCGCCCGGCGGGCGAGCGCCCCGCCGAAGTGGTGCGGGTACAGGCCAATGCGGCGGTGAACCGGATGACCATCGCCGCCTGTGACCGCCACGGCCACGAGCGTGGCGTGGATTGGGTCGAGGGCTCGGTGCTGGTGGACGCCGACGGTTATCCCCTGGCCGGGCCGGCGGACGAGGGCGGCGAGCAGTTGCTGCTGGCATCGCTGGACCTGGGTGCGGCGCGGGACAAGCGCATCAGTGGGCATAACGATGTGCAGGGTGATCGGCGGCCGGAGCTTTATGCCGGGGTGCTGGCTGTGCAGGGGAAGGCCCTGGGCTGAAGCCCAGGCTACAAGGTGACCGGCGTAGCCCAGGCTTCAGCCCGGGAACGGCTGCTCAGCTGTAGAGCCAGCGCCCGAGCTCTTCCAGGTTGGCGACCACGATCTGTTGCGCCGCCGGTTTGGCCTGCACCTTGTTCGGGTCGATCTGGTAGCGCTGCAGCACGTACTGCACCAGGGCGCCGCGGCTGTGGATAACCAGCTGGCCGCCCTGCATGCCGTAGTCCGCCTCGATGATCGCCTGCTGCGCCGGCTTGAGCCGCGCATCGGGGCTGAGGATCACCTCCACCGCCGTCATCCAGCCTTCGTCGCCGTCGCGGCCCTGCTCGGATTCGTCCATCAGGTCCGGCTCGCCACGGAAGCGGCTGAGCACGAAGTCGCGGTAGTCGCGGTTCTTCTCGCAGTAAGCGCGCACGTGCCAGCGCATGCCGGTGAAGATCAGCGTGTGCGGGGCGATGACGCGGGTTTCCGATTCCGGGTGGGCCAGGGACACGTACTCGGTTTCCAGGCGCAGGCCTTCGCGGCAGGCCTGGAGGAGGGGGCGCAGCACCTCGGGGCGGATGCTGCGGTCCGGCACCTGCAGCACCTCGGTGTGGGCATAGGCCAGGGCCAGGCCCTCGATGTGCGGCGAGCGTTCGCGGTTCTGGTCCAGCAGGTGCAGGTAGGCGCTGGCGCTGCCGTCGATGAACAGCGGCTTGAAGCCCTTGCCGGGTTTGTAGCCCTTGAGGTGCTTGTCGTAGACGAGGTTCTTCGGCGCGTGCTCGTTGAGGTAGGCGTTGATGTCCTTGGAGGCTTGCTGACGGCTGATGCCGAAGCTCTGCATCAGGTGGTTGGTGGTCAGCCGGCCTTCCCACCAGGCCACGGTTTCGATGAGCCGGTAGCGCTGGGCGAGGTCCCAGCGGACGTGGTCGATGGAGCGCTTCATGGCGATGCACCTGGCGGGACGGAGCCTTGGGTATAGGCCAGGTTTGTGGATATGTCCATGAAGGCGACATGTCGCTGCGGGCATCTCTAAAAACTACCTGCGTTGCCATTGCTGCGTTAAAAACAGGCTAAAAATGCTCATTTACACTGCGTAAACTGCGCTTTTTCGCCTGTTTTTGCCTTGCACTGACGGCCTCGCCTACGTTTTTAGAGGTGCCCTGCGGGCGGGTGTAGTGCTTATCGACGTTGCCCCTCAATACAGATGCTTGAGGTCGTGCCGCACCACCGCGTCCACCACCAGGGTGGTGGCCTTGCCCAGCAGGCCGGTGCCGTTCATGTGTTCGGCCAGCATTTTCGGGAAGGAGGGGATGTCGCTCGGTGCCAGGTGGGTTTCCGGGCGCCACAGGCCTGCTTCGACCAGCTCGGGTGCCTCGACGAAGGCGAAGCGCTCCACTTCCACCAGGGTGCCCAGCACCGGGGCCTTGCCGTTCACCGAGAGCGGGCCCAGCAGCTGCGGGTCGGCGCTCACCTGGGCGCGGCCGGTGACACTGAGCACGGTCGCCGAGCCCGGCAGCAGGAAGGCCAGCTTCAGTTCGTCGCAGGCGAGGATATTGCTCAGCGACACCGCCACCTTGTTGCCCGGCCGCTCGGGGATCAGCAGCCGTTGTCCATCGATGACGCCGATGAAGCCTTCCGGGTCGCCGCGTGGCGAAATCTCGGTGGCGCCCTCGGCGTTGCGCGTCAGCATCAGCAGGTAGGGCGAACGGGCGATGAAAGCCTGCGCGGCGTCGGAGAGCGCGCCTTCGCCCCGTTCGGCCGGCCACCCGTCGAGGTGTTCGCGTGGCGTCCAGAAATCCGCCCGCACCATGGCCCGCGAGCAGTGCAGGAACAGCGCGTCGGCCTGGAACTCCAGCACCACGCCTGCCTCCACACCCCGTGGATGGCAGCGGCCATTGGCGCGCAGGGCGAAACCGATGCCCGGCATGATGAAGAGCAGGCTGCAGGGCCTGGGCGTTTGGCCGTCGATCCTGGGCAGGTGCAGGCCGGATGGCCAGGCAAGGCGGATGCGGTTGCCTTCGGCGAGGATCACCGGCGTGGCGTGCAGGTCGAGGAAGGCGATGTCGCTGTCGGCGCCAGCCAGGCCGACGGTGCAGACGCTGGCGTTGCGGATGATGGTCAGGCAATGGGCGTCGATCACCGGTTGCAGGCGTTTCTTCATCAGCGCGGGTGGCTCGCTGATCAGCTGGCGCAGGGCGCTGAGGGATTGGATGCGGTGGTTGGGCATGGCGCGGCTCCTGATGGCGGATGCCCCGATGCTAGGGCCGCGCCGCCCGCAGCGGCATGGCGCGCGGTTTCAATCCACATGGCGTTCGGTTGCAATCGCCTCGCAGGGCTGTCTAGCTGCACATGGCAACCTGAAACGCCCGTGCCAGAGCTTGTGCAGCACTCGCCACTGTGACGGAAAGCAATATGTGTGACGGGCGTTGCGTTCAGACTGTGCGGCAGATCCGGACCCGGTGCCCGCCAGGGGCGGTGGGAGGCAGCGGCATGTCGCTGTCGCGCACCTGGCAACCAAGGGGCACTGTGAGAATCCGGGCAGCGCCGCGGTCGACCCGTGGCCACACCGCCAATCGACAATAAGGAATGCTCCATGGATGTTGCTGTACGACGTGCCCTCGGTTTCCTCCTGGCCTGCGCCAGCCTGCCCGCCTCGGCGGAGTTCGTCACGGTGATCACCTTCGGTGGCGCCAACAAGGACGTGCAGAAGGAAGCCTTCTTCAAGCCCTTCAAGGCGAGCACCGGCAACGCCGTGGTGCACGGCTCGTACAACGGCGACCTGGACAAGCTCAAGCACATGGTCGAACTCAGCCACGTGACCTGGGACGTGGTGGAGATGGAGGCGCCGGAACTGGCGCGCGGTTGCGAGGAGGGGCTGTTCGAGAAGCTCGATCCGGCCCTGCTCGGCAACCCCGGCGATTTCGTGCCCGGCACCATCCAGCCCTGCGGCATCGGCATCTTCGTCTGGTCCACGGTGCTCGCCTATGACTCGGCGAAGATCAAGAACGCCCCCAGCGGCTGGAGCGATTTCTGGGACCTGCGCAAGTACCCCGGCAAGCGCGGCCTGCGCCATGGCGCCAAGTACAACCTGGAGTTCGCCCTGATGGCCGACGGCGTCGCGGCGAAGGACGTCTACCAGGTGCTGGACACCCCGGCCGGCGTCGAGCGCGCCTTCCGCAAGCTCGACGAGATCAAGTCCAGCGTCGTCTGGTGGAAGGCCGGCGCCGAACCGGTACGCGCCCTGCAGGAGGGCAAGGTGGCCATGAGCGCCGCCTACAACGGCCGCATCGCCACCGCGCAGAAGGAAACCCGTTCCCTGGCCATGGTCTGGACCGGCAGCATCTACGACTTCGACTACTGGGCCCTGCCCAAGGGCTCGTGGAAGGGCGACCTGGCCAAGACCTTCGTCGCCTTCACCAGCCAACCGGAACGCCAGAAGGCCTTCGCCGAAGGCATCTCCTACGCCCCGGTGAACAACAAGGCGATCGCCATGATCGACCCCGCGATCGCCGCCACCCTGCCTACCGCCCCGCAGAACATCAGCGGCGCCCTGCCGATGAGCGTGAAGTTCTGGACCGCCCACGGCGAGCTGGAGCAGCGCTTCGAGAACTGGGTGAAGAACTGATCCCCGCACGGAGCTGGTCTGCGTGGAGGGTGGAGGTCGCTCTTCACCTCCACCGGCGGTGCTGCATGTGGGTACGGATGGTGGACGGGTGATGCGTCGTCCACCCTACGGCCGGCGTGCATGAAGTTGGCCTGTGCGTAGGGTGGATGACGCTTTTTTCATCCACCAGCAGTGCTGCCTGTGAGCACGAAATGGTGGACGGGTGGGGCGTCGTCCACCCTACGGTCGGCGTGCACGAAGTTGGTCGGTGCGTAGGGTGGATGGCGCTCTTTCCATCCACCAGCGGTGTTGCATGTGGGTACGAATGGTGGACGGGGGAAGCGTCGTACACCCTACGGTTGCTCATGCTCCGGCGTGGGGGCTTCGGTGTCCTCACGCGGCGGTCTTGCCTTGAGCCAGAGGCCGAATTCCTTGACCACTTCCACCACCTTGCGCAGGCGCTGGCCGTCTTCGGTGAGCTGGTATTCCACCCGCACCGGCACTTCCGGGTAGACGGTGCGCTGCACCATGCCGGCCTCTTCCAGGGCGCGCAGATCGAGGGTGAGCATGCGCTGGGAGATGTGCGGGATGTCGCGGCGCAGGTCGTTGAAGCGCTTGGTGCCGTCGAGCAGGTAGGACACCAGCAGCAGGCGCCAGCGGCCGCCGAGCAGGTGCATGGCTTCCTCCACCGAGCAGCCGGATACGTTCTTTTTCATGGGGGTTCCAGGTATATATTTTGTACCTAAGCTACAGATTTCTCCCTTCTTCAAAAAGAGAACCGCTGCGTCGATACTCCCGCCGCGCCCCCATTCCGGGGGTGGCCCGTGCAAGGAGTCGCCATGAAGCTGTACTACGCCCCCCGTACCTGTTCGCTGTCGCCGCATATCGTGCTGCTGGAGCTGGGCCTGCCGTTCGAGGCGGTCCGTGTGGATAACCGCAGCAAGCTCACCGAACACGGCGACGATTTCCTCGCCATCAACCCCAAGGGCTACGTCGCCGCGCTGGAGCTGGACAATGGCGAGGTGCTCACCGAGGGCACGGCCATCGTCCAGTACCTGGCCGACCTGCGGCCGGAAAGCGGGCTCGCGCCGGCCAACGGCACCCTGCAGCGGGTGCGCCTGCAGGAGTGGCTGAACTTCATCTCCGGGGAGATCCACGCCGGCATGAGCCCGCAGTTCAACGCGGCGATCCCGGAGGAGGTGAAGGCGATCTTCCGGGCGCGGCTGTTCAAGCGCTTCGATTACCTGGAAAGCGTGCTGGGCCAGGCCGACTACCTGCTGGACGGGCGCTTCGGCGTGGCCGATGCCTACCTGTTCACCGTGCTCGGCTGGGTGGATTTCTTCGCCATCGAGCTGGCGCCCTGGCCGGCGTTGGCGGCGTTCCGGGCACGCATCGGGGCGCGGCCTCGGGTGCAGCAGGCTATACGCGCCGAGGCGGCCTGAAGGAGCCCGCACCCGCTGGCGGCGATGCCCGCCAGGCGGTACTGTCCGCGCAGGAACAAGGAATGCCTGCCATGAGCCCTACCCGTGTCTCCGCCCTCGCGGTGCTCGACCTGCATGACCTGCTGCTGCAACTGGGTGCCGTCGAGATGGCGCAGTTGCAGGCGGCGGGGCTGTCCCGTGATCGGCTGCTGGCGTCGTGCGACCCGGCGCTGCCGTTGCAGGAGCAGCGCCTGGACGAGCGCCAGTTGCTGGGGCTCTGGCAACTGGCGTCGGGCAACCCGGCGTTGCCGCATATCGGCGTGCTGATCGGCCAGGCGTTCAACCCGGAGAAGCGCGGCCTGCTGGCCAGCCTGTTGTTCCAGTGCGCGTCGGTGGGGGAGGCGCTGTCGACCTTCCTGCAGCACGGCGCGCTGATGAACCCCTCCGAACACTGGACCTCCCGTGACACCGATGGCTGCCTGTGCCTCGAGTTGGCGTTCGCCGCCGGACGGGGTTATCCACAGGCGGCGGTGGAGCGCAGCCTGGTGGCGCTGGTGCGTTGGGGGCGGGAACTGGCGGGGGAGGGCTTCGCGCCGGAGCGGGTCGAGTTCGCCGGCCCGCGCCCCGCCTATGCGGAATATTTTGCCGAGGCGTTTGGCGCCGAGGTGCAGTTCGGCTGCGCCGCCAACCGCCTGTACCTCGCCCATTGGCAGCTCGCCCGCCCCATCCGCAGTTCCAACCCCTACCTCAAGACCCTGCTCGCGGAGCGCGCGCGAACGGCCCTGGAGCAGGTGAAGGCCGAGACGGACCTGGCCGAGCGGGTGCGCCTGATGATCCGCGCCGATCTCGCCGGCGGGCCGGGCATCGAGTCCCTCTGCGAGGCCCTGCACCTCAGCCGGCCGACCCTCTACCGCCGCCTGCGTGAGCAGGGCACCAGCTTCACCGAGCTGCTGGAGCAGGAGCGCAGCCAGCTGGCCTTGCAGCGGGTGCGCCAGGGTGACCCGCTGCAGGCGATCAGCGAGGCGCTGGGGTTCAAGGATGTGAGCACCTTCCACCGCGCGTTCCGTCGCTGGTTCGGCCATTCGCCGGGGGCGGCACGGCAGGGCGGGTCGGCGCCCTAGCGAGGCGCTCATCCGCGGTGGCGAAACGGCTGGCGCATCGGACGACCGTTTTTTCTCCATCGGGTTCGAGCGCAGCGTGACGACCCGTCCGAAAGTTCAGTGCAGTTTGCATGGCCCACCCGGGGGGATCGTGCAAATTGCAACTGGCACATTGATGTCAAATATATATAGGTCATTGAATTTTCTGGTTTTTTTAATTCGGCTCAACTGGCACAGCGGGTGCAATGGTTTGAGCTCAAAGAAAAAAATAAGGGAGCAATGACAATGCAGATCGCCATCAAAGAATTTTTCGACGCATTCCCCGGCTTCGAGGTGTCCATCAAGCCCCGTCCCGACGGCATGCTGCTGCTTACCCTGGGCAAGCAGGGCGAGGCCGCCATGAGCAAGGCCATCCAGAGCGATGCGGTGTTCTGCAAGGAACGTGTGCGTGGCCTGATCCGTGACGTGATGCGCGAGATGAAGCTGGCCTCCGGCGAGGTCACCTGGAAAGGCGAGGGCAATATCTGGCTTACCCGCGAGCTGCCCACCTTCACCGGCGGGCCGATCCAGATGACCGCCGCCAAGACCCTGGTGGAGCGCCGCAAACTGGAGCGCCAGAGCAACCGCCGCGCACTGGTGAGCTGAGTTCCTCGGGCAACGTGCGCAGCAACCGTTAGGGAATTTTTCGCGATCCTTGCGCTCAATCCATCATGAAATCCACGGCGATAAACCGGGTCGTTCGTCACGATTGTGGCGCCGCTTTCTGTTAGTTTGTCGCCCTTGAATCAATGGAATGCGCGGCTCCAGAACGGCCGGCAACGGTCGCTGACCCCTTCGGTGAACCGGCGGGACGGCAGTGGGGCATCGAAGGAGATCGCGTTTTGACACCCAGCGACAGTGTCGCGGCACTGGCCACCGCAAGCGAGAACTGCGCGCGGGAAGCCATTCGCATACCCGGCAGCATCCAGCCACACGGCTTCATGCTGGTGTTCGACGAGGCCGATGGGCGCGTGGTGCAGGCCAGCGCCAACGTCATCGATTGGCTCGGCCTGCCCGTCGAGGAACTGCTCGGCCGCCGTTTCGACGAACTCCTGCAGGACAGCGAGGTGCTGCACAAGCACCTGGCGCAGCTGGATGACGGCGAGCACAAGCCCTTCCACATCGGCGATGTGCTGTTCACCTGGGGCACCCGCGCCGGGCAGCCGACCGCGATGATGGTGCACCGCCACGACCAGGTGCTGATCGCCGAGTTCGAGCCTGCCGCCGAGGGGGGCGCTGCGGATGGCGGTATCTACCCCCTGTTGCGCGGTTTCATCGGCCGCCTGCAGGAGGCCGAGAGCATCGAGGCGCTCTGCCGTTTTGCAGTGGCCGAGCTCAAGCGCGTCACCGGCTTCGGTCGGGTCAAGGCCTACAGCTTCGACGCCGAAGGCAACGGCCTGGTGCTGGCCGAGGAGGCCGACGCCGGCTACCCGCGCTACCTGGGCCTGTGCTTCCCGGCCTCCGATATTCCCCAGCAGGCCCGCGCGCTCTACTGCGCCAACCGCATCCGCGTGATCGAGGACGCCAACTACCAGCCTTCGCCCCTGCAGCCGGTGGACAACCCGCTCACCGGGCAGCCGCTGGACCTGAGTTTCGCCGCCCTGCGCAGCGTTTCCCCGGTGCACCTGCAGTACATGCGCAACATGGGCACGATGGCCTCGATGTCCATTTCCATCGTCGTCCGTGGCCGGCTCTGGGGGCTTATCTCCTGCCATGACGAGCAGCCCCGCACGGTGGGCTTCCAGACCCGCATCGCCTGCGAACTGATGGGCAGTGTGTTGTCGCTGCAGATCGAAAGCCGCGAAGCCCACGGCCAGACCCAGCGCCTGCTCGGCCTGCGCCAGCACATCGTGCACATGCTCTCGTCCATGGCCGACCGCGACAGCGTCGCCGCCGGCCTGCTGGCCTTGCCGGACACCTTCCTGGGGTTCGCTCGCGCCAGTGGCGCCGCGATCATTTCCGCCGCCCGTTGCGACCTGGTGGGGCAGACCCCGCCCGAAGCCCAGGTCAACGCCCTGGTGCATTGGCTGGCGCGGCGCGACGGCGAGGTTTTCCACACCGACAACATCGGCCGTGACATCACCGAGCTGCCCGAGTTGGCCCGCCACATTGGCGGCGTGCTGGCGGTGGCCATCTCGCAGATCCACTCCCATTACCTGCTGTGGTTCCGCCCGGAGCAAGTGCGCACCGTCGAGTGGGCCGGCAGGCCGGAGAAGAGCATCGGCCCAGGTGGCGCGCTCAACCCGCGCAGCAGCTTCGAGAGCTGGCAGGAGACGGTGAAGGGCTACTGCACACCCTGGGACCCGCTGGAGGTGGAAGGGGTTGCCGAATTGCGCACGGCGGTGCTCGGCATCGTGTTGCGCAAGGCCGAGGAGCTGGCCCAGCTGGCCGGCGAACTGAAACGATCCAACAAGGAGCTGGAAGCCTTCTCCTACAGCGTTTCCCATGACCTACGCGCGCCCCTGCGGCACATCGCCGGCTACGCCGAGCTGCTGGGTGAGTTCGAGGGCGAGCGCCTGTCCGAGCGGGGCCTGCGCTTCCTCGACCATATCGGCGAGTCGGCGCGTTTCGCCGGCACCCTGGTGGACAACCTGCTGAGTTTCTCGCAGATGGGCCGTGCCGCCCTGCGCCTCTCCGATGTCGACCTGCAGGCGCAGGTGGAGGCCATCCGCACCGAGATGGCGCCGGACTTCGAAGGGCGTCGCGTCGAATGGCGCATCGAGGGGCTGCCGGTGGTCATCGCCGATGCCGCCTTCCTCCACCTGGCGATGCGCAACCTGCTGTCCAACGCCATCAAGTACAGCCGCGATCGCAGCCCGTCGATCATCGAGGTCAGCGCCCGTGTCGAAGGCAACGAGGTGGTGGTGGCGGTGAGCGACAACGGCGTGGGGTTCGACATGGAGTACGCCGGCAAGCTGTTCGGCGTGTTCCAGCGCCTGCACCGCATGGAAGAGTTCGAAGGCACCGGCATCGGTCTGGCCAGCGTGCGCCGCATCATCGAACGCCATGATGGCCGGGTCTGGGCCGAAGGCCGGTTGGACGAAGGCGCGACCTTCTATTTCGCACTGCCCCTGCGTGGGCAGGAAACACCGCAACAGCAACCATGAGGATCGACGATGCTCAAACCCATCCTTCTGATTGAAGACAACCCGCACGACCTCGAACTGACACTCGTGGCCCTGGAGCGCAGCCAGCTCGCCAACGATGTGATCGTCCTGCGTGATGGCGCCGAGGCGCTCGACTACCTGTTCCGCCGCAACGCCTACGCCGGGCGCGACGACGGCAATCCGGCGGTGATGCTGCTGGACCTCAAGCTGCCCAAGATCGACGGCCTCGAGGTGCTCAAGACCGTGCGCGAAAGCGCCGAGCTGCGCAGCATCCCCGTGGTCATGCTCACCTCCTCGCGGGAGGAGCCCGACCTGGAGCGCGCCTACGCGCTGGGGGTGAACGCCTACGTGGTGAAACCGGTCGAATTCAAGGAATTCGTCGCGGCCATCTCCGACCTGGGCATCTTCTGGGCCGTGCTCAACGAGCCGCCGCCCGGCTCGCTGCGCCTCCAGCGCCGCCCGGTCACCTGAACCGCGACACCCGCCACACCTCGGCCCCGCGCCGGGAAACAGGAAGCCACGACGACCGTCCATGCCGCCGAAGCCTTTGAACCTGCTGTTAGTCGAAGACAGCTCCCGTGATGCCGAGCTGGCCCTGCTGACGCTCGAACGCAGCGGCCTGTCGGTGGAGTCCACCCTGGTCTACCACCACCGGGCCGTGGAAGAAGCCTTGCTGCGCGGGCAGTACGACCTGATCCTCTGCGACTTCATCCTGCCCGGCTCCTCCGGGGCCCAGGCCCTGGAAGTGGCGCGACGCCTCGCACCCAAGACCCCGTTCATCTTCCTCTCCGGCGTGTTCGGCGAGGAGCACGCGGTGGAGATGATGCGCCAGGGCGCCATCGACTACGTGCTCAAGCAGAACCTCAGCCTGCTGCCCAAGGCGGTGACCCGCGCGCTCTCCGAGGTGCACGAGCGTCGTCGCCGGCGGATGGCCGAAGAAGCGCTGATGGAAGTGGAGGTGCGCGCACGCCTGGCCATTGACTCGGCGCGCATGGGCATGTGGGACTACCAGCCCGAGGGCGACCGGGTCATCTGGGATGAGCGCTGCAAGGCGCTCTACGAGCTGCCCCAGGACGCCGAGATCAACCTGCGTACCTTCCTCGACCGCTGCCACCCGAAGGACCGCCCCTACCTCGAGCGCAAGATGAACGAGGCGCTGTCCCAGGACAGCGGCAACGAATACCAGGTCGAGTACCGCCTGCAACTGCCCGGTGGCCGCGAGCGCTGGGTGCAGACCAGTGGCCGGGCCTTTTTCGAAGACGGCCGCTGCGTGCGCTTCATCGGCGTGTTGCAGGACATCAGCGAGCAGAAGTACGCCACCGAGGCCCTGCAGCGCCTCAACGAGATGCTGGGCGAGCGCGTGGAGCGCCGCACCCGCGAGCGCGACCGCACCTGGGAACTCTCCCGCGAGCTGCTGGCGGTGCTGCGTTTCGACATGACGCCCATCGCCCTCAACCCTGCCTGGGAAGAGACCCTCGGCCTCACCCGCCAGCAGCTGACCCGTGTGCAGCTCTGGCAACTGATCCACCCGGACGACATCGACGCCACCTTGCAAGAGGCCGAGAACATCGCCAACGGCAACGTCTCCACCCGCTTCGTCAACCGCATGCGCCACAAGAACGGCGAGTACCGCTGGCTGTCCTGGACGGTGGTCCCCGACGAGGGGCTGATGTATGCCGCCGTGCGCGACATCAGCTACGAGCGTGCGGTGATGGACGAACTGGCTGCCACCAACCAGCAACTGCGCGAAGAGATCCACGAGCGCCAGCGCGCCGAAGCGGCCCTGCATCAGATGCAGCGCCTGGAGGCGGTGGGCCAGCTCACGGCGGGCGTGGCGCACGATTTCAACAACCTGCTGACGGTGATCCTCGCCAGCACCACCTTCATCGAGCGCGACCTGGCCCGGGGCACCTTCGAGCGCACTCAGGGCCGCCTGCAGAACATCAAGGAAGCCGGCGAGCGTGGTGCCAAGCTCACCGGCCAGTTGCTCGCCTTCGCCCGGCGCCAGCGCCTGGAGCCGGTGGCGGTCAACCTCAACGACACGGTGCAGGGGCTGCTGGACATGCTCCAGCGCACCCTGGGCGGCGCCATCTGGATCGAGACCGACACCGCTCCCGGCCTGTGGGGCGCACTGGTGGACCCGACCCAGACGGAGATGATCATCCTCAACCTGGCCATCAACGCCCGCGATGCCATGCCCACCGGCGGCTCCCTGCGCCTGAGCACCTCCAACCAGGTCATCAGCGAGCCCGCGCAGCGCCCCGAAGACCCGGAGCCCGGCCCCTACGTGGTGCTGGCGATCACCGACTCGGGCAGCGGCATGAGCGACGAGGTGCTGGCCAAGGCCTTCGAACCCTTCTTCACCACCAAGGAGGTGGGCAAGGGCTCCGGCCTGGGGCTGGCCCAGGTGTTCGGTTTCGCCAAGCAGTCCGGCGGTGGCGTCAGCATCGAGACACAGGAAGGGCGGGGCACCACGGTGAAGGTTTTCCTGCCCTGCATCCAGGCCGATGCCGGCGAAGAACAACCGGAATTGCACCTGCCCGCCGACCCCCCGCTGGATGGGCCGAAGCGTACCATCCTGCTGGTGGACGACGACGACAACGTGCGTGAGGTGACTGCGGCGCTGCTGCACGCCCTGGGCTACCGGGTGCGTGAGGCCGAGAGTGCGGCACGGGGCCTGGAAGAGCTCGATGACGGCGTCGACCTGTTGCTCACCGATTTCGCCATGCCCGCCATGAACGGCGCGGAGTTCGCACGCGCGGCGCGGCAACGCTACCCACAGTTGCCGGTGCTGTTCATCACTGGCTATGCCGAGCTCGATGAGCTGGATGTGGGCGACAGCGTGATCGTGCAGAAGCCCTTCCGCGATGAAGAACTGGCCACCAAGCTCAGCGCCGCACTGAAAGGGGCGGCGGCATGAGCCTGCGCCAGTTCCTGCGCGAATCGGGGGAGCACTGGCACGCGCGGGTTGACCAGGCCTACTCGACCTATTCGCTGGAAAGCCGCGCCGGCTACGGTGCCTTCCTCCAGACCCACGCCCGCGCGCTGCTGGCGCTGGAGCCGGCCCTGGAAATCGCCGGCATCGAACGGCTGCTGGACGACTGGCCGCAACGCCGCCGCCGCGAAGCCCTGTGCCGCGACCTGCAAACCCTGCAACTGCCCATCCCCGATGCGCTCGCCACGGCACTCCCCATCGACACCGGCTCCCTCTGGGGCCTCGCCTATGTGCTGGAAGGCTCGCGCCTCGGCTCCCGCCTGCTCGCCGGCCGCGTACGCCAGGCCAACTGGCCCGGCGCCGACAGCGCCCTCGGCTACCTCGGCCACGGCGAAGGCCAGCCGCTCTGGCCCGGCTTCCTGAAGCGCCTGGAAGAGCAAGACGGGCGGCTCGACCCCGCCGCCCTGCGTGCAGGCGTCGAGCTCGGCTTCCGTACCTTTCTTGCCGCCACCGAGCACGCCGGCACAGTGGCTCACGCGTAGCCGCCCATCGCGACACCGCCGGTGGAGGTAAACAGCGACCTCCACCCTACACACGGATCAATCCGTAGCCTGGGCTTCAGCCCGGGAGCCTCCACACCGCAGTAGCAGGCTTATGTAGGGTGGACCCCGCTCCATCGGTCCACCATTCGCGGCCCGCTGTGGCAACGCTGGTGGAGGTAAACAGCGACCTCCACCCTACACACGAGCCAACCCCGTAGCCCGGGCTTCAGCCCGGGAGCCTCCACACCGCAGTAGCAGGCTTATGTAGGGTGGACCCCGCTCCATCGGTCCACCATTCGCGGCCCGCTGCGACGCCGCCGGTGGAGGTAAACAGCGACCTCCACCCACACGGATCAACCCCGTAGCCTGGGCTTCAGCCCGGGAGCCTCCACACCGCAGTAGCAGGCTTATGTAGGGTGGACCCCGCTCCATCGGTCCACCATTCGCGGCTCGCTGTGGCACCGCCGGTGGAGGTAAAAAGCGACCTCCACCCACACGGATCAACCCCGTAGCCTGGGCTTCAGCCCGGGAAGCAGGCTGGTCGCAATCAGCCCCGGCTGCTCATCTGCTTCTTGTACTGCCGCGTGCGGCCCAGGGTCTTCCACTGTTCGTTCAGCAGCGCTTTCAGCGGCGAGGCGCTGGGGTCCGGCTGGTTGCCGGTGGCCAGGCGGCGCATCTGGAATTTCACCAGGGCCATGTAGGCCAGCGCGGCCAGGGCCTTGCGCTTCCAGCGGATCGGCGGCAGCTCGGCGCTGGCCTTCGCTTCGCCGTTGCGCCAGCGGCGTGGCAGGGCGGGGTCCACGGCCAGGGCGGTGGCGATGCCGGCCATGGCCACGCCGCCGGCGAGTACCTGCTCCACCACGGGCAGGCGGCGGATGCCACCGGTGACCATCACCGGCATGCGTGCGATGGCGGCGATCTCCTGGGCGAACTCCAGGAAGTAGGCTTCGCGGGCCAGGGTGCGGCCGTCACGGGCGTCGCCCTGCATGGCCGGCGCTTCGTAGCTGCCGCCGGAAAGCTCCACCAGGTCCACGTCCAGTTCGTTGAGCCAGAGCACCACCTGGCGCGCGTCGCTGGTTTCGAAGCCGCCGCGCTGGAAGTCGGCCGAGTTGAGTTTCACCGCCACGCAGAAGCCGGGCGAGACCTGGGCGCGCACCGCCTTTACCGCTTCCAGCAGGAAGCGTGCACGATTCTCCAGCGAGCCGCCCCAGCGGTCGTCGCGACGGTTGCTCAGGGGCGAGAGGAACTGGCTCAGCAGGTAGCCGTGGGCAGCGTGCACCTGCACCCCGGTGAAGCCGGCCTGCTCGGCCAGGGCTGCGGTGCGGGCGAAGCGCTGGATCAGCGCGGTGATCTCGGCCTCGTCCAGGGGCTTGGGCACCGGGAACATCTTCGACAGGCCACCCAGGTCCAGGGCCACGGCGGACGGCGCCACGGTGGGCTGGCCGAGGTTGGCCTGCATCTGCCGGCCGGGGTGGTTGATCTGCATCCAGAACTGCGCGCCCTGGGCACGGCCGATGCGCGCCCATTCGCGAAAGCGCTCCAGCTTCTGGCCTTCCTCCAGCACCACACCGCCGGGGCCGGTCATGGCGCGGGCGTCCACCATCACGTTGCCGGTCAGCAGCAGGCCGGCGCCGCCCTCTGCCCAGGCGCGGTAGAGGCGCAACAGCTCGTCGGAGGGGGTCTGGTCCGGGTTGGCGAGGTTCTCCTCCATCGCCGCCTTGGCGATGCGGTTGGGGATGACGGCGCCGTTGGGCAGTAACAGGGGCTGGAAAGGCGACATGGAGCTCTCCGGGGTAGTTGCCGGTCGTCGGCTCGAGGGAGAGCGCAACGCGGCGGGGCTGTGACGTCGCAAAGGCTAAGGTTAAAGTCAACTTCAAGGTCAATAGGGGAGCAGCAAATAAATGAAGATCGGCGAACTCGCCAAGCGCAGCGGCCTGGCCGCCTCGCGCATCCGTTTCTACGAAGCCAGCGGCCTGATCCGCGCCCAGCGCCTGGGCAACGGCTACCGCGACTACCCCGAGGAAACCCTGCATGTGCTGGAAATCATCGGCTGCGGGCAACAGGCCGGCTTCAGCCTGGAGGAAATGCGCAGCCTGATGCCCGGTGCCGACCTGCGCATCGGCGATCACGATCGCCTGCTGGCTGGCCTGCACGCCAAGGTCGCCGAGATCGAGATCGTCCAGCAGCGCCTGGCGCAAAGCCGCGAGCGCCTGCTGCAGACCATCGCCAGCATCGAAGGCAAGCCCGAGGGCATGGACTGCGCGGAAAATGCCAAGCGCGTGATGGATCAATGGCGGGAGCGCAATGCGAAGGGCACCAAGGACGTGGCGTCGTGATGGATGAGCGACGCGGGCACTGAAGGGCGTTGACCATGATTCTGACTATCGACTTTCCTCAGGACCTGCGAACCGAAGCGATGCTCCAGCACGTGCGGATTCCGTGCCTGTGCAAGGTGGCAGCGGACTTTGCCATTGCGTTTGCGGTAACCGTCCCTCCCTCGGAAGGGCTCGTTTCCGGGTGGGATCGCCGTGAGCTGGAGTTGAGAGCGGTTGCAGGGGCGGGAGGCGAGTACACCCACTACAGCCAAGGGCTGATCACGCTGGAGATGATCGGGGAGAGAACATACCGGATCGTCGACCTGGAGATGTTCTACACCCGTTTTGGCTGGTGCGCCGTGATCAGGGATGGCGAGTATGCGGAGCCAGGGGCGTTCTGGGATGAGGACGATTCTGGTCTCTGAAAAACTGCCAGGCAGTAGGGACGGCGATGCCCTCAAGCCCTCTGCCTACTCGATCCCCAACCCCACCAGCAGCACGTCCAGGCCCAGTTCGAAGGTGCGGTCGAAGTGTTCCGGCTTGAAGTATTCGCCCGCCTGGGCAACGAGGGGGAAGTCCTGTGCCAACTCTTCGTCACCGATGGGGCGTAGCGACGAGGTGCCTTCGGCGTAGCCGCTGATCTCGTCCAGGGTTGCGCCGAGCAGGTAGTAGCCCAGCGCGCGGAAGCCCCGGGCGGCGGCCTCGTCGTCCAGCCCCGCGGCTTTGAAGCAATCCAGTATCTCCCCCAGGAAGGTGACGCCCGTCCTTGAGTTCCAGCGGTGCAGGGCCAGCCAGGCGTAGAGGCGCGCATGCCGCCTGGCCAACTGGCGCCATTGCACCGCGAGTGCTCGCAGGCGGTGGGCCGGTGCTTCCCCCCGCGGGGGGAATTCCACGGTCGCAAGCACCCGGTCCACCAGGGCGTCGAGGATATGGGCCTTGCTGGGGAAGTAGTTGTAGATGCTCATCGCCTCGCACCCCAGGGCGGTGCCCAGGCGGCGTGTGCTGAAGGCCTCCAGCCCATCCAACTCGATCAGCCGCAGGGCCTCGGTTTCGATCCGTTCCCGCGTCAGTGGCTCGCGTACCGATGGCTGCGTGGTGGTGGCGTCGGACAGTGATTTCTTGCGTGGCACGGTGCGCCCCTCCAATGAAAAGGCTTGCAGTGTAAATCAGCTTCTGCCAGCTTACGCTGTAAGTTTTCTTACAGTGTAAGTATTGGAGAAAAACATGCTCGAACTCCCGATAACCTCCTGCTCGGCGGCGCTGGCCGCTGTCTTGCTGACGGGGCTTTCCCTGAATGTTTCCAGGCTGCGCATGCGCCACCGCGTCAGCCTCGGCAGTGGCGGCCACAAAGCCCTGCAGCTGGCCGTGCGTGCCCACGGCAACGCCCTGGAGCAATCGCTCCTGTTCTTTCTCTTGCTGCTGATCGCGGAGGCCCAGGCTCATTCGTTTGCGCCGCTGGCCGCTGTGGCAGGTGCTTTCCTGCTGGCGCGTGGGGCCCATGCCATCGGCATGCTGGCCGGGGTCCTGAAGCTGCGGCAGGGCGGCCATGCCCTCACGTTGCTGGCCCAGGTGGCGCTGGTCGTCGTGTTGCTGACGGGGTTGTGAGGCGGAGGTACCGCCAGGGTCACTGCAATCAACAAGGAGTCGCTCATGCTGTCGAAACTGCTCGTAACCGTCGGGATCGTCTTCTACGCCGCCGTGGTGCCGGTGCTGGAGATCAACGACACCCATGTGTTCAACCAGGCCTGGGAGGCCCACGCGCGGCTGCACGAGGTGTGGCAACTCTTCACCAACACGGCGCTGGGGCTCTTCAGCCTGTGGTTGGTGTGGTTCAGGAACGACCTGCGCCTCTCCAGCCTGCTGACGCTGTTCGTCACCGGCGGCTTCCTGCTCAGCTATTGGCTGCGCCATACCTACGGTGGCTCGATGGTGCTCAGCGATGGCTCGGAGAAAATGATCCTCGGCATCAATCTGGGGCTGTTCGCCTACCTGCTTGCGCTGTTCCTGGCGGGGGTGGCTCTGCTGATCGAGCGGCGGCGTAATGGTGAGCGGGGTGAGCGGCCGGTGGGCAACGGCTCCCTGGGCTGAAGCCCAGGCTACGGGGGTATTGTCGGTTGTTGCGTAGCTCGTGGTTGGCCATAGAGTGTTCGCCTGAACTCAACCGCGTGATGACTTATCTGGGATAGCCGTATTGCCGATTCAAGGTGCGGAACTGAGTAGGGTGGGCTTCAGCCCACCGCCGCCCGGTGGAAGGACTCATCTTTGTGGATAACCAGTAGCGAAGCTGGAGACTTGAACCCGCGCACGGTCATCTGCTGTTCGGGTATGGAAGATCAGCAGATGAGCCATGCCACACTGCGGCCTCCGCCCGGGACAACTCCAGGCTGTACCGGGCCTTGAGCACCGCGATGGCATCCGCCGTAAGCGCGCATGAGTTGTGTATCAGCGAGCTCCCGCATGTCATGAACAGGTAAAGCGCGGATAGCTGTATAAGGCGCTCGGACTCCGACTCCACCGCATAGACGCCCGGCTGCTCTTCCAGCTCGTAGATATCCACTGCAGGGTCGTCGCTCTCGCGATCGGCGATGTAGAGGTAGGTCCAGGTTCGGCTGTAGACGGGGTTGGCGTCGCCATCCGTATCGACATTACGGCCTGCGCCGTAGAGCAGGTCGATGAAGGCTCTGAAGTCAGGGCGGTTCTGGTTGATTTCGACTAGGTACATCGCTCGCTCATTTTTATCGTCGGATGAGTGGGGCTACTCGAGAATGCCGTGTCAGCTGCAAAGGAAGGGTTTCGAATGGATCTTAAGTTGATAAATGGCCTGCTGACACTCGCCACCTTCACCACCCTCTGCGCCTGCGTCCCCGTCTACAAGACCCTCCAGCCCTATGCCGAGGCACAGGTGCGCAACGAGCAGGGCCAGCCGCTGGAGTCGGCCGAGGTGGTGTTGATCAGCAGTGCCTATCCCTATGGCTGGGAGCAGTTCAGGGCGACGGCGATGACCGACCCGGCGGGCCTCGCGACCTTCTACAAGGTGAAGGATCTGCGCCTCGAGTTCTTCGTGATCCACGGGGCGCAGCAGTTCTTCTGGAACTGGTGCGTGAAGAGCCGGGGCTACGCGACCCAGACCACCACCTTCAGCAATGGCGATGATTTCGAGGCCTATCCGACGTTCGTGCTCAAGCCGGGGGTTTCCTCGGCTTGCCCTGAGCCCAGGAAATAGGACCGCTTCACGCCGTTGTGCCCAAGGAGATGCATGTGAACGAGCCGCTTTACACACCGGAACAGGTGGCGAAAAGAAATGCCGCGACGGATAAGCATGTCCGGCGCTGGTTGGCGGAGCTGCCCAGTACGGAAAAACTCGAATTCCTCAAACAGCTTTGGCCGCTGAATTTCCGCTTTACGCTCCTGCTCGTTCAGGGGGCGAGGCTGTCCAGGCAGGAAAGCGAAAGCCTGCTCGTGCACTGGTTACACAACGGTAACCACAACGGAGCCCAGGAGCTCATCAAGCGGCTCGAGCCGGTACTGGGAGAGAAGCGGTTCTGGCGCGTCGTTGCGCAGGAGGAGCTCGATCCGACCATGCATGACTTCATCAATTACCACAGCAGGGGGCGGCTTGACGCTGAGCGCTCCCGGGCTCTGCGCGAAGAGTCTCCGAGCGCCGGTGCTTTCCGTGCGCCTAAGCCCGACTGATCGCCGCCTGATACAACCCTTCTGCAATCTTCTCGATCTCATCCCCCTGGTGCAGCTTGCCGAGCCATTTGGCCGGGATGCCGGGCTTGCCGTAATAGGCGCCGGCGACCTGGCCGACGATGGCGGCGGTGGTGTCGGCGTCGTCGCCCAGATTGGCGGCTTCGAGCACGGCGGCTTCGAAGGAGTCGGTGGCCCAGAAGCACCAGAGCGCGGCTTCGAGGGAGGCGACGCAGTAGCCCGTGCCGCGTATCTGCGCGCGGGGCTTGCCGATGAAGCTGCCGCCGGCCAGTTCGCGGATGGCGGGTTGCAGGTAGAGGGCGGGGGAGGCGTCGAGCAGCTGGTCGCGGGATTTGCCGGCCAGGGCGTTGGCGATGACCTCGGCCAGCAGCTTGCAGGCCTCGACCGCTTCGGCGGCGCCGTGGGTGGTGCGCGAGCTCTGCTGGGCGAAGCGGGTGACGTCTTCCTGGTGGGGGAAGTAGTACATGACCACCGGGGCGAGGCGCATCAGCGAGCCGTTGCCGGCGGTATCCGGTTCGCTGGAGCCGGCGAAGGGCTGGCCGGATTCCTGGTAGCGGGTCAGCGCCTCGCGGATGGTGGTGCCGATGTCGAAGCATTGCCCGGTGGAGCTCCAGTAGCCCCATTGCCACCAGTTGAGGTAGCGCGTCATCTGGTCGGCGGCGTCGAAGCCGTGTTTCTCCAGCAGGCTTTCGGCGAGGCACAGGGCCATGGAGGTGTCGTCGGTCCATTGGCCCGGCGCGAGGGCGAAGGGGCCGCCGCCGTTCATGTCGTCGATGGGCTTGAAGGTGCCGGGCGGGAAGAATTCGAGGGTGGTGCCGACGGCGTCACCGCTGGCCAGGCCGAGCAGGCATCCCTTGTAGCGATCCAGTAGTTCCATGTGCGTATCCCCAGGGTGGACCTGATGGGTACTCCAGGGCCGGGCCTGGGGCAAGTGTCTGCGCGATGAGCGGGCAGGATCGGTGCGTGCAGCCCCGATCCTGCCGTTCCATCAACTGCGTGCCAACGGCGGGGTGCGCGGCGGCACCTGGCGTTTGCTGCCGGTGGCCTCGTAGGCCGAGGCGAGGCGCAGCAGCGTGGAGTCGTCGTAGGCGCGGCCGGCGAAGGTGAGGCCGACGGGCATGCCGATATCGGCCATCACGCCCATGGGCACGGTGACCGTGGGCACGCCCAGGTGGCGGATGGCGAGGTTGCCGTTGGCGACCCAGATGCCATTGCTCCAGGCGATGTCGGCGGACTCGGGGTTGACGTCGGCGTCGGCCGGGCCCACGTCGGCGACGGTGGGGAAGAGCACGGCGTCGAGGCCCAGGCGGTCCATCCATTCTTCGAGGTCGATGCGGCGGGTCTGCTCCAGGCCGCGCAGGCCGTCGGGCAGGGTGGGGATCTGGTCCCAGGGCGTGATGCCGCGCTCGGCCATCCGCACGTACTCGTCCATGCCCGCCGCCAGGTCGCCCTCGCGGTTGGGCAGGGTGCCCGGGTCGTGGGGGAAGATCTTCGGCCCGTCGACGTCCACCAGGCGGTTGAGCCTGGGGTCGCCATTGGCGCGGAGGAAGTCGTCGAAGGCCCAGGCGGAGAGGTCCCAGAGCTCGTGGTGGAGGAATTCCTTGGACACCAGCCCGCGGTTGAACACGGTGGGGGCGCCGGGGCGGTCGCCCTCGCAGTTGGACACCAGCGGGAAATCGACCTCGACCACTTCGGCGCCGGCGGCTTCGAGGGCCTTGCGGGCCTCCTGCCACAGGTCGATCACCGAGGCGCGGGTGTTGATGCGCTGGCCGGTGGGGCCGCCGATGCCGGGGGCTTCGCTGGTACCGGCTTGCGGGTCGGCGTTGATGAACATGCGCGGCACGCCGAGGCGCTTGCCGGCCAGGGCCTCGGCCGTCACTGCCAGCTCCAGGTAGGAGGCGGGGCGCACGCTGGAGGCGGCCGGAATCGGCACCCAGGGCTGCAGGCGCCACAGGTCGCCACGGGTGTCCGGGTCATCGGCGACCACCACGTCGAGCACTTCGAGCAGGTCCGCCATGGTGCGGGCGTAGGGCACGACCACGTCCATGGTCGGCGTGAGCGGCCAGTTGCCGCGCACCGAGATCACCCCACGCGAGGGCGTGTAGGCGCACAGGCCGTTGTTGGAAGCGGGGCCACGGCCGCTGGACCAGGTTTCCTCGGCCAGGCCGAAGGCCGAGAAGCTGGCCGCGGTGGCGGTGCCGGCACCGTTGGAGGAGCCGGAGGCGAAGGGCGCGGTGAGGTACGCGGCGTTGTAGGGGCTTTCCGCACGGCCGTAGACGCCACGCTGCATGCCGCCGTTGGCCATGGGCGGCATGTTGGTCTTGCCCAGGCAAATGGCGCCGGCGGCGCGCAGCCGCTCGATGGTGAAGGCGTCGCGCTGGGCCACCAGTTCGGCGAAGGCCGGGCTGCCGGAGGCGGCGGTGAGGCCCTTGACCAGGTAGCTGTCCTTGGCGGTGTAGGGGATGCCGTCGAGCGGGCCGAGGGTTTCGCCCCGGGCGCGGCGGGCATCGGCGGCGCGGGCTTCTTCGAGGGCCTCGGGGTTGCGCACGACCACGGCGTTGAGGGCGGTGGCGGTGTCCTTGCCGTCATAGGCGTCGATGCGGGCGAGGTAGGCCTCGACCAGTTCGACGGCGGTGGTGCGGCCGGATTCGAGCGCGGCGCGCAGCTCGGCGATGGAGGCTTCGGTGACTTCGATCATGGGTTCACCGCCTGGCGTTGCTGGGGCTGGCCGGCGACAGGGCGCGGTACCCGGACGTGGGGGGAGGTGATGCTGGCAAAACCGGTGTTCATGACGGTCCTCGTTTCTTGTGCGTGTGCGGTGGGGCGGAGGCGCGGACGCGCGGCCAGGCCGCTGGCGTTCCCAGGGGGCCTATTTAGCCACCAAGTGCCAGGCAGAGGAATCGCCCGTGCGCCCGCTCGTCTGCGGCGGTACGGGCGTCCCACTCTTGCCCGATTCTCGTGCCCATTCCGCTGTGCGCCCGGGTGAAGGGCCGCCGGCGAGGGGGCGATGGGCTGCCGTGGCGCTCCGTTTGTCCGATCCTCCACGCGGATGGCGGCTTTTGGCCATATCGACGAGCAAAACGGGTTGCGTCATCGCTATGCTGTGGGGAATCCGTCGCGACCGCTCCATTCCGGCCAGGGCAAGCAGGCTGGTCGCCCGGTTATTTCAGGTTCGAGGTGCATTCCCGGTCAGTGCTTGGAGGCCTGGGCGGGGGCGGTTGGTTCATGCTTCGGAATCGTTCAATCAGCCTAATTCCGTCCAGGGCGGGGATATGCGCAGACTGTGTTCGATCTGGGCTTTGGTTGCCTGGTGCATCTCCGTGCCGGCCCTGGCGGCTGACGGCGATGTGCTGCATGTACTGGCCTGGCCCGGCTACGCCGACGCCGATGTGGTGAAGGCGTTCGAGCAGCAGCACCAGGTCAAGGTGGTGGTGACCCTGGTGGATTCCGACGAGTCCCTCTGGGACAAGCTGCACGCCCAGGACGGCGAGCTGTTCGACGTGCTCGCCGCCAACACCGCCGAGATCCAGCGCTACTACCACAACGGCATGCTGCAGCCGCTGGATGTCTCGCGCCTGCCCAACACCCGCTTCCAGTTGCCGCGCTTCCAGGATCGCGAGTCGATCGAGGGGCTGACGCGGGACGGCCAGGTGTATGCCATTCCCTTCACCTACGCGGCCATGGGGCTCATCTACGACCGCCAGCAGGTGCCGGTGCCGCCGCGCTCCATGGCCGAGATGTGGAACCCGGCCTATCAAGGCAAGGTGCTGGCCTTCAACAGCGCGCAACACAACTTCTCCTTCACCGCGCTGACCCTGGGACTGCCCGATCCCTTCCACCTGCGCGACGCCGAGATGCGCCAGGTGACCCGGCAGCTGGTGGCCCTGCGGCGCAACCTGCTGGCCTACTACAGCCTGCCGGAGGAGGCGACCGATCTGTTCCTGCGGCACAAGGCGGCGCTGCTGTTCGCCAATTACGGCATGCAGCAGGTGACGCAACTACGCCAGGCCGGCGCCGATGTGGGTTATGTCATTCCCGATGAAGGGGCCATCGCCTGGCTGGACTGCTGGGCCATGACGCGCACCGCGTCCAACCCCGAGCTGGCGCTCGCGTGGATCGACTACATGCTCGAACCCCGCATTGGCAAGCTGCTGAGCGAGCGCCAGGGCCTGGCCAATACCCTGGAGGCCCCGCTGGAGCCGGCGGGGGATGCGCGGCTCATCTGGCTGCAACCGGTGGAGGACGTCGGCCGGCGCGAGACGCTGTGGAGCCGCATCGTCTCCGGTGACCGGGAGGAGAGGTTCTAGCCATGCGCATGGGCCTGACCGTCAAGCTGTCGATCCTGCTCGCCTGCATCGGCATCCTCTCGTCGGGGATCACCGGCTACTTCTCCTATTCGGCCAACCAGGCGCTGCTGGTGAAGGAGGCCGAAGGCAACCTGCTCACCTCCACCGAGCTGCTGAGCCAGCGCCTGTCGTCGTTGCTGAGCGACATCGACGCCGACGCCCTGACCCTGGCCGAGATGCCTTCCAGCGCGCAGGTCTCCAGCCTCGCTTCGCTGCCGGGCGCCAAGCCGCACCTGGCCGGTGTCTTCGCCACGGTGATGCGCCTGCACCCGCAGTACTCCCAGGTGCGCCTGATCAGCCGCCAGCACCACGGCATCGAGGTGATCCGCTTCGATCGCGACGGCCAGCGCATGGTCGAGGTGGACGGCCTGCTGCTGCAGGAGAAAGGCCATTTCCCCTACGTGTTCGAAACGCTGCAGCTCAAGCCGGGGCAGGTGTACCTCGCGCCCATCACGGTCAACCACGAGCGCGGCGCTCACTCGGCCGACGGCACCCCGACCCTGCGCGTGGCTACGCCCGTGGCGGGAAAGGACGGGGTGGTGCAGGGGGTGGTGGTCATCAACGTCGACCTCAAGCGCTTCCTCGAACAACTGGAGGCGGACCTGCCGCAGGGGCACCAGTTGTACCTGGCCAACCAGTGGGGCGACTTCCTGGTGCACCCGGAGCCGGCGATGGCCTTCGGCTTCGACAAGGGGCGGCGCATCCTCATCCAGGACAGCTTCGCCGACACCCAGCGCCTGCTCAGCCGCCAGGAGCCGAGCATCCTGATCAACGGCCTGGACGCACCGACCCGGGCCGAGGGCAAGATCATGGCCTTCGTGCGCAAGCCCTTCGGCCTCAAGGGGGATGACCAGTTCGTCGTGCTCGGCCTCTCGCGACCGTTGGAAGACGTGCTCGGCAGTGGCCGCTCCCTGGGGCGCAGCATCATCCAGATGGTGCTGGTGTTCAGCGTGCTGGCGGTGGTGCTGGCGGTGCTCTTCTCCCGCGCCCTGACCCGGCCGCTGCAGATGCTCAGCCACGCCGCGCGCAGCTTCCAGACCGAGCACATGCACGACGTCGCGCTGCCCATCGCCCGCAAGGACGAGATCGGCGTGCTGGCCCGTGGCTTCGACCTGATGCGCCGCGAACTCAAGTCGCACATGGAAATGATGAGCCGCAACCAGCAGGAATTGCGCCACCTGGCCGACCACGACTCGCTGACCGACCTGCCCAACCGGCGGCAGTTCTTCCGCCAGATGCAGCGCTCCATCAGCGGCGTGGCCGACAGCGGCGAGCAACTGGCGGTGCTGTTCCTCGACCTCGACGACTTCAAGAAGATCAACGACGACATGGGCCACTCGGTGGGCGACGAGGTGCTCATCGTCGTCGCCCGGCGCCTGCGCGGCGCAGTGCGCAGCGGCGACCTGGTGGCCCGGCTCGGCGGCGACGAATTCGTGGTGCTGATCCAGGGCGAGGACATTGCCGCCGCTGCCAAGGCCGTCGTGAACAAGATCCTCACGGCCCTGGCCGACCCCATCACAGTGAAGGGCCACCCCCTCGACATCGGCGCCAGCATCGGCCTGAGCATCTACCCCCAGGACGGCACCACCGCCGAGGCGCTGATGCTGCATGCGGACAACGCGATGTACCGGACCAAGCTGGAGGGGCGGAAGGTCCGGGCGGGGGCGGCGCCGGAGTGACGGCGGAGTTATGGGGGGCTGTGGACAAACGAGCTCGATGGCAGCAACTTGAGGCGCCTCATCAGTCATGAAATTTGAGGCGCTCAACCTTGGCTTATAGCCTCTGATGCTTCAGCCGATGCCTCTTTCGTCCAGGCATTTGGCCTGTTGGAACAGGGCAATCGCGATCGGCCGGGCGAGGCGCTCGGCCGATCGTCGTAAATGGCCCGCGCGGGCGCGGATGCCGATGCTGTGAGCCGTTGAGGTCAACAAGAACCCCATCGTATCTATATCGGTTCCCGCGGGCAGGTCTCCAACAGCCAGTGCATCGCGCAAGCGGGCTTGCAGCTGGTTGTCCATTTCACACAACACTTCATCCAGCACGTTACGGATTTCCGGATCTGCCAGTGCTTCCGCTGATGCGGTCGATATCACCGCACAACCGCATACCCCGGTATCCGCATTGCCTCCTTCCAACTCGATTGCCGCGTGCAGATAGCGCTCGATGACATCAGCGAAAGAGCTGTCGTCTGGCTGAGGGCGCAGGGCCTGCTCGAAATGTACACGGGCTCGATCACGGAATCGCCCCATTGCCTTTATGTACAGCGAGCGCTTGTCACCGAACCCGGCGTACAGACTCGGGCGGTTCATGCCGCTGGCAGCGGACAGGTCATCCAGGGACGTTCCGGAATAGCCCTGTGTCCAGAATATGTTGAGAACCTGATCCAGCACTGCATCTGGATCGTAGGTCCTCGGGCGGCCGCGCGGTCGTTGAGTTTTGGGGCTCATTTCTCCACTCCAAATCAGAATGTTCCGAATTGACTGATTTTGTGCGAGTCAGTACATAATTCGGTTTTTATGCGAACAAGTACAAAAAATGAATGCTACCTCTAGAAGCACGACTACGCAGCGTCTCGGTACGCTCCGATACCGCGGTCCCCTGCTGGTGTTCGCTCTGCTGAGCGCAGCTTGCGACAAAAGCCCAAGTGGGCTGGACGAGGTGTTGGCAGTTCGAGTTACTACGGTGCAAGCCACTTCCGACTCGCTCGGCACTGTTCTTTCTGGGGTCATCGTGCCTCGCCTTGAAAGCGAGCTTGCCTTTCGGGTCAGTGGCAAAGTCATCGAGCGCCCGGTTGATGCAGGGGCACAGGTCAAGGCTCGGCAAGGGTTGATGCGCTTGGACCCAACGCCGTTTCAGCTCGCGCTAGCAGAGGCCCAGGCCCAGCTGACGCAGGCGCAGCATTTCGCGGCTCTGCTGGAGCGGGACGTCAAGCGCAACCGCAGTCTGGCTAAATCCGGTGCCATCAGCAGCGCTGACTTTGATGTCATGGTGACCGATCAAGCTCAAGCACAAGCTCGCGTGCAGGCTGCACGCAGCAGGTTGGAACAGGCCCGCAACCATCTCGCCTACAGCTCCCTCTCGGCGCCAGCCGAGGCTGTCGTCGTGGCTGTACGTGCCGAGATTGGCCAAGTGATCGAATCGGGTCGACCGGTACTGGCAGTGGCCTATGCCGGCCAGCGTGAGGTGGAGATCAATGTGCCCGAAGCGCAGGTTTCCTCGATCACTGTCGGCATGCCGGTGAGTGTGACCTTACTCGTTTCGCCTGCGAACGTGCTGCAAGGTACTGTGCGCGAAGTGTCCCCGATGGCCGATCCGGCAACGCGTACCTTCCGCGTCCGGGTGGACTTGGCTGAGTTTCCCAGTGAGGCCCGACTGGGCATGACCGCTCAGGTTCGGATACAGCCCGCGATGACTCAGCCTGTGTATGAACTACCGATCACTGCGTTGTTCCAGCAAGGCGCGCAACCGGCGGTTTGGGTTCTGCCCCAGCAGGCCGGCCAACTTCAGTTGCGACCGGTGCAACTAGCGAGCCTGGACACTGTATCTATCCGTGTGTCCGCTGGACTGTCTCCGGGTGAGCGGGTGGTAGTGGCCGGAGTGCATCGGCTAGACGAAAAACAAAAGGTGAAAGTCTGGGATGAGAGGCTGCCATGACCCGCTTCAACCTCTCCGCATGGAGCCTGCGCCATGGCTCGTTGGTGGTTTTTTGCATGCTGTTATCCCTGATCATGGGCGGAGTTGCCTACATCCAGTTGGGCCGTGCCGAAGATCCCAGCCTGACCATCAAGGTGATGACCATCGATGTGGCGTGGCCCGGAGCATCCACCCGCGAGATAGAACAGCAGGTGGTCGAGAGGATTCAGCGAACGCTGCAAGAAGTACCCAACTACGATTACTCGAATGGCTACGTGCGCCCCGGCCAGGCCACTATTTTTCTGGTACTCAAGGATTGGACACGTAAAGCACAGATCGAGGAAAGCTGGTATCAGGCCCGCAAGCGGATCGGCGACATCCGCCATACGTTGCCGGAGGGTGTCCAAGGGCCTTTCTTCAATGACGACTTCGGCGATACGTTCGGGTCGATCTATGCCTTTCACGCTGATGGCTTCGATGATGGGGAGATGAAGCAAGTACTGCTGGCGGCACGTGAGCGCCTGCTGGAACTACCCGATATCTCAAAGGTGCTGTTGCTGGGCCTACAAGACGAACGCTTCTATATCGAGTTCAGCCATGTTCGATTGGCTCAACTGGATATCACGCCTCAAGAATTGTTCGATGCCTTGCACCGGCAGAATGCGGTAGAGCCGGCCGGGACCGTCGAGGGGCAAAGCCGGATTTATGCCCGTATATCCGGTGCCATACAGTCGGTTGGCGATCTGGAAAGCGTTGCCATCACTGCTGGGGGGCGCATCTTTCGCCTTGGTGATATTGCTCTAGTCCGTCGCGGCTTTATCGACCCCCCCTCGCTTTCCATGCGTCGCAATCGCGAGCGTGTGACCGGGTTGGCCATATCGATGGTCGAGCAAGGCGACATTCTTCAGTTGGGGCGACGACTAGATGCCCGCATTGCTCAACTGCAGAGCCAGTTGCCCGCCGGTGTCACCATTGAAAAAATCGTGGATCAGCCAACCTTGGTGCGCAACTCGGTCAACGAGTTCCTAAGTCATTTCCTGCTGGCGCTGGTGATTGTGCTGGCCGTCAGCTTGCTAATGCTGGGTTTGCGCACAGGTATCGTGGTGGCTGCCTCAGTACCTCTGGTGCTGGGAATTTCCTTCTTCATCATGTGGTGCCTGGGTATCAACCTTCAGCGGATTTCTCTGGGCGCACTTATCATTGCCTTAGGTCTGCTGGTGGACGATGCCATCATTGCAGTAGAGATGATGCAGGTGAAGCTGGAGGAAGGTTGGGATCGGTTCCGGGCCGCATCTTTCGCCTGGACCTCTACTGCCTTTCCGATGCTGACTGGAACGTTGATCACAGTGGCCGGATTCGTCCCGGTCGGTTTCGCTCACTCGTCGACCAGCGAGTTCACCGGATCAATATTCTGGGTGGTTGGTATCAGCCTGCTAGTCTCCTGGGTGGTTGCTGTCATATTCACTCCTTTTCTTGGTGCCCAGCTTCTGCCCGAGGTCGCTCATCCTTCGGGACATACCCCTAGTGCCCATCAGCGTTTCCATAGTTGGTTCAGCGTCAGGATCGCCTGGTGTGTAGCGCATCGTGGGTACGTCATCCTCGCCACCCTGGCAGCCTTCATTGTTTCCCTGGTCGCTTTTCAACTGGTGCCTCAGCAGTTCTTCCCCGACTCCCCGCGCGAGGAAATCCTGATCGACGTTCATCTGGAGGAGGGGGCCAGCTATGCGGCGACCCTGGCCCAGACCCGGCAGGTAGAACAGTTGCTGAAACGGGATGACCGGATCAAGAACGTAACTGCCTATGTCGGTACCGGCTCGCCACGCTTTTACCTGGCGCTCGATCCGGAGACGCCGAAGCTGAACTATGCACAGCTGATCGTGTATCCCAACGATATCAAGCAGGCGCCCGCCTTGGCCGCTGACTTGCGCATCAAGTTGTCCGGTGCTTTCGCGCACATTCGGACCCGGGTCTACCGTTTGGAGTTAGGTCCTACGGTTGGATATCCGGTTCAGTTCCGTGTCCGTGGTGACGATCCGGACAGGGTGCGAGACATCGCGGAACATGTACGCGACCGGATGCGCGAACATCCCCAGGTGCGGGACGTAAATCTGCAATGGAGTGAGCGAACCAAAGCCCTTCATTTCTCGATCGATCAAGACCGAGCTCGGGCGCTGGGACTGAACAGCCAGGATCTGGCCCGCACTCTTCAAACCCTGCTCAGCGGCTATACCGTGACGCAGGTGCGTGAAGGAACCGAACTGATCGATGTCGTGGCACGCGCCATTGATCAGGAACGTCTGGACGCCTCTCAGGTCGGCAACTTCACCGTGCGCGCCTCAAGCGGGCGCAGTATTCCGTTGAGCCAGGTCGCCACTATCACCCCAATACTGGAGGAGGGCGGGTTGTGGATTCGTAATCGCATGCCCACGTTGAGCGTTCGCGCAGACGTGAAGGACGGTGCACAGGCTCCTGATGTATCCGAGCAACTCTTGCCCATGCTGACGAAAATCCGCCAGGCATTGCCAACCGGCTATAGCATCGAGGTTGGTGGCGCCATCGAAGAGAGTAGGAAGGCCGATACCGCAATTCAGGCCGTGATGCCATTGATGCTGCTGCTCTGGGCCATTCTTCTGATGCTGCAGCTGCAAAGCTTCAGTCGCATGTTCATGGTCGTTCTGACCGCACCACTGGGCATGATTGGCGTCACTCTGGCGCTGCTGCTTACCGGTGCGCCGTTTGGTTTCGTGGCCACGCTAGGCGTTATCGCCCTGGCTGGCATGATCATGCGTAACTCGGTAATCCTGGTTGACCAGATCGACCGTGACATCGTCGCCGGGGAGGCGCCAGCTCAAGCAATTGTCGATGCCACGGTGCGTCGTACTCGGCCTGTCGTGCTGACTGCACTGGCCGCCATCCTCGCCATGATCCCGCTGACCTTTTCTACTCTGTGGGGGCCGATGGCCATTGCCATCATGGGAGGGCTGACTGTGGCGACGGTCCTGACGCTGTTCTTTGTTCCCGCACTTTATGCTGCCTGGTTCCGTGTCGAACGGACCATCCCAGAGGGGCGGCCTATCGTAGGAACAGAAGCATGAGGAACGTTACCCGGCAGCCACCTCTTTTGTCGGCCCGCGCCTTTCGCGATGTGTATGTGACACGTGAGGCACTCGCGCAGCATTGGTGGAGCGCCGTCGGTGGTGAAGTCCCCAATGCACTGTTCGCCCAGGCCCTAGCCTCCAACCAGGACACTATTGCCCGGCCTGGGATCGCATGCAGGAGCTGCGCGGGACCGCTACGAATGACGGTTTGGCAGCAGAACAGCGGCCTGCTGAGTCAGCACTTTCGTGCTTTGACCCTTGCCTATCGCGCTTCGGATACCGCGCTACGGGAGTTGGTGCATGCCTACGCCAATTGAACGGTAAGGCTCTTTTTTCCCTTTTGGGGCTTGCAGTTGTTCCTCACCCCGATAAGCACTGCAGCCCAATAGAGGCTCTGGCCGCACAAGCGGACGGTTGTCCATTTCCCATACCGGGGTGATGCAATACGCCAGTAACTGGAGGAAACCATGAGTGCTATGCAGGAGCAGGCAAATGAACAGATCGCCAATCAAGCTACGTCCGCACAATGGGATATGGCATTGGCAGTTCTCGGCACAATTTTCGAGAGGCGTTGCGTGATTGATCGTTCCGATATCGTCAATGACGACAGCAGCACATCAATCTCTGAGGTGAAGCCTCACCTCGCCAGAGTCTTGCATTCGCTACAGTCGGATATTCCAGTTGAAATGGTCTTGCCGGCCTTTCCTGGCAAGTCTCCGAACCGCAAGAAGACATTAAGCCATCTGCCTGATTTGGCAGAGCAGCATTTTATCGACCAGCTACATCAACTCTGCGAAGAAATTCGCGCAATTCATCCAAAAGGCGCGAAAGTGCACATCTGCTCAGACGGCTATGTATTCTCCGATGTGGTCAAGATTCCAGATGAGCACGTTAAAGACTACACCCAAGCCGTCAACGAGTATTGTCAGTCACGTTATCCCAGCATCTTTTCAATGTACGATCTGACCGATACCTATCCAAACCTGAAGTGTCTCAGCATCATGCGTGAAGAGCTGATCATGCAATATGGTGCATCCTTCTTCGTGCTGAAACAGCGCGTCAAAGAGGAGGACGAGTTTGCCTCCCTGTACCGCGGCATAACCCGATTCCTGTCCGAAGACTATTCCGGGCTGCCATCAATGGAGCATCTGAGCAAAAATCAGATTCAGCGTATGGCCCGGAGTGCGGCGTATCGCGTGATTCAGCGAAGTGAAGCCTGGGGTGACCTGCTCAATGCCAAATTTCCCCATGCGGTTCGGTTATCCATCCATCCCCAATTCCGTTGCTCCAGCAAGATCGGCATTCGACTGATCCCTGGACGCGACATATGGAGGACACCTTGGCACTCGGTCGCGGTACATCGAGATGGTGCCTACTTTCTTGAAAGCCGCAGTAACGTTGACGAACGTACCAACCGATTGGTTTTTTCCGCAGGACGGCCATCGCATTACATCAGCCACTGACCCCATTCGGGCTCATGACATCAGAAACACTGATTCGGCGCATTTAACGCCTATGTGATTTGCAGGGCTTACTTTCTGGTACAGCTCAGTCTGATTAAACCCCTCGCTATAACAATCGATCTTCAGGGAATTGAAGCATGTCCAATATCATGAACTTCCGAAAAATAAACTCGCGCCTTTGGAGTGGCGGCCAGCCCAATGCTGAGCAGATCAAGTGGCTGCACTCGGCGGGCGTGAAGGTCATTATCAATATGGCGCCCTACGACCCGCGCTATTCCATCGAAGACGAGCCGGGGTTGGTCTCCTCTCTGGGAATGACCTATCACCACTATCCCATGGATTTCAACAAGCCGATGGTGGACGAATACCAATTGATGCGTGCGGCATTGAGGGCTCATGTCGATGAACATGTATTTGTGCACTGCGCAGCCAACTACCGTGTCACCGTACTCTTGGGGCGTTACGGGGTAGATGAGTTGTGCTGGGCTCCTGAGAAAAGCGATGCCTTGATCGCAAGTGTGTGGAGACTGGAGGACTTTCCAGTATGGGAGAAATTTGCTAGCGAACTGTCACAACTGGCGGGAGGACTTACGGCACTTAACTCCCCCTATGACATCGATGCCATCATCGATGCAGTAGAGCTCTTTTTGGTTAAAGCCGACGGGGACCTTTTCGATACTCAAGGCCGTGATCATCTGAGGCGGCAAATCGCCCGACTGATCGCTGCTTCGGAGCCCTTGCAATTCCTGTTGCCGGGCTTTCCATGCAAGTCTCCCAACCACATAGACAAGTGCTTTGGGACGGAACCCGACTTCGGTGAAGTAATGGCTCTACGGCAACTCGACTCTCTCGCCAAGGCCGTAACGGACCAATATGCGCCGGGTTGCAGGGTTACCATTCTCAGTGATGGCATCAGCTTCAACGACATCGTCGAGGTGCCGGACGATGTCCGCCAGCGTTATAACAAGCGCCTGCGATCTCTGTGCCCTTCGCCATCCATCGCCTGGCAGGAGCTGCAAGCCTTGTTGCCCAATGCTCGATCCGACGGTGATGTGCGTGCAGCGCTGGAGCGGGCTGGCGGTGCCACCGAGCCGATCTACCGTTCTGCTGTTTTGGCCAATACACACGACAAGCTATGCAGCTACCTGTACAACGACATTCGCTTATGCCGCCGCCCAGACCAGAGCGAAGACGATTATCTATCGGATGTCGCCGAGCGCGCTGCTCGGATGATGCGGCGGGGGATGGGACTCAACACTCTTATCGATCGGCATTTCCCTGATCACATCCGGCTTTCGGTCCATCAGTACGACAATGCCGGGCCGAAATTCACCTTTGGCTTCGTCCCGGGTGCCACCCGGGTCACGCAACCTTGGCATGCCGTCCCTGTCCTGTCTCTCGTTGGGAAACTCGAACTTATCGGCCACGCTAGCGTGGACAAGGCTCGCCATGCCCTTGTCACTTTGGACGAGCAGCCCTGGCTCTACTTGGAGGTGGAGAATGAGCAGTGCCTCGGCTTTCAGTACCGGGTACTGAAATACCCTGGTTTTGGCATGGAGATATCAGGGGTGGGAAAAGACGGGCTGGAGTACCTACCAACTCAGCTGCTGCAAATCCTGATGAGCCAGTTCGGTTTTGTGTGCATACGTGATGTCGATTTTCCGCAGCAGAGCGAACTTACCAGCTACTGCGCGGGTTTTGGGCAGATCTACTATTGGAAGTTCGGGGCTGTTCATATAGTCAAGCCCGCCGAGAAGCCTGATGGCTTCGTTCATTCGTTGGAAAAGACGCCGCTCCATTGGGATTTGAGCATGCTCCCATTGGACCATGAGCAGGTGAGGGAAAACGAATGGTTTGCGGCTTCGCATTTCATGTTGTATTGCAAAATACCGCCACAACCTGGCGAAGGGCACACCACAGTTGTTGATGGACGGACAGTCATGGAGATCGCCGGCCCGCAGGCAGTCAAGCGCTGGCGGTCTACCTACGTCACCTACAACACTCCCATGACCTACTTTGGTGGGGCTCCACGCACTTACCCGTTGGTGATGCCGCATCCGCATACAGGAGAGGACATCTTCCGGTATCAAGAAGGCAGCGAGTCGATTTTGCAGCGATTTACCGCCTCCATCGGCACATTGCCGACAGAGGACAGTGAAAAAATCATCGCCTCGCTCAACGGCCTCGTCTACGACCCCCGCTGCATCCTGGCTCACGAATGGCAGGCAGGTGATCTGCTGATCATTGATAACTGGAGAACCTTGCATGGGCGGCTGCCCATGTCCGAACAATCACGTTCGCGGGAGCTGTGGCGTGTGCAGGTGTACTGACTAGCCGGGTTTGAGGGCGGAAGGAATAGCCAACGGCGCTTTTGCCCTCGTTTCGCATGTCATATCGGGGCCCCGTGGCTAGGCTATTTCTCGGCTGTTTAAATACGCCGCGAGCTGTTAACTCCCACTTCCCTTCTGAAGTTGGGGGAACACCTGTCCGGTAAGGGCAACCTGATGCTGCGGTTTACCGACGTGGTAGCTGTCACCAAAACTGTCACCAAATGAAAAGGCCCGCTTCTCGACGAGACTGCGGGCCTTTCTATGTCTGGAGCGGGCGAAGGGAATCGAACCCTCGTCATGAGCTTGGGAAGCTCAGGTAATGCCATTATACGACGCCCGCTTTCAAGGCCGCCTTTTTACCAGAAGCCTTGGCCAAAATGAAGCCCGATCATGCACTTAATGCACGCCTGCTACCTGGCGGCGTGGTATGGACGCCCCCGTTGCGGGGGCCTGCGTCGGGTGGTCAGACGGCCATCGCCTGGGTCGGCAGTGGCTGCAGGTGGCGCGGTTGCTGGGTGCTGGCGGGCGTGTCGAGGAAGCCGAGCATCACTTGCTGGGTCTGCAGCCAGCCGGCCTTGTGTTCGATGTCGATGAAGTGGCCTGCGTTGCGGATGGTGGCGAACTGGCAGTCGCGCACGTGCTCGGCGAACAATTGGGCATCCTTGGGAGATGTGTAGACGTCGTGCTCGCCGTTGACGAACAGCAGCGGGATGTCCACGGCCTTGAGGCAGTCCACGTAGCAGTTGGCGTCCAGGGACAGCACCTGGCGGATGTGGAAGTGCATCTGCCGGTATTCGTGCTCGTCGAGGTTGGCGACGTGCTTGTGGTTGAAGCGCTTGAACAGCGTCGGCAGGTAGCGGCCGATGGTGTCGTTGACCAGCGTGCCGACGTTCTCGCGGTCCACTGCCTGCAGGTAGTTCATGCCGTTTTTCATGTAATCGAGCATCGGCTCGTTGAGGATCGGCGAGAAGGAGTTGATCACCGCCTTCCTGATGCGCGCCGGGCTCTGGCCGAGGGCGAGCAGGGCGGCGACGCCCCCCCAGGAGAAGGACGAAAGGTAGTCCGCCTGGTAGTGCTCGATGAGCTCGAGGAGGATTTCCGCCTCGGTTTCCTTGGTGATCGGCCGGCTGTGGTCGTTGTGGGGCTTGGACCGGCCGGCGTAGGGCTGGTCGTAGAGCACCACGTTGAACTGCGGTTGCAGGTATTTCACCGTCTGCGCGAACGAGGCCGTGGTAGCCAGCGAGCCGTTGACCAGAATGATGGTGCGGCTGGCTTGAGGGTTGCCGTAGAACTCCGTGTGTACCTTGTACTTCCTGTCGATCGTGACGACCTGGGTCTGTGGCCTCATGTCGTTTCCTCCTGGCGCAAGTGGGTCGTGCGGACGAGGCAGGCCTCGTTCGCGGAGCATTCGGGCAGTCAGATAAACGCCTGGAGATGACAAGAGAATGTCAGGCGGTTTTTATTGGAATTTATTTATTTTTCAGTAACTTAGGTCGAAAAAGAGCAGGGCATCCAGCGCCCTTGGAGGGGCCGGAGCTGCGCTTTGACCAGGCAGGAAACCTATGTCGGCGGGTGAGCGCCGGGGTGTTGCGGATCGCTTGGAAGGTTGTGGTGACTCATGGGTCACACTCTGACCTTCGGTTTGGATTCAAGCAGAGGTCAGTTACCCCCGCAAGCGCGAATCAGCACTTTTTCCGTGCAGCCCGTCGGGTGATGAAGAAAAGGCTGCCGCTCTGTTTCGCGCCTTGCCACCGGATGGTCATCTCCGATGTTCCTCAGAGGAGAGGGAAGGGGAGAAGTTGCAGTCGATTAGGCGCCGGCCGTCGGTCCCTTAGAAGAGCTCGATCTCGTCCGCGCTCAGGGCGCGGTACTGGCCGGGCTGCAGGGCCGGGTCGAGGTGCAGCTCGCCCATGCTTTCGCGGTGCAGGCGCAGCACCTTGTTCTGAAAGTGGCCGAACATGCGCTTGACCTGGTGGTAGCGGCCTTCGTGCAGGGTCAGCCGGGCGGTGCGAGGGGCGAGGATCTCCAACTGCGCGGGGAGGGTGGTGAGGTCCTCGTAGGCGAAGTAGAGACCACGGGCGAAGGTCTCGATGCAGGCCGGGTTGATCACCTGTTCGGTTTCCACGGTGTAGACCTTGGGCTGCTTGGTCTGTGGCAGGGTGAGGCGGCGTGACCAGAGGCCGTCGTTGGTGATCAGCAACAGGCCGGTGGTGGTGAGGTCGAGGCGCCCGGCCAGGTGCAGCTCATGCTTGTCGGGCTCGTCCAGCAGGTCGAGCACCGTGGGGTGTTCGGGGTGCTCGGTGGCGCTGACCCAGCCGGCCGGCTTGTGCAGCATGAAGTAGCGCGCCGGCTTGCCGGGCTGTACTTCGCGCTCGTCGAGGGTAACGCGGTCGAACACCCGCACTTCGAGGCTGCCGTTGGTGACCACGGCACCGTTGACCCGCACGCGCCCCGTGGCCAGTTGCAGGCGCGCGGCCTGGCGGTTGAGGTCGGGGAGGTTGCCGAGCAGGCGGTCGAGGCGCATCAGGTGGGTTCTTCGGGGGGCAGCAGGCGGGCGCAGCGGGGGCAGAGGCAGGCCTTGCCCTGGGCGTCCAGCGGGATGCGACGCAGGGCTTCGGGGGCGATCGGCGTGCTGAAGCACCAGCAGGGCTGGCCGCTGGCGGCTTCCTCGGCACAGTCGTTGGCCTGGCCGCAGAGCGGGCAGCGCGAAGGATCGGGGGGCTGGTTCATGCCGGTAGCGGGAGCCGTGGAAAAGGTCGCTAGGGTGCAGCGTGCTGGCAGCCGATGCAAGCCGCGCAGGATGGCCGTTGACCGATAAGCGGCGGCGCCCGGTGCAGCGCCCGTCGCAGAGCCTCCCGAGTGGGCGGAGCAGGGCGCCGGTCGGAAGAATTTGTGGGTCCCTGTGAATGACCTAGCAGCGAATTAGTAGCGCAGAGAGTAAGATTTTCGGCATTGTGCGCATCTTCGTCGGCATCGCCCGATGAACGCGTAAGAAATTCCAGTTGTCTACGGACTATCGCCACCTACTCAGCGGAACAGAGACCCACGTGTCCACACAAATCAATACGGTCAACAAAGCCAAGGCCTGGTCTGCACATGGCGTCACCGCCACCGGAGTGGTGCTGGCGCTGATGGCCATCCTCGCCCTCTTCGACAACCAGCCCCGCGACTGCCTGCTTTGGCTCGGCGCGGCCCTGCTGGTAGACGGCCTGGACGGCAGCTTCGCGCGCAAGGTCCAGACCAGCACCATGCTGCCGAACTTCGATGGCTCGACCCTCGACCTGGTCATCGACTACCTGACCTACGTGTTCATCCCCGCGCTCTTCATCTACCGCTACGTGCCGCTGCCGGACTACACCGTGCTGCCCACCGTGAGCCTGATCCTGGTGTCGTCGCTGTTCTGCTTCTGCAACCTGAACATGAAGAGCAGCGACAACTACTTCGTCGGCTTCCCCGCCGCCTGGAACGTGGTAGCGCTGTACCTCTACCTCATCGACCTGCCGCCGGTGGCGAGCTTCGCGATCATCTGCGTGCTGGCTGCGCTGACCCTGACCAAGCTGAAGTTCCTGCACCCCTTCCGCGTGCGCAAGCTGATGCCGCTGAACATCACCGTGACCTTCGTGTGGATGCTCAGCAGCATGTTCCTGATCATCCAGTACCCCGACCTGAAATCCATGATGGTCGCGCTCTGGGGCCTGTCCTCGGCCTACTTCGTCGGCGTGTGCCTGTGGCGCAGCCTGATGGACTGGAGCGGCAAGCTGCGCGCCTGATCCGTGCCTGTTGCACAAGAGCCCGTCCCCGCGACGGGCTTTTTTGTGGGCGCGACGAGCCGGGGGCGCATGGCCGGCTGGGCGACTTGCCTATATCCTTCACGCCTTTCCCACCCGCAGGACCCTTTCCAGATGAAAACGCAGCTGATCGAACTCATCACCAAAATCAGCTCGGGCTGCATGTCGGCAGAAGAAATCGACACGATCGCCGACGAAGCCAGCCAAGCCTTCGCCGATCCCGAAGCCTTCCTCGCCGCCAACCCGGACATCAACTACGACGACAGCTTCACCATTCCCCTGGGCGAGTGGGTGGTGGTCGGCAGCCTGCCGGAAACCGTGCTCTTCCACGCCGACGACTACCCGGACCTGCTGCAGCAGATCATCGATTCCTTCGGCCCGGAGGTGACCTTCAATATCCAGCCCAAGCAGCTGAAGAAGGTCGACCCGCTGCGCGCCATGCACCGCATCCAGGTGCAGCTCAGCGCCCTCTACCCGGAGAAGGGTGGTTATGTGCTGGTGGGCTTCAGCGACCCGATGGAAGACGACATCCTCCAGGCCGTGCTGGTCTACAAGCAGGATGTGGCCCGCGTGCTGGAACTGGCCGATGAGCTGCAGATCGATGCCGTGGAAGTCTATGAATCCATGAAGGGCGCGCAGGACGACGATTGAGGCTGGATGCTTGTCTGTAGGAGCGAATTCATTCGCGATCGGGCCTGTGCCTAGTGCCATCGCGGTTGAAACCGCTCCCACAAGAGCAGAGCGAGCCCAGACTGTGGAAAGGGCCGCTCTGCGGCCCCGGGCGAATGAATTCGCCCCTACAGGTCGTGCGCACCCTCTTCGCTCTTTGTTTAGCGCCGGCTGAACAATAGATAGGAAAAACTGGATTTTAAGCACCCTTGGCGGCGTGCGAGGCTCGTGCCATTCCATATCCAGGCGCCCCACAATGGGTTTTCCCCCGTCACTGATTGCACCACCCGAGCCCCTCGCCGCACCGGCGGGGCGCGGGCGGCGGTGCGAGCGCCGGTGGCCGGGGCAACCCAGCGTCTCCCTTCCCCTCGAACTGGCCTTCTGGGCCCTCTGGCACTGCCGCCACGCGCGCCCGCCGGACGCTGCTCCCTTCTGATCGCCGGCCGGTTCCCGCTGCGGAAACTGGCCTACCTTGATGACGATCCGTTCCCGAACGCACGGCTGCACAGTGTTTGCATGGCCTTGCCCGGGATCATCACCTGCGCCCGTCGCGGCGCTGAAGAGAGCCAGATGAAATTCGCCACAGAGCAGGAAGCCCGAGACTTTCTCGACCAGAACCCCGATATCGACGCCTTCGAGCTGTTCATCCTCGACGCCAACGGCGTACCACGGGGCAAGCTGCTGCACCGCGATGAGTTGCTCGCCGTGTACCAGAGCGGCCGGCCGCTGCCGAGCACCATCCTCGGCCTCACCCTCAATGGCGACGATGTGGAGAACTCCGGCCTGGTCTGGGACGTGGGCGACATCGACTGCCGCGCCTACCCGCTGGCCGGCAGCCTGGTGCGCATGCCCTGGCGCCGCATGCCCACCGCCGCCGTGCAGGTCAGCATGCACCCGAGCGAAGGCATTCCCGCCGCCATCGCCGACCCGCGCCATGTGTTGATCGAGGTGATCGAGCGGCTCAAGGCCGATGGCTTCCACCCGGTGATGGCCTGCGAGCTGGAGTTCTACCTGCTGGACCAGAAGCCCGATGCCCAGGGCCGCCCGCAACCGGCACTGGATGGTGACGGCCGCCGCCCGCGCACCACCCAGGTCTATGGCCTGCGCGAGCTGGAGCAGATCGAGCCCTTCCTCGCCGACCTCTATGCGGCCTGCAAGGCCCAGGGCATTCCCGCCCGTACCGCCATTTCCGAATACGCGCCGGGCCAGGTTGAAATCACCCTGGAACACGGCGACGCGCTGGAGGCCATGGACCAGGCCGTGCGCTACAAGCGCCTGGTCAAGGGCGTGGCCAACGCCCACGGCATGCAGGCCTGCTTCATGGCCAAGCCCTTCGATCACCTGGCCGGCACCGGCATGCACATGCACGTCAGCCTGGCCGATGCGCAAGGCCGCAACCTGTTCGCCAGCGAAGACCCGGCCGGCACCCCGCAACTGCGACTGGCCGTGGGTGGCATGCTCGCCTCCCTGCTGGATTCGCTGCTGCTGTTTTGCCCCAACGCCAACTCCTACCGCCGCTTCCAGGCCAACAGCTACGCGCCCCTGGCGCCCACCTGGGGTGTGGATAACCGCACCGTCAGCCTGCGCGTGCCCGGCGGCCCGGCCTACACCCGCCACATCGAACACCGCATCTGCGGCGCCGACGCCAACCCCTACCTGGCGGCGGCCGCCATCCTCGCCGCCATCCACCGCGGCATCCGCGACGAGATCGACCCGGGCGAGCCGGTGGAAGGCAACGGTTATGCACAGGCCAAGGAGTTGCTGCCCACCGATTGGCTCACCGCGTTGCAGGCCCTGGAGAACTCCAGCTGGGCGCGCGAGGCCCTAGGGCCGGAGTTCCTCGGCGTCTACCTCGCGGTGAAGCGCGCCGAGTACCGCCAGTTCATGGCCGAAGTGGGCGAGCAGGACTGGCGCTGGTACCTCAACCAGGCCTGATGCCCGGCCAAGCCGCCCCTGCGTGTGCGGGGCGATGGCTGTTGTGCTGCCTCGAGCAGGAAAACCGAATTCGTACAGAGAAGGCCCCCGAGGGCCTCGCAGGAACCGAAATGAATGTCGCATTGAAGACCACGCCCAGCGCCGAGCGCTGCGCCTCCTACTACACCGCCACCCTCAATTCCGAGACCGACTACCCCACCCTGCAGGGTACGGTGGAGGCTGACGTGGTGATCATCGGCGGCGGCTTCACCGGCGTCGCCACCGCCGTCGAGTTGGCCGAGCGCGGCCTCAAGGTCGCCCTGGTGGAAGCGAAGAAGATCGGCTGGGGCGCCACCGGGCGCAACGGCGGCCAGGTCACCGGCAGCCTCTCGGGCGACGCCGCCATGCGCAAGCAGATGCGCAAGCGCCTGGGCGAGGAGGTGGATGACTTCATCTGGCACCTGCGCTGGCGCGGCCACGCGATCATCAAGAACCGGGTGGAGAAGTACGGCATCGCCTGCGACCTCAAGCACGGCCACCTGCACGCGGCGATGAAGCCGGCCCATATCGACGAGCTGCGCGAATCCTTCGAGGAGGCCCAGCGCCGCGGCATGGGCGACGACGTGACCCTGCTCGACGCCGCCGGCGTGCGCCAGCACCTGGAAAGCGACCTGTACCTGGGCGCGCTGAAGAACACCCGCAACATGCACCTGCACCCGCTCAACCTGTGCATCGGCGAAGCCCGTGCGGCAGAGAGCCTGGGGGCGATGATCTTCGAGCATTCCGAGGTGCTGGAGATCGTCCACGGCGAGCGCCCGGCGGTGGTCACCGCCCAGGGCCGCATCAACGCCCGCCAGGTGCTGCTGGCCGGCGACGTGTACCACAAGCTGGAGCCGAAGAAACTCAAGGGCATGATCTTCCCGGCCATGGGCGGCATCGTCACCACCCGCCCGCTGGGCGAGCTGGCGGAGCGCATCAACCCCCAGGACCTGGCCGTCTACGACTGCCGCTTCGTGCTCGACTACTACCGCCTCACCGCCGACAAGCGCCTGCTGCTGGGCGGCGGCGCCAACTACTCGGGGCGTGACTCGCGGGACATCGCCGGCGAGCTGCGCCCGGCCATCGAACGCACCTTCCCGGCGCTCAAGGGCATCGAGATCGACTACCAGTGGAGCTGCGCCATGGGCATCGTCATCAACCGCATCCCGCAGCTGGGCAAGCTCTCGCCCAACGTCTGGTACTGCCAGGGCTACTCCGGCCACGGCATCGCCACCACCCACATCATGGGCGAGATCATGGCCCAGGCCATGACCGGCAGCCTCGGCCACTACGACACCTTCGCCGACTGCTCGCACATCAAGGTTCCCATGGGCGACGTGTTCGGCAACCCCATGCTCGCCGTGGGCATGTGGTACTACCAGATGCTGGAAAAACTCCGCTAAAGGCCCGTAGCCCGGGCTTCAGCCCGGGTGGCCCGTGCCAACCGCATGGGATTCGCCGAGCTCATCCCATCCTACGGGGGCCTTGCCCGCTCCCTTTGGGAGCGGCTCCAATCGCAAAGCGCTCCGCGAATGAACTCACTCTCACACGGCACGATGTCGGTAGCCGAGTAGATACCGTCTTGATCCCTAGTGAGCAAGGGCCAGTTTTACGTCGTACGGCTGGCCCGATTTCAAGACGCCATAAGCGATGTTCAGCAGCTTACGCATCGCTGCGCAGATGATCTGCATGCCGGTCTTGCCCTTGGCTCTGAGGCGTTCTCTCATCGCTTTGATCGCCCCGTTGTGCTGCAGGGCGCAAACGGCAGGCATGTACAGCCCAGCACGCAGCCGCGATGAGCCCATCTTGGAAATGCGGGTCTGCCCCCGGTACTTACCAGACTCCTGCAAACGCGGGTTGAGCCCGGCAAAGGCGGTAATCGCGCGACTGCTGGTGAAGCGATGAGGGTCGCCCAGCTCCGCCAGGATCAGGGCGGCTGTCTTGTCCGCGATGCCATCGATGCTGGTCAACAGATCACGTTTGCCACGCAGATCCGGGTCATTGTCGATGTGGTCGTTGATGGCCTTGAGGGTTTCCTCGATCTGTTGCTCGATGTGCCGCAACACTGAGCGGATCGACTCCTGCACGCTGGTATCGGCCACCTCCAGGCGATTGCTCTCCATCTGCTGGATTTCCTGCAGATCCGCCAGGCGCCGCATCAGTGCTTTCAGGCGCCGTATGGCGCGAGGTTCAGGCTGCCAGGGCCGTAGCTCGTCTTGGTGGCGCTCGCCGTATTCGGCGATCAGCTTGGCGTCGACCTTGTCAGTTTTCACGCGCTGCAGCTGACTGCGGGCGTAGTGAGCGATCTGCGCAGGGTTGAGGACGCAGACCCGATAGTTCTGCTCCAGCAGCCATTCGGCCAGGGCTTCATGGTGGATGCCGGTGGCTTCCATCACGACCCAGGCACCCGCCTCGCTGTGCTTGTTCAGCCACTCCTGCAGCGTGCGAAAGCCCGCCTCGCTGTTGGCCAACTTGGCCTTGGTGCGGTACTTGCCGTTCGCCTGCAGGGTGGCGATATCGAACGTGTGCTTGGCAATGTCGATACCAATGACACTGGGCATGTGAGCTCCTCCTGATCTTTTCAGACACGATCATCACTGCACCCGGCCCAACCTTGTGAATGCGAGCTCTGGGCTCAAGATACCGTTCGGGCTGTTCGAGTGAGTGTGGAGGGGCGGAGCACTATCTACGTCGCAGGCTCAGGGCCTAAGGGTGGACACGACTTCCAGCCCCTCCCCCGATGATCAGTCGGGAACTATTACCCCTGAAGGGGTAGTTAGTCGAGATACAAGGGTGGACGTCGCTTTTCACGTCCACCAGCGGTGTTGCCGGTGGCTCCGACGGTGGACCGGTGAAGCGTGGTCCACCCTACGCCCGGCAAGGGGCGTCGGCGCTTTTTATGGGAGCGGTTTCAACCGCGAAAGGTAGGAGCGCCGGGGCTGATCGCCAGCGAATTTCCCCCCAGGGGCCGCAGCGCTCCCTACGCCCTCGCGGCCTACCCCCGCTGCGCCTTGAGAAACAGCGAGAACAGCTCCGACTGCGACTTGATCCCGAGCTTGGCGTAGATGTGCTTGCGGTGGACCTTCACCGTCTCCGCCGAGATGGCCAGCTTGCGCGCCACTTCCTTGCTGGAGCAGCCGCTGAGCATCAGCCGGGCGACTTCCAGTTCGCGGGCGGTGAGGGCGCTTTCCACCTGCTGGCCCACCTGCTCCAGCTGCACTTCCCAGTTCGGCGCCGGTTGCGGCGCGCGGGTCAGCAGTTCGCGCTCGAAGGCCAGGCGCTGGCGCATCAGCGCCGTCACCCAGGGTTCCACCAGGCTCAGCAGGGCGATCTGCTCGGGGGTGAAGGCCTGGCGTGAGCCGAGGGACAGGCACAGGGTGCGGCCGCCCTCCAGCGTCACGTTGAACTGCAACTCGTCGGCCACCACGTTGAGGCGGTGGTAGCGCTGGTAGTAGTCGGTCTGCTCGAAACACTCCGGCGCCACGTCGGCCAGGCGCAGCAGGCCGCCACGGTTGCTTTCGCGGCTGTGGATGTAGAAGGGGTCGAGCAGGTAGAGGCCGTCCAGGTAGTCCCGGAACAGCAGGTCCGGCTCGCCGTCCTCGCCCGGGCATTCGGCGAACACCTGGGGCCGGCCCTCGCTGAACAGCAGCGCCACCCAGCTGTCGTGGGGCACGTACTGGCCGAGGGTGCGCACCAGGGCGACCCAGAAGCCCGGGGCGTCCATGGCTTCGATCAGTTGCCCCACCGAGCGGTGCCAGGCGATGTCCTGAAGGCTCAACGTCATGCTTCTACCCCTGATGGGTTACCACGCGGGCGTAATTTCACCGGAAGCGTCGGCGGTTCCATACTTCGGGAACACCCGGGACCGACGCAGCGCGCATTCTGACCGGTTTGCGCAATCAGGTCTCGTGCCAAGACAAGAATCAGGAGTCCCCATGAAGGTCGAACTCGTCCAGCTGGCCGGTCGTGACGGCGATACCGCCTACAACCTCGCCCGCGCCCTGGAAGCCATCGCCGCCTGCGCCGCCGACACCGATCTGGTGGTGTTCCCGGAAACCCACCTGATGGGCTTCCCCGCCCGCGAGAACATCGCCGCCGTCGCCGAGCCGCTGGACGGCCCCACCGTCCAGGCCGTGCAGCGCGCCGCCCGCGAGCGCGACGTCGCCGTGGCCATCGGCATCGCCGAGAACGACGCCGGCACCTACTACAACACCACCCTGCTGATCACCCCCGAAGGCATCGCCCTGAAGTACCGCAAGACCCACCTCTGGGCCTCCGACCGCGGCATCTTCACCCCCGGCGACCGCTACGCCACCTGCCTGTACAAGGGCGTGCGCGTGGGCCTGCTGATCTGCTTCGACATCGAGTTCCCCGAGAGCGCCCGCGCCCTTGGCCAGCTCGGCGTCGAGCTGATCATCGTCACCAACGGCAACATGGACCCCTACGGCCCCACCCACCGCACCGCGATCATGGGCCGCGCCATGGAGAACCAGGCCTTCGCCGTGATGGTGAACCGCGTGGGCGAGGGCGACGGCGGGCTGGTGTTCGCCGGTGGCAGCGCCGTGGTCGACCCCTTCGGCCACCTGCTGCTGGAAGCCGGGCGCGAGGCGTGCCGGCAGGTCATCGAGCTGGACCTGGCCCAGCTCGCCGCCGCCCGCAGCGATTACCGCTACCTCGACGACCGGCGCATGGTGCTGCCGGGCGAGATGCGCGAGCACGCCGACGGCCGCCGCGAGCTGCTGATTCCCTGACCCTGATTTGACGGGCGCCCCCGATGCGCCCGCATTGCCGCCTGCATTGGGCGGTCGCTTCACCTTCGCCGACTTCGGCTCTGCCATAACAACCAACAATTCGGAGTAGCAGTAATGGCTCGTCTTCAGCGCACCCTGTCGCTGGGGTCCGTGGTGCTGTTCGGCATCGCGTACATGACCCCGATCATCGTCCTCGGCACCTTCGGCATCCTCGCCGACGTCACCCAGGGCCTGGTTCCCGCCGCCTACGTGGCCGCTTCACTGGCCATGCTGTTCACCGCGCTTAGCTATGCACGGATGGCCGCGGCCTTCCCGGTGGCCGGCTCGGCCTACACCTACGTGCGCAAATCCATCAGCCCCAAGCTGGGCTTCCTCGCCGGCTGGGCGGTGCTGCTGGACTACCTGTTCCTGCCCATGGCCATCTGGCTGATCGGCGCGGCCTACCTGCATTCGGCCTTCCCCGGTGTGCCCCAGGCGGTCTGGGTGCTGGCCTTCATCGGCGTCACCACGGCCATCAACGTGGTCGGCCTGAAGCTGGCGAAGAACATCAACGGCGCGCTGATGCTGGTGCAGTTCCTGGTGCTGCTGGCCTTCGTCGCGCTCTGCGTGCACTACGTGCTGGGCGATGCCAGCAAGCCGCTGTGGTCCCTGGCGCCCTTCGTCGGCGAGGGGCTCAACCTGCCGCTGGTGATGAGCGGCGCGGCCATCGCCTGCTACTCCTTCCTCGGCTTCGACGCGGTGAGCACCCTCACCGAAGAGACCCGTGACCCGAGCCGCACCATCCCCAAGGCGATCCTGCTGATCACCCTGGTCGGCGGCCTGATCTTCATCGCCACCTCCTACTTCGTACAGCTGGCGCACCCCTCCATCGAGTTCCAGAGCGCGGACTCGGCGGCCTACGAGATCGCCCGCAACATCGGCGGTGATGTGTTCGTCTCGGTGTTCCTCATCGGCCTGATCGTCGGTCAGTTCACCTCGGGCCTCTCCGCCCAGGCCAGCGCCTCGCGCCTGCTGTTCGCCATGGGCCGCGACGGCGTGCTGCCGCAATCCCTGTTCGGCCGCCTCAGCGAGCGCTTCGGCACCCCGGTGGGCAGCATCGTGCTGTGCGGCGTGGTGGCCCTGCTGGCACTGGAGATGGACGTGACCACCTCCACCTCCTTCATCAACTTCGGCGCCTTCCTGGCCTTCAGCCTGGTGAACCTGTCGGTGATCTTCCACTACTGGCTGCGCAGCGATCAGCGCGGCCCGCGCGAGGCGCTGCTGTTCGTGGTGTGCCCGCTGATCGGCATGGTCTCCACCCTGTGGCTGATGATCAGCCTCGACCACCTGGCCATCATCCTCGGCCTGTCCTGGCTGGCCATCGGCGTGATCTACCTCGCCTGGCTCACCGGCGGCTTCCGTCGCCAGCCGCCGGAACTGCACTTCGAAGAGGCCTGACGGCCGCGCCGGGGAGGGCGGGTACCGTGCTCGCCCGCCCGGCGGAATAGACGCCCGATCCGAGGCGGCAAAGGTCGGTTTCCTGGCATAAAGTGGGCGCTCTTTTTCCCACGGTTCCGGAGCCGGCCATGGATGCCCCGCTGTTCGATTCGCTACCCGATGACGAGACCCTGTACCAGGCGCTGCTGGAGCGCGACCCGGCCTATGAGGGCTTCGCCTTCGTCGGGGTCAAGAGCACCGGGGTGTTCTGCCGCCTGACCTGCGCTGCGCGCAAGCCCAAGCGGGAGAACTCGGTGTTCTTCGGCAGCATCAAGGCCTGTGTCGAGGCGGGCTTCCGTCCCTGCCTGCGCTGCCGCCCGCTGGACCAGGTGGGCGCCCAGGAGCCGCTGGTCAAGGAGCTGATCGCGCTGCTGGAGCAGGACCAGGAGCGGCGTTGGCTGGAGGGCGACCTGGTCGCCCTCGGCCACGACCCGTCCACGGTGCGCCGTGCCTTCAAACGCCACTTCGGCGTGACCTTCCTGGAGATGGCCCGCCTGCGCCGCATCGGCCACGGCCTGGCCCAGCTCTCCGCCGGGGCGCGGGTGGTGGACGCCCAGGTGACCGCCAGCTTCGATTCCGACAGTGGTTTCCGCAGCGCCTTCACCCGCCTGCTGGGCGAGCCGCCGTCGCAACTGCGCGGGCGCGAGCTGCTCAAGGCCGACTGGCTGGAAACGCCCCTGGGCGTGATGCTGGCGGTGGCGGATGCGCAATCCCTGCACCTGCTGGAGTTCTTCGACCGGCCGGCCCTGGCCAACGAATTGAAGAACCTGCAGAAACTCACCGGCACCAGCATCGGCTTCGGCCGCTTCGCCCCCATCGACCAGATCGAGGCGGAGCTTTCGCGCTATTTCGCCGGCGAGCCGGTGGTCTTCGCCACGCCGCTGGCCATGGGCGCCTCGGCCTTCACCCGCAGCGTGTGGCAGGCCCTGCGCGAGATCCCCTTCGGCATCACCTGCAGCTACGCCGACCTGGCCCGCGCCATCGGCTCGCCCTCGTCGGTGCGCGCCGTGGCCCGTGCCAATGGCACCAACCAGATCGCCATCGTCATCCCCTGCCACCGCATCATCGGCTCCGACGGTTCCCTCACCGGCTACGGCGGCGGGCTGTGGCGCAAGCGCTGGCTGATCGAGCATGAGCGGCGGATGGGGCGTGCGGTCCCGGGCTGAAGCCCGGGCTACTTGGCTGGCGCGTGCCTCCTCGTAGGAGCGAGCTCTGCTCGCGAAGCTGCTGGCGATGCTGCGCACCGCTTGGCGACTGAAGTCGCCCCTACAGGGAATGTGCCAGGTGCAACCCGCGTGGCGTGCACGCGGGTCGTGGGGGCGGCGGTCAGGCCGGGTTGGTCTGGCCGATGCGGGCGTCGCGGCGGGGCTCGGCTTCGGCATCCGGGTCGCCGTTGTCCCGCTCGGCGGTGGAGAGTTCGCTGGCGCGGTGGCCGGTGATGCGCAGCAGGGCCAGGGTGCAGACCAGCGACACCACTGCGTAGAGCGCCGAGGCGATGGCGACGCCGACGATGCTGCCCGTGGAGTTGAGGATCCACTGGGCCAGCAGCGGGGTGCCGCCGCCCACCAGCAGCGAGCACAGCTGATAGGCCAGCGACAGGCCGGAGTAGCGCACCCGGGTGGGGAAGGCGCGGGCCAGGATGCCGCCGATGGCGCCGTAGAACATGGCGTGGGGGATGGTCGCCAGGCACATGCCGACGGCGGCGATCCAATACACGTTGGTTTCCACGGCGAAGAACATCGCCGGCATCAGGATGAACTCCGGTAGCACCATGATCGCCACTGCCTTGCGCATGTCGATGCGGGTGGTCAGCAGCGCGCCGATGGGCTGGCTGATGAACTGCACGATCAGGGCGATGACGATGATGCTGAGGAAGGTGCTCTGGCTGTAGCCCAGGGTCTTGGTGGCCCAGGACAGGGCGAAGGTGCTCTTGAAGTAGGTAACGTGGATCACCGGCAGGGTGCCCGCGCCGAGCAGCACCACCAGCCAGTGTTTGCGCAGCACTTCGAGGATCGGCAGCTTGGCGGTCTTCTTCTCGCGCATCAGGCGCTGCATATCCGCCGACTCTTCCAGGGTCAGGCGGATCACCATGCCGATGATCACCAGCATGGCCGAGAGCAGGAAGGGCACGCGCCAGCCCCATTGCAGGAAGTCCGGCATGGGCAGGCTGCTCAGGGCGAAGAAGGCCAGGGTCGCCAGCAGGTTGCCAGTGGGCGAGCCCTGCTGGGCGAAGGCGGCGTAGAGGATGCCCTTGCCCTTGGGCGCGCTCTCGCTGGCGATGAGGATGGCGCCACCCCACTCGCCGCCGACGGCGATGCCCTGGATCACCCGCAGGAACACCAGCGCCACCGGCGCCCAGACGCCGATCTGCGCGTAGGTGGGCAGCAGGCCGATGCCGGTGGTGGCCAGGCCCATCATGATCAGGGTGATCACCAGGGTGGTCTTGCGGCCGATGCGGTCGCCCAGGTGGCCGAAGATGATGCCGCCCAGGGGCCGGGCGATGAAGCCGGACCAGAGCGTGGCGAAGGACAGCAGGGTGGCGACGCCCGGGTCCATGTCGGCGGGGAAGAACACCTTGCCGAAGACCAGCGCGGCGGCCAGGCCGTAGATGTAGAAGTCGTACCACTCGATGGTGGTGCCGATGAAGGAAGCGATGCCCGCCTTGCGGGCCTTGCGATGCTGTTCCCGGTCGTCCGGGTGCAGGGCGTGGTTCATGGACTCCACCTCTTTGTTGTTTTTATCTGGCGAACCAGCCGTATGCCCGCCGGTGCAGGCAAGGTCGTGGCGGGGTGGCTGGTGCGTGGTTTGGGACTCGAGTCGAGCCGGAGTCTAGGAGCGCAGGCAGTAAATCAATAGTCGTTTGTTCTTATGGCGCGATAACCGAATCCGTATCGTCGCCGGGCAGTTGCTGCAGCAGCCGGGCAAGGAAGGCATGGGCCGCTTCGGGGGCGTTTTCCTCGCTGAACAGGGCGTGGATCTCCGACTGTGCGCCGGCTTGCTTCAGCGGTACGCCGACCACGCCGGGCCAGGCGCGGCAGAGGGATTCCGGCAGCAGCGCGACGCCCATGCCCTGGCCGACCATGGCGGCGATGGTCTGCCACAGCCGCGCCTCGTGGCGGATCTGCGGGCTGAAGCCGGCCGCCACGCAGCAGGCGATGATCAGGTCGTGGTAGTGCGGTGCCGCCGGGCGCGGGAAGAGGATGAAGGGCTCCTCGCGCAGTTCGCCCAGGTCGAGCCTCGCCGCACCGGCCAGGCGATGGCCCGGCGGCAGGCAGCAGAGGAAGGGCTCGGCCAGCAGCGGCTCGGCGCGCAGCCCGGCCGGCAGCGGGCCGCGATGGACGAAGCCGATGTCGATCTGCCCGCGCTGCAGGGCCAGGGCCTGCTCGGCGCTGTTCATCTCCTGCAGCACCACCTCCATGCCCGGGTGCGCCTCCTCGAAACGGCGCACCGCCGCCGGCAGGCCACGGTAGAGCATGGAGCTGACGAAGCCCACCCGCAGCCGCCCCAGCGCGCCCTGGGCCGAGCGCAGGGTCAGGCGCCGTGCCTGCTCGGCCTGCTGCAACAGGCTACGGGCCTCGTCCAGCAGCACCTGGCCGGCGGCGGTGAGCTTCACCGACTTGTTGGTGCGCACCAGCAGCTGCACGCCCAACTGTTCCTCCAGCTTCTTGATGTCGAAGGACAGCGCCGGCTGGGAGATGAACAGGCGCGCGGCGGCGCGGCCGAAGTGCAGTTCCTCGGCGACGGCGATGAAGTAGCGAAGCTGCTTGAGGTCCATCCGATGCCCCTTTCAACGATATGTTTTTCTTATCGTATGGGCTTTTTATTCTATTGGATACTTATCGAAGGGCTTCCTAGTCTCGGCGCACGACAAGAAAGGAGTGACGCCATCAACGCCCTGCTCGAACGCCCCGTCATCGACGACCTGAACATCCCCGACAGCAGCGGGATGAACCTCTTCGATGCCGACCCCGATCTCGCCCGCCTGCTGTCCCTGTACCTCCCCGAAGCAGTGCTGGCGCCCCGGCTGCCGCGCCTGAGGCGCTGGGTGCCCGTGCCGGTGGCGGGTTCCACCGCCTGGCTCTCGGCCGACAAGAGGACCCCCCGGTGCTGGCCAGCCGCACCCGCCGTGGCGAGGACCTGCAGCGAGTGCTCAAGCACCCCGACTACGTGGCCCTGGAGCGAGTCGCCTACGTGGAGCTCGGCCTGGCCTCCATGAGCCATGTAGCGGACGGCCCGCCGCCCTTGATCAAGTACGCGTTGACCTACCTCTTCGTGCAGGCTGGAGTTCGGCCTCTGCTGCCCCGCCCGGTGAGCATGACCGACTCACTGACCCGCACCCTGCGCAAGTACGGCGCCCCCGAGCTGGTGGAGCGCTACCTGCCCAGCCTGGCCTCGCGGGATTTCGACACCCTGTTCCAGGGCGCCATGTTCATGACCGAGCAGGCTGCCGGTTCCGACGTGGCACGCACCCGCACCCGCGCCCGCCTCGAAGGCGGCCAGTGGACGCTGCACGGTGACAAGTGGTTCTGCTCCAACCCGGACGCGGACCTGGCCATGGTGCTGGCGCGCCCCGAGGACGCCCCCGAGGGCGGGCCGGGGACAAGCTGTTTCCTGCTGCCCAGGCTCCGGCCGGACGGCAGCCGCAACGCCTATCGCATCGTGCGCTTGAAGGACAAGCTTCGGCACCCGCTCCATGGCCAGCGGCGAGATCGTCCTTGGAGGGCGCCACCGCCTACCTGATCGGCGAGGTGGGGCGCGGCTTCCAGCAGATGGCCGACATGGTCAACATGTCGCGCCTGTCCAACGGCGTGCGCGCTGCCGGGCTGATGCCGGGCGCTCAACGAGGCGCTGTTCGTCGCCCGCCACCGCCAGGCCTTCGGCAAGCGCCTGGTGGACATGCCGCTGATGCAGCGCCCGCTCAAGCAGATGCTGCCGGCCGAGCAGGCCCGCTCCCTGTACATGCAGATCGCCACGCTGCTGCCCCGCGCCGACGGTGGCGATGAGGCGGCGCAGAAGTGCGTGCGCATCCTCACCCCGCTGATCAAGTTCCGCGCCTGCCGCGATGCCCGCGGGTCACCGGTGATGCCATGGAGGTGCGCGGCGGCGTCGGCTACATCGAGGAATCGGAGCGATGCGCGGCTGGTGCGCGACGCCCACCTGGGCCTCCATTTGGGAGGGCAACCAGCAACATAGTCGCCTTGGACATCGCCCGCGCGGTGACCCGCGAAGGCGCACTGGAGCCCCTGCTGCACCACCTGCAAGGCCGTGCTGGACGAAGCCGCCTTGCCGTCGCCCGCCGACCAGTTGCTGTGCGACTGCCTGGCCCGTGCCGTGGGCACCATTCGCCGTGTCGCCGAAGAGCGCCGCCACCAGCAGGTACGCCAGGCCGGCAGTGCCCTCTACCACGTCGTCAGCGCCGTGTTCATGGCCTGGGAAGCTTCGCGCCTGGCCCCTGACCACCGCCGCCTGGCCCTGGCCCTGCTGGTGCTGCGCCACCGCGTGCAGCCTCGCGACCCGCTGGAACTGGACGGCGAGGAGGCGAGCGATGCGCTGCTGCCGCGCCTGCTGGAAGAAGGGCCGCTGAGCCTGGACGACGCCCTGACCCTGCTGCCCCACTGACCCGCTCGATGAGACCGACACCTGACGACGAGCACTCCCCGAGGCGCCCTGCAGGGCGTCAAGGTCATCGACCTCAGCCGCGTGCTGGGCGGCCCTTACTGCTCCCAGGCCCTGGCCGACCACGGTGCCGAGGTGATCAAGCTGGAACCGCCGGCCGGTGACCGAGACCCGTGGCGGGGCCCGCCCTTCGAGGGCGACACGGCCTCCTACTTCCGGGGCATCAACCGCAACAAGAAGGGCCTGGTGGTGGACCTTGGCCAGGCCGAAGGCCTCGACCTGCTGATGCGCCTGCTGGAAGACGCCGACGTGCTGCTGGAGAACTTCAAGCCCGGCACCCTGGAGCGCTGGGGCATCGGCTATGCCGAGGTGCTGGCCGAGCGCTTCCCCAGGCTGATCCATTGCTCGGTATCCGGCTTCGGCGCCGACGGCCCCCTGGGCGGGCTGCCCGGTTACGACGCGGCTGATCCAGGCCATGGCCGGGCTGATGAGCGTGAACGGTGAAGCCCAGGGTGGGCCGCTGCGGGTGGGCCTGCCGGTGGGTGGACATCACCCACTGGGCTCAACGCCCTGGCGGGCATCCTCCTGGTGCTGCACGAGCGCGAGCGCAGCGGGCGTGGCCAGTCCGTGGACATCACCCTCTACGACTGCGGCATCTCCCTGTTGCACCCGCACCTGCCCAACGTATTTCGGCTCCGGCCGGGTGACTCCGCGCAGCGGCAACGCCCACCCCAATATCGCCCCCTACGACAGCTACCGCACCGGCGGCGAGCCGATCTTCCTCGCCGTGGGCATGCCGCCAGTTCGCCCGGCTTTGCGAGCACCTGGGTGCCGAAGCACTGCTGGACGACCCGCGCTTCGTCGACAACGGCAGCCGCTCGGTGCACCGCGAGGCCCTGCAAGGCCGCGCTGGAAGGCTACCTGGCCGGGCACCACGGCCCGCCCCTGGCCGAGGCGCTGATCCGCCTGGGCGTGCCCTGTGGCGCAGTGGCCACGGTGGACCAGGTGATCGCCCACCCGCACACCCTGCACCGCGGAATGCTGGTGGAGCTGGGCCATTACCGCGGCATCGCCTCGACCAGTGAAGTTCTCGCGCACCCCGGCGCAGTACCGCAGCCCGCCGCCGGCCCTGGGCGAACACAGCCGCGAGCTGCTCGATGGCCTTGGCCTGGATGCCGTGTGCATCGACGACCTCGTCCGGCGCGGCGTGGTGCGCGGCTGACGCACCCCCGTTTCCCCTGCACAGAGAACTGATCGGAGATCGTCATGACGGTCCATGAAGAACGCTTTTGCCCGCCGCCACCGCTGCGGCTCGAACACCCCGGCCCCGGCATCGCCCTGCTGACGCTGGATCGCCCGGAGCGGCGCAACGCCCTGGACATGGCCCTGCGCCGTGCCCTGGCCGACGCCGTGCAGGGCCTGGACGACGACCCCGAGGTGCGGGCCATCGTCATCAGCGGCGGCCCCACGGTCTTCGCCGCCGGCGCCGACCTGGGGGAGCTGGTGGAGGCCGGCCCGCTGCAGGTGCAACAACGGCGCGTGGAGCGTTATTGGCAGGCCCTGGCGCAGTGCCGCAAGCCGCTGATCGCCGCGGTCAACGGCCTGGCCCTCGGTGGGGGCTGCGAGCTGGCGCTGCATGCCGACCTGATCGTCGCCGGCGCCACGGCGCGCTTCGGCCAGCCCGAGGTGCGCCTCGGCATCATGCCCGGTGCCGGTGGCACCCAGCGGCTGGTGCGGGCGCTGGGCAAGTACCGGGCGCTGCGCCTGCTGCTGACCGGCGCCCTGGTGGGCGCCGAGGAGGCTCTGGCCATGGGCCTGGTCAGCGAGCGGGCCGACGATGACGCGCTGCCCCGCGCGCTGGCCCTGGCCGAAGAGATCGTCCGCCTGCCGGCGCTGGCCGTGGCGCAGATCAAGGCGGTGGTGCGCGATGGTGCCGACCTGCCCCTGGAGAGCGCGCTGCTGCTGGAGCGCCAGGCCTTCCAACTGCTGTTCGACAGCCAGGACCAGAAGGAGGGCATGCGCGCCTTCCTCGCCAAGCGCGAGCCGGAGTACCAGGGCCGATGAACGGGAACGAGACCACCCACCTCGGCGTGGTCGGCTGTGGCGCCATGGGCCAGGGCATCGCCCAGCTGGCGGCCTGCGCCGGCCTGCAGGTGCGGCTGCATGACATGCGGCCCGAGGCGGCAGCACAGGCCGGCGAACGCATCCTTGCCGAGCTGGAGAAGCAGCGGGACAAGGGCCGGGTCAGCGACGCCCAACTGGAACAGGCCCGCCTCGGCCTGCTGCCGGTGGAAGGGGTGCAGGGCCTGGCCGGCTGTCAACTGGTGGTGGAGGCGATAGTTGAGGAGCTGCCCGCCAAGCAGGTGCTGTTCCGCCAGCTGGAGGCGCTGCTGGGGGATGAGGCGATTCTCGCCAGCAACACCTCGTCGCTGTCGATCACCGCCATCGCTGCGTCCTGCGAGGCGCCGGGGCGAGTGGCCGGGCTGCACTTCTTCAACCCGGTGCCGCGCATGCGCCTGGTGGAGGTGATCCCCGGGCTCGCCACCGACGAGGGCGTGGTCGAGCGCCTGCTGGCGCTGGTGCGGCGGCTGGGGCACCAGCCGGTGCGGGCGCAGGACTCGCCGGGCTTCCTGGTCAACCATGCCGGGCGCGCCTATGGCACCGAGGCGCTGCGCATCCTCGCCGAGGGCGTGGCTGCACCGGCCGAGGTGGATGCCTTGTTGCGCGATGGCGCGGGCTTTTCCATGGGCCCCTTCGAGCTGATGGACCTGGTGGGCCTGGATGTCAGCGTGCCGGTCATGGAGTCCATCTACCGGCAGTACTACGAGGAGGCGCGCTACCGTCCGCACCCCATGCTGCGCCAGCGCCTGGCCGCCGGCCACCTGGGGCGCAAGAGCGGGCGTGGCTTCCATCGCTATCCACCGCCCGACGCTGTGGAGCAACCACCGATCGTGGCGTTGGATGGGCCACGGATGCCGGTGTGGCTGGGCCTGGACGAAGGCTTCGACGCTGCGCTTCTGCGCCCCTGGCTGGAAGGCCTGGGCGCGGTATTGGAGGAGGGCGAGCGGCCTTCCGCTGGGGCGCTCTGCCTGCTGGCGCCCCTGGGCCTGGATGCCACCGAGGCGGCGTTGCACCTCGAACTCGACCCCACCCGGGTGGTGGCCTTCGATGCCCTGGCCGAGCGGGCCTCGCACCGTTGCCTGATGTCCACGCCCGTCACTCGGCCGGACTGCCTGGAGGCCGCGCGAGCCCTGTTCGCGGCCGATGGCGCCAAGGTCACGGTGATCCGCGACAGCGCCGGCTTCGTGGTCCAGCGCACCCTGGCCGGCATCGTCAACTTGGCCTGCGACATCGCCCAGCAGGGCATCGCCACGCCGGCCGATATCGACCTGGCCCTGCACCTGGGCCTGGGTTACCCACTGGGCCCACTGGCCTGGGGTGACCACCTGGGCGCCGCGCGGGTGCTGTCGATCCTCCAGCGCCTGCACGCCCTCAGCGGTGACCCGCGCTACCGCCCCAGCCCCTGGCTGCGCCGCCGCGCGCGGCTGGGCCTGTCTCTGCTGCATGTCGATGCCCCCTTCCAAGGAGAACGCTGATGCTCGATGCCTATATCTATGGCGGCCTGCGCACGCCCTTCGGCCGTCACGGCGGCGCCCTGGCACCGGTGCGCCCGGACGATCTCGCCGCTGGCCTGCTGATGCCGGTGCTGACAGCCGTCGGGTTGCCGCTGGAGGCGCTGGATGAGGTGATCCTCGGCTGCACCAACCAGGCCGGGGAAGACAGCCGCAACCTGGCGCGTAACGCCCTGCTGGCGGCCGGGCTTCCCGTGCGCGTGGCCGGCCAGACGGTCAACCGCCTGTGCGCCAGCGGCCTATCGGCGGTGGTCGACGCGGCGCGGGCGATCACTTGCGGCGAAGGCCGGCTGGTCCTGGCCGGCGGCGCCGAGAGCATGTCGCGGGCGCCCTTCGTCATGGCCAAGGCGCAGCGTGCCTTCAGCCGTGACCTGGAGGTGGCCGACAGCACCATCGGCGCGCGCTTCGCCAACCCGCGCCTGGTGGCGCGGCACGGCGCCCATTCGATGCCGGAGACGGGGGACGAGATCGCCCGCGCGTTCGGTATTTCTCGCGAGGCCGCGGACCGCTTCGCCCTGGCCTCGCAGCTGCGCTACCAGGCGGCGCTGGAGGCGGGCTTCTTCGCGGGCGAAATCCTGCCGGTGGAGATTGCCGGGCGCCGCGCGGGCGAGGTCACGCGGGTGGAGCGGGACGAGCATCCCCGCGCCGACATCGACCTGGCCAGGCTGGCCGGGTTGCCGGCGCTGTTCCCGGGAGGCGTGGTCACCGCCGGCAACGCCTCGGGCATCAACGATGGCGCTGCCCTGTTGCTGCTGGGCGACCGCGCCATCGGCGAGCGCCACGGCGTGCGGCCGCTGGCGCGGGTGCTGGCCAGCGCCAGCGTCGGTGTCGAGCCGCGGATCATGGGCATCGGCCCGCAGCCGGCGATCCAGCTGGCGCTGCAACGCGCCGGCCTGACGCTGGGCGAGGTCGACCTGATCGAAATCAACGAGGCCTTCGCCCCGCAGGTGCTGGCCTGCCTCAAGGGGCTGGGCCTGGAGGCGGACGACTCCCGGGTCAACCCCCACGGCGGCGCCATCGCCATCGGCCATCCGCTGGGCGCCTCCGGCGCGCGCCTGGCGCTGACCGCCTGCCGCACCTTGCAACGCAAGAACCTGCGCTACGCCGTGGTCAGCCTCTGTGTGGGGTTGGGCCAGGGCGTGGCCGTGGTCCTGGAGCGCACCTGAGCGCTCCCTGACGAAGGGGCGCCCCCCGGCGCCCCGAGCCTTGGAGAGCACCATGCATAACAACAAGAAACACTCCCCTGTCTTCATTGCCCTGCTGCTGGGCGGCGCGGCCCCCTGGGCCCTGGCCGCCGAGGGATTCATCGAGGGTTCCAGCGCCACCCTGCAGATGCGCAACTTCTACATGAACCGCGACTTCCGTAACGACACGGGCGATTCGCTGCACGAGGAGTGGGCCCAGGGCTTCCTCCTCGACTACCGCTCCGGCTACACGCCGGGCACCGTTGGCTTCGGTCTCGACGCCATGGGCCGCCTGGGCCTGAAGCTGGATTCCGGCAAGGGCCGCGCCGGCACCGGGCTGTTGGCGGTGCAGGACGATGGCCGCGCCGCCGATGACTACGGCCGTCTCGACGGCACCTTCAAGGCGCGGGTGTCGCGCAGCGAACTGAAGCTCGGCGCGCTGGTGCCGAAGCTGCCCACCCTGCAGCCGAACAACGGCCGCCTGTTCCCGCAGACCTTCCATGGCGGCCTGGTGGAATCCCGCGAGTGGGAGAGGCTGGGCTTCACCCTGGCGCGCCTGGACGAGGTGAGCCAGCGCAACGAGGGCGGGCGCAGCGACCTGGCGCTGTACAACCGCAACAAGCGCTTCACCGCCGGGCCGCGCGCCGGGCACCTGGACCTCGCCGGCGTCGATTGGGAGGCGCGCTCCGGCTGGGTGTTGAGCTATCACCATGCCGAACTGGAGGACCTCTACCGCCAGGACTTCTTCGGCCTTAAGGGCCGCCTGCCCCTGGGCGAGGACCGCCTGGAGCTGGACCTGCGCCTGTTCGACAGCCGCGATGCCGGCACCGGCTGGAGCCGCGAGATCGACAACCGCTCGGTCGGTGGCCTGTTCACCTACCGCCGCCACGACGGCCATGCCCTGGGCCTGGGGTTGCAGCGCATGAGTGGTCGCACCGCCTTCCCCTACGTGCAGGGGGCCGATGCCTACCTGGTGAACTTCGGCCAGTACTACGACTTCGTCGAGCGCGGCGAGCGCTCCTGGCAGTTGCGCTATGACTACGACTTCGCCGCCCTCGGGGTGCCGGGGCTGTCGCTGATGACCCGCTACTTCAAGGCCCGGGACGGCGAGCTGGGCGATGGCCGCTCGGTGGAGGGCTGGGAGCGCGACACGGACATCAAGTACGCGGTGCAGAGCGGCCCGCTCAAGGACCTGGGGCTGACCTGGCGCAACGCCGTCTACCGCACCAGCGTGGGCCGGGGCGTGGATGAGAACCGGGTGATCCTGAGCTACAGCCTGGCGCTGTTCTGAGCGGGGCCCGGGCTTTGGCGTTCGGGGGCGAATGGCCCCCGGGCTGAAGCCCGGGCTACAGGGCTGGCGATGCTGCGCATCGCTTGGCGAATGAATTGGCTCTGTCTGCGTTAGCTGTTGTGGTTTTAAAGCAAGCGCTCAAGCACGGCCCTTTCCGGGCGTCCAAGAGTTCGTACCACCTCCACCGCATGGGTTTCGCTTCGCTCTACACCATCCTACGAAAGCTCGTGCGCACCACGTGGCGATGTGCTGGACGAAGAAAGTTGGAGCAGCCGCCAACGCCCCTCCAGGAGGCCGAACGCAGTCGTTGCGCCGGGGGACGAGCGGCATGGATGCCGCGAGAGGCGCGCCAGGCCATGGATGGCCTATCGCGCCGGCCCCCAGAGCGACGATGGAGTGAGGGAACCCCGGCGAAGCCGGGGCCGGATGATGGGGCAAGCCCTTTTGGTTCCTTTTAAGGCGATTGTTAAAAGGGACTCGCCCGGGGGGGCGAAACCAGAAACATCACCAGAGCTCGGCAATCAGCTGGGCTCAATTCTTCTAGCAACACTTAACGCAGACAGAGCCAATGAATTCGCCCCTACAGGGGCTGTGCCGTCGTAGGGCGGGTGCAACCCGCGGCCCCATCGCGAATGAATTCGTTCTCACGGGTTGGCGCATGCCTGCGGGTCAACGCGCGGCGCTGACGCCTTCAAGGGTGGCGAAGGAGGTGTCTTTGGCGGTGAGCAGGAAGTCGCGCATGAAGGGGGCGTCGAGCATGTCCGAGCGGATGGCGGCGTGGAGCGTGGCGTAGAGGGATTTCTCGCCCAGCTTCTTGGCCGTGACGTAGCCCCGCGAGCTGTACTCGTGCAGCGCCCAGTTGGGCAGGCAGCAGACGCCGCGGCCGCTGGCCACCAGCTGCATCATCATCACCGTGAGTTCCGAGGTGCGCACCTGGGCCGGTTCGACGTCGGCGGGTTCGAGGAAGCGGGTGAAGATGTCCAGGCGGTCGCGTTCCACCGGGTAGGTGATCAGGGTTTCCGTTTCCAGGTCCTCGGGGACCATATAGGGCTTGCCCGCCAGCGGGTGCTGGTTGGCCACCGCCAGCAGCGCTTCGTAGGTGAACAGCGGCACGTAGGTGATGCCGGGCAGGTCGATGGGGTCGGCGGTCACCACCAGGTCGAGGTCGCCACGGGCCAGGGCCGGCAGCGGGGCGAAGGAGAAGCCCGAGGCCAGGTCCAGCTCCACTTCCGGCCAGGCATCGCGGAACTGGTCGATGGTCGGCATCAGCCATTGGAAGCAGCTGTGGCATTCGATGGCCATGTGCAGGCGCCCGGCGGTGCCGCCGGCCAGCCGCGCGATGTCGCGCTCGGCGTTGCGCAGTTGCGGCAGCAGCGAGTCGGCCAGTTGCAGCAGGCGCAGGCCGGCACTGGTGAAGCGCACCGGCTTGGTCTTGCGCACGAACAGCTGCATGCCGAGGCGTTCCTCCAGTTCCTTGAACTGGTGGGAGAGGGCCGATTGGGTGAGGTGCAGGCGTTCCGCCGCCTCCACCAGGCTATCGGCCTCGCGCAGGGCGTGCAGGGTCTTGAGGTGGCGGAACTCGAGCATGGCGATTCTCTATGAGCAGAATTTGTGACGAACGAGAAAATGTTGAGTTTGTCTCATGGAGTCGCGGCTGTCGACAATGGCGCCATCAACCTGAATGGAGCGTCATGCCATGGCCCTGGCCCACAGTCTTGGATTCCCCCGCATCGGTCGCGACCGCGAACTGAAGAAAGCCCTCGAAGCCTTCTGGAAAGGTGAACTCGACGAAGCCGGGCTGCGCGCTGTTGGCCGTGACCTGCGTGCCACCCATTGGCAACTGCAGAAGGACGCCGGCATCGAGCTGCTGCCGGTGGGCGACTTCGCCTGGTACGACCAGGTGCTGACCCATTCGCTGACCTTCGGCGTGGTGCCCGAGCGCTTCCGCCCCCACAGCGGCAAGCCCGGCCTGGACACCCTGTTCGCCATGGCTCGTGGCGTTTCCGGTGGTTGCTGCGGCGGCGCCCATGCCCAGGAGATGACCAAGTGGTTCGATACCAACTACCACTACCTGGTGCCGGAGTTCACCGCTGACCAGCAGTTCCAGCTGAGCTGGGAGCAGCTGTTCGAGGAAGTGGACGAGGCCCATGCCCTGGGCCACCCAGTGAAGCCGGTGCTGATCGGCCCGCTGACCTACCTGTGGCTGGGCAAGGCCAAGGGCGGTGACTTCGACCGCCTCGACCTGCTGGATCGCCTGCTGCCGGTGTACGGGGAGATCTTCCAGCGCCTGGCCGCCCAGGGCGTGGAATGGGTGCAGATCGATGAGCCGATCCTGGTGCTGGACCTGCCCCAGGAGTGGAAGAGCGCCTTCGAGCGGGCTTACAACCTGCTGCAGCGCGAGCCGCTGAAGAAGCTGATCGCCACCTATTTCGGCGGCCTGGAAGACAACCTCGGCCTGGCCGCGAGCCTGCCGCTGGACGGCCTGCACATCGACCTGGTGCGCGCCCCGGAGCAGTACCCGACCATCCTCGACCGCCTGCCGGCCTATAAGGTGCTGTCCCTGGGCCTGGTCAACGGCCGCAACGTCTGGCGCTGCGACCTGGACAAGGCCCTGGATGTGCTCCGGCACGCCCATGAACGCCTGGGCGAGCGCCTGTGGGTGGCGCCGTCCTGCTCGCTGCTGCACAGCCCGGTGGACCTGGGCCGTGAGGACAAACTCGATGGCGAACTCAAGGACTGGCTCGCCTTCGCCGTGCAGAAGTGCGCCGAGGTCGCCATCCTCGGCCGTGCCCTGAACGAGCCGGAAGCTCCCGAGGTGCTGGCCGCCCTGACCCACAGCCGCACCGTGCAGGCCGACCGTGCGCGCTCGCCGCGTATCCACAAACCGGCGGTGCAGGCACGCCTGGCAGCCATCGAGCCGGCCCACAGCCAGCGCCGCTCGCCCTTCGCCGAACGCATCCGCCAGCAGCGCGCGCACCTCGACCTGCCGCTGTTCCCCACCACCACCATCGGCTCCTTCCCGCAGACGGCGTCGATCCGCCTGGCGCGCCAGGCCTTCAGCCAGGGCAAGCTGTCGGCGGCCGCATACACCGAGGCCATGCACAGCGAGATCCGTCATGCGGTGGAGGTGCAGGAGCAGCTCGGGCTGGATGTGCTGGTGCACGGCGAGGCGGAGCGCAACGACATGGTCGAGTACTTCGCCGAGCAGCTGGACGGCTACCTGTTCACCCGTTTCGGCTGGGTGCAGAGCTACGGTTCGCGGTGCGTGAAGCCGGCGGTGATCTTCGGTGACCTGAGCCGCCCGAAGGCCATGACCCTGGACTGGATCCGCTACGCCCAGGGCCTGACCGACAAGGTGATGAAGGGCATGCTCACCGGCCCGGTGACCATGCTGATGTGGTCCTTCCCCCGCGAGGACCTGACCCGCGAGGAGCAGGCCCGGCAGCTGGCGCTGGCCATCCGCGACGAGGTGGTGGACCTGGAGGCGGCGGGCATCCGCATCGTGCAGATCGACGAGGCGGCCTTCCGCGAGGGCCTGCCGCTGCGCCGCAGCCAGTGGCAGGGCTACCTGGACTGGGCCACCGAGGCCTTCCGCCTGTGCGCCTCGGGCGTGGCGGACCAGACCCAGATCCACACCCACATGTGCTACAGCGAATTCAACGATGTGATCGAGTCCATCGCCGCCATGGATGCCGACGTGATCACCATCGAGACCTCGCGCTCGGACATGGAGTTGCTGGAGGCCTTCAAGGCCTTCGCCTACCCCAACGAGATCGGCCCGGGCGTCTACGACATCCACTCGCCCCGTGTGCCGGACAGCGCCGAGATGGCCGGCCTGCTGCGCAAGGCGGCCGAGCGCATCCCCGCCGAGCGCCTGTGGGTCAACCCGGATTGCGGCCTGAAGACCCGCGCCTGGCCGGAGACCGAAGCGGCACTGGTGAACATGGTGGCGGCGGCGCGGCAGCTGCGCGCACAGTTCGCCTGACCAGGGCGTGGTAACGAAAAAGGCGGCCCTCGGGCCGCCTTTTTCATGGGCGTGGATCAGCCGCGGTACACGGGGAAATCGGCGCAGAGGGCCGCGACCTGTTTGGCCACCTGGGCCTCGACATCGGCATCGCCGAGGTGGTCGAGGATGTCGCAGATCCAGCCGGCCAGCTCGATGCTCTGCGGCTCCTTGAAGCCACGGGTGGTGATGGCCGGGGTGCCGATGCGCACGCCCGAGGTGACGAAGGGCGATTGCGGGTCGTTGGGCACGGCGTTCTTGTTCACGGTGATGCCGGCGCGGCCGAGGGCGGCGTCGGCGTCCTTGCCGGTGAGGCCCTGCTTGATCAGCGACAGCAGGAACAGGTGGTTGTCGGTGCCGCCGGAAACCACGTCGAAACCGCGCTCGATGAACACCTGGGCCATGGCCTGGGCGTTCTTGATCACCTGGGCCTGGTAGGTCTTGAAGCCGGGCTCCAGCGCTTCCTTGAAGCACACCGCCTTGCCGGCGATGACGTGCATCAGCGGGCCGCCCTGGGCGCCGGGGAACACGGCGGAGTTGAGCTTCTTCTCGATCTCCTCGTTCCGGCGGGCGAGGATCAAGCCGCCGCGCGGGCCGCGCAGGGTCTTGTGGGTGGTGGTGGTGACCACGTCGGCGTAGGGCAGCGGGCTGGGGTACAGACCGGCAGCGACCAGGCCGGCGACGTGGGCCATGTCGACGAACAGCAGCGCCCCGACCTTGTCGGCGATGGCGCGGAAGCGCGGGAAGTCGAGAGTCTTCGAATAGGCGGAGAAGCCGGCGACGATCATCTTCGGCTTGTGTTCCACGGCCAGGCGCTCGACTTCGTCGTAGTCGATCAGCCCGGTGCGGGTGTCGAGGCCGTACTGCACGGCGTTGTAGAGCTTGCCGGAGGACGACACCTTGGCGCCGTGGGTCAGGTGGCCGCCATGGGCCAGGCTCATGCCGAGGATGGTGTCGCCGGCGTTGAGCAGGGCCAGGTAGACGGCGGAGTTGGCGGAAGAGCCGGAGTGCGGCTGGACGTTGGCGTAGTCGGCGCCGAACAGCTCCTTGGCGCGGTCGATGGCCAGCTGCTCGACCTTGTCGACGTATTCGCAGCCACCGTAGTAGCGCTTGCCCGGGTAGCCCTCGGCGTACTTGTTGGTCAGGCCGCTGCCCTGGGCTTCCATCACCCGCTGGCTGGTGTAGTTCTCGGAGGCGATCAGCTCGATGTGGTCTTCCTGGCGTTGCTCTTCTTCCTGCATCGCACTGAAGAGTTCGTCGTCGTAGCCCTGGATCTGGTCGTGCTTGCTGAACATGGGAAATCCTCGGTCATGGTCCTGGGGTGAGGGATAGCAAGGGCGGTGCCAGGGGTAATAAACACAGGTTTATCAAGGGGTTGGGGATATTCGGGGTGGAGCACGACGAAGCGGCTGTAGGGATTTCGCTACAACAGGGCGAACCCGGCCGCGCCCGCTGCAGTCTGACTCCCGTCAGCCCGGGCCTGCAGCGCCTGTAGCGTTGCCGTTACGCTGTAACGGAAGCGCTACAAGGCTTGTGGAAATGCCGTTGCAGAGACCCGCAACGACCGTTGGGCGCCCTTCATGAAACTGTCACGGTTCTGTGGCAGTGCGCGCGAAAGAGATTCATCAGAATCGCGCTTCACTGGGGTTTTGCGTTCTGGATTTTCATCATGCGTCTTTTCATTTTCCTCGCCGCCTTGCTCTGCGGCCTGCCTGCTTTTGCCTCCGCGCGCTGCGATACGCAGGTGCCGACGGAGACCGTGCACCTGGGCGAAGTGCGGCTGGCCTACCAGAGCATCGGCGATGAAAAGGACCCGGCGCTGCTGCTGATCATGGGGCTGGGTGGCCAGCTCATCCATTGGCCCGACGAGGTGGTGGCGGCCCTTTGCGAGCAGGGTTTCCGGGTGATCCGCTATGACAACCGCGACGTCGGTCTTTCCGCCTGGACCCACCCGGAACCCGCCGCCAACCTGACCTACGAAGCGGTGCGCTACCGCCTGGGCTTCCCCGTGCAGGCGCCCTACAGCCTGCGTGACATGGCCGGTGACACGCTGAGCCTGATGGACGCCCTGCATATCCGCCAGGCCCATGTGCTGGGCGCGAGCATGGGCGGGATGATCGCCCAGCATGTGGCCGATATCGCCCCGGAGCGGGTGCTGAGCCTGACCCTGGTGATGACCAGCTCCGGCGCCCAGGGGCTGCCGGCGCCGAGCCATGCGCTGATCGCCCTGCTGGCCCGCCGTGAGGCGCCGAGCCGCGAGGTGGCACTGGAGCAGCAGGCCGACCTGCTGGCCGCCCTGGGCAGCCCGGATGTGGCGGACGATCGCACCCAGCTGCTGGAGCAAGCCGCGCGGGCCTATGACCGCGCCTTCAACCCCGAGGGCGTGCAGCGGCAGATGCTGGCGATACTCGCCGAGCCGAGCCGCGTGGAGATGCTCAACCGCCTGAGCGTGCCGACCCTGGTGGTGCACGGCACCGCCGACCCGCTGCTGCCGGTGATGCATGGCGTGCACGTGGCGGCGCATATCAAGGGTTCGGAACTGAAGCTGATCCCGGGGCTGGCCCACCGATTCCAGGAGGCCTTCAAGGAGCCCCTGCTGGCGGCAGTGCTGCCGCACCTGCTGGCCCATCGGCAGGTGGATGGGCACGTGGCGCAGCTGTGAGTTGATCGCTCGAGGGCTGTGAGAGGGGGTGGGCTTCAGCCCACCAATAGACGCCCCACGGTCATCCGCCCACTTCGTGCCAGGCTCCCCGGGCTGAAGCCCGGGCTACCTGCGGAATGATCATTTCTTCCCGGGTCCGTTTATCGCGTCGTTGTTGGTGGGCTGAAGCGGAACGCCGCCCGGCCCACCCTACGGCGTGATGGTGTGGCTGGCCTTCAGGGTCAGGCAGCATCGGCCTTGGGGCGGTTGAGCAGGTACTGGGCGAGGCGTTCCTGCTGGCCGGGGGTCATGAACAGGCCGAGCTTGGTGCGGCGCCAGAGGATGTCGTCCAGGCCGGTGGCCCATTCCATGCGGCACAGGTAATCCACTTCACGAGCGTACAGGCCACCGCCGAGGTGATCGCCCAGGTCGGTGAGGTTCTGCACGCCATCCAGCATCTTCCAGGTACGGCTGCCATAGGTGCCGGCCCAGCGCCGTGCCAGGCTGTCGGGCAGCCAGCCGAAGCGGGCGCAGAGGGCGGCGGCCAGTTCGGCCTGGCTGCTCATCTGTTCGCCACCGGGCAGCGGCAGGCTGGCGGTCCAGCTCGGCTTGGCGTTGGGGAAGAACGGCGCCAGCTGGGCCAGCGCCGATTCGGCGAGCTTGCGGTAGGTGGTGAGCTTGCCGCCGAACACCGAGAGCAGCGGCGCTTCGCCCGGGTGGGCTTCCAGCGACAGGGTGTAGTCGCGGGTGACGGCGGAAGGGTCGTCGGACTCGTCATCGCACAGCGGGCGCACGCCGGAATAGGTGCGCAGGATGTCCTTCTCGCTGATCTGCTGCTTGAAGTGGCGGTTGACCACGTCCAGCAGGTAGGCGGTTTCCTCGGCGCTGATCGCCACCTTGGCCGGGTCGCCCTGGTATTCGCGGTCGGTGGTGCCGATCAGGGTGAAGCGTTCCAGGTAGGGGATGGCGAAGACGATGCGGCGGTCCTCGTTCTGCAGGATGTAGGCGTGCTCGCCGTCATGCAGCCTGGGCACGATGATGTGGCTGCCCTGGATCAGGCGGATGCCGTAGGGCGACTTCTGCTTGAGGTCGTCCTTGATGAACTTCGCCACCCAAGGGCCGGCGGCGTTGACCAGGGCGCGGGCGCGGATCGACAGCAGGGTGCCGTCGGCGCGCTCCAGGTGGATGTGCCACAGGCCCTTGCTGCGGCGGGCGCTGACGCAGCGGGTGCGGGTGTGGATGTGCGCGCCGTTCTCGCGGGCTGCCATGGCGTTGAGCACCACCAGGCGGGCGTCGTCGACCCAGCAGTCGGAGTATTCGAAGCCGCGGGCGATATCCGCCTTCAGCGGGCTGCCGGCGCCGAACTTCAGGCCACGGGAGCCCGGCAGCTTCTCGCGCTTACCGAGGTGGTCATAGAGGAACAGGCCTGCGCGGATCATCCAGGCCGGGCGCAGGTGCGGGCGGTGGGGCAGCACGAAGCGCATGGGGCGGACGATGTGCGGGGCCTTGGCCAGCAGCACTTCGCGCTCGGCCAGGGCTTCGCGCACCAGGCGGAACTCGTAGTGCTCGAGGTAGCGCAGGCCGCCGTGGATCAGCTTGCTGCTGGCGGAGGAGGTGTGCTGGGCGAGGTCGTCCTTTTCGCAAAGGAAAACCGACAGCCCGCGCCCGGCCGCATCGGCGGCGATGCCCACGCCATTGATGCCGCCACCGACGACGGCCAGGTCATAGACTTCGGAAATGGGCGATTGGCGGCTCATCGGAGGGTTCATGCAGGCGGCACCGTAAGTCGAAAGTGAACTTTGAATGTTCGTTTCCGAAAAATGCTAGTCGAATACGCATGAAACCGCCAGCCCGCATGCGCGGCTGCGAGCGGGTGGGCGACGAAAGGAGGGGCGCGCTGGCGCGGCTCAGACCAGGTCGAGGTGGACCTTGTGTTCGGCCATCAGGCGGGCCAGGGCGGGGGAGGGCGCGTGGTCGGTGATCACGCGGTCCACCAGGGCGATGGAGCCCAGGCGCACCACGGCGTTGCGGCCGAACTTGCTGGAGTCGGCGGCGAGTAGCACCTGGCGGGCGTTGTCGATGATGGCCTGGGAGACGCGGACTTCCTGGTAGTCGAAGTCCAGCAGGCTGCCGTCATCGTCGATGCCGCTGATGCCGACGATGGCGTAGTCCACCTTGAACTGCTGGATGAAGTCCACCGCCGAGGGGCCGACGATGCCGCCGTCACTGCGCACCGTGCCGCCGGCCACCAGCACCTCGAAATCCGCGCGGTCGGCCAGTTGCGCGGCCACGTGCAGGTTGTTGGTGATGACCTTGAGGCCCTTGTGGCCCATGAGTTCGCGGGCGATGGCTTCGGTGGTGGTGCCGATGTTGATGAACAGCGAGGCATGGTCGGGAATCAGCGCCGCCACGGTTTCGGCGATGCGCTGCTTCTCGTCGCGCATCAGCCCGGCGCGCATGGCGTAGGCGGTGTTCTGGATGCTCGACGACTCGCTGGCAGCACCTCCGTGGGTGCGCCGCAGCAGGCCCTGTTCGGCCAACTGGTTGATGTCGCGGCGGATGGTCTGCGGGGTCACGGCGAAGGCCTGGGCCAGCTCGTCGATGCTGACGTAGCCACGGTCGCGGGCGAGGTCGAGGATTTCCTGCTGGCGAGGAGCCAAGGTCATGGGAACGGCTTCCGGATTTTTGTCGCGCATTATAGCGACGTGCTGCCGAACGGCGACTTTTCAGCTAAGGTACGCCCAATTCGCCCTCCTGTTTTCACAATCGAACATGACCCCTGCCATCGATCTGCTGAAGAAAGCCAAAGCCGAGCACAAGGTGCTCAGCTACACCCACGATCCCAAGGCGCCCTCCTATGGCCTGGAAGCGGCGGAGAAGCTTGGCCTGGACCCGGCGCGGGTGTTCAAGACGCTGCTGGCGGCCACCGAGAAGGGTGAGCTGCTGGTGGCCGTGGTGCCGGTGGCCGGCACCCTCGACCTCAAGGCGCTGGCCCATGCGGCCGGGGCCAAGAAGGTGGACATGGCAGCGGCGGATGCGGCCCAGCGCGCCACTGGCTACCTGGTGGGCGGCATCAGCCCGCTGGGGCAGAAGAAGCGCCTGCGCACCTTCATCGACGAATCGGCCCGGGCGCACCCGAGCATCCACGTCAGCGCCGGGCGGCGCGGCCTGGAAGTGGAACTGAGTGCGGACACCCTGGCCCAGCACACCCAGGCGCAGTTCGCGGCGATCGGCCGCGAGTGACGCCCCCATAACAACAAGGAAGCCTGCATATGGCCCAGTACCTACTTGCCATCGATCAGGGCACGACCAGCAGTCGCGCCATCGTCTTCAGCGCCCAGGGCCTGCCCGTGGCCCGCGCCCAGCAGGAGTTCAAGCAGTACTTCCCCAAGGACGGCTGGGTCGAGCACGACGGTGAGGAAATCTGGCTGACCACCCTCAAGGTCTGCCGCGAGGCCATCCAGAAGAGCGGCATGCCGGCTGCGGACATCGCCGCCATCGGCATCACCAACCAGCGCGAGACCACCCTGGTGTGGGACGCCGCCACCGGCACGCCGATCCACCCGGCCATCGTCTGGCAGGACCGCCGTACCGCCGATTACTGCTCGACCATGAAGGAGGCCGGCCACGAAGACGAAGTCGCCCGTCGCACCGGCCTGCTGATCGACCCCTACTTCTCCGCCACCAAGCTGCGCTGGATCCTCGAGAACGTGCCGGGCGCCCGGGCCCGCGCGGAGCAGGGCGAGCTGCGCTTCGGCACCGTGGACTGCTTCCTGCTCTGGCGCCTGACCGGCGGCAAGGCGCACCGCACCGATGCCACCAACGCTTCGCGGACCATGCTCTTCAACATCCACACCCAGCAGTGGGACGAGGAACTGCTCAAGCTGTTCGAGATCCCCGCCAGCCTGCTGCCGGAGGTGCTCGACAGCGCCGCCGACTTCGGCACCACCGAGGCGCCGCTGCTGGGCGCGGCCATCCCGGTGCTGGGCATGGCCGGTGACCAGCAGGCCGCGCTGATCGGCCAGGCCTGCTTCCAGCCGGGCATGGTCAAGAGCACCTACGGCACCGGCTGCTTCCTGATCCAGAACACCGGCGAGACGCCCGTGACCTCGCGCAACCGCCTGCTCACCACCGTTGGCTATCGCCTGGACGGCAAGGTCACCTACGCGGTGGAAGGCAGCATCTTCGTCGCCGGCGCGGCGGTGCAATGGTTGCGCGACGGCATCAAGCTGATCAGCCATGCCCGCGACACCGAGGCCCTGGCCGAGCAGACCGGCGATGCCTGCGGCGTGTACCTGGTGCCGGCCTTCACCGGCCTGGGTGCCCCCTACTGGGACCCGCGCGCCCGTGGCGCGATCTTTGGCCTGACCCGCGACACCGGGATCAAGGAGATCGTCACCGCCGGCCTGCAATCGGTCTGCTACCAGACCCGCGACCTGCTGGAGGCCATGAGCCAGGACGGCGCTGCCGCACCCAGCGCGCTGCGGGTGGATGGCGGCATGGTGGAGAACAACTGGGTGATGCAGTTCCTCGCCGATATCCTCGGCGTGGCGGTGGAACGCCCCGAGGTGACCGAGACCACGGCCCTGGGCGCGGCCTACCTGGCGGGCCTGAAGGCGGGGCTGTACCGCGACCTCGACGAGATCGCCCGGCACTGGCACCGCCAGCAGCGCTTCACCCCGCACATGGCGACCGCGCATCGGACCAAGCTTTACGATGGATGGCTGGACGCCGTCCAGCGGGTACGCAGCGAGGCCTCCGAGGCGTAAGCTGCACACTGGAGCGGTAAGCAACGCAGGGAGTTTGACGTGGCTGTCAGGGATGCACGTGTTCATCGACCATGGCGCAGGCTGGTTCTCGGCCTGTTCGCCCTTCTCGCCATCGGCCCCGCGCGGGCCGAGACCCTGGTCATTGCCGGGGATATCTGGTGCCCCATCAATTGCGCGCCCGAGTCGGCCAAGCCCGGCATCTTCGTCGAGCTGGCGCGGGATATCTTCGCCGAGGCCGGCATCCAGGTTGAGTACCGCGTGATCAACTGGGCGCGGGCCATCAGCGACGCGCGCACCGGCAAGCTCAACGCGGTGATAGGCGCCGGCATCCAGGATGCCCCGGACTTCCTCTACACCCCCACCGCGCCTGGCATTTCGCGCATGTGCTTCTACGTCGCCCAGGGCGCGCCCTGGCGCTACCAGGGGTTGGGTTCGCTGGCGCAGGTGCGCCTGGGCACCATAAACAGCTACAGCTATGGCCAGGAAATCGACGCCTACGTCCGCATGCATCGCGCCAAGGGCGACCGGGTGCAGGTGGTTTCCGGCGAGCAGGCACTGGAGATGAATGTGGAGAAGGTGCGCTTCGGCCGCCTCGACGCCACGGTGGAGAACAGCTGGGTGATGGAGAACCTGCTGGCCCGTACCCGCCAGCAGGACCGCCTGCAGTCGGCGGGCTGCCGCGCCCCGGACGTGCCCATCTACCTGGCCTTCTCGCCCGCCATCGAGGCCAGCGCCCGCTACAACGCCCTGTTCGAGGCGGGCCTGCAGCGTTACCGCGCCTCGGGCCGGCTGGATGCCCTGATGCGCAGCTATGGCGTGACGACGCCCTGATTGGCGGCGGGATTACGACGCCTGTCTATACTCCCGGCCATTCATCGTTATAGAAGGGGAGCCCATGCAGCCCTCCCGACATCAGCTGCTGCGCCTGCGAAGGGTATCGCTGGCCAGTGGTGCATCGTTGTTGTTCCTGCTGTTGTGCTGGTCGGCGCATGCCGCCGGCTACCTGGGCCTGAGCCTGGGCGGCATGCTCTTGCTCACGGGCCTGGTCGGGCTCAGTTGCCTGGCGTTCCTGGCCCTGGTGCGCAGCAACCTCAACCTGCGCTTCCATGATCCCAGCTTGACGCTGCCGCTGATGAGCTGGGCGATCTGCGTGATCTTCGCCACCGCCTACCATGCCGGCGAGCTGCGCCTGCTGTTTTTGATGACGGTGCTGCTGGTGCTGATGTTCGGCACCTTCCGCCTGCTGTTGCGCGGCTTTTTGCTGGTGATCCTGCTGACGGCCGTGTGCTACGCGTTGCTGATCAGCTCGCTGGTCGCTTCGGGCCGGGAGCTGGACCTGCACAGCGAGGCGATCCAGGCGGTGGAGTTCTTCGTGCTGCTGACCGGCGTCGGCCTGCTCTCCCTGGAGATGAACGGCCTGCGGCGCAGCCTGGTGCAGCGCAACAACGACTTGCGCCTGGCCTTGGAGAGCATCCAGAAGCTGGCCATCACCGACGAACTCACGGGCCTCTACAACCGCCGCTTCACCAAGGAAATCCTCGCCCAGCAGAAAGCCCTGGCCGATCGGGGCGACTACGGCTTCGTGCTCTGCCTGGTGGACCTGGACTACTTCAAGAACGTCAACGATCGCTATGGCCACGGCTGTGGCGACGCGGTGCTGCGCCAGCTGTCGAAGATGCTGCAGGAGTCGGTGCGGGATGTGGACTTCGTGGCGCGGCTGGGGGGCGAGGAGTTCCTGCTGGTGCTTTCGCGCACCAACGAGGCGGGGGCCGAGGTGATGCTGGAACGCTTGCAGGCCAAGGTGCGTGCGGCGCACTGGGACGATTGCCCGGGGTTGAAGCTGACGCTGTCCCTGGGGGTCAGCGCCTACCGGCCCGGCGAATCCTGGGAGGAAAGCCTGCTACGGGTCGATATGGCGCTTTACGAGGCCAAGCACAGCGGCCGCGATCAGCTCGCGGTGCTGTAGCGGCGCACGCCCTCGTCCTGCATCGCGGCCTGGGCGGCGACGCTGCCATGGGCAGGGAACACCACCAGGTGATCGGCGGCCACGCGGATGCCCACGTGCTGGCCGGGCTGGTGGTCGGCGTGGCTGGGGAAAATGGCTTCCAGCTGGGTGCCGGTGGGCAGTTGCAGGCGGTACAGGGTGGCGGCACCGAGGAAGGTCTTGCCGGTCACCAGGGCCTTGAGCTCACCCTCGGGCGCCGGGACGATGTCGTCGGGGCGCAGCAGCACGTCCACCGCGCTGCCTTCCGGCCAGGCGTAGGCGCGGTTGCCACGGATCAGGCCGAGTTCGGTCTGCACCGTGTCCGGGCACACCTGCTGGCCACGGATGAAGTAGCCCTGGCCGACGAAGCTGGCGACGAAAGGGGTCGCCGGCTCGTGGTAGAGGTTGTAGGGGGTGTCCCACTGCTCCAGGTTGCCGTTGTTGAACACGCCGACCTGGTCGCTCACTGCAAAGGCTTCTTCCTGGTCATGGGTAACCAGCACGGCGCTGGTGCCACGGGCCTTGAGGATGTCGCGCACCTCGAGGCTGAGGCGACGGCGCAGCTCGCCATCGAGGTTGGAGAAGGGTTCGTCGAGCAGCAGCAGCGCCGGCTCGGGGGCCAAGGCGCGGGCCAGGGAGACGCGTTGCTGCTGGCCGCCGGAGAGTTCGTTGGGGTAGCGCTTGGCCAACTGGCCGAGCTTGACCAGCTCCAGCAGCTCACCGGTGATGCGCGCTCGCTCGGGGTGCTTGCGGATGCCGAAGGCGACGTTCTCTTCCACGGTGAGGTGGGGGAACAGCGCGTAGTCCTGGAACACCATGCCGATGCGGCGTTTTTCCGGGGCCAGGGTGAAGCCGGCCCTGGAGATGACCTCACCGGCCAGCTCGATCTCGCCTTCGAACACCGGCTCGAAACCGGCGATGGCGCGCAGGGTGGTGGTCTTGCCGCAGCCCGATGGCCCCAGCAGGCAACCGATGTCGCCGGCGTTGAGGTGCAGGTTGAGGTTCTGTACGACGCGCTGGTCCTGGTAGCCGCAGCTCAGGTTGCGCAGGTTTAGAAGCAGTTCGTGGCTCATGCTCGGGACGCGTGTTCGACGAGGAATTCCAGCAGCGCCTTTTGCGCATGCAGGCGGTTTTCTGCCTGGTCCCAGGCCACGGAACGCGGGTCGTCGAGCAGGTCCATGCTGATTTCCTCGCCCCGGTGCGCCGGCAGGCAGTGCATGAAGATAACCGCTTCATCGGCCAGCGCAAGCAGCGCCTGGTTCACCTGGTAGGGCTTGAACAGCGCCAGGCGCCGCGCAGTCTCTTCTTCCTGGCCCATGGAAGTCCACACGTCGGTGCTCACCAGGTGGGCGCCGCGAACCGCTTCCCGCGGGTCACGCAGTACCTGCACGCGGTCGCCGGCCTGGGCGAGGAACGCCGGGTTGGGCTCGAAGCCTTCCGGGCAGGCGACGTTGAGGCGGAAGTCGAACTGGATCGCCGCTTCTATATAGGTGTTGCACATGTTGTTGCCGTCACCGATCCAGGCCACGGTCTTGCCCTGGATGGCGCCGCGGTGTTCCTGGAAGGTCTGCATGTCGGCCAGCAGCTGGCAGGGGTGCAGGTCGTCGGAGAGGCCGTTGATCACCGGCACGCGGGAGTTCTCGGCGAACTCCACCAGCTTGCTGTGGGCGAAGGTACGGATCATCACCGCATCGAGCATGCGCGACATGACGATGGCGCAATCGCTGATCGGCTCGCCACGGCCCAGCTGGGTGTCGCGGGGCGAGAGGAAGATCGCCTGGCCACCGAGCTGGATCATCCCGGCCTCGAAGGAGAGGCGGGTACGGGTGGAGGCCTTCTCGAAGATCATGCCCAGCACACGGCTCTTCAGGGGCTCGTAGGGGACGCCTCGGTGGCGCAGGTCCTTCAGCTCGATGGCTCGACGGATCAGGCTGCTCAGCTCCTGGGGGGTGCAATCCATCAGGGAGAGAAAATGCCTTGCGCTCATTGCTGACTACCTTTTTTGCCTCTGGCCGCGGGTCCTGGTCGGTTTTTTCAGGGAAAAGCAGGCGGGACCGGCGGGCTAAGCCGCACGGGGCGACGGAATGGGGGGAGGCGCGATCTTATAAGGAATTGTCGCACTCTGCCAACCTGTGCCTCGAGGGGGCCGTGCCTGAGAGGTGCCGGCGTCTCTGTCGGCGGCTGGGCGAGGGGGTGGCGGGAATCACCCTGGCCGATAGGCAAGGCGTGCGGTCTGGGATCGCGGCCGAAGGGGATGGCACGAACGCCTGGCCGAATGCGAGGAAATTCGGCGAAAAGGTGGGGTTTGGGAAATTTCCAAGGGACAAATCAGCCTGCATGAACTTATGCGGCTCAGGGCGCGTTGCTAGCGTGTGCCACCTCGAAATCACTCGGTTTCGGGGGCAGGGTCCGCTTACGGATGTTGGGCCCGGCCAGCATGTTCTGATCATGGAGATATCAATGAAGAAGTTCCTCGCACCTGCCGCCCTGGTCGTCGCTATTGGTGGTATGACCGGTTGCAGCACCTACAACGTCAGCCAGCCGAGCGCTCCGCTCAACGGCAACGTCAAGACCGGCCTGAAGGCCGACGTGGCGGTAGGTGAGCCGATCAGCGGGCAGTCCGAAGTGAACATCCTGTTCCACTTCCTGCAGTTCGGCGGCGATTCCCAGTTCGCCGATGGCGTGGTCTATGGCGGTGATGCCGGTGGCAGCCTGCCTTTCGGGCCCGATCCCATCTCGGCGGTGAAATCCGCTGCCGCGTTCAAGGCCGTCAAGTCCTCGGGTGCCGACCTGATCGTGGCGCCGCGCTACGAGCTCACCATCCAGGACTATTTCGTCTTCAAGAAAGTGAGCGCCAAGGTGACCGGCAACAAGGGCACCATCCAGTCCATCCGCTGACCCGCGAAGCGAATCGGCAGGCCTGATGCCTGCCGATTCATATCGTTGAATCTACTGGCCGACCGATCGATCTGCTTCCATAGTTCTGCTCTTGCGACCCGACCGGTCGTCTCGACACAAGAACATGAGGCAAGGCCATGACCAAGTCCGTTCACCACCGTGCATGCCATCTCTGCGAAGCCATCTGCGGGCTGACCATCGAAACCGAGGACCGGGACGACGGCTCCCGCCACATCCTCTCCATCAAGGGCGATGCCCAGGACAGCTTCAGCCGTGGCCATATCTGCCCCAAGGCGGTGGCCCTGCAGGACATCCAGAACGACCCCGATCGCCTGCGCCAGCCCATGCGCCGTGCCGGCAGCGAGTGGCAGCCCATCGGCTGGGATGAAGCCTTCGCCATGGTGGCCGAGCGCCTGGCCGAGATCCAGGCCCGCCACGGCAACAACGCGGTGGCGGTGTACCAGGGCAACCCCAGCGTGCACAACTACGGGCTGATGACCCACAGCAACTACTTCCTTGGCCTGCTGAAGACCCGCAGCCGCTTCTCCGCGACTTCGGTGGACCAGTTGCCCCACCACTTGGTGAGCCAGCAGATGTACGGCCATGGCCTGCTGATTCCTATCCCGGACATCGACCACACCGGCTTCATGCTGATCCTCGGCGGCAACCCGTTGGCGTCCAATGGCAGCATCATGACCGTGCCCGATGTGGAGAAACGCCTGAAGGCCCTCAAGGCCCGGGGCGGCCGCCTGGTGGTGGTGGACCCGCGCCGCAGCGAGACGGCGGCCATCGCCGACCAGCACCTGTTCGTGCGCCCCGGCCAGGATGCGGCGCTGCTGCTGGCGCTGCTCAACACCCTGTTCGAGGAAAACCTGGGCCGCGGCACCCACCTGGCCGTGGACGGGCTGGATGAAGTGCGCCGCGCCATCAGCGGCTTCACCGCCGAGAGCATGGGCCCCCGTTGCGGCATCGACGCCGCGGCCATCCGCCAGCTGGCGCGGGACTTCGCTGCCGCCGAGAGCGCCGTCTGCTACGGGCGCATGGGGGTTTCCACCCAGGCCTTCGGCAGCCTCTGCCAGTGGCTGATCCAGTTGATCAACCTGGTCACCGGCAACGTCGACAGCGTCGGCGGCGTGCTCTGCACCGAGCCGGCGGTGGACCTGGTGGCGACCACTGGTGGCGGGCATTTCAACCGCTGGCAGAGCCGCGTTTCCGGGTTGCCGGAATACGGCGGCGAGCTGCCCGTCTCGGCCCTGGCCGAAGAGATGCTGACCCCGGGCGATGGGCAGATCCGTGCGCTGGTGACGGTGGCCGGCAACCCGGTGCTGTCCACCCCCAACGGGCGGCGCCTGGAGCAGGCCCTGGACGGCCTGGACTTCATGCTCAGCATCGACCTCTACATCAACGAGACGACGCGCTACGCCGACCTGATCCTGCCGCCCACCGCGCCGCTGGAGCACGATCACTACGACACCACCTTCAACGTCTTCGCGGTGCGCAACGTCACCCGCTTCAACGAGCCGGTGCTGGCCAAGCCCCAGGGTGCCCTGCACGACTGGGAGATCTTCGTCGGCCTGGCCCAGGCCTTCGCCGCGCGCACCGGCGTCGAGCTGAAGCCGACCCTGGAGCCGAAGCAGATGATCGACATGGGCCTGCGTTTCGGCCCTTATGGCGATCGTTCCGAGCACAAGCTCTCGGTGCAGCGCCTGGGCGATTTCCCCCATGGGCTGGACCTGGGGCCGCTCAAACCCAACCTGGCGGGGCGCCTGAAAACGGCTGACAAGCGCGTGGTCGGCGCACCGTCGATCTTCCTCGACGACCTGGGCCGTTTCGCCGCCCAGCAACTGCCGGCGGAAGGCGAGCTGGTGCTCATCGGCCGCCGCCACGTGCGCAGCAACAACTCCTGGATGCACAACTACCACCGCCTGGTGAAGGGCAAGCCACGTCATCAGTTGCTGATGAATCCGGGCGACCTGGAGCGTCGCGGGCTGGTGGATGGGCAGCGGGTGCGGGTGCGTTCGCGGGTGGGGATGATCGAGGTGGAGGTGGCGGCCAGCGAGGAGATGATGCCCGGCGTCGTCAGCCTGCCCCATGGCTGGGGTCATGCACGGCCCGGGGTGATGATGGGCATCGCCAGCGAGCAGCCTGGGGCCAGCGCCAACGACCTGACCGACGAACGGCAGCTGGATGCGGTCTCCGGCAATGCCGCGCTGAATGGGGTGCCGGTGGAGGTGGTGGCCGCCTGAAAGTCGTAGGGGCAAGCCCGAGCGTTGTGCTTGGACTTCCGTTACAATGCCGCCATCCTGCCGACCGACGAGTCGGAACGTTCAGCCGAGGTAGCCATGGATATCATCGAAACCATCAAAGAGCAGATCGCCAACAACACCGTACTGCTGTACATGAAGGGCTCGCCGAATGCCCCGCAGTGCGGCTTCTCCGCGCGTGCCGCGCAGGTGGTCATGGGCTGTGGCGAGAAGTTCGCCTATGTCGACATCCTGCAGAACCCGGAAATCCGCGCCAACCTGCCCACCTACGCCAACTGGCCGACCTTCCCCCAACTCTGGGTGGGCGGTGAGCTGGTCGGTGGTAGCGACATCCTTGCCGAGATGTTCGACAAGGGCGAGCTGCAGCAACTGATCAAGGATGCAGTGAGCAAGTCCGGCGCCAGCGCCTGATACCGCTCCCGCTCCAAAAGAAAAGCCCCGCAGATGCGGGGCTTTTTCATGTCCGGACGTTTTACTCGTCCATCTGCGACTGCAGGTAGTTCTCCAGGCCGACCTTGTCGATCAGGCCCAGCTGGGTTTCCAGCCAGTCGATGTGCTCTTCCTCGGATTCGAGGATGTCTTCGAGCAGTTCGCGGGTGCCGTAGTCACCGACGCTTTCGCAGTAGGCGATGGCGGCTTTCAGGTCCGGTACGGCGGTCAGTTCCAGCTTCAGGTCGCTGGCGAGCATTTCCTTGGTGTTCTCGCCGATCATCAGCTTGCCCAGGTCCTGCAGGTTGGGGATGCCTTCCAGGAAGAGGATGCGCTTGATGAGCTTGTCGGCGTGTTTCATCTCGTCGATGGACTCGTGGTACTCGTGCTTGCCGAGCTTCTCCAGGCCCCAGTCCTCGTACATGCGGGCATGCAGGAAGTACTGGTTGATGGCCACAAGTTCGTTGCCGAGGATCTTGTTGAGATGCTGGATGACTTTCTTGTCGCCTTTCATGTGGAGTCCTGCCGTGCAAAGGGGTGGAAGTGATCGAATTTTATCCAGTCGCCCGGCAAAGTCAACGTAAGTTATTGATTAGTAAGAGAATTTGAATGTGAATAAGAACGTTTAGATTCCGCGTCTTGGCGCTAACTGCTTGAATTATTGGCATAAAAAAACCGGACGCTAGGTCCGGTTCTTCAAAAACCAATTTGTATCAGGCAGGCACGAAGGTCGCGGGATAGGCGAGGGCGGCCTGGCTGCTCTGTACTTCGGTGAGGGTTTCACGCACCACCTGCTTGGCGAGGCAGGCGCATTTGCCGCATTGGGTGCCTACGCCGAGGGTCTCGCGGACCTCGCGGTAGCTGCAGCAGCCTTCATAGATCGCATCACGAATGTGGCCGTCAGTGACACCTTGGCAGAGACAGACGTACATGGGTGGGCTCAACGCTCGGTAGTGGGCTTGATGGAAAGCGATACTAATCATAATGAGAATGATTGTCAAAGTCCGTCCGTCAGGCTGCATTCCAGAGCGGTCCTGGCCTTAAACCAGGGCGAGGAGCCAGGTCCGGTGGTGCGATTCCGGGCTCCGCGACGTTGGGCCTCGCTGCACTCGTCGCCAACCTACGGGGCACCCTACAACCCAGGCAAAAGAAAGCCCGGCATCGGCCGGGCTTTCTTATAGAGGGTCTGTGGACAACGGCGACCTCAGTCGTCGTCTTCCATCCAGCCGCCCATTTCCTTCCAGCGGTTGACGATGCCGCAGAACAGCTCGGCGGTCTTCTCGGTGTCGTAGCGCGCGGAGTGGGCTTCGCGGCCGTCGAACTCGATGCCGGCCACCTGGCAGGCCTTGGCCAGGACGGTCTGCCCGTAGGCGAGGCCGGCGAGGGTGGCGGTGTCGAAGCTGGAGAAGGGGTGGAAGGGGTTACGCTTGAGCCCGGTGCGGTTCACGGCGGCATTGAGGAAGCCCAGGTCGAAGCTGCTGTTGTGCCCCACGAGGATGGCGCGCTTGCAGCCGCTGGCCTTGATCGACTTGCGCAGGCCCCGGAAGATTTCATTCAGCGCGTGCTCTTCGCTCACCGCCATGCGCAGCGGGTGGTCGAGCTTGATGCCGGTGAACTCCAGCGCCGCCTGTTCGATGTTGGCGCCTTCGAACGGCTCGATGCGGAAGAAGTGGGTGTGGTCCGGGTAGAGGAAGCCCTGTTCGTCCATGGCGATGGTGGTCGCCGCGATCTCCAGCAGGGCGTCGGTGGCGGCATTGAAACCGCCGGTCTCCACGTCCACCACCACGGGCAGGTAGCCGCGGAAGCGGGCGGCCATGGGGTGGCGAGGGCCTTGGGGCAGGCTGCCGTCGAGCTCGTCGTCGTACAGGTCTTCGCTCACGCGTTTTTCTCCAGCAGGCGCCAGCGCAGCTTCTCGCCAGCGCGCAGCGGGATTACGGTCTGCTCGCCCAGCGGCAGGCTTGCGGGGGCGGTCCATTCTTCACGGACCAGGGTGATGCTGTCGGTATTGCGCGGCAGGCCGTAGAAGTCCGGGCCGTTCTTGCTGGCGAAGGCTTCCAGCTTGTCCAGCGCGTTGCGCTGTTCGAAGGCTTCGGCATAGAGCTCGATGGCGGCGTAGGCGGTGTAGCAGCCGGCGCAACCGCAGGCGGCTTCCTTGGCGTGCTTGGCGTGGGGCGCCGAGTCGGTGCCGAGGAAGAAGCGCGTGCTGTCGCTGGTGGCCGCATCCAGCAGGGCTTCCTGGTGGGTGTTGCGCTTGAGGATCGGCAGGCAATAGAAGTGCGGGCGGATGCCGCCGACCAGCATGTGGTTGCGGTTGTACAGCAGGTGGTGGGCGGTGATGGTCGCGCCGACGTTGGCCGAGGCGGCCTCCACGAACTGCACGGCGTCGCGGGTGGTGATGTGTTCGAAGACCACCTTCAGGGTCGGGAAACGCTCGACCACGCGGCGCAGGTGCTCGTCGATGAAGATCTTCTCGCGGTCGAACACGTCAACATCGCCACGGGTCACTTCACCGTGGACCAGCAGCAGCATGCCGACTTCGGCCATGGCTTCCAGGGCCGGGAAGATGGTGTCGATGCGGGTGACGCCCGAGTCCGAGTTGGTGGTCGCGCCGGCCGGGTACAGCTTGGCGGCATGGACGAAGCCGGAAGCCTTGGCCGCGCGGATGTCCTCGGGGCGGGTGCGGTCGGTGAGGTAAAGCACCATCAGCGGCTCGAAGCGGCTGCCGGCAGGGCGTGCGGCGAGGATGCGCTGGCGATAGGCGTCGGCCTCTTCGGCGTTGCGCACCGGGGGCACCAGGTTGGGCATGATGATGGCGCGGCCAAAGGTGCGCGCGGCATCGGCGACTGTGTGGGACAGCACGGCACCATCGCGCAGATGGATGTGCCAGTCGTCGGGGCGCAGCAAGGTCAAACGGTCGGACATGGGGGGCTTCCAGGCGGGCAAAACTCGTCGTGCATGCTACCGGAAAAGCTTTTTCGGGGCACGCGGGGCTTGTGTTTCAAGGCGTCGGCGGTTTTTTCACGGTGTGACAGAGAAGGCCTTGCGGCGGCGCTGCGGGCAACGAACGGATACGGCGAATCCACTCAAGTTTTGCAGGCCGCCACCGATAGCCCTGGGGAGTGCAGAAATTTCCCGTGGAGCCCGCCGTCGTGCGCCAGTGCTATGTCGCCCTGCTCAGCCTGTTCGCCAGCCTTCCGGCCATGGCCATTACCTTCCAGACCCGCCTGGAGAAGGCCGAGTGGGCGGTCGAGGGCGACAAGTTCGAGTGCCGCCTATCGCAACCGATCACCGATTTCGGCAGCGGTGAGTTCGTGCGCCGCGCCGGCGAGCAGGTGACCTTCCGTCTCAAGGCCCGCGAACGCTGGATGGGCGCAGGTTCAGCCACCCTGCTGGCCGCTGCCGCCCCCTGGCAGCCCGGGCGGGGCGACATCAACCTCGGCGCCGTCAGCGTCGGCAATGGCGAAGTCCCGTTCAACAGCAGCCAGCTCCAGGGCGGGCGCCTGCTCACCGGCCTGCTGGAAGGGCGCAGCCCGCTGGTGCGCCACCGCACCCTGCAGGGCGGCGAAGCCATGGAAGTGCGCCTGCTGCCGGTGAACTTCAACAAGGCCTACAACGACTATCTCGCCTGCACCACCAAGTTGCTGCCGGTGAACTTCGACCAGATCAAGAATGCCCAGCTCGCCTTCCCGGGCGGTGGCACGGCGCTGGACGAAATGGGCCGTGCGCGGCTGGAGATCATCCTCGACTACCTCAAGGCCGATCCCAGCGTGAACCACATCGAGATCGACGGTCACTCCGACAACGCCGGCAATCGCCTGACCAACCGCGACCTCTCGCGCCGCCGCGCCCTGGCGGTGTACGACTACTTCAAGGCCAACGGCATTCCCGAGTCGCACATGGTCATGCGCTTCCATGGCGAGCGCTACCCGCTGGTGCCCAACAGCAACGAAGCCAACCGGGCGAAGAACCGTCGCGTCACCCTCGCCCTGTCCCGCGAAGCCGAAGCACCGCCTCCCGCCGAAGCGCCGGCAGCGGCCCCTGCGCCGATCATCCCCGAGGCCGACAAGGCCACCCAGGGCGCGGCGTCCTGAGCCCGCCCGGGTCGATTCGACGAAAGAATCTGTCGCTTGGTCGTCATTGCCTGTCGCGCCCCTGTAATTTGGCCGCCAGGGTCAGTAGAATCACGGGTTTTTCGCACAACCCCGTGGAGTTGATGGCATGGCGGACGTAAAGAAGGTTGTCCTGGCGTATTCCGGTGGCCTGGACACCTCGGTAATCCTCAAGTGGCTGCAAGATACCTATAACTGCGAAGTGGTGACCTTCACCGCCGACCTCGGTCAGGGCGAAGAGGTCGAGCCGGCCCGTGCCAAGGCCCAGGCCATGGGCGTCAAGGAAATCTACATCGACGACCTGCGCGAAGAATTCGTCCGCGACTTCGTGTTCCCGATGTTCCGCGCCAACACCATCTACGAAGGCGAGTACCTGCTGGGTACTTCCATCGCCCGCCCGCTGATCGCCAAGCGCCTGATCGAGATCGCCAACGAGACCGGCGCCGACGCCATCTCCCACGGCGCCACCGGCAAGGGCAACGACCAGGTCCGCTTCGAGCTGGGCGCCTATGCGCTGAAGCCGGGCGTGAAAGTGATCGCCCCCTGGCGCGAGTGGGACCTGCTGTCCCGCGAGAAGCTGATGGACTATGCCGAGAAGCACGCCATCCCGATCGAGCGCCACGGCAAGAAGAAGTCGCCGTACTCCATGGACGCCAACCTGCTGCACATCTCCTATGAAGGCGGCGTGCTGGAAGACACCTGGACCGAGCACGAAGAAGACATGTGGAAGTGGACCAAGTCGCCGGAAGCGGCGCCGGACACCCCCACCTACATCGAGCTGACCTACCGTGCCGGTGACATCGTCGCCATCGACGGCAAGGACATGTCCCCGGCCCAGGTGCTGACCGAGCTGAACCGCATCGGTGGCGAGAACGGCATCGGCCGCCTCGACATCGTCGAGAACCGCTATGTCGGCATGAAGTCCCGTGGCTGCTACGAGACCCCCGGCGGCACCATCATGCTGCGCGCCCACCGCGCCATCGAGTCGATCACCCTGGACCGCGAAGTGGCCCACCTGAAAGACGAGCTGATGCCCAAGTATGCCAGCTTGATCTACACCGGCTACTGGTGGAGCCCCGAGCGCCTGATGCTGCAACAGATGATCGACGCCTCGCAGACCAACGTGAACGGTGTCGTGCGCCTGAAGCTCTACAAGGGCAACGTCATCGTGGTCGGCCGCAAGTCCGACGACTCGCTGTTCGATGCCAACATCGCGACCTTCGAGGAAGACGGCGGCGCCTACAACCAGGCGGACGCGGCGGGCTTCATCAAGCTCAACGCCCTGCGCATGCGCATCGCCGCCGGCAAGGGCCGCAAGCTGTTTTGAGCTGGAAGCTGAGAGCCTGAAGCTGGAAGACTTCCCGCTTCAGGCTTGTGGCTTTAAGCTGCCTTCCAAGCCCCGGTCACGAGCCGGGGCTTGTCGTTTCAAGCCAATGAGGAGAAACCGAGATGCGACTGCTGCATACCATGCTGCGCGTCGGCGACATGGACACATCCATCGCCTTCTACACCGAAGTCCTGGGCATGACCCTGCTGCGTCGCAAGGACTACCCGGACGGCCAGTTCACCCTGGCGTTCGTCGGCTACGGCAACGAAGCCGAGAACAGCGTCATCGAGCTGACCTACAACTGGGGTGTGGACAAGTACGAGTTGGGCACCGGCTACGGCCACATCGCCCTGGAAGTGGCCGATGTCTACAAGGCCTGCGAAGACATCCGCGCCCGTGGTGGCAAGATCACCCGCGAGCCGGGCCCGATGAAGCACGGCACCAGCATCCTCGCCTTCGTCGAAGACCCGGACGGCTACAAGATCGAACTGCTCTCGCCCTCGCGCAACGACTGAGCGCCAGGCGCTTGAAGAAGCCCCCGCCAATGCGGGGCTTTTTTTCGTCTGTAGGTTGGGCTGAGGCACGAAGCCCAACGCAGCGTTGTTCAGCCCGGCACCGTTGGGCCTCGCAGGCTCGACGCCAACCTAGGTGAAATCCGACAAACAAAAAGCCCCGCATCGGCGGGGCTTTCGGGTGGCTTCACATCAGAGGTCGAAATCGTAATCGGACAACTGCTTCTGCAGGCGGCGCTCTTCCAGGTAGTTGTCGATGATGCGGCGCTTGGTCAGGTTGGTCTTGGCAACCTCGACCGGAGCCTCGCCATCATCAGCGTCCTCGACGACGAAGTCTTCCTCGGTCTCGATCTCTTCTTTGGCTGTGCTCATACGGTCACTCCACGATGCGGGGCGCTATTGGCGCACCTTATAGCGACAAAGCAGGGGCCGGTAAAAAAGATTTTTTCAATCGAAGCATCGAGCCGTTCAATGAAGCCTCAATCGTCCGAGGTTTTCGCCTTGTATTCGCACAGGTCCTCGATCCGGCAGGCGCCACAGCGCGGCTTGCGGGCCACGCAGACATAACGTCCATGCAGGATCAGCCAATGGTGCGCGTCGAGCAGGTAATCCCTTGGTACGAATTTGAGCAGCTTCTTCTCCACCTCCAGCACGTTCTTGCCGGGGGCGATGCCGGTGCGGTTACTGACGCGGAAGATGTGCGTGTCCACCGCCATGGCCAGCTGGCGGAAGGCGGTGTTGAGCACCACGTTGGCGGTCTTGCGGCCGACGCCGGGCAGGGCCTCCAGCGCCTCGCGCTCGTCCGGCACCTGGCTGCCGTGCTTCTCCACGAGAATGCGGCAGGTCTCGATGACGTTCTTCGCCTTGCTGTTGTACAGGCCGATGGTCTTGATGTACTCCGACAGCCCCTCCACGCCCAGGGCATGAATGGCCTCCGGCGTGTTGGCTACCGGGAACAGCTTGGCCGTGGCCTTGTTCACCCCGACGTCGGTGGCCTGGGCGGAGAGGATTACCGCGATCAGCAACTCGAAGGGTGAGGAATAGGCCAGTTCGGTCTTGGGCTCGGGGTTGTCCTCATGCAGGCGGCGGAAGATTTCCAGGCGTTTGGCGGCATTCATGGTCGACGGCTTCTGATTAGGGTTTGAGGCGCACGAGCGCCAGGAGCAGGCCCAGGAGGATAAGGCCTCCCGGCGCCGAGGCGAAGAGCGGCAGGCCGTCGGCAGCCGCCTGCCAGTGCAGGGCGCCAAGGCCCAGCCATTCGCCGTGGAGCAGCAGGCTGGCGTGGCCGAGCAGTTCCCGCAGCGCGCCCAGCAGCAGGGCGCACGTGGCGAACAGCAGCCCCTGGCGCAGGCCGGTGCCGGGGCCGGCGGGCTCGCTCGCCACCAGCAGCAGGCAGGGCAGCGCCAGCAGGGCGGGGAAGGGGCCCAGGGCCCGATGCAGCTCGAAGGCGAAGGCCTGCATCAGCAATTGGGCGAGGCCCACCAGCACGCCGGCCAGCAGCAGGGCGCCGAACCACAGGGCGTGGCCCGAGAGTGCACGGCGCAGCACAGGCAGCAGCAGGCCGAACAGGCTCAGCAGCGGCAGGGCAACCAGGGCGATGCCCAGCGCCTTGACCAGTAGATCGCTGGCGCACAGCAGGGGCGCCAGGCCAAGCAGGGGCAGGGCGATGGCGGGCTTCATGGCGCATCCCCCAGCAACTGCTCGCGATGGGCATCGAAGTAGCGCAAACCCTGCTGGGTCGCGGCGACCACGGCGCGGGACGTGATGGTGGCGCCGGCGATCTGGTCGAACGCACCGCCATCGGCCTTGACCCGCCACTCCCCCGGGCGGCTATCCAGTGAGACGCCTTCCAGGCTTGCCAGCCAGGGGCTGCGGGCGGGCTCGATACGGTCACCGATGCCGGCGGTCTCGCGGTGTTCCAGCACCTTGCTGCGCAACAGGCGGCCATCCGGGGCGATGGCCAGCAGCAGGCGGATCGGGCCTTCGTAGCCGGCGGCCGTGACCGGCAGCAGCAGCGCCACCACCTTGCCTTCGCGGCGCGCTAGCCAGGCGGCGGTGGGCGCGGGGCGGCCCAGGGCCTCGGCGTCCGGCAGGGCGATCGGCTCGCGCAGGGGGTGGTTGTCGTAGCTGCCGGGCGGCAACAGGTCGAGCAGCGTGCGTTCGTCGGCATCCACAGCGGCCGCGGTGATCTGCGGGCCGAGCCCCTGGTACGAGGCGATCAGCAGCGCCAGGCCGCCAAGGCCCAGCGCCAGCAACACCGCCAGCGAGCGGCCGTTCATGGGCGTACCCCGCGTGCGGCGACCCGCTCCAGCGTGGGCACCAGCAGGTTCATCGCCAGCACCGCGAAGGCCAGGCCGTCCGGGTAGCCGCCCCAGGTGCGGATCCCATAGACCAGCAGGCCGACGCCCACGCCGAACAGCAGGCGCGCACGGTCGCTGGAGGGGCCGGAAACCGGCTCGGTGACGATGAAGAAGGCGCCCAGCATGGTGGCGCCGGAGAACAGGTGGAGCAGGGGCGAGCCGTTGGAGTCCGAGCCACTGCCGTTCCAGCACAGCAGCGCGGCGACGAAGAGCGCGGCGAGCATGCCCACCGGTGCGTGCCAGCGGATCACCTTCTGTTGCATCAGGATCAGGCCGCCGGCGAGGAAGGCCAGGTTGACCCACTCGGCACCGTGCCCTCCGACGCCACCGAAGGCGCCGTGGCCGGCGAACAGCTCGTCGATGGTCAGGCGGTCGTTGTGGCGCAGGGTATCCAGCACCGTGGCCTGGCTCCAGCCATCCACTAGGCCGCTGCCGAAGCCGAACACCTGTTGCAGTGCGCCCCAGGGGCCGTGGACCTGGCCGGCGGCGGGCCAGTGGGTGAAGTGGGCGGGGAAGGCCAGCAGGGCCAGGGCGAAGCCGAGCATCGCCGGGTTGAAGGGGTTGTGGCCGAAGCCACCGAACAGCGATTTGCCCAGCAGGATGGCGCAGGCACTCGCACACAGGGCCAGCCACCAGGGCGCGTAGGGCGGCAGCGCCAGCGCCAGCAGCACGGCGGTGACCAGGGCGCCGCCCTCGGCCAGGGGCGCCAGGCCGAACAAGGCGTCGGTCGGGGCGATGCGCTGGTTGCGCAGGTGCCGGACCAGCGCCTCGCAGGCCAGCGCCGTGGGGATGGCGATGGCCAGTTGTGCCATGGTGCCGCAGCCGTATTGCCAGAGCAGTGAGAACAGGCCCGGCAGGCAGGCCAGCAGCACCAGGCGCATGCCTGGGCGCGGGTCGAAGCCAGGCTGTGCGGTCATGCTCCCGGGTGCCCGTCGAGCTGCGCCTGGGCCCGCGCCAGGCGTTCCCGGGCGCGGGCCAGGGCCTGTTCGTCGACGGGTTGGCGCCGCTCCAGCTTGCTCACCTCGGCGCGGGCCATGGCCAGCTCGGTCTTCAGCGCGCGCAGGGCCGGGTCGATGGGGTTCTTGTCGATGCGTTGCAGGTCCGGCGGGGTCTTGCCACTGGCGTCTTCGGCGGCGTGCAGCGCCTGCTCGGCGTCGGCGAGGGCCTGTCGCAGGGGTGCCAGTTCCGCTCCGGCGGCGCCACGGGCCTCGGCGCTGCGCAGTTCGGTACGGCGGCTGAGCAGGGCGATCTTCGCCTGCTTCAGTGCGGCCATGCCCGGTGTGGGGACGGCGGCCGGCTGGGCGCCTTGCAGGCGATCCAGCTCGGCTTCGGCCTGAGCCACGCTGGCGCGCAGTGCGTCCAGCTGGCTGCGCTGCTCGGCGTCCGGCTCATCGCCAAAGGCCTTCTCGGCCTTGGCCAACTGGGTGCGGCCCATGGCGGCGGCGATCTTGGCCTTCTTGTAGGCGGCTTGGTCCAGGGCGGTCGGCGTGCTCTCGTTGGCCGCTTCCAGCGCGGCCTGGGCCTTGGCGTTGGCGATGCGCAGCGCTTCCACTTCGGCCGCGATATCGGAGGTGCCGTAGACCTCCAGCTGCTTCTCGGCCTTGGCCAGGGCGACCCTGGCCAGCGCGGCCTCGACCTTCAGGCGCTTCTGCCGCTCGGTCTGGATGCCGGCCGCGGCCTTCTGTGCCTTTACCCGTTCGATGGCGGCCTGCACCGGGTCACTGGGCGTGGGCGTCGCCACCGGTTGCCGCGCCTGCGCCTGTGCCGCCCTGGCAGCGCGGGCTTCGCGCTCGGCCAGGCGTCGGGCTTCGTCGCGGGCGAGGCGGCGGTTGCGTTGTTCATAGCGATGACGGAACTGGTCGGCGCGCTGGCGTTGCTCGCCTGCCGCCGGTTCCGCCAGGGGCAGGATGTCGATGCAGTCCACCGGGCAGGGCGCCACGCACAGCTCGCAGCCGGTGCATTCATCGGCGATCACCGTGTGCATCTGCTTGGCGGCGCCGACGATGGCGTCCACCGGGCAGGCCTGGATGCACTTGGTGCAGCCGATGCACTCGGCCTCTCGGATGAACGCCAGCTGCGGCGGCACCTGGCCGCCGGGGGCCTCCAGGGGCAGTGTCGGCACCTGCAGCAGGTCGGCCAGGGCGATGATGGTGGCGTTGCCGCCGGGTGGGCACTTGTTGATCGCCTCGCCCCGGGCCATGCCCTCGGCGTAGGGCCGGCAGCCGGGGTGGCCGCACTTGCCGCATTGGGTCTGGGGCAGCAGGGCATCGATGCGCTGGATCAGCGCCGCCTGGCTCATGAGGCCACCATGCCGTTGAAGCCGAGCAGGGCGACGCCCATCAGCCCGGCGCAGATCAGCATCACCGGCAGGCCGCGGAAGGGCGCGGGCACGTCGGCCGCCTCCACCCGTTGCAGCAGGTCGTCGAACAGGCGCAGGGCGATCCAGAAGCCGATGCCACCGCCGATGCCCAGGCCGAGGGCGCTGGCGAAATCACCGGCAGCGGCCAGCAGCATGGCGCCGAGTGCCGCGCCGTTGCCCAGCAGCAGGGGCAGCAGGCCGTCACGGGGCAGGTGCGGCGCGAGGCGGGCGAGCAGGGCCAGGCTCGCCCAGGCCAGCGGCAGCAGGGCGGGGAGCAGCAGGGCGATGCCGAGGTAGCCCAGGCCGAGGGGCGCCAGCAGTCGGTCCAGGGCCCAGGCCAGCGGTGTGGCGAGCACCAGCAGCAGGCCGCCGGCCAGCGCCAGGCTGCGGCTGCGGGACTGGCGCAGGGCGTCGGTGCCCAGGGGCAGGACGAGAATCAGGTTGTTGACCAGCGCTGCGCCGAGCAGGGCGAGGATGAAGTCGGTCATGGTCAGGGGCGTCGGGTCTATCGAAAAGGCCGCGCATTATCCGGGATGCTGCCGGAGCGGTACAGGGCCGCACGGTCGCGGCCCTTGTCAGCAAGGCTAGCTCAGCCTTGGGCGACGGCCTTGTTGCGGCGCGTGGCCTTGCGCCACAACCAGCGCACCAGCAGCGCCAGGGGGAACAGGATGATCACGAAGGGGATGCCGTAGCCGAGCATCTCCAGGGCCTGGGCGGTGCCTTCGGTGGCGTTGTCCAGCAGGCCGGAGGCGGCGTCGCCGATGCGCGACAGGCGGCTCGGGCGTTGCTGGTCGGTGGTGAAGTCCAGGGTCAGCAGGTTGGTGGCGATGCGGCGCTGCTGCTGGGCGGCTTCCTGGTTGGTGGCGGCCAGCTGCACTTCCAGCTCGGCCATCTCGCGGGCCAGGGCCAGCAGGTCGGCGACGGCCAGGTCCTTGCGCCCCTGGAACTCCTCGAGAGTTTTGTACTGGCGCTCCAGGCGCTCACGGGTGCGGGCGTTGTCGCCCACGGCCTGGGCCAGATCTTCGGCGCGGGTGTTGCGGCTTGCCAGTTCGCCCCCTTCGGCGGCCAGGGCAACCATCTTTTCCACGCCCTCGGGCACGATGCGCAGCACCAACTGGCCGGCACGGTAGTCGCCCTGGCTCTGCTCGATGGCCAGCAGGTCGCAGGTGCCGAAGCGGCCGTCACCACAGGCTTCGCGGGCGGCGGCCAGGCGCGGGGCGACGTTCTCGGCGGCGAGGTGGATGGTGACCTGGTGCTCGTAGGCGAGGAAGGCACCGGGCTTGGAGGCTTCGCCCCGGAAAGCGGCTGCACCGCCGCTCCCTTCACCTTCTGATTGGGAGCAGCCGGCCAGGGCGGTGAGGGCCAGGAGCAGGGGCAGGGTCCAGTGCTTGATCATGTGCGTTCCTTGCGTGGTGTCGCGTGGTTTATCGGTTCCTGAAACGACGAAGCGCCTGGCCGGTGAGCGGGCAGGCGCTTCGTGATGGCCGGCGTGTATTACTTCACGCGCTGGCCGGGCTTGGCGCCGCTGTCGGGGCTGAGCAGGTAGATCTCCTCGCCACCGGGGCCGGCGGCCAGGACCATGCCTTCGGAGACGCCGAACTTCATCTTGCGTGCGGCCAGGTTGGCCACGTACAGGGTGAGGCGGCCTTCCAGCTTGCTCGGGTCCGGGTAGGCGCTCTTGATGCCGGAGAACACGTTGCGTTTCTCGTCGCCGATATCCAGGGACAGGCGCAGCAGCTTGTCGGCCCCTTCGACGAACTCGGCCTTCTCGATCAGCGCGATGCGCAGGTCGACGGCGGCGAAGGCGTCGAAGCCGATTTCGGCGGCCAGCGGGTCCTTGGTCAGCTCGCCGTTGCCGGCAGGGGCCGGTGCAGCGGCGGCCAGGTCTTCCTTGGAGGCAGCGACCATGGCTTCGATCTTCGCCGGCTCGATGCGGGTCATCAGCGGGGTGAAGGCGTTCAGCTGGTGGTCGGCCAGCAGCGTCTCGTGGTCGGCCCAGGTCAGCGGGGCGACGTTGAGGAACTGCTCGGCAGCGGCGGAGAGGTTCGGCAGCACCGGCTTGAGGAAGATCACCAGCTGGCGGAACAGGTTGACGCCCGCAGCGCACACGGCCTGAACCTCGTCCTGCTTGCCTTCCTGCTTGGCCAGGGCCCAGGGCGCCTTGTCGGCGATCCAGGCGTTGGCGCGGTCGGCCAGGGCCATGATTTCGCGCATGGCGCGGGCGAAGTCACGGTTCTCGAAGGCCTCGGCGATGCTCGGTGCGGCGGCCTTGAACTCGGCGAACAGCTCCGGCGCGGCATTGGCGGCCACCAGGCGGCCGGCGTTGCCCTTGTGGATGAAACCGGCGCAACGGCTGGCGATGTTGACCACCTTGCCCACCAGGTCGGAGTTCACCTTCTGCACGAAGTCCTCGAGGTTCAGGTCGAGGTCGTCCACGCCGCGGCCCAGCTTGGCCGCGTAGTAGTAGCGCAGGTATTCCGGGCTCAGGTGGTCGAGGTAGGTGCGCGCCTTGATGAAGGTGCCGCGGGACTTGGACATCTTCTGCCCGTTCACCGTCAGGTAGCCGTGCACGTTGAGCGCGGTCGGCTTGCGGTAGCCGGCGCCTTCGAGCATGGCGGGCCAGAACAGGGCGTGGAAGTTGACGATGTCCTTGCCGATGAAGTGGTACAGCTCGGCGCTGGAGTCCTTGGCCCAGAAGGCGTCGAAGTCCAGCTCCGGGCGGCGCGCGCAGAGGTTCTGGAAGCTGGCCATGTAGCCGATGGGCGCGTCCAGCCAGACGTAGAAGTACTTGCCCGGGGCATCGGGGATCTCGAAGCCGAAGTAGGGCGCATCACGGCTGATGTCCCACTCCTGCAGGCCGGCATCCAGCCATTCGGCGATCTTGTTGGCCACGGACTCCTGCAGGGCACCGCTGCGGGTCCACTGCTTCAGCATGGCGTCGAAGTTCGGCAGCTTGAAGAAGTAGTGCAGCGATTCCTTGAGCACCGGAGTGGCGCCGGAGATGGCCGACTTGGGGTTCTTCAGCTCGGTGGGCGCGTAGGTGGCGCCGCAGACTTCGCAGTTGTCGCCGTACTGGTCGTCGGCCGCGCATTTCGGGCAGGTGCCCTTGATGAAGCGGTCGGCCAGGAACATTTGCTTGTCCGGGTCGAAATACTGGGTCACCGGGCGCGTGGCGATATGGCCGGCGTCGCGCAGCCGGGTGTAGATGCTGCTGGACAGCGCGCGGTTCTCGTCCGAGTGGGTCGAGTGGTAGTTGTCGAACTCCACCAGGAAGTCGGCGAAATCGGTGGTGTGCTCGGCGCGCACGTTGTCGATCAACTGCTCGGAGGTGATGCCCTCCTTCTCGGCGCGCAGCATGATGGCCGAGCCGTGGGCGTCGTCGGCGCAAACGTAGATGGCCTGGTTGCCGCGCATCTTCTGGAAGCGCACCCAGATATCGGTCTGGATGTACTCGACCATATGCCCGAGGTGGATGGAACCGTTGGCATAGGGGAGGGCGCTGGTAACGAGGATCTTGCGGGCTTCGGTCATGGTGATCGGCTGCACTGGGAACACGGGGAAAGTCGGTAACTATATAGGCGTGGCGGGGCATTTTCATCTGTTGCATGGGCTTTGGGTTAAGATGCCCGCCTGTTTCGCTCGGTCTTTTTCCCGGAGTCTTCCATGCCTGTCACCCGCGCCGTGGTGGAAGCCACGCTTCGTCAGTTCACCGATCCCCACCTTGGCCAGGACCCGGTCAGCGCCGGCTGCCTGCGCGAGGTCGACATCCAGGGCGGCAAGGTCCACGTACGCCTGGAGCTGGGCTATGCCGCCGGGCTGTTCAAGAGCGGCTGGGCGCAGATGCTGCAGATGGCCCTGGAGAACCAGGACGGCATCGATTCGGCCAAGGTCGAGGTCGATTGCGTGATCGAGCCGCACAAGGCCCAGGCCCAGGTGCCGGCCCTGGCCAACGTCAAGAACGTGATCGCCGTAGCCTCCGGCAAGGGCGGTGTGGGCAAGTCCACCACCGCCGCCAACCTGGCCCTGGCGCTGGCCCGCGAAGGCGCCCGCGTGGGCATCCTCGACGCCGATATCTATGGCCCCAGCCAGGGCATCATGTTCGGCATCGCCGAGGGCACCCGCCCCGAGGTGCGTGACCAGAAGTTCTTCGTGCCGATCAAGTCCCACGGTGTGGAAGTCATGTCCATGGCCTTCCTCACCGACGACAACACCCCGGTGGTGTGGCGCGGCCCGATGGTGTCCGGCGCGTTGATCCAGCTGATCACCCAGACCGCCTGGGACGACCTCGACTACCTGGTGGTGGACATGCCCCCGGGCACCGGCGACATCCAGCTGACCCTGGCGCAGAAGGTGCCGGTGGCCGGCAGCGTGATCGTCACCACCCCGCAGGACCTGGCCCTGCTGGACGCCAAGAAGGGCGTGGAGATGTTCCGCAAGGTCAACATCCCGGTGCTGGGCGTGGTGGAGAACATGGCGGTGCACATCTGCTCCAACTGCGGCCATGCCGAGCACCTGTTCGGCGAAGGCGGCGGCGAGAAGCTGGCGACCCAGTACGGCGTCGAGCTGCTGGCTTCCCTGCCGCTGTCCATGGCCATCCGCATGCAGTCCGATGGCGGCAAGCCGACCACGGTGGCCGACCCGGAAAGCCAGATCGCCATGATCTACCAGGAAATGGCCCGCTGCGTCGGCGCGCGCATCGCGCAGTCCGGCATGGGCGCCGGTGCCATGCCGACCATCACCATCAGCGACGACTGATGTCGCACGGCGGTGGGGGCTCAGTCGCCCCCGCCGCCGCCACACCCTCCGCCACATCCGCCTCCGCTGTCCCCGCCGCCGTCCGAACCTCCACCATCGCTCGATGAATCGCCGCTCTGATGGCTGCCGCTCGTGCCGCTGCCATCGCCGAAGTCGCTGGAGCCGTAGCCCGAGTCGGCGCCGACGAAGTCCCCGCCGCAGTAGATGACGCCACTGCCCGCGTCGCCGCTGTCGTTGCGGCGTACGCCCTGGCAGTCGGCCACATAGAGGAAGCCGCCGAGGATGCCCAGGCGGCTGTCCAGGTCGAACAGCAGCGGTACGCGGCCGGGCTTGCGCGGGTCGATGCGTTCCTGCTCGCAGGCGTACCACCAGCAGCGGCGCAGGCCGGCGTCGGCCTGGCGGGCGTTGCCCGAAAGGGTGCGCGCCGGGCGGTGGTGCAGGAAGCGGCCAAAGGCTTTCTGGCAGAAGTGCTTGTATTCGCGAGTGTCGAGGATGAAGGCGTGCCACAGGTCGTCCACCACCTGGGACGGCATGGAGACGTAGCCGTAGCCGCTCTTCAGGTAGCAGAGGAAGTACTGGCGCAGGCCGGCGCTCACCAGCATGCAGTCTTCCAGGCGCAGCTGCGGGTGGCGCTTGCGCAGTTCATCGAACAGCCAGGGGGCCGGGCGGAACTCGCGGATGAAGCGTTCCCGGCCGATTGCGCGGCGGCGTTTGAAGAACGAGAAGGAAAAGACGGCGAAGAACAGGCCGGGAATGATCAGCCAGGGGGTCATGGTGGGTCCTTTCTCCACAAGGGCGGGCCAACAGTGGCGCAGTCGGCGTCGCCGCCACAAGCCCCGCTCGGCGGCGCTGGGCGGCAGGGCACGCTACCGGTCGCTGCCCTTTGCCCGAAAGGCCCGCGCCCGGTAAGATTCGCGATCATTTTTCACCTTCACAGGACCCCCCGCCATGAGCATCAAATCGGACAAGTGGATTCGCCGCATGGCCCAGGAACACGGGATGATCGAGCCCTTCGTCGAGCGCCAGGTGCGCGGCGCGGACGACAACCGGGTGATTTCCTACGGGGTGTCCAGCTACGGCTACGACGTGCGTTGCGCCGCTGAATTCAAGGTCTTCACCAATATCCACTCCGCCGTGGTCGACCCGAAGAACTTCGACGAGAAGAGCTTCGTCGATATCAACAGCGACGTTTGCATCATTCCGCCGAACTCCTTCGCCCTGGCCCGCACGGTCGAGTACTTCCGCATTCCGCGGGACGTGCTGACCATCTGCCTGGGCAAGAGCACCTATGCGCGCTGCGGCATCATCGTCAACGTCACCCCGCTGGAACCCGAGTGGGAAGGCCACGTGACCCTGGAGTTCTCCAACACCACCAACCTGCCGGCGAAGATCTACGCCCACGAAGGCGTGGCGCAGATGCTCTTCCTGCAATCGGACGAAGCCTGCGAAGTCTCCTACCGCGACCGCGGCGGCAAGTACCAGGGCCAGACCGGCGTGACCCTGCCCAAGGCCTGATCCACCTGCGTTGCGACCAAAGCCGGGCCCATGCCCGGCTTTTTCATGGCTCTGTCCAGTCAAAGGAACCTGACGAATGAACCTGCTCAAATCCCTCCTGTTCACCCTCGGCCTGGGCGTTTGCTCGTTGTTGCAGGCTGCGGAACTCTCCGTGCTCAGCGGTACCGGGGCATTCGGCCTGCCGGCCAGCGCCACCCGCGCGCAGTTCGTCGAGCGCCTGGGCAAGCCCACGGCCGAGCTGCCCATGTACGGCAAGCGGCGCGGGCTGCTGTATGGCAATTCGATGATGCTGGTGTTCCTCGGTGACCGCCTGCGCGAAGTGCGCTGCTGGGAGCTGGGCGGCTACAACGACAGCCTGTTCCTCGGCTGGATGCAGGGCGTGGGCGAGCGCGGCGCGAATTGGCGTTTCAGCCTGGATGGCCAGCTGCACCTGGGCCAGCGGCGCGAGCAGACCGCCCCGTGGCTGCAAGGGCTGGAAGGCACCGGCGACGAGCGCTCGGACCTGGTGGTCAAGAACGGCAGCGAGGTGTGGCTGGGCTACGGCTTCGAGCCGGAGTTCAACCAGCAGGGCAATGAGGATGAGTCGGTGCTGGTCTCCATCACCGTGCATTTCAACGACCCGCGTTGAGAGCGCTTCGGGAAGAGCCCCGGGCTGAAGCCCGGGCTACGGGGCAGGGACGGAAATAGGCGGAATTCTTCGGCAATCGCGGGGCTCTACTGCTTGAAGCCACTGTAAACGCTGGAGGAATGCCATGCGCTCCCAGATCATCCTCGAAGCCCTGACGCCCAGTGCCAGTGCGCTGGTGGACGCCATCCTCGCCCATAGCGACCCGTCGCTGGTGCTGCAACAGGTGCCAGGGCCGGGCGACCCGGAGGAGCCGGGTGAACCCACCCAGCCCCACGAACCGGGCGAGCCGACCCTTCCCGACCCGCCGCCGCCCGCTCCGGTGGTGTAGCGCCTCAGGGCACCAGCGGCAGGTCGCGCTTGTGCTGGGTGGCGTCGTAGGTGCGCACGATGATGTCGTAGGCCTCTTGACGCACGCTCTCGCCGTGCAGGAAGGCGTCGATCTCGGCGTAGCTGACGCCATGGGCCTCTTCGTCGGGCTTGCCGGGGCGCAGTTCCTCAAGGTCGGCGGTGGGCACCTTCTGCACCAGGTTGTCCGGCGCGCCCAAGTAGCGGGCGATGGCGCGCACCTGGTTCTTCACCAGGCCGCTCAGCGGGGCCAGGTCGCAGGCGCCGTCACCGAACTTGGTGAAGAAACCCATCACCGCCTCGGCGGCGTGGTCGGTGCCGATCACCAGGCCGTTGTTGGCGTTGGCGATGGCGAATTGCGCGACCATGCGGATACGCGCCTTGACGTTGCCGATCACGAAATCGCGGCGGGCATCGCTCAGCGCCTGCAGGTGGGTCACCTGCTCACCGAGACCGGTCACGCTGGCGGCGATGTTCACCGTGTCCTCGACATCGGCGCGGATGAATTTCAGTGATTCCTGGGCGTCATGCTCATCGTGCTGGGTGTTGTGCGGCAGGCGCACGGCGATGAAACGGTAGTCCGGGTCGCCGGTCTCGGCGCGCAGCTCTTCCACCGTCACCTGGGCCAGGCGGCCGGCGGTCAGCGAATCCACGCCACCGCTGATGCCCAGCACCAGCACCTTGAGCCGCGCGTTGCGCAGGCAGGTCTTGATGAAGGCCTTGCGTCGCTCGATCTCGGCCTGCAGGGCGGCTTCATCGGCGAAGGGGGGTACCACATCCAGGGCGGCGGCTATCTCTTTCTGGCGATTGCTCATGGCGGTTCCTTGGCGCTAGCGCGCGTCTGATACGCGGAAAACGTGTTTCAGGTAGGTGACGAAGTTCTCGTCGCGGCACTGGGTCTTGCCCGGGGTGTCGGAGATCTTCGCCACCGGCTGGCCGTTGCAGGCGGTCATCTTGATGACGATGTTCATGGGCTCGACGCCCGGGATGTCGCAGGTCAGGTTGGTACCGATACCGAAGCTGACGTGGATACGACCGTGCAGGGCGCGATACAGCTTCAGCGCCTTGGCCAGGTCGAGGCCGTCGGAGAATACGAGGGTCTTGGTCTGCGGGTCTATACCGAGCTTTTCATAGTGGCGGATGCACTTCTCGGCCCATTCCAGCGGGTCGCCGGAGTCGTGGCGCAGGCCGTCGAAGAGCTTGGCGAAGTACAGGTCGAAGTCCTTGAGGAAGGCATCGGTGGTGATGCAGTCGGTCAGGGCGATCCCCAGCAGGCCGCGGTACTCGCGGACCCAGCAGTCCAGCGCGGCGATCTGGCTGTCGATCAGGCGCGGGCCCAGTTGCTGGTGGGACATCAGCCACTCGTGGGCCATGGTGCCGATGGGCTTGATGTCGAACTCGCGGGCCAGGTGCACGTTGCTGGTGCCGACGAAGCGCCCGGGGAAGTCGCGCTTGAGGATGTGCACCATCTCTTCCTGCACCCGGTAGGAGAAGCGCCGGCGGGTGCCGAAGTCGGCGATCTGGAAGCCTTCCAGCTCGCTGGCGCTGGCTTCGCCCTTGAGCCAGTCGAGCTTCTGGTAGAGGCGCTCGCTGGCCTGTTCGAGGATCACCTCGCGGTAGCGGTAGCGGTTGCGCACCTCGCTGACGATGGCCAGCAGCGGGATCTCGAAGAGGATCACGTGCAGCCAGGGGCCGCGCAGGCGGATGCACAGCTGATCGTCCTCGATGCCGGCCTGGACGTAGCGCATGTTGAAGCGGAACAGGCTGAGGAAGCGGGTGAAGTCCGGCTTGATGAAGGGGATGCGCTCCAGGAAGGCCAGCTGGTCGGCGGTGATGGATATCTCCGACAGGCGCTCGATCTGGTAGCGGATCTCCGCCAGATAGGGGCGCAGGTCCTCGGCGTTGCGGCAGCGGAATTCCCACTCCACCTCGGCGTTGGGGTAGTTGTGCAGCACCGCCTGCATCATGGTCAGCTTGTAGAAATCGGTGTCCAGCAGGTTCTGCACGATGCGGTCGGAAAACACGCTCTCGGCCATGATCAGATCTCCTTCTCGATGCTGTTCAGCAAGGCGTCCAGTTCGGCCTCGCTGGCGCACAGCGCGATGCCCAGTTCGTTCATCTGCAGCCGCGCGGCTTCGGCCGTGGCTTCGGCGATTGCCCGGCACGCCGGGAGGTAGACGATAACCGCAAAGCCGGCGCGGCGCAGTTGCAGCGCGGTGGTCTTCACGCAGTAGTCCAGGGCCAGGCCGCCCACCAGTACATGGCTGACGGCGTTCTGCCGGAGGAATTCGATCACCCCGGTGCTGCGGCGTTCCGCCAGGTCGTGGTAGCAGGCGCCGTAGGGGTGCAGGTCGGGCTCCACGCCCTTCCACACGAAGTAGTCGTAGTCCAGCGGCTGGGGCAGCTCGTCCAGCAGCTCGAAGCCGGGGGTGCCCGGTACGCAGTGGCTGACCCAGGTGATGTCGGCGTTGGCCAGGGGCAGCGGTGCGAGCATCTCCGCGTGGCTGGGCACGACCCAGGCGGCCTGTGGGCTGTGGGCGTCCTTGCTGCCGATGCGCAGTTCGGCGCGGCGGGCCAGCAGGTTGAGGTGCGCCGCGATCTCGTCGCCACCCGGCACCGGGAGTTCGGCGGGGCAGAGGGGGGTGAAGCCTTTTTGGGCGTCGACATCGAAGCTGGCGATTTTCATGGCTGCGTTCCTCGTTCGGTTGCGGCTGGCTACATATTCCATCTCGTGTAATATGTCGTCAAGCACTCTTTGATCGCAGGAGGACAGCGATGAGAAACAGTCGGCAGGATTTTCCCGATCCCAGCCTGCGGGCGTACCCGGCGGGCAGCGCGTCTCCGGCCCCGGTACGCTTCCGCCTGGCGGTGTACGGCGGCGCCTTCGACCCGCCCCATCCGGGCCATGAAAGCGTGGTGCGTCGCGTGCTGGAGTGCGCCGAGCAGGTGCTGCTGGTGCCCAGCCACCGCCACGCCCATGGCAAGCGCATGGTGGATTTCGCCCTGCGCTGCGCCTGGCTGGAGCGTCTGGCGGCGCGCATCGACCCGGCGCGGGTGCGTTGCGACGCCATCGAGGCGCGGCTGGCCCCGGGCGCGGCGGCGGTGTACAGCTACGACCTGTTGCAGGCATTGGCGGGTGAGTACGGTGTAGCGCCGGGGGACATCGCCCTGGTCATAGGCGAAGACAACCTGCCCCAGGTGGCGGGCTTCCATCGTGGCGCGGAACTGCGCGAGCGCTTCGGCCTGCTGGTGGCGGACGAGACGCTGCTGCTGCACAGTTCGGCCATTCGCCTGCACCTGCGCGAGGGCCTGGCGCTGCCGCCGGCCTGGTGCCTGCCGGAAGTGCAGGGGGAACTGGATATCTATAGGGAGCTGCAATGAGTTCTGCACAGGTACTGGCCAGCGTCGACATCGTCGCGCTGCGCCTGAACGAGGCCCAGGGGCTGGAGCTGCTGCTGATCCGCCGGGCCCAGGGGCCCTTCGAGGGGGAGTGGGCGTTGCCGGGCGTGCTGGTCAACGGCCGCTGCGACGACCCCGACCTGGACGCCGCTGCCACCCGTGCCCTGGAGGAGAAGGCGCGGGTGCGCCCGCAGCACCTGGAGCAGGTGGCCACCGTGGGCAACGCCCGGCGTGACCCCCGTGGCTGGTCGCTGTCGACCTTCTACCTCGCCCTGCTGGAGCCGGACACGCAACTGAGTGACGCCGACCTGCGCTTCCTGCCGCTGGAGGCAGCCAGCGGGCTGCCGTTCGACCATGACCAACTGGTGCGCCAGGCCCGCGAGCGGCTGGCCGGCAAGTCGGTCTACACCTCCCTGCCGCTGCACCTGCTGCCCCGGCGCTTCACCGTGACCGAGGCCCTGGGCGCCTTCCAGGCCTGCCTCGGCCAGGCGGTGCAGCACACCACCCTGCGCGGGCGCCTGGAGAAGATGAAGGGCCAGGGCTGGGTGCTGGATACCGGCGAGCAGAACCACCCGAAGATGGGCCGCCCGCAGAAGGTGCTGGAGCACTGCCCGGCGGAAGGCGGCGTGTTCACCTTCGACCGCAGCGTATTGTCCTGACGGCCGGCCTCGCCCGGCTCCCCGGGGGACGCTCGGCTGTCTCTCCGGGGACTGCGGCGTCTTTTCCCTTTCCCTTTCCCTCTTCCTCGAGGCCTCATCGCCATCCCGGCATTCAAGACCCTGTGCCGATTCGATCTGCGACCTCTTTATATAAGGGGAAAGTTAGGAGCTGTCGTAACGGCACGAGCAACTATCCGCAGTTGAACTATCAGTGATATGCGCACCCGTTTTATATATGAAACTTACTCAATGGGTAGAGTGGCAACGCTTGTTACCGAACGAAGCAGTAGCAGTCGAACGTGCTCTATTGGGTTTTTATATTTGTAGGAAGTTTCATTTTGCAATTTAAGTTTGATCCTGCTTGTTAATCAGAAATGTTTCTGATGGGTTGGTTTGATTTTTTATAATTAATTGATTTTTAAGGATTAATAAGCGAAACGTTCGCGGTTTTTATTGCGATTATTTAGTGGCACGGCTTCTGCAGAGTCTCATAGGAGAAACGATGTTTCTTATATGAAACGGATGTGAGGCCAGAATTAAATGAGAGCCACCGCGTTGAATGTCCGCAGCGTTGAATATTTGCCAGCAACGCCCAAAACCGCAGAAGTCCGTGCCGAGATCGAATTCCGAGGTGTTACCAAGCACTTTCCGGGCAAGGGCAAAGCGGACCCCACTGTCGCCGTGAGTGGCCTGGATCTCAGTCTCAAGCGTGGCGAGGTCGTATCCATCATCGGGCCGTCCGGCTGCGGCAAGAGCACCCTGCTGAACATGGGCTCCGGCCTGTACATGCCCACCGAGGGCGAAGTGTTCGTCGGTGGCGAGCGGGTGACGGGCCCGGTGCGGCGTGTCTCCTTCATGTTGCAGAAGGACCTGCTGATGCCCTGGCGCAGCATCCGTCGCAACATCGAGCTGGGGCTGGAGATCGAGGGGCGCCCGGCCCGTGAGCGCCGCGCTGCTGCCGAAAAGATGCTGCAGAAGTGCCACCTGGACGGGTTCGGTGACCACTACCCGTTCCAGCTGTCAGGGGGCATGCGCCAGCGGGCCGCCCTGGCCCGCACCCTGGTCACCGACCCTCAGGTGCTGTTCCTCGACGAGCCTTTTTCCGCCCTGGACGCCCAGACCAAGATGATCCTCCAGCAGGACCTGGCGCAGATGCTCCACGAGCAGCGCAAGACGGCCCTGCTCATCACCCACGACCTCGTTGAAGCCATTGCGCTGTCCGACCGCATCCTGGTCATGAGCGCCCGTCCGGGCGCCATCATCGAGGAGATCGAGGTGAGCCTGCCCCTGCGGGAAAACCCCCTCGAACGCCGCAAGCTCCCGGAGATCGGCCCCCTGGTCGGGCGCCTGATGACGCTGTTGAAGGTCGGCGAGAGCGCCGAGTTGCACTGAGCCCGTTCCATCTCTTCGAGTGGAGTTGCAGATGTTCAGGAAACTGACCCGTGCCATGTTCTTCTACGCCGCCCTCGGCGCCAGCCTCCTCGTGCAGGCCGCGCCCAGGGAGATCACCTACCTGCTGCCGGCGCCGCCGAACTTACCGGCCTTCGCGCCATGGATCATCGCCCAGCACAAGGGCTACTACCTCCAGCAGGGCCTCAAGGTCAGCTTCGTCGCCGGCAAGGGCGGTGTGGATGTGGCCAAGCAGATCGGTGCCGGCAATGCCCTGGTGGGCGGCGCCATTGGTGATACCCCGATCATCGTCCGCGCCAATGGCGTGCCGGTAAAGGCGGTCGCGATGCTGGGGGCCCGTGGTGTGACCCTCATCGCCACCAACGCCCAGGCGGGCATCGATAGCGTCAAGGACCTGAAGGGCCGGACCCTGACCGTGATGTCCTACTCCGACACCACCTACTACGCGTTGCTGGCGTCCATGCGCAAAGCGGGCCTGGCCAAGTCCGATGTCGAGATCCAGGCGGCCGGCCCGTCCGGTGTCTGGCAGTTGTTCTCCGCCGGCAAGGCCCAGGCCATGGCCGGCGTACCGGATTGGGTGGTGAATGCCGAGGAGGCCGGCCTCGCGGTCAGGCTTATGCCGGCCGGCGAAGTCTTCGAGAGCATGGCCCAGGCCATCCTCGCTTCCGACGAAGCCATCGAGAAACAGCCGGACGTGGTCGCCGGGGTGGTCAAGGCCACCCTCATGGGCATGCGCGACATCATCGACGACCCCAGGCGGGCCGCCGCCACCTTCGTCGAGGCGGTGCCCAGCTACCGGGGCAGAGAGGCCAGCCTGGAGAAGGTCCTGCGCCTCTATATCGAGCATGTCTACGCCAACCAGAAGCCCCTTGGGCGCATCGACCCCCAACGCATGGACAGCGTGCGCACCTTCTACGTCAGCGAAGGCATCGTCGGCCGTGCAACCCCGTTGGACGCGCTCTACACCAACCGCTTCGTCGAGCCCGACGACCCGGCCACCCAGCCCTGAGGTGCCCCGATGAACAGCCTGAACAAACCCATGCTCGGCAGCGTCGTGCTGCTGGCCCTGTTCCTCGCCGCCTGGCAATGGGGCCCCGGCCTGCTCGGCATGCCCGAGTTCGTCCTGCCCCCGTTGAGCCGGGTGATGGAGGAGGGCGTGGCCATGTGGCGCTACGCCGGCCTCCTCGAACACACCGCCATCACCACCCTGGAGATCATCGTCGGCTTCGGTCTGGGTGCCTTGCTGGGGGTGGCGATCGGCGTCTCCCTGGGCCTGTCGCCCACCACCGAGGCGATGCTCTCGCCCTACATCCTGGCGTTGCAGATCGCGCCGAAGGTGGCCTTCGCCCCGCTGTTCGTGATGTGGCTCGGCTACACCGTGTACCCGAAGATCCTCATCGCCGTGCTGATCGTGTTCTTCCCGGTGATGATCAACGTGCTCTCGGCCATCCGCACCGTCGATCCGGACATGATCAACCTGGTCCGCTCCATGAGCGCCAGCCGCTGGCAGATCTTCCGCCTCGTGGAGTTCCCCTCGGCCATGGCCGCGCTGTTCTCCGGCCTGCGCATCGCCTCCACCCTGGCGGTCATCGGCGTCACCGTCGGGGAGCTGGTGGGGGGCAACAAGGGCCTCGGTTTCCTGCTGGTGGATTCCGAGGGCCAGGGCAACACCGCCGGGGTCTTCGTCGCCATCGTCATGCTCACCCTGATCGGCGTGCTGGCCTACGGCGCGGTGGTCTGGGCCGAGAAGCGGGTCCTGCACTACCTGCCCAAAGCCAACCTGAGCACGGTGTGACCGCCATGAGCCTGACGACCCTGCTGCAAGGCCGCCGCGTGCTGATCACCGGTGGCGCCCGCGGCCTCGGCCTGGCGTTTGCCGAAGCGACGGCCCGCGCCGGCGCCCGGGTGGTGATCGCCGACATCCTCGACGACCGCGTCCGGCAGGCCGCCCATGCGCTGGCCAGCCAGGGCCTGGCCGTGAGCGGCCTGCCCCTGGACCTGGCCGATCCGCTAGCCATCGAGCGCTGCGTGGCCGCCACCGTGGCGCGCCTGGGTGGCCTCGACGGCCTGGTCAACAACGCTTCCGTCACCGACTCCGGCGGCACGTCCTGCGAGGCGCTGGAGATCGAAACGTTCGACCGCGTGCTGCAGGTGAACGTGCGCGGCACCTGGCTGATGACCCGCGCCTGCCTGCCGGCCCTGCGCCGGAGCGGTTGCGGCGCGGTGGTCAACCTGGCCTCCGACACGCCGCTCTGGGGCGCGCCCAACCTGCTGGCCTACACCGCCAGCAAGGGCGCGGTGATCGCCATGACCCGCAGCCTGGCCCGCGAGCTGGGTGGCGATGGCATCACCGTCAACGCCATCGCTCCCGGGCTGGTGGAGGTGGAAGCCACCCAGTACGTGCCCGCCGCACGGCACCAGTTGTACCGCGAGCGCCGCGCCATCCAGCGGGGCCAACTGCCCGAGGACGTCTGCGGCGCGGTGCTGTTCGCCCTGTCCGATCTTTCCCGCTTCATCACTGGACAAACCCTGCCGGTCAACGGCGGGTTCGTCATGCCCTGACCAGGAGGACTCCATGACCGATCTCAACCAGAATGCGCCCCGATCCTGGGACCGCCCCCAAGGCGCCAGCTTCGAGCAGTGGTGCAACTCCCGCATCGCGCGCTACGCCACCCGCCGCTACGACTGGGATGCGCTGAAGTTCCAGGCCGACTACGACCCCAAGTTCCGCCGGGCGCAGATGCGCTACATCGGTACGGGGGGCACCGGTGTGGCCAGCGATGCGAACACCATCCCCTCCGAGCACTTCACCTTCTCCACCATGGTGATCCCGGCTGGCCACGAGGGCCCGCCGCACCTGCACATCGACGTCGAGGAAGTCTTCTTCGTCCTGCGCGGCACGCTCAAGGTCGTGCTGGAGAAAGACGGCGAGCGCTTCGAAACCGTCCTCACCGACCGTGACGTGATCTCCGTGCCGCCGGGCGTGTACCGCGAGGAGATCAACATCGGCGATGAAGACGCGCTGATGTGCGTGATGCTCGGCGCGAAGAAGCCCATCACTCCCACCTACCCGCCGGAGCACCCTCTGGCGAGCATCAAGCGCTGAGGTCGTGATGGACATGGCGCAGCCCCCCATCCCCACGACTCGCTTGCGACAGTGCTTCCCGGAGCGCCTGGTGACCATCACTGACGGTGCCCGGGTGGCCGTCCGCGAATGTGGCCAGGGCCCGGTGGTGGTGCTCCTGCATGGCATCGGTTCCGGTTCGGCGTCCTGGCTGCATTGCGCCCAGCGCCTGGCCGAAGGCCACCGCGTGATCGCCTGGGACGCACCGGGCTACGGCCTGTCCACGGCGCTGCCCGAGGGGCAGCCCAGGGCGCAGCACTACGTCGCCCGGCTGGAGGCGCTGCTGGAGGCCCTGGGTGTCGATCGTTGCGTACTGGTGGGGCATTCCCTGGGGGCGCTGATGGCCACCGCCTATGCCAGCGGAAGCGGCGCCCGGCGTGTTGCCCGCCTGGTGCTGCTCAGCCCGGCACGCGGCTACGGCGCCGAGGCCCTGCGGGAGGCCGGGCAACGGGTGCGCCGGCAGCGCCTGGACAGCCTCGAACGGTTCGGTATCGACGGCCTGGCCCGCGAGCGCAGCCGCCGGTTGCTGGGCCTCACTCCCAGCGAGGGGGCCCTGGCCTGGGTGCGCTGGAACATGGCCCGGCTGAACCCGACCGGTTACCGCCAGGCGGTGGAGCTGCTCTGCGGGGACGACCTGCTGGGCAACGGCCTGCCCGCGATGCCCTGCGAAGTGCATGCCGGTGAGGACGATGCCATCACCCCGCCGGAGGACTGCGCGGCCATCGCCCGGGCCCTGGAGGCGCCGTTTTCACTGATTCCGGGAGCCGGCCATGCCAGCCCCATCGAACAACCCGAGGTGGTTGCCGGCCGCATCGGCCACGCGCTACGCCTCGCCTTTCAAGGAGCCGCACATGGAAAAGCCTGAGGATCAGCACGACAGGTACATCGTGCCCGGCCTGGAGCGTGGCCTGCTGCTGCTGTGCGAGTTCAGCCGCAGGCACCGCACCCTGACCGCGCCCGAGCTGGCGCGCCGGCTGAAACTGCCGCGTTCCACCATCTTCCGCTTGCTGGCCACGCTGGAGGCCATGGGCTTCGTCAAGCGCAACGGCCACGAGTACCGCCTCGGCATGGCGGTACTGCGCCTGGGGTTCGAGTACCTGGCCTCGCTGGAGCTCACCGAACTGGGCCAGCCACTGCTCAACCAGCTCTGCGAAGAGGTCCGCTACCCGTGCAACCTGGTGGTCCGCGACGGTCGTTCCATCGTCTACGTGGCCAAGGTTTCACCCTCCACCCCGCTCTCCAGCACGGTCAGTGTCGGCACCCGCCTGCCGGCCCACGCCACCGTGCTGGGCCGCATCCTGCTGCAGGACCTGGGCCTGGACGAGCTGCGCGAGCTGTACCCGGAAGAGCGCCTGGAGCCTTTCTCGCCCTACACGCCGAGGACGGTGCTGGAGCTCTTCGACCTGGTGCAGGCCGACCGCCAGCGCGGCTTCGTCAGGGGCGAGGGGTTCTTCGAATCCACCATCTCCACCGTCGCCGCGCCGGTGCGCGACCACAGCGGCGGCGTGGTGGCCGCCCTGGGCGCCACCATCCCCGCGTCCGCCATCGAGCCCAACCGCCTCGACGGCCTGGTGAGCAGCGTGCGCCACCGCGCCGGTGAGCTGTCCCACCTGTTGAACTACACCCCGGACGGCCACGACAAGGTGACGCCCCTTTACCGGAGCAGACAGCATGAGCCTGTGTGACCTGTCCCACGCCGTGGCGGTGGTCACCGGCGGTTCCTCCGGCATCGGCCTGGCCACGGTCGAGTTGCTGCTGCAGACCGGCGCCGCCGTGGCCTTCTGTGGTCGTGACCGCGACCGCTTGCAGAGTGCCGAACGCGCCCTGCGCCGGTCGTTCCCCGAGGCCCGCCTGCTCGCCCGCTGTTGCGACGTACTGGACGCCGGGCAGGTCGCCGCCTTCGCCGAGGCGGTGGAGCAGGCTCTGGGGCGCGCCAGCATCCTGGTGAACAACGCCGGTCAGGGCCGCGTCTCCACCTTCGCCGACACCACCGACGCCGCCTGGACCGAGGAACTGAACCTGAAGTTCTTCTCCATCATCCACCCGGTGCGCGCCTTCCTGCCCCAGCTCCAGGGGCAGCCGGACGCCGCCATCGTCTGCGTCAACTCGCTGCTGGCCAGCCAGCCGGAACCGCACATGGTGGCCACCAGTGCCGCCCGTGCCGGGGTGAAGAACCTGGTGCGTTCCCTGGCCTTCGAGTTCGCCCCCCAGGGCATCCGGGTCAACGGCATCCTCATCGGCCTGGTGGAGTCCGGCCAGTGGCGCCGGCGCTTCGAAGCCCGTGAGGACCGCGACCAGGACTGGGCCCGCTGGAGCGGCGAGCTGGCGCAACGCAAGCAGATTCCCCTCGGGCGCCTGGGCCAGCCGGTCGAGGCGGCCCGCGTCATCGTTTTCCTCGCATCGCCCCTGTCGGCCTACACGACGGGCAGTCACATCGATGTTTCCGGAGGTTTGTCCCGTCATGCGTAACGAAACCCAAGTCACCGTCGGTGCGGCCATCGCCGCGTTCCTTGAACAGTGCGAGGTCAAGGCCGCCTTCGGGGTGATCTCCATCCACAACATGCCGATCCTCGATGCCTTCGCCCAGCGCGGGAACATCCGCTTCGTCATGGCCCGGGGCGAGGCGGGTGCCGCCAACATGGCCGACGCCTATGCCCGTACCACCGGGGGGCTCGCGGTGTGCCTGACCAGCACCGGAACCGCCGCCGGCAACGCTGCCGGGGCGATGGTCGAGGCCCTCACCGCCGGCACGCCGCTCCTGCACCTCACCGGGCAGATCGAAACACCCTATCTGGACCAGGGCCTGGGCTACATCCATGAGGCGCCGGACCAGTTGACCATGCTCGGGGCCATCTCCAAGAAAGCCTTCCGCGTGCGCAGCGCCGGCACCGCCATCAGCACCATCAAACTGGCCGTGCAAACCGCCCTGGCCGCGCCCGCTGGCCCGGTGAGCGTAGAAATCCCCATCGACATTCAGTCGGCATTGATCGACATGCCGGCGGACCTCTCGCCGCTGTCGGTGCCGGTGGTCGAGCCAACCGAGCAGGCGCTGGACGAGCTGGCCAAGCGCTTTGCCAGGGCCAGGCGCCCGATGCTCTGGCTCGGGGGCGGCGCCCGCCATGCCGGTGCGCAGGTCAGGCGCCTGCTGGACCTGGGCGTGGGCGTGGTCACCAGCACCCAGGGGCGCGGCATCGTCGCAGAGGATGACGAGCGATCCCTCGGTGCCTTCAACCTGAACCCACCCGTTGAGCAGTTCTACCAAGGCTGCGATGCCATGTTGGTGGTCGGTTCGCGCCTGCGTGGCAACGAAACCCTCAAGTACGAACTCGGGCTGCCCCGCCCGCTCTACCGCGCCGACGCCGATGCCACGGCGGAAGGCCGCGGCTACCCCAGCGACTTCTTCGTCTGTGGCGACGCCGAGCCGGTCCTCAAGGGCCTGGCCGACCGACTGGACGGGCGCCTGACGGTGGACCCGAGCTTCGCCGCCGACCTGGCGGCCGCGCGCAACCAGGCCCGCGCCCAACTGGTGGACGGCCTCGGCCCCTATGCCGCCCTGGTGGAGCAACTGCAAGCGCTGGTGGGGCGCGATTTCAACTGGGTTCGCGACGTCACCGTGTCCAACAGCACCTGGGGCAACCGCCACCTGAAGATCTTCAGCCCGCGCGCTGGCGTCCATGCCCTCGGCGGTGGCATCGGCCAGGGCCTGGCCATGGGCATCGGCGCCGCCGTGGGCGCGGCGGCGACGGCACCGGGGCGCAAGACCTTCGTGCTGGCCGGCGACGGCGGTTTCATCCTCAACCTGGGTGAGCTGGCCACCGCCGTGCAGGAGCGTGCCGACATGGTCGTCTTGCTGATGAACGACCAGGGCTACGGGGTGATCCGCAATATCCAGGATGCCGCCTACGGTGGCCGTCGCTGCTACGTCGACCTGCACACGCCGGACTACGCCCAACTGTCGGCTGCCCTTGGCCTGCGCCACGCCAGGGTCAGCGACCTGAAGGACTTCAGCCGCGTGCTGGACGGCGCCCTGGCCGAGCCCGGCCCCTTCCTGCTGGAGGTGGACATGCTCGCGGTGGGGCGCTTCAAGACCCTCTTCGCCGGCCCGCCGGTCAACCAAACCAAGGCCATCAAGGCCGCCGTCTGAGGCAGAAGCCATGTTGCATATCGCCATGATCGGTTGCGGCGCCATCGGCGTCGGTGTCCTGGAACTGCTGGAGAGCGACCCGCAGCTGTGCGTCGATGCGGTGATAGTCCCGCAGGCGTCCCAGGGGCTGGTTCGCCAGCGCCTGGCAGGTTTGCGCAAACCGCCCCGGGTGCTCACCGAACTGGATGCCGGCGCTCGCCCCGACCTGCTGGTGGAGTGCGCGGGGCACCGGGCCATCGAAGAGCACGTGCTGCCGGCACTGGCCCGGGGCATTCCCTGCCTGGTGGTGTCGGTGGGGGCGCTGTCCGAGCCGGGCCTGGTGGAGCGCCTGGAAGCTGCCGCCGAAGCCGGGCGCACCCGAGTCGAACTGCTACCGGGTGCCATCGGCGGAATCGACGCCTTGTCGGCCGCCAAGCTCGGCGGCCTGGAGTCGGTGCGCTACACCGGGCGCAAGCCGGCTCGCGCCTGGCTCGGTACGGCGGGCGAGGCGGTCTGCGACCTGGAGCGCCTGGAGGCAGCGCGAGTGATCTTCGAGGGCAGCGCCCGCGAGGCGGCGCGGCTGTACCCGAAGAACGCCAACGTCGCCGCCACCCTGTCTCTGGCCGGTCTTGGCCTGGACCGTACCCAGGTTCGCCTGATCGCCGATCCCACCGGCAGCGAGAACGTGCACCACGTAGAGGCCAGCGGTGCGTTCGGCGGCTTCGAGCTGACCCTGCGTGGCAAGCCCCTGGCGGCCAACCCCAAGACTTCGGCGCTCACCGTGTTCAGCGTGGTACGCGCGCTGGGCAACCACGCCCATGTGATTTCGATCTAGGACGACGACCGTGATTGACCTCGACCCGATCCAACCCATCTGCATTGCCGGCCAGTGGCACCAGGGCGGTGGCGACCTCTACCACAGCCTCTACCCGGCCACCGGCGAAGTCATCGCCCGGCTCCATGCCGCCAGCCTGGAGGATGTGGAGGCGGCCATCGTCGGCGCCGACCGGGCCTTTCGCGAAAGCGGCTGGGCCCAGCGCAAGCCCCATGAGCGCGCGGCGGTGCTCTACCGCATCGCGGCGCTGATCCGCGAGCGCAGCGAGGCCCTGGCCCAGCTCCAGCGCCTGGACAACGGCAAGCCGATTCGGGAGACGCGCAACCTGGTGGCCAGCGCGGCGGCTACCTTCCAGTTCTTCGCCGCTGCTTGCGAAACCCTGGAGGAAACCATCACCCCCTCCCGGGGCGACTTCGTCACCCTGAGCGTCTACGAACCCATGGGCGTGGTGGCCGCCATCACCCCCTGGAACTCGCCCATCGCCTCCGAGGCGCAGAAGCTGGCGCCGGCGCTGGCCGCCGGCAACGCGGTGGTACTCAAGCCGGCGGAGGTCACACCGCTGGCGGCCCTGGCGCTGGCTCGCATCTGCATCGATGCCGGCCTGCCGCCCGGCCTGGTCAGCGTACTGCCGGGCAAGGGCTCGGTGATCGGCGACGCGCTGACCCGGCATCCGCTGGTCAAGCGCGTGTCCTTCACCGGCGGCACCCGCACCGGCAAGCACATCGCCCGCATCGCCGCCGACAAGATGATGCCGGTGTCCATGGAGCTGGGCGGCAAGTCGCCCACCCTGGTGCTGGCCGATGCCGACCTCGACCACGCCGTGGCCGGGGTGCTCTACGGCATCTTCAGTTCCAGCGGCGAATCCTGCATTGCCGGCTCGCGGCTGTTCGTCACCCGCGAGCACTACGCGCCCTTCATGGAGCGCCTGGCGGCGGGGGCCGCTGCCCTGCGCGTCGGTGACCCGGCAGACGAGCGCACCCAGATGGGCCCCTTGATCACCGCGCAGCACCGCGAGTCGGTGGAGCGCTACGTGGAGCTGGGCCTGCAAGAGGGCGGGCGTCTGCGCACGGGGGGCCGGCGTCCCCAGGGCGAGGTGTTCGACCGGGGCTACTTCTACACCCCCACGATCATCGAGGGCCTGTCGAATGACGCCCGCCTGTGCCAGGAGGAGGTCTTTGGCCCGGTGCTGGTGGCCATGCCCTTCGACAGCGAGGAAGCCTTGCTCGAAGAGGCCAACGCCAGTTGCTACGCCCTCGCCGCCGGCATCTGGACCCGCGATTTCCAGCGGGCCTGGCGGCTCGGTCGGGCACTGCAGGCCGGCACGGTGTGGATCAACACCTACAAGCAGTTCTCCATCGCCACCCCCTTCGGTGGTTGGCGCGACAGCGGCCTGGGCCGGGAAAAGGGCCGCCTGGGCATCCTCCAGTACATGGAGCAGAAGAGCCTCTACTGGGGCCTGAATGAACAGCCGCTGGCGTGGGCCGGCGGGCAGCGATGAGGAACGCATCATGAGCGTATTGGGAATCGACGAAATCACCTACGGCGTGGAGGACCTGGCCACCAGCGCGGGCTTCTTCGCCGATTGGGGCCTGGAGGAAGTGGCGAGCCGCGAGGACGAAGTCGTCTTCGAGACCCTCAACGGCTGCCGGGTGGTCCTGGCCCATCTGGACAAGCCCGGCCTGCCACCCGCCATCGAGGCCGGCTCCACCCTGCGCGAGGTGGTCTGGGGCGTGGAAAGCGAAGCGGACCTCAAGCGCTACGCCGAGCGCATCGCGGGTGACCCGGGCTTCACCGAAGGCGAGGGGCGCATCGGCTGCACCGACCCCAACGGCCTGGCGGTGCGCTTCCAGGTCACCCGCAAGCGTGCTATCCAGGTCCAGTGCGGCCAGTCCAACACCTGGCAGTTCAAGGGCCGGATCAACCAGGCCAGCCCGATCTACGAGCGGGCCCAACCCATCGAGGTCGGCCACGTGGTGTTCTTCGTCAGGGACGTGAACGCCTGTGAGCGTTTCTACAGCGAGCGCTTCGGCTTCGTCTGCTCCGACCGCTACCCCGACCGGGGCGCCTTCCTGCGCTGCGCGCAGGAGGGTGGCCACCACGACCTCTTCCTTCTGCAACTGCCCCAGGCTCGCGCCGGCCTGAACCATGTGGCCTTCACCGTGCGCGACATCCACGAGGTCTTCGGTGGCGGCATGCACATCGCCCGCTGCGGCTGGGACACCGAGATCGGCCCGGGCCGGCACCCGGTGTCGTCCGCCTACTTCTGGTACTTCAAGAACCCCGCAGGCGCCCTGGTGGAGTACTACGCCGACGAGGACCAGCTCACCGGGCAGTGGCAGGCGCGGAGCTTCGAGCCCGGTCCCACGGTATTCGCCGAGTGGGCCATCGCCGGTGGCCTCGACGGCCACACGCGGCGGCAGAAGAGCGCCGAGGCGCCGCAAGGCCGCTTCCTTACCGAGAAGCCGGGCACCGGAACCTGAGCGAGTGCCATCCAACCCACGACTTCCCCGTTCACCCAGCCGTTCGTGAACGGTCATCCATGGAGGCCCATGACATGCAAGACCGCTACCTCGAACCGCACCAGGCCCGTACCCGCGAGCCGAACACCTTCGAAGACCTGCTCGGTGATTCCATCGAGCGTGCCTACGCCGCCGGCCTGCACGACCTGCCTGGCCTGCTGGGCTACCTCAACCAGGCCGGCCCCACCTGCCCGGGCGGCGTCCCCTGGACCGAAGCGACCTATGCCGCCCTGATGGCCCGTCTGGGTGAGTGAGTTCCCTCCAAGAGGAAAACGATATGAGTACCGTGGACCCTGTTGAAAACCTCCTGGCCAATGGCCTGAAGAACCTCTGGTTTCCCATTTGCCCGGTCGGCTTCATCGCTGACAGGCCTGTCTCCCTGCGTCGCCTGGGCCACAAGCTGGCGCTCTGGCGCGACACCGACGGCACCCTGCACGCCCTGGAAGACCACTGCCCGCACCGCGGGGCGCCACTGTCGCGCGGGGTCAACCTGGGCGACCGCCTGCAGTGCCCTTACCACGGCGTGGAGGTGCGCTGTGATGGCGTCGCCATCCGCGTGCCTGGCAGCCCCGGCTGCAAGCTGGAGGGCAGCCAGGCGACACGCTGGTTCCATGTCACCGAGGCGGCGGGTGCGGTCTGGCTCTACAACTCGGCACAGAACGTCGAGCAGGCACCGCCGCTGGTGTTGCCGGAACAACTGACCGACCCGGCCTTCTCCCACTTCCTCTGCTACGCCGAATGGCGCGGCGACTACCGCTACGTGCTGGACAACGTCATGGACCCCATGCACGGCACCTACCTGCACAAGCAGTCCCATTCGATGTCCGAAGGCGCAGGCCAGGCGAAGTTCGTCACCCGCGATACCGACACAGGCTTCATCTTCGAGAAGGAGGGCCAGCGCGGGGTGAACTTCGACTGGACCGAGTGGGCCGACTCCGGTGTGCACTGGATGCGGCTGGAAATTCCCTATCCCAAGACCGGCGGCCCGGGCGGCAACTTCCATATCGTCGGCAGCTACACGCCCATCGCGCACGACCTCGCCGCCGTGTTCCATTGGCGCTGCCGGGCGCTCACCGGCTGGCAGCGCGACACCTGGCGCTTCCTCTACAAGAACCGCCTGGAGGCTCGCCACTGGGCAGTGCTGGAGCAGGACCGGGAAATGCTCGAATTCATGGAGGCCGACGCCAACCAGCGGGAGAACCTCTACCAGCACGACCTGGGCCTGGTACGCCTGCGCCGCCACCTAAAGAGCCTGGCCAGGACGCAACTGGAGCTGAGCGAGGCCAGGCAGCCATGACGTCACCACGCGGTGCAGGGCGGAAGGCCCAGCGCCGCTGGCTCCTGCCCATGAAACGCCGCCTGGCATGAGGAAGGATATGACCCAGCACAACACCGTCCCGGCCTTCGTCCACACGCTGCGCCACGAGGCCGAAGGCATCATCGGCGTGGAGCTGCGCCCGCAGGGCGATGCGGTATTCAAGCCCTTCACCCCGGGCGCCCACATCGACCTGCACCTGGGCAATGGCCTGGTACGCAGCTATTCGCTGCTCAACGCCCCCGAGGAGCGGGGGCGCTACCGGGTCGCCATCCAGCTCGATCGCAACAGCCGGGGTGGTTCGGCCTACGTGCACCAGCACCTGCGGGTGGGCATGCCGCTGACCCTGTCGCAGCCGCGCAATCACTTCCCGTTGCACGAGGATGCGGAGCACACGGTGCTGGTGGCCGGCGGCATCGGCGTGACGCCCCTGTACTGCATGTTCCAGCGCATGCGCGCCCTCGGGCGCCCGGTGGAGTTGCTCTTCTGCGCGCGTTCACGCCGGGAGGCGGCCTTCGCCGACGAGCTGGCCGGCGTTGCGGATGCCCAGGTGCACCTGCATTTCGATGACGAACGGGGTGGCCCGGTCGACCTGGAGGGCTTCCTCGCCGAGCGTCCCTCCAGCGCGCATTACTACTGCTGCGGGCCGGCGCCGATGATCGAGGCATTCGAGCAGCACTGCGAGCGCCTCGGCCACGGCAACGCCCATGTGGAGCGCTTTGCCGCCCCGGTCCAGGCGCCGGCGGCACCTTCCGGCGCCTATGAGGTGCAGCTGGCGCGTTCGGCCAGGGTCATCCAGGTGGCGGTCGGCATGTCCCTGCTCGACGCCCTGCTGGCGTCGGGGGTCGACGTGGATTGCAGTTGCCGGGAGGGTATCTGCGGGGCCTGCGAGACGGTGGTGCTGGACGGGCAGCCGGACCACCGTGACGGCGTGCTGACCCAGGCAGAGAAGGCTGCCAACCGGACCATGATGGTCTGCGTGTCGGGCTGCAAGGGCGCGCGCCTGGTGCTGGACCTCTAGCTGTTCAACGTCCATTGCTCCAGGTTCACGGCGCCTTTGGCGCCGTTTTTTTTGCCTGGCTGACGGCAACTTTGTTCACCCGTGAATCCAGGTTTGAGGGCTTGGGATTGCTGGGCGAAAAGCTCCCTGCCCGGCGAACTTCCGCAAAGGAACGAGTCTGTCGGATCGAGCCGGTGGTTTCCCGGAACGTGTCACTTCAAGACTTCCACGCACGCAGTTTGTGCACTTTGGTTACCTCAGGAGAATTCGGTTTCACAGGGGGTACAAAGTGCTTCGTTTTACATGTAAATAATTGATTTAAAAGAGTTTTTAATAGGCTTTCCGTTTCGACGAATGGCACGCTTCCTGCTCCTTGTCCCCATGTCGCGCATGTAGATGCGCGCGGCGCCATTGCCACCTCTCCGGAAAGCTCGCATCAGTCTCCGGAGGCGCGGTAGACAACAACTCACGGGTGAATGAATCACGCTGCGATTCCAGGGTTCGGCGCTTGGCTCGAACCCTGGAAATACCGTGGCCGGGGACTTCTTTGCCTGCAGAAAACTGCCTTAGCGAAGGTGCAGAAGAGGTTTTTGATGAACAGATACGTGCTCCCTCTCGGTCTTGTACTCCTCACCGCTCCCGCCCTGGCTGCGTCGGCTGCCGACGCGCCTTCGGCCACCCCTGCCAAGCCTTTCCCGCATGTCGGCCTGCGCAGCGACGATGGCCGCAGCAGCCTGGACATCGGCGGCGCCCTGCGCCTGAACTACCGCGATGAACAATGGAAGACGACGGAGAACAACGGGCGGTTCCTCTTCGATACCTTCCGCCTCGACGTGCAGGCCACCCATGAGGACTTCTTCTCCGACCTGGGCTACTGGTTCCAGGACGATGGCAAGCGCTCCATCGATCGCGGTTTCGTCGGCTACCGGATCGACGACACCTCCAGCCTGCACCTGGGGGCGCCCCTCAAGCCCTTCGGCCTGGAGCCCTACCCGCAGTTCGGCTGGAGCTTCCACATCCCGTTCTTCCTGGGCTACGGCGTGAGCGCCGGGGCGGGGGCCAAATACCTATACAAGGACCAGGACTGGTCCCTCCAGGCGGGGTACTTCCCGCGCATGCTGCCCAGCTCGATCCGCTATTCGCCGGAGGTGGGGCGCTACGTCGACCTGGACGACAACGCCATAGCCGCCATCCATGCGCGGCAGGACAACGAGAAGCACGACCAGTTGAACCTGCGGGTGGCGCGCAGCCTGGCCGGTGAAGACTGGAAGGCCGAGATGGGTGCGTCGCTGGCCACCGCTCGCCTTTACAACGCCACCACCCGCGATGACGGCAGTTACCGGGCCGGCGGTGTGCATGCGGTGTTCAGCACCGGCCAGTGGACCGTCACCACCCAGGGCATCCGCTACCTGTTCGATCCGAAGAACCCGGCCGGGGTCCGCGATGACGTGATCCTGATGGGGGGCAACGGGCTGACCCCGGCCTACCTGATCGCCGCGCGGGCATCGGTGGTGTCCTTCAACGTCGGCTACGACGTGCCGACGCCGAGTCTGGGCCTGTTGAAGACGCTGCGCTTCTACAACGACTACAGCCGCATGTTCAAGGACAGGCGCGACTGGGACGACTCGCAGATGTTCACCGCCGGCGTGCAGTTCATCGCGATGCCGATCCTGGGCTGGCTGGACTTCACCTGGGGGCGCAATGCCAACCCATTCGGTGGCGCAGAGAGCGGAACCGGCTTCACCAGCGCCACATCGCCCCGCAGCAACGAATGGGTGTTCCGGACCAACCTGAACCTGGGCTACTACTTCTGAAGGGGGGCGGCCAGGGCATGGGGGCGCCCATGCCCGAACCTCTCGGCCACCCAAGGCAGCCCGTGGGCGAATTGCGGGCAAAAAAATAGGCGCCAACGTGGGCGCCAGGGAGCAATGAACAATGCATAGGTTCTGAGTGCTCCCTGGCGCGTAAGTTCAGAAAAACAGCAAAAAAGACGACATCCTGCGGCCATCCATAGGCCATCAAGCCAGGCGGCGTCAGCTGGGGAAGGCGGGCCAGACGCCGCCGTCGCCGCAGACGAAGACCCGCGTCGCGTTGTCCATGGCCTGGTCCATGCCTCCGGTGAACTCGCCGAAGGCCGGCAGCAGGCTCAGCTGTTCGCCGAGGCGGAAGCAGGGCAGGCGCAGGCTCTGGCGGCCGGGGCCGCGCAGGCGGAAGGTCGGGTGCAGGTGGCCGGCCAGCACGTGCAGCGTCGGGTGCGGCTCGGGCTCGTGCTGCAGGGCGAAGGGCCCCAGGGCCAGCGGTTCGTGGTGCAGGCTGAAGCCGAGCGCGGCGGGTGGGTCGCCGGCGTGGCGGTCGTGGTTGCCGCGCACCAGGTCGATGGCCAGGTGCGGATGCCCGGCGCGCCAGGCGGTGAGCACCGGCCAGAGCGGCGCCTCGGCGTCCTGGCGGGCATGCAGGAAGTCGCCGAGGAAGACCAGGCGGCGGCAGCCGTGCTCGTGCAGCAGCCGGTCCAGGCGGCGCAGGTTCTCTGCCGTGGTGCCGCTGGGCACCGGCTGACCGAGGCGACGGAAGCTGGCGGCCTTGCCGAAGTGGATATCGGCCACCAGCAGGCAGCCTTCCTCGGGCCAGTACAGCGCGCGGTCGGCCAGCAGCAGGACGCGGGTGCCGGCCAGCTCCACCTCCAGCGCGGCGTTCATCGCGCCCGGCTCCGGCGTGGCGGCTGGTCGGCGGCGCGCTCCAGCTGCTCCACCATGCGGGCGATACGGTCGGCCAGCTTCTCGCTGCTCAGCCCTTCGCGGAAGCGCTCCACCAGCAGCGGGAAGGCCAGGGGCGTGGGGCGCGGCACCTCCACCAGGCGCAGCTCGCGCTCGCCGATGCGTTGCAGGCAGGCCTCCAGGCGCGGCAGGTCCAGCTCCTGGCGCAGCACCTCCTCGCGGGCCTGGTGCAGCAGCAGGTTGTCCGGGTCGTACTGGCGGAACACGTCGAAGAACAGCCCGCTGGAGGCCTGCAGCTGGCGGGTGCTCTTGCTGGCGCCGGGGCGGCCGGCGAACACCAGCCCGGCGATGCGGGCGATCTCGCGGAAGCGCCGGCGTGACAGCTCGCTGGCATTGAGGCTGTGGAGCAGGTCCTCGAGCAGTTCGTGCTCGCTGAACAGCTCGGGACCCAGGCATGCGGCCCAATCCACCTCGGTGGCTGCCAGCAGCTCCAGGCCGTAGTCGTTGACGGCGATGGAGAAGCTCACGGGGCTTTGCCGGGCCAGGCGCCAGGCCAGCAGGCTGGCGAGGCCCAGGTGCACCTGGCGGCCGGCGAAGGGGTAGAGGAACAGGTGCCAGCCCTCGCGGCTCTTCAGGCACTCTGCCAGCAGGTTGTGCTCGTCGGGCAGCGCCGACCAGGCCTGCTGCAGTTCCAGCAGCGGGCGCGCCAGTTTCAGCTCGGGGCTGTCGTAGCGGCCCCGCGCGGCCTCGCCCAACTGGTGCACCAGGGCGTCGGCCAGTTCGCTGGAAAGCGGCATGCGCCCGCCATTCCAGCGCGGGATGGCGGCCTTGCGCGCGGCGCTGCGGCGCACGTAGGCGGTCATGTCCTCGACCCGCACCAGCTCCAGCGGGCGCCCGGCGAAGAGGAAGGCGTCGCCCGGACGCAGGCGCGAGATGAAGCCTTCCTCGATGCTGCCCAGGGAGCCGGCGGCGCCACCCTTGCCCCAGAAGCGCACCTGCAGGCTGGCGTCACTGACGATGGTGCCGATGCTCTGCCGGTGCCGCCGCGCCAGCTGTGCGCTGGGCACCTGCCACAGGCCGCTGTCGTCGGGCTCGGCGCGGCGGTATTCGGGGTAGGCGGTGAGGGAGTGGCCGCCGTGGCGGATGAAGGCCAGGGCCCAGGCCCATTCGTCGTCGCCCAGGGCGCGGTAGGCCCAGCAACTGCGCACCTCGGCGAGCATCGCCTCGGCCTGGAAGCCACCGCCGAGGGCCATGCTGACCAGGTGCTGGACCAGCACGTCCAGCGGCTTTTCCGGGCTCAGGCGTGCTTCGATGCGGCGCTCGGCGATGGCCTGGCGCGCGGCCACCGCCTCCACCAGTTCCAGGCTGTGGGTGGGCACCAGGGTCACCCGCGAGGCGCGGCCCGGTGCGTGGCCGGAGCGGCCGGCCCGTTGCATCAGCCGCGCCACGCCCTTGGCGGTGCCCACCTGGAGCACCCGCTCCACGGGGAGGAAGTCGACCCCCAGGTCGAGGCTGGAGGTGCACACCACCGCCTTGAGGCGGCCCTGCTTGAGGCCGTTCTCGACCCACTCGCGCACCTCGCGGGACAGCGAGCCATGGTGCAGGGCGATCAGCCCGGCCCAGTCCGGCCGCGCCGCCAGCAGGGCCTGGTACCAGGCTTCGGACTGCGCGCGGGTGTTGGTGAACACCAGGCTGCTGGCGCTGGACTCCAGCTCCGCGACCACCTGCGGCAGCATGCGCAGGCCCATGTGCCCGGCCCAGGGAAAGCGCTCGACGTTGGCCGGCAGCAGGGTGTCCACCTCCAGGCGCTTGCGTTGTTCGCCCTGCAGCAGAAGCCCGTTGCCGTCGGGCACCAGCACCTGCAGCGCGTGGTCCAGGTTGCCCAGGGTGGCGGAGAGGCCCCAGGTGGCGAGCCCGGGGTTCCACAGGCGCAACCGTGCCAGGGCCAGTTGCAGCTGTACGCCACGCTTGTTGCCGAGCAGCTCGTGCCATTCGTCGACCACCACCATGCGCAGCCCGGCGAAGGCCTGGGCGGCGTCGGCGCGGGTCAGCAGCAGGGTCAGGCTTTCCGGCGTGGTGACCAGCACGCTGGGCAGGTTGCGCGATTGCCGGGCCCGCTCGGCGCTGCCGGTGTCGCCGGTGCGCAGGCCCAGGCTCCAGGGCAGGCCGAGTTCGTCGATGGGCGCCTGCAGGGCGCGGGCGGTGTCGGCGGCCAGGGCGCGCATGGGGGTTATCCACAGCACCGAGAGCGGTAGCACCTGGCCCTTGCCACGCTCCTTGCGGGTGGGTGTGGCGCCGGCCAGCACATCGAGCGCGGCGAACCAGGCGGCGTAGGTCTTGCCGGCGCCGGTGGTGGCGTGGAGCAGGCCGGAGCGGCCCTGGGCGACGGCGCGCCAGAGGGCCTTCTGGAAGGCGAAGGGGCGCCAGCCACGGTCGTCGAACCAGCGCGAGGAGGGGCGGGGGGCGCGGCTCAAGCCTCGGGCTCCGTCGTGGCATCGGCCAGCAGGGCCTGGAGGCTGGCGAGGGTGTCGGCCTCGGCCACCGGTTTGTCCTGGCGCCAGCGCAGCATGCGCGGGAAGCGCACGGCGACACCGCTCTTGTGCCGCTTGGACAGGGCGATGCCCTCGAAGCCCAGTTCGAACACCAGGGTGGGGGTGACGCTGCGCACCGGGCCGAATTTTTCCACCGTAGTGCGGCGGATGATGGCGTCGACCTTGCGCATCTCCTCGTCCGTGAGGCCCGAGTAGGCCTTGGCGAAGGGCACCAGGGCGCGCTCGGCGCTGGCGTCCTCGCCCTCCCAGACGGCGAAGGTGAAGTCGGTGTAGAGGTTGGCGCGGCGCCCGTGGCCACGCTGGGCGTAGATCAGCACGGCGTCGACGCTGTAGGGGTCGAGCTTCCATTTCCACCAGGTGCCCTGGTCCTTGGTGCGGCCGACGCCGTAGAGCGCGTCGCGGGCCTTGAGCATCATCCCTTCGACGCCCAGGGCGCGGGCGCCTTCGCGCTGGCGGGCGAGGTCGGGCCAGTCTTCGCCGTGCACCTCGGGGGACAGCTCCAGCACCGGGTCGCTCAGCTCCTCCAGCAACTGCTCCAGGCGTTCGCGGCGTTCGGCCAGGGGGCGCTGGCGCCAATCCTCGCCGCGCCATTCCAGCAGGTCGTAGGCCACCAGGCGCACGGGGGCGTCGTCGAGCACCTTGCGGGTCAGGCGCTTGCGGGCGATGCGTTGCTGCAACAGGGCGAAGGGCTGCACGCGGCCGTCCTTCCAGACCAGGATCTCGCCGTCGATCACGGTGCCGTCCGGCAGCGCGTGGGCGAGGCCGTGGAGTTCGGGGAAGCGCTCGCTGACCAGCTCCTCGCCCCGCGACCAGATCCACAGGTGGCCGTCGCGGCGCACCAGCTGGGCGCGGATGCCGTCCCACTTCCACTCGATCAGCCAGTTCGCCGGGGAGCCGAGCAGGTCGGCGAAGGACGCCACCTCCGCCTGCAGCGGGTGGGCGAGGAAGAAGGGGTAGGGCAGGCCGCCGCGTTCCAGGTGCTCGGCCTCGCTCTGTGCGGCGATGAGCCGGGCATAGCCCTGGGCACTGGGCGGGCGCGAGGCGTCGGTGTAGCCGACCATGCGCTGGGCGACGCGCTTGGGGTCGAGCCCGGCGAGGTTGGCCAGGGCGCGGGTCACCAGCAGGCGCGAGACGCCGACGCGGAAGGCGCCGGTGACCAGCTTCAGGCACACCAGCAGGCTCAGGCGGTCGAGGCGTGCCCAGAGCGGCGGCAGGCGGGCGGCCAGTTCCGTCGGCGGCAAGCCGCGCAGGGGCAGCAGATGCTCCTCGACCCAGGTGGCGAGGCCCTCGTCGGAGCGATGGACGCTGGGCGGCAGCAGCAGGGAAATGGTTTCGGCCAGGTCGCCCACTGCCTGGTAGCTCTCCTCGAACAGCCACTCGGGCAGGCCGGTGATGGCCAGGGTGATGTCCCGCAGCTGGCGCACCGGCACCAGCTGGCGCGGCTTGCCGCCACTGAGGAAGTACACCGCCCAGGCGGCATCCTCGGGCGCGGCGCTGGCGAAGTAGTCCTGCAGGGCGGCCAGCTTGGCGTTGTTCGAGGTGCTGGCGTCGAGACGGCCGTAGAGCTCGGCAAAGTCCTTCACGGAGTCGCCTCCGCGGCCGTGGCGGGTTCGTCCTCGTCGCCGTATTCGGTGCTGAAGCCCTGGGCGTCCAGGCCCTGTTCGCAGAGGTAGCGCACCAGCACGTTGACCGAGCCATGGGTGACGAACACCCGTTCGGCGCCGCTCTGCTCGATGGCCCAGAGCAGGCCGGGCCAGTCGGCGTGGTCGGAGAGCACGAAGCCGCGGTCCACGCCGCGTCGCCGGCGGGTGCCGCGCAGCATCATCCAGCCGCTGGCGAAGGCGTCGCTGTAGTCGCCGAAGCGGCGCATCCAGGTGCTGCCGCCGGCCGAGGGCGGGGCCAGCACCAGGGCCTGGCGCAGCAGCGGGTCGTTGCGGGGGATGTCTCCGGCGTAGCGGGTTTCCGGCAGGGCGATGCCGGCTTCGCGGTAGACCCGGTTGAGCGGCTCCATGGCGCCGTGGGCGAGGATCGGGCCGATGCTGGCGTCGATGCCGTGGAGGATGCGCTGGGCCTTGCCGAAGGCGTAGCAGAACAGCACGCTGGCGCGCCCGGCGGCCTGGTTGGTGCGCCACCAGGCGTCGATTTCGCCGAACAGCGCGGCTTGCGGCTGCCAGCGGTAGATGGGCAGGCCGAAGGTGGATTCGGTGATGAAGCAGTGGCAGCGCACCGGCTCGAAGGGCGCGCAGGTGCCGTCGGCCTCGGTCTTGTAGTCGCCCGAGGCGACCCAGACTTCGCCCTGGTATTCCAGGCGCACCTGGGCGGAGCCGAGCACGTGGCCGGCCGGGTGCAGGCTGAGGGTGACGCCGCCGTGCTCCAGGCGCTCGCCGTAGTCGAGGGTCTGCAGGCGGATGTCGCCCAGGCGCGCCCGGAGGATGCCTTCGCCGGCGGCGGCCGCCAGGTAGTGGCCGTTGCCGGTGCGCGCGTGGTCGCCGTGGCCGTGGGTGATGACGGCACGTTCCACCGGTTTCCAGGGGTCGATGTAGAAGTCACCGGGCGGACAGTAGAGGCCTTCGGGCCTCGCGACGACCAGGTCCATGGGCACGCCTCGCTGTGGGCTCATGGTTATGAGCATGGTCGGGGTCGGTTGGTTCGGCTGGCAAGTTCGCCTCGGGATCGCGACACAGGTCACGGAAGTCCCGGGCGTTCGTCGGAACAGGTGGCCTGGGGCCAGGTGGTGACGTCAAGATTCGGAGCGGCTCTTCTGCCGACTTCATGGAGGATGTGCGAATGCAGGCGATCAAGGCCTATTTCCAGCGCCACGGCCACGATCCGTTCCGGATCGGTGAGGGGCGTATCAGCGGTTACATTTCGGCAGCGCTGGGGCTGCTCAGCCTGTGCGCGGTGCTGTGCTTCCTGTTCCCCGAGTGGCTGACCTTCGCCGAGTTCCGCAAGGTCTACAGCGAGCAGTTCGCCCGTAGCGTGCTGCTGGTGGGGCTGGTGGCGTCGTTCTCCCTGGGCACGCTCAACATCCTGCTCAACCGCCGCAAGCGGCTGGGCTTCACCGGCATCGCCGCCTCGGGCCTGGCGGTGTTCCTCGGTGGCACCAACATCCAGTTCGAGACCATCGGCCAGACCCCCTATTCCCTGGGGCTGGACTGGTTCGTGCTGGCGCTGCTGGTGTCGGCCATCGTCTTCATCCCGCTGGAGAAGCTCTACGCCAAGGACCCGCAGCAGAACATCCTGCGTCCCCACTGGCGCACGGACCTGGCGTACTTCTTCGTCAGCCACATGCTGGTGCAGTTCATCCTGATCTTCGTCACCGCCTCGTCCACGCTGCTGGGTGGCTGGGCGGTGTCGCCGGCCTTCCAGGCGGGCGTGCAGTCGCTGCCGATCTGGCTGCAGTTCATCCTCGCTGTGCTGGTGGCGGACCTGGGCCAGTACTGGCTGCACCGCCTGTACCACGTGGTGCCCTGGCTATGGCGCTTCCACGCGGTGCACCACTCGAGCACGGCGATGGACTGGCTGGCCGGCTCGCGCATCCACTTCGTGGAGATCCTGCTGACCCGCACCGGGGTGCTGGTGCCGCTGATGCTGATGGGCTTCTCGCCCCAGGCGATGAATGCCTACGTGATCCTGGTGGGCGTGCAGGCGGTGCTGGCCCACGCCAACGTGCGCATCGACGGCGGCTGGCTGAACTACCTGCTGGTGCTGCCGCGCTACCACCACTGGCACCACGCCCGGCACCCGGACTACATCTACAAGAACTACGCGATCCACCTGCCGATCGTCGACATGGTGTTCGGCACCTTCAAGCTGCCGCCCAAGGAGTGGCCGACCCGCTACGGCGTCTTCGGCAAGCCGCTGCCGGACGGCATCCTGCGCCAGCACCTGTACCCCTTCCAGAAGCCGGAGCCCAAGGCGCCGGTGAAGCCGAAGGCGTCCTGACCTTCGACGGCGGCCCATGTGCAATGCATGGGCCGCTGCTTCTGATTTGCCCCTCTCCCTTTTCGTCGATTCCCGGGCTGAAGCCCGGGCTACGTTCGGGTTGCGTTCGTAGGTTGGCGCCGAGCGTGCGAGGCCCAACATCGAGGCTGGGATCGGCTTCGGTGTGTTGGGCTTCGTGCCTCAGCCCAACCTACGTCTCTGCAATTCCTGCCTTTGGTGTTTTCTCTCCCGCCAATTCCCGGGCTGAAGCCCGGGCTACGTCCGTAGGTTGGTGCCGCCTTTTCGCGGGCAAAAGAAAGGGCGCCGGTGAGGGCGCCCTGAAAATGATGTGATCTATGGAGTAAGTCCGCTTACATAGACAGCCGTGGGGCGGTTAGTTCCCGCCCCGGCCGATCATTTTTGCGGGGTGAGCGTCAGCCGCTTGGTGCCGTAGACCTTGTCGAGGTTCTGCGACTGGAAGGGGAAGCTCATGTAGCGGGCCTTGAGCCAGGCGTCGATCCCGTCGGCGTAGTTGGGGCTGGCCGGGTTGCCGGATTGGCCGGAGCTGTTGAGCCCGATCATGGGTTCCGGCTGGCCGAAGTCGACGATGATGCGCATGGCCGGGATCAGCCAGGTGTCGAAGTTGTTGCCCCACTCGTAGGCCGAGACGTTCAGCGTGTTCATGTCGCCGCCGGCCTGGTATGGGCCACGGTCCAGGTAGCCCTGGATGGTGTTGATCCCGGTGCGCTGGCTGGCGCTCATGAAGGGCGCGAGCTTGGTGGTTTCGGTGGCCCAGGTGTAGCTGTGCAGCTTGCCCCATTGCCAGGCCTTGCGGTCGGCACCGAGCTTGCCTTCGGCGAAGCTGACGGCGGCGGCCAGGCTGCGGGCGAGGATGGCGGGCTTGTCTTCCTTCTGCGGGGTGCGTACATCGTCCCAGAAAGGGCTGTCGGCGCGGCCCAGCAGGTGGTCGGCCTGGGCCGAGTAGGAGAGGTTGGCGGTTTCCACCAGCGCCTGCCAGGCCGGGCTGCCTTCGGGGCCGAGCTCGTCCTGGAAGATCTGCTTGGCGCTTTCTTGCAGGAAGGCTTCGTAGAACACCGCGTCGGTGGAGGTCGGGCGTAGGTCGCCGTTGAAGGCCAGCAGGCGGCTCAGGGCTTCGCGGGCCTTGTCGCGCTCGGCGGTGGGCAGGGCGTCGATGGCCTTCTTCAGCGGCTGGGCCATGGCCGGGTCTTCGAACATGGCCTTGAGCTTGGCGGCGAAGGGCGTGGTCTGGTCGTACTGCATGGCGATGGTGCTGCGGGTGTCGTGCTTGCCGCTGCCGGCGAGCTGGGCGATGCGCTCGGCCCGCTCCGGGTAGAACCAGGAGTTGGACAGCTGCACGCCATAGCCGCCCTGCACGGTGCGGTGGTTGGCGGTGCCCAGCCAGCCCTGGCTCGGGTCCTGGTCGTAGGGGTGCAGCATGGGGTCGGCGTAGCCGTCCCATTCGTAGCGGCCGTCCCAGCCGGGGGAGGGCATCAGGCCATGGCCTTCGCGGCGGTTAGGGTAGCGGCCGGTGACCTGCCAGGCGATGTGCTGGGCATCGGCGGTGAGCAGGTTGAGGCCGATGGCGCGGATCGAGCGGGTCGCCTCGCTGGCCTGCTCGACGGATTGCGCGCGGGACAGGTCGAAGAAGGCGTCCAGGGTCTGGTCGCTTTCGAACTGGGCGGTCTTCAGGGCGATGCCCAGGCCGCTCTTGATCTCGATCGGTTGCAGCGGGTGCTTGCGCTGGCCGAGCACGGAGTTGAGCAGCGGGCCGTGGCGGGTCTCGTAGAGGGTTTCGCGGATCGGCCGCTCGCCCTTGATGAAGAAGGTCTCGTTGCGCTCGATGGCCGGCTGCCATTTGCCGTCGGCCAGGTAGTAGAGGCGGCTGCCTTCGCGCTTGACCTTCTCCAGGTAGAGGTCCTGGTTGTCGGCCATGACCATGGTCATGCCCCAGGCCAGCTTGCCGTTGTAGCCGGCGACCACGGCGGGCACGCCGGCGATGGTGACGCCCGCCGCCTGGAACTTCGGCGAGCGGATCTGCATGAAGTTCCAGTACGAGGGCATCGACAGCGGCAGGTGGGTGTCGTTGGCGAGGATGCTCTTGCCGTTGCGCGTGCGTTCCGGGGCGATGGCCCAGTTGTTCGAGGCGGCGACGCCGAGCATGTTCAGGCCCGCCAGTGCGCCTGCGGCCTGGTCGATGGCGGCGAGGCCCTGGATCTGCCCACCGAGGTTGAGGCCCTTGAGCTTGTCGGCCTCGTCGAACGGCAGGTTCTCGTCCGGGTAGGTGGGCAGCAGCCAGGCGACCTTGTCCGCCCCGACCTTCTGCGCCATGACCAGCGAGGCGATCTCTTCCTGCAGGTTCACCGCCAGGCCGAAGTTCAGCAGGGTGAACACCAGCACCGAGTCCTCGGGCTTCCAGTACGCGGGCTTGTAGCCGGACTCGGCGAGGTCCATCGGCAGCTTGTCGCGGTACTGGAAGAGGTAGGCGTTGACGCCACGCGCGTAGACCTCGAAGAAGGACTTCAGGCGCGGGGAGGCGTTCTTGTAGAGGATGTCGGCGCTCTTGCGCAGGTTCACCGCGCGCATGAAGCGGTCGACGTCCAGCACGCCGGGGCCGGCCATTTCCGCCAGGCGGCCTTCGGCCATGAGGCGCAGGCCGATCATCTGGCTAAGGCGATCGGTGGCGTGCACGTAGCCCATGGTGAACAGGGCGTCGTGGAAGGTGGTGGTTTCGATCAGCGGCATGCCCAGCGGGTTGCGGCGGATCGAGACGCTCTGGGCCAGGCCCTTGACCGGCTTGAAGCCGGAGGTGGGCGGCAGGCTGTCGGAATAGCGGCTGTCGAGCCAGGACTGGCAGCCAGTGAGCGCGACCATGGCGCCGAGGGCGGCGGCCAGGCAGAAGCGGGGCAGGAAGCGCTGGGGCGCAGGCGAGGCCATGGAGCGGTATCTCCCGAAGAGGCAGCGGTTTTCAAACGCGCTACGTTAGAGAGCGGCCTCGCACTGCGCAAGCGGCGGAGGCCCTACTTTTTAGCGGCAGCGGGGTTGATCTTTTCCACCAGGTCATAGGCGCGAACGGTGGCCGGGCGGGCCTGGATGCTCTGGAACCAGCGCTTGAGGTTGGGGAAGTCGTCGAGGTCCTGTTCCTGGAAGGTGTGCGGCACGATCCAGGGGTAGATGGCCATGTCGGCGATGCCGTACTCGGCGCCGGCGACGAAGGGGCGATCGGCCAGGCGCTTGTCGAGCACGCCGTAGAGGCGAGCGGTTTCCTTCACGTAGCGCTGGATGGCGTAGGGCACCTTCTCCGGGGCGAAGCGGTTGAAGTGGTGGTTCTGCCCGGCCATCGGGCCCAGGCCGCCCATCTGCCAGAACAGCCACTGGAGGGTTTCTTCGCGGCCGCGCAGGTCCTGCGGGATGAAGCGGCCGGTCTTTTCGGCGAGGTAGAGCAGGATGGCGCCGGACTCGAACAGCGACAGCGGCTCGCCGCCGTCCGCCGGGGCGTGGTCGACGATGGCGGGAATGCGGTTGTTCGGGGCGATCTTGAGGAAGTGTGGCTGGAACTGTTCGTCCTTGCCGATGTTGATGGGGTGGATCCGGTAGGGGAGGCCGGTCTCCTCGAGGAACAGCGTGATCTTGTGGCCGTTGGGGGTGGTCCAGTAATACAAGTCGATCATGGTGGGACTCCTCAGGAAGCGGGCGGCCAGCCTAAAGTATTCCCGGCACCCACGAAAAGGCCCGTGCTAGACGGGCCTTGGTCGTGCTGGCGCGGATCAGGCGCCGTGGCACTTCTTGAACTTCTTCGCGCTGCCGCAGGGGCAGGGGTCGTTGCGGCCCACTTCCTTCAGCGGGTTGCGCACCGGCTCCTGGGGGCCGTGGTTGCAGTGCGGGCCGTGCACATGGCCGTGATCGTGGTGGTCATGATCATGGTCGTGGTTGCAGTCGGGGCCATGGACATGGGGTTCTTGACTCATGGAACGTCACTCCGGGATGTAGTTGCCCGGGATTATCTCGCCATTGCGCGAGAGGTGCACGCTCTTGCCGAACATCAGGCCGGTCTTCACTTCGCCTTCGAGGCGGTAGCGAATGGCTTCGTCGGGTTTCTCCAGGAGCTTGACGATGTACTTCATGTGGCGCCAGAGGTTGGTACGCACCGGGACATCGAAGGTTTCGTGGCCGTTGGCCGGGACGGTGAACCAGGTGCTGGATTCGCCGGAGGCGAGCTTCACGTCGTTGAGGTGGACGGTATAGACCAGGCCGCGCACGGGCAGGCTGACGTCATTGGGGTTGTCCACACGGAAGCGCAGCAGGAACTGCTGCTCGAGAAGCTTGGCCTTGATTACATCGACTTTCACCAGCTGTACGTCCGGATCGCGGAAGTCGCCGGTCATCCAGGTGGAACATCCGGTCATGCCCGAAAAAGGTAGGGCCAGTAACATTAGTAGGCTGAGAATTCTTATCGTTTGCGCCTGAGAAAACATTGCATTACTCCATCGACGCTCAAGTGTAACAAGCAACTGCTTGGCTGCAACTTGTTGTTTGCAGAAAAAAACCTGCGCCATACTGCTGTCTGTTTCGGACAGGAGTGTGACCATGAGCCGCTACGAGATCGCTTTCTCCGGCCAACTGGTTCCGGGAGCCCGGCTGGAGCTGGTGCAGGCCAACATGGCCAAGCTCTTTCAGGCTGACGCGCAACGTATCGCCATGCTGTTCTCCGGCAGGCGCATCGTGATCAAGAACAACCTCGATGAGGCTGCCGCCGAGAAATATCGTGCAACGCTTGAGCGTGCCGGTGCGGTGGTGGACGTGGTGTCGATGGACGTCGAGATCGAGGAGGTGGAGCTGGCTCCACCGCCGCCGGAGTCGCCGGTGGCCGCCCCGGTGCGTGCCGCCGTCACCCAGCCGGCCGGCGAGCCGGCAGCGGTGGGTCGCCTCAAGGTGGCCCCGCGCGACGAGTACATGGCGGCCTTCATCGATGTGGAGGCGCCGGACTTCGGCATCGCCCCGGTGGGTGCCGACCTGCAGGACGCCAAGGCCGACGCGACGCCGCCCAAGGTCGACCTGAGCCAGTTCAGCCTGGCGCCGGTGGGCAGCGACATGGGCCAGGCCAAGGCCGCCCCGGCCGGCCCGCCGCCGGACATCTCGCACCTGCGCCTGCAGGAGTGAGCGCCTGATGTGAAAAGCCCGCCGATCGGCGGGCTTTTCATTGGTGCGAAGGAGCGGCGGCGCTTCAGGAGGCCGTGCACTTCTCCTTGGCCTTGTCCGCGTCCAGCTTGCGGATGGAGGTGTAGAACAGCTCGCAGGTCTGCACCTTGTCGGTCACCTGCCACTTCTGCTTGCAGCTATCCAGGGTGCTGCTCGGGTTGGCGGAATGGTCCTTGCCCATGCCGGCTTGCCAGCAGGCGGCGGAGAGGTCCTGCCCCATCACCTTGAGCCCGGTGGCGTCGGCCTTGGCCTGGTCGCCGTCGTAGTTTTCCGGGTCGGCGGCGTACCAGATGTAGCTGGGGTGGTTGCTGCCCAGCACCGGCACCTTCTGTTCGGGCGTGGGGCTGATGGTGCCGAGGCCGAGCACGCCGATGGTGGTGCCGTACTGCTGCTTGATCCAGCTGCGCACCGGGCCGCCGAAGGCCACCATCGGCAGTGCCGGCTTGCCCTTGGTGAGCTGCTCGACCATGCGCGTCTGGTAGGGGGTGAAGTAGCTGTAGACGCCTTCCAGGTCGCTGCCGGCGCTGGCGGGGGCGGCGATGGGGGCGATGTCGATGATGGTCTGGTAGCCGGGTGTGTCGTCGGCGGCGACGCCGTTCTGCACCAGCAGGTCGGCCCAGCGATCGGTGGTGGCCGACTCCAGGTAGTCCTGGGCCTTGGTCAGGGAGTAGTCCGGCGGGAAGTGCAGCAGCTCGATGCTGCGGCGGTTCTCCAGGGCCATGCCCAGGGGCAGGAAGAGGTACCAGCTGTACTGCCACTTGCCGTCGCTGTTGAGCTGGCTGGCGCCCTTGTAGGCGAGGTCGCCGCTGTCCAGCAGTTGCACCAGGGGCACGCCGTAGTCGGCGGGCACGCCGCTGAAGCGGGCATAGAGGCCCTTGTCGTCGCGGCCTACCTTGACCTGGCCGCCGGCGATGCCGTCGCGCTTCAGGCTCTGCCCGAGGTAGTGCTCGACGGTTTGCTCCAGGGTCCAGTCGCGGTAACAGATGACGTTGCAGTTGTTGGGGTAGGCGAACAGGCGGGTGACCCGTTCCTGGCTGCCCAGGCTGACCTGGACTTCAGCAGCCTGGGCGAGGCCGGCGAGGCCCGCGAGAAGCGGGACGAGCAGGGTGCGCATGCGCATGGACATCTCCTTGTTGTCGGTTGGCGAATCCTTCCGGAGCGGGGCGCTCGGTCAGAGGTACCCCGCACAGCATTTCTTGAATTTCTGCCCGCTGCCGCAGATGCAGGGGTCGTTGCGCCCCGCCTTGGTTTCCACGGTCGGGTCGATGAAGTACCAGCGCCCGTCGTTCTGCACGAAGGACGAACGCTCGCGGTGGCTGTGCTCGCCGGCCTGGTCGTGCCAGCGGGCGACGAAGGTGACCAGTGCGTGCTCGGGCTTGCCGCCCAGCAGCTCGAAGGCTTCCACCTCCAGGCCCAGCCAGGTGCTCTGCAGGCTCCAGGCCTTCATCGCCTCGCGGTCCAGGCCCTCGCGCTGGGCGGGGAGGGTAGTCTCCACCAGGTAGTCCACCAGGCCCAGCACATAGGCGCTGTAGCGCGAACGCATCAGCGCCTCGGCGCTGGGGGCGGGGTGGCCGCCGTGGTGACGGCCGCAGCACAGGTCGAGGAGGTTGCCGCTGCCGCAGGGGCATGTGCTTGCGCTCATGGCATCACCACCAGTACTTGCCGAAGTTCTCGGGGTTGGCCCAGAACTTCGCGTTCAGCCAATCGGGCACCTGCTTGTATTCGCGCAGGTCGTAGGTGAACAGGCTGAGCACCTGGTCATCACGCTGGAAGCGTTCGGTGGCCTGCAACGCCAGGGCGAAGAAGTCGGTGTCGGTCCAGTCGCAGGCGCCGAGGTCCACCAGCACGGCGATGCGGCTGGCGTTGAGGTTGCGGATGCCGCCCAGCAGCTCCAGGGCGGTGCGCTTGGGCAGGTGTTCCAGGCAGTCGGCGACCAGCGCCAGGTCGAAGCGTTGCGCCGCCTGTTCGGCCGGCAGCGGGCCGGCGGGCACCTGCACCACCTGGCTGTCGGGGTGGGCGCGGGCGAAGGCCTCCAGGGCCGGGAGCGGTGAGTTGCCCACCAGCAGCAGGCGGGCCGGTGCATAGCGGTCGAGCAGGGCGGCGAGGGCCTGTTGTGGGGTGCGGGAGGAGAAGCTGGCAGTCATCGAAAATCCTCGGACAAGTTTGCGAAGACTAGCCTGCCGCCCGCTGCTGGCCTAGTGCTGGCGGTTTTTTAATCACCCGTCTTTACTCCCAGGTTATCGGTTTCCAAAGGCCGATATCACGAGGAGACATGCATATGAGCATCACAAGGACAGCAATACCCTTGCTACTTGTGTCGACCCTGCTGACCGGTTGCGCCGGCCTGCAGAAGACCGACTGGCCCAAGTGTGCAGCAGTAGGCGGTGTAGGCGGTGCAGCGTTGGGTGCGATTGAAAGCAGTTCCTGGGCGGGTTGGGGGGCGCTGCTCGGCGGCGGCATGGCCGCCGGCTACTGCTGGGTCCATGGCGATGGCGACGAGGATGGCGATGGCGTGCCGGACAGTCGCGACAAGTGCCCGGGCACTCCGCCGGGCGTGCAGGTGGATGCGAACGGTTGCCCGCCCGAGCCTGCCGTAGTGGAAGAGGTCGAGGAAGTGGTGGTGGTCGAGGACGAGACCATCGTCGTCCGTGACCTGCTGTTCGCCTTCGACTCCGCCGCGCTGGACCCGGCCGACAAGGCCAAGCTGGACACCATCGCCAGCCGCCTGCGCAACGAGGCCCCGACCGCCAAGCTGACCATCACCGGTCACACCGACAGCGTCGGCAGCGACAGCTACAACCAGAAACTCTCCGAGAAGCGCGCCCATTCCGTGACGGACTACCTGGTCTCGACCGGCATACCCAAGGGCAGCATCGCCGGCGTCAGTGGTGCGGGCGAAAGCCAGCCGGTCGCTGACAACGGCACGGCCGACGGCCGCGCGCTGAACCGCAGGGTGGAAATCCTTATCGACCGCTGAATCCCGCAGCCGTTGCGGCGCGCGGCTTGTGCGCCGTGACGGGCGGGTCTTTACTCCTGTGTTACCGGTATGGGACCGGTGACACAGGAGATCCCTCACCATGAGAACCTTCTCACGGGCTGCTCTACTTCTTCTGGTCGGCAGTGTTCTCTCGGGTTGCGCCTCGACGTCCAGTACGGGCGACGCGCCGCTCAACCAGGGGAACTGGCCTCTTTGCAGTGCGATTGGCGGTCTGGCCGGCGGTGGGCTGGGCGCTATCGAGAGTTCCGCTTGGGCTGGTGGAGGCGCCGTTGCAGGTGCCATCGTCGGCGGTCTGATCTGTTACGCCCAGGATGGCGACGAGGACGGTGACGGGGTCTTCGACCGCCGTGATACGTGCCCCAATACTCCAGCCGGGACCCAGGTCAACCACAATGGCTGTCCGCAGAAGACCTACCCGGCCGTGGTCAAGGCCGAGGAGCCCATTCCTCCGGCTCCCGCACCGCAGAGCGAAGTCATCGTGCTCAGCGACCAGGGCAAGGTGCTGTTCGCCTTCGACTCCGCCGAGCTCACCAGTGACGCGAAGACACAGCTGAATGATGTCGCTACACGCCTGACGGGGGCCGCCATGGTCAGCGTCAAGGTCGTGGGGCACACCGACAGCGTCGGTTCCGATACCTATAACCAGGGGCTTTCGGAACGGCGTGCCAGGAGTGCGGCGGATTACCTCATCAGCCAGGGCGTCCCGGCGGACAAGGTCACCACCGAAGGGCAGGGCGAAAGCCAGCCGGTGGCGGACAACGGCACGGATTCCGGGCGCGCGCAGAACCGCCGCGTGGAGATCCACGTCGCTCGCTGAACACCCGGTGCAACACCGAAGGGGCCCTCGTGGCCCCTTCTTTCTGCCCGCCATTTGGCAGCGACGATGACGAGGAGTAAGGTCGGCGGACTAAAAAAACAGAGGGGGGTGGCATGAAACTTTTCCTGGGGGTGGGCAAGCTGGTTGCCCTGGTGTTCTGGCTGGCGGTGCTGGCCAATCTGATCGAACCGTTTGCCCGACCATTCGCGTCACTGCTCAACGCCGTCGCCGCCCTGGTGCTCGGCCTGCACCTGCTGGAACTGGTGGTGTGCAACAGCCAGCTGCGCGCTCGCCCGCGCCCCTGGAACGACCGCCTGCAACTGCTGCTGTTCGGCGTCTTCCACCTGCTCGGCCTGCCCCGTTCCCAGGGAGGCCGCGAACATGCGTAAGTACTGCCTGCTGGCCCTGCTGGCCAGCCCTGTCGTCCTGGCCGAAAGCGGCGTCAGCGTCGATGCCAACAGCCTGCTCAAACTGCCGGCCCGGGTCGGCTCCCTCAGCCTCGACCGCGTGGTGGTCAACGATTACGGCACCCTGGTGATCCCGGCCAGCGTCACCGAGCTGCGCATTGGCGAGCTGGTGATGGGCCGCGACGCGCGCATCGGCATCGCCCCGTCCGACCAGCCCTTCAGCCTGGTGGTGCGCCAGGGTGAGATCGGCACCGGTGGCCACATCACCGCGTCCGGCGCGGCCGGCAGCATGAAGAAAGGCGCCAGCGCAGGGCGCGACCTGAGCCTGCGCCTGGAGCAGGTGCGGGTGGACGAAATCACACTGGATGTCCGCGGTGGCATCGGAACGCCCGGCTACAGCGGGCTCGCCGGTGCCGATGGCGATGCCGGCGGCTGCCTCTGGGGCAGCGCCAGCCGTGGCTATGACGGCCAGAACGGCGGTGACGGCCAGGCTGGCGGCGCGGGTGGCCATATCCGCCTGGAAGTGCCCACGGACTTCCCTGTCGAGCAGGTGAAGGTGCGTCTGGAAGGCGGCGCCGGTGGTCCGGCGGGTGAAGCCGGCGCGGCGGGCAGTGGCGGTTCCGCCAAGGGTTGCCTGTTCTACCGCACCGCTGCCGGCGCCAAGGGCCGCCCGGGGCAACCTGGCCAGCCGGGCAGCGCGGGGGCTGCCGGCCAGCTCGATGTGGTGCGTATCCAGTAAAAGCTCGAAGAATCGCTGTGCCGCGCCTTCAGGCAATGGCAACACAGGTAGTTTTTAGAGGCGCCCTTCAGAAATTCGGGCGCGCCGCAGCGATCGCTATCAGGAACAAACCCAGCAGCAGGTTGCTGCCCACCAGGCGGCGGATGCGGGCCAGTACCGCACCGCCTGCCGGCCAATCCTCGGCGGCCACGGCGCGGCGCAGCTCGGGCAGCTGCAGCGCGTTGACCCGCAGGAACAGCGCCAGCATGGCGATGTACAGGCCCATCATGATGTGCACGTAGCGCGGCGCGCCGTCGAAGCCGGCGAAGCGCATGTGCATCATCCCCACGCCGCTCACCGGCAGCAGCACCACCGCCACCCAGACCCAGAGGAAGAAGCGGCGGAACACTTCCACCCACAACTTCAGCCGTGCCGGCGCGTCGAGCGCCTGGACGGCGGCGGGGCGCAGCACCATCCACGCGAAGAACATGCCGCCGACCCACACCAGGGCGGCGAGGACGTGGACGGCGTAGAGGGCGGCGAAGGGCGTCATCGGGTTTTCTCCAGTCGGAAACAAGGCGCGCTATGATAGCCGCCCTGTTAAAGTACTGAAAATTTATCCAGCCTTTCGCGCCCGCAAGAATCCATGCTCAGCACCGAACTCAAGTCCCAGATCCAGGGCGCCTACTCCCGTTTTCTCGAAGCCAAGGGGCTCAAGGCCCGCTATGGCCAGCGCCTGATGATCGCCGAAGTGGCCAAGGTGCTGGGCGCCATCAAGACCGACGACGAAGGCCATCGCGATGGCGAGCCCGCCGTGGTCGCGGTGGAGGCGGGCACCGGCACCGGCAAGACGGTCGCTTACAGCCTGGCGACCATCCCCTCGGCCAAGGCCGCCGGCAAGCGCCTGGTGATCGCCACCGCCACGGTGGCGCTGCAGGAGCAGATCGTCCACAAGGACCTGCCCGACCTGATCCGCAACAGCGGCCTCAACTTCAGCTTCGCCCTGGCCAAGGGGCGTGGCCGCTACCTGTGCCTGTCCAAGCTCGACATGCTGCTGCAGGACGGCCAGGCGCAGAACGCCACCGCCCAGCTGTTCGCCGATGAAGGCTTCCGCATCGACGTCGACGAGAGTGGCCAGAAGCTGCTCAACCAGATGATCGAGAAACTCGCCGGCAACCGCTGGGACGGCGACCGCGACTCCTGGCCCGAGGCCATCGAGGACCAGGACTGGGCCCGCGTCACCACCGACCACAGCCAGTGCACCAAGCGCCATTGCCCCAATTTCCAGCAGTGCGCCTTCTATAAGGCACGCGAGGGCATGACCAAGGTGGACGTGATCGTCACCAACCACGACATGGTCCTCGCCGACCTGGCCCTGGGCGGCGGCGCGGTACTGCCGGACCCGCGCGAAACCCTCTATGTGTTCGACGAAGGCCACCACCTGCCGGACAAGGCCATCGGCCACTTCGCCCATTTCACCCGCCTGCGCTCCACCGCCGACTGGCTGGAGACGGTGGCCAAGAACCTCACCAAGCTCCTCGCCCAGCACCCGTTGCCGGGCGACCTCGGCCGCCTGATCGAGAACGTGCCGGAGCTGGCGCGGGAAATCCGCACCCAGCAGCAGTTCATGTTCACCGCCTGCGAGGAGGTCGCCGACTTCCGTGCCGGCGAAGACATGGAAGGCCGCGAGCGCCCGCGCCACCGCTTCGAGGCCGGCGTGGTGCCCGAGCACCTGATCGAAATGGGCATCGAGCTGAAGAAGGGCTTCGCCAAGCTCAACGACGTCTTCACCCGGCTCACCGAACTGCTCAAGGAAGCCATGGACGGGGAGGCCGGCGTCGGCATCGCCAGCCACCAGGCCGAGGAGTGGTACCCGCTGTTCGGCAGCCTGCAAACGCGTGCCCAGGGCAACTGGGAGCTGTGGACCGCCTTCACCGCCGAAGACCCGGAAGAAAGCCCACCCATGGCGCGCTGGCTGACCCTGGCCGAGTTCGGCTCGGCCTACGACATCGAGGTCAACGCCAGCCCGATCCTCGCCGCCGAGACCCTGCGGCGGAACCTGTGGAACGTCGCCTACGGCGCCCTGGTGACCTCCGCGACCCTCACCGCGCTCGGCACCTTCGACCGCTACCGCATGCGCGCCGGCCTGCCGAAGAAGGCCGTCACCGCCGTGGTGCCCAGCCCCTTCCACCACGCCGATGCCGGCGTGCTCAAGGTGCCGGACCTCAAGGCCGACCCGCGCGATGCCGCCGCCCATACCGCGGCGATCATCCGCGACCTGCCGCAGCTGGTCGAAGGCTCGCGCGGCACCCTGGTGCTCTACGCCTCGCGCAAGCAGATGCAGGACGTCTTCGATGGCCTCGACCGCGACTGGCGCAAGCGCGTGCTGATCCAGGGCAACCTGTCCAAGCAGGAGACCCTGAACAAGCACAAGCAGCGGGTGGACGACGGCGAGACCAGCGTGCTGTTCGGCCTGGCCAGCTTCGCCGAGGGCGTCGACCTGCCCGGCGCCTACTGCGAGCACGTGGTGATCGCCAAGATCCCCTTCGCCGTGCCCGACGACCCGGTGGAAGCCGCGCTGTCGGAATGGATCGAGGCGCGCGGCGGCAACCCCTTCATGGAGATCGCCGTGCCCGACGCCTCGTTGCGCCTGGTGCAGGCCTGTGGTCGCCTGCTGCGCACGGAGTCCGATCGCGGCACCATCACCCTGCTCGACCGACGGGTCGTCACCCAGCGTTATGGCAAGGCGATTCTCAACGCGCTGCCGCCCTTCCGCCGCGAGATCGGCTGAAACAGACCACCGCGGCGCTTGACGCCGGGCCCGCCTCTGCGATCATTGCCGGCTTGCGCGGGCACGGTTTTGCAGATCGCGGGCAACATTCGCCCATTCCGCTGTCTATGCACTGACTTCATGTGGGGAATCGGTTTCATGTCATCCAGAACCAAACCAGCGCTGCTGCTGCCCATCCTGCTCGCCATCGGTGGCTTGAGCACGGCGGCACAGGCCGAGACACTGTTCAACTTCGTACGCCCGCTGGACTCCGTCACCGTCACCACCCAGGACGCGGGCCTGCCCAGCGTGACCGCCGAGAACACGCCCGAGGGCGAAATCCTCCGCCGCCTCAATTTCAACCAGGCCGACAAGCCCAGCCTGCGCCTCGCGCCGCAGAACGGCACCTGGGACTGGAGCAAGGCCGGCGCCATGAGCCTGCGCCTGCAGAGCGCCATGGACTGGGCCCTGACCCTGGACGTGACCATCGAAAGCGCCGACGGCAAGACCGTGCGCACCCGCCTGGCCCTGCCGGCCGGCCCGGCGCAGACGCTGCTGGTGCCGCTCACCGCCACCTCGCCCCGCGCCCATGGCATGCGTGCCGCGCCGCCGCAACCCTGGAGCCGCGACGGCAAGCGCTACCTGCTGGCCACCGAGGTGGAAGGCGAACTGGACCTGACCAAGGTCAGCGCCGTGACCCTGTCCCTCGACCACCCCAACGCCGTGCAGAGCGTCCTCCTGGGCCGTTTCGGCACCGCCGAGCAAAGCTTGCAGGACGACTACTACAAGGGCCTGATCGACACCTACGGCCAGTACACCCGCGGCGACTGGCCGGAGAAGATCAAGAACGACGAGCAGCTCAAGAACGCTGCCCAGCAGGAGCAGAAGCAGCTCGACGACTGGCAGAAGAAGCTGCCCGAGCAGGACCCCTACGGCGGCTGGTTGGCCGGCCCGAGCTTCGAGGCCAAGGGCTTCTTCCGCACCGAGAAGCGCGACGAGCGCTGGTACCTGGTGACCCCGGACGGCCATCCCTTCTATTCCCTCGGCGTCAACGCCGTCACCCCCGAACACAGCCAGACCTACGTCGAAGGCCGCGAGGCGATGTTCACCGCGCTGCCCAAGGACGGCGAGCCCCTGGCCGCCTGGTACGGCAATGGCGACAGCCGCCGCGACACCGGCTCCACCAAGGGCCGCAACTTCGACCACGGCCGCTGGTACGACTTCTACGGCGCCAACCTCGAACGCACCTACGGCAAGCAGGACAAGGCCCGCTGGGTCGACCACAGCATCGCGCGCCTGAAGGCCTGGGGCTTCAACACTGTCGGCAACTGGAGCGCGGGCGAGTTCAACACCAGCCAGCGCATGCCCTACACCATCCCGCTGTCGATCCATGGCGACTACGCCACCATCAGCACCGGGCTCGACTGGTGGGGCGGCATGCCCGACCCCTTCGACCCGCGCTTCGCCATGGCCGCCGAACGTGCCATCGCCATCGCCGCCCGTGACCACCGCGACGACCCCTGGCTGATCGGCTACTTCGCCGACAACGAGCTGGCCTGGGCCGGCCCCGGCGCCGATCCGAAGTCCCGCTACGCCCTGGCCTACGGCACCCTGCGCCTGACCACCGACGTGCCTGCCAAGCGTGCCTTCCTCAAGCAGCTGCGTGACAAGTACCGCAACCAGCAGGGCCTGTCCCAGGCCTGGGGTATCGAGCTGCCGGCCTGGGAGCTGATGGAGGACCCGGGCTTCGAGGCGCCGCTGCCGAACCCCGAGCACCCGGCTATCGAGGAAGACCTCAAGCGCTTCCAGCGCTTCTTCGCCGACACCTACTTCAAGACCATCGCCGAGTCGATGAAGTGGCACGCGCCGAACCACCTGCTGCTGGGCGGCCGTTTCGCCGCGAGCGTGCCGGAGGCGGTGGAGTCCTGCGCCCAGTACTGCGATGTGCTGAGCTTCAACTTCTATACCCGCGAGCCGCAGCACGGTTACGACTTCGAGTACCTGCGCCAGCTGGACAAGCCGCTGATGGTCACCGAGTTCCACTTCGGCTCCCGCGATCGCGGCCCGTTCTGGGGCGGCGTCGCCGAGGTCTACAAGGAAGAGGAACGTGGCCCGGCCTACGCCAACTTCCTCAAGAAGGCCCTGGAGGAGAAGCTGATCGTCGGCGCCCACTGGTTCCAGTACCTCGACCAGCCGGCCAGCGGCCGCCTGCTCGACGGCGAGAACGGCCACCTCGGCCTGGTGGGCATCACCGACCGTCCCTACGACGGCTTCATCAAGGCGGTGCGCAAGGCCAACCTGGATGTCGCCGCCCAACTGGCCAAACCCGCCGAAGCCAAGTCCGCAGAAGCCAAACCGGCCGACAAGCCGGCGGAGAAGGCTGCGGCCAAGCCCGAGCAGAAGCCCGCTGCGGCACCTGCCGCCAAGCCCGAAGCCAAGCCTGAGCCGAAACCCGAGTCGAAGCCTGAGGCCAAACCGCAAGCCGAGCCTGCTGCGCCCACGCCTGCCGAGCAGCCCGAGCAATCGGAGAAGCCCGTCGGCAAGCCCACAGACGAGGCCACGCCCAAGCCGGACCCGGCGCCCAAGGTCGAGACCGACCCGGCGCAGAAGCAGGATGCGCCTGATGCATCCTGAGTCATTCGACTGACCGATGGACCCTGCGCCGAACTTCGGCGAGGTTCCCAAAAGACGGCGGCATTGGTAACAATGCCGCCGTCATTTTTTTCCGAGGAGAGTGCCGGTGCAGACCCAGGGTTACTTCGATTTGCGTTTCGAAGCGGTGCGCGACGCGTTCGCCGCCCTGTTCGACGACTCCCAGGAGCGCGGCGCCGCGCTCTGCGTCCAGGTGGGCGGCGAGACCGTGCTCGACCTCTGGGCCGGGGTGGCCGACAAGGACGGCCAGGAGGCCTGGCAGACCGACACCATCCTCAACCTGTTCTCCTGCACCAAGACCTTCACCGCCGTCACTGCGTTACAGCTGGTGGGCGAGGGCAAGCTCGAGCTGGACGTCCCCGTGGCCCGCTACTGGCCCGAGTTCGCCGCCGCCGGCAAGGAGCGCATCACTCTGCGCCAGTTGCTCAGTCACCGCGCCGGCCTGCCGGCGATCCGTCAGCCGCTGCCGGCCGAAGCGCTCTACGACTGGCAGGCGATGACCGCCGCCCTGGCCGCCGAGGAACCCTGGTGGACGCCCGGCGAGGAACACGGCTACGCCCCCATCACCTACGGCTGGCTGGCCGGTGAGGCGATCCGCCTGGCCGATGGCCGTGGCCCGGGTGAATCCATCGCCGCGCGTATCGCCCGCCCCCTGGGGCTGGATTTCCACGTCGGCTTGGATGACGCCGAGTTCCACCGGGTGGCCCACATCGCCCGCGCCAAGGGCAATATGGGCGACGCTTCGGCCCAGCGCCTGCTCAAGTGCATGATGACCGAGCCCACCTCCCTCAGTACCCGCGCCTTCACCAACCCGCCGTCGATCATGACCAGCACCAACAAGCCGGAATGGCGGCGCATGCAGCAGCCGGCGGCCAACGGTCACGGCAACGCCCGCAGCCTGGCGGGTTTCTATGCCGGCCTGCTGGACGGCCAGTTGCTCGACTCCGCGCTGCTCGCCGAGCTCACCCGCGAGCACGCCATCGGCGACGACCGCACCCTGCTGACCCGCACTCGCTTCGGCCTGGGCTGCATGCTCGACCAGCCGGACGTGGCCAACGCCACCTACGGCATGGGCCGCCTGGCCTTCGGTCACCCCGGCGCCGGTGGCTCCATCGGTTTCGCCGATCCCGAGCGCGAGGTCGCTTTCGGTTTCGTCACCAACACCCTCGGCCCCTATGTGCTGATGGACCCGCGCGCCCAGCATCTGGCCCGCACCCTGGCGAGCTGCCTGTAGCGGAACCGCTCGTCAGTTGCACGGAATATCCCTTTGCGGATGAAGGGGTTGCGTCCAGAATTTCAGCCTGTACCTGAGATTGATGCGCCATCATGCGATGGCGTATCGCCTTCTCCTTTTACCTGTTACGGGGGCCCCGCGATGAAGCTGCTCAAGTCGTCCACCTTGATCCTCTGCATGACCGTTTCCGGTTGCAGCACCTTCAGCCACGACAAGCCGGCTGCGGACGCCCACGCGCAGAACAGCGGCACCAGCCATTGGTGGTGGCCGTTCGGTAGCAGCGACGACAAGGTGGCCAAGGCCGAGGTGCCCAAGGTCGACCAGAAGCTCACCCAGGCCTGGCTGGACCAGTACGAGCCGCGCCTGCGCGAGGCGGTGAAGGACAGCAAGCTGGAAGTGGAGCGCCGCGACAACCTGCTGGTGGTCACCGCGCCGGTGGAAGGTTCCTTCAACCCTGATCGCCCCAGCATGCTGCTGCCCATCACCCTCGGCCCCTTCAGTCGTGTCGCCAAGCTGGTGGAAGGCGATCCGAAGACCGGTGTGCTGGTTCTCGGCCATGCCGACACCTCCGGCGAAGACGCCCTCAACCGCAAGCTCAGCCAGGAGCGCGCCCAGGCGGTGGCGGCGATCTTCCGCCTCAGTGGCCTGCAGCGCGACCGCCTGTCGCTCAAGGGTGTCGGCTCCGACATGCCCCGTGCCGCCAACGACAGCAAGGACGGCCGTGCCCTGAACCGCCGCGTGGAAATCCTCCTCACCCCGCAGGACACCCTGGTCGCCCTGCTGGCCCGCTACAACCAGCCGCCGAAGGTGGCCCAGCAAGTGGTTGCGGCAGATCAAGGCAAATGAGCCTTGCTTGGGTAAGCTAGGCCTTTCCTTTTGCAGGACGCCGAGATGACCCAGACCCTCGCCGACATGCGTCGCGACTACACCCGCGACGGCCTCAGCGAAGCCCAGGCTCCCCAGGAGCCTTTCGCCCTGTTCCAGCAATGGTTCGGTGACGCGGTGAAGACCGAGCAACTGCCGGTCGAACCCAACGCCATGACCCTGGCGACCGTCGACGCCGACGGCCGCCCGCATTGCCGGGTGCTCCTGCTCAAGGGGCTCGATGCGCGGGGCTTCACCTTCTTCAGCAACTACGACAGCGCCAAGGGCGAGCAGCTCGCGGCCCGTCCGTTCGCCGCCATGACCTTCTTCTGGCCCAGCCTGGAGCGCCAGGTGCGCATCGAAGGCCGGGTGGAGCGGGTCACCCCGGAAGAGTCCGATGCCTATTTCCAGGTGCGCCCCTTGGGCAGCCGCATCGGTGCCTGGGCTTCACCCCAGAGCCGGGTGATCGCCGACCGCGCCGAGCTGGAACAACTACTCGCCGAAACCGAGCGACGCTTCCTCAACCTGGCGCCCACCTGCCCGCCGCACTGGGGCGGCTACCGCCTGCTGCCGGAGCGCGTCGAGTTCTGGCAGGGTCGCCCGAGCCGCCTGCACGACCGCCTCAACTACCGCTTGGTCGATGGCCAGTGGATGTTCGAACGCCTCGCCCCCTGAGGCTTTCCTGAGCGGCATGCGCGCCCTGTAGACTGGCGGCTTCCCCTGGAGGCCGCCCATGCTCGAACTCGATTCCACCCTGGCGCAGCACATCGTCGACCGCGCCATGGCCATCCTTCCGTACAACATCAATGTCATGGATGCCCAGGGCATGATCATCGGCAGTGGCGACCCGCTGCGCGTGCATACCCGCCACGAGGGTGCCCAACTGGTGCTGGCCAACCGCCGCGTGGTGGAGATCGACGAGCAGGCTGCCGCCTGCCTGCGCGGCGTGCGTCCCGGGGTGAACCTGCCGCTGTTCCATGCCGAGCGGCTGATCGGCGTGCTCGGCATCACCGGCGAGCCGGATGCGGTGCGCCCCTATGCCGAACTGGTGCGCATGGCTGCCGAGATGCTGGTGGAGCAGCGTCAGCTGCAGGCCGAGCGGCACTGGCAGCGCCACCAGCTGGACGCCTGGCTGAACCAGCTCGCCGATCCGCAGACCGACCTGGTGCACCTGGCCGCCGAAGCCGAGCGCATTGGCCTGCAACTGCCCTGGAGGCAGCAGGTCTGCGTGCTGGAACTGGTGGAGGAGGGGGACCCGCAGGAGCGTCGGGCACGGGTGCTGGATGGCCTGGCCCGACAGGGGATGCTGTGTGCGGCGCTGTCGGCCCGCGAGCTGATCTGCTGCCGCCTCTTCAGTGCCGAGCGCGATGACGATGCCTGGCTGGCCCAGGCCGACGAACGTGGCTGGGGCATCGCCCGCCTGTGCATCAGCGACCCCCAGGCCGGCATCGGTGACCTGCGCGAAGCCGCCCTGGCGACCCGGTCGCTGCATGCCTTCGCCCGTGCCTGCCGAGCGCAGCAGCGCATCTTCCACCTGGAGGAGCACCGCTTGTCGACGCTGCTGTTCAGCCAGCGCAGCAACTGGCTGCTACGGCGCTGGCTCGGCCCGCTGCAGGCGCTGGTCGATGCGGATGACGACGGCGTGCTGCGTCGCACCCTGCAGTGTTGGCGCGAGCACGATGGGCACGGCAATGCCTGCGCCCAGGCCCTCGGCATTCACCGCAACACCCTGCGCTACCGGCTGGAGCGCATCGCCGAACTGGTGGGGCTGGAGCGCCCGCGTCACGACCAGTTGCTGTTGCTCGGCCTGGGGCTGGACCTGCTGGGCTGGCCCAAGGTCGATTGTGCGAATGCACGGATGGGTGGCATCGAAGACGCTGTCCGTTAGGTCGTATGCATAAGGCTATTGCGCTCGGGATCGCGCAGAATCGGGCGGCTATCCGGCATCCATAACAACAACTAAGGAGTCCGCACATGGGCCTGGTCCTGATCCTGGCGGCGTTGATCGCCTTCATCGTGCTGTCCACCACTCGCTTTAAACTGCACCCCTTCCTCGCGCTGCTCGCCGCGGCCTTCATCGCCGGCTTCGCCTACCAGGTGCCCACCGGCGAGATCGTCAAGACCATCACCACCGGCTTCGGCAGCATCCTTGGCTACATCGGCATCGTCATCGTCCTGGGGACCGTCATCGGCGTGATCCTCGAGCGCAGCGGCGCGGCCATCACCATGGCCGAGACGGTCATCCGCCTGCTGGGCGAACGCTTCCCCACCCTGACCATGTCGATCATCGGCTACCTGGTGTCCATCCCGGTGTTCTGCGATTCCGGTTTCGTCATCCTCAACTCGCTGAAGAACGCCCTGGCGGCGCGCATGCGCGTCTCCACCGTGGCCATGAGCGTGGCCCTGGCCACCGGCCTCTACGCCACCCACACCTTCGTGCCGCCCACCCCGGCCCCATCGCCGCCGCCGGCAACCTGGGCCTGGATGCCAGCCTCGGGCTGGTGATCGCCGTCGGGCTGGTAGTGGCACTGGCCACCGCCCTGGCCGGCATGTGGTGGGCCAACCGCTTCATCGGCCGTGAGGTGGAGTTGGAGGACGACCCGCTGTCGCAATCGGCGGACCAGGACTTCGCCGCCCTGCGTGCCGGCTACGGCAAGCTGCCCAGTGCCTTCCAGGCCTTCGCGCCGATCTTCGTGCCCATCCTGTTGATCTGCCTGGGCTCCATCGCCGCCTTCCCCGCCAAGCCCTTCGGCAGCGGCACTTTCTTCGGCCTGCTGAGCTTCCTCGGCCAGCCGGTAGTGGCCCTGCTCGTGGGTGTCGCCCTGGCCTGCACGCTGCTCAAGAGCGACGACAAGCGCAAGGAATTCCATGATCGTGTGGTGGAGGGCATCGTCTCCGCTGCGCCCATCCTGCTGATCACCGGTGCCGGCGGCGCGTTCGGCGCCATGCTCAAGGTCACTCCCCTGGGCGACTACCTGGGCAGCACCCTCTCGGCGCTGGGCATCGGCCTGTTCATGCCTTTCGTGGTCGCCGCCGCATTGAAGACCGCACAAGGCTCGACCACCGTGGCGCTGGTCACCACTTCCGCCTTGGTGGCGCCTCTGCTCGGCCAGCTTGGCCTGGACAGCGAGATGGGCCGTGTGCTCACCGTGATGGCCATCGGCGCCGGCGCCATGACCGTGTCCCATGCCAACGACAGCTTCTTCTGGGTGGTCACCCAGTTCAGCCGTATGCCGGTGTCCCTGGCCTACCGCGCGCAGACCCTGGCGACCCTGGTACAGGGTATCGTCGGCATGCTCGTCACCTGGCTGCTCAGCCTGATCCTGCTCTGACCGCAGTACCGCCCGGAGCCTGGTGCTCCGGGCACATCCCGAGGTAACCCGATGAAGATTGTGATTGCGCCCGATTCCTTCAAGGAAAGCCTGAGCGCGCCCGAAGTGGCTGCCGCCATCGGGCGCGGCTGGTCGTCGGTATTCCCGGCGGCCCAAGTGCTGCTGCGGCCCATGGCCGATGGCGGCGAAGGCACGGTGGATGCCGTGCTCGCGGCCAGTGGTGGCGAGCGCCGTACGGCGACCGTGCGCGGGCCGCTGGGGGATGAGGTCGAGGCGCACTGGGGCTGGCTGGGGGAGGGCAGCGCCATCATCGAAATGGCTGCCGCCAGCGGGCTGCATCTGGTGCCCGCCAGCGAGCGGGACGCTACCCGTACCAGCAGCTTCGGCACCGGTGAGCTGATCCGCCAGGCCCTGGACGCCGGCGCCACGCGCATCATCCTCGGCCTGGGCGGCAGTGCCACCAACGATGGCGGGGCCGGCCTCATGCAGGCCCTGGGGCTGCGCCTGCTGGATGCCGACGGGCGCGAATTGCCACCCGGTGGTGCCGCGCTGGCCGACCTGGCACGGATCGATCGCAGCGGCCTCGACTCACGCCTCGCCCATGTGCGGTTCGAAGTCGCGGCGGATGTGGATAACCCGCTCTGTGGTTCCCGGGGCGCCTCCCACGTCTTCGGCCCGCAGAAGGGTGCGAGCCCGGCACAGGTCGAGCAGCTGGATGCGGCGCTTCAACGTTATGCACAGGTGGTCGCCCAGGAACTGGGGCAGGACCACAGCCAGCAACCCGGCGTCGGTGCGGCCGGTGGGTTGGGCTTCGCTGCCCGGGCCTTCCTCGGGGCGTGTTTTCGTCCGGGGATCGAGCTGGTCGCTGAACTGGCCGGGTTGGCCGAGGCGGTGCAGGGCGCCGACCTGGTGATCACCGGAGAAGGGCGTCTCGACTCCCAGAGCCTGCATGGCAAGACGCCGGTGGGCGTGGCGCGTGTCGCACGGGCCGCCGGCGTGCCGGTCATCGCCCTGGCGGGCAGCCTGGGGGCGGGTTACCAGCGCCTGCGCGAGGCGGGTATCGAGGCGGCCTTCAGCCTGGTGCCCGGGCCGATGACGCTGGAGCGGGCGATGGCCGTGGCTGGCGATGAACTGGAGGCGCGTGCCGCCGATATCGCCCGGCTCTGGGCCTTGGCGGGGCGGGCTCAGGCCCCGGGGTAGCGCTGGGCGGCGCGCTCCAGCCAGGCGGGCAGGTCCTTGCGCTTGACCTTCTCGCGGCGGGCGGCCTGCAGCTGTTCGAGCATGTAGTTGCGGCGAGCGGCGTCCGCGCCGGCGAGGGACAGCGCCAGGTCACGGTCCATCCAGCGCTTGATACGCACGTAAATCCACCAGTGGAAATACAGCCCCGCTGCGGTGGTGGTGACGATGATGAAGTAATCCATGAACTACCCTTGCTCTGGCGGCACCCGGGCGCCTTGGCGTTGTCCGAGTGGTGAGTCTGTATGGAAACTGAACGGGTCGGCAGTTTGTTCAGGCGCCGGGTGACAGTTTCCGCCGCTGCGGAGTCTAATGGACGAGCATCCAATCTGGAGGAAATGCTATGCGTAAATCCGTTCTGCTAGTCGCTTCGTTCTCTGCGGTAGCGATGCTTCTGGGCGGCTGTCAGTCGAGCCTGACCGGAGACACCTATTCGCGCGACGAAGCACGCCAGGTACAGACCGTGCGCATGGGCACCATCGAATCGCTGCGTCCGGTGAAGATCGAAGGCACCAAGACCCCGATCGGCGCAGGCGCCGGTGCGGTCGTCGGCGGTGTCGGCGGCAGCGCCATCGGTGGCGGGCGTGGCAGTGTGGTAGCGGCTGTGATCGGTGCGGTTGCGGGTGGCCTGCTGGGCGCTGCGACCGAAGAAGGCCTGACCCGTACCCAGGGCGTCGAGATCACCGTTCGCGAAGACGACGGCTCCATGCGCGCCTATGTGCAGGAAGTGCAGGAAAACGAGATTTTCCGTGTAGGCGAGCGCGTTCGCATCATGACCGTCAACGGTACCAGCCGCGTTTCCCACTGATCCCGGTTCGCCTGCAGGAGCGAGTCGGCCCCCGTTTCGTCTCCCGTCTGCATCGCTGCCTTCCCAACGCGGCTGCCCCTCATGGGGTAGCCGTCGTCGTTTCAGGGAGACGGGTTTCGCTAGTTTTTTGAAATAATTCAATGCATGTCCGGCAATCGATAGTTATGGATAATCGTCGAGTTTTCGCCTTGCCGGACTTCAGCGCTGGACGGGGCCTAGTTTGGGAGGGTCATCGATGTTTCTGGCGCTGATTGTCGCGCTGCCTTTTCTGGGCGCTCTGTTGCCTTTGCTCGCCGAACGCCTGGGACGTAACCAGGCGTCGCTGGCGGCTGCCTTCGCGCCGCTGGCCGGGTTGATCCTGCTGCTGATGCAGGCCCCCGCCGTGCTGGGTGGGGAAACCCTGAAGCTGATGCTGCCCTGGTTGCCGGGGCTGGGCCTGAACTTCAGCCTGCGCCTGGATGGCCTGGGTTTTCTCTTCGCGTTGCTGATCCTCGGCATCGGCCTGCTGGTCATCCTCTACGCCCGCTACTACCTGTCCGAGCGCGAACCCATCGGGCGCTTCTTCGCCTTCCTGCAGCTGTTCATGGGCGCGATGCTCGGTGTGGTGCTCTCGGAGAACCTGCTGCTGATGCTGGTGTTCTGGGAAGCCACCAGCCTGTCGTCCTTCCTGCTGATCGGCTTCTGGGGCCATCGCTCGGATGCCCGCAAGGGGGCGCGCATGGCGCTGACGGTGACCGGCGCCGGAGGCCTGGCGCTGCTGGCGGGCATCCTGCTGCTGGGCCACGTGGCCGGCAGCTTCGAGCTGAGCGACGTGCTGGCTGCGGGCGACCGCATCCGTGCCCACGCGCTCTATCCGGTGCTGCTGTGCCTGGTGCTGCTGGGCGCGCTGACCAAGTCCGCGCAGTTCCCCTTCCACTTCTGGCTGCCCCACGCGATGGCGGCGCCGACCCCGGTGTCCGCGTACCTGCACTCGGCGACCATGGTCAAGGCCGGCGTCTTCCTCCTTGCGCGGCTCTACCCGGCGCTGGCCGGCACCGACTGGTGGTTCTACCTGGTGAGCATCAGCGGCCTGGCGACCCTGCTGCTGGGCGCGACGATGGCGCTCTTCCAGCATGACCTCAAGGGCCTGCTGGCGTACTCGACCATCAGCCACCTGGGCCTGATCACCCTGCTGTTCGGCCTCGACTCGCCGATGTCCAACGTCGCGGCGGTGTTCCACATCATCAACCACGCCACTTTCAAAGCCTCGCTGTTCATGGCGGCGGGGATCATCGACCACGAGACCGGCAGCCGCGACATGCGCCTGATCAACGGCATGTGGCGCTACCTGCCGCACACCGCAGTGCTGGCGATGGTGGCGTCCCTGGCGATGGCTGGGGTGCCGCTGCTCAATGGCTTCCTCAGCAAGGAGATGTTCTTCGGCGAGGCCCTCAGTCAGGACATGGCCGGCGGCCTGCACTGGCTGCTGCCGCTGGGCGCGACCCTGGCGGGCGTGTTCTCGGTGGCCTATTCACTGCGCTTCGTGCATGACGTGTTCTTCAATGGCGAGCCCAAGCCGTTGCCGAAGTTCCCGCCCCACGAGCCGCCGCGCTACATGAAGGTGCCGGTGGAAATCCTCGTGGCGCTCTGCGTGCTGGTGGGCATGGCGCCCAACTTCACCGTGGCGCCGCTGCTGGCGGTGGCCGCCAGCGCCAGCCTGGGTGGCGAGCTGCCCGAGTACAGCCTGGCGATCTGGCACGGCTTCAACCTGCCGCTGGCGATGAGCTGCATCGCCCTGGTCGGCGGTGTGCTCCTCTATATCGCGCGCAAGCCGCTGTTCCGCTGGTACGCCGGCTTGCCGGATGCCGATGCCAAGCTGGTGTTCGAGGGGGTTATGCAGCGCCTGGTGCGGGGCGCCACCCGCCTGACCGCCAGCCTGGAGAACGGCTCGCAACAGCGCTACCTGGCTCTGCTGCTGCTCGCGGCAGTGGTGGTGGTGGCCGTGTCGCTCTGGCCCCTGGCGCAGTTGACCGGCTCGCGCCCGGCGATACCGCTCGATGGCGCCAGCGTGGTGGGCATGCTGGTGCTGTCGGTGGCGGGCGTGCTCACCGCCGTGTTCCATCGCCAGCGCCTGGTGGCCCTGCTGATCCTCGGCGTCGGCGGCCTGCTGGTGGCCCTGGCTTTCGCTCGCTTCTCCGCCCCCGACCTGGCGCTGACCCAGCTCTCGGTGGAAGTGGTGACCATGGTCCTGCTGATGCTGGCCATGTATTACCTGCCTTCGCGCACGCAGAACGAAAGCACCCTGGGCCGGCGTACCCGCGACCTGCTGCTGGCTCTAGGCGGCGGCGGTGTGGTGGGGCTGCTGACCTACGGGGTGCTGACTCGGCCCTACCAGACCATCGCCGACTTCTTCCTGGAGAACGCGGTGAGCGGTGGCGGCGGCCACAACGCGGTGAACGTGATACTGGTGGACTTCCGCGGCTTCGACACCCTGGGCGAGATCACCGTACTGGCCATCGCCGCAGTGGGCGTGCATGCGTTGCTGTCCGGCCTGCGCCTGACCAACCCCACCTGCGATCCCCAGGGCCGCAATTGGGCGCGCTCCAGCCGGCCGCTGATCCTCGAGACCCTGTCGCGCCTGCTGCTGCCTCTGGCGCTGCTGGTGTCCGCCTTCATTTTCCTGCGTGGGCACAACCTGCCTGGCGGTGGCTTCATCGCTGGGCTGATCACCGCCTCCGCGCTGATCCTGCAGTACATCGCCACCGGTTCGGCCTGGGTCGAGCAGCGCCGGCCGCTGCGCTACCAGCGCCTGGCCGGTGCCGGGGTGATGATCGCCGGTCTCACCGGGTTGGGCAGCCTGGTGTTCGGCGCCCCCTTCCTGACCTCGGCCTTCGATCACTTCCACCTACCGCTGGTGGGCGAGATCGAGCTGGCCACCGCGTTGTTCTTCGACCTGGGCGTATACCTGGCCGTGGTCGGAGCCGTGATGCTGATGCTGGCCGGCCTCGGCAAGCTCAGCCTGCACCCGCCAATCACCGAGGAGATCCACTGATGGAGGCCCTGTTCGCCGTCACCCTTGGCCTGCTCACCGCCAGCGGCATCTACCTGCTGCTGCGGGCGCGCACCTTCCCCGTGGTACTGGGGCTGACCCTGCTGTCCTACGCCGTCAACCTGTTCCTCTTCGCCATGGGCCGCCTGGCCGGCGACGCGGCGGTGATCGGCAGCGGCGGCCAGTACGCCGACCCGCTGCCCCAGGCGCTGGTGCTCACCGCCATCGTCATCGGCTTCGCCATGACCGCCTTCGTGGTGACCCTGGCGCTGCGCGGCGTGGGCGAGCTGGGCAATGACCACGTGGATGGCCGCGCGGACGGGGAGGGGCGATGAGTCACCTGTCCATCCTGCCGATCCTGATTCCGATGTTCGCCGGGGCATTGCTGCTGATGTTGCCCTCCCTGGAGCGGCTCAAGCGCGCCATCTCGGTGCTCGCCACCCTGGCCCTGGTGCCCCTGGCGCTGGTGCTGATGGCCCGCGCCGACGACGGCCAGCTGCAGGTCTATGCCCTGGGGGGCTGGCAGCCGCCGTTCGGCATCGTCCTGCTGCTGGACCGCTTCGCCGCGCTGATGCTGCTGGCCACCGCCGTGCTCGGCAGCGCCGTGGTGCTCTATGCCATTCGTGGCGACGACCGCCGTGGCCTGCGCTTCCATGCGTTGCTGCAGTTCCAGCTGCTGGGCATCAACGGCGCCTTCCTGACGGGTGACCTGTTCAACCTTTTCGTGTTCTTCGAGGTCATGCTGATCGCCTCCTACGCGCTGCTGTTCCACGGCGGCGGTGCGGAGCGGGTGCGTGCCGGATTGCACTACGTGGTGCTCAACCTGGTGGGCTCGGCGTTCTTCCTGATCGCCGTCGGCGTGCTCTACGGCATCACCGGCACCCTGAACATGAGCGACCTGGCCAACAAGGTGGCCCTGGCCGATGCCGACAGCGCGCCGCTGCTGGCTGCCGCCGGGCTGCTCCTGCTGGTTGTGTTCGCCCTCAAGGCGGCACTGCTGCCGCTGCACTTCTGGCTGCCACGCGCCTACTCGGCTGCCAGTGCGCCGGTGGCGGCGCTGTTCGCGATCATGACCAAGGTCGGCGTTTACTCCATCGTCCGCGTCTACCTGCTGGTGTTCGGCGCCGGTGCCGGGCAGCTGGCCGATCTCGCCCTCGACTGGCTCTGGCCCCTGGCCCTGGCCACCATGGCGCTGGCCGCCATCGGTGCCCTGGCCGCCGACCGCCTGCAGGGGCTGGTGGCCTACCTGGTGCTGCTCTCCGCCGGCACCCTGCTGGCCGCCGTGGCCCTGGGGACACCCGAGTCCCTTGCCGCCGCGCTGTTCTACCTGCTGCACAGCACCTGGGTGGCCGGCGGGATGTTCCTGCTCGCCGACCTGATCGCCCGCCAGCGCGGCGACAAGGCCGGCCTGCTGGTGCAGGGCCCAGCGCTGATGAACCCGCACCTGCTGGGCGGTGCCTTCTTCTTCGCCGCCATCGCCGTGGCCGGCCTGCCGCCCCTGTCCGGTTTCATCGGCAAGGTGCTGCTGCTCAAGGCGGTGGCGCCCGGCATGCAGGCGGCGCTGCTGTGGTCGGCGCTGCTGGGCGGCAGCCTGCTCGGCCTCATCGCCCTTAGCCGCGCCGGCAGCACGCTGTTCTGGCGGGTCGGCAACGACAGGCTCGGCAGCGCCGAATTGGACCGTGGCCGCCTGCTGGCTACCCTGGCGCTGCTGGCCACCGCCGTGCTGCTGGTGGGCTTCGCCGCGCCGCTGCTGGACTACGTCCAGGCCACCGCCCTGCAGCTGCATGATGTCGACCTCTACCGGCAGGTGAGCCTGCCAGGAGCGGCCCGATGATCCGCCGTCTATTGCCACACCCCACCATGAGCCTGCTGCTGTTGCTGGTGTGGCTGCTGCTGGCGGACTCCATCGCCTTCGGCCACTGGCTGCTCGGCGGCCTGCTCGGCGTGGCCATTCCGCTGCTGTGCAACCCGCTGATGATCGACCGCCCCCGGGAGTGGCACCCGACGCGCCTGGTGCGCTTCGTGCTGCTGGTGATGTGGGACATCCTGGTGGCCAACTTCCATGTCGCGCGGCAGACCTTGGGTCCGCTGCAGCGGCTGCGCCCGGCCTTCGTCGAGGTGCCCATCGACCTGGATAACGAGATGGCAATCAGCATCCTGGTGTGCGTGGTCTCGCTGACCCCGGGCTCGGTCTCCGCCGACCTTTCGGCCGATCGCCGGACCTTGCTCGTGCACGCCCTGGACGTACCGGACGACGCCGCGCTGATCGCCGAGATCAAGTCGCGCTACGAGGCGCCCCTGAAGGAGGTCTTCCCATGCTCGCCTACGTGATCCCGCTGTGCCTCGTGCTGCTGGTCATCGCCCTGCTGCTGACCCTGGCACGCCTGGTGCGCGGCCCCTGCCTGCCCGACCGGGTGCTGGCCCTGGACACCCTCTACGTCAACGCCATCGCCCTGCTCATGCTGCTGGGCATCTGGCAGGGCACCAACCTCTACTTCGAAGTGGCGCTGCTGATCGCCGTGCTCGGCTTCGTCGGCACCGTGGCGGTGGCCAAGTACATGCTGCGAGGAGACATCATCGAATGAACGCCGAGCCCCTGGCCCTGTGGGTCGAGATCCTCATCTCGCTGTTCCTCCTGCTCGGCGCCGCCTTCGTGCTGATCGGCGCCATCGGCCTGTTCCGCCTGCCGGACTTCTTCATGCGCCTGCACGGGCCGACCAAGGCCACCACCCTGGGTGTCGGCAGCCTGGTGGTGGCCTCGCTGATCTACTTCTCGGCGACCCGCGAGGGGCTCAGCGTGCATGAGCTGCTGATCAGTCTGTTCCTCTTCATCAGCGCCCCGGTCAGCGCCTACATGCTGGCCAAGGCGGCGGTGCTGCAGCAGCTGCCGCTGACCCGCAAGACCCGCGGCAAACCCTGGGAGCAGTAACAGTTTCATCGCCCCGCTGTGCCTGTCGCGGCGCCGTCCTGGCGCCTAGACTTGGGTTTTCCCCGGAGGCAGTCGATGGCGCAGCAAGGTCGTTGGGTGGCGGTCGCCTGCCTGGTGTTGGCCATGGCCCTGTGGGGCAGTTCCTTCATCGCCCTCAAGCTCGCCTTCCGCGAGGTCGCGCCCATGTGGGTGATCTTCGCGCGCATGGCCCTGGGCAGCCTGATCTTCCTGCTCGCCTGGCGCTGGCGCGGTGACTGCGATCCACGGCCTGGCGACTGGAAATACTTCCTTGGCCTGGCCGCCTGCGAACCCTGCCTGTACTTCATCTTCGAAGCCCTGGCCCTGCAGCACACCAGCGCCGCCCAGGCGGGCATGATCACCGCGCTGCTGCCCCTGCTGGTGGCCGTCGGCGCCTACGTCTTCCTCCGTGAATGCATCACCCGCACCACCCTGCTGGGCTTCCTCCTGGCGGTGGCCGGCGCGGTGTGGCTGAGCCTGGCCAGCGAGGCGGACCCCCACGCCTCGGCGCCCCTGCTGGGCAATTTCTACGAATTCCTCGCCATGGTCTGCGCCACCGGCTACACCCTGCTGCTCAAGCACCTGTCGGCGCGCTATTCGGTGTTCCTGCTGACGGCGATGCAGGCCTTCATCGGCGCGCTGTTCTTCCTGCCGGTGGCGGCGCTCTCGGCGCCCCTGCCCGAATCGCCCAGCGCGCTGGCTATCGGCGCCATGGTCTACCTGGGCGTGGTCGTCACCGTCGGCGCCTATGGCCTGTACAACTTCGGGGTGGGCCGCCTGCCGGCCAGCCAGGCGTCGGGGTTCATCAACCTGATTCCGGTGTTCACCCTGATCTTCGCCATGCTCCTGCTGGATGAGCGCCTCAGCCCCATGCAGCTGGGCGCTGCCGCCCTGGTGTTCGCCGGGGTGGCCCTGAGCCAATGGCGCAACGCTCCGCCGGCCCCCGCCGGCATCCTGGATTGAGAAGAGGCTGACATGAACGACCCCCGCACCTGGACCCAGGAAGCCATCCGCATCATCGAGGCGGACTTCCAGCGCAGTGCCGACACCCACCTGATCCCCCTGTCGCTTCCCGGCCTGCCGGGCATCGAGCTGTACTTCAAGGACGAGTCGAGCCACCCCACCGGTAGCCTCAAGCACCGGCTGGCGCGCTCGCTGTTCCTCTATGCCCTGTGCAACGGCTGGCTCAGGGCCGGCGCGCCGGTGATCGAGGCGTCCAGCGGCTCGACGGCGATCTCCGAAGCCTATTTCGCCCGCCTGCTGGGGTTGCCCTTCATCGCCGTGATGCCCGCCACCACCTCGCCGGAGAAGATCGCCCAGATCGCCTTCTACGGCGGCAGGAGCCACCTGGTGAACGACCCGACGCAGATCTACGCCGAGTCCGAGCGCCTGGCCCGCGAGAGCGGCGGCCACTTCATGGACCAGTTCACCTACGCCGAGCGCGCCACCGACTGGCGGGCCAACAACAACATCGCCGAGTCGATCTTCCAGCAGATGCGCCACGAGCACTTCCCCGAGCCGGCCTGGCTGGTCTCCAGCCCCGGTACCGGCGGCACCCTGGCGACCCTGGGCCGTTACGTGCGCTATCGCCAGCACTGCACCCGGGTGTTCTGCGCCGACGCCGAACGCTCGGTGTTCTTCGACAGCTACCGCAGTGGCGACCGCAGCCTGACCCTGGAGCTGGGGTCGCGCATCGAGGGCATCGGCCGTCCCCGGGTGGAGGCCTCCTTCCTGCCCCAGGTGATCGATGCCATGGCCAAGGTGCCCGATGCCCTGTCCCTGGCCGCCATGCACTACCTGGCCCAGCGCCTGGGCCGCCGCGTGGGCGGCTCCAGTGGCACCAACCTGGTGGGTGCATTGCTGGTGGGGCTGCGCATGGTCGCGGCGGGGGAGAAGGGCTCGGTGGTGGCGATCCTCTGCGATGGCGGCGAGCGCTACGCCACCACCTATTACGACGACGCCTGGCTGCAGTCCCAGGGCTACACCCTGGAGCCCCTGGTGGCGGCCATCGCCGCCTGCGCGGAGCAAGGCGCGGCCTTGCCCGATTCGATCCAGGTGGCGGGCCTGTGAGCCTGGATGACGGCGTGCAGCTGCGCACCGCGCGGGCTGGGGATATCGAGGCGATGGCCGCCTTCATCTTCGAGCACGGCCCCAACCCCTGGAATTTCCTCCCGGAAGACGAAGTGCACGAGCACCTGGCCGGTATCGCCGATGGCCGCGTGCAGGCATTGCTGGCCGAGGAGCGAGGTTTGCTGGCCGGCTTCATCACCTTCTACTTCAGCACCGGCTTCGCCGAGCACCAGGAGGCTGGCCGCGATGACTCGCCCCGCGCCTATGTCTGCGAGGCGGTGGTGCACCGCGAGTTGGCCGGGCGCGGCCTGGGCTCGCGCATGCTGCGGGCAGTGGTCGAGCGCCTGGCGGAGCAGGGCGTGGGGGATGTCTATATCGAGCGTCACGAAGAGAACGCGGGCTCGGCAGGGATGATGCGCAAGGCGGGCTTCCGCGAGGTGCGCACCTTCGATGACCCGCAGCGCCGTGCCACCGGTTCGCGGCGCACGACGCTCTGTCACCTGCGGCTGGACTGAGGCTTAGCGCTCCAGCCAGGCCAGCATCACGTCCAGCATGCGGTTGGCGAAGGCCCATTCGTTGTCGTACCAGGCCAGCACCTTGACCAGGTCGCCCTGCACGCGGGTGTGGGCGAGGTCCGCCACGCAGGACACCGGGTGGCCGTTGAAGTCCACGGACACCAAGGCCTCTTCGTTGCACTCCATCACCCCCGCAGGCATGCGCGCGGCTCCTTCGCGCAGGGCGGCGTTGACCGCCTCGCGGGTGGCCGGGCGCTCGGCGATGAAGCTCAGGTCTACCAGCGATACGTTGGGTGTCGGCACCCGCACCGCCATGCCGTCCAGCCGCCCGGCCAGCTCGGGGATGACCAGGCCGATGGCCCGCGCCGCCCCGGTGGCGGTGGGGATCATCGACAGGGCGGCGGCGCGGGCGCGGTAGAGATCGTCGTGGGTCTTGTCCAGCAGGTTCTGGTCGTTGGTGTAGGCGTGCACCGTGGTCACCAGGCCGCTGCGGATGCCGAATGCCTGGTGCAGCACCTGGGCCAGGGGCGCCAAGCAGTTGGTGGTGCAGGAGGCGTTGGAAACGATGCGCTGCTCGCCCAGCAGCCCATGGTTGACGCCGTAGACCAGGGTCAGGTCGGCGCTGTCCAGCGGGTGGGAGAGCAGCACCCGGGGGGCGCCGGCGGCGAGGTGGCGTTCCACCTGTTCGCGGCTCTTCATGCGGCCGGAGCATTCCACCACCAGGTCCACGCCCAGCTCGCTCCAGGGCAGGCGTACCGGGTCGCTCTGGGCGAGCAGGCGGATGGATTGCAGGCCGATGTCCATGCAATCGCCGTTGAGCTTCACGGGGCAGGCGAAGCGGCCGAAGGTGGAGTCGAAGCGGGTCAGGTGGGCGAGGGTGGCGGCGTCGCCGAGGTCGTTGATCGCCTCGATCCGTACGCGGGCGTCGAGGCCCCTTTCGAAGAGGGCGCGGACCAGGGCGCGGCCGATGCGGCCATATCCGTTCAATGCGATGCGCAGCATGTCGTTCTCCTTGTGCTTGTCCATGGACAAGCTTAGGAGGTCGCCGCCGGTGGCGCGCCCCGACCGCCCGGTTATGGCGGCCGAGTGTACAGCGGGAAAGCGGCCCGGCCGGGGTCGGCCGGGCAGGGGCTCACTCGTTGCGCGAGCCGCCGAAGTAGGCGCAGCCACGCAGGGGCTTGCCGTCCAGGCGCAATTCGGCGGTCAGGTGCTGCACCGAGCCGCTCATGGCGTCGACGCAGCGCTGCGGGGCGACCCAGAGCTCCACGCGCTTGCCGTTGGCTTCGCTGGTGAGGTTGAAGCGGCCGTCGGGCAGCTGTTCTTCCATGTAGGGCAGGGCGACGGGCTCCTGGCCGAGCTGCTCCAGCACCAGGCCCTTGGCGTTGACGTTGATGTTCCACTCCGGCTCGTGGCCGCTGGCGCGCAGCAGCAGGCGCTTGAAGTTGAGGTCTTCGCAGCCATGGCCTTCGCGCTGCAGGCGGTAGAGCTGGGTGACGTCCATCTGGCCGTCGGCGCCCTTGCTGGCGCCGAGGTTGCCGCGCAGGTCGACGAACAGCGGGCCGGGGCCATCGTCCAGCAGGGTGGCGGCTTCCTGGAGGATGCCGGTGGCGCCGCTGTCGGCGACCACGAAGCGGCGCTGCTCGGAGCAGGGGCGGAACAGCAGGTGGCCGGCGTCGGCGCTCAGCTCACCCTGGGTGCGTGGCGCCAGGGGCGCGGGTGCGTCTTCGGTGGCGAGCATCTGGCAGCCGGCGAAGAGGGGGAGCAGACTGAAAAGCAGTGGACGGACAACGCGCATCGGTGGGCCTCCTGAAGGGAGCGGCCACGTTACCGGGGCGCATCGGTGATCTCAAGGGCGGGGAAGCAGGATGATCCAGTGCAGGCGGGTGTACGAGGAGAAGCGGGACGACGACGGCCAGCGGGTGCTGGTGGACCGGCTGTGGCCCCGGGGCTGCCGCAAGGAGGCGCTGGGGCTCGACGCCTGGTTGCGCGAGGTGGCGCCTTCGGCCGAGCTGCGCCGGGACTTCTGCCACGATCCGGCGCTGTTCGAGGAGTTCCGCCTGCGCTATCGCGGTGAGCTGGCCGCCCACCCCGAGCATTGGCAGGGGCTGCTGCAGATGGCCCGGCAGGGCACCCTCACGCTGCTGTTCGCCGCCCGCGAGGAGCAGGCCAACAACGCCCGGGTGCTGGCCGAGTTCCTCGAGGAGGAACTGGACCGCGAAGGCCCGTCCAGCTCGCCGGTGTGTTACGCCGGCGAGGCTTGAGCCTTACCAGACGCGGTACACCTGGCCGGTCTGCGCGCCCTCGGCGCTCTTCGCATAGGCCAGGGCGGCGACGGCGGCCGGCACGGCCTTGTAGCCACGGAAGAAGGGGCCGTAGGAGGGCAGGGCCTCTTCGATCACCGTGGGGCTGACGCTGTTGATGCGCAGGCCGCGGGGCAGCTCGATGGCGGCGCTTTTCACGAAGCTGTCGAGGGCACCGTTGACCATGCTCGCCGAGGAGCCGGCGCGGATCGGGTCGTCGCTGAGCACGCCCGAGGTGAGGGTGAAGGAGGCGCCGTCGTTGGCGAACTCGCGGCCGATCAGCACCAGGTTCACCTGGCCCATCAGCTTGTCCGCCAGGCCCACGGCGAACTGCGCCTCGCCCATTTCCGCCAGCGCGCCGAAGTGCACCTTGCCGGTGGCGCTGATCAGCGCATCGAAGCGGCCGGTCTGCTCGAACAGGCGGCGGATCGACGCGGCGTCGCGGATGTCCACCTGGAAGTCGCCGCTGCTGTGGCCGACGCGGATGATCTCGTGGCGTTCCTTGAGCTCGTTGTCGATGGCCTGGCCGATGGTGCCGCTGGCGCCGATGAGGATGATCTTCATGGGTTCGATTCCTGCGTGTGTGGATGACTGAAGCCAGTGTAGAGTCGCTTTTGTTGTCGATAATCCAGGCAATCGGAAATCTGTGGTTCTCATATGGAAACAGTGAGGGGCTCCCATGAGTGAGATGGATGACCTGGCGGCCTTCGCCGTGCTGTTGGAGGCGGGCAGCTTCACCCGCGCCGCCGAGCGCCTGGGCTGCAGCAAGGGGCAGTTGTCCAAGCGCATGCGCCAGCTGGAGCAGGGCCTCGGCGCCACCCTGCTGCATCGCACCACGCGACGGCTGGACCTTACCGCCGCCGGCGCCGCGCTGCTGCCCGAGGCCCAGGCGCTGCTGGCCCAGGCCACTCGGGCGCGCCAGGCGGTGCAGCGCCTGCAGGAAGACATCAGTGGGCGGGTGTGCATCACGGTGCCGGTGTCCCTGGGCGAGACCTTCTTCGATGCGCTGTTGCTGGAGTTCACCCGCCGTCATCCCGACGTGCGGGTGGAGCTGGACCTGAGCAACAGCTACCGCGACCTGGTGGGGGAGGGCTATGACCTGGGGGTGCGCTCCGGTCCGCACCTGGACGAGCGCCTGGTGGCGCGGCCGCTGTTCTCCCTGGAGGAGATCACCTGCGCCGCGCCCGCGTACCTGGCCCGCCATGGCGAGCCCCAGGCACCGGCGGACCTGGCCGGGCACCAGTGCCTGCTCAACACCCATTACGCCGGCTTTGAAGAATGGCTCTACCACCGCCAGCACCAGCTGGAGCGGGTCAGCGTGGCCGGCAACCTGGCGAGCAATCACTACAGCCTGCTGAAGAAGGCGGCGTTGTCCGGGGCCGGCATCGCCCGGCTGCCGTCCTACATGCTCCATGACGAACTGGCCGACGGCCGCCTGCAGTGGCTGTTGCGTGGCTACCAGACCCGGCAATCGCCGGTGTTCCTCGTGCATCCCTACCAGGGCGGCCTGCCCCGCCGCACCCAGGTGCTGATGGACTACCTGCTGGACTGGTTCGAGCGCAGCCGTCGGGCGCTGGACAGGTTGGAGCTGTAGAGGGCTCCTGCTCAGCATGGGTTTCGCTGCGCTCGCGGAACGCCGCCCGACCCATCCTACGTCTGAGAAACCCAGCGCAGAGGGGCCGGGCAGTGCGATGTCGGGCCTCGCTGCGCTCGGCGCCAACCTGCGGTGCGGCTCCCGGCCGTTGTTTCCGGCACCAATGAAAACGGCCCCGAAAGGGGCCGTTGTCGTATTGCCGCGGGGATCAGCCGCCCAGGTAGGCGTCGCGCACCTTGGGGTCGGTGAGCAGTGCTTCGCCGGTGCCTTGCATGACGATGCGACCGTTCTCCAGCACGTAGCCGCGGTCGGCGAGCTTGAGCGCCTGGTTGGCGTTCTGCTCGACGAGGAACACGGTCACGCCATCACGGCGCAGCTGTTCGATGATGTCGAAGATCTGCTGGATGATGATCGGCGCCAGGCCCAGGGAGGGTTCGTCGAGCAGCAGCAGTTGCGGCTTGCTCATCAGCGCGCGGCCGATGGCGAGCATCTGCTGTTCGCCACCGGACATGGTGCCGGCGCGCTGCTCGAAGCGTTCCTTGAGGCGCGGGAAGAGGCCGAGGATCTTGTCCATCTGCTCGTCGTAATCACCCTTGGGCGTGAAGAACCCGCCCATGGCCAGGTTCTCCTCGACGGTCAGGCGGGCGAACACGCGGCGGCCTTCCGGCACCACCGCGATGCTCTTGCGCATGATGTCGCTGGATTCCTGGCCGACCAGTTCCTCGCCCAGGTAGCGGATGCTGCCGCTGGCGGCGCGCGGCGAGCCGCAGAGGGTCATCAGCAGGGTCGACTTGCCGGCACCGTTGGCGCCGATCAGGGTGACGATCTCGCCCTTGCTCACTTCCATGCTGACGTCGTGCAGCGCCTGGACCTTGCCGTAGAAGGTGGAAACCTTGTCGAAACTCAGCATGGCTCAGGCCTCCCCCAGATAGGCTTTGATCACATCCGGGTTGCTGCGGATCTGCTCCGGCGTACCGTCGGCCAGGGGGGTGCCCTGGTTGATCACGTAGATATGGTCGGAAATGCTCATCACCAGGTGCATGTCGTGCTCGATCAGCAGCACGGTGACGTTGTACTCGTTGCGCAGCAGGGCGATCAGGGCCTTGAGGTCCTCGGTCTCGCGCGGGTTGAGGCCGGCGGCCGGCTCGTCGAGCATGAGGATGCGCGGGCGCGTCATCATGCAACGGGCGATTTCCAGGCGACGCTGCTGGCCGTAGGCGAGGGTACCCGCCGGGCGGTTGGCGACGTCGGTCAGGTTGACCTGCTCGAGCCAGTGCGCGGCGTAGTCCATGGCCTCGCGCTCGCTCTTGCGGAAGCCCGGGGTCTTGAACAGGCCGGCAAGGAAATTGGTGTTGAGGTGACGATGCTGGGCGACCAGCAGGTTCTCGACAGCGGTCATTTCCTTGAACAGGCGGACGTTCTGGAAAGTACGCACCACGCCCTTGCGGGCGATCTTGTGGCCCGGCAGGCCTTCGATCTGCTCACCGTCGAGGCGGATGCTGCCGCCGGTGGGCTGGTAGAAGCCGGTCAGGCAGTTGAACACGGTGGTCTTGCCGGCGCCGTTCGGGCCGATCATCGAGACCACCTGTTTTTCTTGGACGGACAGTGCCACGCCGTTGACGGCCAGGAGGCCGCCGAAACGCATGGAAAGGCCGCTTACTTCCAGGATCGGGCGGCTCATCACTTCAGCTCCAGGTGGGGACGTTGCATGGGCAGCAGGCCCTGCGGACGCCAGATCATCATCAGCACCATCAGGGCGCCGAACATCAGCATGCGGTACTCGTTGAATTCACGGGCGAGTTCCGGCAGCAGGATCATCACGATCGCGGCGAGGATGATCCCCAGCTGCGACCCCATGCCACCCAGCACGACGATGGCGAGGATGATCGCCGACTCGATGAAGGTGAAGGACTCCGGGGTCACCAGGCCTTGGCGCGCGGCGAAGAAGCTGCCGGCGAAACCGGCGAAGCAGGCGCCCAGGGTGAATGCGGAGAGCTTGATGATGGTGGGGTTCATGCCCAGTGCGCGGCAGGCGATCTCGTCTTCACGCAGCGCTTCCCAGGCACGGCCGATGGGCATGCGCAGGAGGCGGTTGATCACGAACAGGGTCAGCAGCACCAGCAGCAGGGCGATCAGGTAGAGGAACACCACCTTGTTCACCGAGTTGTAGGCAATGCCGAAGTACTCGTGGAAGGTCTGCATGCCTTCGGCCGCGCGGCGCTCGAAGGAGAGGCCGAACAGGCTCGGCTTCTCGATGTTGCTGATGCCGTTGGGGCCGCCGGTGATCTCGGTGAGGTTGCGCAGGAGAATGCGGATGATCTCGCCGAAGCCAAGGGTCACGATGGCCAGGTAGTCACCGCGCAGGCGCAGCACCGGGAAGCCGAGGATGAAGCCGAAGAAGGCCGCCATCAGGCCGGCGATCGGCAGGCATACCCAGAAGCCCAGGCCGTAGTAGTGCGACAGCAGCGCGTAGCTGTAGGCGCCCACGGCGTAGAAGCCCACGTAGCCCAGGTCCAGCAGGCCGGCGAGGCCGACCACGATGTTCAGGCCGAGGCCGAGCATCACGTAGATCAGGATCAGGGTGGCGATGTCCACCGCGCCGCGGGAGCCGAAGAACGGCCAGGCGAGGGCGACCACCACCAGGCCGAGGATGATCCAGCGCTGGGTGGAGGGGAGGGTGAGGAAGTTGCTGGTCTTGCTGGAAAGCTTCGGCAGCTTCGGCGCGTTTTCCAGGGCACTCGTCAGGCGGGTGCGGAACAACTGCCAGAAGAACATGGCGATGGCGCAACCGGCGATGGTCCAGAGCACGGCGGGGCTGGCGCCCTGCACCTGCAGGCTGATGCCCACGGTGCTGAGCTTGAGGCCCATCACCGGGTAGGCGACGGCCAGCACCAGCAGCGCGCTGAAGAACGCGGTCTTGAGGGATTTCTGGGTGATCATACTTTTTCGACCTCCGGACGACCGAGGATGCCGGTGGGTCGGAACAGCAACACCAGGACCAGCAGGCTGAAGGCCACCACGTCCTTGTACTGGTCACCGAAGATGTCGGCGCCGAAGGCTTCGGCCACGCCGAGGACCAGGCCGCCGAGCATGGCGCCCGGGATGCTGCCGATGCCGCCGAGTACCGCAGCGGTGAAGGCCTTGATGCCGGCGAGGAAGCCCAGGTGCGGGTTGATCACGCCGTACTGCATGCCCAGCAGCACCGCGGCGACGGCGGCCAGGGTGGCGCCGATGACGAAGGTGAGGGCGATGATGTTGTTGGTGTTGATCCCCAGCAGGTTGGCCATGCGGATGTCTTCCGCGCAGGCGCGGCAGGCACGGCCGAGGCGCGAGCGGGAGATGAACATGGTCAGGCCCATCATCACCAGGAAGGTGACGACGAAGATCAGCACCTGCATGTACGAGATGGTCACCCCGTTCATGGTGCTTTCACCGAACACGAAGTTCCCCGGAATCAGGTTGGGGATGGCTTTGTCCTTGGAGTCCTGCGCGAGTAACACCTCGTTCTGCAGGAATATCGACATGCCGATCGCGGAGATCAGCGGAATCAACCGGTTGCTGCCGCGCAGCGGGCGATAGGCCACCCGTTCGATGCTGTAACCGTAGGCACTGGCGACGATGATGCTCGCGGAGAAGGCCGCGATCATGACGATGGGCAGGCTGTCGATGCCGAACATGGTGAGTCCGGCGATTACGATGAAGGCCACGTACGAGCCAATCATGTAAACCTCGCCATGGGCGAAGTTGATCATGCCGATGATGCCGTAGACCATGGTGTAGCCGATGGCGATCAAGGCATAGGTACTGCCAACGGTCAGGCCGTTAACCAGCTGTTGCAGGTAGTGATAGAGATCAGGCATTCCCCAACTCCTCGGGCATCACGTAAAGCGGCGCTTGTGGCGCAGCGGAGCCCGTAAAACTCGGATAAACAAAGCCCACTGCGGGTGCAGTGGGCTCTGGGCTTAAGGCGGGAAGCTTATTTGGCTTCGGTTTTGGTGCCGTCCTTGTGCCATTCGTAAACCACGAAGCTGAAGTCCTTCAGATCGCCCTTCTCATCGAAGGAGAGGTTGCCGGTGGGGGTGGCGAAGCTGTTGGCGCGCAGGGCTGCGGCCACTTTGGCGGTGTCGTCTTCGCCGGCTTTCTTGATGCCTTCGGCAATGACTTGCACGGCGGCGTAGGCCGGGAATACGAACGGGCCGGTGGGGTCTTCGTTCTTGGCTTTGAAGGCATCTACCAGGGCCTGGTTCTTCGGATCCTGGTCGAAGGATTTCGGCAGGGTGACCAGCAGGCCTTCGGAGGCCGGGCCGGCGATGGCCGAGATTTCCTTGTTGCCTACGCCTTCCGGACCCATGAAGCGGGCTTTCAGGCCTTTCTCAGCCGACTGGCGAAGCAGCAGGCCCAGTTCCGGGTGGTAGCCGCCGTAGTAGACGAAGTCGACGTTGGCTTGCTTCAGCTTGGCGATCAGGGCGGAGAAGTCCTTGTCGCCGGCGTTGATGCCTTCGAACAGGGCGACCTTGCCGCCTTTGGCTTCCAGGGTCTGCTTCACGGCAGTGGCGATGCCTTCGCCGTACTGCTGCTTGTCGTGGATGACGGCGACAGTCTTCGGCTTGATGTGGTCAGCGATGAAGTTGCCGGCGGTCGGGCCCTGCAGGCTGTCCAGGCCGATGGTGCGGAACACCAGCTGGTAGCCACGGGAGGTGATTTCCGGGCTGGTGGACGCCGCGGTGATCATCAGGATGCCTTCGTCTTCGTAGATGTCGGACGCGGGCTGAGTGGAGCTGGAGCAGAGGTGGCCAACAACGTATTTGACGCCGTCGTTGACGATCTTGTTGGCTACGGCGACCGCTTGTTTCGGGTCGCAGGCGTCGTCGTAGACCACGCCTTCCAGTTGAGCGCCGTTCACGCCGCCAGCCTTGTTGATCTGCTCGATCGCCATCTTGGCGCCGATGAATTGCATCTCACCGTACTGGGCAACAGCACCGGTCACCGGGCCGGCCAGGGCGATCTTGATGGTGTCGGCGGCTACGGAGTAGCTGGCAACACCGGCGAGGGCCATAGCGGCGAACAGTTTGGAAATCTGCTTGGTAGCCTTGTTCATAGTGCTCCACTCTTATGTTTTTCGTTGTTTTTGTCCTGATTGCCTACAGGACAGGGTCCTTTGAACCACCCCGCCATATCCCGCGGCAACTGTACCGGTACAGTGTAGAGTGCCGATTTGCGGCTTGAAAAGCCGACGCATGGGGGCGGAATGTTCCTATGTCGCTAAATCGCAACAAACGTATAGAAAAACGGCGTGCCCTGGAGTGAGCGGGAGGCGTCAGGCTGGACTTGTGAACAAGATGGCCGGCGTTATCATTGCCCGCCCTGCAACCGTTACCTTTCCACTCAGAGCAAGCCATGAACGATTCATCAAGCACCCTCTATGCCAAGCTGCTCGGCGAGACCGCCGCCATCGCCTGGGAGGAGCTGCAGCCCTTCTTCGCACGGGGCGCGCTGCTCTGGGTCGAGGGCGCGGAGGATCTGGTCGGCGTCGCCCTGGCGGTGGCCGAGGACGACAAGCCCAAGGTGGCCCAGCTGCTGGGCGCCGGCAGCCTAGCCAAGGTCGAGGAGAGCCGTGCCGAGGACCTGCTGGCACGAAACCCGAAGCTGTGGGCCGTGGTGGTGGCGCCCTGGGTGCTGGTCCAGGAGCGCGACGAGGCGCCGACCCGGCACTGATCCCCCTGGCATTCCCGCGCGGACGACTCCGTTCGGGAATGCCTCCCTGCTCGATCCCGCCTTTCTAATCCCCTGACCCGCCGCGCCCGATGCGATATTCGGGGGCATGTCCCGCATTCCGGCGCCTGATCGGGCGCACTGCCAGCGTTCGAGCCCCCGCTCAAGGACGGGCCTTGGGGGTTTCTTATGCCCTTATATGGAGCGCAGTGTTACCCGTTGCCTCCTTGTGGTGCGTGGCGAGTGGTGGGCGGCACCCCTTTACCTTTTCCGGTGCGTGCACGCGTTGACCGTTGGGTTTAGATTGGGCTCCCCGTTTTTCCGGAGCCCTCCATGACCCTCCCCAGCATCGCCTTCGCCGGCATCGGCCTGATGGGCCTGCCCATGACCCGCCGCCTGCTCGCTGCCGGCTACCCGTTGTCGGTGTGGAACCGCAGCCCCGACAAATGCGCGCCGCTCGAAACCCTCGGCGCTCGCCGTGTCGACAGCCCCGCTGCACTTTGCGGCAGCGCCGATATCGTCATGCTCTGCCTGGCCGATACGGCGGTGGTGCGCGAGGTGGTCTTCGGCCCTGGCGGCATCGTCGAACGCGCGAAGCCCGGTCAGTTGCTGGTGGATTTCTCCAGCCTGGAGCCCGCCGCCACCCGCGAGATGGCCGCCGAGTTGGAGCGCCGCAGCGGCATGCGCTGGGTGGACGCGCCGGTCTCCGGTGGCACCCCCGGTGCCGAAGCCGGCACCCTGGCGATCATGGCCGGCGGCCGGGTGGAGGATGTCGAGCGGGTACGCCCGGTCCTCGCCCACCTCGGCCAGCGCCTGACGCGCATGGGCGATGTGGGTGCCGGCCAGGTGACCAAGGTGTGCAACCAGATGATCGTCGCCTGCAATGCCCTGGTCATCGCCGAAGTGGTGGCCCTGGCGGAGAAGTCCGGTGTCGATGCCAGCCTGCTGGCCCCGGCGCTGGCGGGTGGCTTCGCCGACTCCAAGCCCCTGCAGATCCTCGCGCCGCAGATGGCCGAGAGCCGCTTCGAGCCGATCAAGTGGCACGTACGCACCCTGCTCAAGGACCTGGACACCGCCACCCGGTTATCCCGCGAGGAGGGCAGCGCCACGCCCATGAGCGGCCTGGCCGCGCAACTGATGCGCTTGCACGGCAGCCAGGGCAACCTGGCGCGTGACCCGGCGACCCTGGTCGAGATGTACCGCGAGGAGCAGGCATGAAGATCGCCGCCAACCTGTCCATGCTGTTCACCGAGGTGCCGCTGATCGAGCGCATCGGCGCCGCCGCGCAGGCGGGCTTCGAGGCCGTGGAAATCCAGTTCCCCTACGAACTGCCGGCCGGCGAGCTGAAGGCTGCGCTGGAGCAGGCCGGCCTGCCGCTGTTGCTGATCAACCTGCCCGCCGCCGACCTGCTGCAGGGCGGCCCGGGCCTGGCGGCGGTACCGTCGCGCCAGGACGAGTTCGACGCCGCCCTGCGCCAGGTCTACGCCTACGCGGCGGTGGTCAACCCGCTGTTCGTCAACGTGCTGCCCGGCCGCCTGGCCGAGGGGCTGGAGCGCGACACCGCGCTGGCGACCCTGGTGGCCAACCTGCGCAAGGCCGCCGACACCCTGCACCCGCTGGGTATCCAGGTGCTGGCCGAGGCCATCAACCCCATCGACATGCCGGGCTTCCTGATCAACACGCCGGAGCACCTGGATGAGCTGGTGCGCGCCGTCGACCGGCCCAACTTCGCCGCCCAGTTCGACCTCTACCACATGGCCCGCCAGGGGCTGGACGTGGCCGCCGGCATCCGCCTGCTGGCCGGGCGCATCGGCCATGTGCAGTTCGCCGACAGTCCCGGCCGTGGCGAACCGGGCTCGGGGGCGACGGATTTCCCGCCCTTGCTCGATGCACTGGACGCGAGCGGCTACGCCGGCTGGCTGGCCGCCGAATACCGGCCGGGCAAGCCGACCGGGGAGTCGCTCGGCTGGTTGCCCGCGTTCAAGGCCCGCTGAGGGGCTCTGGGGTAGCGGGCCGGTTCACCGCTCCGTTCGGAGCGGAAGCCTGTGAGCAGGACGATTCGGCGGAAGTGTTGGATTGTCCTACATAAAGCTGGCGAATGTTCGCAGACAGGAACGGTCCGCAAGGTCTAGATTGCGGCTTACAAGCCCGGCAGGCGGTTTGCCCGGCAAATAACAACAATCGAGACCGACCCCATGCAGCCTTTGCAGCCTTCCCCCCAGGCGGCGAACGCCTGGCGCGTTCTGTTCCTGCTGTTCCTTGCCAACCTGTTCAACTTCTTCGACCGCACCATCCCGGCCATCATCATCGAGCCGGTGCGCCATGAGTGGAGCCTCAGCGACTTCCAACTCGGCCTGATCGGCACCGCCTTCACCCTCGTCTATGCCATCGCCGGCCTGCCCCTGGGGCGCATGGCCGACACCGGCTCGCGCAAGAAGATCATGGGCTGGGGCCTGGCGGTGTGGAGCGGCCTCACGGCGGTCAACGCCCTGGCCTGGAATTTCTGGAGCTTCCTGCTGATCCGCATGGGCGTCGGCATCGGTGAGGCCAGCTACGCGCCGGCCGCCAACTCGCTGATCGGCGACCTGTTCCCGGCCAACAAGCGCGCCCGCGCCATGGGCATCTTCATGCTCGGCCTGCCACTGGGCCTGGTATTGGCCTTCTTCACCATCGGCGCCATGGTCCAGGCCTTCGGCAGCTGGCGCGCGCCCTTCGTCATCGCCGCCCTCCCGGGGCTGATCCTGGCGCTGTTCATGTTCTTCATCAAGGAACCGGCCCGTGGCGCGGCGGAGTCGGTCAAGGTCGACCTCTCGCCTGTGGATAAACCCTTGCGCAGGGTCCTGGCCATCCGCACCTTCTGGTGGCTGACCCTGGCGGGCCTCACCTTCAACTTCGCCACCTACGCCTGCAACTCCTTCATGGTGCCGATGCTGCAACGCTACTTCCTGCTGCCGCTGCAGAGCGCGGCCGTGGCCACCGGGATTATCTGCGGCGTCACCGGGCTGATCGGCCTCACCGTCGGCGGCTGGCTGGCGGATAAGGCCCACGAGAAATCCGAGCGCGGGCGCCTGCTGCTGGCCACCGGCAGCATGCTGGTCGCCACACTCGCCACCGGCTTCGCGCTGTTCTCCGGGCGCATCGAGATCGGCCTGTTCGTGGGGGTGTTCAGCATCGGCTGGCTGTTCGCCTACACCTTCTATACCTGCGTCTACACCGCCATCCAGGACGTGATCGAACCGCGCCTGCGGGCCACCGCCATGGCGCTGTTCTTCGCCGGCCTCTACCTGCTCGGCGGCGGCCTCGGCCCGGTGGTCGTAGGCCTGCTCTCCGACCACTTCGCCCACGCTGCGATGTACGCCGCCGGTGCCAGCGAGATGACCGAGCAGTTCAAGGCCATCGGCCTGCACGACGCCATGTACCTGATCCCCGTGGCCCTGGGCCTGACCATGCTGGCGCTGTTCCAGGCCGCCCGCTGCTTCGGCCGCGATGCCCGCAGCATGCGCGCGGGGCTGGAGACGGGCAGCGTCAATGCGGTGCCGGCCTGAGGCCTATGTCTTGTGGATAAGGGCGGCGTTCCCTGAATGCCGTCTAGCCGGCGTGGGAGCGAATTCATTCGCGATGAACCCTGGCGCAGGGCCCTTCCTGTAACTCCGCTCGATGGGTTTCGCTTCGCTCTACCCATCCTACGAGATGACCAGCCTACAGGCGCCGAAGCGGTTATGTAGGGCAAAGAAAAAGCGCGCCGAAGCGCGCTTTTTCATTTCCCGCGAACCTCGGTCAACCCGCTACCAGCACGCGGATCGCCTCCAGGCGCAGGGCGGCTTTTTCCATCAGCGCCAGGCCGTCGTCACGCTGCTTGCGCAGGGCGTCGATCTCGCTGTCGCGGACGCTGGGGTTGACGGCCTTGAGGGCGATCATGCGCGCCAGCTCCTCGTCCAGCTCGGCGGTCAGGCGTTTCACCGCATCGGCCACGCGGGCTTCGTGACGTGGGCGGATCTTCGCTTCGGCGGCGTGGATCTGGGTCGAGAGCACATCGCGCTGGGCCTGGACGAACTTGTTGGCGCTGCCACGCGGCACGCTTTCCAGCTGGTCGTTGAGGGTGTCGAAGGCCACCTTGCTGGCCAGGTCGTTGCCGTTGGCGTCGAGCAGGCAGCGCAGGGCGGCCGGCGGCAGGTAGCGGCCCAGTTGCAGGGAGCGGGGTGCCACCACTTCGCTGACGTAGAGCAGCTCCAGCAACACGGTGCCGGGTTTCAGCGCCTTGTTCTTGATCAGCGCCACCGAGGTGTTGCCCATGGAGCCGGACAGCACCAGGTCCATGCCGCCCTGCACCATGGGGTGTTCCCAGGTGAGGAACTGCATGTCCTCGCGGGACAGCGCCTGGTTGCGGTCGTAGGTGATGGTCACGCCTTCGTCGTCGCCCAGGGGGAAGCCGGCGTCGAGCATCTTCTCGCCCGGCTTGAGCACCAGGGCGTTCTCGGAGTGGTCCTCGCTGTCGATGCCGAAGGCGTCGAACAGCGCTTCCATATAGATGGGCAGGGCGAACTCGTCGTCCTGCTCGTGGATGGCTTCCACCAGGGCCTGGCCTTCGCCGGTGCCGCCGGAGTTGAGTTCCAGCAGGCGGTCGCGACCGGCGTGCAGTTCGCCTTCCAGGCGCTTGCGCTCGGCTTCGGCCTCGTCCACCAGGGCCTGCCATTGCTCGTCGTCACCACCGTCCAGCAGCGGCAGCAGGCGCGGGCCGAACTGCTGTTGCAGGGCGTTGCCGGTGGGGCAGGTGGCGAGGAAGGCGTTGAGGGCCTGGTTGTACCACTGGAACAGGCGCTCCTGCGGGCTGGTTTCCAGATAGGGCACGTGCAGCTGGATGGTGTGCTTCTGGCCGATACGGTCGAGACGACCGATGCGCTGTTCCAGCAGGTCCGGGTGGGCCGGCAGGTCGAACAGCACCAGGTGGTGGGAGAACTGGAAGTTACGGCCTTCGCTGCCGATCTCGGAGCAGATCAGCACCTGGGCACCGAACTCCTCGTCGGCGAAGTAGGCCGCCGCACGGTCGCGCTCGAGAATGCTCATGCCTTCGTGGAACACGGTGGCAGGGATGCCGGAGCGCACGCGCAGGGCGTCTTCCAGGTCCAGGGCGGTCTCGGCGTGGGCGCAGATCACCAGCACCTTGAACTTCTTGAGCATCTTCAGGGTGTCGATCAGCCACTCGACGCGGGGGTCGAAGCGCCACCAGCGCTCGGCTTCATCACCGCTTTCCTGCTGCGCCTGGAAGCTGACTTCCGGGTACAGGTCGGGGTGCTCGCCCACCGGCAGCTCCATGTATTCCACGGGGCTCGGCAGCGGGTAGGGGTGCAGGTTGCGCTCGGGGAAGCCCTGCACGGCGGCGCGGGTATTACGGAACAGCAGGCGGCCGGTGCCGTGGCGGTCCAGCAGCTCGCGCACCAGGCGCGCAGCGGCTTCGCTGTCGCCATCGGTGACGGCGGCCAGCAGGGCTTCGCCCTCGGCACCGAGGAAGCCGGAGATGGTGGCGTGGGCGCCGGGGGACAGGCGGCCCTGGTCCAGCAGCTCCTGCACCGCTTCGGCGATCGGCTTGTAGTTGGCGCTTTCGGCGCGGAAGGCTTCCAGGTCATGGAAGCGCGCCGGGTCGAGCAGGCGCAGACGGGCGAAGTGGCTGTCCTGGCCCAGCTGTTCCGGGGTGGCGGTGAGCAGCAGCACGCCGGGGATGACCTCGGCCAGTTGCTCCACCAGGCGGTATTCATCGCTGGCCTGTTCCGGGTGCCAGACCAGATGGTGGGCTTCGTCCACCACCAGCAGGTCCCAGCCGGCGGCGAAGGCGGCGTCCTGGGCCTTCTCGCTGTCCTTCAGCCACTCCAGGGAGACCAGCGCCAGTTGCGCGTCCTCGAAGGGGTTGCTGGCGTCGCTCTCGAGGAAGCGCTCGGCGTCGAACAGGGCGACCTGCAGGTTGAAGCGGCGGCGCATCTCCACCAGCCACTGGTGCTGGAGGTTCTCCGGCACCAGGATCAGTACGCGGTTGGCGCGGCCCGAGAGCAGCTGGCGATGGATCACCAGGCCGGCCTCGATGGTCTTGCCCAGGCCCACTTCGTCCGCCAGCAGCACGCGCGGGGCGACGCGGTCGGCCACTTCACGGGCGATGTGCAGCTGGTGGGCGATGGGTTGTGCGCGGGCGCCACCCAGGCCCCAGAGGGAGGACTGCAGCAGGCGGCTCTGGTGTTGCAGGGTGTGGTAGCGCAGGCCGAACCAGTTCATCGGGTCGATCTGCCCGGCGAACAGGCGGTCGCTGGCCAGGCGGAACTGGATGAAGTTGGAGAGCTGGGTTTCCGGCAGGGTGCGTTCTTCGTGCTGCGCGGTGAGGCCGTGATAGACCAGCAGGCCGTCGATGTCGTCGACTTCCTGGACGGTCAGCTTCCAGCCGTCGAAGTGGGTGATCTCGTCGCCCGGCGCGAAGCGCACGCGGGTCAGGGGCGCATTGCGCAAGGCGTACTGGCGGGTTTCGCCCGTGGCCGGGTAGAGCACTGTAAGCAGGCGTCCATCCGATGCCAGGATGGTCCCGAGCCCCAGTTCCGCTTCGCTGTCACTGATCCAGCGTTGCCCCGGTTGGTACTGCTGCGCCATGCGTCTCTCCCACCATGCAAAAAAGCCGGCAAGTTTAACGGAACGCCGTGCCAAGAGCGACGGGACTTGCGCTCCATATGTCTGTTGCAGTGTAGCGAGCGGCGCTAAAGTAGTGACTCGCCCTGCCGACAGGCTGATGAGAGGAGGGCCAAAACCATGTTGCCGCCTATACCCCATAGCCTGGTGCCCGTGACCGCCCAGCAGGACGTGATCAAGCCACGCCCCGACATTCCGCCCGTCACCCCGGCGAAGGAAGGCTCCGAGGAAAGCGCCATCGGCCTGGACCGGCGCCACCCCCAGGAGGCCGAGGAGCTGCTTCGCGAGGAGCAGCGCCGCCGCCAGCGCCGTGGCTACACCGCCGAAGAGATCGCCGAGGGCGATGTCGAGCAGGCCGACGAAGCAGTGATCGAGCAGCTCCCGCGCCAGGGGCTGTGGGTGGATGTGGAAGTCTGAGGCGCGCATGATCCCCTGCCCGCACCTGCTCGGTTGACCCCGTGGACCTGTTCGACGACATCCCCCTGGACCTGCCCGACGCCCACCTGCGTTACGAACCCCACTGGCTGGCCGCCGAAGAAGCCGACGAATGGCTGGCCCGGCTACGCGAGGAAACACCCTGGGAGCAACCCAGCGTCCACCTGCATGGCCGCGACTACCCGGTGCCCCGCCTGCTGGCCTGGTACGGCGACCCCGAGGCCGGCTACCGCTACTCCGGCCTGGTGCACCGGCCGCTGCCCTGGACGCCGCTGCTGGCGCAGATCCGCGAGCGCCTGCAGCAGACCGTCGGCCAGCCGCTCAACGGCGCGCTGCTCAACTACTACCGCGACGGCCAGGATTCCATGGGCTGGCACAGCGACGACGAGCCCGAGCTGGGCCGCGACCCGCTTATCGCTTCGCTCAACCTCGGCGGAACTCGGCGTTTCGACCTGCGTCGTAAGGGCAGTGGGCGCATCGAGCATTCATTGCAGCTCGGCCATGGCGCGCTGCTGGTCATGAGCGGCCCGACACAGCATCATTGGCAGCATCAGGTGGCGAAGACCCGCAGCCCTTGCGACCCTCGCCTGAATCTCACCTTCCGCTGGATCCGTTCATGAGCAATGACGAGAAACTGGTCGACTTCGGCGCCGAGCGTGACAAACGCATCCATGACCTGCATGAAAAACGCCTGAACGATGTGCGCAACGCCTTCGAGCAGGCCATGCCCCTGGGCAAGTCGAAAAAGCCGCGCAAACCGAAAAAACGCTGAAACCCTCCGCTGTACCCCCCCTTTAAATTGACCTGGATCAGTTCCCCAACGGCCTTGCCGGTGGGGCTCTGCGCCTATTGATCCAGATCAATTTCCCCTTCCCGGTGTGGGCTTACCTTTGACCCATCGAAACACGGAACGCCACAAGAGAAGGAGGCACTCAAATGTTCATCGATGTAGTGGTTCTCGCCGGTATCGGGACCGTAGGTCTGATGGTCGCCTTCCTTGGAGGGTTCGGATATTTCATCTGGAAGGACTCGCACAAGCGCAACAAGAAGGCTTGAGTCCACCAGGTTCACAGGCACGCAAGGCACCTCGGGCGACTTCGGTCGCCCTTTTTTTCGTCCACGATTTTTACCCCGTGATGGCCCACGCCTTCACGTAGAGCGGGTGAAACCCGCGCGCGCTCTTGCTCCGCAATGTCGGGTTTCACCCGACCTACGCCTAGGTGTGAAACCACGCGCGCTCTCCCGTAGCCCGGGCTTCAGCCCGGGACACCCACCCCACAGGGCCCAGGCCCGCCTCTCAATCCAGCCGCTTGTGCACCCGTGATACGGCGACGCCGAGCATCACCGCGGTGAAGGCCACCAGCGCCGCCATCTCCATCCATAACTCGGCCAGCGTGGCGCTGCGCAGCATGATGCCCCGCGCCAGGCGCAGGAAGTGGGTGAGCGGCAGCACCTCGGCGATCCACTGGGCGACGCGCGGCATGCCGGCGAAGGGGAACATGAAGCCCGACAGCAGTATCTGCGGCAGGAAGGTGAAGAAGGCCATCTGCATCGCCTGGAACTGGCTCTGCGCCAGGGTGGAGATGAACACGCCCAGGGTCAGGCTGGCGAAGATGAACAACAGCGCCGCCGCGTAGAGCGCCAGCAGCGAACCGCGCACCGGCACCTCGAACAGCAGCAGGCCGACGATGAGGATCACCGTCACCTGCACCAGGCCGATGCCGACGAAGGGCAGCACCTTGCCGATGGTCAGCTCCCAGGGCGAGACCGGCGTGGTGATCAGCATCTCCATGTTGCCGCGCTCCCGTTCGCGCACCAGGGCGATGGCGGTGAACAGCACCATGGTCATGGTCAGGATCACCCCGATCAGCCCCGGCACCGTGTTCAGCGGTGCCAGGCGCTCCGGGTTGTAGAAGTTCACCACCGACATCGCCTGGTTGCTGCGCCAGCCCTCCAGGGGGAAGCCCGCCAGTTGCCGGGCCGAGGCCTGCACCACCTGGTCGGAGCCATCCACCACCAGTTGCAGCGGCGGGCGCTCCGGGTCCTGGCGCTGGACGCGCGCCTCGAAATCCCGGGGAATCACCAGTGCGGCGCTGATGCGCCCGGCGCGCAGCAACTGGTCGATCTCCTGGGGGCTGCCCAGGTGGTAGCGGAAGTTCACCACCTGGCTGGAGCCGATCTCCGCCACCGCTTCGCGGGAGCGGGCGGTGTTCGCCTGGTCCAGCACCGCGGCGTCGAGGCCGCGCACGTCCATGTTGATGGCGTAGCCGAACAGCACCAGCTGCATGATGGGGATGCCGACGATCATGGCGAAGGTCAGGCGGTCGCGACGCAACTGGCGCAGCTCCTTGAGGACGATGGCGCCCAGGCGGTGCAGGTTCATCACTTGGCCTCCGCTTTCTGCAGCGGCTGGTGGGTGACGGTGACGAAGACGTCCTCCAGGTTCGGCTCGGTCTCCTTCACCTCGGCCTCCACACCCTGCTCGGCCAGGCGCCGGGCGATGCGTTCATGGGCATCGGCCTCGGCGCTGAGCACCCGCAGCGAGGCGCCGATCTGAGCCATGGCGATCACCTCTTCGGCGCCCTGCAGCGCACGTTGCGCCTGGCGTGGCTGCGCGCATTCGATCAGCAGCGGGTGGCCGGGCAGGGCGCTCATCAGCTCGGCCGGGCTGCCATCGGCTACCAGGCGCCCGGCGTCGAGGATGCCCAGGCGCGTGCAGCGCTCGGCTTCGTCCATGTAGTGGGTGGACACCAGCAGCGTGGTGCCGGCCTCGGCCAGCTCGAACAGCGAATCCCAGAATTCCCGGCGTGATTGCGGGTCCACCGCGCTGGTGGGTTCGTCGAGCAGCAGCAGGTCGGGCTTGTGCAGCACCGCGCCAGCCAGCGCCAGGCGTTGTTTCTGGCCGCCGCTGAGAGTGCCGGCGAGCTGCTTGCGGCGGTCCGCCAGCCAGTAGCGCTCCAGCAGTTCATCGATGCGCTGGCGCCCTTCGTTGCGGGGCAGGCCCTGTACGGCGGCGAGGAATTCTAGGTTCTCGCCGATGGTCAGGTCTTCGTAGAGGGAGAACTTCTGCGTCATGTAGCCGATGCGTCGCTTCAGCGCCTCGGCGTCGCGGGGGATCTGGCAGCCGAGCACCTCGATCTCGCCTTCGCTGGGCAGCAGCAGGCCGCAGAGCATGCGGATGGTGGTGGACTTGCCGCAGCCGTTGGGGCCGAGGAAGCCGAACACCTCGGCGCGGTTCACCTGGAGGTTGAGCCCGTCCACCGCCGCCTGCTGGCCGAAGCGCTTGGTCAGGCCACGCGCGCGGATCACCGTCTCGCTGTCAGTCATCGCCCGGGCGCTCCGCGTGCAGCGGCAGGCCGGCGGGCAGGCGCGCGGCGAGTTCGCCTTCCAGTACCAGCTCGGCGCGGTACACCAGGCGGCTGGCGTCGCTGCCGGTCAGGGCGTAATAGGGGGTGAAGCTGGCCTCGCTGGCGATGCTGCGCACCCGCCCGCTGAACAGGCCGTCGACGCCTTCGATGCCCACCTGCAGGCGGTCGCCGATGGCGATGTGCGGGCGCAGCGGCGCGGGGATGAACAGCCGCGCGTAGGGCGTCTCGCCCACCAGCAGGCTGGCCACCTCGGCATTGGCCGGTGGCTGGTCGCCGGGGCGGAAGGGCAGGGCGTCGACCCGGCCGGCGCGGGGCGCGCGCACGTCCAGGTGCTCGCGGTCCACCTGCAGGCGCGCCAGCTCGGCACGGGCCGTTTGCAGCTCGGCATCGGCCTGGGCCAGTTGTTCCGGGCGGGTGCCGTTGGTGAGTTCGCGCAGCTGCGCATCGGCGTTCTTCACCGCGGCATCGGCCTGGTCGCGGCTGGCGCGGGCGCGGTCACGTTCGGCGATGGCCACCTGGCCCCGCGCATAGAGGGCGGCGACCCGCTGGTAGTTGCGCCCGGCTTCGGTGGCATCGGCGCGGTTGCGCACCAGGGTGGCGCGGGCGGCGTCGATGCTTTCCTGGCGTGCGCCGTTGCTCAGTTCATCCAGGCGCGCCTGGGCCTGGGCCACCTGGCCCCGTGCCTGGTCGAGGCGGGCGTCGAGGCGACGCGGGTCCAGCTCCAGCAGCAGTTGCCCGGCCTGCACCGAATCGCCTTCGGCCACCTTCCAGTCGAGGATGGTTTCCGAGGCCTCGGCGGGCACGCCGATGCGGTCCCACTCCAGGGTGCCGAGCAGCGGTTCGCTGTCGCGGCGGTCGCAGCCGCCCAGCAGGGCCAGGCACAGCAGGCCGGGAATGAAGGTGCGGGCGGTCATGGCGATACCTCCAGGCCACGTTCGAGCAGGGCCAGGGTGTGGTTGACCAGGGCGTCGTTGCCGATTTCCGGGTTGGCGAAGATGCCGCGCCAGAGCGGCGCCGCCGCGTGGGGCAGCATGGTCAGGCCGATCAGCGAGACCACCAGCAGGCGCGGGTCGAGGTCCTTGTTGAGGGCGCCGCGCCCCTGGGCGGCGGCGAAGCGCTGGGCCAGCAGCATCGGGATCAGCGGGGCGATGCGCTGGGGCAACTGCTCGCGCAGCACACCGCCTTCGCAGAGGATCTCGCGCACCCACAGCGGTGGAATCCAGGGGTGCTCTTCCACCGTGGCGCTGATGCCGCGCACGAACAGGCGCACCAGCTCCAGGGGATCGTCGCCAGCCTCCTGCAGGCGCGCGGCCAGGGCGCGGATCAAGGGCAGAAAACGCTCCTCCACCACCGCATCCACCAGGCGCTGCTTGTTGCCGAAGTAGTAGTTGACCATCGCCGGTGTCACCCCGGTGCTCTGGGCGATGCCGCGCAGGCTGCTGGCATTGATGCCCTGGTGGGCGAAGGCGTCGCAGGCGGTGTCCAGCAGGCGTTCACGCTGCTGGGCTTCGCCGCTGGGGCGGCCGGGGGCGCGGGGAGTGGTCATAGGGCTGTCCTGGGAGGCGATGGAAATTATTTAAATACTCATTTAATTAATTTTCAATGGGCAGTTCTACGATCTGCTGGACGGCAATTAGATAGCTTGCTAATAATTGTCGTCGTTGAATTCATCACCGGCCGAAGCGGCCTATCCTTCTGGCAATTTCCTTCAAGGTCCTGCGCGTGCGCGATTCCCTGCGGGCGTTCGTCGCCCCCGACATCCCGGCTCTCCAGTTCGCCATCAAGACCCTCCTGGGCGGGGGGCTGGCGCTCTGGTGTGCGCTGCGTTTCGGCCTGGAGCAACCGCAGTGGGCCCTGATGACGGCCTTCATCGTCGCCCAGCCGCTGTCCGGCATGGTGGTGCAGAAGGGCCTGGCGCGGTTGCTCGGCACCCTGGTCGGCACCGTCATGGCGGTGGTGGCGATGGCCCTGTTCGCGCAGACGCCCTGGCTGTTCATCCTCGCCCTGGCCACCTGGCTGGGGCTGTGCACCGCCGCCTCGACCATGCTGCGCAGCGCCTGGTCCTATTCATTCGTGCTGGCGGGCTACACGGTGGCGATCATCGGCCTGCCGGCCATCGCCCACCCGCTCACCGTGTTCGACCAGGCCGTGGCGCGCTGCACCGAGATCTGCCTCGGCATCATCTGCGCCACCGCCGTCAGTGCGCTGGTCTGGCCGCAGCGGGTGGAACGCCAGCTGGCGCGCCAGGCCGGGGATGCCTGGAACGCCGGCATCGCCGCCGCGCGCTCGGCCCTGCGCGGCGAACCCCATGAACGCCAGGGCCTGCTCGGTGTGCTGGGGCGCATCGTCGCCGTGGACGCCCAGCGCGAGCACGCCTGGTTCGAAGGCAACCGTGGTCGCCAGCGTGCCGCCGCCCTGCGTGTGCTCAGCCGCGACCTGCTCAGCCTGCTGCGCCTGGCCCGGGCGTGGCGCGGCAGTGGCGGCAGCTGTCGGCAGGGGAGGCCGAACGCCTGGCGCCTTGGATGGAGGAGGTGCAGCGGCTGCTCGCCGAGCCCGATGACGCGACCTCCGAAGCCCTGGGCCAGCGCTTGCTGGACGCCGCTGAAGCCGAAGACCTGGTGCCCGTGCAGCAATACTGCCTGGGCCGCCTGGCGGTGATGCTGCGGCAGATGCGTGCCGCCGCTGCGGCCCTGCGAGCGGTGGAACGTGGCGAGGCACCGGACGATGCCGGGGCGCCGCTGTCCTGGCACCGCGACCTGCCCACCGCGCTGCTCTACGGCCTGCGCAGCAGCGTGGCCTTCGTCGGCCTGGCATCGTTCTGGCTGGCCACCGCCTGGACCTCCTCGGTGGGCGCGCTGACCCTCACCTGCGTGGTCTGCAGCCTGTTCGCCAGCCGCGAGAACGCCGAGCAGATCGGCTTCATGTTCCTGCGCGGCATCCTCTACGCGCTGCCGGTGGCCTTCTTCATCGGCCAGGTGGTGCTGCCGCAGATGAGCGGCTTCCCGTTGCTCTGCATGGCCCTCGGCGTACCGCTGTTCTTCGGCACCCTGGGCATGGCCAAGCCGGCACTGGGGGCGACCTCGACCTCCTTCTGCCTGCACTTCATCGTGCTCTGCGCGCCGCAGAACACCATGCATTTCGACGTGGCGCTGTTCCTCAACGAGGCCATCGCCATCCTCCTGGGCGTCGGCTTCGCGGTGCTGGTGTTCCGCGTCATCGTGCTGACCAACCCGGGCTGGCACGGGCGGCGCCTGCTCAAGGCCACCTTCCATGACCTGGGCCGCCTCACCCAGCGTGCGCTGGTGGGTGCCGAGAACTGGTTCGGTGGGCGCATGGCCGATCGCCTGCTGCAACTGGCGCGGCACTACCCGGCGTTGCCCAGCCAATCGCGCAACCGCTGGGACGACGGCATCACCAGCCTCGATATCGGTGACGAACTGCTGCACCTGCGCCGTTGCCTGGCCGCCGGCGAGCGCTCCATCGAAGCCTCCGAGGCGCGCTTCCTGCGCAGCATCGAGCCCCTGCTGGAGCGCGGCCCCGCCGCCTCCCTGGCGGGGGCGATGGACGAGCCCTCGGAACAACTGATCCAGGCGCTGCGCCAGGCCGGCAGCAGCATCGACCGGCGCCTGGCCCAGGCGGCCCTGCTGCAGCTGCGGCAGAGCTGGCGCCAATGGTGTGAACAACAGGAGGCGAGCCATGGGCTTGCGTGAGTGGTCCCTGGGCGGCGTGTTGCTGAGCCCCATTCTGATGTATGCGCTGGCGGCGTTGCTGGTGACGGGCGTGTTGCGCCTGGCCCTGCAGCGTGTCGGCATGGCGCGCTGGATCTGGCACGAAGCGTTGTTCGACTGTGCCCTGTATGTCTGTGTCCTGTCGTTGCTGGTCGCCTGGTTCGGGCACTGGTGAAGGAGAAACCCATGCGTTCCACCCTGCGTATCGTCATCACCCTGGCCCTGGTCGCCGCGGCCCTCGTCGGCGGCTGGAGCCTCTGGCAGCACTACATGCTCTCGCCCTGGACGCGCGATGCGCGCATCCGCGCCGACGTGGTGGTGATCTCGCCGGACGTTTCCGGCTGGGTCGTCGACCTCAAGGTCCACGACAACCAGCAGGTGAAGGCCGGCGACCTGCTGCTCAGCGTCGACCGCGAGCGCTACCAGGCGGCGCTGGAAAAGGCCCATGCCGTGGCCGACACCCGCCAGCAGCAGCTGCGCCTGCGTGAACACGAAGCCTCGCGCCGTGCCCACCTGGGGCCCCAGGCGATCAGCGCCGAGCTGAAGGAGAACGCGCAGATCACCGCCGACATCGCCCGGGGCGAATATCGCCAGGCCCAGGCGGACGTGAAGGTCGCCGAGCTCAACCTGGCCCGCAGCGAAGTGCGCGCGCCGCGCAGCGGGCAGGTCACCAACCTGCGCCTGGCCCAGGGCAACTACGCCAACGCCGGGCAGCCGGTGATGGCGCTGGTGGATGACGCCTCCTTCTATGTGCAGGCCTATTTCGAGGAGACCAAGCTGCCGGGGATCAAGGTCGGCGCACCGGTGAAGATCTGGCTGATGAGCGCTGGCCGTGCCCTGACCGGTACGGTGGAGAGCATCAGCCGCGGCATCACCGACCGCAACGCCAGCCCCGACGGCCAGTTGCTGGCCAACGTCGAGCCCACCTTCAACTGGGTGCGCCTGGCCCAGCGTATTCCAGTGCGGATCAAGCTTGACCCGGTGCCGGACGACATCCAGCTCAGCGCCGGGATGACCGCCAGCGTCACGGTCGGGGAGCAGCCGCAGGCGCAGCGATAGCCGGCCCCCCGCAACGAAAAAGCCCGGCGATTGCCGGGCTTCTTTCATCCTGCCTGCAGGGCTCAGCCGATGGTGATCGGCGGCAGCTCCGGCAGTTCGATGGCGAGGGACTGCTTGGGCGCGAGGACTTCGGCTTCGCCGTCCACCACCTGCTCGGCGTTCTGGTTGAACACGCGGGTGGCGATGCGCACGCGGTTCTTCGGCAGCTTCTCGAGGATTTCCAGTTCCACGGTCAGGGCGTCGCCGAGCTTCACCGGGCGGGTGAACTTCAGTTGCTGGCCGAGGTAGATGGTGCCCGGGCCGGGCAGCTCGCAGGCGATGGCCGCGCTGATCAGGGCGCCGCTGAACATGCCGTGGGCGATGCGCTCCTTGAAGAGGGTGCCGGCCGCGTACTCGGCGTCCAGGTGCACCGGGTTGCGGTCGCCGGAGAGGGCGGCGAACAGCTGGATGTCACGCTCTTCCACGGTCTTGGCGTAGCTGGCCTTCTGGCCGACTTCGAGGGCGTCGTAGGTGAAGTTGGTTACCTGGGTCATGGGGTGTCCTTGTTCGGTTGGCAGTAGCGACTGTGGGCAAGGGCATGCTCCAGCCAGTCGAGCAGGTGGGCCGTCACCTCGTCACGGTTGGTCTCGTTGAGCAGCTCGTGGCGGGCGTCCGGGTAGATTTTCAGTTGCACGTCCTTGATCCCGGCCTCGCGCAGGGCGCGGGCGAGGTCGTCCAGACGACGGCCGTCGCTGACCGGGTCGCGTGCGCCGCCCACCACCAGCAGCGGCAGGTCGGGGTCGATCTGCGCCAGGTGCTTGACCGGGGTGATGTTCTGAAGCCCGCCGAGCAGGTCGAGCCACAACTGGTTGGTGCAGCGGAAGCCGCACAGCGGGTCGTTGACGTACTTGTCCACTTCGTCCGGGTCGCGGCTGAGCCAGTCGAAGGCAGTGCGGTTGGGCTTGAAGGCCTTGTTGAACGAGCCGAAGGAGAGGAACTCGATCAGCGCGCTGCGGCCATTGGCGCCCTGGCGCCAGCGCTCCAGGCGAGCCACCAGGGCGCCGCTGCGGTACAGCGACACCGGCTGGTAGTTGGAGCCGGAGAGGATCGCGCCCTGCAGGCTGCAGCTGTGCTGCATCAGGTAGGCCTGGCCGATGTAGCTGCCCATGCTGTGGCCGAGGAGGAAGATCGGCGCTTGCGGGTGCTGCTGGCGGATGTGGTGGTTGAGGCTGGCCAGGTCGCCGATCACCTTGTTCCAGCCGTCGTGCTCGGCGTACAGCCCGAGGATGCCGTGCTGGGCGGTGCGGCCGTGGCCGCGCTGGTCGTGCACGTAGAGTTCCAGGCCCGCTGCCACCAGGGCCTGGCCCAGGCGTGCATAGCGGCCGCCGTGCTCGGCCATGCCGTGGGCGACCATCACCACGGCCCGGGGCTGGGCGTCGCCGCTCCAGCGGTTGACGTGCAGGGAGGCGCCGTCGCTGGCGGTGAGCCAGAAAGCATCGTGGTGCATGGCCAATCCTTGTGGCGTTGGGGTGTCGACGCATTGTGCACGGGCGGCCTGGCGGCGCAAAGCTCGGCACGTGGCTGACTGATCGGTTCCCTGCGGGACCGACCGGGCAATGGCCGGTCAAGGTGCAGCGGGCCGCTCAGGCACGGGCGATGGCGGCAAGATTCACACTGTCTATGACGCGTTCGCGAGTATTTGCGTACGGGTGCGGACCTGCTAATTTCCGGGCAGTCCCGCTCGCGGGCCAGACACATTCAGGGCAAAGAGGATAAGAACAATGCAACCTGATTTCTGGAGCGACAAACGCCCTGCTGGCGTACCCGACCAGATCGACCTGACCGCCTATCGCTCGGTGATCGAGGTCTTCGAACGTTCCTGCAAGAAATTCGCCGACCGACCGGCCTTCAGCAACCTCGGCGTCACCCTGACCTACGCCGAGCTGGACCGCCTCTCCGGCGCCTTCGCCGCCTACCTGCAGAAGCACACCGACCTCAAGCCCGGCGACCGCATCGCGGTGCAGATGCCCAACGTGCTGCAGTACCCGATCGCCGTGTTCGGCGCCCTGCGCGCCGGGCTCATCGTGGTCAACACCAACCCGCTGTACACCGCCCGCGAGATGCGCCACCAGTTCAAGGACGCCGGCGTGCGCGCACTGGTCTACGTCAACCTGTTCGGCAAGCTGGTGCAGGAAGTGCTGCCGGACACCGAAATCGACTACCTGATTGAAGCGCGCATGGGTGACATGCTGCCGAGCCTCAAGGGCTGGCTGGTCAACACCGTGGTGAAGAAGGTCAAGAAGATGGTCCCCGACTTCCACCTGCCCCAGGCGGTGTCCTTCAAGGCCGCGCTGAAGCAGGGCCAGGGCCACGCGCTGAAACCGGTGAAGGTGAGCCTGGACGACATCGCCGTGCTGCAGTACACCGGCGGCACCACGGGCGTGGCCAAGGGCGCGATGCTCACCCACGGCAACCTGGTGGCCAACATGCAGCAGGTGGATGCCTGCCTGTCGCAGCTCGGCCCGGACGGCCAGCCGCTGATGAAGCAGGGCCAGGAGATCATGATCGCGCCGCTGCCGCTCTATCACATCTATGCCTTCACCGCGAACTGCATGTGCATGATGGTCAACGGCAACCACAACGTGCTGATCACCAACCCGCGCGACATCCCCGGCTTCGTCAAGGAGCTGAAGAAGTGGCGCTTCTCCGCGCTGCTGGGCCTCAACACCCTGTTCGTCGCGCTGATGGACCACCCCGAGTTCAAGGACCTGGACTTCTCCAACCTCAAGGTCACCAACTCCGGCGGCACCGCCCTGGTGAAGGCCACCGCCGAACGCTGGCAGGCCATGACCGGCTGCTCGGTGGTGGAGGGCTACGGCCTCACCGAAACCTCCCCGGTGGCCAGCACCAACCCCTATGGCACCCTGGCGCGCCTGGGCACCGTGGGCATCCCGGTACCGGGCACCGCCTTCAAGGTGATCGATGACGACGGCGCCGAGCTGCCCCTGGGCGAGCGCGGCGAGCTGTGCATCAAGGGCCCGCAGGTGATGAAGGGCTACTGGCAGCGCGAGGAAGCCACCGCCGAGGTGCTCGACGCCGAAGGCTGGCTGAAGACCGGCGACATCGCGGTGATCGACCCGGACGGCTACGTGCGCATCGTCGACCGCAAGAAGGACCTGATCATCGTCTCCGGCTTCAACGTCTATCCCAACGAGATCGAGGACGTGGTCATGGCCCACCCGAAGGTGGCCAGCTGCGCCGCCATCGGCGTGCCGGACGACAAGTCCGGCGAGGCGGTGAAGCTGTTCGTCGTGGCCCGCGAGGGCGGCCTCAGCGTCGACGAGCTGAAGGCCTACTGCAAAGCCAACTTCACCGGCTACAAGGTGCCCAAGCACATCGTCCTCAAGGACGCCCTGCCGATGACGCCGGTCGGCAAGATCCTCCGTCGCGAACTGCGCGACATCGCCTGACCCTTCCCCCCATCCCCGGCCCGCGAGGGCCGGCGGATGCGCTGCGATCCCTCTGCGACGCCTTCTGCACGCTGTTTAGAGAAACTACTCTAAAGATGACCAGGGTCATTGCATCCGGTCATTTTAATGACTGATAAGGCCTTCTTTGGCTCTGGTCGCCCATTTGCAAAGCTGCTACTCTCGGCGCGTTTTTTTGCCCTGGAAAGGGCTTGAACGACTGCACAGAACACAACAAACAACTGCCTCCGGCAGTGAAGATCAGCTGTTGCTTAGGAGTGGGCTTCCATGACCGAAAATTTCTGGAAGGACAAGTATCCAGCAGGCATTCCTGCGGAAATCAATGCCGACGCGTATCCCAATATCCAGGCGGTATTGAAAGAGTCCTGCCAACGCTTTGCCGACAAGCCCGCTTTCAGCAACCTGGGCAAGACCATCACCTACGGTGAGCTCTACGAGCTGTCCGGCGCCTTCGCGGCCTACCTGCAACAGAACACCGACCTGCAACCGGGCGATCGCATCGCCGTGCAGCTGCCGAACGTGCTGCAGTACCCCGTGGTGGTCTTCGGTGCCCTGCGCGCCGGCCTCACCGTGGTCAACACCAACCCGCTGTACACCGCGCGGGAGATGGAGCACCAGTTCAACGACTCCGGCGCCAAGGCCCTGGTCTGCCTGGCCAACATGGCCCACCTGGCCCAGGACGTACTGCCGCGCACCGGCATCAAGCACGTCGTGGTCACCGAAGTCGGCGACATGCTGCCGGCGCTCAAGCGCCTGCTGGTCAACAGCGTCGTCAAGTACGTGAAGAAGATGGTCCCGGCCTTCCACCTGCCCCAGGCGGTGAAGCTCAACGATGCCCTGGCCAAGGGCCGTGGCAAGCCGGTCAAGGATGCCTCCCCGGCAGCGGGCGACATCGCCGTGCTGCAGTACACCGGCGGCACCACGGGCGTGGCCAAGGGTGCGATGCTCACCCACCGCAACCTGATCGCCAACATGCTGCAGTGCAAGGCACTGATGGGCGCCAACCTCAATGAAGGTTGCGAAGTGCTGATCACGCCGCTGCCGCTGTACCACATCTACGCCTTCACCTTCCATTGCATGTCCATGATGCTGACCGGCAACCACAACGTGCTGATCAGCAACCCGCGTGACCTGCCGACCATGGTCAAGGAACTGGGCAACTGGAAGTTCACCGGCTTCGTCGGCCTCAACACCCTGTTCGTCGCCCTGTGCAACAACGAGGACTTCCGCAAGCTCGATTTCTCCGCCCTGAAGCTGACCCTGTCCGGCGGCATGGCCCTGCAACTGGCCGCGGCCGAGCGCTGGAAAGACGTCACCGGTTGCGCCATCTGCGAAGGCTTCGGCATGACCGAAACCAGCCCGGTGGTGTCGGTGAACCCGTTCCAAAGCATCCAGATCGGCACCATCGGCATCCCGGTCCCCTCGACCGAGTGCAAGGTGGTCGACGACGAGGGCAACGACCTCGCCATCGGCGCCATTGGTGAGCTCTGCGTCAAGGGCCCGCAGGTGATGAAGGGCTACTGGCAGCGCCAGGACGCCACCGACGAGATTCTCTCGGCGGACGGCTGGCTGAAGACCGGCGACATCGGCCTGATCCAGGAAGACGGCTACATGCGCATCGTCGACCGCAAGAAGGACATGATCCTGGTCTCCGGTTTCAACGTGTACCCGAACGAGCTCGAAGACGTGCTCGCCACCCTGCCGGGCGTGCTGCAATGCGCCGCCATCGGCATCCCGGACGAGAAATCCGGCGAGGCGATCAAGGTCTTCGTGGTGGTCAAGCCGGGCGCCAACCTGACCAAGGACGAGGTGATGCAGCACATGCGCGCCAACGTCACCGGTTACAAGATGCCCAAGGCCGTCGAGTTCCGTGACAGCCTGCCGACCACCAACGTCGGCAAGATCCTGCGCCGTGAACTGCGTGACCAGGAACTGAAGAAGCTCAAGGGCTGATCCGTTCCGCCCTGAACAAGCCCCGCCTCTGCGGGGCTTTTTCTTTTCTGGCAGTCGCATCCAGGTGCGCCTCCGTAGGATGGGTAGAGCTCTGCGAAACCCATCACTGCGAAGTAGCCGGCCTGCTCCGCAGCTGGGTGCCGGGCGATGGGCCCGATCCCGCCTGTGATGCCTCGACGCCCCATTTCCCGCCCGCTAGAGTGCCGACTCTCGCGACCGCCCTGGAGCCGGCCCATGCCCTTGCCCGATCTCAACCTGCTGGTAGCCCTGGACGTGCTGCTCGACGAAGGCAGCGTCGCCGGGGCCGCGCGGCGCATGCACCTGAGCGCGCCGGCCATGAGCCGCACCCTGGCGCGCATCCGCGAGGCGGTGGGCGACCCGATCCTGGTGCGCGCCGGTCGCGGCCTGGTGCCCACGCCCCGGGCCCTGGAGCTGCGCGAGCAGGTGCGCGACCTGGTGGAGCGCGCCAGCGGCCTGTTCCATGCCGACCAGGTGGACCTCTCCGGCCTGGAGCGCACCTTCAACATCCGCACCAACGACATCTTCATGGTCTGCTACGGCGGCCGCCTGTTCGAACTGGCCCACCGCGAGGCGCCCGAGGCCGTGCTGCGCTTCGTCCCGGAGATCGACGGCGACGACGACGCCATGCGCGCCGGGCGCATCGACCTGATGATCGGCGCCTCGCTCACCCTGTCCCCGGAGATCAAGTCCCAGGGCCTGTTCGAATGCCGCTTCACCGGCCTGGTGCGCGAGGGCCACCCGGTGCTGGAAGGCCCCCTCGACGCGAAGCGCTTCGCCACCTTCGAGCAGATCAGCGTTTCCCGCCGTGGCCTGGCCCGGGGCCCCATCGACCAGGCGCTGGCCGAGCTGGGCCTGTCGCGCAAGGTGGTGATGATCGCCCCCAGCATCTTCTCCGCCGTGCTGGCCATGCTCGACTCGGACCTGATCCTGCCGATGCCCGACCCCGTGGTCGCCACCTGCCGGCGCCTCGGCTTGCCCCTACGCGCCTTTGACATCCCCCTGGCGCTGGAGACGGTGCGGGTGCGCCAGTCCTGGCACCCGCGCTTCGACAGCGACCCGGCCCACCGCTGGCTGCGCGGCCTGATCAAGCGCTGCTGCGAGGAAGGCCTGCCCGGCTGATCGCTCCTGTGAGGCGCCTGTCCCGCAGGGAGGGGGCTCGCTTATTCGTGCGTTCAGCGCACTCGTAAATTAGAAATATTGCAATTTTCGGCATGCCATGGCCGCCCATAGACTTTCCGCGTATCCCTGAAACCCGGAAGTCCCCATGTCTTGCATGCACTCGCGCGCCAGCGGAGCACCGCTCCGATGAACGCGCCCCTGTCCCTGCCCCAGGCCGCCGCCAAACCCGCCGCCGCACCGGTGCCGACGCCCTTCGGGCTGCGCATCGTCGTCGGCCTGGTGGGCGTGTTGCTGGCGGTGCTGGTGGCCGGCTTCAATGAAAACGTCACCAAGGTCGCCCTGGCCGATATCCGCGGCGCCATGGGCATCGGCCGTGACGAAGGCACCTGGCTGCTGGCGCTCTACGCTGCGCCTTCGGTCTGCGCCATGGCCTTCGCCCCCTGGTTCTCGGTGACCTTCTCCCTGCGCCGCTTCACCCTCGCGGCCATCGGTGCCTTCATGGTGCTGGGCCTGCTCAGCCCCCTGGCGCCCAACCTGCAGTGCCTGATGGCCCTGCGCGCCTTGCAGGGCCTGGCCGGCGGGGCGCTGCCGCCGATGCTGATGACCGTGGCGCTGCGCTTCCTGCCCGCCAACATCAAGCTCTACGGCCTGGCCGGCTACGCCCTGACCGCCACCTTCGGCCCTGGCCTGGGCACGCCGCTGGCGGCCTTCTGGGTGGAGGTCGTCGGCTGGCGCTGGGCCTTCTGGCAGATCATGCCCCTGAGCCTGTTGGCCCTGGCTGCCGTGTCCTGGGGGCTGCCCCAGGACCCGCTGCGCCTGGAACGCTTCCGCCAGTTCGATTGGCTGGGCCTGCTATTGGGCTTCCCGGCGCTGTCTATGCTGGTGGTCGGCCTGGTGCAGGGTGACCGCCTGGACTGGTTCGAGTCGCCGCTGATCTGCCTGCTGCTGGGCGGGGGCTCGGTGCTGCTGGTGCTGTTCCTGCTCAACGAATGGAAGCACCCGCTGCCGTTCTTCAAGCTGCAGCTGCTCAAGCTGCGCAACCTCAGCTTCGCCCTGTTCGTGCTCGGTGGCGTGCTCTTCGTGCTGCTCGGGGTCATCAGCGTGCCCTCCGCCTACCTGGCCCAGGTGCAAGGCTACCGGCCGCTGCAGAGCGCCCCGGTGTTCCTCGTGGTGGCCCTGCCGCAACTGCTGGCACTGCCCCTGGTGGCGGCCCTGTGCAACCTGCGCTGGGTGGACTGCCGCTGGGTGCTGGCCTGTGGCCTGGCCATGCTCGCCGTCGCCTGCTGGCTGGGTGCCGGGCTGACCTCGGCCTGGGTGCGCGAAGACTTCTACCTGGTGCAGGCGCTGCAGATCTTCGGCCAGCCCATGGCGGTGCTGCCGCTGCTGATGCTCTCCACCGGCAGCATCACACCGCCGGACGGCCCCTTCGCCTCGGCCTGGTTCAACACCATCAAGGGCTTCGCCGCAGTGCTCGCCGGGGGCGTGCTGGAAGCCCTCGGCACCCTGCGTCTGCACCTGCATTCCACCCAGCTGGTGGATCGTCTGGGCAACAGCCCGCTGCTGGAGGAGGGCGCGCAACTGGCCCGCCGCGTCCACCAGCAGGCCTCGGTGCTGGCCTCCGCCGACCTCTACCTGTGCCTGGCCGTTCTGGCGGCCGCATTGATCATCGCCATCCCCTTCGTGCCCACGCGCATCTACCCGCCGCGTGCCCCGAGCTAACGGAAGAATCATCATGACCGACACACGACCCCGTACCCCCTGATCGCCGGCGCCTTGCTGGCCGGCGCCGGCCTCATCGCCTGGAGCGCCTGGCACTTCACCGCCGGCGGCCGTGGCGAAGGCACCAACGACGCCTTCGTCCAGGCCGATTTCACCCTGGTGGCACCCAAGGTCTCCGGCTTCATCGGCGAGGTGCTGGTGGAGGACAACCAGCCGGTGACGGCCGGCCAGCTGCTGGCGCGCATCGACGACCGCGACTACCGCGCCGCGCTCTCCGGCGCCCGCGCCGAAGTGGCCAGTGCCGAGGCCCGCCTGACCAACGCCCGGGCCACCCTGGAACGGCAGGACGCGCTGATCCGCCAGGCCGAGGCCACGGTGGAGGCGGACCGCGCCGAGATGGAGTTCGCCCGTCACGAGCTGGAGCGCTACCAGCACCTGGCCAGGCAGGGCGCCGGCACCCTGCAGAGCGCCCAGCAGGCGCGCAGCCGCTTCGACACCAGCCGTGCGCGGCAGGCCGAACACGCCGCCGCATTGCTGGCCACGCGCAAGCAGACCGACGTGCTCGCCGCCCAGCGCGACGCCGCCCAGGCCGCCCTGGAGCAAGCCCGTGCCGGCCTCGAACGGGCCGAGCTGGACCTTTCCCACACCGAGCTGCGTGCGCCCATGGACGGCACGATCGGCCGTCGAGCGGTGCGGGTCGGCGCCTTCGTCAGCCCCGGCCAGGCCCTGCTGGCGGTGGTGCCCCTGGCGCGTGCCTACGTGGTCGCCAACTTCCAGGAAACCCAGCTCACCCACATGCGCCCCGGCCAAGTAGTGCAGGTGACCGTGGACAGCTTCCCCGGCGAGGTGCTGCGCGGTCGCATCGAGAGCATCGCCCCGGCCACCGGTGTGACCTTCGCCGCCATCGCCCCGGACAACGCCACCGGCAACTTCACCAAGGTGGTGCAGCGCATCCCGGTGAAGGTCCGCCTTGACGAGGGCCAGCCCCTGGCTGCGCGCTTGCGGGTGGGCATGTCGGTGGAAGCCGACGTGGACACCCGTGGCGAGCCCGAAGCCCTGGCGGGGGTGAACTGAGATGCGTCGACACGCGACCCTGCTGGTCCTGGCGATGGGCCTCGGCGCCTGCAGCGTCGGCCCGGACTTCACCCGGCCCGACGCCGAACTGGACACCCACTGGACCCTGGCCGACGACGCCGACCTGCCGAGCCGCGCGCTCCAGGCCGAGCTGGAAGAACGCTGGTGGGAGGGTTTCGGCGACCCGCTGCTGGCTTCGCTTATCCACCGCGCCACCCACGAGAACCTCGACCTGCTCGCCGCCGCCAGCCGCGTGGAGCAGAGCCGCGCCGCACGTCGCAGCGTGGCCGCCGGGCAGGCGCCGGATCTCGGTGTCGGCGCGGGCTACAGCCGCGCACGCAACAGCCAGCGCGGCCTCTCCGACCCCTCCGGCGAGTCGGGCCGCGCTGCCTACAGCCTCTGGCAGGGCGGCCTGGACATGGCCTGGGAGCTGGACCTCTGGGGCCGGGTAAGGCGCGAGGTGGAAGCGGCGGACGCCGGCGTGCAGGTCTCCGAGGAGACCCGCCGGGGCGTGCTGCTGGCGGTAACGGCGGAGACCGCGCGCGGCTACATCGAGCTGCGTGGTGTGCAGAACGCCCTGGCCATCACGCTGCAGAACCTGGAGATCGCCCGGCGCAGCCTGGCCCTCAACCGCACCCGCCTGGCCGATGGCGTCGCCACCCAGCTGGAGGTGGCCGAAGCGGCGGCACAGGTGGCCAGCCTCGAATCGCGCCTGCCGCCCCTGCGTCAGCGCGAGGCAAGCCTGGCCAATGCCCTGGCCCTGTTGCTGGCGCTGCCGCCCGGCGCATTGCGCGAGGCGCTGGCGGCCCAGGAGGCACCGGCCATTCCCACCGGCCCGGCACGGGTGCTCCTGGGCCTGCCCAGCGAACTGGCCGAGCGCCGCCCGGACATCCGCCGCGCCGAAGCCGCCCTGCACGCCGCCACCGCCGAAATAGGCGTGGCCGAGGGCGACTTCTACCCGCGCATCACCCTCTCCGGCGACCTCGGCTTCCAGGCCCGGCAGCTGGACGACCTGGGCTGGGACGCCCGACGCTTCGCCTTCGGCCCGGCCCTGAGCCTGCCGCTGTTCGACGGCGGCCGCCGGCGCGGCACCCTGGAACTGAGCAGGGCCCGCCAGCAGGAAGCGGCCATCGCCTACCGCAGCACCGTGCTCGCCGCCTGGCACGAAGTGGACGACACCCTCGGCGCCTACCAGGCACAGCAACGCCGCCAGGCCAGCCTGGACCAGGCGGTGGAACACGCCCGCGTGGCCCTCGACAACGCCGAACGCCAATACGGCCAGGGCACGGTGGACTTCCTCAACGTGCTCAGCGTGCAGAACGCGCTGCTGGCCAACCAGGCCGAACAGGTGGACAGCGCCACCGCCGCCGCCCTGGCGCTGGTGGACCTCTACCGCGCCCTTGGTGGCGGCTGGCAGGCGTTGGAAGGGGAGGGTGCGTCGGGGGCCTGATACCGGCGGGCGTTGGTATCCGGTTTCCGGGTGAAGGCCGATCGCGAATGAATTCGCTCCCACGGGGGCGGCGCTGCGCGCCGCTTGGCGACTGAAGTCGCCCCTACATCCCGGGCACCGTGCGGAGCCGATCGATGCGTAGGGTGGAGGTCGCTCTTTACCTCCACCGGGCGGAGTCAGCCTGGGCGCGACCTGCCATGCCCCCGGGCCAGCCGCTTCGCTAGCTCTACCGAACGGTATGACCTCCCGTCGCCCCTGGCCGGTGCCAGCATTGCGACAGCTGTCGATTCGCATAATCTGCGCCGGTCCGCGGGCCCCTGACCCGCGCCGTTACGCTTTCCTGGGGGACCTCCATGCGTATGAATGTGCGTCGAATCCTCCTGGCCTGGATGCTGGGAGTTGTCGTCGTCGGCCCGACCGTGGCCGCTGAAAACCCGTCTGCGAAACCGGTGATCGGTTCCGCCTCGCAACAGGCCGTGACGGGCCGCCCGCTCAGCGTGCTGTTCGTGGGCAACAGCTACACCTTCTACAACGACCTGCCGCGCATGGTCCGGCAGATGTCCCTCGACGCTGCCCAGCCGCGCCCGCTGGACGTGCGCGACGTCACCTTCGGCGGCGCCAGCCTCGAAGCCCACTGGAACCGTGGCGTGGTGCAGAAGGTGCTGGCCAGCCAGCACTGGGACTATGTGGTGATCCAGGACTTCAGCACCATGCCGGTGGACAACCCCGAGAAGACCCGCAAGTACGTGCGCCTGATGGCCGCCGAGGCGCGCAAGGCCGGTGCCCAGCCGATCCTCTACCTGACCTGGGCACGCCAGGCGATCCCGGCCATGCAGGCGCAGCTCGACAGCGTCTACACCGGCCTGGCCAACGAAACCCATTCCCTGCTGGCCCCGGTCGGCCAGGCCTGGAAGCAGGCCCTGGCGGCCACGCCGCAACCGCACCTGTTCATCGAGGACGGCAGCCACCCGAGCTACAGCGGCAGCTACCTCACCGCCTCGGTGTTCTATTCGCTGATCTACGGCGTGCAGCCGCCGGCGCCGTCGTCCGAACAGGCCGCGCGCCTGGATCGCGACAGCAGCGGCAGCGCCCTGCAAGGCTTCGCCTGGAACTCCCTGCAGGCCCAGGACCTGGCCCTGCGCACCGTGCCGCAGGAGCTGCGCAGCCTGCCGATCACCGCCACCCGCTGAGCCGTTTCATCCCGCGTTGCCGAGCCGTCGGCGCGCGGGGCGCTTGCCGATGCGGTGTGGGGGCGGAATCTGCGACAATCGCGCCTTTGCCACGATTGCCCAGCGCCTGATGACCGACATCGCCTCCCTGCACAAGAACCTCGATCACGCCCTGATCGCCGACCGCCATCGCCTGCGTCGCCAGCTCCACGAGCTGCACAAGAAGCCGGACGAGGCCAAGTTCGCCCAGTGGCTGGAGCGCTTTCAGGCGTCCTGCGCCAAGGTCGAGGCGCGCCGCAGCAGCGTGCCGCGCATGCGCTACGACGACGCCCTGCCCATCGCCGCCAAGCGCGACGAGATCAAGGCCGCGCTGGAGAAACACCAGGTGCTGGTGATCGCCGGCGAAACCGGTTCGGGCAAGACCACCCAGTTGCCGAAGATCTGCCTGGAAATGGGCCGTGGCACCCACGGCCTGATCGGCCACACCCAGCCGCGCCGGCTGGCCGCGCGCAGCGTGGCGACCCGCGTGGCCGAGGAGATCGGCACGCCCCTGGGCGAGCTGGTGGGCTACCAGGTGCGCTTCGAGGACCAGTCCAACGAGCGCAGCCTGGTCAAGCTGATGACCGACGGCATCCTCCTGGCCGAAACCCAGCATGACCGCCTGCTCGAACGCTACGACACCATCATCGTCGACGAGGCCCACGAGCGGAGCCTGAACATCGACTTTCTCCTGGGCTACCTGAAGACGCTGCTGCCACGGCGCCCGGACCTGAAGCTGATCATCACCTCGGCGACCATCGACCTGGAGCGCTTCTCCAAACATTTCGGTGACGCACCCATAGTCGAAGTCTCCGGCCGCACCTACCCGGTGGACACCTGGTACCGGCCCCTGGCCGCCGAAGTGGACGAGAACGGCGAAGCGCTGTTCGACGACCTGTCGGTGGACCAGGGCATCCTCCGCGCCCTGGAAGAGATCGGCGACTTCGAGCGCGCCGAGGGCAAGCGCCCGGGGGACGTGCTGGTGTTCCTCCCCGGCGAGCGCGAGATCCGTGATGCCGCCGAGGTGCTGCGCAAGGCCAACCTGCGCCTGACCGAGGTGCTGCCGCTCTACGCACGGCTGACCCCGGCCGAGCAGCAGAAGATCTTCGCGCCCATGGCCGGCCGCAAGATCGTGCTCGCCACCAACGTTGCCGAAACCTCGCTGACGGTGCCCGGTATCCGCTACGTGATCGACAGCGGCACCGCGCGCATCAGCCGCTATAGCTACCGCGCCAAGGTGCAGCGCCTGCCCATCGAGGCCGTGTCCCAGGCCAGCGCCAACCAGCGCAAGGGCCGTTGCGGCCGGGTCGAGCCGGGCATCTGCGTGCGCCTCTACAGCGAGGAGGATTTCCTCGGCCGCCCTGAGTTCACCGACCCGGAGATCCTGCGCACCAACCTGGCGGCGGTGATCCTGCAGATGCTCCATCTGCGCCTCGGCGAGATCAGCGACTTCCCCTTCATCGAGCCGCCGGACGGCAAGGCGGTGAGCGACGGCTTCACCCTGCTGCAGGAGCTCTCGGCGGTGAACCGCGAGGGCCAGCTCACGCCCCTTGGCCGCCAGCTGGCGCGCCTGCCGGTGGACCCGCGCCTGGGCCGCATGGTGCTGGAAGGTGCCCACCAGGGCAGCCTCGACGAGGTGCTGCTGATCACCAGCGCGCTCTCGGTGCAGGACCCGCGCGAACGGCCGATGGAGCGCCAGCAGGCCGCTGACCAGGCCCACGCGCAATGGAAGGACGTGGATTCCGACTTCGCCGCGCTGGTCAATCTCTGGCGCGGCTTCGAGGAACAGCGCCAGGCGCTGGGCTCCAACGCGCTGCGCACCTGGTGCCGCAAGAACTTCCTCAACTACATGCGCCTGCGCGAGTGGCGTGACGCCCACCGCCAGCTGACGCTGATCTGCCGCGAGCTCAAGCTGACCCTCAACAAGGAGCCGGCGGACTACCCGCGCGTGCACAAGGCGCTGCTCTCCGGCCTGCTCAGCCAGATCGGCCAGAAGAGCGAGGACGGCGACTACCTCGGCGCCCGCCAGCGGCGTTTCTGGATCCACCCCTCGACCGTGATCGCCAAGAAGCGGCCGCAATGGATCATGGCCGCCGAACTGGTGGAGACCACCAAGCTGTTCGCGCGCATGGTCGCCAAGATCGACCCCGACTGGCTGGAGCCCCTGGCCGGCCACTTGGTGAAGAAGAACCACCTGGAGCCGCACTGGGAGAAGAAGCGTGGCCAGGTCGTGGCCTACGAGCAGGTCAGCCTCTACGGGCTGATCGTGGTCGGTCGGCGCCCGGTGCACTACGGGCCCATCGACCCACCGGTGGCCCGCGAGCTGTTCATCCGCGAGGGCCTGGTGCGTGGCGAAATCCACAGCCGCGCCAAGTGCCTGGCCGCCAACCGCCAGTTGCTGGAACGCCTCGACGAGCTGGAGGCCAAGGCCCGGCGTCGCGACATCCTGGCCGACGAGGAAACCCTCTTCGACTACTACGCCGCGCGCCTGCCGGAGGACATCTACCAGACCGCCAGCTTCGAGAAATGGTACGAGCGCGAGCGGGCGAAGAGCCCCGAGCTGCTGATCATGCGCGAGGAGGACGTGCTGGCCCGCGAGGCCAACGAAGTCACCGCCGCGCAGTATCCCGACACCCTGCGCATCGGCGACCTGCAGCTGTCGCTGGACTACCACTTCGAGCCCGGCCATGCCCGTGACGGCGTGACCCTGCGGGTGCCGGCGCCGCTGCTGCCACAACTCCAGGCCGAGCGCCTGGACTGGCTGGTGCCCGGGTTGCTGGAAGCCAAGTGCGTGGCCCTGGTGCGCAACCTGCCCAAGGCCATCCGCAAGAACTTCGTGCCGGTGCCGGACTTCGTCAAGGCGGCGCTGGCCAAGCTCAGCTTCGCCGAGGGTTCGCTGCCCGAGGCGCTGGGCCGCGAGCTGCAACGCATGACCGGCTCACGGGTGCCCGAGGAGGCCTGGACGGAAGCCGCCGCGCTGCTGGAAGGGCACCTGAAGATGAACATCGAGGTGGTCGACGCCCGCGGCAAGTTCCTTGGCGAGGGCCGCGACCTCGCCGAGCTGACCGCGCGCTTCGCCGAAGCCAGCCAGGCCGCCCTGGCCATCCCTCAGGGCGACAAGGCGCAGAAGGCGGTGGAAGCCAAGGTGTTCGCCGAGGTCGCCGAGAAGACCCAGCAGAAGATCGCCGGGCTCTCCATGACCGTCTACCCGGCGCTGGTGGAGGAGGGCGGGGTGGTCAAGGAACACCGCTTCCCAACCCAGGCCGAAGCCGAGTACCAGCACCGCCGCGCCCTGCAGCGTCTGCTCCTGCAACAGCTGGCCGAGCCGGCCAAGTTCCTCCGTGGCAAGCTGCCGGGCCTCACCGAGCTGGGCCTGCTTTACCGCGATATGGGGCGGGTCGACGCGCTGGTGGAGGACATCCTCCTGGCCAGCCTCGACAGCTGCATCCTCGAAGGCGAAACCAACCTGCCCCGCGATGGCGCGGCACTGGCCTCGCTGGCGGAGAAGAAGCGCGGCGCCTGGGCCGAACATGCCGAGCGCCTGGCGCGCCTGGTGCTGGACATCCTCAAGCTGTGGCACGGCCTGCAGAAGCGCTTCAAGGGGCGCATCGACCTGGCCCAGGCGGTGGCGCTGAACGACATCAAGGCGCAGCTGGGCAACCTGGTGTACCCCGGTTTCGTCCGCGAAACCCCGGGCGAATGGCTGAAGGAGCTGCCGCGCTACCTCAAGGCCATCGAGCAGCGCTTCGACAAGATCGGCGCCCAGCTGCAGCGCGACCGCGTCTGGTCCGGCGAGCTGGCCGGCTACTGGGAGCAGTACCAGGCACGCCTGGCCAAGCACGCCCAGGAGGGTAAGCGCGACCCCGAGCTGCAAACCTTCCGCTGGATGCTGGAGGAGTACCGCGTGTCCCTCTTCGCCCAGCAGTTGGGCACCAAGATGGCGGTTTCCGATAAACGACTGAATAAGCAGTGGACCCAGGTAGAGGCTTGATCGATGAGTGATGCGCTGTTCGACATCCGCCCCATGAACCCCGAGCAATACCGCGAGAAGACCCGGCGCATCGCCATCGGCATCGCCGTGCTGTTCATCGCCCTGGCCATGCTCATGGCCACCCTCAGCGTGCAGCTGTTCGGCACGCCGGGTGGCGATAACTTCCGCTGGAACCTGATCGGTGTGCTGGCCGGGGTGGCGATCACCCTGGCGCTGGTGCGCCTGCAACTGTGGCCGCGCCCCTTCATGGCGCCGGCGGTGTATGGCTGGCGGCTCAAGCGCAGCCTGATGCGCGTCACCAACCTGATGCACCGGGTCAAGGCGGGGGTCGCCGTGAACGACCCGGCGGCGATGAAGCTGCTGCGCTTCTACCACCTGGGCGTGACCCAGATGCACCAGCTGGACGGCAACACCTCCGACCTCAGCCAGATGGTCCACGAGATCGATGCGCACCGCGAAGCGATGACGGCCCAGGGGCTGGATACCGAACAGACCCACCTCGACCCGGCCTGGCTGGACGCGGTCAAGCGCTTCGGCTGAGCCCAGGCAGTACCGGACAAGGACGCCCCCATGCCCTCCACCCTCGAACTCGTCGCCGACCTGGTCAACCTGATCGCCGTGCTGCTGGCCGCGCGCAACAGCGTGCACACCTGGTCCACCGGCATCCTCGGCTGCCTGCTGTTCGGCTGGCTGTTCTTTGGCGCGCAGCTCTATGCCGACGTCACTCTGCAAGGCTTCTTCATCATCACCAGCGCCATGGGCTGGTGGGCCTGGCTGCACGGCAACGCCGGCACCCAGCTGCCGGTGAGCCGCACCGCGCCAGGCACGCTGGCGTGGATGGCGGCCCTGGCGGTGGTGGTGGCGTTGGCCTACGGGGCGCTGCTGCACCACTTCACCGACGCCTACGCACCGCTGGTGGACTCCCTGGTGCTGACCTTCAGCGTGCTGGCGCAGCTGCTGCTGATGCGCCGGCGCCTGGAGAACTGGTACGCCTGGCTGCTGGTGAACACCCTGGCGGTGCCGCTCTACGCCTCCCGCGAGCTGTACCTCACCGCCGGGCTCTACACCCTGTTCTGGTGCAATGCCTGGTACGGCCTGTACTGCTGGCGCCGCGAGTTGCGCGAAGCCGCCACGCCCCTGGCCGGGCAGGAGCCCGCCTGAGGTGAGCGCGACCTTCCGCACCGGCCTGGTGGTGGGCAAGTTCTCACCGCTGCACCTGGGCCACGAGCAGGTGATCCGCACCGCCCTGGGGCAATGCCAGCGCCTGCTGCTGCTGTGCTGGTCCCTGCCGGAACTGCCGGGTTGCGATGCCGAGCGCCGCGAACGCTGGTTGCGCCTGCGCTTTCCCGGGGTGCAGGCGGAAGTCGTCACCCCGGCACGCATCCAGGCCTGGCGCGAGCAGGGCAAGAGCCTGCCCGACCTGCCCCACAACGACGCCCCCGAGTTCGAGCCGCGCCAGTTCGTCGCCGAGTTCTGCCAGGCGGTGTTCGGCACCACGGTGGATGCGGTGTTCACCAGCGAAAGCTACGGCGACGGGTTCGCCGAGCACCTGGCAGACGTCTTCGGCCACCCGGTGCGGCACGTCTGTGTCGACCAGCAGCGCCTTGCCGTGCCCGTCTCCGGCACCCGGCTGCGCGCCGATCCCCATGGGCTGCGCGGCTTCCTCGCCCCCGAGGTGCACGCCGACTTCGTCGAGCGCATCGTCTTCCTCGGTGGTGAATCCACCGGCAAGAGCAGCCTCGCCATCGCCCTGGCCGAAGCACTCGACGCCCCCTGCGTGGCCGAGTTCGGCCGCGAGCACTGGGTGGCGAAGGACGGCGCCCTGGAGTACGACGACCTGCTGCACATCGGCCGTACGCAGATGGCGCGGGAAGACCGGGCGGCGTTTGAGGCCGCGCGCTACCTGGTCTGCGACACCTCGGCGCTGACCACCCTGTTCTACAGCCACGCGATGTTCGGCCGCGCCGAAGCCGAACTCGCCACCCTGGCCGACCGCCCCTACACCCACAGCTTCCTCTGCGCCGACGACTTCCCCTTCGTGCAGGACGGCACCCGCCAGGACGAAACCTTCCGCCGCCGGCAGCAGGCCTGGTACCAGGCCGAGCTGCAGCGCCGCGGCTGGCCCTACCAGGTGCTCACCGGCCCGCTGGACGCGCGGGTGCAGCAGGTGCTGGCCCATCTGCGCGACGCCTCCCCGGGCTGAAGCCCGGGCTACGGGGCGGCTCCTGTGGGAGCGGATTCATCCGCGATCGATGCGACGACGATGCACGGCCCGTAGGTTGGCGCCGAGCGCAGCGAGGCCCAACGCAGCGGAGCCGGGCATCGCGATGTTGGGTTTCGTTCCTCTACCCAACCTACGGTGAGCCATGCCCTGCCGAGTTGCTGCCGACATGCAGTGCTTCCCTTTCTCGTAGAGATCGAAGACTATTCCGTCTTGCGTATTACGCGTCGCGTAATATTTTGGTCGGCATGATCAAGTCCTTCGCATGCAAGCACACGCATCTGCTCTACCAAGGCTACTGCCCGCCACGCTTTGCGGCGATCCGCCAGCAGGCCGAGCGCAAGTTGCAGATGCTTGAATCAGCGCTGTCCATTGAGTTCCTGCGCTCGCCGCCGGGAAACCGCCTGGAGGCCCTGAGGGGCGGGCGTGCCGGGCAGTACAGCATCCGCATCAACGACCAGTGGCGGCTGTGCTTCCGCTTCGAGCAGGGTCATTGCCATGACGTCGAGATAGTCGATTACCACTGAGGTTCTGAAATGGCCAAGAACGGCATGCGTCCCATCCACCCCGGTGAAATCCTCCGCGAGGAATTCCTCGAGCCGCTGGGTATGAGCGTCAACGCGCTGGCCAATGCCTTGCGCGTTCCGGCCACCCGGCTACATGAAATCGTCAAGGAGCGCCGCGCCGTTTCCGCTGACACCGCATTGCGCTTGGCTCGCTATTTCGGTGGCGAGGCGCAGTCGTGGCTCAACCTGCAGGCTGCCTTTGATCTGCGTGTGGCTGAACTGGATCACGGCGCGGAGATCGAGGCTGGCATCACGCCCAGAGTCGCCTGATGTAGGTTGGCGCCGAGCGCAGTGTGGCCCGACGGTGAGGAGGTGGGGCGTCGGAGCGGATGCGCCTTCCCTAACCGAGCTTCTCTGCCCAGGTGGCGAGAAAGGTCGGCAGGTATCTATCGATCACGAAACGCGGGTTGGGCTGGGCGTCTTCGTGGAAGCCGCGCAGCACGAAGCCGGCTTCCAGCTGGCCGCCGATCTGCTCCGCCAGGCTGTGGCCGAACACCAGTGCTTCGCCGCGTTCGCGCTTGGCCGCCAGTTCCTCCGGGCTCAGGTCATCGAGGTCGGAATAGGGCAGGGTGAAGCGCGGCTTGATCAGACCCTGCTCGGCATGGCGCGGGTCGCGGTCGGCGACGAACACCACCGGGTTGTAGAAGCTCGACAGCAGCCGGCCACCGGGGCGCAGCACACGGAAGCACTCGCGCCAGACCGGGCGGATATCCGGCACGTAGAGGTTGGAGATGGGGTGGAACACGCAGTCGAAGCGCGCGTCGGCCAGGGCCGAGAGGTCGCGCATGTCGCCCTGCAAGGTCTCCAACTGCAGGCCGTCGCGCTCGGCCACCTCGCGGTCGCGGGCGAGCTGCTCGGCGGAGGCGTCCAGCACCAGCACCTCGGCACCGGCGGCGGCCAGCACCGGGGCCTGCTGGCCACCGCCCGACGCCAGGCAGAGGATGCGCAGCCCGCGCACCTCGGGGAGCCAGCCGGTGGGCAATGGGCCGGGGGTGAGGCGCACCTGCCAGTCGCCCGCGCGGGCGGCGGCGATGGTGGCAGCGTCCACGGGGCGCGACCATTCGCAGTGCTGCCGGGCCTGGCGGTCCCAGGCGAAGCGGTTGTGTTCGAGGATGTCCAGTGCGGGCATGTGGCGGGTCATGGGGCGTTCCTTGCGGGGGGGGGGGCCGAGGGCACAAGGGTGAAGCGTCGTGGCCGGTTTGAAAACCGGAAACGCGCAGCGGGGGTTCAACCCGGCGGCGCCGGGCGTTAAGGTGCGCGGTCAGCAAACGGCAAATGGAGCGCCACGATGAGCCTTCACGGCACCTACGATCCGCAGAACGTCTTCGCCCAGATCATTCGTGGCGAGGCCCCTTGCTACACGCTCTATGAAGACGACGACGTGCTCGCCTTCCTCGATATCTTTCCGCAGTCCTACGGCCACACCCTGGTGATCCCCAAGCGTTCGGCGGCGCGCAATATCCTCGATATCGACGGCGACGCCCTGGCCAAGGTCATGGCCGTGGTGCAGCGCCTGGCCCGCGTGCTGGTGGAGGAGCTGGAGCCGGCCGGCGTGCAGGTGGCGCAGTTCAACGGCGCCCCGGCGGGGCAGACGGTGTTCCACATCCACATGCACATCGTTCCCCGTTTCGAGGGCGAGTCCCTGGGCATCCATGCCAGCAAGAAGGCCGATCCGGCCGAGCTGGAAGCGCTGCAGGCGCGCTTGCTCAAGCGCCTCTGAAGTCCGGGGTGTGCCGCGACGACCGGCCTCGAAACCGGTCGTTTGCGCGTTATCAGCCGATGATTCGGCCTTTTTAGCCGCACATAAGCCGATTTTCCCGGTCGTCCGCCTGTGTCCTGGCTGCGGCGCCGAGCATCTATAACAACATTGAAGGACTCGTTTGTAGGCTTAATCCTACATATCGAGGCGTTTTCGCCACCTTCAGCGGGCTTTTCCCAACTCGCTCCATGCGCCGGCCGATGGTCTGACGCAGCGGCGCCGATGCCCCGGAAAGACCCGCTCTGTGGCAGAATTCGCGGCTTGCGTGAGAGGCCGTTGCTATCCTTCGGCGACCCGCGAGCGGGCCCCAGTGCCCCGCCGCCGTGAAGCCTCCGGCGTGCCCGCTACAACAAGGATTCGCTGTTCCATCCCGCCAGGCGGGGTGAGCCTTTTTCCAATGCTGGTCGAGCCTTCGCCCAGCGCCCAACTGCCCAACCGGCTGTGCCTGCTCACAGCCCAGTAACGAGAGGATCGACCGTGCACAAAGTCGTGATCAGTGGCACCGGCCTTTACACCCCGTCCCAGAGCATCTCCAACGAAGAACTGGTGGCCTCGTTCAACGCCTACGTCCAGGCGTTCAACGCCGAGAACGCCGCTGCCATCGAGCGTGGCGAAGTCGAGGCGCTGAGCGAATCCAGCGTTGCCTTCATCGAGAAGGCGTCGGGGATCAAGAGCCGCTTCGTGATGGATAAGGACGGCATCCTCGACCCGCAGCGCATGGTTCCGCGCCTTCCCGAGCGTTCCAACGAAGAATGGGGCGTGCTCTGTGAAATGGCCGTTGGTGCCGCCAAGCAGGCCCTGGAGCGCGCCGGCCGCACCGCCGCCGACATCGATGGCGTGATCGTCGCTTGCTCCAACCTGCAACGCGCCTACCCGGCCGTGGCCATCGAAGTCCAGGCCGCTCTGGGCATCCAGGGCTTCGGCTACGACATGAACGTCGCCTGCTCCTCGGCCACCTTCGGCATCCAGGCGGCGACCACCGCCGTGCAGACCGGCCAGGCCCGCGCCATCCTCATGGTCAACCCGGAAATCTGCACCGGCCATTTGAACTTCCGTGACCGCGACAGCCACTTCATCTTCGGCGACGCGGCCACCGCAGTGATCATCGAGCGTGCCGACCAGGCCACCTCGAAGTACCAGTTCGACATCGTCGGCACCAAGCTGCTGACCCAGTTCTCCAACAACATCCGCAACAACTTCGGCTTCCTCAACCGCGCCGCGGAAGAGGGCATCGGCGCCCGCGACAAGCTGTTCGTGCAGGAAGGCCGCAAGGTGTTCCGCGACGTCTGCCCGATGGTCGCCGAGCTGATCGCCGCGCACCTGCAGGAGAACGAGCTGGACGTCGCCGACGTGAAGCGCTTCTGGCTGCACCAGGCCAACCTCAACATGAACCTGCTGATCGCCCGCAAACTGCTGGGCCGTGACGCCGAGGCCGAAGAGGCGCCGGTGATCCTCGACACCTACGCCAACACCAGCTCCGCCGGTTCGGTGATCGCCTTCCACACGTACCAGGACGACCTGCCCAGCGGCTCCCTGGGCGTGCTCAGCTCCTTCGGCGCCGGCTACTCCATCGGCAGCGTGATCCTGCGCAAGCACTGATGGCCGCCCCTGCGGACAGCGAGCTGCTGCCCCGCCTGCGGGCGGGGGAGCAGCGGGCCTTCCGCGAACTCATCGACACCTACCAGGGCGCCATGCGCGCCGTGGCCTTCGCCATCGTCGGCAGCCCCCATGCCGACGAAGTGGTGCAGGACGCCTGGCTCGCCGTGGTGCGCAGCCTGGACGGTTTCCAGCAGCGCTCCAGCCTCAAGACCTGGCTGCTGACCATAGTCGCCAACACCGCCCGCACCCGCCTCAAGCAGAGCCGCCGCGAAGTCCTGCTCGACGACCTGCCCGCGCCTCACGGCACCGTGGATGACACGCGCTTCGCCGCCAACGGCCACTGGTTGGCCGGCCCCGCCACCTGGCACGAGGATTCCCCCGAGGCCCTGCTGGCCGAGGAGGAGCTGCGCGAGTGCCTGGAGAAGACCCTGCTGAGCCTGTCCGACCTGCAGCGCAGCGTGTTGCTGCTGCGCGAGCGCCAGGGCCTGGAATTGCAGGAGATCTGTAACCTGCTGGAGGTTTCCCTCTCCAATGTCCGGGTGCTGTTGCACCGTGGGCGCCTCAAGCTGTTCGCCACCCTGGAGCATTTCGAGGAGACGGGCCAATGCTGAACTGCCGGGAACTGGTCGCCCGTTCCAGCGACTACATCGATGGCCAACTGGGTTTCGTGCAGCGCCTGGGCGTGCGCCAGCACCTGCTGATCTGCCCCCATTGCCGGCGCTTCCTCGCCCAGTTGAACCTCACCCGTGAAGTGCTCAGGCAACTGCCCGAAGCGACCCCGGAAGGTGATGAAAAACTGGCCGAACGGCTCGCCCGGGCACGCCAGGAAGCCCCCTGAGCCAGGTCATCGCGCCGTAACATTTCAGTCGTGTTGTCATATTCGGCGGCGCACCCCTCTGCGACAACTTGCCGCTTCGCTTGCCCGCAAAGCCCGTCCTAGAGCGGTTTTTCCTATATTCCCGATGGCGATGAAAAAGTTCCTTTGTCATAAAACATTTATCTAAAAGAAACTGAGCTGAAATAACCCCCCGCCAACATTCCCCCCCAGCACAAACGAGCCCAACGCTCGGGTGTTTTCCAGCACTAAAGACCAACAGGGGAATCTTCGATGATCCGTAAGCACTTCGCCGGTTTTGCCGCCAGCGCCATGGCTCTGGCCATTTCCGCCCAGGCTTTCGCTGGTACCGTCACCACCGACGGCACCGACATCGTTATCAAGACCAAGGGCGGCCTTGAAGTCGCTACCACCGACAAGGCGTACAGCTTCAAGATCGGTGGCCGCCTGCAGGCTGACTACAGCAGCTTCGACGGCATCTACACCAAGAACGGCGATTCCGCCGACGCGGCTTACTTCCGTCGTGCCTTCCTGGAAATCGGTGGCGTGGCGTACACCGACTGGGCTTACCAGATCAACTACGACTTCTCCCACAACGCTGGCAGCTCCGACGACGGTTACTTCGACGAGGCCTCCATCGCCTACACCGGCTTCAACCCGGTGGTGATCAAGGTTGGTCGTTTCGACCCGGAATTCGGCCTGGAAAAAGCCACCAGCTCCAAGTGGGTGACCGCTCCTGAGCGTAACGCCTTCTACGACGTCATCGACTGGGCCAACGGCCACCAGAACGGCATGGGCGCCCAGGTCTCCACCACCATCAGCAACTACGCGTACCTGTCCGGTGGTGTGTTCTCCAAGGACAACAACGACACCGATGGCAAAGCCAATAAGCAAGTGAACCTGCGTGGCGTGTTCGCTCCGATGGCTGAAGCCGGCAACGTCCTCCACTTCGGTGCCAACTTCGCTCGTCGCGACGTTTCCGACTCCACCATCGACTCCCGCTTCCGCAGCCGCCTGGGCATGCGTGGCGTTGAGACCCTGGGTGGCAACGATGCCGGCACCAACGGCAACCGCGTGGTCTTCGGTGGTGCAAACACCCGGCCTGCCGGTTCCTATGACGACGACACCGCCTGGGGTCTGGAAGCGGCTTGGGCCACCGGCCCGTTCTCCCTGCAGGGCGAATACATGAAGCGCAAGATGAAGGCCGACTCCGCCGCCTTCCAGGACATCAAGGCCGACGGCTTCTACGTACAGGCGGCCTACACCCTGACCGGCGAGGCACGTGACTACAAGCTCGGCAAGTTCGACAAGATCAAGCCGAACAACAAGCAGATCGGCGCTTGGGAACTCTTCTACCGCTACGACAGCATCAGCGTGGATGACGGTAACGTGACCACCGCTTCCGCTACCCGCGAAGTCGGCGACGCCGAGGCCAAGGTGCACAACCTGGGCGTGAACTGGTACGCCAACGAAGCCGTGAAGATCAGCGGTACCTATGTTCGTGCCGCCACCGACAAGGTGACCAACAACGTGGGCGACGACGACGGCGACGGCTTCGTCATCCGTGCGCAGTACGCGTTCTAAGCAATACCGTTCATCCGCTCCTTCTTGAGCCCCGCTTCGGCGGGGCTTTTTTATGGGCGTGTTTTTCGCGATGTCCGGGAGGGGTAAGGGGTCGTAGGTTGGGTAGAGGCACGAAACCCAACGATGCGAGGTCCAGCCCTGCTCCGTTGGGCCTCGCTGCGCTCGGCGCCAACCTACGGCGGAACCCTCTGGGCTCATCGCGGATGAATCCGCTCCCACGGTGGGTGCGCATGTTCTTGTGGGAGCGGTTGCAACCGCGAAAGAACATCGTCGATGAATTCTCTGCGACAGGCTTTTTTTCGCCGGCGCCGCAGGCCAGACTTGTCGCCATGCCGATCCAGACCCTTTCCCGCCTTTCCGAAGTCGATGCCGCCAGCTGGGATGCCCTGCTGAAGGACGACCAACCCTTCCTGCGCCATGCCTTCCTCGCCACCCTGGAGGACAGCGGCAGCATCGGTGGGCGCAGCGGCTGGTGGCCGGCCCATCGCCTGTTGCGCGGTGCGGGCGGCGAACTGCTCGCGGCCATGCCGGCCTATGTGAAGGCGCATTCCTATGGCGAGTATGTGTTCGACTGGGGCTGGGCCGATGCCTGCCAGCGCGCCGGCATCAAGTACTACCCCAAGCTGCTCGCCGCCGTGCCCTTCTCGCCAGTGCGGGGTGCACGCCTGCTGGCCCATGACGAGGCGGCTGCGGCGCAGCTGATCGACGCGCTGGTGCCCGAGCTGGAGGTGGCGGGGCTGTCCGGGCTGCACGTCAACTTCACCGACGCCTTCGCCGATGCCCGCCTGCAAGGGCGTGAGCAGTGGCTGGAGCGCCTGGGCTGCCAGTACCACTGGCACAACCGCGGTTATCGCGACTTCCAGGATTTCCTCGACGCCTTCTCTTCGCGCAAGCGCAAGCAGGTGCGCAAGGAGCGCGAGCAGGTGGCGGGGCAGGGGATCGAATTCGAGTGGCGCGAAGGCAACGAGCTGAGCGAGGCGGAATGGGATTTCGTCTACGCCTGCTACGCCAACACCTATGAGGTGCGCGGCCAGGCGCCGTACCTGACGCGGGCGTTCTTCAGCCTGCTGGCCGAACGCATGCCCCAGGCCATTCGCGTGGTGCTGGCGAAACAGGGTGCGCGGCCGGTGGCCATGGCCTTCTCATTGATGGATTCGGGGTCGCTGTACGGGCGTTACTGGGGCTGCCTGGCGGAGTTCGACCGCCTGCATTTCGAGACCTGTTTCTACCAGGGCATCGACATGGCCATCGCCGCCGGGTTGCCGCGCTTCGACGCCGGCGCCCAGGGCGAGCACAAGCTGATCCGTGGCTTCGAGCCGGTGATCACCCGCTCCTGGCATTACCTTCTGCACCCCGGCCTGCGCGAGGCGGTGGCGGGCTTCCTGGAGCAGGAGCGCCCCGCGATCCTCGGTTATGTCGAAGAGGCGCGGGGCATGCTGCCGTATCGCAAGTCGGGGGAGTGAGCCCCCGGTCGTCGATGGGGATCAGCTGTTGCTGACGCTGCCGCCCCACTCGAGGAACTTCATCTTGTGCACTTCACCCTTGCTGTCTTCGTAGACCAGCACCACCGGCACGACGCCGGATTTGCTGGTGTTATCGGTGCGGTAGATGACTTTCTGCACGTCCACGTTCATGCCGTAGTGGTAGTCGACGGCGGTCAGTTCGGCGCCCGGCTCGCGGCTTTCGGCGGCGAAGACGGCGGGGGCCAGGCTGGAGAGGACGGCGGTAACGGCGGCTGCGATTTTCATGCTGATCTTTCCTCGATGGGCGGTTGGAAAGCTTCAACTGAAACCCGGTGCGCGATGGCTTCCTGCTACGGGTTTGGGTTGCTGCTTTGTACGGGGCCTATATGACCACCGCCGGTTTCATCGCGGAAATTGATGGTTGTTGTAGTCGAGATCATCGGTATCGATAGTGATGCGGGGCGGGCCGCATCGCACCGCATGGGTTTCGCTGTGCTCTACCCATCCTACGAAGTGACGAGGTCGGCTTTCGTAGGATGGGTAGAGCCGTGCGAAACCCATCAGGTCCATCGCTCGGACTCTCCAGAGCGTGTTCAGTCGACCCCAACGAAGCCGCCGGTCTGGTGGTGCCAGAGGCGGGCGTAGAGGCCGCGCTGGGCGAGGAGCTCGGTGTGGCTGCCGCTTTCCACCACGCGGCCCTGGTCGAGCACCACCAGGCGGTCCATGCGGGCGATGGTGGAGAGGCGGTGGGCGATGGCGATCACCGTCTTGCCCTGCATGAGGGTTTCCAGGCTTTCCTGGATCGCCGCTTCCACTTCCGAGTCGAGGGCCGAGGTGGCTTCGTCGAGGATCAGGATCGGCGCGTCCTTGAGCAGCACGCGGGCGATGGCGATGCGCTGGCGCTGGCCACCGGAGAGCTTCACGCCGCGCTCGCCGACATGGGCGTCGAAACCGGTGCGGCCCTGGGCGTCGGAGAGGTAGGGGATGAACTCCGCCGCGCGGGCCTTGCGCACCGCTTCCCAGAGCTCCTCGTCGCTGGCGCCCGGCTTGCCGTAGAGCAGGTTGTCGCGGATCGAGCGGTGCAGCAGCGAGGTGTCCTGGGTGACCATGCCGACCTGCTCGCGCAGGCTTTCCTGGGTGATCCGGGCGATGTCCTGGCCGTCCACCAGGATGCGCCCGCTGTCCAGGTCGTAGAGGCGCAGCAGCAGGTTGACCAGGGTGGATTTGCCGGCGCCGGAGGGGCCCACCAGGCCGATCTTTTCGCCGGGGCGTACCTCCAGGTCGAGCCCCTCGAACACCGTGCGGCCCTTGCCGTAGTGGAAACCGATGTGCTCGAAACGCACCTCGCCACGGGGCACCTGCAGGGGCTTGGCGTCGTCGTGGTCCTGCACGTCGCGGGGCTGGGCGATGGTCTGCATGCCGTCCTGCACCTGGCCGATGTTCTCGAAGATGCCGCTGACCACCCACATGATCCAGCCGGACATGTTGTTGATGCGGATGACCAGGCTGGTGGCCAGGGCGATGGCGCCGACGGTGATGATGTCCTGGGTCCACAGCCACAGGGCGAAGCCGGTGGTGCCGACGATCAGCACGCTGGAGAGGGCGGTGATGACCACGTCCATGCCGGTGACCATGCGGTTGGTCTGCTGCACGCGGTGCACCTGCTCGCTCAGGGCTTCGCGGGCGTACTGTTCCTCCAGGCTGGTGTGGGCGAACAGCTTGAGGGTGGTGATGTTGGTGTAGCCGTCGACGATGCGCCCCATCAGCCGCGAGCGGGAGTCCGAGGCGGCCACCGAGCGCAGCTTGACCCGGGGCACGAAGTACCAGAGTGCAGCGATGTAGCCGGCGATCCACAGCAGCAGCGGGATCATCAGGCGCCAGTCGGCCTCGGCGAACAGCACCAGGGCGCTGACGGCGTAGATCAGCACGTGCCAGATGGCGTCCACCGCCTGCACCGCCGAATCACGCAGGGAGTTGCTGGTCTGCATGATGCGCTGGGCGATGCGCCCGGCGAAGTCGTTCTGGTAGAACGACAGGCTCTGCTTGAGCACGTAGCGGTGGTTCTGCCAGCGGATCAGGTTGGTCAGGCTGGGGTTGATGCTCTGGTGCACCAGCAGGTCGTGCAGGCCGTTGAAGATCGGCCGCAGGATCAGTGCCACCACCAGCATCCAGATCAGCTCGTTGGCGTGGTCGGCGAAGAAGGTGTCGGCCGCGCTGTGCTGGGCCAGGTCGATGATGCGACCGAGGAAGCTGTAGAGGGCGACGTCGATCAGGGCGACCACCAGGCCCACCAGCAGGAGGATCGCGAACACCCCCCAGACCTGGCGCAGGTAGTGGAGGTAGAACTTCACCACGGTGCGTGGTGGCGTGGTGTCGGGAGCGGGTTTGAAGGTGTCGATCAGGTGTTCGAAACGGCGAAACATCCTTCGGGTCCTTGTCGGGGGGAGCGGCCCGCCGGGGTGGTGGGCCGCCTTGGTTCAGAGCCGCTTGGCGGAGACGATCACCACCGGTTTCAGCGGTACGTTCTGGTGCATGCCACGGTTGCCGGTGGGCACGTTGGCGATCTGGTCGACCACGTCGAGGCCGCGTACCACCTTGCCGAACACGGCGTAGCCGAAGCCACGGGCACCGTGGTCCAGGGCCGGGTTGTCGCGGTGGTTGATGAAGAACTGGCTGGTGGCCGAGTCGGTGGCCTGGGTGCGCGCCATGGCGATGGTGCCGCGCACGTTGTGCAGGCCGTTGTCGGCTTCGTTCTTGATCGCGGGACGGGTGCTCTTCTCATCCATGGCGGCGTCCATGCCGCCGCCCTGGATCATGAAGCCGGGGATCACCCGGTGGAACACAGTGCCGTCGTAGAAGCCGGCGTCCACGTAGTCGAGGAAGTTCTTCACGGTGATCGGCGCCTTGGCGTCGTCCAGCTCCAGCTCGATCTCGCCGGCCGTGGTGTTGATCAGCACATGGGGCTTGTCGGCCGCCATGAGGTTGGCAGTGAACATCAGGGCGCAGGCCGCGAGGGCGATTTTCTTCAGCATTGTCATTGTTCCTTGTGGACCGCGACTTCTTCGAGGAAGCCGAGGAGGGTGGCGTTGAAGCGTTGTGGTTGATCCAGGGGCGTGGCGTGGCGGGAGTCTTCGATGACCACCAGGCGCGCGTTGGGCATTTCCCTTACGTAGGCTTCCTTCTGCGCGACCGGCGTGTAGTCGCGATCGGCCGTGATCACCAGCGTAGGACAGGTGATGCGGCCGAGGCGTTCCCGCACGCCCCAGCCGATGATGGCGTCGAGGGAGGCGAGGTAGGCGCGCTTGTCGTTCTGTGGCCAGCGCTCCTCCACCTTGCGCCGCAGCTCGGCCTGTTCCGGGCGGGGGAACAGCAGCCGCGCCAGGGCCTTGGCGATGGTGTCCAGGCTCATCAGTCGCGAAAGCGTCCAGCGCCGCGCCACTTCCCAGTATTCGCGCGGGCTGCGGGGCTTCACCTCGGGCCCGCTGTTGACGATGGTCAGGCTACGCAGCAGGTCGGGGCGGTCGACGCCGAGCTGGAAGCCGATCATCCCGCCCATGCTGATGCCCACCAGGTGCACCGGCGGCAGTTGCAGGTGTTCGATGAGGGCGGCGACGTCATCGGCGAAATCGGCGATGGCGTAGGGGCCCTCGGGCTTGTCGGAGCGGCCGTGGCCGCGCACGTCGAGGGCGATCACCCGGTAATGCGCGGCCAGCACCGGTATCTGGTATTCCCAGTCGCGGGTGCTGGAGCCGAGGCCATGCACCAGCAGCAGGGGCGCGCCGTGGCCGTATTCCTCGTAGTGCAGCTGACAGTCGTCGTTATCGAACCAGGACATGGTCGTCTCTCCCTCAGGCGTTGGGCAGGGGGGCGGCGAAGGGCGCGTTGAGCGGCGCCGAGTCGAAGGTCTTGATCAGCTCGACGAGTATCTGCGAGGCCGGGCCGAGGGCCTTTTCCTTGTTGGCATAGAGGAAGAACCCGGGGTGGCGGGTGGCGCCCTGGTCCATGGGCAGCGGCTTGAGCAGGCCGTCTTTTAATTCGCGCTCGATGATGTGGCGCGGCAGCCAGGCGAAGCCCAGGCCGTTGCTGACGAAGTTGGCGGCGGTGGCCAGGCTGCCCACCGTCCAGCGCTGCTCGGCGCCGAGCCAGCCGACATCGCGGGGCTGGGTGCGGCCGGAGTCGCGGATCACCACCTGCAGCTGGGTTTCCAGGTCATGGAAGGTGACGTCGCGCTGCAGGCGGTGCAGCGGGTGGTCGGGGTGGGCGACGGCGACGAACTCGACGTTGCACAGCTCGGTGCCGAGGTAGCCGGGGATGTTGAGGCCGGTGATGGCGAGGTCGGCGGTGCCTTCGAGCAGCACTTCCTCCACGCCGGAGAGCACCTCCTCGCGCAGGCGCACGCGGCAGCCGCGGCTCTGCGGCATGAAGGCGGCCAGGGCACGCAGCAGGCGCGCGGTGGGGTAGGCGGCGTCGACCACCAGGCGCACCTCGGCCTCCCAGCCCTGCTCCATGTGGTGGGCGAGCTCTTCCAGCTGGCTGGCGGACTTCACCAGTTGCCGCGAGCGCCGCAGCAACACTTCGCCGGCTTCGGTGAGCACCGCCTTGCGCCCGTCGATGCGCAGCAGCGGCACGCCCAGTTGTTCCTGCATGCGGGCCACGGTGTAGCTGACCGAGGATTGCGAACGGTGGGTGGCTTCCGCCGCCTGGGCGAAGCCGCCATGGTCGACCACCGCTTGCAGGGTCCGCCACTGATCCAGGGTTACCCGGGGCGCTTTCATGCCTTGCTCCTTCTTCTTGTGTATCGGTCAGGAAACATGCGGCCGTGCCGATGACCTCGCCTGACGCTCTGTGTAAGCTGGCGGTCCCGCGCTGGAGACCCCCAATGAAAAGAATGCTCTGTGCCGTCCTGGCCTGCCTGCCCGTCGCCGCCTTCGCCTACCCCATCGAGGTGGAGAAGCAGTACAACGGCAGCGAGATCTCCTATACGACCGACGATATCGATCACAACATGGGCTCGATCAACGTCTACAACCTGGGCGAGGCCCGCGCCGAGTGCACGGTGCGCTTCGTCAACGGACCGGAGACGCCGAAGATACGCCGCGCCGTGATCGACGGCGGCAAGAGCGTCTACCTCACCGCCAAGTTCAACCGCAGCATCATCCGCTTGCGCATTGGCCTCACCTGTAAGCCTGCCTGAGCGAAATATCCCATAGAGAAGTCAGCACTGGGCTCCAGCCTAGTGAGGGCTTCCTTATAAATCAATTTTGTCGATTGTTAGTAGCGGATTAATTCGCTTTTTTATCGAATTGTGTCTGGATAACCTGCGCTCCATCGAATCCCACCCCACTTATCGATGGAGCAGCAAACATGTCCAACGTCCTCGTGATCGAAAGCAGCGCCCGCCAGCAGGGTTCCGTGTCCCGCGACCTGACCCAGGCCTTCATCGCCCAGTGGCAGGCCGCGCACCCAGCCGACCAGGTCAAGGTCCGCGACCTGGCCGTGGAGCAGGTGCCGCACCTGGATGCCGACCTGCTGGGTGGCTGGATGAAGCCCGCCGACCAGCACAGCGAAACCGAACAGGCCGCCCTGCAGCGCTCCAACCTGCTGACCGAGGAACTGCTGGCCGCCGACGTGCTGGTACTGGCCGCGCCCATGTACAACTTCGCCATCCCCAGCACCCTGAAGGCCTGGCTGGACCATGTGCTGCGGGCCGGCGTCACCTTCAAGTACACCGAGACCGGTCCCCAGGGCCTGCTCACCGGCAAGCGCGCCTATGTGCTGACCGCCCGTGGCGGCGTCTACGCCGGCGGCCCGTTCGACCATCAGGAGCCCTATCTGCGCCAGGCCCTGGGCTTCATCGGCATCCACGATGTGTCGTTCATCCATGCCGAGGGCATGAACATGGGCGCCGAGTTCCAGGAAAAGGGCATCGCCCAGGCCAAGGCCCTGGTGGCCAAGGTCGCCTGACGCCACACCGCTTCGCTCCACTCCTTTGTGCTCATCCCTTGCCCGGCCCCATGGCCGGGCTTTTTTATGGCCGCTCGCTTCCCGTAGGAGCGAGCTCTGCTCGCGAAGCTGTAGGAGCGAATTCATTCGCGATGCTTTTACAGGCTGAGCTTCAGCGTGGGCTCGGGTTTGGCAGCATGGGTTTCGCTGCGCTCGCGGAACGCCGCCCGACTCATCCACGGGGGGCTGGGCGGGTGTAGGGGGGCGTAGGGTGGGCTTCAGCCCACCGCTCTTTTCCGGTCAGGAGTTGGGGCGGACCTGGCAGCATGGGTTTCGCGGAGCTCTACCCATCCTACGGGCTTTCGTTTGGCTGTGGATTGGAGTGCGCACTGGTCTTGGCGTGCCTTACGGGCTCTCGTCGGAAGGGCTCCTGGTAGGAAGGTGCCGCTTTCAGGCCTGCCGATGCCGGGTTGGTCCCAGCGGGCCCGCCGGCGGGTGGGTAAGCTTTCCCTGGTGGCGGCGAGCGGGTATTTTCGCCGGCTGCAATCAGAGGCCTGCCATGTCTTCGTTCATTTCTCCACGCGTTGCGGTGCGGCCATGAGGCTGTCCGGGCGCGGTGTCGCGCTATCCCTTACCGCGTCGGTGCTGTTCGCCCTGATGCCTGGCTACGTGCGTGAGCTGGCGCCGCTGGATGGCGTGCAGATCTTCGCCCAGCGGGTGCTTTGGTCGATTCCGGCGGTGTTGTTGCTGGTGGCGTTGATGAGGCAATGGGCGGTATTGCGTGATGTGCTCGTGCGCCTGCGCCGGGAGCCGTTGCTGCTGGCGGCCTTACCATTGGCCGCGCTGTTGATCGGGCTGCAGTGGGGCCTGTTCCTCTGGGCGCCGTTGCAGGGGCGGATGCTGGAGGTGTCCCTCGGCTACTTCCTGCTTCCCCTGGTGATGGTGCTCTGCGGGCGCCTTTTCTATAACGAGCGCCTGCGCCCGCTGCAGCTGCTGGCGGTGCTCTGTGCCGTGGCCGGCGTGCTCCACGAGCTGTGGATGACCCGCGCCTTCTCCTGGCTGACCCTGGTCACCGCGCTGGGCTACCCGCCGTATTTCATGCTGCGCCGCTGGATGCGCCTGGACGCGCTGTCCGGTTTCATCCTGGAGATGGCGGTGCTGGCGCCGCTGGCGGCCTGGCTGATCATCGCCCATGGCCCGGAGGGGGCTTTCGTCCAGTCACCGCAGCTGTGGTGGCTGATTCCCGGCCTGGGCCTGCTCGGCACCCTGGCCTTCGCCGCGATGATGGCTTCCAGCCGGCTGCTGCCGCTGGGGTTGTTCGGCATCCTCAGCTATGTGGAGCCGGTGCTGCTGTTCGCGGTGGCGGTGGCGTTCCTGGGCGAGGCCTTCGACCCGGCGCAGTTCTGGACCTACCTGCCGATCTGGCTGGCGGTGCTGCTGATCGGCTGGGACAGCGCACAGCTGCTGCGCAAGCAGGCGCGCCAGGAACGGGCTGCTCGCGCCCTCAACTGAGGGCCGTAGCGCCCGGGTGATCGGCCAGCGCGGCCAGCACCTGGTCGCGCAGCAGCGGGGCGAGGTCGGCGGGCGGGGTGGCGCCCGGGGCCAGCCAGGCCAGTTCTTCCAGTTCGGCTGCCGCGGCCACCGGCTGCGACAGGCGACCGATGAAGATTTCTGCATCCACCCAGGTATCGGGTTCGTTGGCCGCGGGCGCGCGGAAGCGGCCGAGGGGCTGCAGCGCGCTGGCGTCCATCTCCAGGTCGAGTTCTTCGAGCAGCTCCCGCTGCAGGGCGGCGAGGGCGGTTTCGCCGGGTTCGCGCTTGCCGCCGGGCAGCATGAAGGCGCGCGTGCCGCGTTTGCGTACCAGCAGCAGGCGCTGGTCGGCGTCGAGCAGGCAGGCGGCGGAGAGGATCAGGGTGGTCATGGATTGGGGGCTTCCGGCAGCAGTTTGTAGTGCAGCTGCACCACGCCGGTGGCGAAGCTGCGTTGTTCGTGGAGTTGCAGGCGTCGCTCCAGCCCGGTAGCGAACATCTGGATGCCGGCGCCGAGCAGGTGCGGGACGACGCTGACGATCAGCTCGTCGATCAGCCCGGCCGCGTAGCAGGTACCGGCCAGGGAGCCACCGCCCACCAGCCAGACGCGTTTGCAGCCGGCCTCGGCCAGCTCCGCCAGGGCTTCGGCCGGGGTGCTATGGGCGATGCGGACCTGGGGCGCTGCGGGTTCGAGCTCCGCGCGGGTGAGCACGGTACAGGGCTTGCCCGGGTAGGGCCAGGCGCCGCCCATGGCCAGCACGGTTTCGTAGGTGCCGCGACCCATCAGCAGGCCATCGATGCTGTCGTAGAAGGCGCTGTAGCCGTGGTCATCGCCGGATTGCTCCAGCGGCTGCAGCCAGTCGACGCTGCCGTCGGGGCGGGCGATGTAGCCGTCCAGGGTGGCGGCGACGTAGTAGATCAGCGATGCGCTCATGCAGGGCTCCGACGGGTGGGCTGTGGCCGGCGGTGAAATCCGTCGGGGACTGAAGCTGTTGGAGTGGAGCACGGCCCTGTGGGTTCAGCAATCGCCGCAACGTCGGGAAATCAGCGTGGGGCGCACAGAATTCGGGTGTTCGGGCGCGACAACCGGTAACCTATGCAGCTGTTTTCAAGCTTTCGATCGAGGTAGCACCCGTGTTCTCCCAATTCGCCCTGCACGAACGTCTGCTCAAGGCCGTGGCCGAGCTGAAATTTGCCGAACCGACGCCCGTGCAGCAGGCGGCCATTCCCCCGGCGCTGGAAGGGCGCGACCTGCGCGTGACCGCGCAGACCGGCAGCGGCAAGACCGCCGCCTTCGTGCTGCCGCTGCTCAATCGCCTGATCGGCGAGGCCAAGCCGCGCGAGCGCATCCGTTCGCTGATCCTGCTGCCGACCCGCGAGCTGGCCCAGCAGACCCTGAAGGAAGTGGAGCGTTTCTCCCAGTTTACCTTCATCAAGTCCGGCATCGTCACCGGCGGTGAGGACTTCAAGGTGCAGGCCGCCATGATGCGCAAGCTGCCCGACGTGCTGGTGAGCACCCCGGGCCGCCTGATCGAGCACCTCAATGCCGGCACCGTCGACCTCAAGGAAGTCGAAGTGCTGGTGCTGGACGAAGCCGACCGCATGCTCGACATGGGCTTCGCCGAGGACATGCAGCGCATCACCGCCGAGTGCGCCAACCGCAAGCAGACCCTGCTGTTCTCCGCCACCACCGGTGGCGCTGCGCTGCGCGACGTCTCGGCCAAGGTGCTGAACGACCCGCTGCACCTGCGCCTGAACGGCGTCGAGCAGCTCAACGAGTCGACCCGCCAGCAGATCATCACGGCCGACGACATCGCCCACAAAGAGGCCATCGCGCGCTGGCTGCTGGCCAACGAGGACTACCAGAAGGCCATCGTCTTCACCAACACCCGTGCCCAGGCCGACCGTTTCTACGGCCACCTGGTGGCGGCCGGTTACAAGGCCTTCGTGCTCCATGGCGACAAGGACCAGAAGGACCGCAAGATGGCCATCGACCGAGTGCGCGAGGGCGGCACCAAGGTGCTGGTGGCCACCGACGTGGCAGCCCGTGGCCTGGACATCCAGGGCATGGACCTGGTGATCAACTTCGACATGCCGCGCTCCGGTGACGAGTACGTGCACCGTGTCGGCCGTACCGGCCGTGCCGGTGGCGAAGGCACCGCCATTTCGCTGATCTGCCACAACGACTGGAACCTGATGTCCAGCGTCGAGCGCTACCTCAAGCAGAGCTTCGAGCGCCGTGTGATCAAGGAGCTCAAGGGCAGCTACAGCGGCCCGAAGAAGGTCAAGGCCTCCGGCAAGGCGGCCGGCGTTAAGAAGAAAAAGACCGACAAGAAAGCCGGCGACAAGAAGGCCTCGGCCAAGCCGGCCGCCAAGCGCAAGCCGTCCGGCCCGCGCCGCGACGAGTCCAAGGTGGTCAGCGCCGACGGCCTGGCGCCGCTGAAGCGCAAGAAGCCCGCGGCCGAGTGATCCGTCCGTTAGCGCGTGGCCTGCCGGTGGCGTTGCTGCCGTGGCTGGCCACAGCCGAGGCCCAGGTGTACCGCTGCACCCGGGCCGACGGCGGGGTGGAGTTCACCGACCGCGGTTGCGGAACCCTCGAACCCTCCCGCTCGGGCGGGTTGGTCGACGGCCTGCCCTCCCTGCATTCCCTCCTGGACGCCGCCCCGGCGTTCATCCCCTACGGCCTCAGCCTCTGGCAACTGCTGGCGCTGGTTTACCTGGCGATGAGCCTGGTCTGCTTCATCGCCTACTGGCGTGACAAGCGCTTCGCCGTGGCCGGTGCCCAGCGCACACCGGAGTCGCGGCTGCACCTGTACGAGCTGCTCGGTGGCTGGCCGGGCGGCCTGCTGGCGCAGCGGCTGATCCGCCACAAGAACCGTAAGCTGTCCTACCAGGTGAAGTTCTGGCTGATCGTCGCCCTGCACCTGGGCGTGCTCGGCTGGTGGCTACTGGGACACTGAGGCGCCCACTAGGCCGCCGCTGCGAGGACGGTCAAGGTCGGGATTGGCCCGTGCAAGCTTGCCAGGCTTTGCTAGGGTCGATGAGCTGGAGCAAGGCTGCTCCCCACCCGCTCATCAACCGTAGGGACCCCCACCCGATGAAGCTTACCCAGACGATTCTCGCCGCCGCGCTGTGCATGGGCCTGGCCGGCACCACCCTCGCCACCGAACTCAAGCACTGGCCGGCGCCGGCCGCCAAGCAGCTCGACGCGCTGATCGCGGCCAACGCCAACAAGGGCGCCTACGCGGTGTTCGACATGGACAACACCAGCTACCGCTACGACCTGGAGGAGTCCCTGCTGCCCTTCCTCGAAGCCAAGGGCGTGCTGACCCGCGAGAAGCTCGACCCCTCGCTCAAGCTGATTCCCTTCAAGGACGTGAAGGGCCACAAGGAAAGCCTCAACAGCTACTACTACCGCCTCTGCGAACTCGACGACCTGGTCTGCTACCCCTGGGTGGCCCAGGTGTTCTCCGGCTTCACCCTGCGTGAGCTGAAGGGCTACGTCGACGAGCTGCTGGCCTCCGGCAAGCCGGTGCCGGCCACCTATTACGAAGGCGACGAGGTCAAGACCATCGAGATCAACCCGCCCAAGCTGTTCACCGGCCAGCAGGAGCTGATGAACAAGCTGCGGGAGAACGGCATCGAGGTGTACATCATGACCGCTGCGCTGGAGGAACTGGTGCGCATGGTCGCCGCCGATCCGAAGTACGGCTACAACGTCAAACCGGAGAATGTCATCGGCGTCACCACGCTGCTCAAGGACCGCAAGACCGGCGCCCTGACCACCGCGCGCAAGCAGATCGAGGAAGGCAAGTACGACGAGAAGGCCAACCTCGACCTGGAGATCACCCCCTACCTGTGGACCCCGGCCACCTGGATGGCGGGCAAGCAGGCGGCCATCCTCACCTACATCGATGAATGGAAGAAGCCCATCCTGGTGGGCGGTGACACGCCGGACAGCGATGGCTACATGCTCTTCCACGGCACCGACGTGGAGAAGGGCGGGCTGCGCGTGTGGGTGAACCGCAAGGCCAAGTACATGGACCAGATCACCGCCATGCAGAAGAAGAACGCCGAGGCCCAGGCGAAGCTCGGCCTGCCGGTCACCGCCGACCGCAACTGGGTGGTGGTGACGCCGGAGGAAATCCAGTAGCCGGCCATCCGCCACGCTGCCATCCCCCTGCGCAACCGCCCCGTCAGCGGCTATGCTGCGAGCTGTAACGCAAGGGGGTGGCATGGGCAGAAGGCTGCTATGTGGCGTGTTGTTGCTCGGGCTTCCCTGGCTGGCCTTGGGGGAGGAGTTGCGCTTCGGTTTCGGTACCCAGAAACCGCCCTATGTCTATGAGGGCGAGGAGCGTGGCCTGGAGTTGGAGATCATCACCGCTGCCGCCAAGGCGGCGGGCTTCACCTTGCAGTACCACTACCTGCCGGCGGAGCGCCTGCACCTGCTGCTGGGGCGCGGCGAACTGGATGGCATCGCCACCACCAGCGAGCACAGCGGTGTGCCGGCCTTCTATTCCGAGCCCTATATCCAGTACCACAACTACGCCATCGCCTTGGCCCGAAACGGTTTCCGCCTGGAAAGCATTGCCGATCTGGGCAAGCACTCGGTCAGTGCCTTCCAGCGGGCGCGCTACCTGCTGGGCGACGAGTTCCAAGCCATGGTGGAGGGAAACCCGCGTTACCGCGAGGAAGCTCAGCAGATCACCCGCAATCGCCTGCTCTACTCAGGCCGCATCGAGGTGGTGATCGGCGACAAGCGCATCATCGACTACCTCAACCGCGAGGTGGTCAGCCAGGTGGACATCAGCCAGCCGATCATCTGGTATGACCTGTTCCCGCCCACCCCCTACAAGGTCGGCTTCCTCCACGCCAACCAGCGCGACCGTTTCAACAAGGGGTTGCAGATGATCCGCGACAGCGGCGAATACCGCGCCATCGAGAAGAAGTACGAGCACTACTGAGGCGCCCGCTCACTCCTGCTTCTGCTTGGCATCGCTTTCGTCGCCGGCCTTGTCGACTTCCTGCTTGCGCTGCTCGGTGACGTTGCACTCGTCGTCACCCTCGCGGGCATCGGTCTTGAGCTTGTCCTGCTTGAGCTCTTCGTTGACCTGCTTGGCCTTCTGCGGGTCGCTCTCGGTGGCCTGGTGCACTTCGGCCGCCAGTTGCTCGCGCTTGGCGGTGGCCTCCTCGGCGCTGCACACGGCCAGGGCCGGCAGGGGGGCGAGCAGGGCAAGGGTGGCGCTCAATGCCAGTAAGCGGTTCATGGTGTTCTCCTTCGGGTGAATCGCACTCCTTAGGGTGGAGCGCCCGCGCGGGACAAAAGTTCAGGCTCTCAGCGCACCCGGTCGCGGCTCTGCACGGCCAGGTCCAGGGCCTTTTGCATGTCCAGCCGCGCCGAGCGGCCCACGTCCTTGTCGTTGAGCTGGTAGTTGCGTTCCGACGGCAGGATGGGCGCGGTGAGGTCCTCGGCGTCCATGGGTTCGAAGTCGTAGTCGCCACCGATGGTCATGGCGCTGCGGCGCAGCAGCATGCGTACCTGCTCGGGTTGCAGGCGCGGGTTGATCGAGAGCATGGCGGCGACTATGCCGGTGACCATGGGCGTGGCGTAGGAGGTGCCGCAATGCACCTCGCCGGTCTCGTTCTCGCCCCGGGTGGAAGCGCGGGCGCAGGCGGCGGCGGTGATGTCCACGCGCATGTCGATGTTCGAGGAGTCGCGCTTGACCACATAGGCCGGGTCGTCGATGCCCACGTCGTCGCGCTCGCTGCGCTGGTGCCCGCCCACCACCAGCAACTGGTCGGTAATGAAGGAGGAGGGCAGGCGGTACTCGTCGGTGCCGGAGAAGGAGGCGCCGTTGCCGGCGGAGTTGATCACCAGCACGTCCGGGTGTTCCTTGCGCAGCCAGAGGAAGAACTCTTCCAGCAGTTCCTCGTAGCCGCTCATGGCGATGCCCGAGCGCACCAGGGAGTCCACTTCGTCGCCCTTGACGTTCTTGGCGCCGACGCGGTGGATGCCCCAGCTCCAGTTGAGGACGCGCACACCGTCCTCCACCAGGTTCACCGAGGCGGCGACGTTGGCGGTGATGCCGGCGTCGGAGTTGCGCTCCACTATCACCTCGAAGCCGTTGCTGGCCTTGTCCAGCCCGCGTAGGAAGCCGGTGTTGCCGCCCTGGTCCCAGCGCGCGGCGAGGATGCCGGCGACGGTGGAGCCATGGTTGTCGGGCTTGGCCGCATCACGGGCGTAGAGGCAGGTGCGTGGTTGCTCGCCCTTGCAGCCGCCGAGGTAGTCGGCGAAGTCGGGGGCGTCGAAGTCGACGTTGCGCTCGATCACGCCGATGCGCAGCGGGCGTGTGTCCACCGGCGCCTGGCGTGCGGGGATGCGCCGTTGGTAGTAGTTCACCGCATCCATGAAGCGGTTGGCGGCCCACTCGTCCGAGTCCTTGCCGGGCTTGCTCGGCTCCTCCCGCGCGGCCTCGGCCTCCTCGCCCTTCTCGGGAGCGGATTCCTCCACCACCACCGCGTCGACGCTGGTCTCGCTGCCGATGCGCAGGATCAGCGCGTCGCGCTCGGTGAGGTTCTTCACCGGCAGGCGCAGCTGGTAGATGTTCAGCGGCGGGATGGCGCCCACCACCTTGGCACCGTACTTGCCGGCCAGGCGCTCGGCCTCCTTGCGGCCGTCGTGGCTTTCCTCGATCAGCAGGCTGACCAGGTCGACGTAGGTGGTCAGCCCATCCATATTCTTCGCCACTTCGGCGGGGCCGGCCGCCAGCACATGGCTGCCGTTCAGCGACAGCCACACCGGGTTGCTGGTGCGCTCGCCGTCCTCGAGCCAGAGCGGGCCGCTTTCGTGCTCGCGGTGGTCCAGGCGCAGTTTCAGGCCGCCCTTGTTGCGGGTCACGCTATCGGCGGGCAGTGGCTTGCCGTCCAGCAGCAGCCGGGGCGTGGCCTCGCCCAGGCCGCTGACCCGCAGGCACCAGTCCTGGCGCTTGTGCTCCAGCAGGTCGCCGCAGCGTTGCAGGGCCTCCATGCGCAAAGGTTCTTCGGCACTGGCGAAGGGGCTGGCGAGGGCCAGGAGCAGGGCGGTGACGGGGGCGTGGTGCAGCGGCATGGGCGGGCCTTGGTAGAGGTTGTCCTGCTGTTCCGACCGCCCGCCCCCGGCTTTCGTTCAGGCTGACCGTTCACCCATAAGGTCGAACCATGGCGTCGCGCGAGCAGTCGGAAACCACAGGACGCCCCATCCCCCACACCTGGAGAAATGCCATGAACAGCTACGACTGGGAGCTCATCGAACTGCTGCTGCACAAGGTGCAGGAGTCGGCCAACGTCAACTTCGCGCCCCGTGAATACGCCGCCGAACTGGCCGAGCAGCGCCAGGCTGCGGGGCGCCAGATTGGCGGCACCCTCGACCACCTGAAGATGCTTGCCGCCGACTACGAACGCATTCTGTTGCAGGGCGGCTATATCGAGTCCCGCCCGGAGAGCGAGGGCGGCAATGGTGAGAACTTTGTCCTCACCGAGCGCGGCAGCCGCCTGCTGGAGCTGACCAACAGCAGCCTGCCGGCCAACCTGCAGTTCCGCGAGCAACTGGCCGAGAAGGGCCAGGCGGCGCTGACGCCGGAAGTGTTCGACGAATTGTCGGCGAGGGCGGCGCGGGCTTGATTGCCTAGGCCTAGGCGGTGCTGAGGCGGCGCTGCGCGCCGCTGGGCGACTGAAGTCGCCCCTACAGTCGCCCCTGCAAAAAACGCCGTCGGAGCTTCCCCTGTGTGCGAATTCATTCGCGATGGGTGTGGCTCGGGCATTTCCGGTCGGGGAAACGCCGAACCGTTGGGCCTCGCTGCGCTCGGCGCCAACCTACGCGCCAACCTGCAGCGACTACATCAATAGATCGGCGGGGTTTCCGGCAGCACTTCCGGGTCGGGGATGAAGGGCATGGCCCAGGGGTCGAGGTTGCGGCCCTGGTGGGCGAGGTCCATCCGCGCCTGCTCCAGCACCCCGGCCAGACGCACCGGGTTGGCGTACTGGGTGCTGCGGATGTGGCCGATATCCAGGACCTTCTCCCCGTGCAGGTCGGTCACGGTGAGGCTGAAGCTGTCGTCTTCCTCATGGGCCAGGGCCTTGCAACCGTAAGGGAGGAAGGCTTCGGTGGCCAGGCGCATGGCAGTGTCCAGGCTGATTGGCGTGGTCATGGCAGTCTCCGGCTGCAGTGCATGAGTTAGGTGGACAGCAGGACGGGGGGAGGCGGTTCCACCGGGGTGACGAACTGCAGGCGGCCGATTTGGTGAGTCGCCTGTCCCGCCTGGACAGTGCCCAGCGCGCCCCGGGATTGTTACCCTTCGATGACAAGCGCCGCGCAAGACGGCGCTCCTGGTTTCGGAGCTTCGATGAAACGCCTGCTGCTCGCCCTGTCCTGCCTGTTCGCCTGCGCGCCCGCCACCTTGCTGGCCTGGTCCAATCACTCCCTGGGTACCTGGCTGGCCCTGTCCGATCTCCAGGAGCTGCGCCAGGCCGAGCCGGTGCAGGTGGAGTCGCTGGAGGCCTTCCTCGCCGCCGAGGGTGTGGCGCTGGAGCAGCTGCTGGACGAGCAGGAGGCCTATGCGCGGGATAACTTCCCCGGCTACCCGGCCCGCCCCGATGACCTACGCTGGCTGCCCGACTCGGGCGGTGATCGCCGTCGCGCCTTCCTCATGGCACTGCGGGTCAACCCGGAGATCCGCCTGGCCAGTTTCGTCCAGGCGCTGCCGGGGCTGCAGCTGCCGGACCATCGCTTCCTGCCCGCCGAGCAGGTGCTGGTGTTCCGCAAGCTCAACCTGTGGAATGAGTGGCGCTTTATCGCTATTGAACCCGGTGAGCGCATCAGCCCGCTGGCGGTGCTGGCCAGCGCGGCGGATGAGCCGGACTACGGCCACGACATCAACCTGTTCAGCGACAACCCGGGCGAGATGGGCGCGCGCTATGGCTTCGGCACCCAGCCGTTCGGCGATTCGCGCTTCGAGTACTCCTCCCAGGCGCCGTTCCACATCGGCTATTACCACGAGTCAGAGCTGATCTTCCGCGCCGCGCCCTTCCTCACCCGCACCTACCCGGAAATGCGCGTGCAGCAGTACCTGGGCCTGGCACGCTTCGCCTTCGAGAGCGGCCACGACTACTGGGGCTACCGCTTCCTCGGCTGGGCGTTGCATTACGTCCAGGACCTGACCCAGCCCTACCACTCCAAGGCACTGCCGGGCGAAAGCACCGCCACTCTGATGTGGACGGCGATCAAGGCCGCCGCCGGCGACACCGCCGACAAGGAGGCGGCCATCGAGCGCGTCGCCACCCGCCACACCGAGGTGGAGAAGTACCAGGCCGATTGGTTGCGCCGCCTGCTGCGCGAAGGCAGCAACGACAGCCCGCTGCTGGCCGCCTACCTCGACCGCTCGGTGGACGCCGACTACCCGCCTTTCGACCTGGGCTACCTGCGGGATGTGGTGTCCCTGGAGGCCTATGACGCCGCCGACGGCTTCGACGATCGCATCGGCGCCTGGCTGGCCAAGGGGCAGCCCGGTGCCGACTTCAGCCAGGGCAACCAGTTGAAGCCGCCAGCCACCGATCCCGAGCTGGATGCGGTGCTGGTGCAGCTGATCCGCCACTTCGCCGGCCACAGCCGCAACCTGGTGCGCACCACCCTGCAGAACCCCTGAGAGGGGCGCGGCGCACCGGGCCTGGCGGCTCGTCGGGTTGCCCCCGACCTAGGCTGCCATTGGCGAGTGGGCGAACCCCGTGCCAAGCCCAGCGGTCACAACTCCAGGTGACCGATGGAGGCCGGCATGCGCATCAAGCTGATCGAGGGGTTGCAGTGGAGCACCGAACCCGGTGGCTCCGGCGGCCTGTGCAACAAACGCGGGGAGAAGGTGCACCTGCGCCAGGGCGATATGGACGGCGCCTGCGGCCCCTACTGTCTGGTGATGGCGATGCTGGCGCGCAACCAGCTCAGCCGGCGCCAGGCCAAGGGGCTGGAACGGGTGGACTCGCGCACCCGCTACGGGCGCCTGATGGAGGCGCTGAATCGCCACGAGACCCTGGTGCGGGTCGGCACCACCGGGCATGACCTGCTGGCCCTGCTGCGTGAGGTGAACGACAAGGAGCACCGGGTGGTGACAGGCAGCGGGGTGGAGATGGTGCGCCAGGCCCGCGCCCACCTGGAGGACGACTTCCCGGTGTTGCTGGGCTTCCACGGCCACAAGGGCAGCGACATCCGCCACTGGGGCCTGGCCATCGGCATGAGCGACGATGCGTTCTTCCTGCTCGACCCGGCCCATGAGCTGCAGCCCGGCCTGGCCTGGAACGCCATCCTCACCAGCGAGGCCCATGGCTCGCGCTTCGGCTATCGCTACATCAATGCCAAGGGCACCTGGGCGGTGACCCTGAAGGAAATGCTCGCCCTGCTCTGAGCCCTAGAACTTCTCGTTGGCGTTGAGGTAGCGCCACTGGCCCGGCTGCAGCTTGGCCATGGCCACGCCGCCGATGCGGATGCGCTTCATCGCCACCACTGTGAGCCCCACCGCTTCGCACATGTGGCGGATCTGCCCCGGCTGGGAGCCCTTGAGGGCAAAGCGCAGGCGGGTTTCGTTCTGCCAGCTGACCTTCATCGGTGGCAGGGCCTGGCCTTTGTAGCTGAGGCCGTGGCACAGGCGCTTGAGGCCGTGCTCGATGATCTGCCCGGAAACTTCGACGATGAACTCTTCCTCCACCTTGTTGGCGTGATCCAGGCGACGGGTCACGCCCCAGTTCTGGGTGAAGACCATCAGGCCGCTGGCGTCGGTCTCCAGCGGGGTGAGCAGGTTCTGCCGGATGAAGTGCTTCTTCAGCGGGCGCATGCCGGGCTGGTCGGGGGTGAGGTTGTCCGCCACCAGCAGTTGCAGCACCGAGTTGGCGCCCATGCCGATGCCATAGCCCGCGGGCTTGTTGAGCAGCAGGGTGACCGGCTCCACCGTGGCCGCCACGGCATTGGGCAGCAGCACGACCTGTTCGTCGAGCACCTTGAATTGCGGTTCCTCGACCACCTTGCCGTTCACCGTCACCCAGCCGTTCTCGATATACAGCTCGGCATCGCGACGGGAGCAGGGCACGAGTTCGGCAAGGCGTTTGGACAGGCGCACGGGTTCGGACATGACGGGGTACCGGAAGAGGGGCGGCCATTGTAACCGCGGAAGCGCTGCGGCGGCGCGCCGATGCGGGCGGGGCGGCCGAATGGCATCGGGCCGGAAGAGTCCGGCCCGATGGGGTGCTGCGGGGAGGCGATCAGTGCACGCGTATTTCCACTTCCTGGGGCACGTCGAGCGTTTCCAGGTCGCCCTCGATGGCGCTCTCGGCGCTTTCCGGCTGGTTGGCGAACAGCCCCAGCAGGCGCGACATCGGGTGATGGGGCTTGGCGCCTTCGGCGAGCTGGGCACCGCCTTCCACGGCTTCCACCGGCTCGGGCAGCATTTCGGTGACCACCTTGAAGTCGGTGATCTGGATGGTGCCGCGCCCGGCCGCCAGCAGGTGGAAGGAGAACGCCTTGCGCGCCTGCGGGTTGTCGAAGGCGAAGGTGATGGACACCGGCTTGCCCTTTTTCAGCACGGGCAGCTCGGGGATGGGCAGGGCCACGTCACGCTCGAACTCCTTGGTCTTCAGTTGCAGCTGCGCGCCCTGGCGGTCCATCTGCAGCACGTTGATGCCCAGGCGTACCGTGGTCCGGCTGTTCTTCGGCAGTTCCATGTACTGGGCGCCGATCAGGTTGTCGGCCCAGTCGTCGCGGGCCTTGTCCTTCAGGCGGATGCGCTCGCGGGTGGCGAACTGGTATTCCTGGCCGAGGGCACCGCCCAGCAGTGATTGGTCGAGCAGGGCCGCGCGCTGGCTGACCAGGCGCGCCTGCTTGCCGCTGAAGCGACCGAGGAAGCGCGCTTCGTCGGCGATGAAGCCCTCGCTTTGATAACGGCGGCAGACCTGCTGGAAGTCGCACTCGGTGAAGGTGCCGCGGCCGTCGTGCTGGCGCAGCATGCCGTTGGTGTAGGAGATCATTTCGCGGCCGCGTTCGTAGTCGCGGAACAGCGAGCGGCCGGCCAGGTTCTGCGGCACCTTGTAGCCGAAGTAGTCGAGGATCGAGGTGGTCAGGTCGACGTGGCCGTACACGCCGCTCTTGATCGGCGGCAGCGAGGCCTGTTCCGGCGCCAGCACCAGGTTGAAGCCCCAGGCGGAGGCGAGGCGGACCTTGTCGATGCCGTGGGACTCGTCCGAGGTGATGATCACCAGGGTGTCCTTGAGCACGCCCTGTTTCTCCAGGCCGGTGAGGAAGGCGTCGACGGCGTCGTCGAGGTAGGCGATGGCGGCCTTCTTGGCGTCGGGGTAGCGCGCCAGGTACTCATCGGGTGCCGAATAGGGCTGGTGGGTGCCGACGGTGAGCAGGGTCAGCATCCAGGGTTTCTTCTGCTGGCGGATCTGCTTCACGTAGCCCAGCGCGCCTTCGAAGAAGGCCTTGTCGTCCATGCCCCAGGGGAATTCCAGGTAGGCCTTGTTGCGGAACCAGTCGCGGCCGAGGGTCTTGTCGAAGCCCGTGGCCGGCATGATCTTGTCCTTGGCCATGAAGCGCAGCCCGGCACCCTGCAGGAAGTGGGTGGCGAAGCCGTGGCGGTGCAACTGGGCGGGCAGGCAGTCCTTGGCCCGCGAGGGGTTGTTCAGCAGCTCCAGGCCCTTGGGCGTGCCGGAGTCCAGCTTGCTGTAGTCGCCGCAGAGCATCGAGTAGAGGCCGCGGATGGTCTGGTGGCTGTGCAGCACGTAGTCCGGCGTGGTCATGGCGCGCTCGGCCCATTGGCTGAGGCGCGGCATCAGCGATTCCTGGTAGCGGCTGTTGATCGCCGCGCGGTTGGCGGCGATGTAGGCACCGGGGATGCCTTCCAGGGTGATCACCAGCACGTTGCGTGCGCGGCCGGCCTCGGCCAGCAGCGGGGCGCCGTCGAGGTCGAGGCGGGCGAGGCCGGCGATATCCGGCGGCGCGTCGGGCTGGTCACCATCGAGCCAGTCTTCCACCGCCAGTTGGCCGCTGTTGAGGGCACCGGCCAGCAGCTTGTGGGGCAGGTTGAACTGCTGCCACTGCTCGGCTTCGCTCGGCCGCAGGTACTGGATGGCGGCATGGCTGGCCAGCAGGGCCACGGGCACGGCCAGCCAGGCGCGCGAGGGGCGCTGTTGCGGGCGGCGCCAGAGCAGGGCGCAGGCCAGCAGCGCGACGGCGAGGGCGATCGCCAGCCAGGGGTAGGTGAGGCCGCCGCCCTGGGTCGAATGGCCGACGAATTGCGGGTCCATCAGGTATTTGAGGTCGCTGGGCTCGGGCATGCGGCCCACGGCGCCGACCAGTTCGGCGGTGCCGAGGGTGATCAGGCTGGAGGCGACCATCACCGGCAGCGCCAGCCACAGCGGGCGCCGGTAGAGCAGGGCGATCAGCAGCGAGCCGATGGCAAGGTCCGACAGGTAGCCGAAGCCGTCGCTCCAGCCCAGCCACCAGCGGGCGGCGAGCGGAATGATCAGGAATAGAACGCCAAGGGGCAAAAGGTGCAGCGGTGAAGACAGCCAGCGGCTGGAAGGGCGCACAGGAACTCCTGAGATCAGACAGCGAGAATCCATGGGGGTGATGGACAGAAAAAGAGGCGATGGTGGTTCGCCGACATGATTCTGAAACATCGTTGTGCTTACGGCCAGTAGACAATCGGCCGCGCATCGAATTCTGTGTGCCGAGTCGTTTCTGCAACCTGGCGACGAGTGGTGGGGAAAGGCCGGTGGGCGGCGTGCATGGCCCGGTGGCGCGCCCGCCTGTAGAATGCCGGCCTTGTTCATTGAGGTAAGCAAGATGGCTCTGATCGGGCGATTCAATTCCCTGCCGGTGGTGAAGCACACCGAATTCGGCCTGTATCTGGACGGCGACCAGGACGGCGAAATCCTCCTGCCCAAGCGCTATATCCCGAAAGATCAGCCCACCGAGATCGGTGACTGGCTCAACGTCTTCGTCTACCTGGACAGCGAGGACCGCCTGATCGCGACCACGCAGAAGCCCAAGGTGCAGGTGGGCGGCTTCGCCAGCCTCAAGGTGGTGGAGATCAACCGCATCGGCCTGTTCCTCGATTGGGGCCTGCCCAAGGACCTGCTGCTGCCGCACTCGGAAGAGAAGCGCCCGCTACAGGTCGGCGACTATTGCGTGGTGCACGTCTACCTCGATCGCCGTACCCGTCGCATCACCGCCACCGCGCGGCTGGACCGCTACCTCGACACCACCCCGGCGCGCTACAGCGTTGGCCAGGAAGTCGACCTGCTGGTGGCCGATGAGACCGACATGGGCTTCAAGGCCATCATCAATGACCGCCATTGGGGCCTGATCCACCGCAACGAGATCTTCAAGTTCCTGCGCAGCGGCATGCGCGAGAAGGGCTTCATCCGCGAAGTGCGCGCCGACGGCAAGATCGCCCTCAGCCTGCAACCGGTGGGCGAGCAACTGGCCACGGGCCTCAACGAACAGATCATCGCCAAGCTGCGCGAAGAAGGCGGCTCCCTGGCGGTGAGCGACAAGAGCCCGCCTGAGGTGATCTCGCGACTGTTCGGCGTGAGCAAGGGCAACTTCAAGAAGGCCATCGGCGGCCTGTACAAGCAGGGCCTGATCCGCATCCACGACGACCGCATCGAACTGGTCGGCTGAACCCCGCCCACCCTTCGCGGCATTGCATTTCGCCCGGTCGATTTCTGCTCGATCGGGCGATATGCACGAAACCGCTGCGCTTCAATTCGCTCAACCCATTGATTTATCTGGGATTGCCGTTGTCAGAGAGCTGGCACGATGACTGCAATGAACCCCCTCAGGATAAAAAAGCTCACTGGGAGTGAACGATATGGGTCTCGACATCAAGAAGTTGGCCAAGGCCTTTCCGGACTACGAGTTCAGTGCGCAGCTGCGCCCCGATGGCGGCTACGTGGTTGCGCTGGAAAAGGACGGCACGCGTTTTCAGCGGGTCGTTCCGGCACTGAAGGTGCCCGAGCAACTGGAGTGGACCATCAGCACCATCAAGCGCGACATGGCCCTGGAACTGGGTGAGGTGCCGCCGGTGGAGTCGCTCAAGAGCCTGCGCAAGACGCCCCTGCCGCGTTACTTCAACGCCTGATCACCAGCGGCGCGAAAACGGCCATCAACTTCTGTTGATGGCCGTTTTTTTGTGCCTGCGTTTTCTCCAAGAGGGAAGGGCGGCGTTGGGGTGTAGGGGCGACTTCAGTCGCCCACGGCGCGCAGCGCCGCTGTCCCACAGAGGAGCTCACGCGCCAATGGCCTTCCCGTTCGATCAGGTCTCGACGCCCTGCACGGGCGGCATCATCTGTTCGTCTTCCCCGGGTTCGCGCTTGTCGGCCTGCTGCGGCGGTTGGTCCTGCTGACCCTGTTCCTGCTTTGGCTTGCCGAGCCAGTCCTGGGTGGACTTCTGGGCCTCGTCCACCTGCTTGTTGACCTGATCCACCGCTTCGCGGGCAACGTTTTCGGCGGCTTGCTGGGCCTTGTCGGCGAGCTTGTTGGCCGACTCTTCGGCCAGGTCGCAGCCGCCCAGGGCCAGCAGCAGGGCGCCGCCCAGGGCGAAGGAGGTGAGGCGGGAAGCGGATCTCATCTGGGTACTACTCCGTGGTGGCCGGGCCCGGTGAACGTGGCCCATGGACGCGCGGCATGATCGAACAGGACGGCTCGCGTTGGAACGCCCCGCTGCGGGGAAACTGTGTGCGGAGATGACAGGCGGGGAGGGTGGAACAAGCCTCGGGCCCCCAGCGGCGACTGTATTGGGCCCGAGGCTTTGAGGCCGTCGGTCAGCCGGCCTCGTACTCACTGACCGGCGGGCGACGGGGAAGGTTCCCAACGAGCGCCAATCAGCCGCTCTGTGGCGGTCGCTCAGCGCGGGTTGTTCTTGTTCTGCTCCTGCAACTGACGGATCTGCTGTTCCATCTGTTGCATGCGCTTGCGGTCGTAGTCGCGGTCATAGCTTTCGCGCTTTTCCCGCTCGGCTCTTTCGCGCATCTCGCTGACCCGCGCATCGCGGCTGCTGCTGGCGCTGTCTTCGATCACGGTGACGCGTGAGCCCCGGCCCGAGGAGTGGCTGCCTTCGTCGCGCTCTTCGTTGCGCGGGCGCGGTTGTTCGGCGCTGCCCTGGATATCGACCTGGGGCAGGTTGACCGGGGGCGGCGCCACGCCGGAGGGCGCAGCGGGTTCGATGATGCGGGTGGACTGGCCTTCGCTGGCCGGGCAGGGAACGGCGGAGTAGCTGGTGGTGCCGTCGTTGCCGACGCATTTGAAGACCTGGGCCTGTGCCAGGACCGGCAGCAGGCAGAGGCCGAACAGGGCGGATCTCAAAGTGCTTCCCTCACTTCGTTCGAAACGGCCGACAGGCTAGCAGCCGGCCGATGCGCACGAAAGAGGTGGCAACTCGCCGCAAGGGCTCAGGCGCCGGCGTTCGCCGCCCGGCGCCGGGCCAGGCGCTCGCGCAGCAGCTCGGCGCCGCTGACCAGCAGCAGCCCGGCCAGCACCAGCGCAGCGCCGAAGACGAAGCTGGAGGTCAGCGGCTCGTTGAGCACCAGCACGCCGAAGCCGACGCCGAAGAGCGGGGTCATGAACGACAGCATCGACAGGCGCGAGGCCAGGTAGCGACGCAGCAGCCAGAACCAGGCGACGTAACTGAACAGCGCTACCACCAGCACCTGGAAACCGAGGCTGAGCAGGGCCCTGTCGCTCAGGTGCAGCTGCGTCTTGCCGGTGGCGAAGGCCACGCTGAGCAGCAGCACCACGGCGCCGGCGAGCTGATAGAAGAGGGTTTTCACCGGTGCCGCCTCGGACAGCGAGGAGCCACGGATCAGCACGGTGGTGGCCCCCCAGGCAATGGCGGCGATCACGCCCATGGCATCGCCCAGCAGGGTGGCGCCGCTGTCGTTTCCGGGGTTGCCGAGAAAGGCCAGGGCGATGCCGCCGAAGGCCACCATTACGCCGAGCCATTGCACCGGCGAGAGACGTTCCTCCGGCAGGATCAGGTGCAGGCCGAGGGCGGCGAAGATCGGGGCGGTGTAGAGGAACACGCCGATGTGCGAGGCGGTGCTGCGCACCAGGCCTTCGGAGATGAAGAGGAATTCCAGGGCGAACAGCAGGCCCACGCCCAGGCCCGGCAGCAGGGTGCCGTCACTGAAGGCGCCACGGCCTTCGCGCCACAGGGTGATGAGGCCGAGCACCAGGGCGGCGACGCCGGAGCGGATGGCCAGTTGCATGATCGAGGAGACGTCGTCGTCCACCAGCTTGATCGACACCTGCTGGAAGCCCCAGATCAGGCACAGCACCAGCATCAGGCTGCAGGCGAACAGATCCAGGGGCAGGCGGCGGGCTTTCATCGATGGTCTCGCAAGGCAGGGGCCGCGAAGCAGGCGGCCAAGGCGGGCAGAATCGCTTCACGCCGCCTTGCATTCAAACGATGTTTTGTCATCATGCTTTGACTTCAACTCAAAGCAGAATCCATGCGTACGCCATCGCTCATCGCCTTGCGCGCCTTCGAGGTCGCTGCCCGTTGCCGTAATTTCACCGAGGCGGCCAGCGAGCTTTCGGTCACCCCCGGCGCCGTCAGCCGGCAGATCCGCCTGCTCGAGGAAGAGCTCGGCGTCAGCCTGTTCGACCGCACCCGCAACACGGTGACCCTCAACGACAATGGCCGGCGCCTGGCGGCCACCGTGTCTGAAGCCTTTGCACTGCTGGCGCACGGCGCCGATGCGTTGCGTGGGCAGCGCGAGGGACCGGTGCACATCACCTGCGCGCCCTCCATCGCCACCCATTGGCTGATGAAGCGCCTGAACCAGTTTTCCACCGTGCACCCGGACGTGACCCTCAGCCTGGAGTCCACCGAGGAACTCATCGACCTGGAGCGGGGCGAGGCCAGCCTGGCCATCCGCTTCGTAACCGCCGGCACTCGCTTGCCGTCGAGCGAGCTGCTGTTTCGCGAGGCGTTCTTCCCGGTGTGCAGCCCGACCTATCTGCAACAGCACCCGCTGCGCGAACCTGCCGACCTGGTGGGGGCGCGGCTCATCCACGCCACCTGGAAGAGCGCGTCGAAGCTGAGCATCCCCAGCTGGGGGGATTGGTTCGACCAGCATGTCGGCCCCGGCGTGGACGCGTCGGCGGGCATGCGTTTCGGCCTGATCGGCCATGCGATCCAGGGGGCGGTCGCCGGCCAGGGGTTCGCCCTGGGCTCCACGGCCCTGGCGGGGGATGACATCGCCCAGGGACGCCTGGTGCTGCCCTTCGGCAAGGCGTGCCGCATCACCACGCCCTGGGAATACCGCCTGGCCTGGAGCCGCAAGGCCACGCCCGGTGAGCGGCTGCGGCGGCTGATCGATTGGCTTGTGGCAGAGGCACGCAGCAGCGCCGCCGATATCTGACCCAGGCGGGTCGCGGCAGGCAGGAAAGGCGAGAGAGGCGAGGGAGGAACTGCGGGGGTGGAGCTGCGCCCGGCGAATGAGTCATCTCACTCGCCAGGGGGCGCGGAGGGCGTTACTTGCCGATGCGGATGTGGCGGCTGGGAGCGGCCTGGCCACTGACACCCTTGGCGATCTTCTGGATTTCGCCACCGGACTTCAGGAAGGCGGAAACCTGCTCGGCGATCGATTCGCTGGTTTCGACGGCGGGCGGAGGCTTGGGCTTGCTGCTGTGGGAGTTCTTGATGCGCATTGGGGGCTCCTTATCAGGACAGTGCCGCAGGGCTCGGCGGTGGAATAAATACCCTGAAAAAAAAACCGGCCCGAAGGCCGGTTTCTTTGTACGGCAGTGATTAGATCACTTGTACTTCGTCGGCTTGCATGCCTTTCTGGCCCTGCACAGCGATGAAGGAAACCTTTTGGCCTTCCTTCAGGCTTTTGAAGCCGGCGCTCTGGATGGAGCGGTAGTGAACGAACAGGTCCGGGCCGTTATCGGTGGTGATGAAGCCGAAGCCTTTTTCATCGTTGAACCACTTGACGGTGCCAGTTTGACGATCAGCCATTTTGAAACTCCTTGAACAAAGTTGACACGGCGTTGGAACTTTCCAGGCCGGACTGAGCGCAAAGAGTGGATAAATCGAAGGCTTGAAACCGTGGATCGATTTACGGTGACACATGCAGCACAGTGCGCAACACCATACCCGTCCGCGCGGGGATTGCCTATCGTTTTATTCGCATCGGCGAAAAAGGCTCCTTCCGTCTGTCGCTCCGCTTTCCCGCCGCGCTTCGCGGATGCCTTGCAACGCCGCGTGGTTACAGGCTTCATCCACTTTTGCCCTGACCTCGTCGAGCGCTCACCGATGATCCGAGAAATCCTCAAGATGGGGGACCCGCGCCTGTTGCGCGTGGCGCCTCCGGTCCCCGCCGAACTCTTCGGCAGCGATGAACTGCAACGCCTGATCGACGACATGTTCGAGACCATGCACCACGTCGGCGGGGTGGGCCTGGCCGCGCCGCAGATCGGTGTCGACCTGCAGCTGGTGATCTTCGGATTCGAGCGCAGCGAGCGCTACCCCGATGCGCCGGCGGTGCCGCCGACCATCCTCATCAACCCGGTGATCACGCCCCTGGGCGAGGAACTGGAGGAGGGTTGGGAGGGCTGCCTGTCGGTTCCCGGCCTGCGCGGCGCGGTGAACCGCTACCGGGCCATCCGCTACCAGGGCGTCGACCCGCAGGGCAATGTCATCGACCGCCGCGTCGAAGGCTTCCATGCGCGGGTGGTGCAGCACGAATGCGACCACCTGATCGGCCGCCTCTATCCGTCGCGCATCACCGACTTCGCCAAGTTCGGTTTCACCGAGGTGCTGTTCCCCGGGCTCGATCCCGCCGCCGACGACTGACCGCGCCGCCCGACCTTGGTCGGGAAGCGCCGCTGCGCCCGGCAACCCGGCGTGACCTCTTCTATGCTCCTGCGCGCCCGACCATGCGCAAAAGGAGCCTGAGCATGACCACCACCGCTGCCGTGCTTGCCGTCGACCTGGCCAACGTCTACGACGCCCCCAAGGGCGGCAAGCTGCTCTACACCCTGGCCTGGGGTGACTTCGTCGATGTGCTGGAGGTCACCGACACCCACCTGCGCATCGCCACCCACACCTACCAGGAGCGTTCCGACGGCAGCATCCTGCCGGTGGCCACGGAGGCCTGGCTGGTGCCGCCGAAATCCGCGCGACGGGCGAACGGTGGTCGCCTCAAGCCGGCCGACCTGGTGCTGCCGCGCGCGGAAAACCGCGTACTCAAGGTCAACTTCGTCGACGTGCAGCAGGGTGATGGCGCGGTGGTCGAGAGCCCCGGCGGCAAGGTGATGCTGGTGGATGGCGGCGACAACCAGATGTTCGCCCGTTACCTGGCGGCGCGTTATCGCGGCACCTCCGATGATGCGCCGCGGCCGATCGATTGCATCCTGGTGACCCACGGCGATGCCGATCACTTCTCCGGCCTGACCCAGATCCAGCGTTCCGAAACCAACGCCGAGCCGCGCAAGCGGCTGTTCATCGAGCCCCGGCGCATCTACCACAACGGCCTGGTGAAGCGTTCGAAGAGCGGGCGCAAGGAAACCGAACTACTCGGCCCGACCCTGGACGCCGACGGCCTCAAGCTGCTCACCCCGCTGCTGGACAGCCCATTGCAGGTGCCGGCGGAGGAGATGAACACCGACTTCCGCGCCTGGCGCAAGGCGCTGGAGGCCTGGCAGGCGCGGGCCGAGCGGCTGGGGCGTGCTCCCATCGAGTTCCGCCGGTTGTCCCAGGGGCAGCACGATGCCTTCGACTTCCTCCGTGACGAGGGGCTGGACGTGCAGGTGCTCGGCCCCCTGCTCAGCGAGGCCGGCGGCGCCAGTGGCCTGCCCTTTCTCGGCAGCCCGCCCTCCGGCCCGCGTATCGGCCACGAGTCGCTGGACATCGGCGCCGAGGGCTTCGCCGGCTATTCCGCGTCCCACACCATCAACGGCCACTCCATCGTCTTCCGCCTGCGCTACGGCGGCTTCAGCTACCTGTTCTGCGGCGACCTCAATGACGAGGCCGGGCGTACCCTGGCGCGGCAGCACGACAAGGGCGAGATCAGCCTGCGCGCCGAACTATTCAAGGTGCCCCACCACGGCTCGGCGGATTTCTCCGGCGGCTTCTTCAAGCGCGTCGAGCCCATCGTCAACATCGTCTCCAGCGGCGACGACCCGATGAACGAATACATCCACCCCCGCGCCACCCTGATGGGCGCCCTGGGGCGCTACTCGCGGGTGGACGAGCCGCTGGTGTTCGTCACCGAGCTGGTGGCCTTCTTCCGCCTGGAGGGCTGGGCGCACCTCAGCGACAAGGAAAAGGCGGAGAAGCGCGGCGACTTCTATGCCTTCAGCCGCAGCGCCTATGGCCTGGTCAAGACCCGCACCGACGGCAAGCGCCTGCTGGTCTACACCGACAGCGGCAAGGCTGAGCTCAAGGAGGCCTATTGCTACGAGCTGGACGCCGAGGGCGTGCCCCGGCCGGCGGTGGTGATCAAGGTCTAGGCCGGGATCTGGGGGGAGGGCGGCACCGCGCTGCTGGTGGGCACCGATGTGCACCGCATCGTCGACCAGACGGCGTTGCTGCTGGAGGATGCCGAGCTGCACGAGCGCATGAGCCGGCCCTTCACCCCCTATGGCGATGGCCACGCCAGCGAACGCATCGCCGCGCGGCTCTGTGCCTGGCTGGAACAGCGACGGGCGGAAAAGCGCTGCGCCTGAGCCGGGACGGGGGCTTCAGGCCTCCAGAGTGGTGGGCTTGAGGCAGCGCTCGGCGGTGATTTCCGGCAGGTCCTTGCGGCGCATGTACACGCGCAGCGGCTCGGTGACATTGAGGCGGTCGTCGATGTTCTGCTCCAGCAGCAGCTGGATCAGCTCGCGCTTGAGGGTCATGGTGCGGTCGCCGTGGGGCTGCCAGACGAATTCGCAGGCCGGCATGATGCTGTCGTTGTCCACGTCCATGCCGAAGGAGTCTTCGCTGAAACGCACGATGTGGTGCCCGGTCTTGGTGTTGAAGCCGACGAAGCCGGCCAGCTGATCGGCGGCGGCGCAGATGCCGCTGGAGGTGATGCTCATGGGTAAACCTCGCTGGAGGGTCCTTGGACCCGGGTCTGGTCTACACGCGCAGGCGAAGCGATGGCCCGGTCTGGCGCCGGGCTCGGCGAGGGATTGTGCAGCAGGAAAGGCCAGGCGGGAGGACGGCGTATTGCCGCAGGCTGCCGTCCGGCCGGGGCTCATTCTTCCGGCGACGCTGCGGGCGGCGGCGGGGCAACCAGGGCATTGACCACCGCCAGGGCTTTCTCGAAGGAGGGGTAGCCGCTCTTGGCGACATCCAGGTTGGCGTAGTCGGCACGGTACAGCTCGGCCTTCAGCGGGTCGGCCTCGGTGATCAGGAAGGGCTCGGCGTAGATCTTGTAAAGCAGCGCCGTGGCATGGGGGTGGTGCTTCGCCGCCGCCTGTTCCAGCAGGCCCAGCACCTCGTCCACCTGCGGGCCTTCGTGGATCTTCAGCACCGCCTGGTAGAAGGGCACCTCGCCGCGCCGGTCTTCGGCCTCTGCACGGCTGAGCAGGGCCGAGGCCAGCTCGAAGCTGTCCGGCTCGCCGGAGGCGACCAGGATCTTCGCCTGCAGCATGTCGTTCTGGTACAGCAGGCGCTCTTCGCGGCACTGCTCGCCGGACATCGGCTCATCACAGGACTGGGAAGCGCAGCCGGCCAGCAGCGGCAGGCCCAGCGCGAGCATCCATGCGTTGACACGTTGGTAGACCATCGATCGTCCTCGGACCCCGGAGAATAGGTGCTTCGACCCCCGCCGCCGCGCTGGGTTCGCCGCCATGCGAAAGCGCCCGGCACCGGAGTTCCGGTACCGAGCGCTGATAGAAGTTGATCCACTGGATGGCGGCCCTGTTGGTTCAGCCCGCCGTCCCCCTGTCCGCTGGCTGCCTAAGGCAACGCCGCATGGCTGCCCAGGAGGCCGTCACCATGCTTCTTGTCGCGTTTGGCCATGCGCTTCTCATGGGCGCTCTTCAGCGGCTTCTTCTTGCTTTCCTTCTTCGCATTCATGCCTTTGCTCATGTCGCTTCTCCGTCAGGTGGTCGGGGTGACGCATCCGTGCAATGGAACGCTCTTGATCACCCGCACCTCCTTCGGCTGCCCGAGCCGGCCATTTGCTGCTACACCCAGAAAGCATAGTCGGGAAGTGGCGCTCTGCAGGCCGCGACAAAGCCTCGACTGTTTAACACTTGGGCATGGAAAGCCGCGACAGCGCCCGCCCGGGGTCGCATCATGCCGGGTTGCGGTGGCGGGCCGGGGGCGAGCCTCTCGGAACCGCGCCGGATGACTTCACGCGGCGGCAGTACGGACGGAACAGCATGGGAATGACGCCTGGCCAGGAACCCCTGGGCTATGCGGCGCAATCGGTCGCAGGTCGGGTTCGCGATCACAACGAAGATGCACTGCTGTGCAGGCCGGCGCTCGGCCTCTGGGCGGTCGCCGACGGCATGGGCGGCCACAGCTGCGGCGAGGTGGCCAGCGCCATCGCCCTGGAAACCCTGGAGCGCGAACTGGCCGCCGGCCTGCCCCTGGAAGTGGCCGTGCACGGCGCCAACCGTGCCGTGCTGGAGGCCGCCGCCGGCCTCGACGACGAACGCCGGGGCATGGGCACCACCCTGGTGGCCGTGCGCTTCCAGGGCAGCGACTTCGAGCTGGCCTGGGTCGGTGACAGCCGCGCCTACCGCATCGATGCCGCCGGCATCCACCAGATCAGCCGCGACCACAGCTGGGTCCAGGCCCTGGTGGATGCCGGCCAGATGACGCCGGCGGAGGCCCGTGTCGACGCCCGCCGCAACGTCATCACCCAATGCCTGGGGCGTGACGACCAAGAGCTGGAAGTGGGCCTGCTCAACGGCAGCCTGCAGCCCGGCGAATTGCTGCTGCTGTGCAGCGACGGCCTCAGCGGCGAGCTGGAGGACGGGGAGATCCACGCCCAGTGCAACAAGGCCCGGACGCTGGACGGCATGGTCGATCAGCTGATCGTGCTAGCCAATAGCCATGGCGGCAGGGACAATATCACCTGCATCGTGCTGGGCCTGCCCGCGCAGGAGCAGGAAGCGCCGCCGGAACCCCCGCCGCGCTCCTTCCTCAGCCGCTTGTTCAACCCCCGAAAACAACGATGAATCCGACGCGCATCGACTCCCTATGAATGACAGCTTGCTAGAAATACCCGGCTACAGCGTGCACGGCCGGTTGGGCAAGGGCGGCATGGCCGAGGTCTACCTCGCGACCCAGGAGTCGCTGCATCGCCAGGTGGCGGTCAAGGTGCTGCAGCGCCTCGACGACGAATCCTTCAGCAAGCGCTTCGTCAAGGAAGCGCACCTGGTCGCTTCCCTGCATCACCCCTCCATCATCACCATCCACGACATCGGCCAGCTCGCCGACGGGCGCTACTACATCGCCATGGAATTCGTCGCTGGTGGCGACCTGGCCCAGTACCGTGGCGAGCGCTTCGAGCCGCAGCGGGCGCTGGACATCGTCCGGCAGATCGCCGCCGCGCTGGTGGTGGTGCACGACAAGGGCATGGTCCACCGCGACATCAAGCCGGCCAACATCCTCTTCCGCGAGGACGGCACCGCGGTGCTCAGCGACTTCGGCATCGCCAAGGAGCTGGAGCTCGACAGCGAGCTGACCCAATACAACGTCGCCGTCGGCAGCCCCGCCTACAGCAGCCCCGAGCAGGCCCAGTGCCAGCCGCTGGATGCGCGCAGCGACATCTACAGCCTGGGCGTGATCCTTCTGGAGATGCTCACCGGCGCCAACCCCTATCGTGGCTCCAGCTACACCCAGACGGTGATGAACCACGTGCAGCTCGAACTGCCGCGCCTGGTCGGTGCCCTGGAGCCTTATCAGTTCCTCCTCGACCGCATGCTGGCCAAGGACCCCGAAGAGCGCTTCGTCGACTGCCGCGTGCTGCTGGCCAGCCTGGCCGAGCTCAACGAGGGCGAGATGGACCACACGCGCCTGACCCCGACGCACAAGCCCGATACCCGTGAGCGTGCCACGCGCCCGCGCAAGGCCGCAGCGACCACGCCGCAGGCTGCCGCGCAACCCGCGCCGCGCCGTGGCCTGCCGGTGTGGGGCTGGGCGCTGCTGGGGGTGATCCTGCTCGCGGTCGGCAGCGGCTTCGGCTACCACCTGCTGCAACAGAAGAAGATCGACGACCTGCTGGCCCAGGGCGAACTGCGCCTGGGCGCCGGCAGCCTGGTGGAGCCGGCCGGTGACAGCGCCGAGCACTACTTCAACCAGGTGCTGGCCCTGGATGCCGGTAACGCCGCCGCCACCGCCGGCCTGGCCCGTGTGCTGCAAGCGCGGGTCGACGGCCTGGTGGCCCTGGGTGACCAGCGCCTGGCCGAAGACCGTCTGCTACAGCCCGAGGGCGACAGCGCGGTGGCCTACTACCAGCAGGCGCTGGCCCTGCAGCCCGAGAACTCGCGCGCCTTCGCGGGCCTCGAGCAGGTGGCGCGGCGCTTCGCCCTGCTGGCCGAGGACGCCTACGGCCACCGTGAATTCACCCTGGCCCAGGAATACATCAAGGGCGGCCTTGCGGTGGCGCCGGAAGACCCGCAGCTGTTGCAGCTGCAGGCCGACCACGACAAGCGCGTGCGCAAGGCCCAGGTGGTACGCAACGCCAGCCAGGCGCGGCAGCAGCAACAGACCGCCAACCCGGTCAAGCGTTTATGGAATCGCATCTTCGACTGATGCGCGTTAACAGGTCAGCTGGGCGATCGGCTTGGCGCAACCAGGATCAAGGATTTCGGACATGCTCAGGATTCACTTCGCAGACAATCGCCAGGAGCCGGTCTGGCTGGTGGACGAACGCTTCACCATCGGCCAGGACGCGCGCAACAACCTGGTACTGAACGAGGTCGAGGTCAGCCCCTTCCACGCGGAAATCCGCCAGGACCACGGCCTCTACTACCTCACCGACTGCGGCACCCGCAGCGGCACCTTCGTCAACGGCGAGCGCATCGGCGCGCGCTACCAGCTGCGCTCCGACGACCGCGTGCGCATCGGCACCCTGGAACTGCTGCTGGTAGACCCGGCCAAGGTCAAGCCCAAGGCCGCACCCACCGCGCGCTGGTTCCTGCAGGTGATCAAGGGCGAGCACGAAGGGCAGAAGTATCACGTCACCGGTTCCATGACCTTTGGCCGTTCGGTGAAGTGCGAGCTGTGCTTCAGCGACCTGGAGCTGTCCCGCCGCCATGCCGAGTTCTTCCTCAAGGACGACGTGCTGGAGATCAAGGACCTGGCCTCGGCCAACGGCGTGTTCGTCAACCAGCAGAAGGTCGGCACCGCCGTGCTGGCGCCGGGCGACCAGGTGCGCATGGCCTCGGTCACCCTGCTGGTGATCGGGCCCAAGGTGGAGGTGCGCCAGGCTGCCGACGAAGACGCCACCCAGTTCGTCCGTGTGATCGACCTGCCCAAGCCCGTTGCCACACCGCGCCCGGCCAGCCAGCCGGCGGTGGCCAACCCGCTGCACGCCGCTGCACCCGCCGCCGAGGCCCCGGCCGCGACGGCCAGTGATGACGAGCGCACCGGGCGCCTGGTGCTGATCGGCGGCATCGTCCTGGCCGTGCTCGGCGCTGCCGCCGTGGCTGCCAAGTTCCTGCTGTAAGGCCCGCTGGCCGGCCTGCGCGACCTTCAGTCGACGTAGTAGCCGGCCACCCGCCAGGTGCCGTCGGTGTCACGCATCGGCGTCACCGTCTCCACCGCATCACTGTGGTGCTCGAAATTGCTGCGGTATTCCAGGATCACGTACTCGCCGTCCGGCAGGCCCGGCAACTGGGTCGCGTACTTGGCCGACTGCAGGATGCGGGCGCGCACCGGGCCCAGCGGCGAGCGCAGGTCCACCGCCAGGTTGATCCAGTCGTAACGCGTCACCGAGTGACGGAACAGGCTCGCCGCCTGCTGCCAGCTGCTCAGGTAATCCTCCCGGTCGGCGATCACCAGCCAGGCGCGCGCGGCGGCCTTGGCCTGCTCGATCTTCTGCGCTTCCGAGGCCTGGGCCAGGGTGCAGGCCAGCAGGCCGAAGGCCAACAGGGCGCTGCGTAACATCTTCATCCTTCTCTCCTTGAGCCGGCGGCTTGCCCGCCGATGCGATACACCTGGTGCAGCACGATGCGCAGCGCCAGGCGGCTTTGTGCGTCGTCCCGGGGCAGGTCGAAGCGGGGTAGCCAGGCACGCCGCGAGCGGATGTCCGCCCAGTGCCGGCCGTTACGAATGCGGAAATGGCAGAACGGCTGCTGCCCCAGGTAGAAGCTGCCGGGGCGCGGCTCGCTGATGCGCGGCCAGTTCCTGATCTCTCCCAGCAGTTGACCGAGGTCCGCCAGGCCATGTTCCGGTTTTCGCGCCATGGGGCCTCCGGGCCGGGGCTCAGAAGACATAGCGCGCGGGACTGCCAAGCAGTGTCCGTGCCAGCGGGCCGGGTTGGGGCAACTCCAGGCTCAACGGCAGCACGGGGGCGGGGCTTTGCGTCGTGGTGGTGGGCAGATACAGGTCCTGGGCGTGGCCCTTGTCGAGGCGGGCCAGGGCCTGCCAATCGGCGGCGGCCAAGGTGCCGGTAAGCGCTGCCAGGCCGGCGATGGCCAGCAGCAGGTCGAAAGCGCGGGTGAGGGTCATGGCGACTGTCCCTGTCGGAATGGTGGTCGCCTGCACGAACGGCAGGCCGCCGGAGCTGCCAATCCTAGGCCGCCACGGCGGGGGAATATTGCCTGCTTTGTCGGGGAACTGTGAAGCTTTGTTAAGTCATGGGAGTAGCGACGAAGGCCGGCAGGCGCTCGGCGCGTTCGGCGAAGTTCGCCAGCAATGGGTAGCCCGCGGGCTCCAGTTCCTCGGCGATTACCAGGCGCGCGAAGCCCCAGGCCACCGCCAGGCTGATGCCGTCCTGGCCCATCTCGCGGCCTTCCGCCAGGGGGCGCCGGGCCAGCTCTGCCTCCAGTTCGCGGCAGGCCGCGTGCAGCTGGTAGCGCACCCGCTCCAGCCAGGGCGCGTGCTGCTTCTCCTGGGGGCGCAGTTCCTTCTCGTAGACGATCTGCACCGCCTTCTCGCACAGCGCCAGGGCCAGGCCTACCACGCGCAGGGCCTGGGCGCGCGGCGCCGCTGCGGCGGGCAGCAGGCTGCGGCCGGCGAGGGTTTCCAGGTAGTCGAGGATCAGGCCCGAGTCCATCAGCACGGTGCCGTCGTCGAGCACCAGGGTGGGCGCCTTCACCACCGGGTTGATCGCCTTGAAGGCATCGAGGTGGCGAAACACCGAAACCGCCTCGTGCTCGAAGGGGATGTCCAACAGGTGCAGGCTGATGGCGACCCGGCGGACATAGGGTGAATCCAGCATGCCGATCAGTTTCATTAACAGGTTCCTTGGCGGGTGGCGGGGAGTCCAGTGGCCGTTGGGACGGGCCAGGAGCTGAAAAATAGCCGCTCGCAGGCGCCGCGAATATCGATAGTTTCTGCTGTTTCCTGTTAGTTTCGCTTACATGAAAAACCTGCCTCCCCTGGCCTCGTTGCGCAGCTTCGAGGCGGTGGCGCGCCTGGGCAGCATCACCCGGGCCGCCGCCGAACTGCACGTCACCCACTCGGCCATCAGCCAGCAGATCAAGCAGCTGGAGCAGTTGCTGGGCCTGGTGCTCTTCGTTCGCGAAGGGCGCGGGCTGCGCCTCAACGAGGACGGCCGCCTCTATGCCCTGCAGATCCGCCGGGCGCTGGAGGACATCGGCGAAGCCACCCGCCTGGTGCGTGATCGCCCCGAGCGCGAGGCGCTGACCATCGCGGTGATGCCATCATTCGGCGCCCAGTGGCTGCTGCCGCGCCTGCCGCGTTTCCAGGCGCGCCACCCGCTCTACCGCATCCACCTGCAGGCCAGCCTCGGGTTGCAGGACCTGCGCCAGTCGGGCATCGACCTGGCTATCCGCATGGGCCAGGGCAACTGGGAGGGGCTGGAGCGACGCCGGCTCTTCGATGACGAACTGCTGCTGGTGGCCTCGCCGCGCTTCAACGGCGGCGACCTGCCACAGACGCCCCAGCAAGCCCTGCACTTGCCGCTGATCCGCACCGCCGAACCCTGGCTGCGCTGGTGCCAGGCCGCCGGGGTGGAGGAGCCGCCAGCCGACCTGGGCCTGTGGATAAACGATTCCAACCTGGTGCTGGAAGCCCTGCGCCTGTGCCAGGGCATCGCCCTCGAACGGCGCAGCCTGGTGCAGGGCGCGCTGGCCCGTGGCGAACTGGTGCAGCTCACCGGCATCAGCGTGCCCTACGCCTTTCCTTATTGGCTGGTGTGGCAACCGGGCGAAGGCGTGGGCCAGAAGCACGAGGATTTCGGCACCTGGCTGGACGAGGAGGCGGCGCTCTATCGCGCGTCCATCGAATGATCGGCGTGCAATAAAAAGGGAGCCCTGGGGCTCCCTTTTGCGTAGCGCGGGGCGTCAGTCCGCCAGGCGCTGGTCGCGGCGCAGCTGCAGCAGGTCACCCTTGGTGCACTGCTGCGGCTGGGTGGAGGTCAGGTCGTAGCAACGCTGACCGAAGCCCATGGGCCAGTAAATGATGGCGAAGGGCGGCCAGAAGATCGACGCCACGCGGAAGCGCGCGCGCAGCTTGCCCTGCTGAACCAGCGTGCCGTGGCTGTCGGTCAGCTTGTAGGGGATGCCGCCGGCGGAGCTCCAGAAGAACGGGCGGGTGGTGACCATGCCCTGGCTGAACTGCTGGGGACGCTCGTAGACGGAAACCTTGGTGTCTTCCGGGAGCTTGAAATAGGTACGGGTGGAGCAACCCCCCGCGACCAGGGCCACCGCGACGATGGCGGCCGTGCGCTTGAACATCTTCACATCCATTCCTTTATGGGTACGACTTCATCCAGGGCGGCCAGGCCGCCGGGCGCGCATGTTGCCCATCTTTCGCTGATGGCGCCAGGCCATTAGTCGGTTGCGCCGCCGATCGGCCGCTTTTTTGTGCGTCGGTCGAGGTTGAAGCGGGGAGCCGCAAGCCCCGCTGCGCCGACCTCCGCGCTTTTGTGTGAGCGGATTCATCCGCGATGCTTTCAAGGGACATGCATCGGGTGGAGCGTAGGGGGGGCGTAGGGTGGCGCGTAGGGTGGTGCGTAGGGTGGGCTTCAGCCCACCGCTTATCGGAGCATCAGCCTATTGCCGGAGCATCCCCCTGCACCCATGCCGGGTTGCACCCGACCTACGAAAGCGAAGCTCCGCCGGCCCGGTGGGAGCGGTTTCAACCGCGAAGAGCTGATCGCCAATGAATTCGCTCCCACTGGAAGAGGGTGGTGCAGGTAGCACACTTGCCTGGCGCTCCCACCTCCACAAAAAAGCCCCGGCGCTTTCACGCCGGGGCTTCTTGTTCACGAGGGCTCGATCAGAAGATGTTGACCGGGTACTCGACGAATACGCGGACTTCGTTGCCGTCGTCGACGTAGGTGCTGATGTTGTTGGAGGCACGCAGCATGGAGCCGCGCAGCTTCATCTTCAGGTCCTTGGCCGGGCCTTCCTGGACCACGTACTGCACCTGGTTGAAGATTTCGCGCTCTTGGCCGCGGCCGCCCTGGCCGGCGTCGATGTTGTCGCCGCGCACGTAGGCCACGCGGTAGCTCAGGCCGGGTACGCCGTATTCGGCGAAGTCCAGGCCGTAGGCAACCTGCCAGGAGTTCTCGTCCTTGCCGTTGAAGTCGGACCAGTAGGAGTTGGCCAGCCAGATGGTGGTGCCGCCGTCGCCGATGTAGTCGCCGCTCTGGTAGCCGCCGTACAGGTAGCCGATGTCACCGCTGCTGCGCTGGTGCGCCAGGGTGAAGGAGTGGCCGCCCAGGGCGTAGGTGGCTGCCAGGCTCCAGATGCGGTTGTCGCGCGCGTCGCTGGCGGCGAACTCCTTGTCCAGGCGGGTCTTGTAGCCGTTGAAGTCCAGGGTCACGGACTGGTCGTCGGCCACCGGGATGATGTAGTTCAGGTTCAGGTACTGCTTCTTCAGCACGTCCTTCACGTCGGAGGCGTAGAGCGAGGTGCTGAACTGGTCGTTGAACTTGTAGCTGCCGCCGTACACGTCGATGCGCTTCAGGCCGCCGCTGTCGCGGGCCTCGGCGCTCTTCTGGGCTTCGGCGTTGAAGCGGCCGACGTTCAGTTCCAGGCCTTCGATCTCCTTCGAGGTGATCAGGGTGCCGGTGTAGCTTTCCGGCAGCAGGCGGGAGTCGTCGTAGCTCAGTACCGGCAGGGCGGGCATCTGGTCGCCGACCTTGATCACGGTGTTGGAGATGCGGGCCTTGATGGCGGCGCCGGCACGGGCGATGTCGTCCTGGGCGTGGCCGCTGTCACCGGGCTTGAAGAAGTCGATGCCGGCAGCGCCGACGCGGCCTTTGCCACCGTCCAGGCGCAGGGCGTACAGGCCGAAGGCGTCGACGCCGAAGCCTACGGTGCCTTGGGTGAAGCCGGAGCTGAAGTTACCGATGAAGCCTTGGCCCCACTCCATGCGGTCGGACTTGGTGTGCTTGTAGTCACGGTTCATGTAGGCGTTGCGCAGCAGCACGTTCAGGCTGCTGTCTTCGACGAAGCCCTTGGATTGCGCCTGCTCATTGGCGAAGGCGGGGGCAGAGGCAGCGATGCAGAGGGCGATCAGGCTCAGGTTTTTTTTCATTGTAGGTACTGCTCGGTTTTCGAAAGGCGGCGATTCTGAACAAGTCGCACGGTGGGTTCAAGACCGTCTAGGAGCCGGGTGGCGTGCACGTGACGACCTGTCGTCGGCGCGTCGCACCAGCAGGGGGGATAACCGCAGCGTCGCGCGGTCCATTCCAGGTCGGCCCAGGGAAGGGCGGCTCCGCACGATTCCAGCCCCTGAAGAAGGACTCCTCCATGGCGACCGATCCGTCCACCCGCACCGCGTTCCTCTCCCTGCTCCTTGGCCTCGCTTCCCCGGCGGCCCTGGCCGAAGACATTCGCGTCAGCAAGACCGGCGACAGCGACGACGGCGTCTGCAACGCCGATTGCTCCCTGCGCGAGGCCATCGCCTACGCCGCCGCGCAACCCGGCAGCCACCGCATCCAGCTGGCGGAAGGGCGCTACGTGCTCGACGCCATTGATGCGGCCCGGGGCACTGCCGACGAGGGGCTGGTGGTCAGCGGCGAGCTGACCCTTATCGGCGCCGGCACCGGCAGCACCATGATCGACGGCGGCAGCAACGGCCGCCTGTTCAGCGTCACCGAGGGCGCGCGCCTGCACCTGGAGCAACTGAGCCTGCGCAACGGCCGCAGCGCCAGCCGGGGCGGCGCGCTGCTCAACCAGGGCGAAACGACCCTGGAGCACGTCGAGTTGCGCGACAACCACGTCTACGCCATCGACTCCGGCCCCGACCATGGCTGGGGCGGCGCCATCGCCAACTACGGCTGGCTGGACATCCGCTCCTCGCGGCTCATCGACAACCAGGCCTTCTCCGAAACCACCGATGAAGTCCGGGGCGGCGGCCTCTACAACGCCGGCCAGCTGCGCATGCGCAACTCAACCCTGGAGCACAACAGCAGCTCCAACGGCGTCGACAACGGCTTTGGCGGTGGCCTCTACAACCAGGGCTACGCCGACATCGCCCGCAGCGCCCTGGTGCGCAACAGCCAGGGCGAAGGCGGGCTTGGCGCGGCCATCCTCAATACCGGGGTGCTGCGCCTGGTCAACAGCACCCTCAGCGCCAACCAGACCTATTTCGGCCGCGGCGTGCTGGTCAACGGCCGGCCTCAGGGCCAGGGCGGGGAGGGCGCCCAGGCGCTGCTGGGCAACGTCACTGTCGCCAACAACGGCAACTACGGGTTGATGAACTTCGCCTCGATGGCGGTGCGCAACAGCCTGGTGGCCGGTAACCGCTACATCAACGACGACAGCGAGGTGTTCGTACGCAACTGCCTCAACCAGGGCAGCTACTTCAACGTGCGCGGGCTGATGCTGGGCAGCGACGGCCACGGCTGCAGTGCCGACCTGCCGCTGGACGACGCGCGCACCTTCACCGAGGTGCTCGAGGCGCTGAGCGCCGCACCCGGGGCGCCGGCCCTGCACCCGCTGCGCCCGGGCAGCCCGGCCATCGACGCCGGGGTCGGCACCTGCACCGCCAGCGACCAGCGCAAGCTCCCGCGGCCCCAGGACGGCAATGGCGACGGCGTCGCCGGCTGCGACCTGGGCGCCTACGAGCGCGCGGCGCCCTGAGGCGCGTCGAACCCAGTGGGTATCTCCAGCCCCACCTTGACGTTGCTCATGGAGACCAGGGTCTTGAAGCGCCGTACGTTGTTGCTCTCGAAGAACAGGCTGCGGGTCAGCTCGGTGTACTGCTCCATGGTGCGCACCGCCAGGATCAGCACGAAATCCCACTCGCCGGCGGTGTAGTAGCACTGCTGCACCTGGGGGCAGCGGGCGAAGCTGCGCTTCATCGCATCGAGCAGGTCGATGCGCTCGCTCTCGACCTCCACCTGCACCACCAGGGTCAGCGGGTGGCCCAGTTGCTCCGGCTCCACCAGCGCCACCTGGCGGCGCACGATGCCCTCGTCGCGGTAGCGCTTCAGGCGTCGGTTCACCGCCGCGGCGGAGAGGTTCACCCGCTCGCCCAGCTCGCTTTGCGGCAGCGTCGCATCGCGCTGGATTTCCGCGAGCAGGCGGTGGTCATAGTCATCGAGGGTCATGTTGCAATTCCCTAGTCAGGAAGCGCCGGCAGGTGAAATGAAATTCCACTTGAGCGGCTGATAACGCAAAAGAACGGCGGCGAGTGGGAAATATTATTTCACCACCTCGGTATTTCCCACCCAACCCGGAGCACCCACACATGGCAGCACACCGCGAAGCCCCCTTGCCCCGCCTCGATGGCGAGCGGCTCCTGGCACAACTGGCCGAACTGGGGGAGGTGGGCGCGGACGACAGCGGCGGCCGTACCCGCATCGCCCTCAGCGACACGGAAAAGGCCGGCCGTGACCGGGTGGTGGGCTGGATGCGCGAGCTGGAGCTGGAGGTGCGCATCGATCGCATCGGCAATATCTTCGGCACCCTGCCGGGCGGTGCGGCGGGGACGCCGACATTGATGATCGGCTCGCACATCGACAGCGTCGCCAACGCCGGTGCCCTCGACGGCTGCTACGGCGTGCTTGCCGGGCTGGCGGTGGCGCGGGCCTTCCGCGAAGCGGGAATCGAGCCGGTGCGGCCGATCACCGTGGCCGCCTTCACCAACGAGGAAGGCGTGCGCTACCAGCCGGACATGCTCGGCTCCCTGGTCTACGCCGGCGGCCTGCCCGTGGAGCAGGCGCTGGACATCACCGGCAGCGACGGCAGCCGCCTGGGCGACGAACTGCGCCGCATCGGCTATGCCGGCGACATGGAGCCCGGCGCCATCCCCGTGCACGAGTACCTGGAGCTGCACATCGAGCAGGGCCCGGTGCTGGAGGCGGAAGACCTCGAGATCGGCGTGGTGGAAAACCTCCAGGGCATTTCCTGGCAGCAGGTCACGGTGCGCGGCCACGCCAACCACGCCGGCACCACACCGACCCGCCTGCGCTACGACGCCGGGCTGGTGGCCGCCACCGTCGTCCAGCAGCTGCGGCTGATCGCCGACGAGGCCGGCACCACCCTGGCCACGGTCGGCTGCATGCGCTTCGAGCCCAACCTGATCAACGTCATCCCACGGCTGGCCAGCTTCAGCGTCGACCTGCGCGACCCCGACGAGCAGCGCCTGCAGAGCGTGGAGCGGCGCCTGCAGGGCTACCTCACCACCCTCGCCGAGCACCGTGGCGTGCAGATCGACAGCCAGCTCCTGGCCCGCACCCAACCGGTGGTGTTCGACCCGCAGCTGGTCTCGGCGATCGAGGCCGCCGTGCAGCGCCAGGGGCTCAGCTACCGGCGCATGACCTCCGGCGCCGGGCACGACGCGCAGATGATCGCGCGCATCGCCCCGGCGGCGATGATCTTCGTGCCCAGCCGTGGCGGTGTCAGCCATAACCCCCGCGAGTTCACCGAGGACGGGCAATTGCTGGCCGGCGCGCAGGTGCTGCTGGACGTGGTGATCGACCGCCTCGGCGCTGCCCGCCAGGCCCAGCGTCACCCGGCCCGGAGCCCCGGCCCCGAGCTGCCGGACCCGCAGCAGGTCGCGCCACTGGAACTCCTGCTCAACCGCCGCGCGGTGCATGGCGGCTACCCCACCGACCTGCGCGCGCTGATGAACATCAACCAGGCCAGCCAGGACCGCGCCTGGCTCGCCAACTGGTCCGAACTGAGCCCCCGCGCCACGCCGCTGTGGAGCCTGCCCGACCTGGCCGCACGCCTGGGCATCGCGCGGTTGTGCATCAAGGACGAATCCCTGCGCTCGCCGCTCGCCAGCTTCAAGGCCCTGGGCGCACCCATCGCCCTGGTGCGCCTGATCCTGCGGCGTTTCCCCGCCCAGGACTTCGACGCCGCCAGCCTTCTGGCCGGCGAGCACCGTTCGCGTCTGGCCGGCTTCACCGTGGTCAGCGCCACCGACGGCAACCATGGTCGCGCCCTGGCCGCCGCCGCCCGCAGCATCGGCTGCGACTGCGTGATCGTGCTCCACGCCAACGTCAGCGAGGAGCGCGAGCGCGCCATCGCCGCCTACGGCGCACAGGTGCGGCGCATCACCGGCAACTACGACGATTCGGTGGAAGAGGCCGCCTCCCTGGCGCTGGCCTATGGCTGGCAGGTGGTGGCCGACACCTCCTGGGAGGGCTACGAGGAGATCCCCCGCGATGTGATGCAGGGCTACGGCATCATCGCCGAGGAAGTGATCGAAACCGCCGGCGTCGACGCCTACACCCACATCATCCTGCAGGGCGGCGTCGGCGGCCTGGCGGCGGGCATCGCCAGCTACTACTGGGAGCGCTGCGGCGCCACCCGGCCGACCCTGCTGGTGGTAGAACCGAGCCAGGCCGACTGCCTCTACCAGAGCGCCCTCGCGGGAGCGCCGGCACGGGCCACGGGCTCGGTGGATTCGGTGATGGCCGGGCTCGCCTGCGGCGCCACCTCGCCGCTGGCCTGGCGCTTCCTGGAGGGCAGCATCGACGCCTTCCTCAAGGTCGAGGACGCCGACGCGGTCACCGCCATGGGCGTGCTCGCCACCGGCAGCGCACGGGACATCCCGGTGATCGCCGGCGAGTCCGGCGCTGCTGGTCTCGCCGGGCTGCTGCGCCTGCTGGCCGAACCCGAGCGCGCTGCCGAACTGGGCCTGGACGCCAACGCCCGGGTGCTGCTGATCAACACCGAAGGCGCCACCGCCCCCTCGGTCTACGAGGAACTGGTGGGCGAACCCGTCGCCTCGGTGCTGGCCCGCCAGCGCGACTGGGCGGCGGCCAACCTGGGGCGTTGAGGAGGCTGTCGGGTTGCACCCGACCTACTGGGAGATGCGGCCTTGCATCAGGGAATCGAACAGGCCGCACCAGCCAGCAGCACCCGGCCGAAACGGGCGCCGGGGTCCAGCGGGGTGATCGCCAGCAGCCGGTCGAGACGCACCTCGCGCTGGTCGTCGAAACGGAGGAATTCCTCCTTGCTGGCGGCGGTGCGAGTGGTCAGGGCGCGGGCTTCGAAGGGCTCGCCATCGCTCAGCTCCACCCGCAGCCGGTAGCCGTGCAGGCAGGCGATCTCCAGGTAGTCGTGGAGATCGCAGTGCAGCGGTCGGTAGGTGTTCACGATGCCGCCTCGAAGCCTTGCAGCGGGATGATGAAGTAGCCGTCCCGCGCCATGGCCGCGGCCACCGGCTCCGGGGCCGACTCGCTGTGGCAGTACAGGCACTGGCTCTGGGCGATATCGGCGTCGGCCAGGCCGAGGCTGCCGAGCCAGTCGCGGGCGAAGCGTTCGGCGCGGTGTTGCTCGGCCGAGTCGATGAGCACGTCGAAGTGCAGGTAGCGCCCGTCGCGGGTGCGCACGTGGGTGTCGAATACCTTGATTTGCATGGTGGCTTGCTCCTGGGTGAAGCGGGTCGCGATGGCGGCCGCGACCCGCCGGCGGATTACTTGAGGTCGGCGATGGCGGCGCCGAAGTTCAGGTGCAGCACCTGGCCGTCCACCACCAGGGCGGGAACCGATTTCACGCCGGCGCCCTCCGCCTCGGCGACGCGGGCCGGCACATCGCCGAGGTGGACGATCTCGACCTTTACCTTCGGGTCGAGCAGGCCGATGAGGGTGCGTTCGGCTTCGACGCAGACGGGGCAACCAGCGTGGTAGTAGCGAGCTTGGGTCATGGCGTTTCTCCGGTAGTTGGTATCGGATCGATACCGTTAGAGAGCAAGGCTACGACCAATGAGGTTTTGTCGATATAGTTTTTATTCGATACTATCTATCGACGAAATCAATGGAGGGAAATGCCGTGCTGTTCGACCTGCTGGAACGCCTCTCCAGCCTCACCCGCGTCTGGTTCCGCCAGCACCCGCTGCTGGCCGAGCTGCAGCCCATCCAGTTCAGCGCCTTGCTCTACCTGGCCCGTTGCAACCGCTATTCCGACACGCCCCTGGCGGTGACCGACTACCTGGGGCTGACCAAGGGCACCGTGTCCCAGTCGCTCAAGGCCCTCGAAGCCAAGGGGCTGCTGGTCAAGCGGCCGGACCAGCAGGACCGCCGCAGCGTGCACCTGGAGCTGACCGCACCGGCCCGCGAGCTGCTGGGGGCGGTGCTGCCGCCGGACTTCCTCGCCGCCGCCACGGCGCGCATGGGCCCCGCCGCCGGGGACCTGGAAGCGCTGCTGGGCGACCTGCTGCGCAACGTGCAGCGCAGCGTCGACGTGCCCTCGTTCGGCCTGTGCCGCACCTGCCGCTTCCACCGCACGGTGGACGGCCTGCCCTTCTGCGGGCTGACCGAGGAGCCCCTGGCCGCCGGCGACGAGGCGCTGATCTGCCGCGAGCACCAGGAGCCCGCCTAGCGGCGCGGTTGGACCCCGGGCGCAGCGGCGGACTCCACCCTCCGTGAGCCCGAGGAGAGCGCCATGAACCCCACGCCCATCGAGGCCGGCCGTCGCCCGGCCCGCCGCCCACCCGAAACCCTGCCCGACGGTGGCAGCGCCCGCGACCCGGAGCCCGATCCCTTCCTCAAGGACCCGGAGCGACCAGTGGGCGAAATCCACCGGAACCAAGGTCGAAAACGCCCGGTCCATCACTAGCCGCGTAACGAGGCGTTGCGCGGCTGGAGCGGAAGCCGCGTCGTGTCCGCGCCCCAAGGAATCGACAGGGCAGGGCCGCCGTGCGTCCCGTGGACGCCCTGTCCTCGACACGCAGGACAGCTCATGCACAAGCCGCTCATCTCCCCCCTCGCCACTGCCACCCTCGTCGCCCTGGTACTGGGCAGCCAGGCCGCCCACGCCGCCGACTTCATCGTCAACCAGACCGAAGACAGCTACGACGGCGTCTGCGATGCCCACTGCTCGCTGCGCGACGCCATCTCCGCCGCCAACGCCGCACCGGGCCCGGACCGTATCGTCCTGCAGGCGCAGACCTACCGCCTGAGCCTGCCGGCCGGCCGCGACGAGGAGGGCGACGTCGTCGACGAAGACGACAACCTCAATGGCGACCTCGACATCCACGACGCCCTGGAAATCATCGGCCAGGGCCCGGCCGCCACCGTGATCAACGGCACCCCCCAGGCCAACGACCGCCTGCTGGAAGTGTTCGACGGCGCCCGCGTGGTGCTGGAGCGCCTGCGCCTCACCGGCGGCCACAGCTCCACCTACGGCGGCGCCCTGGAGAACCATGGCGAGGTGGTGTTGCGCCAGGTGGAGGTGAGCCGCAACAGCTCTACCGGTGCCTTCAGCCCCGGCAATGGCGGCGGCATCGCCAACGACGGGCGCCTGGCCGTGCACCGCTCGGTCATCGCCAACAACCGCGCCGGGGCCGGAGAGGGCCACTTCGGCCTGGGTGGCGGCATCTACAACACCGGCGAGTTGCTGTTGCGCGACAGCAGCGTGCAGGGCAACTCCGCCAGCGACGACGATGACGCCGGCTACGGCGGCGGCCTCTACAACCGTGGCACGGCCGACGTGGCGCGGACCACCTTCAGCGGCAACGGGTCCAGTTTCGGCTCGGCCATCGGCAACGACGGCAAGCTGACCCTCGCCAACTCGACCCTCAGCGGCAACACCCAGTACTACCGGGCCCAGGCCACCCTGAACAACGGCCAGCCCTGGATCAGCGCAAGCCCGGAGGCGCTGCTGGTCAACGTCACCATCGCCAACAACAGCGGTGGCTACGGGTTGATCAACACGGGCTCGGTGACCCTGCGCAACAGCATCATCGCCGGCAACCTCGACGAGGGCCTGGAGACGCCGATGAACTGCGACAACCAGGGCGCCCAGGCGCAATACAGGGCCATCGGCCTGTTGCTGGGAACCGGGCCCGGCAACTGCACCGGCGACCTGTACGTGGAACAGACCGACGTCTTCACCAAGGTGCTCTACCCCCTGGCGGACAACAACGGCCTGACCCAGACCCACGCCCTGCGCCCGCGCAGCCCGGCGGTGGACGCCGGCATCGGCAGCTGCACCGCCCACGACCAGCGCGGCTCCAAGCGCCCCCGTGACGGCGATGGCGACGGCGTAGCCCGCTGCGACCTGGGTTCGTACGAGCGGCCGAAACCGTAGGTTGGCGAAGCGTGCCGGTGCGTGGATGACGCTCTTTTCATCCACCAGGCGGAGCGGGTGATGGCGCTGGACCGAAGCCCGGGCCGCGCTGCGCCTTTCGCGAATGAATTCGCTCCTACAGCCCTCGATGCACCGAACACACCGGATGCACCGTCCCTGTAGGGGCGACTTCAGTCGCCAAGCAGCCGCAGGGCTGCTCATCTCCGACGCAGGGGCTCGCCTGAAGCACCGTGCTACAGCGCACGGTGCATGCCGGGGTGTAGGGTGGATGACGCTCTTCTCATCCACCAGGCGGAGCGGGTGATGGCGCTGGACCGACGCCTGGGCCGCGGTGCACTTTTCGCGAATGAATTCGCTCCTACAGCCCTCGATGCACCGAACACGCCGGATGCACCGTCCCTGTAGGGGCGACTTCAGTCGCCAAGCAGCCCGTAGGGCTGCCCATCTCCGGCACAGAAACGCGACTGCGTCGCCAGCGCCTCCAGCGCCATGGCCCCCACCGCCAGGTCGATATCGGCATTCGGGTCATCGTCGTCGAGGAACCAGGCGGCGGAGAGGCCGCACCAGGCCACCAGCCATTGCAGCAGGCGCTGGCGTTCCAGGCCGGATTCGCGGCAGACGATGGCCAGGCGCCGCTGGAAGCGGGCCGGGTCGGTGCCCACCGGGCGGCTGGGGTCGCAGAGGTCGGGGTTGGCGAAGATCACCGCATAGTCCAGCGCGCGGTCGCCCACCAGGCCCTTGGGGTCGATGGCCAGCCAGCCGCGCGGGCCGAAGTCGAGGAGGTTGCCGTGGTGCAGGTCGCCGTGCAGCAGCCGCTGTTCGCGAGGCGCGCCCAGCAGCTGGCGGGCCAGGGCATCGGCTTCGACGAGGAAGCCGCCGTGGCGGCGTGCGGCAGGTGCCAGGTCGGCGAACCAGCTGTGCAGGTCCTTCAGCCCTTTGGGCCGGGGGCCGTCGTAGGCGTGGAGGCGGGCCAGGGCGCGGCAGAGCAGGGCGGTGGCCAGGTCGTCGTCACCGTCCTGGGCCATGGCGATCAACGGGTCGCCGCCGCGCTCCAGCAGCAGGCCATCGCCGTCGATCTCCAGCACCCTCGCCGAGCCTGCACCCTTCCAGGCCTGCATCACCTGGGCGCCGAGGCGTTCGTCCTCGTTCTGGCTGACCTTGAGCATCGCGGCCTGGCCATCCTGGCGCACCGGTAGCAGCGCGCCGCTGGGGGTGAGCAGCGCCTCGCCGTCCGGCGTCAGCCGCCAGCGTTGCAGGTAGGGGGCGAAAAGGGCTTCGGCCTCGGCGAGGGAGGGGGCGGGGGGCATGGCGTGGTCTCGTGAGGGTGGGGTCAATCGTCCCGGGTCAGCACTTCCAGCAGCTCGATCTCGAACAGCAGGTTCGAGTTCGGCGGGATCCTGCCCACCTGGCGTTCGCCGTAGGCCAGGTGCGCGGGGACCTGCAGCTTGCGTTTACCGCCCACCTGCATGCCCATCAGGCCCTGGTCCCAGCCCTTGATCACCCGGCCGGTGCCGATGACGCATTGGAAGGGGCGGCCTTTTTCGATGGAGGAGTCGAACAGGGTGCCGTCCTCCAGCCAGCCGTTGTAGTGGGTGGTGATCAGTGCACCCTTGACCACGGCCTTGCCGTCGCCCGGATGGATGTCCTCGATCTTCAGTTCGTCGCTCATGGCTGCTCGCTCGCCGTTGGGGTGCCGCGTTTTCGCAGGAAGCGCGGCGCTTGGCAAGGGGGCTCAGTGGTCTCTGCCTTTGCCGATGCGCTGGATGGCCTGGTCGATCCGCTCCAGTGTGTCGGCGCTCACCGCATGGCTGCACATCAGGTGGCGCGGGCGACCCGGGGGCATGTCGGGGAATTCCAGTCGGACGAGTTCCTGCAGGGCGTAGCCGGGCTGGCCTGCGGCCCAGCGGAAGTCGTAGGGGTCGGTGAGGGTGTAGTCGAAGCGGTTGGAGGCCAGCAGGCGCAGTTGGTCGATGGGCGGCTGGTTGCTGGGCACCACGGCCTTGCCCATGCCGGCGATCCGTCGGTCCAGTTCCTCGCCATAGGAAAAGCCTTCGGACACGCCCAGGCGCAGCTGCGGGTCCGCCATCAGTTGGCGCAGGCTCTTGAAGCCGCCGAGCCGGGGCAGGGCGGTGCGGCTGGTGACCACGACCAGGCTCAGGGGCGGGCGGATGGGCAGGCTGAAGTGGGCGAAGCGCGCACGTTCCGCAGTGCGTATCCAGCCAACCGAGCAATGGGCGCGGTGCTCGTTCTGTATCTGCCAGAGGATGCGCTTGGCCGGCAGGGTTACCAGTTCCACCTCCAGGCCTGCACTGGCGAACAGGTGCCGGATTTCTTCGCGACTGCCGTCGTTCTTCTGGAACAGCGTGGAGTCGTCGATGAAGCTGACCCGGAGCGACGGCAGGGATGGCTCAGCGCCGCCGAAGCCGGATTGGAACAGGAGCAGCAGGGCGGCCACGGCTGGAAGGCGTCGACGGATGGCGATTTCAAAGTCTCCATGTGGGGGCTTGGGGCGGAGACCGGGCGGGTCAACGGATGAGCTGAGTGTAGTAAAGCGCGGCCATCAATGGTCGCGCAGCACCTTGCGCTCGCTGTCCTGGGGGGCGAAGCCGCGTTCGAGCTTGATCTTCAGCGACAGGTCGGTGCGCGAGTCGGCGAACTTCAGCGCTTCGGAGAGGCTGATGCGCCCGGCCTCCACCAGCTTGAACAGGCTCTGGTCGAAGCTGCAGGAGCCGCTTTCCAGGGCGTTCTCGATGGCGCTCTTCAGCTCATGCAGCTCGTCACGCAGGATCAGGTCACGCACGTGGGGCGTGCCCAGCATCAGCTCCACCGCCGCCACGCGCTTGTGGTCGATGCCCGGTACCAGGCGCTGGCCGACCATGGCCAGGAGGTTCTGCGAGAGGTCGCCGAGCACCTGGCGCCGCGCCTCGTCGGGGAAGAAGCGGGTGATGCGTTCCACCGCGTGGCGTGCGCTGGTGCCGTGCAGGGTGGCCACGCACAGGTGGCCGGTCTCGGCGTAGTGCAGGGCGTGCTGCATGGTTTCGGCGTCGCGCACCTCGCCGAGCATGATCACGTCCGGCGCCTCGCGCAGCACGTTGCGCAGGGCGGCGGAGAAACTGTGGGTGTCCAGGCCGACCTCGCGCTGGTCGATGATCGAGCGGCGGTGGCTGTGGAGGAATTCGATGGGATCTTCGATGCAGACGATATGGCCGCTGCGCTGGGCGTTGCGGTGGTCGAGCATCGCCGCCAACGTGGTGGACTTGCCGGAGCCGGCGGCGCCCACCACCAGGATCAGGCCGCGATCCTGCAGGGCGAGTTTCTCCAGCAGCGGCGGCAGGCCGAGGCTTTCCAGGCTGGGGATGGTGGTCTTGATCAGGCGCACCACCATCGAGACCTCGCCGCGCTGCAGGTAGAGGTTGAGGCGGAAGCGGCCGCTGCCCGGCAGGCTGATGGCCAGGTTGAGTTCCAGCTCGCGGTCGAACTCTTCCTGCTGGCGTGGGCTGATTAGCTGCGCGGCCAGCTGGCGCACTTCGCCCGCCTGCAGTACACGCTCGCCCACGGGACGCGCGTGGCCCTCGATCTTGATGTGCGGCGGTGCGCCGACGCTGAAGAACATGTCCGAGCCGGCGTGCTGGTGCAGCAGCTCCAGGTAGGGGAAGACGCTGGGCGTCGTCTCGTTCGGGTCGCTCATCCTGCCTCCTTTCATCGAGGGGCAAGCCTAGCAGTGGTTCCGGCCAGGAGGCTATTAGGGGAAATTGCCGCAGGTTCGCGACCTGGTCGGGGGCAATCCTGCCGTGTGGCCGTGAAGTTGGGGGGAGCGGAGGTGTAACGGGGAAGGGAAGGGCGCCGCGATGACGACGCCCTGGCCGGGAATCAATCCTGGCGGCTGGTGACTTCCACCAGGTGGTAGCCGAACTGGGTCTTCACCGGGCCTTGTACGACGTTGACCGGGGCGCTGAAGACCACCGTGTCGAACTCGCGAACCATCTGGCCGGGGCCGAAGGAACCGAGGTTGCCGCCGTCACGGCTGGACGGGCAGGTGGAGTTGTCCTTGGCGACCTGGGCGAAGTCGGCGCCCCCTTCGATGGCGGCTTTCAGTTCGTTGCACTTGGCTTCGCTGGAAACCAGGATGTGGCGGGCGGTTGCGCGGGGCATGGCAGGACTCCTCTTGAAGAAAGCGCAGAGCCTACCGGAATCGAATGAGCCGTCAACGGCCGGTGGCGTGGGTGGTATGGCGCAGGGATGGAGGTCGGGTGAAACCCGGCAGATGAATTGGCGTATTGGTGGAGTATTTTGAGCTCAGCTGATTTCCGAGCTTTGCTGGTGCTTCTGGTTTCGCCCCCCCGGGCGAGTCACTTTTCGCAGTCGCAGTCGCTCCAAAAGTAACCAAAAGAGCTTGCCCCTCCATATGGGTCTGGCTGAAGCCAGACTTCCCTCGCTCCATCGTCCTTCCAGGGGCACGCCGCGAAGGGCCATCCCTGGCCCATCGCGGCTCTCGCGACATCCATGTCGCTCAACCCCTTCCACGACGATTCGCTCGGCCTCCTGGGAAGGGGCGTTTGTCGCTGCCCAGCCTCCATTCCTCAACGGGTAGGCCGGGGTGCGCATCACCTTTCCGTGCGGGCGGCACGCCCTATGTGGCGCCTCGTAGGATGGGTAGAGCGAAGCGAAACCCATCGCGCGGAGTTATAGGCGAATCAGGTCTACCGTCTGGGCGGTGTAGGGTTGCGCCTACGGTGACGAATAACACCGTTTGCCGTTGTCTCAATGGCGCCTATCCACCACCATCGCCGCTTGGCCTTTCGAGAACCCTCCATGCCCCGCGCCTTGCCCGTTTCCCTGTTGCTGGCCCTGTTCGTAACCGCTGCCCCGCCCCTGGCGTTCGCCTGTGCGGAGGGGGAGACCGAGGTGTGCCTCGGCGGTTGCATCTGCGTGCCCGACCCCAATGGCGTGCTGGCGCCTTACCAGGAGCGGGCCGGCGCGGTGGCGGCGTCGGCGCTGGAGGGCTGGCTGCTGCGTTCGCGGGAGTCGGCGGCGCGGCAGGGCACCTTGCCGATCCCGGCGGAGATACGCCAGCGCCTGCTGCCCTGGTACCCGGCCGAGCTGCTGGATGCGGTGCGCTACAAGGTGGGCGACAGCGACGAGATGAACGCCGCGCGCACCATGCTGCAGAACCCCGATATCAAGGCGGTGACCCTGGTGGACATCATCGTCTTCCGCACCGAGGACGCGGCCTTGCACGACGTGGCGCTGTGGGCCCACGAGCTGTTCCACGTGCAGCAGTACCGGGACTGGGGCAGCGCCGGTTTCGCCCAGCGCTACAGCCGCGATTTCAACGCGGTGGAAGCGCCGGCCTATTCCCGGCAGCTGGAGGTGAGCCGCGCCCTGCGGCGCGGCGAGTGAGGCGGATCAACGCTCGCGCATGGCTTCCGAGCGGGCCTTGAGCACCGGCTTGAGCAGGTAGTCGAGCACGCTCTTCTCGCCGGTGATGATGTCCACCGTGGCGATCATCCCGGGGATGATCAGCAGCGGGTGGTCGTCCTTGCCCAAGTGGCTTTTGTCGGTGCGCACCTGGATCAGGTAGAAGCTGTTGCCCTTGTCGTCGGTGATGGTGTCGGCACCGATCAGTTCCAGCTTGGCCTTGAGGCCGCCGTAGATGGTGTAGTCATAGGCGCTGAACTTGACCATCGCCTTCTGCCCCGGGTGGAGGAAGGCCACGTCCTGCGGGCGGATGCGCGCCTCGATCAGCAGGTTGTCCTCCAGGGGCACCACTTCCACCATGTCGTTGCCGGGCTGCACCACGCCGCCGATGGTGTTGACCTTCAGCTGCTTGATCACGCCGTTGACCGGGGAGACCACGGTGGTGCGGGTGACGCGGTCGTCGATGGCCTTGCCGGTGGAGGTGATCTTCTGCAGCTCGGTGCGGGCTTCGTTGAGCTCCTTGAAGGCATCGGACTGGAACGACAGCTTGCTTTCTTCCATCTTCCGCTCGATTTCCTTCACCGCCGCCTCGGCCCGGGGGATGGCCAGGTTGGTGCCGTTGAGCTCGCCGCGCATTTCCACCGCGCTGCGGCGCAGGCGCAGGATTTCCACCTCGGAGATGGCGCCGGTGCCCACCAGCGGCTGGGACATGTTCAGTTCCTGCTGCAGCAGCCCCAGGCTGGAGGCGTACTGCTGCGACTTGGAGCGGAATTCGGCCAGTTCCTGCTGCTTCTGGCGCAGCTGTTCCTGGAGGATGTGCTGCTCGCTGTCCAGGCGCTGCAGGCGCTTGCGGTACAGCGCCAGCTCGTCCTCGGCCAGTTGCGGCGAGGCCTTGGCGATGTCCGCCGGCACCGTGAAGGGGCGGTCCTCGGCTTCGGCGGAGAGCCGCTGCACACGGGCCATGAGTGCCAGACGGTCGGCTTCGGTCTCGCCCTTGTTGGAGAGGAAGCGGGTGTCGTCGAGGCGCAGCAGCACGTCGCCCTTGCTGACCACCTGGCCTTCGCGCACGAAGATTTCCGAGACGATGCCGCCTTCCAGGTTCTGGATCACCTGGATCTTGCTGGAGGGGATGGCCTTGCCTTCACCGGTGGTGACCTCCTCCAGCACGGCGAATTTGGCCCAGACCAGGGCGACGATCAGCAGCGTGCAGGCCACCCAGACGGTAATGCGGGTGCCGGTGGGGGAGTCCTCCAGTGCCGCGCCGTCCACCTCGGGCATGAACTCGGTGTCGGGCTTGCTGCCCATGCCGCCGAAGTAGTCGCGGACCGAACGGGTGTTTTCCATGATCCGCTCCTAGACGGCCGCCGGGCCGACGCGGCCCTTGCGCAAGGCTTCGATCACCGCGTCCTTCGGACCGTCGGCGACTATGTGGCCGCCATCGAGCACCACCAGGCGTTCCACCAGGCTGAGCATGGAGGCGCGGTGGGTGATGAGCAGCACGGTCTTGCCCTGGGCCCAGCCATGCAGGCGGTTGCGCAGGATGTCTTCGCTGGTGTTGTCCATGGCGCTGGTGGGTTCGTCCAGCAGCAGGATGGGCGGGTCCAGCAACAGCGCGCGGGCCAGCAGCACCGCCTGGCGCTGGCCGCCGGAGAGCAGCTGGCCGCGCTCGCCCACCGGGCGGTCGAAGCCTTGCGGGTGCTGGCGGGCCAGTTCGGTGACGCCGGTCAGCTCGGCCACTTCCAGCATCCGCGCGTCGTTCACGTAGCGCGCGCCGAGGGTCAGGTTGTCGCGCAGGCTGCCGGAGATCAGCGGCATGTCGTGGGTGACGAAGCCGATCTGGTGGCGCAGGTCGGCGACGTCCAGTTGGCGCAGGTCGATGCCGTCCAGCAGCAGCTGGCCCTGCTCGGGGCTGTAGAAGTTCATCACCAGGCGCGCCAGGGTGCTCTTGCCCGAGCCGCTGCGGCCGATGATGCCGACCCGCTCGCCGGCGTTCAGCCGCAGGCTGACGTTGGCCAGCGCGGGCGCGGCCTGGTCGGGGTAGCTGAAGCTCACCCCGCGCACGTCGATGGCGCCCTTGATGTGGGTGCGCTCCAGCGGTTGCTGCTTGTTCTCCCGTTCCTGGGGCAGGCCCATGAGCGAGTCGGTGCTCTTCATGGTCAGCTGCGCCTGCTGGTAGCGGGTGATCAGCCCGGCGATCTGCCCCAGCGGCGCCAGCACGCGGCTGTTGAGCATGTAGCTTGCCACCAGGGCGCCGACGCTGAGGTTGCCGGCGATGATGCTGTAGACCCCGGCGATGATCATCGCCAGGCCGGCGAACTGCTGCAGGAACATGGTGCCGTTGGTGACCACGGCGGAGAGGAAGCGCGCGTGGCTGTCCAGGCGGGTGAGGGCGCCGTGGGTACGTTCCCAGCGGTGCTGGCGCTCGCTCTCGGCGCTGCAGGCCTTGAGGGTTTCCAGGCCCGAGAGGGTTTCGATCAGCAGTGCCTGGCGTTCTGCGCCCAGGGCCAGGCTGCGCTGCACGGTGTCGCGCAGGCGGGTCTGGATGATCCAGGCGAAGATCGCGGTGAGGGGGAAGGCGAGCACCGGGATCACCACCAGCCAGCCGCCGAGCAGGCCGATCACCAGCAGCATGAGGATGGAGAAGGGCAGGTCGATGAGGCTGGTGAGGGTCACCGCGGTGAGGAATTCCCGCAGGCCCTGGAAGTCGTGGATGCTCTGGGCGAAGCCGCCGATGGTGGTGGGCCGCGCCTTCATCGACATGCCGGTGATGCGCTCGAACAGCGTGGCCGAGAGCACCACGTCGGTCTTCTTGCCGGCGGTGTCCAGCAGGTGCGCGCGCAGCACCCGCAGCAGCAGGTCGAAGCCGGTGCCGATGAGCAGGCCGATGGTCAGTACCCAGAGGGTGGAGGTGGCCTGGTTGGGCACCACGCGGTCGTAGGTCTGCATGACGAACAGCGGTACCAGCATGCCCAGCAGGTTGATCAGCAGGCTGGCCAGTACCGCATCGGTGTAGAGCCAGCGCGACAGCCGCAAGGTGTCGCGGAACCAGGATTTGACCCGGGGCACCAGGGGCGCGCGGGTCTCTTCCAGTTCATGGCGGGGGCGGGCGAAGAGGGCTTCGCCGCTGTACGCGGCGGCCAGCAGCTCGGGGTCGATCCACTGCTGGCCACCGTCGGACTCGCAGGGCAGGATCAGCGCGCGGCCGTCCTTGCCCCACTGGTTGAGCACCGCGCTGCGGCCGTCCTTCAACAGCAGCAGCACCGGCAGGTTGAGCGGTGAGATGGCCCCCAGTTCCCGGCGCAACAGGCGCCCTTGCAGGCCGACCCGTGCAGCGGCACGGGCCAGCAGGTCGGGTGTCAGTCGCTGGTTCGCCAGCGGCAGGCCGGCGGTGAGGCTGCCCCGGCTGGCGGGGCACTCATGCAGCCTGCACAGGATCAGCAAGCCGTCCAGCAACGGGTCGTCGTGGCTCTGCCGAGGGTCGACGGCGGCACCCGCCCTTTCCATGGTGGTCATCTACTGCTACTCCCGAACCGCGGTTACTTCATTTCCGGCAGACGGGCTTCGCTCTTCACTTCAGAAGCGGCGATGGCCTCAGCCGGGACGACGACGTTCTGCCGGCGCAGCAGATCGCCCATGGCGGAGATCACGCGGAACATGGCGAACTCTTCGGTGTAGCGCACCTCGACGTAACGCCGGTTGGCGGTGAAGAGTTCGTTGTCACTGTCGAGCAGGTCGAGCAGGGTGCGTTGGCCGAGGCCGAACTGCTGCTGGTACGCCTCGCGCACGCGCTGGGTGTAGTCGGCATAGTCACGCGCCTTGGGGGTTTGCTGGCGGGCGTTTTCCATGGCGTTCCAGGCCAGCGAGAGGTTCTCGTTGAGCACCCGCAGGGCGTTGTTGCGGATGTCCATGGACTGGTTGATCGAGTGCGCCGCCGCTTGCAGGCGGGCCTTGTCGCGCATGCCGTTGAACAGGTTGTAGTTCATCACCACGGCGGCTCGCCAGGTGTTGTAGTGGCCTTCATCGCCTTGCACGTTGTCGTCGGCGGTGGTGGCCAGCTCGGCGTCGAAGCGCGGGTAGAACGGTGACTTGGCCGACTCGTATTGCTTCTCCGCCGCCTGCACGTCGGCCTGGGCCGATTTCAGGAAGGGGTTGTTGTCCATCATGGTCTGGCGTGCGGCCAGCAGGTCCGCCGGCATTTCGCCGCGGATGGTCGCCGGGGTTTCCAGTTCGTCGGCCGGACGACCGACGGCGCTGAGGAAGTTGGCCTCGGCGTCGGCCAGGTTCACTTCCTCGGTGTAGAGGTTGTTCTCGGCCAGGGCCAGACGGGCGGCGGACTGGTCGGAGTCGGCCATGCTGCCGACGCCGCGCTGGCTGCGCAGGTTGATCTGGTCACCCACGCGCTGGTGCGACTGCAGGTTGTTGCGGGCCAGGGCCACCATTTCACGACGCTTGAGCACTTCGAGGTACACCTCGATGGTACGCAGCGCCAGGCTCTCGGACGTGCCCAGGGTGTAGTAGGCGCGGGAGTTGATCACCGCCTCGGTACGGCCCACCTCGTTAGGGGTGTTGAAGCCGTCGAAGAGCATTTGCCGCAGTCGCAACTCGGCGTTGCGGTAGTTCATCGTCTCCGTGTTGTGATCGCCCAGCGCGCGCGTGCTCGGACTATCGGTGTTTTCACGGCCCACGCCGGCTATCAGATCGACGGTTGGTAGATAGCCGCCCTTGGCGACCTTCTTCTCCTCGTCGGCGACGAGCCGTGCGTTGGCTGCTGCCCGGATCTCCGGGTGGTTGTCGAGAGTGCTCTGGATGGCCTCGGTGAGGTTCATCGCCTGGACCTGGGCGCTGGCGAGTGCCAACAGCATGCTGCTCCAGAGTGGGGTCATTGCTCGCATGAGAGGGTGTCTCCTTGTTCGATGCTCTTTTTACGGATCGCCATTTTTTTGGCGAAATCGCCTGTTCAACCGTTTCAGGCTTGTAACATCAGAGCTAAGAACATCTTTTGGAGAACCTAAGAAATTTTTTTCACATGGTTTATGCCGAAAAAATCTTATGCACTCCTCCGAATCGAGCACATCTTCTTTCCCTGTCAGCCGCGTTTATTAAGGCCTGCAGGGCCTTTTCGGCGAACGGCTTGGGTGGTCAAACCAGTTTCAGAGCCAAAGGGGCGGGGATGTTCTGATGGAGTAGTACGACACGGAGAATGAGTGACGATTTTTTGTCGCGAATTTTTTGACCTGAATACTGTCGTTCCATTCCGCTTCAGTTTTTCCTTTTTCCAGTCCCCGGTGCAGAACGGTCTTGGCCCTATTGCGATAGGTGTCGGCAGTGGTCGGCAGCGTGGTGGAGGAAGGATTCATGGCTACGGTAATCGGTGTCGTCAGTCGGGTAGTAGGCGAGGTGTTCGCGGTAGCAGGCGACGGAACGCGCCGGCCCCTGGTAGAAGGCGACAGGCTGTTCGCCGGCGAGCAATTGCTCACCGGTGCTGAAGGTGCGATTTCGGTGGCGCTGGCCAATGGCGGCGAGCTGACCCTGGGACGCGACAGCAGCATGAACCTGAGTACCCAGTTGCTGGCTACCGGCAACGGCGATGCCCCGGTCGACCCCACCGCTGACGCGCAGCAGCCGCAGCCGCCGAGCCAGCAGGACCTGACCGACGTGCAGCAACTGCAGGCCGCGATCGAGGCCGGCGCCGACCCGACCCAGACCGGTGAAGCGACCGCAGCAGGCCCCGGTGCCGGTGGTGCAGGCGGTGCAGGGGGGGTTGGCGGTGGCCACTCCTTCGTGCTGCTGTCGGAAACCGCCGGTGCGCTCGACCCGACCATCGGCTTCCCCACCGGCCCCATTACGGCGGGCCCGCTGTTCCCCGAGGCCGAGATTCTCGCGCCCACCGACTTCAGCCCCGAACTGACCGTGGTCTTCCTCGATGAAGAAGGCAGCGTCGTCACCGGCCCCGGTGTGGTGGACGAAGAAGCACTGGATGGCGGCGAGAGCGGTGGCGGCAACCCGGGCAGCAACCCCGGCAGCAACGCCGAGAGGACCTCGGGCACCCTGATCATCAATTCCCCCGACGGCATCGGCCGCATCGAAGTACTGGACGCCGCCGGCAACTGGATCAATGTCGCCGGTGGGGGCACCGTGCAGGGCACCTATGGCGTGCTGGTGTTCGATGCCGCCGGCAACTGGACCTACACCCTCACCGACAACAGCCTGGATCACAGCAACCCCAATGCCACCGGGGCCGAGGACCAGCTGTTCGATAACTTCAGCGTGCGCGTATTCGACCTCGACGGTGATGTATCGCCCACCGTGCCGCTGACCATCGCCATCAACGACGACGGCCCCAGTGCCGGCCTGGAATTCTCCCGCGAAGGCGGCGATGTGATCATCGACGAGAGCGCCGGCCTGCAACCGGGCAGCCATGACGTCGCCGGCCCGCTGGCGGTGTTCGATGGCGTTGCCAACCCTTCGTCGGATATGCGCGCCTACGCCCAGGGCACCGCCCCGGCGGTGATTGCCAACTATGACTTCGGCGCCGACGAAGGCGGCGCCACCGCCGTCTATTCCCTGGCCCTGATCGAAGGCGAGGGCGGCGAAGGCCAGGAGGGTCCGCAAGCTCAGGCCGCCGGTCTCACCACCACCAGCGGCAGCCCCATCACCCTGAGCGTGGAGAACGGCCTGGTGGTCGGTCGCGATGCCGACGGCAACGCCGCGTTCGCCATCGCCATCGACCCGGACACCGGCGTCATCAGCGTCGCCCAGTACCAGTCCCTGCATCACCCCGACGGCAGCGATGCCAATGACGGCATCGACCTCAGCGGCCTGATCCGCGCCGTGCTGACCGTCACCGACGGCGACGGAGACAAGGCCGTGGCCAGTGCCGACATCGGCCAGCTGATCCGCTTCGTCGATGACGGCCCCACCGCCAGCATCCAGACCAACGAAGGCGGGCGCGTCAGCCATGACGAAAGCGCCGGCCTGCAGAACGGCACCGTCACGCCCACCCCCGGCGGCGACGCCAACGACAACGACACCAATGCCCCATCGGTGGTCAGCCTGTTCAGCGGCGTCAGCAATACCGGCACCGACCTGTCCAGCACCGGTTACGCCACCAGCAATGGCGCGGTGGTGGATATCTCCGGCAGCAGCACGGGTGAGGACAACGAAGGCGCCACCACCGTGCTCAGCCTCTCCATCGTCGACGACAACGGCAGTGACTCCGGCCTCACCACCACCGATGGCCAGACCATTCGCCTGTACCTGGAGAACGGCCTGATCGTCGGCCGCGTGGACGGTGGTGACACCGGCCCCGGCGCGGCGGCCTTCGCCATCGCCATCGGCCAGGACGGCAGCGTCAGCGTGGCCCAGTACATCTCCCTCAACCACCCCGACACCGGCAGCGCCGATGATGCCGTGACCCTGTCCGGCAAGGTCCGCGCGGTGGTCACCGTGACCGACGGCGACGGCGATGTGGACACCGCCCAGGTGGGCATCGGCGGCGCCATCCGCTTCGAGGACGACGGCCCCACCGCCGTGATCGAGCGGCTGGAAGGCGTGCGCGTCACCCATGACGAGAGTGCCGGGCTGCAGAACGGCACCGCGACCCCGACGCCCCAGGGCGATGCCCTGGATGACGACACCAGCAACCCGGATGTGATCGCCCTGTTCGCCGGCGTGAGCAATATCGGTACCGACCTGTCGGGCTATGCCACCAGTGCCGGCCCCGTGGTCAGCACTGCCGGCACCAGCACAGGCGAGGACAACGAAGGCGCCACCACCGTATTGAGCCTGGAGATCACCGGCGGCGACGGCACCGATTCGGGCCTCACCACCACCGATGGCCAGGTCATCCGCCTTTATATGGAGAACGGCCTGATCGTCGGCCGCGTCGACGGTGGCGACCAGGGCCCCGGCGCCGCGGTGTTCGCCGTGGCCATGGGCCAGGACGGCACTATCAGCGTTGCCCAGTACATGTCGCTGAACCACCCGGACACCGGCAGCCGCGATGAGGGCGTCGACCTCGGCGGCCTGGTCAGGGCCGTGGTCACCGTCACCGACGGCGATGGCGATGTGGACGTGGCCACGGTCAACATCGGCGGAGCCATCCGCTTCGAGGACGACGCCCCCACCGCCAGCATCCAGGCGGTCGAAGGTGCACGCGTCACCCACGACGAGACCCCCGGCCTGCAGAACGGCACCGCCACCCCGACCCCGGGCAACGACGCCAATGACAACGACACCAACAACCCCAGCGTGATCGCGCTGTTCAGCAGCGTGGCCGATGCCGGCACCGCGCTGGCGGCCGGCTATGCCACCAGCAACGGCCCGGTGGTCGACGCCTCCGGCAGCAGCACCGGTGAAGACCAGGAGGGCGCGACCACCGTGCTCAGCCTGGAAGTGCAGGACGCCGACTCGGGCCTCACCACCCTGGACGGCTCGTCCATCGTGCTCACCGTGGAGAACGGGCTGATCGTCGGCCGCGTGGACGGCGGCACCTACAACGGCCAGGCCGCGTTCGCCGTGGCCATCGGCCAGGACGGCAGCATCAGCGTCGCCCAGTACATTCCGCTGCAGCACCCGGATACCGCCAGCCATGACGACGCCCTGAACCTCTCCGGCAAGATCCGCGCCGTGGTCACCGTCACCGACGGCGATGGCGACGTGTCGACGGACTCCGTCGGCATCGGTGGCGCCGTGCGCTTCGAGGACGACGGCCCCACCGCCACCCAGGTGACCGCCACCAGCGTGCTGGACGACGAAGGCCTGAACGGCGGCATCAACGGCGGCCCCGGCGATGTCGCGGACGCCCACACCAGCACCAGCGGCAGCCTCGGCTACGACGCCGGCGCCGATGGCCTGAAATCCATCGAGCTCACCGGGCCCACCAGCCTGGGCAGCGAGAGCGTGACCTCAACCTGGAACGCCTCGACCAACACCCTGACCATCAGCAGCGCCCGTGGCGACCTGATGACCGTGGTGCTGACCGACCTGGCCAGCGGCGCCTACACGGTCAACCTGCTCAAACCGCTGATGCACACGGTGAGCGGCACCGAGGACAACATCACCCTCAACGTCGGCTACAAGGTCACCGACGGCGATGGCGACACCGCCGACGGTTCCCTGGCGGTGACCATCAACGATGACACCCCGACCTTGCAGGTGGGCGCTCTGGACCTGAACTCCTCGGTGACCTTCGTCGGCACCGATGCCGGCTACAGCAACAGCTATGGCTACTACATCAAGGGCGACGACGGCACCCCGCTCAGCGGCAAGGTGATCTGGGCCAACGTCCATGACCAGGGCAACGGCGACACCTTCGACCTGGGCAACCTGGACCCGGCCAGCACCGGCTTCTTCATCATCCCCGACGGCGGGGCCAATGGCGGCCTGGCCAACGGCGCCGACATCACCTTCCAGCTGGTGGGCGGCAAGTGGCAGGCTTTCATCGGCAGCACCCCGCTGACCGGCGCCGACGGTGCCAACGTGCTGTTCAGCGACGCCACCCTGAACCCCGGCGGCTCGCACCTGCAGGACACCGGCAACGCCGGCAACCAGAACTGGGAAGACAAGACCGCCACCTCCGATTACGACTACAACGACGTCAGCACCAGCGTCACCTGGGGCTCGACCCTGCAACTGCAGGTGGATGAGACCAACCTCGGGCTGGGTGCCACGGCCACCGCCAGCGCTGATTTCAGCGGCCTGTTCAACGTGCAGCCCGGTGCCGATGGCCTGGGCAGCCTGGACTACGGGCTGGAAGTCACCAACCCGGCCTCCGGGCTGGTGGACACCGAGACCGGCAATGACGTGGTGCTGTTCCTGGAGAACGGCCAGGTCGTGGGCCGCGTCGGCGACGCCAGCGGCGAAGTGGTCTTCACCCTGACCGTGGGCGCGGACGGCAAGGTCACCCTCGAGCAGCTGCGTGCCATCGAGCACCCGACCTCCGACCCGGACGAAGCGGCCTTCCTAGGCTCCGGCCACGTCAAGCTCAACCTGACGGTGACCGACGGCGACGGCGACACCGCCAGCGGCGGCCTGGACATCGGCAAGGTCATCAGCTTCCGCGACGATGCCCCGAGCATCAGCGCCGGCGAGATCGCCAGCGGCGAGCTGCAGGTGGATGAAACCAACCTGCTGGTGGACAAGACCGTCGACTACAGCACCGCCTTCACCTCCAGCTACGGCGCCGACGGTGCCGGCAGCATCAGCTACACCCTGGCCATCAGTGCCACGGGTGCCGACAGCGGCCTGAAGGACACCGCCAGCGGCAGTGACATCAAGCTGTACCTGGAAGGCGGGCAAGTGGTCGGCCGCGTGGGCGGCCCGGCCGGGGCGATTTCCTTCACCGTCACGGTGGACGCCGACGGCAAGGTCACCCTCGACCAGAAACTGGCCATCGTCCACCCCACCAGCGACCCGGACGAGGCCACCGGTCTCTCCGCCGCCGACCTGGTGAAACTGGTGGCGACCATCACCGACAAGGATGGTGACTCCAGCAATGCCACCCTCAACCTGGGCAACGCCATCAGCTTCAAGGACGACGGCCCGAACATCGACCCGGGCCAGGTCGCCAGCGGCAGCCTGCAGGTGGATGAAACCGTCCTCGGCACCGATGCCACCCGTGACTTCAGCGGCTCGTTCACCCACGCCTTCGGCAACGATGGCGCCGGCACCATCACCTATGCGTTGACCATCAGCGCACCGGGTGCCGATACCGGACTGAAGGACACGGCCAGCGGCAGCGACATCAAGCTGTACCTGGAGAACGGTGAGGTGGTCGGCCGCGTCGGCGACCAGAGCGGCGCCATTTCCTTCAAGGTCACGGTGGACGCCGATGGCAAGGTCACCCTCGATCAGAAACTGGCCATCGTCCATTCGCCCAACACCGGCCCGGACCAGGCCACCGGTCTGTCTGCGGCTGATCTGGTGAAACTGACGGCGACCATTACCGACAAGGACGGTGACACCGACAGCGCCACGGTGAACCTGGGCAATGCCATCAGCTTCAAGGATGACGCACCCAGCATCCGTGCGGCCGAAATTCCGGCGGATAGCCTGCAGGTGGATGAAACCTTCCTCGGCAGCAACAGCACCACGGACTTCAGCTCCGCCTTCATCAAGAGCTACGGCGCTGATGGCGCCGGCACCACCACCTATGCCCTGGATGTGAAATCCCAAGGTGTCGACAGCGGCCTGAAGGACACCTCCACCGGCAGCGACATCAAGCTGTACCTCGAAGGCGGTGAAGTGGTGGGCCGTGTCGGCAGCGACACCGGTGCCGTCGCCTTCAAGGTCACGGTGGATGCCAGCGGCAAGGTCACCCTCGATCAGGTGCGCGCCATCGTCCACTCGCCGAACACCGGCCCCGATCAGGAAAGCAGCCTCTCCGCCGCCGACCTGGTGAAACTGGTGGCGACCATCACCGACAAGGACGGTGATGCCAACAGCGCCACCCTCAACCTCGGCAACGCCATCAGCTTCAAGGACGATGCCCCGACCATCAATGCCGGCCAGGCCCAGCTGGGCAGCCTGCAGGTGGACGAGACCAACCTGGCACTTAACGCCACCACCAACTTCAGTGGCGCCTTCACCAGCAACTACGGCGCCGACGGTGCCGGCAGCATCGGCTACACGTTGGAGGTAAAAGCCCAGGGCGCTGACAGCGGCCTGAAGGACACCGCCACCGGCAGCGACATCAAGCTGTACCTGGAGGGCGGCGAAGTGGTGGGCCGTGTCGGCAGCGACACCGGCGCCGTCGCCTTCAAGGTCACGGTGGATGCCTCGGGCAACGTCACCCTCGACCAGGTGCGTGCCATCGTCCACTCGCCCAATACCGGGCCGGACCAGGCCACCGGCCTCTCTGCGGCCGACCTGGTAAAACTGGTGGCCACCATCACCGACAAGGACGGTGACGCCAACAGCGCCAGCCTCAACCTCGGCAATGCCATCAGCTTCAAGGACGACGCCCCGACCATCAACGCCGGCCAGGCCCAGGCGGCCAGCCTGCAGGTGGACGAAACCAACCTGGCGCTCAATGCCACCACCAACTTCAGTGGCGCCTTCACCAGCAGCTACGGTGCCGACGGTGCCGGCAGCATCGGCTACACGCTGGAGGTGAAAGCCCAGGGAGCTGACAGCGGCTTGAAAGACACCGCCACCGGCAGCGACATCAAGCTGTACCTGGAGGGCGGCGAAGTGGTGGGCCGTGTCGGCAGCGACACCGGCGCCGTCGCCTTCAAGGTCACGGTGGATGCTTCGGGCAATGTCACCCTCGACCAGGTGCGTGCCATCGTGCACTCGCCCAATACCGGGCCGGACCAGGCCACCGGCCTGTCTGCGGCCGACCTGGTGAAACTGGTGGCGACCATCACCGACAAGGACGGTGACGCCAGCAGCGCCAGCCTCAACCTGGGCAACGCCATCAGCTTCAAGGATGACGCGCCCAGCATCCGTGCGGCCGAAATTCCGGCTGACAGCCTGCAGGTGGATGAAACCTTCCTCGGCAGCAACAGCACCACGGACTTCAGCTCCGCCTTCATCAAGAGCTACGGCGCCGATGGCGCCGGTACCACCACCTATGCCCTGGATGTGAAATCCCAAGGTGTCGACAGCGGCCTGAAGGACACCGCCACCGGCAGCGACATCAAGCTGTACCTCGAAGGCGGTGAAGTGGTGGGCCGTGTCGGCAGCGACACCGGTGCCGTCGCCTTCAAGGTCACGGTGGATGCCAGTGGCAAGGTCACCCTCGATCAGGTGCGCGCCATCGTCCACTCGCCGAACACCGGCCCCGATCAGGAAAGCAGCCTCTCCGCCGCCGACCTGGTGAAGCTGGTGGCGACCATCACCGACAAGGACGGTGATGCCAACAGCGCCACCCTCAACCTCGGCAACGCCATCAGCTTCAAGGACGATGCCCCGACCATCAATGCCGGCCAGGCCCAGCTGGGCAGCCTGCAGGTAGACGAGACCAACCTGGCACTCAACGCCACCACCAACTTCAGCAGCGCCTTCACCAGCAACTACGGCGCCGACGGTGCCGGCAGCATCGGCTACGCGCTGGAGGTAAAAGCCCAGGGCGCTGACAGCGGCCTGAAGGACACCGCCACCGGCAGCGATATCAAGCTGTACCTGGAAGGGGGCGAAGTGGTGGGCCGTGTCGGCACCTCCACCGGTGCCGTCGCCTTCAAGGTCACGGTGGATGCTTCCGGTAACGTCACCCTCGATCAGGTGCGTGCCATCGTGCACTCGCCCAACACCGGGCCGGACCAGGCCACCGGCCTCTCCGCCGCGGATCTGGTGAAACTGGTGGCGACCATCACCGACAAGGACGGTGACGCCAACAGCGCCAGCCTCAACCTCGGCAATGCCATCAGCTTCAAGGACGACGCTCCGACCATCAGCGCCGGCCAGGTCGAAGCCGGCAGCCTGCAGGTGGACGAAACCGTTCTCGGCACCGATGCCACCCGTGACTTCAGCGGTTCCTTCACCCGCAACTACGGCGCCGACGGTGCCGGTACCACCACCTACGCCCTGGACGTCAAGGCCGCAGGCGCCGACAGCGGCCTGAAGGACTCCGCCACCGGCAGCGACATCAAGCTGTACCTGGAAGGCAACGCCGTGGTTGGCCGTGTCGGCGACCAGAGCGGCGCGGTCTCCTTCAGGGTCACGGTGGATGCCGACGGCAAGGTCACCCTCGACCAGAAACTGGCCGTGCTGCACACCCCCAACAGCGGCCCGGATCAGCCTACCGGCCTCTCCGCCGCCGACCTGGTGAAACTGACCGCGACCATCACCGACAAGGACGGTGACGCCAGCAGCGCCACCCTCAACCTAGGCAATGCCATCAGCTTCCGTGACGACGCGCCCACCGCCGGCAACAGCACCGCTCCGAACGTGCTGGACGACGAAGGCCTGTCCGGCGGCATCAACGGCGGGCCCGGCGATGTGGCCGGCGCCAGCACCAGCACCAGCGGCACGCTGAACTACAGCGCCGGCGCCGACGGGCTGAAGTCCATCGAACTGACCGGGCCCACCAGCCTGGGCAGCGAGAGCGTGACCTCCACCTGGAACGCCTCGACCAACACCCTGACCATCAGCAGCGCCCGCGGCGCCCTGATGACCGTGGTGCTGACCGACCTGGCCAGTGGCGCCTACACCGTCAACCTGCTGAAACCGCTGATACACACGGTGAACGGCACCGAGGACAACATCACCCTCAACGTCGGCTACAAGGTCACCGACAAGGACGATGACTCGGCCACCGGCAGCCTGGCCGTGACCATCAACGACGACACCCCGACCATCCAGGTCGGCGCCCTGGACCTCAACTCCTCGGTGACCTTCGTTGGCAGCTCGGCCGGCTACAGCAACAGCTATGGCTACTACATCAAGGGCGACGACGGCACCCCGGTCAGCGGCAAGGTGATCTGGGCCAACGTGCACAGCCAGACCGCTGGCGACACCTCCGACATCAGTGGCCTGGACCCGGCGCACACCGGCTTCTTCATCATCCCCAACGGCGGCGCCAACGCCGGGCTGGCCAATGGTGCGGAAATTACCTTCCAACTGGTGGGCGGCAAATGGCAGGCCTTCGTCGGCAGCACCCCGCTGACCGGCGCCGACGGTGCCAACGTGCTGTTCAGCGACGCCACGCTGAACCCCGGCGGCTCGCACCTGCAGGACACCGGCAGCGCCGGCAACCAGAACTGGGAGGACCAGACCAACTCGTCCGACTACGACTACAACGACGTCAGCACCAGCGTGACCTGGGGCGCCACCCAGCAGTTGCAGGTGGACGAGTCGAACCTGGCGCTGAACGCCACCGCTGATTTCAGCGGCCTGTTCAACGTGCAACCGGGTGCCGACGGCCTGCAGAGCCTGGCCTACAAACTGACCGTGCAGGACGCCAACTCCGGCCTGGTGGATACCGCCAGCGGGCAGAACGTGGTGCTCAGCGTCAACGGCGCAGGCGTGGTCGAAGGGCGTACCGCCACCGGCAACGACCTGGTGTTCACCCTCACCGTGGGTGCGGACGGCAAGGTCACCCTTGACCAGCTCCGCTCCATCGTCCACCCGACCTCCGATCCGGACGAGGCCAAGTTCCTTGGCTCGGGCCATATCAGCCTGAGTGCCACCGCCACCGATAAGGACGGCGATACGGCCACCGGCAACCTGGACATCGGCAAGGTGATCAGCTTCAAGGACGACGCCCCGGCCACCGGCACCAACCAGACGGTGCAGCTGGACGACGACGCACGGCCCAACGGCATCCCCGGCGGTACCGGCGACGACGCCGACTCGCAGAATGCCACCGGCACCCTCAGCCATAGCTATGGCAACGACGGTGCGGGCAGCATCAGCTGGGTCAACACCGGCGCACCGGCAGGCTTCACCTACGAGACCTCGGGCAACAACCTGGTGATCAAGCAGGGCACCACCACCGTACTGACGGTGACCCTGACCAACAGCCAGACCGGTGCCTACTCGGTGGTGCAGAACGCGCCGATCCACCACGCCGATGGCGACAACGAGAACAACCAGGCCTTCCAGCTCACCTACAAGGTCACCGACAAGGACGGTGACAGCGCCAACGGCACCCTGAACATCAACGTCGACGACGACACCCCGGTGGCGAAGAACGACGTGGCGACCGTGGGCGAAAGCGTGGCGCCGGACATCAACATGGTGTTCGTGCTGGACTTCAGCGGCAGCATCAGCAAGTCCGAACTCGGGCAGATGCTCGATGCCGTGAAGGCTGCTGCCCAGGCGCTGTTCACCGGTAACACCGGTGATGTGCAGATGCAGGTGGTGGCCTTCTCGGGAGACGCCAAGTCCTACGCGCCGGTGACCAGCTATGCGGCCTTCGAAAGCCTGATCAACTCCCTCGACCCGAACGAGCCCGGTGGCGTGCGCCCCTATGACGGCAACACCGACTTCACTGCGGCCATCGAGAAGACCATGGATGCCTTCAACCCGCTTCCGGGCTGGAACAACCAGGTCGTGTTCATCAGCGACGGCAACCCCAACGAGCAGACCCAGAGCGGCAATGCGCTGCTCAACCAGACGGCCACCGACTGGCAGCAGTTCATCAACGACAACGGCATCAACGTCACCACCATCGGTATCGGTGACGGCATCGACAACGACAACCTGCAGGACGTCGATCTCGACGGCAGCGGCTCGCCCATCCTGATCGGGGACTTCTCTGACCTGGTGGACACCCTGCTCGACCAGGTCAGCACCGGCATGGTTTCCGGCAACGTGCTCAATGGCAGCGATGGCGTCGCCGGCACCGCCGACGACGACGGCTTCGGCGCCGACGGCAAGGGCGGTATCAAGTCCCTGACCGTCGATGGCGACGTGTATACCTGGAACGGCAGCAATGCCACCGCCCAGTTGAACATCACCACCGACCTGGGTGGCAAGCTGGCCTTCAACTTCGCCACCGGCGCCTGGAGCTACACCGCGCCGAGCGGGTTGACCGGCAATACCGCCGAGCAGATCGGCTACACCATCGTCGACTCCGACGGTGACCCGTCCAGTGCCACGCTGACCATCAACATCACCGCCGCGAACGACGCGCCGGTGGCGGTCAACGACACCTTCAGCACCAACGAAGACACCTCGGTGACCATCACCAGCGCAGGCCTGTTCGGCGCCGATGGCACCGGGCCGCTGAACGACCACGACGCGGACTCCAGCGCCTTCACCACCATCAAGGTGACCCAGCTGGCGAGCAACGGCGTGCTGCAGTTCAACGGCGCTGCGGTGACCCTGAACCAGGTGATCAGCATCGCCGACATCAACGCCGGCAAGCTGGTGTTCGTGCCGGACGGCAACGAGAACGGCGCGCCCTATGCGACCTTCAAGTACCAGGTCAGCGACGGCAGCACCTACAGCAACGTGGCCACGGTGACCATCAACGTCGCGGCGGTCAACGATGCGCCGGTGGCGGTCGACGACAGCTTCAGCACCAACGAGGACACGGCCGTCACCATCACCGCCAACGGGCTGTTCGGCGCCGATGGCACCGGGCCGAACAACGACAGTGATGTCGATTCGGGTGCCTTCGACAACATCAAGGTGACCCAGCTGGCCACCGACGGTGTGCTCAAGCTCAACGGCGTGGCCGTGACCTTGAACCAGGTGATCACCCTCGCCGATATCAACGCCGGCAAGCTGGTGTTCGTGCCCGATGGCAACGAGAACGGCTCGCCCTATGCCACCTTCCAGTACCAGGTGAGCGACGGCAGCCTCTATAGCAACACGGCCACCGTGACCATCACCGTCAACCCGGTGAACGATGCGCCGGTGGCGGTCAACGATACCTTCAGCACCACCGAGGACACCTCGGTGACCATCACCGCCGCCGGGCTGTTCGGCGCCGATGGCACCGGGCCGGACAACGACAGCGACGTGGACTCCAGCAGCTTCGCCACCATCAAGGTGACCCAGCTGGCGAGCAACGGCGTACTGCAGTTGAACGGCGTGGCCGTGACCCTCGGCCAGGTGATCAGCGCCGCTGACATCAACGCCAACAAGCTGGTGTTCGTGCCGGACAGCAACGAGAACGGCTCGCCCTACGCGACCTTCCAGTACCAGGTGAGCGACGGCAGCCTCTATAGCAACACGGCGACCGTCACCATCAATGTCTCGGCGGTGAACGATGCGCCGGTGGCGGTCAACGACACCTTCGCCACCACCGAGGACAACTCGGTGACCATCACCAGCACCGGGCTGTTCGGTACCGATGGCACCGGGCCGCTGAACGACAGCGACGTCGACTCCGGCGCCTTCACCGACATCAAGGTGACCCAGCTGGCTACCGACGGCGTGCTCAAGCTCAACGGCGTGGCGGTGACCCTGAACCAGGTGATCAGCATCGCCGACATCAACGCCGGCAAGCTGGTGTTCGTGCCGGACGGCAACGAGAACGGCGCGCCCTATGCCACCTTCCAGTACCAGGTGAGCGACGGCAGCCTCTACAGCAATACGGCCACGGTGACCATCAACGTCACGGCGGTGAACGACGCGCCGCTGCTCGACCTGGACGGCAACGACAGCGCCGGTGTGGTGGGTACGGGTTACCAGACCACCTACACCGAAGGCACTGCCGCGGTGGCCATCGCCGATATCGACACCCTGGTGACCGATATCGACAACAGCACCATCGCCTCGGCCAAGGTCGTGCTGACCAACGCCCAGGCAGGGGATGTGCTGACCGCCACCGGCCTGCCGAGCGGCATCACCGGCGTGGTGGACACCAGCGTCGCCGGCAAGATCACCGTCACCCTCACCGGTGTCGCCACCAAGGCGGCCTACGAGACGGCGATCGAGACCATCCGCTACTCCAGCACCAGCACCAACCCGAGCACCACGCCGCGCAACGTGACGGTGGTGGTCAACGACGGTGCGACCGACTCCAACACCGCGCAGACCACCATCAAGGTGGTGGCGGTGGACAACGGGCCGGATGCCAAGAACGATGTCGCCAACGTGGTCGAAGGCCATGGCCAGGACTTCAATGTGGTCTTCGTCCTCGACTTCAGCGGCAGCATCGACAACACCGAGCTGAACCAGATGCTGACGGCGGTCAAGCAGGCGGGCGCCGAGCTGTTCGACGGCACCTCGGGGCATGTGCAGCTGCAGATCGTGGCGTTCTCCTCGACCGCCACCTCTTATGTGCCGGTCACCAGCGTCGAGGCCTTCAGCTCGCTGATCGACAGCCTCAACCCGAATGCCGGTGGGGTCCGTCCGTTCGACGGCAACACCGACTTCACCGCAGGTATCCAGCAGACCATGAGTGCCTACACCCCGATCTCGGGCTGGAGCAACCAGGTCGTGTTCATCAGCGACGGCAACCCCAACGAGCAGACCGGTACCGGTGGCAACTCGCTGACGGATGCCACCTCGACGGCCTGGAACACCTTCGTCGACAGCAATGGCATCAACGTCACCACCGTGGGCATCGGCGACGGCATCAACAATGCCCGCCTGCAGGACGTCGACCTCGACGGCCAGGGTTCGCCGCTCAACGTGGCCGGCTTCGGCCAGCTGGTGGACGCGCTGCTCGGCCAGGTGGTCGGTGGCGATGTCTCCGGCAACGTGCTCTGGGGCAGCGATGGCGTCAGCGGTACCGCGGACGACGACAGCTACGGCGTTGACGGGGCCGGCTACATCAAGTCGGTCACCATCGGCAGCGTCACCTACACCTGGAACGGCACCTCGACCATCACCCCGAGCAGCGGCTCGCCGATTTCCGGCAGTGTGCTGACCGGTATCGAGACGCCGGAACACGGCAAGCTGACCTTCAACTTCGCCACCGGTGCGTGGAGCTACGTGGCGCCCGACGGGCTCACCAGCAACCTCACCGAGCAGTTTGGCTACAGCCTGGTGGATTCCGATGGCACCACCGACACCGCGACCCTGACGGTCAACGTGACCGACGCCAACAGTCCACCGGCCGGTGCGGACGCGACCCTCAGCCTGCTGGAAGATGCCAGCCACGTGCTCAGTGCGAGCAGCTTCGGCTTCTCCGATGCTGAGGGCGACAGCTTGGCTGCCGTGAAGATCACCACCCTGCCCACCGCCGGTCAGCTCACCCTGAACGGCAGCGCCATCAGTGCCGGGACCACCGTCTCGGTGGCTGATATCAACGCCGGCAAGCTGGTCTTCACCCCGGCGGCGAATGCCAGCGGCACCGGCTACGCCAAGTTCACCTTCCAGGTGCAGGACGACGGCGGCACGGCCAACGGCGGGGTCAACCTCGACCCGAACCCCAACACCATCACCTTCAACGTCACCGCGGTGAACGATGCGCCGGTGCTGGGTGGCATGGGCGGTACGCTGAACTACACCGAGAACGCCGGCGTGAAGATCATCGACAGCAGCGTCACGCTGAGCGATGTCGACTCGCCGAACTTCAACGGTGGCTCGCTGGTGGTGGCCTTCACCGCCAACGGCACGGCAGCCGACCAGCTGTCGGTGGTCAACCAGGGCACCGGTAGTGGCCAGCTCAACGTGAGCGGCAGCAACCTGCGCCTCGGCTCCACCAACATCGGCACCATCGCCGGCGGCACCAACGGCAGCAGCCTGACGATCAGCTTCACCAACAACCTGGCGACCCTCGCCGTGGTCCAGGCGCTGATCCAGCAGATCGCCTACGCCAACACCTCCGACAACCCGTCCACCCTGGACCGTACCCTGAGCTTCACCGTCAAGGATGGCGACGGCACCGCCAACGGCGGCGTCGACAGCGCCTCGGCCATCGCCTACGTGCACCTCAATGCCGTGAACGATGCACCGGTCGCCAACGCCGACCACGTGGTGGCCTACAACGCCTCGGTGGTGGTGCCGGACTGGGCGCTGCTGTGGAACGACAGCGATGCAGACAGCAATGTCCTTTCGCTGAACAGCGTCGGCGGTGCCAGCGGTGGTTCGGTCTCCCACAGCGGCAGCGGGCTGGCGGGCACCACCAGCTTCACCGACAGCGGCTCGGTGGGTGGCTCGTTCACCTACACCACCAAGGATGAGCAGGGGGCGGTCAGCAGCTCCGGTGCGGTCGAGGTCGACCGGGACAACAGCGGCACGATCGGCAGTTCGGGTGACAGCAGCGACCAGATCGTCATCGACAACAGTGCGCTCGGGAACACGCTGGCCGGTGGCAGTGGCAATGACGTGCTGATCGGCGGGGTCGGCAATGACACCCTCAACGGCAACAACGGCAACGACCTGCTGGTAGGGGGCGCCGGTGACGACGCGCTCAACGGCGGCGGCGGGATCGACACCGCCAGCTACGTCGACGCCACCTCCGGCGTGACGGTGAGCCTGGCATCGGCTGCTGCGCAGAACACCGGCGGTGCGGGCACCGACACCCTGTCGGGGATCGAGAACCTGATCGGCTCCAACTTCGGCGATGTGCTCACCGGCAACTCAGGTGACAACACGCTGAGCGGGTTGGCGGGCAACGACACCCTGATCGGCAACGGTGGCAACGACATCCTCAGTGGCGGCGACGGGGCCGACACCTTCAAGTGGCAGGCGGGCGAGACGGGGCTGACCCATATCACCGACTTCACCAAGGGTGTGGATTCGCTGGACCTGTCCCAGCTGCTCTCCGGCGAACATGCCAACCTGGGCAGCCTGAGCCAGTACCTGACCTTCAGCTTCGGGGCCAGCACCACCATCACGGTGGACTCCAATGGCGCCGGTGCCGGGGCCACGGGGCCGACCATCGTGCTCGACGGCATCAACCTGCAAACCTCCTACGGGGTGGCGGATGCTGGCGGTGTGATCTCCGGCATGCTGGGCGATGGCACGTTGAAGGTTGACGTCTAAGCTCTGTAAACGAAGCGGCCCGCCACCTCTCCGGGTGGCGGGCCTTTTTTATGCGGATTGGGGAGAGCAGTCCATGGTGTACGTACAGCGAGATGAGCGGGGCCGGGTGCTGCGGGTCGAGTCGGAGCCTTTCGAGCACATGACCCACAGCATGCCGGCCGCAGATCCGGAGGTGCAGAGCTGGCTGGCCAGCCGTTCGCTGCACGAGCACCTGATGTCGCTGCAGCATTCCGACCTGGAGCTGGTGCGGGTGATCGAGGACCTGGTCAGTGTCCTCGTCGACCGTGGCGTGATGCGCTACACCGACCTGCCCGAGGCCGCGCGCAACAAGCTCCAGCACCGTGCCCAGGCCCGTGCCCAGGTGGAAGGGCTGGGCAGCCTGGTGCAGGACGAGGGGCGTTTGCCGTATTGAGCCACGGTCGCCGTTGGGCGGTGCCCATGCGCGAAAGGGCTTGGATGCGTGCCTGGGCCCATCGCGGTTGAAACCGCTCCCACGGGCTTTTTCTTCCTGAAATGAATGGCAAAGGATAAAGCCCCGGAGGCGACAGAACCGGCGCCTGCCGTTGCGTTCTATTGCGCGACGGCTCCTCGGTTCACCGAGGGTGACCCGGGTTGCGGCCGTCATGTCCTCTTCAGGAGCGATACGCGAGATGGCGACAAAAGCGGGTGTCTTCACCAGACGAGTGTTGGGCGTGCTTTTGACTGTGGTGGCGCTTGGGGCGGTGACGGCCCATGCGGTGGATTACGACCTGGATAACGATGGCTATCGTGATGCCCAGTTCGGTGGCAGCGACCACGACCTGGACAACGACGGCTACCGCGATGCCCAGTTCGGCGGCAGTGACCATGACCTGGACAACGACGGCTATCGCGATGCCGAGTTCGGTGGCAGCGACCATGACCAGGACAATGACGGTTACCGCGATGCGCAGTTCGGCGGCAGTGATCATGATCTGGACAACGACGGCTACCGTGATGCCCAGTTCGGTGGCAGTGACCATGACAGCGACAACGACACCAACCGTGACGATTAACCGGCTCCACCCGTAACGAGAACGCCCGCAGATGCGGGCGTTTTCTTTTGCGGACGGCCTGGTGGGCTGAAGCCCGCCCTACGAAGACTGCGGGGTGGGTGGTGTTGGGTTGTGTGGAATTCATTCGCGAAAAGGGCCGGCCGGGTGCCTTGGCCTTCGCGGTTGAAACCGCTCCCACAGGCGCGTGCCGTAGGTTGGTGCCGAGCGCAGCGAGGCCCAACGTCGCGAGGCCCGGCGCAGCGCACCGTCAATGTGGGAGCGAGTTCATTGTGGGAGCGAATTCATTGGCTCTGTCTGCGTTAAGTGTTGCTAGAGGATTTGAGTCCAGCTGATTGCCGAGCTCTGGTGATGTTTCTGGTTTCGCCCCCCCCCCCCCCGGGCGAGTCCCTTTTTTCAATCGCCAAAAAAGGAACCAAAAACGCTTGCCCCATCATCTGGCCCCGGCTTCGCCGGGGTTCCCTCACTCCATCGCCGTTACTCGCTACGCTCGCCCTTCGGGCCGCACTGAAGTGCGTTCGCCGCAAGCGTCGTCTGGGGGCCGGCGCGATGGGCCATCCATGGCCTAGCGCGCCTCTCGCGGCATCCATGCCACTCGTCCCCCGGCGCAACGACTGCGTTCGGCCTCCTGGAGGGGCGTTGGCGGCTGCTCCAACTTTCTTCGCTCGAACCCTCACATTGATGTGCGCAGTAACCCAGCGCACGTTCGTAGGATGGCGTAGAGCGAAGCGAAACCCATGCGGTGGAGGTGGCACGAATCCTCGGGCGCCCGGAAAGCACCGTGCTTGAGCGCTTGCATTAAAACCACAACAGCTAACGCAGACAGAGCCAATTCATTCGCGAAAAGAGCAGGCCGGGTGCCTCGGTCTTCGCGGTTGAAACCGCTCCTACAGGCGCTCCGCGTCATGCCTGGCCATCCCCCCAAGGCGCCGGTGGCCCGATGAGGCGGCCCATGGCGCCCTGGATGCCCAGCTCGCCGAGCACGGCCAGCTCGCCCGGGGTTTCCACCATCTCGGCGATCAATGGCAGGTCGATACTGTTGGTGGCGCGGTACATCGCTTCGATGAACATGCGCTTGTCGTTCTCCTGGTCGATGGCGCGGATGTAGGTGCCGTCGATCTTCAGGTAGGCCAGCCCCAGGTGGGTGAGGTTGCCGATCAGGCTGAAGCGCCCGCCGAAGTGTTGCAGGCCGAGGTGGAAGCCGGCTTCGCGCACCGCCTGGCTGAGCTGCTCCAGAGCGGCGGGGGGCGGCAGGAAGCGCTCGTCCACTTCCAGGGTCATCAGGTCGGCGTGCTGCGGGTGGGCGCGGAGCATGGCGAGCAGGCGTTCCTGGCTGGCAGGCTCGCGCAGGGTGGCGGCGGAGAGGCTCAGGGCCAGCGGCTCGGGGTGCTGCTCCAGGTGGGTGAGGGTGTGTTCGAGCATCGCCAGGTCGAAGCGCGCGGCCCAGCCCAGGCGTTCGATCCAGGGCAGGAAGCGGCCGGCGGCCACGGCTTCGCCCTGCGGGTCGAGCAGGCGCGCGAGGACCTTGCGGTGCAACAGCTTGCCGGTATCGGCGCAGTCGGCCACGGGCTGGAAGTAGAGCTGCAGCTTGCCTTGCTGCAGGGCTTCGTCGATCCACGCGCGCCAGCTGTGCAGGCCCTGATTGGGCGCGGCCTGGTAGTCGTCGAGGCGCTCCCAGGGGGGTGTCGGGTTGCTTTGCGCCTGCGCCAGGGCCTGGTCGGCGCGGCCTATGACGCTGGCGGCGTCCTCGCCGGGGCGGAAGGCGGCGATGCCCAGGTGGGCCACCGGGGTGCAGTCGCTGGCGCCGGTGCTGCGCAGGCTTTCCAGGGCGTCGCTGAGGCTTTGGGCGAGGAGGTCGGCGTCGTCGTTGACCAGGCCGGGGGCGAGCAGGGTGAATTCACCGCCCCGGCTGCGGGCGGCCAGCCAGTCGGGGTTGCCGCGGTCTTCCAGGACTTTCTTCAGCAGTTCGCCGATCTCGCCGATCAGGGCGTCGGTGCGCTGGCCGCCGAGGCGCTGGTTGAGGCCGCCGAGGTCGTTGACCCGCAGCAGCACCAGGTAGCCGGCGGCGTTCTGCTCGGCCACGGCCAGCTGGTTGCCCAGGCGGATGTCGAACTGACGGCGGTTGGCCAGGCCGGTGAGGCTGTCCTGGTAGGCCTCTTCGCGCAGCTTCTCGCTGCGCGCGGCTTCTTCGGCGAAGAGGGTCTTGAGCTTGTCGACCATCTGGTTCATGGCCAGCACCACGCGCTTGAGCTCGGGGGTGCGCGGCACCTTGGGCAGGGTGAGGAATTCGCGGCGGCTGATGGCCTGGGCCTGCTGCACCATGTTGTCCAGCGGGCGCAGCTGGGTGCGCAGGAGGAAGCCGCCGAGCACGGCGCTGACCAGCCCGCAGAGCAGCAGCCAGAGCAGGCTGCCGATGGCGCTGTCCCACAGTTTGGCCAGGGCGAATTGCGGGTGGCTGAGCACCTCGACCCGCGCGGCCTGTTCCCAGCCGCGCATGATCAGGGCGTCGCCGCCCTGGGCGCGCAGGTCGACCAGCTTCACGAACCAGGCGGGGACCTTTTCCGAGGTCGGGTCGGCCTGGCGTTCGACGATGACCTGTTCATCGGCGATGTTGACCACGCGGATGCGCGCGAAGTAGCCGCTGTCGAAGATCGAGCTGACCATCAGCTCGATCATCGCCGGGTCGTCCACGTGGGGCGTCATGGACAGGGCGAGGGCGGTGGCGGCGTCCTGGGCGTGGGAGCGCAACTGGCTGCGTAGCTGTTCCCGGGAGCTTTCCACTCCGGCGAGGAAGCTGCCGGTGAAGGCCACCACCAGGAACAGGCAGATCGCCAGAAACAGCTGCTTGAGTAACGACATCGTCTATCCCTCTCCAATGGCGAAGCCTTCGGCGCGCATCTTTTGCAGGATGTCCTGCCAGCGCGAAAGCTTCTTGCTGTCACCACTGCGCTTGCCGGCGGTGTACAGGCCTTCGGCGTTGAAGGCGTACACGGGCAGCAGGTCCTTGCGTTGCGAGGCCGGCCTTATTTCGCCGATCAGGTTGTCCAGCACCAGCGGGTCTGAGCTGGGGCTGGCGTAGTAGGTGAGCACCATGTGCGCCTGGTTGTAGTTGAGCGCCTTGACGTAGGTGATGCGCAGCTTCTCGGACGGGATGCCGAGCCGGCGCAGGGTGAAGTACTTGGCGATGGAGTAGTCCTCGCAGTCGCCGGCGCCCTTGACCAGGGCTTCGACGGGGGTGGCCCAGTAGTCGTTCTGGCCCCAGTTGCGCTGGTCGTCGACGAAGCGCAGCTGGCGATTGAAGAAGCGATTGACGGCTGCGAGCTTGTCTTTCTCCGGCAATGCGCCGCTGCCGTCGATCAGCACGCTCCAGGCTTCGATGCGTTCCTTGGCGGTGCCGAGGCTGCCGTAGCGCTTCTGCGCGTTTTGCAGGATCAGGCCGAAATCCCAGTTGGCGGCGACCGCCGAGACCAGCAGGCAGGCGAGCAGGGCCAGCCACGTCGTCCGTGGCCGTCCTTGCTTCGCTTTCGCACGCCGCCCTAGCCGCATCATCAGGGTCTCCGCCCTTGGATCAGTGCAGTCTAGGTGGTGGTCGGGCTTTTTGCCGGTGGGCTTGGGCGATGTTTCGGGGCGGGCTTCAGCCGCGGTCCAGGGTCTTCTGGCGCAGGATGTAGACGGTGACCAGCACGGCGCTGGTGAGCATGAAGCCGCGCGCCCAGGGCAGGGGCACGAGGTAGCAGGAGAAGGCGATGCTGACCCACATCAGGCCGATGGCGTAGACCTTGCCCTTGAGCGGGATGCCGTTGCCTTCGAGGTAGTCCCTGATCCAGGGGCCGAGGTGCTTGTGGTTGACCAGCCAGAGGTAGAACCGCTGCGAACTGCGTACGAAACAGGCCGCGGCGAGGAGGAGAAAGGGCGTGGTCGGCAGCACCGGCAGGAAGATGCCGATCACACCCAGGGCGACGGCGAGCCAGCCGACCACCAGCAGTACGTAGCGTACTGCCGGGTTGCGGCTCTGGCGGATGTCACCGTGCGCCATCAGCGCGACCTGCTCAGTGGCTGCGCGGCTTGAGCAGTGCGGGTTTCTCTTCGGGGGCGTTGCAGAGCAGGAACAGGGCGGTCAGCAGTTCGGGGATCTGCTCGATCATCTCGTCGACCAGGTTGCGGTCGGCGGCGATGTCGGCGAACTCGGGCTGCTCGTCGAACAGGCCGGAGCCGACCATGATCGGCAGCAGCAGCTCGCTGACTTCCTCTTCGGATTCCTCGAACCACACGGCCTCGCGCAGGAACACGCCTTCCATGAAGCCGATGCACCAGCCGCGCAGGTCGGAGTCGTCCGGGTCATCGCCCAGGTCGAGGTCGCAGGGCATCTCCGGGTCTTCGTCGCTGGCCAGCTGGCGGGCGATGTGGGCCTTGAGCAGCAGCAGGGTGGCTTCGATCTCCTCACGCTCGGCGTCGCTGCGGTAATGCGGCGGCTCGGCGAACAGGGCGTCGATCCACTCACGCTCCGGAACCGGGTCCGGGCAGATGGACAGTGCGGTCAGGTAGCCATGGGCGGCCACGTAGTCCAAGGCTTCTTCGTGCAGGTCATCGGCATCGAGGAAGGCTTGCAGGCGGGACAATTGCTCAGCGAAGGACATCGTGGGACTACCTAAGAGGATTAAACGAGGGTGGATTCTAGTCGAGTGCGAAGCCCGCGGCAAAAGCGCTCCCGATGGGCGAAGGCTTCCCCGGGCGTTTGCTGACGTATAATGCCCGGCTTCATTCGGAGACCCGCATGCTCGACCACGCCCAGCGCATCCTCAAAGACGTATTCGGCTATGACGCCTTCCGTGGCCACCAGGCGGCGATCATCGACCGCGTGGCCAAAGGCGGCGACGTGCTGGTGCTGATGCCCACCGGCGGCGGCAAGTCGCTGTGCTTCCAGGTGCCGGCGTTGCTGCGCGACGGCCTGGCGGTGGTGGTTTCGCCGCTGATCGCGCTGATGGAGGACCAGGTCGCCACCCTTGACGAGCTCGGCGTGGCCGCCGTGGCGCTCAACTCGACCCTGAGCAACGACGAGCAGCGCGACATCGCCGACCGCATCCGCCGGGGCGAGATCAAGATGCTCTACCTGGCCCCCGAGCGCCTGGTGCAGCCGCGCATGCTGGCCTTCCTCGAGCGCCTGGACATCGCCCTGTTCGCCATCGACGAAGCCCACTGCGTTTCCCAGTGGGGCCATGACTTCCGCCCCGAATACCTGCAGTTGGGCCAGCTCGCCGAGCTGTTCCCCAATGTGCCGCGCATCGCCCTGACCGCCACGGCGGACATGCGCACCCGCGAGGAGATCGTCCAGCGCCTGCACCTGCAGGATGCCGAGCGCTTCCTGTCGAGCTTCGACCGGCCGAACATCTTTTATCGCATCGTCGCCAAGGACAACCCGCGCAAGCAGCTGCTGGGCTTCCTCACCGAACGCCGTGGCGACGCCGGCATCGTCTATTGCCTGTCGCGCAAGAAGGTCGACGAGGTCGCGGCCTTCCTTTCCGAGCAGGGCTACCCGGCGCTGCCGTACCACGCGGGCCTGCCCAGCGACCTGCGCGCCTACCACCAGAAGCGCTTCCTCAACGAGGAAGGGCTGATCATGGTGGCGACCATCGCCTTCGGTATGGGCATCGACAAGCCCAACGTGCGCTTCGTCGCCCACCTGGACCTGCCCAAGTCCCTGGAAGCCTATTACCAGGAGACCGGCCGCGCCGGCCGTGATGGCCTGCCCGCCGATGCCTGGATGGCCTACGGGCTGCAGGACGTGCTGCTGCTCAAGCAGATGCTCAACAACTCCGAGGGCGACGAACGCCACAAGCGCATCGAGCAGCACAAGCTCGACGCCATGCTGGCCCTGTGCGAGGAAATCCGCTGCCGTCGCCAGGCGCTGCTGGCCTACTTCGACGAAGAGCTGCCCCAGCCCTGCGGCCATTGCGACATCTGCGTCGACGGCGTGCAGACCTGGGACGCCACCGAGCCCGCGCGCCAGGCGCTGTCGGCCATCTACCGCAGCGGCCAGCGCTACGGCGTCGGTCACCTGGTCGACCTGCTGCTGGGTCGCGACAACGAGAAGGTCCGCGCTTCGGGCCACCAACACCTGTCTGTTTTTGGTATGGGCAAGGCGCTGTCCGAAGGGGAGTGGCGCACGCTGTTCCGCCAACTGGTCGCCCGTGGCCTGGCCGATGTCGACCTCGACGGTTTCGGCGGCCTGCGCCTGACCGATGCCTGCCGCCCGCTGCTGCGTGGCGAGGTGAGCCTGCAACTGCGCCGGGACATCTCCACCAAGGCGCCGAAGCCAGCCGCCAGCGCCGCCAGCCAACTGGTGCGGGGCGAGGAGCGCGAGCAGTGGGAAGCCCTGCGCGCCCTGCGTCGCAAGCTGGCCGAAGAGCACAGCGTGCCGCCCTATGTGATTTTCCCCGACGCCACCTTGCTGGAAATGCTGCGCAGCCAGCCGAGCACCCTGGCGGAGATGGCGCGAGTCAGTGGCGTGGGCGCGCGCAAGCTGGAGCGCTACGGCGAGGCCTTCCTCGATGTGCTCAACGGTGGCGCCGAAGCCGCGCCAGCCCCGCGCGCGGTGGCCGACCTGCGCCACGAACTGGTGAGCCTGGCCCGCGCCGGCATGACCCCGGCGCAGATCGCTCGCCAGCTCGATTGCACCGAGAAGAACGTCTACAGCCTGCTGGCCGAGGCCATCAGCGAGCAGCAACTGAGCCTGGAACAGGCCCTGGACCTGCCCGAAGCGATGCTTGGCGAGGTGCAGGACGCCTTCCTCGATGGCGAGGGCGAGCTGCCCAGCGTCGCCCAGGTTGCCGAGATGCTCGGCGGCAAGGTGCCGGAAGGCGTGCTGCATTGCGTGCGTGCCGCGCTGCAGGCGGAATTCGAATCCTGAGTGGAGGGGCACGGCCCCTCGTGACCCCTCCGGCCTCTTGTGGCCGATTCCGCCTGCTACTAATGTGCAACAAGGCTTCCGGCCGGCGATGTGAGGTCGCCGCCGGTGCCGTGAGGGTCAGGGCCGTGAGGGCGCTTCGTCTACGTGAGGTAGGCGGCGATGTACTCCTGTCCTGACGCTGCAAGGCCGGGCGCGGCAGTAGGTCCCGGCTCAAATAAGAAGAGGTGGCAGTGTCGACACTCAACGCCTGGCTGGACGAAGTGCGCCCGAATCCCTATGCCGACCAGCTCGCCCTGGGCTTCCGGCAACTGCGTTTCGTCCGACCGCTGGAACAGGAATACCGCAACTACTTCCTCGAGCAGACCTTCGACCTCAAGCGCATCGCGCTGCTGATCGGGCTGCCCATCTGGCTGGCCTTCGCCTTTCTCGATTTCCACCTGATCGCCAGCGCCGAACGCTGGTGGATGCTTGCCGTGCGCCTGGGGGTGCTGGTGCTGCTGGTGGTCTGCGGCTTGCTGATCCTGCAGCGGCGCCATGTTCATCTGCTGGTGCCCCTGAGCCTGGTGTGCGTCAGCGCCCTGGGCGTGGGGGCGGCGGCGGTGGTGGCCATCGCCCATCGGGTCGACCCGTCATTCCCCTATGAAGGCCTGCTGCTGGTGTGCATGGCGGCCTATTTCGTGGTGGGCCTGCGCCTGGGCGAAGCGCTGTTGGTGTCACTGCTGATCCTGGTGGCCTACGTGGCGCTGGAGCTCTGGGCCGGGTTGCCCTGGCCGCGCCTGGTCAACAACCTGCTGTTCCTGGTGTTCGGCAACCTGGTGGGGGCGGTGGGCTGCTACCTGCTGGAGTTCAAGTCGCGGGAGCATTTCCTCGTCAGCCGGCTGATGCGGGTGCTGGCCGAGCACGACAGCCTCACCGGGCTGCATAACCGGCGCAGCTTCAACCGCCAGTTGGAGCGCGTCTGGCGCCAGGCCCAGCGCGAGGGGCTGCCGCTGGCGCTGATGCTCTGCGATGTCGACCACTTCAAGGCCTACAACGACCTCTACGGCCACCAGGGCGGCGACCACGCCCTGCAGCGGGTGGCGGGGGTGCTGGAAGATGCCGCGCGACGGCCGCTGGACATGGCGGTGCGCCTGGGGGGCGAGGAGTTCGCGGTGCTGCTCTATGGCACGCCGGAAGCGGAGGCGCGGCAGTGCGCGGAGAACGTGCGCGCGGCCCTGGAGGGCCTGGCGATCCGCCACGAGGGCTCGCAGGTGGCCGAGGTGCTGACGATGTCCATCGGCCTGGCCTGCATCTTCCCGGGCAACGACATGCCCCTGGGCCAGCTGTACGAACTCTACGAGCACGCCGACCGCGCGCTCTACGAGGCCAAGGCGTTCGGGCGTAACCAGGTGGTGGCGTAGTTCGTCGCTCGCGGTGGCGCGCTGCGTGACTGCGTGCCCTGGTACGGCGATGCTAGGATCGCGCCTTCCCACCTGACGAGCCCTGCCCATGGACAAGCTGATCGGCGCTGGCGGCCAGCCGCATTACGGACTTTTCGACGGCACTCCCGGCCTGGTCAACTACCGCGATTTCGACTTCCGCTCGCCCATGGGCCGTCGCCTGGGGGCCCTGGCGAAGTGGCGGCGCTTCCATCAGTTCCAGTATTTCGGCCTGATCAGCGACCAGCTCATCGGCGGCTGCGCCCTGGCCAACCTGAGCCTGGCCGGCATCGGCTTCGTCTACCTGTTCCACCCGGCCAGCGGGCGCATGATCGAGCGCCAGTTCAAGCTGCCGCTGGGCATGGGCACGCGTTTTTCCCAGGTGCCGGACGAGGGCGTCTGCGAACTGCGCCAGGGCCGCAACCTGCTGCGCCTGGAGAATTCGCCGAACCCCAAGGAGAAGCGCCTGCGGGTGGAACTGGACGACGGTACCCACATCGACGCCTGCTTCTCCGAGGACGAGCCGGCCTTCCAGCCCATGAGCCTGTGCACGCCCACCGCCGTGAACGGCTGGGTCTATGCGCGCAAGGTGGCGGGGGTCACCTGCCGGGGCGAGGTGCGCAGCGCGTTGGGTGATTTCGACCTGCAGGCCATCGGCGCTTTCGCCCACCACGATTGGTCCGCCGGCTACATGCGCCCGGAGACCTTCTGGAACTGGGCCTGCCTGTCCGGTGAGGCCCAGGGGCAGCGGGTGGGGGTGAACCTGTCCTGCGGGGTCAACGAAACCAGCTTCACCGAGAACTGTTTCTGGATCGATGGCGAGCTGATCAAGGTGGACTGCGTGCGCTTCGCCTTCGATCGCGACCGGCCGCTGGAGCAGTGGCTGATCACCTCCAACGACGGCCAGGTGGAGCTGCGCTTCACCGGCACCGGCCTGCACAAGGAGCGCCTGAACCTGGGCTTCATCGCCAGCAACTTCAAGCAGATATTCGGCCGCTTCGACGGCGTGCTGCGCCCCCACGGCCGGGCGCCCGTGAGCATCGATGGGCTCTGGGGCTTCGTCGAAGACCAATATGTGAAGTGGTAGATACAAAGCTGCGCTTGCTCCCGGCTGTCGCCTATGGTTAGCTCGCTAATTATTAGTTTAGGCAGTTAGAGTCCGTTTCAATGTCCCATACCGATCAACACCGCTTTGCCATGCAGCTCGCGCAGATGTCGCGGGCCTGGCGTGCGGAGCTGGATCGCCGGCTCGTCGACCTCGGCCTGTCCCAGGCTCGCTGGCTGGTTCTCCTGCATCTCGCTCGCTTCGAAGAACTCCCCACCCAGCGTGAACTGGCGCAGAGCGTCGGCGTCGAGGGCCCGACCCTGGCCCGGCTGCTCGACAGCCTGGAAGCCCAGGGGCTGGTGCAGCGCCTGGCCGTCGCCGAGGACCGCCGCGCCAAGAAGATCACCCTGTGCCCCAAGGCACGGCCGCTGATCGAGAAGATCGAGGCCATCTCCAACCAGCTGCGCAGGGAGGTCTTCACCGATATCGATGAAGAGGAACTGCGCCGCTGCCAGCAGGTACACGCGCGGATACTGGCCAACCTGGAACGGCGTTGATGCAGGACCTCGAGGCCCTGCACGCGCGCTACGGCCCGCGTTACCCGCAGTTGCTGCTGGGGCTGCTGATGGTCGGCAGCATGGCGATGATCCTCGCGTCCACCAGCATCAACGTGGCCTTGCCCGCGATCATGGCCGACTTCGCCATCGGCCGGCCGCTGGCGCAATGGCTGGCGACGGGGTTCCTCGCCTCCATGACCGCCGGACTGCTGCTCGCCGCCTGGGCCCAGTCGCGGCTCGGTGCGCGCCGTACCGTGCAGGGCGGTTTGCTGATCTTCACCCTGTGCTCCCTGCTGGCCCTGGCGGCCACTTCCGCCTGGCAGCTGATCGCCCTGCGCATCGTCCAGGGGGCCTGCGCCGGGATCATCCAGCCGCTGGCCATGGTGCTGATCTTCCGCATCTTCGCCGAAGGCGGGCGCGGCATGGCGCTGGGCACCTACGGGCTCGGGGTGATGATCGCGCCGACGCTCGGGCCGACCATCGGCGGTTACCTGATCGACCATTTCGGCTGGGAGGCGGTGTTCTGGCTGCCCTTGCCCATGTGTCTGGCGGCGGCCGTGGGCGCCCAGTGGCTGATGCCCTCGGAGCGCGACCGCAGCACGCCGGGCGTCGACCTCGTGGCGTTCCTGTTCCTCAGCGTGGCGCTGTTCGCGCTGCTCGGCGCCTTGGCCGAAGCCCAGCGCTTCGGCTGGCTGGCACCGAGCTGCTGGATCCCCGGGCTGCTGGGCCTGGGCGCAACCCTGGGCTTCGTCCTGCGCAGCCGCGCCAGCCCACGGCCTTTGCTGCCGTTGGCGCTGTGGCGCCACCGGGCCTTCCGCAAGGCCAGTTGGGTGGCGCTGATCCTCGGCCTCGGGCTCTACGGCTCCACCTACCTGATCCCGCTGTTCCTGCAGACGGTCGAAGGCTACAGCGCCGGCCGCGCGGGCCTGTTGCTGCTGCCCACCGGGGTGGTGCTGGGCGTGGCGTCGTTCGTGGGCGGCTGGCTCAGCGACAAGCTTTCCGCCGCGCTGCTACTGGTGGCCGGGCTGCTGGTGTTCGCCCTGTCATCCCTGGGGCTGGGCCTGGTGGACAGCGGCGCCTCCTTCCTTGTGCTGTGCTTTTGGGCCTGCCTCGGCCGCCTCGGCCTGGGCTTGCTGCTGCCGGCCTTGAGCACCGGTTCGCTGGACGTGCTCAGTGCCGAGGAACTTGCCCTGGGCGCCGGCGCCATCACCTTCGTGCGCCAGCTCGGCGGAGCCTTCGGGGTCAATCTGATGACCTTCTTCCTGGAGTGGCGCTACCACGCCGGCGGCGGCGACCTGCAGGCCGAGGCACTGGCCTTCCAGCAGACCTTTTGGCTGGTCGCCGGGCTTTTCCTCCTGGCGGTGTGGCCTGCGTGGGGCGTGCGCGCGACAAAAGGCTGACGAAGCTCTATAAATGTTCAGTAAAGGTGTGATTTCCGTCACTTTCATGGCGAACTTGCGGTAGGATTCCACCTGCCTGATGGCCCAAGGCCTCTACGCCGGGCAATCTGGGAAATTGCATCCATACTTATTTTCAGTTGGGTTCCAGGGATCGCCGCCCGACGCGTTTTCTTTCAATGCCGACGCCCGTTTTCGCCCCTCCATGGACTCAGGATCGTAGGGAGGCGGCTGTGGCGTTCGAGCCGGCATGACCGGGGGAGGGCACATGGCTCGAGTCAACAGGATCCTGCTTGCGCTTGCATCGGGACCTATCCTTTATTCCAGCCTGGCCTCCGCCATAGGCCTGGGCGAAATCACCCTGCATTCCGCGCTGAACCAGCCGCTCGAGGCTGACATCGGCCTGCTCGACGTCGGCGACCTGACCGACAGCGACATCAAGATCAGCCTGGCCCCCGCCGATGTGTTCGAGCGTGCCGGCGTCGACCGCGTCCTGTTCCTCAACGACCTGCGCTTCAGCCCGATGATCCGTGGCGCCAGCGGTCACATCCGCGTGGTCTCCAACAAGCCGGTGCGCGAGCCCTACCTGAATTTCATCGTCGAGGTGGCCCGCCCCAATGGCCGCCTGCTGCGTGAATACACCCTGCTGCTGGACCCGCCGGAAGCCTCCGCCTACAACCCGGTGGCCGCGCCCCTGGGCAACACCGCTGCCCAACGGGATAACCGTCGCAGCAGCGCCGCCAGCAGCCAGCCGGCCCCGACCGAGGCGCCGCCCGCCACCCAGGGCAAGCGTTACACCGTGGTCAAGGGCGACAACCTCTGGGCCATTGCCCAGCGCCAGAGCGCCGGCAGCGGCATGAGCACGGCGCAGATGATGAACGGCATCCACGCCCTCAACCCCAGCGCCTTCGCCAATGGCGACCCGAGCCGCCTGAGCGTGGGCCAGAGCCTGTTGCTGCCCGATGCCGCCGTGTCGATGGGCGCCGCTGCGAATGCAGCGGCCAACGATGCCGGCACCACCGGCCAGGCCATGGTCGGCAGCGCCCCCGGCCCTGTGTCCGCCCCCGGCACCCCGAGCCAGCCGGCGCCGTTGCCCCAGCAGATCGCCGAGGTGCAGCGCCGCGTCGACACCGAACTGGTCAACAGCGAGAACGAACGCCTGCAACTGCGCCAGGACATCGCCGACCTCCAGCTCAAGCTGGAAACCCTGCAACGGCAGATGGAGCAGAAGGACGCTCAGCTGGCGCGCCTGCAGAGCGCGCTCGGTCCGAACAGTGTCCAGCAGGCGTCCGCCGATGCCGGGCTGCCGCCGCTAACGGCCACCGCCCCGGCGGATGCGCCGGTCGCCGATGCAACCAACCTGCCCCCGCTGGACGATGGCGCCCCGGTCGCACCGCAAGCAGCCCAGGAGCCTGCCCCCAGCGAAAGCCCCGCCCCTGTCGACAACGCCGTTCCACAGGCTCCGGCCGAGCCGGCTGCCGAGGCGACCCAGCAGGGCACGCCGGCGGTCGCGGCGCCCGATGTGGCGGTGCAAGAGCCGGACAGCCTGGACACCTGGTCCCGCGCGCTGATGATCATCGGCGGCATCCTGCTGCTGTTCGTCCTGGCCGTGGCACTGCTGCGTCGCCGCCAGGAAACCCGCCCCGAGGCGCCTGAGCCGGTGGTCAAACCCAAGGTGCGTCCGGCCGAGGCCGTCGCCGTGGCGGCCGAGCGCCCCCGTATCGCCGCTGTGCCCCAGGCCCGCCCCGAGCCGGTGGTGGCGGTCGCCGCTGCCGCTGCACCGGTGGCGGCTCCCGCGCCCAGGCCGCAACCCACCCTGGCGACGGTACGCCCGTCCAGCGATTCCCTGGATGGCGCCAACATCTACATCGCCTATGGCCGCTTCAACGATGCCGAGAGCGCGCTGCGCAGTGCCATCGTCCAGGAGCCCAACCGCACCGACCTGCGCTTCCGCCTGCTGGAAGTGCTGGGTGAACTGCGTGACCCGAGCGGCTTCGCCATCGAGGAAAGCAACCTGCTGGAGATGGGCGTTGGTTCGGCCCGTATCGACCCGATCAAGGCGCGCTATCCCGGCATCGACCAGGGCCGCAAGGCCGAGCCGATGTTCGAGGAGCCGGAGTTCGTCCTCGGTGACCAGGCCCCGGACCTGCAGCCGGCCGAGCCGCTGATGGTGCGTGATGATGAGCTGACCGATGAATTCCAGCTCAACCTCGACGACCTGCCCCTGGATGCCGACTGGGACAGCCTCAGCCCCTTCAAGACCGAGGCGCCCAAGACCAAGGCGACGGGCAGCAAGCCCGAGCCGGTGCATCACCACGTTGACCCGGCCTTCCGCAGCAACCTGCAGGACATGCCCGAGGTGTTCGAACTGGACGACCTGGAGCAGGCCGATCGCCTCGAACTGCCGGAGCTGCCCCAGGCCGAGGAGCTGGACGAGCTGTCGTTCGACTTCGAGGACCCGCTGGAAGCCAGCGATGACCTGGACCACCTGGCCGCACGGCAGGAAAACCTGATGAAGCTCAACCTGGCGCTGGCCTACATCGACCAGGGCGACATCGAAAGCGCCTGCAGCATCCTCAACGAGGTGATCGACGGCGGTGACGAAGAGCAGAAGCAGGAGGCCCGCCAGCTGTTGGCGAAGATCGCCTGACTGCTCACGCAACACCCAAAAGCCCGGACACTGTTCCGGGCTTTTTCATGGCTGATCACGGCGCGTATTGCCCGGCAGCGCTTCGCGAGCAGAGCTCGCTCCTGCAGGGAAGTAAGTGAGTCGGGTGCTTAGAACACCCGGCCCAGTTTGAGGTAGAGCGCCTGCTCGGAGACGTCGTTGAGGCCGTAGCTGAAGTCCAGCGGGCCCAGGGGCGTGTCGAAGCTGATGAACAGGCTGCCGGCGTTGATGTAGCCGCTGTCGAAGCTGTTGTCGTGGTTCCAGGCCCGGCCGCGCTCCAGGCTGGCGCCGAGGTAGAAGGGAAAGTCCAGCGGCAGGAAGGAGCGCTGGGTCATCCGGCGGTAGTACACCATCCGGGCCAGGGCGACGTTCTGCCCGGAGATCGAATCCTCGCGGAAGCCCGAGAGCTGGCGTGCGCCGCCGAGCTGGAAGCTGGAGGTGACCACCTCGGCGCTGTCCAGGGTGCGGCCGTAGCGGCCACCGAGGACGAAGGTGTTGGCGTCGCTGGAGAGGGCCTTGTCCAGGCTCAGTTCCCACTGCCGGTAGCGATCGTCCGAGCCCAGTTCGGGGTCGTACTGGCGCAGGGTCAGCTTGATGTCTTCGCCCTCGTGGGGGTAGTCGACGTTGTCGAGGGTGTCGAAGGAGTACTTGGCCTCGTAGTAGCCCTCGCTGAAGCTGAAGCTGGGCAGGCGGCGGTCGCCGATGCGCACGTCGGCATCGCCCCAGCCCTGGCCGATGCCGAGGCGCAGCTCGCCGTTGTTGGCGATCTGCCGGCCGATGTTGAAGCCGTAGCCGTAGCGCTGCAGGCGGTATTCGGCGATGGGGTCGTTGTCCAGGGTGGCGTCGACGTTCTGCGCCTCGGCGGCGATATAGGGCGCGACGAAGTAGCGCGAGCCATAGTCCAGCGGCTGGTAGAACTCGCTGTAGAGCTCCTGGTCACTGCCGATCTGGGCGCGGGTCAGCCATTCGGCGCCGAGTTTGTTGATGCCGTTGACCCGGTAGCTGGCGCCCAGGTTGAAGGTGCTGCCGCCGCGCATGTCGTCGTCCAGGCTCAGGCCCAGGCGCAGGTAGTCGGTGCCGGTGCGCTTGCCGCGGGCGTTGATCACCAGCGTGTTGCCATCCTTGCGCTTGACCACGCGGTAATGCACCTGCTCGAAGTAGTCGAGGCCGTAGAGGGTGCCCATGTCGCTCTGCAGGCGCTCCAGGTCCAGGGGCTGGCCGGTTTCCTGGCGGATGATGCGGCGGATCACCTCGTCGCCCACCTTGGAGTCGTTCTCCACGCTGATGCGGGCGATTACCGGGCGACGCTCCACCGGTTGGCGCGCCTCGGCCAGTTCCGCTTCGTGCTGGCCGTGCTGGCGCGCCAGCGGGGCGAAACGGTGCTTGAGGATGGTGGCCGCGCGGTACCCGGCGTCGATCATCTGCCGGGCCCGGCCAAAGTCGGTGGCGCTGAACCCTGCCAGCGGCGGCTGCACCAGGATGTCGTCCGGGCCGAGCGTGGCCAGTTGCGCCTCGGAGTTGCGTCGGGTCATCAGGGTCACCGACTGGTTGAGCACGTCGACCACGGTGAGCAGCTCCTTGCGCCCGCGCAGCGGGGTGCCGATATCCACCGTGATCACCAGGTCGACGCCCATCTCCCGGGCCACGTCCACCGGGATGTTGTCCACCATGCCGCCGTCCACCAGCAGCTGGCCGTCCACCTCCACGGGCGCGAACACCGCCGGGATCGACATGCTGGCGCGGATCGCCTGGGGCAGGTGGCCCTTGCGGAACACCACCTTCTCGCCGGTGGAGATGTCGGTGGCCACGGCGCGGAAGGGGATGGCCAGGCGGTCGAAGTCGCGGGTGTCGCTGGTGTGCACCAGCAGGCTTTCCAGCAGCAGGGCGAGGTTCTGGCCCTGGATCACGCCGAGCGGCAGGCCCAGGCTGCCGTCGTCGCGGAAGCTGAGCTTCTGCTTGACCAGGAAATCGCGGTCGTCCTGCTTGCGGCGGAAGGGGACGTCATCGCGCAGGGGCGCGTCGGAGAGCGCCTGGCGCCAGTCGATGGCCAGGGCCAGCTTTTCCAGTTCGTCGACGCTGTAGCCCGAGGCGTAGAGGCCGCCGATCACCGCGCCCATGCTGGTGCCGGCGATGGCGTCGATGTGCACGCCCTGTTCTTCCAGGGCTCGCAGCACGCCGATATGGGCCAGGCCGCGTGCGGCGCCACCGGACAGCACCAGGCCGATGCGTGGGTGGGCCTGGTCGGCCAGGGTGGCCAGTGGCAGGAGGATAAGGGCGAGGAAAACGAGCACGCGGCGCATAACGCATCCCTGGTCAGGCGGGGAGGAAAAAGGCCGCTATTATAGGCGCCCCGCACGCCGCCACCGAGTCCCGTCATGTCCAGCTCCAGGCCCGAGATCGTCATCACCTACTGCACCCAGTGCCAATGGCTGCTGCGCGCGGCCTGGCTGGCCCAGGAGCTGCTCAGCACCTTCGCCGACGACCTCGGCCGGGTGGCCCTTGAGCCGGGCACTGGCGGTGTGTTCCGCATCACCTGCGACGGCGAGCAGATCTGGGAGCGCAAGGCCGACGGCGGCTTCCCCGAGGCCAAGGTGCTCAAGCAGCGGGTGCGTGACTGCATCGATCCGACGCGTGACCTGGGCCACAACGACCGCCCCTGAGCGGCCTTGCCCCAGGTCAACGGCGGGCTGATCACGCAGGCATAGCCTGACGGTACTTCCACGTCCCTGGAGCGCCGTCATGAGCATCATCGTCACCGGTGCCGCCGGCTTCATCGGCAGCAACCTGGTCAAGGCCCTCAACCAGCGCGGCGAGACGGACATCATCGCCGTCGACGACCTGACCGAAGGCGACAAATTCCGCAACCTCGCCGATTGCGAGATCCGTGACTACCTGGACAAGCGCGACTTCGTGCCGCGCTTCGCCGCCGGCGAGTTCGGCATGGTCCGCGCGCTGTTCCACCAGGGCGCCTGCTCCAGCACCCTGGAAGCGGACGGGCGCTACATGATGGACAACAACTACCGCTACAGCTGCGAGCTGCTGGATGCCGCCCAGCGCCGCGGCCTGCCCTTCATCTATGCCTCGTCGGCGGCCGTCTATGGCGCGGGCCAGGTGTTTCGTGAAGGCCGCGAGCACGAGCTGCCGCTGAACGTCTACGGCTACTCCAAGCTGCTGTTCGACCAGCGCGTGCGGCGCCTGCTGCCCCATGCCCGCGCCCAGGTGGTGGGGCTGCGCTACTTCAACGTCTATGGCCCGCGCGAAGGGCACAAGGGGCGCATGGCCTCGGTGGCGCTGCACTGCTTCCACCAGTACCGGGCGGAGGGGCGGGTACGCTTGTTCGGCGGCTGCGACGGTTACGCCGCTGGCGAGCAGCAGCGCGACTTCGTGTCGGTGGAGGACGTGGCGCGGGTCAACCTGCACTTTCTCGACCATTCCCAGCGTTCGGGCATATTCAACCTCGGCACTGGCGTCGCCCGGCCTTTCAATGCGGTGGCCATGGCGGTGGTCAATGCCCTGCGCGCCGAGGAGGATCGGCCGCCCCTGGGCCTGGCCGCGCTGATCGAGCAGGGCGTGTTGCACTACGAGGACTTCCCCGCCGTGCTCCGGGGCCGTTACCAGAGCCATACCCAGGCAGACATCGAGTTGCTGCGCGAGGCCGGTGCCGGCGAGGGCTTCCTCGATCTGGAGACCGGCGTGGCGCGCTATTGCCGCTGGCTGCTGGAGCAGGAGCGGGCCTGAGGCGGGCGTGTATCAGGACGTTTACCCCGGATTTACACAGGGCTGACGCTCGCCCGGGGGCGCCGGGCGAATAATTCCCTCCAGAGGCCGCGAACCCTACGGCCGTATTGCACGAGGTGAATGATGTCCTTGAAAACAACCCTGGCGCTGGCACTGCTGCTCGGCCTGTCCACCCCGCTATTCGCCGGCCCCGGCCAGGGTGGCCCTGGCGGCCATGGCGGTGGTCCCGGCCCGGGCGGGCAGGGTGGCTGGGGCCCGGGCCCGGGTGGCGGTGGGCACGACCGTGGCCTGCCGTCCGGCGCCCGCGAACTGTGGATCGGCAGTGCGCTGTACTTCGTCGCCGCCGGCACCTATTACCTGTGGAACGCCAATGTGCAGCGCTACGAAGTGGTGACGCCGCCCGCGGTGGTCCAGGGCAACGCCGCCGTCAGCTATGAAGTGATCGCCTACCCGGCCAACGGCCAGAGCGTCGACCAGCAGGGCCGCGACCGCTATGAGTGCCACACTTGGGCGGTGTCCCAGAGCGGTTTCGACCCGGCCACCGTCACCCGCCCGGTGGGCAGCGACAGCACCGACCGCTACCGCCGCGCGCTGGGCGCCTGCCTGATGGGGCGTGGATACAGCGTGAACTGAAAACGGCGGGCTGCGCAGGGGGCGGTGCGTAGCCCGGACTTCAGTCCGGGCTTCCGGTGGTTACCGTCAGCTCGCCGCTTCGGCGGGCTTCACCGCGTTGGTTTTGCGCGCCGGGAAGGCGATGGCGGCGATGATCAGCGTGCCGCCTGCAAGCATGCGCAGCGAGGGCTCCTCGCTGAACAGCCACCAGGCGAAAGCGATGCCGTAGACCGGCTCCAGGGCGAAGATCACCGCCGTGGTGCGCGCCTTGAGCACCTTGAGGCTGGCCACGAACAGGCTGTGGGCGAGGCCGGTGCAGAGCACGCCGAGCATGGCGATCCACAGCCAGTCGATGGCCCGCACCGTGGGCAGTACCGCCCAGCCCAGGGGCAGCACGCAGACGACGATGCAGAGGTTCTGCCACAGCGCCACCTTCACCGGGTCCAGCCCCTTGGTGCTGGCGCGGTTGAGCAGTGACAGCAGGGAGAACAGCAGGCCGGAGAGGATGGCTGCGATCAGCCCCTGGGTGGCGTCGCTGGCGAAGTCGAAGTCCGGCGTCACCAGCACCAGGCCCAGGCTGACCAGGGCCACCACCACGAACTCGCGCAGGTGGATGCGCTCGCGGAACAGCAGCCCCTCCAGCAGCAGGGTGAAGGCCGGGAAGCTGGCGAAGCCCAGGGTGGCGATGGCCACGCCGCCGATCTTCACCGCCTGGAAGAACAGCACCCAGTGCCCGCCCAGCAGCAGGCCGCCGAGCAGCAGCAGGGGAATCTGCCGCAGTACCGGCGCGCCGCCACGGGCACGGCCGGCGAACTGGGCGAACAGCGCCAGGGCGATGACCGCGAACAGCGCGCGGCCGAGGGTGATCACCACCGGCGTGGTTTCCGCCAGCTTGCCGAAGATGCCGGAGAGGCCGAAGAGCAGGGCGCCCAGGTGGATGGCGAGCAGCGCGTTGCGTTCGTTCATGCCAGGCGCGCGCCGTTGGGCAGCGGTTTGTCGAAGCCGGCCAGCACCACCTTGCCTTCGGCATCGTGGACGCCGGTGACCAGCACTTCCGAGCGCACCCCGGCGATGCGCTTGGGTGCGAAGTTGCAGACGCACAGCACCTGGCGGCCGACCAGCTCCTCGGCGGCGTAGTGGGCGGTGATCTGCGCGCTGGAGGTCTTCACCCCCAGCTCGCCCAGGTCCACTTCCAGCACATAGGCCGGCTTGTTGGCCTTGACGTTGGGTGCGGCGGATACGACGGTGCCGACGCGCAGTTCAACGCGCTCGAAATCCGCCCATTCGATGGTCGATGACATACAGCCCCCTTGTTTGACGATGGCCGCAGTCTAGAGGGCGGCGGGGTGGCTTGTCTGTCGCGGGACTCGCGGCTTTCGTCGCGGCCCTCGCGTCAGCCGCGCTGGCGGCGCAGGGCGCGCGGGGTGGTGCCGAACTCGCGGGATAGTGCAGCGGTGAAGGCGCTCTGCGAGCTGTAGCCCACCTGGGCCGCGATCTCGGCCACGCTCAGGCTGCACTCCAGCAGCAGGCGGCGGCCCTGGAGCAGGCGCCGGGTGCGCAGGTAGTCCATGGGCGTTTGCCCGGTGGCCGCGAGGAAGCGGCTGTGGAAGCGCGCCACCGACAGCCCACAAAGCCGGGCCAGGTCGGCCACCTGCAGGGGGCGTGCGGCGTGCTGGTCGATGTAGGCGTCGAGGGCTGTCAGCGGCAATGTGTTCTGCTCCGACGCCGGTGTGGTGCTCGGTGCCACCAGGCTGGCCAGGAGCAGGCCGACACCCTGGGTGGCGATCACCGGGTCATCGATCGGGCTGGCGGCGAGCCAGCCCACCAGTTGGCTCTGGGCGGGGTCGAGCTGCAGGGCGCCGGGTTTCTCCAGCAGGCGACGGCTGGCGTCGAAGTGACCGCCGAGGGTGCGTTGCAGCCAGGCGTCGTCGGGTACGTCGAGCACCAGGCACAGGCTGCCGCGCGGGCTGCCGCAGGCATGGTGTTCGCCCGGCGGGACCACGGCGAGGTTCTGCCGCTCGACCCGCGCGCCGATGCCGCCGACCTCGAATTCGAGGCTGCCGCTCAGGCCGAACACCAGCTGGGCGTGGTCGTGGCTGTGGGCGAGCAGGTCGTGGTTGTAGCGGCGCAGGGTCAGCATCGGGCTCATGGAGTGTTCCTCGGCAGGTGGCCAGTCTACTCCCCGGCGCGGGCGCCGCCAGTGTCATCGTTCTGCAGCCTAACCGTCACCTGCACTTCACCGGGCCTGCGCAAGATCGGAAAAACCCAGCTGGAGGCCGCCCATGAGCAGCGTTCAACGCCTGGAGCCGGCCGACCCGGCTCGTCCCCGCAAGCAACGCGTCCGCACCCTGTGGATATCCGACGTTCACCTTGGCACCCGCGATTGCCAGGCGGAGCACCTGGCGCGCTTCCTCAAGCGCCACCATGCCGACCGCATCTACCTGGTGGGCGACATCATCGACGGCTGGAAGCTGCGTGGCGGCATCTACTGGCCCCAGGCACACACCAACGTGATCCGCCGCCTGCTGACCATGAGCAAGCGTGGCACAGAGGTGATCTATGTCACCGGCAACCACGACGAATTCCTGCGCCGTTACTCCAGCCTGATGCTGGGCAATATCCAGCTGGTGGACGAAGCGATCCACGAGACCGCCGACGGCCGCCGCCTGCTGGTGATCCACGGCGATCAGTTCGACGTCATCACCCGCTACCACAAGTGGCTGGCCTTCCTCGGCGACTCGGCCTACGAGTTCACCCTGACCCTCAACCGCTGGCTCAACCACTGGCGCGAGCGCTGGGGCTACGGCTACTGGTCGCTGTCGGCCTTCCTCAAGCACAAGGTCAAGACGGCGGTGAACTTCATCAGCGACTTCGAGGAGTCCATCGCCCACGAGTGCGTCAAGCGCGGGCTGGATGGTGCCGTCTGCGGCCACATCCACCACGCCGAGATCCGCCAGGTGGGCGGCGTCGAGTACATGAACTGTGGCGATTGGGTGGAATCCTGCACGGCGCTGATCGAGCACTGGGACGGCACTATCGAGCTGTACCGCCTGGCCGACGACCAGGCGCGCCTGGCGACCGAGACCAAGCAGCCCGCCCTCGAGCCCGCTGCATGAGGATTCTTATCATCAGCGATGCCTGGGCACCCCAGGTGAATGGCGTGGTGACCAGCCTGCAGGCCCTGGTGGCCGAACTGCGCGGGCTCGGCCACCTGGTGAAGGTGCTGTCGCCCCGGGATTTCCGCTCGCGGCCGTGCCCGACCTACCCGGAGATCCCCCTGGTGTGGGACCTCTGGCGCGTGGGCCCGGCGATCCGCGATTTCCGCCCGGACTGCGTGCACCTCGCCACCGAAGGGCCGCTGGGCTGGGCCGCGCGACGCTGGCTGAAGCGCCGTGGCCTGGCCTTCTCCAGCGCGGTGCATACGCGCTTCCCCGACTACGTGCACACCCGCTGGCCACGCGTGCCCCTGGAATGGGGCTATGCCGTGCTGCGGGCCTTCCACCGCCCCAGCCAGACGGTGCTGGTGACCACCGAGCGCCTGCGCGGCGAATTGGCCGGCCGTGGGCTGGGCCACTTGTCGCTGTGGCGCAAGGGCGTGGACACCCGCCTGTTCCACCCGCGCCCGGAACAGCCGCGACCGCTGAAGCCGGTTTTCCTCTACGTCGGCCGTATCGCCCCGGAGAAGAACCTGCGGGCTTTCCTCGACCTGGACCTGCCCGGCGAGAAATGGCTGGTGGGTGATGGGCCGCAACGGGCCGAGCTGGAAGCCGACTACCCCGATGCGCGCTTCCTCGGCTACCGCCACGGCCAGGCGTTGGCCGATGCCTTTGCCGGCGCCAGCGTGCTGGTCTTCCCTTCGCGCACCGATACCTACGGCCTGGTGATGCTCGAGGCCCTGGCCTGCGGCACGCCGGTGGCCGCCTTCCCGGTGCCCGGCCCGCTGGATGTGCTGGAAGCGGACCTCACCGGGGTGATGGACGAGGATCTTCACGCTGCCTGCTTACGCGCACTGGAGCTGGACCGTGGCGTCTGCGCCGAGCGTGCCGCGCGCCTGTCCTGGCGGGCCTCCGCCCAGGAGTTCCTGGCACGCCAGCCGTTGCTGGATGGCGAGCTGTGCGGCGAGGCGGTGGGGGAAGGGTCGCTGTCGTAGGGTTAATTCCCGTGATCCCGATTGCGAATGGATTCGCGCCAGCCGACGTACAGCTTCGCGAGCAGAGCTCGCTCCTACGGAGGGTGCCATGGACGTATGTGAAAAAACGTCCTTGCGGCCTGAGACACCTGCATCGCGCCCATGAAAAAGGCCGCCCGAGGGCGGCCTTCTTGTGACCCATTAGGTCAGAGAATGACTTTGTCGCGCAGTTTCTCGGCAGCCAGGTGCAGGGCCTGGATGACCTTTTCCTTGTCGTAGTTCTGGATGCCGTTGGTGTCCAGGTACATGGAGAAGCCCGGCAGTTCGTGCTCGACGTAGCTGGAGGTGGCGCCCAGGTCGCGGCGGAAGTCCACCACCTGGTAGATCTGCACCGGGCGGGCGAAGCCCTTGACGGTGATCTGGCCCTTGTCGCGGCACATGATCACGTCCTTGATCAGCGAATAGGTCTCGTGGGAGATGAGGATCTCGCCGGCTTCGGAGGCGCTTTCCAGGCGGCTGGCGAGGTTCACGTCGCGGCCGATGATGGTGTAGTCCATGCGCGTGTCGGCGCCGAAGTTGCCCACGGTGCAGTAGCCGGTGTTCAGGCCCATGCGGATTTCCAGGGGCTTGGTGATGCCCTGGGCGCGCCACTGCTGGCGTAGCACCTTCATGTGCTTGCGCATGGCGATGGCCATGGACACGGCGGCCACGGCGTCCTTCTTGGCGCCTTGGGTGGAGGGGTCGCCGAAGAACACCATCACGCAGTCGCCGACGAACTTGTCGATGGTGCCGCCGTACTTGAGGGCGATCTTCGACATTTCGTTGAGGTAGTTGTTGAGCAGGTCGGTGAGCGCTTCGGCCTCCAGTTCCTCGGAGAGCTCGGTGAAGCCCTTGATGTCGGAGAAGAACACCGTGAGCTTCTTGCGCTGGGTTTCCAGGCGCACGTGGCGCTTGCCGCTGAAGATCATTTCCCAGACCTGCGGCGACAGGTACTTGGCGAGGTTGCGGGCCAGGCGCGCGGCCTTTTCCTGCTCCAGCTTGATCTCGCTGCGCGCCAGCGCCAGGCGCAGGCCCTGCTGGTGCACGAAGAAGGCGGTGATGCACACGTAGAGCGTGGTGAAGCAGATGCTGACGAAGGACACCAGGGCCGGCGTGCCGAGCTTGAGGTCGGGGTGGGCGATTACCGTGGTCAGTACCGTGGCGCTGGCGGCGACGAGGATGGCCAGGCCCAGTTGGCGCAGGCCGCCGATGATCAGTGCGCTGAACGACAGGGTGAGCAGGAACATCAGGCTCGGCACCACCGAGAAGCCGAGTAGGGCCGCGCCGGCGCCGGCGTGCAGGGCGTCGATGAACAGCAGGACCAGGTGGGTGCGCTCGGGGTGGTCGCGCTTGAAGCGCAGGCTCAGGTGATGGGCCAGGTGCGGATAGAGCAGGGCGTAGGGGACGATCCACAGCACATCGAAGCCGAAGTACTGGGTGTAGGTGCCGGCGGCGATACTGGCGGCGGTGGCGATATAGGCCAGTACGCGGGAGTAATACTCGCGGAGCGGCGGGGTCGGAAGACTGCTGAGCCGGTCTAGATTGGCTGACTTCATGTAAACGAACGATCCCTGATGTTTTTCTGACGCGTTGTACGGGCGTCCGATGGTCTGCAAGACCTGAGCCAATGCCTGGCGGGTGCGGGATCATAACCAAGTGCCACTACGGCGGCCAAGCGTGGCCGCCGAACGGTGGGGCGGAATGGACGGTCAGCTCGCGTTGCGTTCCATCGCGGCCTTGTAGATGGATTGCTTGGGCTGGGCGAAGACCCGACGCAGCATCGGCTCGAAGTAGTCCAGGGGCAGGTACTCGGCTTCCGGGTCGAAGGCGGCGGCGTCGTAGCGCGCGCAGAACTCGATGGTCTGGCGGTACTGCGGGTGGTCCTTGAACTGCTCGCGCAGGTGGCGATCCAGGCCCAGGTGGTGGAAGAAGTAATAGCCCTGGAAGATCGCGTGCTTCTCAACCATCCAGTGGTTCTCGGGGCTGACGAAGGGCTTGAGCATGGCGGCGGCGATATCGGCGTGGTTGAACGAACCGAGCGTGTCGCCGATGTCGTGGAGCAGTGCGCAGATCACGTACTCCTCGTCCTTGCCGTCGCGGTGGGCAAGGGTTGCGGTCTGCAGCGAGTGGGTCAGGCGGTCCACCGGGAAGCCGCCGAAGTCGCCGTCCAGCAGCTTGAGGTGGGTGAGGATGCGGTCGGGCAACTGGGCGGCGTAGCGGGCGAAGTCCTGGGCGATGATGCCCCAGTCCTCGGCGGTGCCGTCTTCCATATGGGTGAAGCGGGCGTGGGCATTCATCAGGGGCCTCTCTTGTTGTTTTCGGGGGCCTGCCGCTTCCTCAGAAGCGGATGCGGCCGGTGAAGGCGTCCTTCAGCATCACCCAGTCGCCCATCAGGCTGTAGAGCGGGTACTTGAAGGTGGCGGGGCGGTTCTTCTCGAATACGAAATGGCCGACCCAGGCGAAGCCGTAGCCGGCCACCGGCAGGGCCAGCAGCCACAGCCACTGCTGGGTGACGATGGCGTAGGCGAGGATGCTCAGGACCAGCAGGCTGCCGACATAGTGCAGGCGGCGGCACACGTCGTTGCTGTGTTCCTGGAGGTAATAGGGATAGAACTCGGCGAAGCTGTTGAAACGCTCGGCGGGCACGGTGCTCATGGGATATCTCCTCTTTCTTGTTGGAAGAGAGTGTAGGACCGGAGCCTTTCCAGACCAGTGACATTAGGTGCCAGTTTAGTATCCCGGCGCGCCGCCAGTGATTCCGGGGTTTTCAGCTCTATTGTTGCCATCAAGCGGGCATTTCCGGCGAAAAGGAGCGACGTCTCCCCCGATTTGAGTAGCGTCCAGCTGTTGTGTGTGGGTCTGGCTAGCTGGGCCGTCAAGGCGGGATTCGGTGTGGGAGGTGCGGGTGGATGTACAATCCGCGCCCCAAAATCAGGATGTGCCAATGGATAGCTTGAGCCGCAGGATTGATCAGTTACGTCGGAGAATCCCCGGCTTCGAGTGCAAGCCAGGCTGTCACGACTGCTGCGGGCCGGTTACTGCGAGCTCGGTGGAGTTGGCCAGGCTCCCCGTCAAGAGTGAGGCCGAACATGAAGCCGCCCTGGGGGAGTGGAACTGCGTCCACCTTGGCCCCAATGGATGTGAGGCCTATGAGCAGAGGCCGCTCATCTGCAGGCTATTCGGAACTACACCCCAAATGCCTTGCCCGGAAGGGAGAGGGCCAGAGACGCCGACTGATGAATCAGTGGTGCTTCAGATCAACCAGCTGATTGCCAGCACGCGGCAGGTTTTGGTTTAGGCAGGCGGATATGAGGAGGAGGGAAGAGGAGTCAGTTGCCCGGGGCGCGCCGTAGTGACCGGAGATCTTGTAACTGTATGGGGAGGCCTCGCGCAGTGCGACCTCCGTGTCAGGTGTATGGCGTCATGCCTTCACCGTGATGGGGCTGTCGCTATGGAGCAAGAGGCTGAGCAGGCTGCCATCAAGCCGGCATAACCCACCCAATTCAGCCCGTTTATATCCGGTTTTCAGTGCGGTGAGATCGCTGAAAGCCGCATAGATACTGAGCCTTACATTCACCCTCTTGGGTTAGTATCCTTCGTCGCCAGGCCGTGTCCTGCGGTCTCCGTGTCTGACAGAACAAGAAGGCGCCATGAGCGAACGTACCACGTCATCGAGCTGGGCCCTGGGGATTGTCCAGGCGCTGGAAATGGGCGGCGTCGACTGCCGCAACCTGTTTCCCGAGCTGGGCCTCGACTATGCCGCACTGAGCGATCCCGATGCCCGTTTCCCCCAGGACGGCATGACCCGCCTGTGGTTGCGTGCGGTGGAGCTCTCGGGCAACCCGGCCATCGGCTTGAACATGGCCAAGGTGGTGAGGCCGGCGTCTTTCCATGTGGTGGGTTATGCGCTGATGTCCAGCCGCACCTTGAAGGAGGGCTTCGCCCGCCTGGTGCGCTACCAGCGGATCATCGCCGAAGGCGCGGACCTGAGCTTTCGCGCTACGCCGGAAGGCTATGCGCTGATCCTGGCGATCCATGGCGACCGGTTGCCACCGGCACGGCAGAGCGCCGAGGCGTCCATGGCCTATTCCCTGGCCTTCTGCCGCTGGATGACCGGGCGGCCGATCAACCCGTTGGAGATTCGTTTCCAGGGCCCGCCGCCTGTGGACATGGAGCCCTATCGCCAGGTGTTCCAGGCGCCGCTGCGGTTCAACGCCGAGCACTATGCGCTGCTGTTCGATCGCGCCGACATGGAGACGCCGCTGCCCACGGCCAACGAGTCCCTGGCGCAATTGCATGACCGTTTTGCGGGCGAGTACCTGGCACGTTTCTCCGGCAGCCGGGTGACCCACCAGGCGCGCCAGGTGCTGTGCCGCCTGCTGCCCCAGGGCGAACCCAAGCGGGAAGTGGTGGCCAGCGTCTTGCACCTGTCCCAGCGCACCCTGCAGCGTCGCCTGCAGGAAGAGGGCACCAGCTTCCAGCAACTGCTGGACGACACCCGCCGCGAACTGGCCGGGCAGTACCTGGCCCAGCCCAACCTGACCTTGCTGGAGATCGCCTACCTGCTGGGCTTTGCCGACCCGAGCAACTTCTTCCGCGCCTTCCGCCGCTGGTTCGACGCCACGCCTGGCGAGTACCGCGCGCGCCTGTAATCACCTTCCGGGCCTGTAGGGGCGACTTCAGTCGCCCAGCGGCGCCCGCGCCGCCTCGCATCCGCCGGCCTCCGATCTCCACCTGAAGAGCAGGAGCCAGTTCTCAGCGCATGCGGGAGCCTCAATGCCTCCAGAAGTACGGCGTGCAGATCACCAGCACGGTGATGATCTCCAGGCGGCCCAGCAGCATGCCGAGGGAGAGCAGCCACTTGGCGCCATCGGGCAGGCTGGAGAAGTTGCCCGCCGGCCCGATCACTTCGCCCAGGCCGGGGCCGACGCCGGAGACGGTGCTGGCGGCGCCGGTCAGCGCGGTGATCCAGTCCACCCCCATCAGCGAGAGGCCCAGGGCCATGACGCAGATGGTGATGGTGAAGAAGAAGGAGAAGGTAAGGATCGAGCGGACGATCTCTTCGTCCAGGCGGTGGCCGTTGTACTTCTGCTTGATCACCGCGCGCGGGTGGATCAGCTGGTAGAGGTTGGCCTTGAGCAGGATGTAGGCGACCTGGAAGCGGAAGATCTTGATGCCGCCGGCAGTGGAGCCGGAGCAGCCGCCGATGAAGCCCAGGTAGAAGAACAGCATCAGCGAGAAGTTGCCCCACAGGCTGTAGTCGCCCAGGGCGAAGCCGGTGGTGGTGAGAATCGAAGTGGTGTTGACCGCCACGTGGCGCAAGGCGTCGAGCCAATGCAGCTCGGTGGTCGCCCAGTACCAGGTGCCGAGCACCAGCCAGATCACCAGCAGCAGGCCGAGGAAGCCGCGCACCTGGTGGTCCTTGATCAGCGCCTTGCGGTGCCCGCGCAGGGTGGAGACGTAGAGGGCGAAGGGCAGGCTGCCGAGGATCATCACCACCACCGCGACCCAGTGCACGGCCGGCTGGTGCCACTTGGCCAGGGATTGGTCGGAGGTGGAGAAGCCACCGGTGGAAATCGCCGACATGGCGTGGTTGACCGCGTCGAAGGCGTTCATGCCGGCCAGCCAGAAGCCCAGGGTGCCGAGCAGGGTGAAGCTGACGTAAACCAGGACGATGTACTTGGCCACCATGTGCGAGCGCGGCATGACCTTGTCGGAGCGGTCGGAGGATTCGGTCTGGAACAGGCGCATGCCGCCGATGCGCAGCAGCGGCAGGATGGCCACTGCCATGCCGATGAAGCCGATGCCTCCCAGCCAGTGCAGCAGCGAGCGCCAGATGAGGATGCCGGGGGACATGCTGTCCAGCCCGCTGAGCACGGTGGCCCCGGTGGCGGTGACGCCCGACATGCTTTCGAAGAAGGCGTCGGTGTAGCTGATGTGCTGGGTGAAGAGGAAGGGCAGCGCGGCGAAGACCGCCACCACCACCCAGCTGGAAACGGTGAGCAGGTACATGTCGCGTGGGCGGAGGTGCACATGCTCCGGGCGCCCGGGAATGACCAGGGCCAGGCCGGCGAGGAAGGTGATCAGGCTCGACCAGACGAAGGAGTGGATGTCCTGGGTGCGTTCGAAGATGAACAGCGTCAGCACGGGGATGGCCATGCTCACGGCGAGGGTGATGAGGAATATGCCGATGATGAAACCGATGATGCGCAGGGTCGGCAATGCCATGGGTCAAGCTCTGAAAAGTGAAGGCCGCCATTCTAGCCGTGCTGGGGCGCCTGTCCACGGCCGGCCTGCCGGTGAGGTCAGTGTTTCCAGAATGCCCGGGTGAAGAGTACCAGCACGGTGAGGATCTCCAGGCGCCCCAGCAGCATGCCGACGGTTAGCATCCACTTCGCCGCATCCGGCAGGCTGGAGAAGTTGCCCGCCGGGCCGATGGTCGGGCCCAGGCCTGGGCCTACGTTGCAGACGGCGGTGGCGGCACCGGTGATGGCGGTGGCCCAATCGACGCCAACCAGGCACAGGCCCAGGGCGATGACACCGATGGTGACGGTGAAGAAGAAGGAGAAGGTGATCAGCGAGCGGACGATCTCTTCGTCGATGTTATGCCCGTTGTACTTCTGCCGGATCACCGCGCGCGGGTGCACCAGTTGCTGCAGGTTGGCCTTGAGCATCACCAGGGCCACCTGGAAGCGGAAGATCTTCAGGCCGCCGGCGGTGGACCCCGAGCAGCCACCGACGAAGGTCAGGTAGAAGAACAGCATGACCGAGAAGCTGCCCCAGAGGGTGTAGTCACCCAGGGCGATGCCGGTGGTGGTGACCACCGAGGTGACATTCACGGCGACGATGCGAACGGCGTCGAGCCAGCTGTTTTCCGAGTTGGCCCAGAACCAGGTGCCGAAGAGCAGCCAGGTGATGACCAGGAAGCCAATGAAGCCTCGGACCTGATGATCGCGGATCAGGGCCTTGCGATTGCCTCGCAGGCTGGCAACGTAAAGGGTGAAGGGCAGGCTGCCGAGGATCATCACCGCTATCGCCACCCAGTGCACCGCCGGCTGCGGCCAATGGGCGATGGAGCTGTCGGAGGTGGAGAAGCCGCCGGTCGAGATCAACGAGGCGGAGTGGTTGATGGCTTCGAACGGGGTCATGCCGGCCAGCCAGAAGGCCAGGGTGCCTAGCGCGGTGAGGCCGATGTAGACGACGAGGATGTACTTGGCCGCCATGTGCGAGCGCGGCATGACCTTTTCTCCCCAGTCGGAGGATTCTGTCTGGAACAGGCGCATGCCGCCGATACGCAGCAGCGGCAGGATGGCCACCGCCATGCCGATGAAGCCGATGCCCCCCAGCCAGTGCAGCATCGAGCGCCACAGCAGCAAGCCCGGCGAGGCGGTGTCCAGCCCGGTCAGCACGGTCGACCCGGTGGTGGTGATGCCGGACATGGTCTCGAAGAAGGCGTCGGTGTAGCTGATGTGCTGGATGAGCACCATCGGCAGTGCCGCGAAGCAGCACACCACCACCCAGCTGCTGGTGGTCAGCAGGTACATGTCGCGGGGGCGCATGTGCAGGTGTTCGGGACGGCCCGGAGCGACCAGGGCCAGGCCGCAGACGAAGGTGATCAGGCTCGACCAGGTGAAGGCGCTGAGGTCGTCGGTACGTTCGAACACCAGCAGCGCCAGCATGGGCACGACCATGCTGACGGACAGGGTGATGAGAAAGATGCCGATGATGAAGGCGATGATGCGGAGGGTCGGCAGTGCCATGGCAAGTCTGGACCGAGGGAAAAGGAGCGAGATTCTACGTAGGTGCATGACGCTGTAAAGCAGAGTGTGAGCCCGGAATGCGTCGCAACTTCGGCTAGAATGCCGCTTAACTCGAATCTGGAGGTGGCCCGATGGAGGCTCTAGACGCTCTGCTCAACCGTGTATCCCTGTCCCGCCTGGTGGAGCCGGCGCCCGATGCGGCGCAACGCGAGGTGCTGTTCCGCGCCGCCCTGCGTGCACCGGATCACGGCTACCTGCGGCCCTGGCGCTTTCTTACCGTCGAGGGCGAGGCCCGTAACCGGCTGGGCGAGCTGTTGGCCGAGGCGGTGAAGGCCAAGGACCCGCAAGCCCCCGAGGCGGCGGTGAACAAGGCCCTCGGCATGCCGCTGCGTGCGCCCCTGCTGGTGGTAGTGATCGCCAGCCTGACCGCGGGGCACAAGGTGCCGGAAAGCGAACAGGTGCTGTCGGCTGCCTGTGCTGCCCACGGCATCCTCCTGGCCGCCCATGCCCAGGGGCTGGGTGCCATCTGGCGTACCGGCGAGTTGAGCTATGACCGCCATGTCGCCCGTGGCCTGGGCCTGGCGGACAACGAACAGGTGGTGGGTTTCCTTTACCTGGGCAGTGTCGACGGCGAGCGTCGTGGCCCGCCGGAGCTGGCGCCTGCTGATTTCGTCAAAGCCTGGGGCTGATCGGCAGCGGCCCAACGAGCCCGGCGCAGGTTGCCTGCGCCGGGCTTTTTATTGCCTGGAGGGTGGTTCAGTTCAGCGGCCGCAGCGGCAGTTCGATGCTGGCGACGAAACCGCCACCGGGGTGGTTGGCCAGCGCCAGGGTGCCGCCGTGGCGCTCCACGGCGCGACGGGCGATGGCCAGGCCCAGGCCATGGCCGGGAGCCGCCTGGCCCGGGGCCCGGTAGAAGGGCTCACCCAGCTGGGCCAGGTGCTCGGGTTGCACGCCGGGCCCATGGTCACGCACCTGCACGCACAACAGGCCGTCGGCCTGGCTGGCGTCTATCTCCACCGGTTGTTCGGCCGGGTTGAAGCGCAGGGCATTGCGCAGCAGGTTGTCGAGGGCTCGTTCGAGCATGTCCGGCCAGCCGTCCAGGCGCAGCTCGGCGGGGCAGCGGATCTCGATGCGCTGATCCGGGTGCAGCAGGCGCGCGTCATCGGCCAGGCTTACCAGTAGCGGCCGCACCGCGATCGGGCGGGTGGCGCCCGGCTCGGCGTCGAGGCGGGCGAGGGCGAGGATTTCGCTGATCAGCGCTTCCAGTCGGTCACATTCCTGGCTCAGGCGTGGCCACAGGGCCTCGCGCTGCTCCGGGCCGGCGCGCTCGGCCAGGGCGAGGGCGATGCGCAGGCGAGCCAGGGGCGAGCGCAGCTCGTGGGAGACGTCCCGCAGCAGCTGGCGCTGGCTGCCGATCAGGCCCTGCAGGCGCTGGCCCATGCGGTTGAAGTCGCCGGCCAGCACGCCCAGCTCGTCGCGACGCCGTGACAGGCGCGCCAGGCTGTCCTGCTGGTAGGCCGTCTGGCCGAGGTCGTGCACGGCGCGGCGCAGGCGGTTGAGTGGCCGGGTGATGTAGAGGGTCAACGCCAGGCTGAACAGGGTCAGTACCACCAGGGCGATGCCAAGGGCGCTGAAGGGCCAGAGCAGGCTGCCACGGTGCCAGGCTTCCAGTTCGGGGTAGGGGATGCGGTAGATGAGCAGGAAGGAATCGCCGCTGCGGGTGCTGGTGTATTCCTCGGTGAGGCGGCGCCAGGGCAGGCGTTCATCGTGCTGGCGGGCCTCGAAGGCGGCGGCGCGGGGCGGGAAGGTGCCGCGCACCACGGGCTGGCCGCTGTCGTTGAGGATTTGCACGTCGATGCGGGCGCGGCGCTTGAACTGCTCGAGCATACGCTGCACCTCGTCCGGGCCGCCGACTTCGTAGCGTTGCACCAGGGTTTCCGCCAGGCCTTGCAGGGCGGGGTGGCGGCTGAGGATCCAGGCGTCCTGGTTGAGCGCGCGGCCCAGCAACATAGCCAGGCCGGCGACCAGCGCCAGGGCGAGCCAGAAGGCGGCGAGGATCCGCCAGAACAGTGAACGCACGCGATGCTCCTCCGGAAACGGCAAAGCCCATCAGGTGGGAGCCTGATGGGCGGTAGGACGGTCGGTCAGGCCGCCGTGGTCATTGGGCCTTGGCGCGCTGGGCTTTCCAGGCTTCGAACTCGGCACGCTCGGCGCGCCGCTCTTCCATCTTCTTCTGCTGCGCGTCGAACTCCTTCTGCTGCTCGGGGGTGAGCAGCGCGCGGATGTCGGCGCGGTTCTTCTCTTCGCTGGCCTTCAGCTCGTCCTGCATGGCCTTCTTGTCGGCGGCGGGCACCTTGTCCAGGTACTTCTGGGTGATGTCGTGGCGGTTCTTCATGGACTCGCCCATCAGCTTGCCGACCTGGTGGCGCTGGTCGCGGCTGAGGTCCAGTTCCTTGAACAGGCCGGGGCCACCGTGACCGGGGCCGCCGAAGCCGCGTTCCGGGCCGGGGCCACCTTCGGGCATGGCCATGGCGACGGTGGGCAGGGCGGCTGCGAGAAGCAGGGCGGCGATTGTCTTGCGCATGGTCTATCTCCTTGTCTCTGAACCGGCTGGTTGCCGGATGTGCTCAGTCTAGGGAGGGCAAGGTCAAGGGCGGTCAGGCCAGGGTAAAGCTTGGGTAAAGAGAGGCTCAGGGAACTGCTACGAAAGGCCCGGGGCGCTCTGCGACGCGGCGCCGGGTGAGGCGTGTCAGGCGCTGTAGTAGTAGCCGCGGCTGCGCAGGGCGACGATGCGTGGCCGGCCATCGGCGTGCGGGCCGAGCTTCTTGCGCAGGTTGCTGACGTGCATGTCGAGGCTGCGGTCATAGAGGGTGAGCTTGCGGCCCAGGGCCAGTTGCGCGAGCTCCTGCTTGTCCAGGGGCTCGCCGGGCTGGCGCAGCAGGGCCTCCAGCAAGCGGCCTTCGGAAACGGTGAGGCTGATTTCGTGATCGCCGACGTTGACCACGCCACGCACCGGGCTGTAGCAGAGGTCGCCCAACTCTAGCTGGCTGGATTGCGCCGGCGGCTGGGTGCGGCGCAGCACGGCGCGCAGGCGGGCGGTGAGCTCGCGCGGGTCGCAGGGCTTGGCCAGGTAGTCGTCGGCGCCCAGTTCCAGGCCGAGGATGCGGTCCAGCGGCTCGCCCCGTGCGGAGAGCATCAGCACCGGCAGCTCGGGGTGGTCGCCGCGCAATTGCTTGAGCAGTTCCAGGCCGCTGCCGTCGGGCAGCATCACATCGAGCACGACGACCGCCGGTGCATGGGCCGCGAGGGCGGCGCGGGCACTGACGCCGTCGTGGCAGGCGCGCACGCTGAAGCCTTCCTGGCTCAGCCAGCTGTTGAGCAGCTCGCAGAGTTCCTGGTCGTCGTCGATCAGCAGCAGTTCACTCATGGCCGTCGTTTCGCATCAGTTGATCCACGGGCGGGGCTGGCGTCGTCCGCCGCGGGCGAACAGGCCGATCAGCAGCGACAGCAGGGCGACGCCGCCGCCGATGGCGAACCACATCTGGTCGTCGCTGACCAGGCGCGGCGAGCGATCCGCCTGGGCCTCCTTGAGTTGCAGCTTGAGGCGCTGGTTTTCCTGGCGCAGGCGCGCCAGCAAGGCGGTATCGCGTTCGGCCGTGGTGCCGTTGGCCAGTTGGGCGGCCAGCTCGTTGCGCTGGCGCTCGCTTTCCGCCAGGCGCTGCTGCAGGGCGGTGAGCTCCTGGGCAGCGACGTTTTCCACCGGGCGCGGCTCCACCGCCACGTTGGGGGCCACCGTTGGCAGGGCCTCTTCGGCCTGGGCCAGCGCGACGGTCAAGGACAGGACGAACAGCAGGGACAGCGAGGCGTGGCGCATCGGAACTCCTGTTTCCTACGAATGGATTCTGCGTGCTGCTGTCAGAAGACCTGCTTGAAGGGTTTTACGGTCACGTTGGCGTAGACACCCGAGGTGCGGAAGGGGTCGGCATCGGCCCAGGACTGGGCGGCGACCAGGGACTCGAACTCGGCGACGACCAGGCTGCCGGTGAAGCCGGCGCTGCCCGGGTCGTTGCTGTCCACGGCCGGGTGCGGGCCGGCCAGTACCAGGCGGCCTTCGGCTTTCAACTGCTCCAGGCGGACGAGGTGCGCGGGGCGGTTGGCCACGCGTTTTTCCAGGGAGTCGGCAACATCGGTGGAGATGATCGCGTAGAGCATGACAGTCCTTATTCTTGAGGTTTTTCGGATTCGGGATCGTGCATGTGGCGCGCCAGGAAGATGCCCTGGCCGATGAGGAATAGCAGGGTCAGGCCCAGGCTGCCGAAGACTTTGAAGTCGACCCAGAACTCTTGATAGGTGAAGGCGACATAAAGGTTGGCGAAGCCACAGAACAGGAAGAAGACGATCCAGGCCAGGTTGAGGCGCACCCAGATGGCCTGGGGCAGCGCGACAGCGTGGCCCATGACGCGCTGGATCAGCGGCTTGTCGCCGATGAAGTGGCTGGCGGCGAAGCCCAGGGCGAACAGCCAGTTGACCACCGGCGCCTTCCATTTGAGGAAGGTTTCGCTGTGGAAAGCCAGGGTCAGGCCACCGAACACCAGGCAGGCGGCCAGGGTCAGCCACTGGCCTTTTTCCAGGCGGCGCTGGGTGACGAAGATCGCCCCGTAGACCACCACCGAGGCGGCGATCAGCACGGCGGTGGCGCTGAAGATGCCGCCCAGCATGACGCTGTGCCCGGCGAATTCGATGGCGCGCGGCTCGAGCTTGTAAACGATGAAGAAGAGGATGAGCGGGATGAAGTCGATGAATTGTTTCACGGCGGCAGCCAGAAGCGGGATGTGGCGGCATAATAACAAACCATTCTCGTAGCGAAAGCGCACGCCATGCACATTGATCTGCACTGTCACAGCACGGCCTCCGACGGCGCCCTGGCGCCCGCCGTACTGGTGGCGCGCGCCCATGAAAAGGGCGTGCGGGTGCTGGCGCTGACCGACCACGACACCCTCGAAGGGCTGGAGGAAGCGCGCAGCGCCGCCGCCGACCTGGACATCGAACTGATAAACGGCGTGGAGCTGTCCTGCACCTGGGGTGGCGCCACGATTCACGTGCTCGGCTATGCCTTCCGTCAGGACGCGCCAGAACTGCGCCAGGCCATCGCCGACCTGCATCAGGGCCGCTGGTCGCGTGCCGAGGAGATCGACCGGCGCCTGGCCGCCAAGGGCATGCCCGGGGCGCTGGAAGGCGCGCGGGCGATCCAGCGCGAACTGGGCGACAGCGGCAACGCGCCGGCACGCCCGCATTTCGCCGAGTTCCTGGTGCGCGAGAAGCATGTGCGTGATCGCGCCGAGGCCTTCCCGCAAATGGCTGGGCTCGGGCAAGCTCGGCGACGTCAAGCAGCACTGGCCGCCCCTGGCCGAGGCGGTGGGTACGTTGCGTGCCGCCGGGGCCTGGATCAGCCTGGCGCATCCCTACCATTACGACTTCACTAAGACCAAGCGTCGCAAGCTGGTGGCGGATTTCATCGCCGCCGGCGGCCACGCCATAGAGGTGGTCAACGGTATGCAGCCTGCGGAGCAGGTGGGCGTGTTGACCATTCTCGCCCGCGAATTCGGCTTGCTGGTGAGTGCCGGCAGCGATTTCCACGCACCTGGGGACTGGTCGGAGCTGGGCGTGTACCGACCCATACCGGAGGACCTGCCGCCCCTGGCGGCGCGTTTCCAACATGCACAACGACCAACTGAACGCTGAGCAGGGAGATAACGTGAGTCAGTTTTTCCAGGTCCACCCGGAGAATCCCCAGCCGCGGCTGATCAAACAGGCGGTGGAGATCGTCAGGGCGGGGGGCGTGATAGTCTATCCCACCGACTCCTCTTATGCGGTCGGCTGCGCCATCGGCGAGAAGAACGGCGTGGAACGCATCCGCCGCCTGCGCCGCCTGGATGACAAGCACAACTTCACCCTGGTCTGCCGCGACCTTTCCGAGCTGGGGCTGTTCGCCAAGGTCGACACCGCTGCGTTCCGCCTGCTCAAGGCGCATACGCCCGGGCCTTACACCTTCATCCTCAGCGCCACCCGCGAAGTGCCGCGCATGCTGCTGCACCCCAAGCGCCGCACCATCGGCCTGCGGGTGCCGGACCACCCTATCGCCCTGGCGTTGCTGGAGGAGCTGGGCGCGCCCTTGATGAGCGCCACCCTGACCCTGCCCGGTGAAGCCCTGCCGATGAGCGATCCCTACGAGATGCGCCAGATCCTCGAGCACCAGGTGGACCTGATCATCGACGGCGGTTATGGCGGCATGGAAGCCTCCACCGTGGTCGACCTGTCCGAAGGCGAGCCGCGCCTGGTGCGCGCGGGGTGTGGTGACCCGGCGCCCTTCCTGACGGACGCCGAGGCGTGAGTGCAGAGGCTACGCCCCAGGTCGACCAGGCCGGTGCCCAGCAGGAACTGCCGTTCGCCCTGGTCTACGGGCAGGCGGTCACCGAGCTGCCCATCGACCTCTATATCCCGCCGGATGCCCTGGAGGTGTTCCTCGAAGCCTTCGAAGGGCCGCTCGACCTGCTGCTTTATCTGATCCGCAAGCAGAACATCAACATCCTCGATATCCCCGTGGCGGAGATCACTCGCCAATACATGGGCTATGTCGAGCTGATGAAGTCGGTGCGTCTGGAGCTGGCCGCCGAGTACCTGGTGATGGCCGCCATGCTCGCCGAGATCAAGTCGCGCATGTTGTTGCCGCGCTCCAGCGAGGCGGAGGTCGAGGAAGAAGACCCGCGCGCCGAGCTGATCCGCCGCCTGCAGGAGTATGAGCGCTACAAGGCCGCCGCCGAAGGCATCGACATGCTGCCCCGGGTTGGCCGCGACAACACCGTGCCGCGCCTGGATGCTCCCGAGGCGCGGGCCCGCAAGCTGCTGCCGGATGTGAGCCTGGAAGAATTGCTGCTGTCCATGGCCGAGGTGCTGCGCCGCGCCGACATGTTCGAAAGCCACCAGGTGACCCGCGAGGCGCTGTCCACCCGCGAGCGCATGAGTGAAGTGCTGGAGCGCCTCCAAGGGGGGCGCCTTCCTGCCGTTCGTCAGCCTGTTCACCGCCGAAGAAGGGCGATTGGGCGTGGTGGTGACCTTCATGGCAGTGCTGGAGCTGATCAAGGAACAACTGGTGGAACTGGTGCAGAATGAGGCCTTTGCACCCATCCACGTCCGCGCAAGAGCCGAGTAGATGAACCTTAACGACCCCAAGGAGCTGGCCTCCCTGCTCGAGGCGTACCTGCTGGCTTCCGGCAAGCCGCTGTCGCTGGAGCGCATCGCCGAGCTGTTCGAGGAAGCCGAGCGACCGGAGCTTGCGCAGATCCGTGCCGCACTGGCGATCCTGGCCACCTCCTGCAAGGGGCGCGCCTTCGAACTCAAGGAAGTGGCATCCGGTTACCGCCTGCAGGTGCGTGAACGGTTCGCGCCCTGGGTCGGCCGCCTGTGGGAGGAGCGCCCGCAGCGTTATTCCCGCGCGATGCTGGAAACCCTGGCGCTGATCGCCTACCGCCAGCCGATCACCCGGGGCGAGATCGAGGACATCCGTGGCGTGGCGGTGAACAGCCAGATCGTCAAGACGCTGATCGAGCGCGAGTGGATTCGTGTGGTCGGTTACCGCGATGTGCCCGGCCGCCCGGCGATGTTCGCCACCACCAAGGGCTTCCTCGACCATTTCAACCTGAAGAACCTCGATGACCTGCCGCCGCTCGCCGCCCTGAGAGAGCTGGAGCCCGAGCCGGTGCTGGCCCTCGATGACGTCGACGTGCCGGTGCCCGAAGGTTTGCAGGCGCGCGCCGACCTGGCGGGCGAAGAGCCCGCCGAGCCCCGCGAAGAAACCAGCTTCCGCTCGCTGCTGGCGGAACTGGACACCATGGAGCAGGGGTTGAAGATCGACTTCGACGACCTGCCCGTCGCCGACGCCGAGCAACCGGCGGGCGAGGAGCCCGCCGGGGTGGAGGCGGGCGACGAGGCGCTGTTCGACGAAGCGCCTGACGAGACCCGTCACTGAGGCCACAAGACGAGGCGCTGCGATGAAGGACCCCTGCATCAAGGTTTGCCAGTTTGCCGACGACGTTTGCCGGGGTTGCGGGCGTACCCGCAGCGAAATCAAGGGCTGGAAGAAGCTCGGCAAGCAGGCGCGCCGCGAGGTGTTGGCCGAAGCCGATATGCGCCTGCTGGCCCTGGCCGCGACCGGCCGGCGAAAACACTGACGACCCCGCGCGTGCTCAGCTAGCCTGAGGTTCGCCCGCCGCGTATGATGCGCGACCTTTTTGAATGACTACACCGGGAGGTGCCCAGATGAACGAAGACGAATACAGCCCCGCTGGGGAAAAGCTGCAGAAGGTCCTGGCCCGCATTGGCCTGGCTTCGCGCCGCGACATCGAGGCCTGGATCACCGAAGGCCGCGTCAAGGTCAACGGCGTGGCCGCGACCCTTGGCCAGCGCGTCGACCGTCACGACGCCATCAGCGTCGACGGCCGCCTGCTCAAGCGCGAGGAAGAGACCGAAGCCGTCCGCCGCGTGCTGATCTACAACAAGCCCGACGGCGAAGTCTGCACCCGCGACGACCCGGAAGGCCGCCCCACCGTATTCGAGCGCCTGCCGCGTCTGCGCGCTGGCCGCTGGATCAACATCGGTCGTCTGGACATCAACACCACCGGCCTGCTGCTGTTCACCACCGACGGTGAGCTGGCCAACCGCCTGATGCACCCCTCCTACGAGATGGACCGCGAGTACGCCGTGCGCGTACGGGGCGAAGTCACCGAGGAGATCCTCGAGAACCTGAAGAACGGCGTGATGCTGGAAGACGGCCCCGCCAAGTTCACCGACATCCAGGAAGCGCCCGGCGGCGAAGGTTTCAACCATTGGTACCACTGCGTGGTGATGGAAGGCCGCAACCGCGAAGTACGTCGCCTGTGGGAATCCCAGGGCCTGGTGGTCAGCCGCCTGAAGCGCGTGCGTTTCGGCCCGGTGTTCCTCACCTCCGAGCTGACCATGGGGCGCTGGCGCGAGATGGGCCAGTCCGAAGTGGACATCCTCAGTGGCGAAGTGGGCCTCAAGCCTATCCAGCTGCCGGAGGTTTCCAGCAAGCACAAGGACAAGGTCGAGCGCATGCAGCGCAAGCTGGTCAAGCCGGTGAGCGGCCGTGGCCGCCGCCAGGGCGATGAGCGCCCGGCCCGTGGCCCGCGCAGCGAAGGTGGCGAGCGTCCTGCCCGTGGTCGTGGCGAAGGTGCTGAGCGCCCGAGCCGTGCACCGCGTGGTGAAGGTTCGGATCGTCCGGCCCGTGCTCCTCGTGGCGAGGGTTCTGACCGCCCGGCACGCAGCCCCCGTGGCGAAGGTGCCGAACGTCCCGCCCGCGCTCCGCGCCCGGCAGCCCGTGGCGAGCAGAACCGTGGCACGCCGCTGGCGGAGCGCCCGCGTGATGTGGCCAAGAAGCCCCGTGGCAAGCCCCAGGGCGATGCCAGCGAAGTGGCTGAGCGCCCGCAGCGCAAGCCGGCGCGCCCGGTAAGCAAGCGCACTAACGGGCCGGCAGGCGAGGGCCAGCGCCCTGGTTTCGGCCGTAAGCGCTGATTGGCTGATGCAATGAAAAAGGGGCCCGATGGGCCCCTTTTTCATGGGTGTCGTTCGCGTTGGGCGGGGCTTAGCCAGCCATGGACAGGCGATTGCGGCCGGTGCGCTTGGCCACATAGAGGGCGCTGTCGGCACGGCGCAGCAGGCTGTCCACCGATTCGGCCGGCAGCAGCGTGGCGCAGCCCAGGCTCATCGACAGCTCGATGGGACGCCCGCCAACCAGGTGCTGGATCTCCATCACGCCCATGCGCAGGCGCTCGCCGACCATGCCGGCGGCTTCGCGGCAGGTGTTGGAGAGCAGTACGAGGAATTCCTCGCCGCCGTAGCGGAATACCATGTCGACGTTACGCAGCTTGCCCTTGAGGGTGGCGGCCACGGCTTTGAGCACTTCGTCGCCGGTGCTGTGGCCGTATTCGTCGTTGACGCGCTTGAAGTGGTCGATGTCCAGCATCAGCACCGACAGCGGCTGTTGGCTGCGCCGCGCCAGGTCCACCTCGCGTTGCAGCGCCTGGTCCATGGCGATGCGGTTGCCGGTGTCGGTCAGCGGGTCGCGCAGTGCCGATTGCACCGCAGTGCGGTAGAGCAGGGCGTTGCGCAGCGGGAAGAGCATGCAGGCCAGCAGCGATTCGAGCTGGCTCAGTTCGGCATCGTCGAAACGCTGGCGGCGGCGGAAGATCAGCTCGCCCAGGTACTCGCCCTCGTGGCTCAGTCGGTAGCCGGCCGAGTGGGCGGCACGCTCGCCGTATTCCAGGCGTAGGTCACTGCTCTGGTGCTGGTAGGCCAGGGCGTCGAGGGGGACGAGGCGCTGCACTTCACGGAAGAACAGGCTGACGATGCGCTCCACATCCAGGCTGGTCTGCAGCTGCATGCTCAACTGGCGACGCAGTTCCAGCAGGGTCATCTGCCGCAGCTTGCTTTGCGCCGGGCTGGTAAAGCCCAGGCGCTGAAGCTTGGCAGCATCGAAATCTATGGTGTTGGTAGGGGTGGACGGGACCATTTGGCGAACCTCTGACGCTCGAAGCGACGACACCAGGCATAGAGCGATTTCCGTGCCAGAACCGTTTTCTGTCTTCAAAAGCGTTTGGATTCAAGGTGTTATCTGTAGTGGCAAAAAGCCTGTGGCAAGCTTTTGCCGGTGGATTGGCGCACGCCTGGCAACGTGATGCCGTTCACGGGGGAGCGGTGCCGGTTTAATGGCGGAGGGGGCGGCGGCGACCGTTGCGGTCGCCGCGTGAGGCGGGTGCCGGGTTACTGGGCGTCGAAGGCCTGGCCGTTGACGCCGGTGCTGTCGGCGCCCATGAGGTAGAGGTAGACCGGCATGATGGCGTCGGGCAGCGGATTGTTTTCCGGGTTCTCGCCCGGGTAGGCCTGGGCGCGCATGCTGGTGCGGGTGGCGCCGGGGTTGACGCTGTTGGAGCGGACGTTGGCGATGCCGTCCAGTTCGTCGGCCAGGGTCTGCATCAGGCCTTCGGTGGCGAACTTGGAGACCCCGTAGGCGCCCCAGTAGGCGCGACCCTTGCGGCCAACGCTGCTGGAGGTGAAGACCACCGAGGCGTCGCTGGACAGCTTGAGCAGCGGTAGCAGGGTGCTGGTCAGCATGAACATGGCGTTGACGTTGATCTGCATGACACGCATGAAGTTGTCGCCGGATAGCTGCTCCATCGGCGTGCGCGGGCCGATGATGGAGGCGTTGTGCAGCAGGCCGTCGAGGCGGCCGAATTCGTTCTCCACCATGGCCGACAGTTCGTCGTACTGGTGCGGCTGGGCGGTTTCCAGGTTGAAGGGGATCACCGCCGGCTGGGGGTGGCCCGCCGCTTCGATCTCGTCATAGACCTGGTTGAGGTTGGCTTCGGTCTTGCCCAGCAACAGCACGGTGGCACCGTGGGCCGCGAAGGCCTTGGCGGCAGCGGCGCCGATGCCGCGGCCTGCGCCGGTGATCAGGATGACCCGGCCCTTGAGCAGGTCGGGGCGGGCGGAATATTGGAACATGTCGGGCTCCTTCGGAGAGCTGCAAGCTGCAAGCCTGAAGCTGAAAGTAGGGTGAGGGGGCGTCTTGCAGCTTGTGGCTTGAAGCTCGCCCCTGCTGCGTCAGCAGCTACACAGCGCGCGATCGAGTACGGCGCGCAGTTCGAGGGGGTGGTCGACGACCACGTCGGCGCCCCAGTGGCTGGGGTTGTCGTCGGGGTGGATGTAGCCATAGGTGACGGCGGCGGTGCGGGTGCCGGCGGCGCGGCCGGACTCGATGTCACGCAGGTCGTCACCGACGAAGAGCACGCTGGCCGGGTCCAGCTGCAGGCGGCTGCAGGCCAGGAGCAGGGGCTCGGGGTCGGGCTTGCTGTTCTTCACGTGGTCCGGGCAGATGAGGATCGCCGAGCGTTCGGCCAGGCCGAGCTGCTGCATGATCGGCTCGGCGTAGCGCACCGGCTTGTTGGTGACCACGCCCCAGATCAGGCGTGCCTTCTCGATATCCTGCAGCAGTGCATCGATGCCGTCGAAGGGGCGGGTGAGCACGGCGCAATGGGCCTGGTAGCGCTCCAGGAATTCCTGGCGCAGGGTTTCGAAGCCCTCGGCTTGCGGGTCCATGTCGAAGGCGGCGGCGACCATGGCGCGGGCGCCGCCGGAGACCTGGTCACGGACCAGCTTGTCGTCCAGGACCGGCAGGCCCCGGTCGACGCGCATGGCCTGGGTCACGGCGATGAAATCCGGCGCCGAGTCCAGCAGGGTGCCGTCCATGTCGAAGAGTACCGCTCTGAGGCGCATGCCGGTCACTCCTCGCGCAGCGTGTGGATCATGTAGTTGACGTCCACGTCGCTGGCCAGCTTGTAGTGCTTGGTGAGGGGGTTGTAGGTGAGGCCGATGATGTCCTTCACCTGAAGGCCGGCGGCGCGGCTCCAGGCGCCCAGCTCGGAGGGGCGGATGAATTTCTTGAAGTCATGGGTGCCGCGGGGCAGCAGGTTCATGATGTATTCGGCGCCCACGATGGCGAACAGGTAGGCCTTGGGGTTGCGGTTGATGGTGGAGAAGAACACCTGGCCGCCCGGCTTGACCAGGGTCTGGCAGGCGCGGATCACCGAGGCCGGGTCCGGCACGTGTTCGAGCATCTCCAGGCAGGTGACCACATCGAACTGGCCGGGCATCTCGGCGGCCAGCTCTTCGGCGGTGATGCGGCGGTATTCCACCGGCACGCCGGATTCCAGCTGATGCAGGCGGGCGACGGCCAGGGGCGCTTCACCCATGTCGATGCCGGTGACCTTGGCGCCACGCTGGGCCATGGCCTCGCTGAGGATGCCGCCGCCGCAGCCGATGTCGAGCACCGTCTTGCCGGCGAGGCGGGCGCGCTCGTCGATCCAGTTGACCCGCAGGGGGTTGATGTCGTGCAGCGGTTTGAATTCGCTTTCGCGGTCCCACCAGCGGTGGGCGAGGGCTTCGAATTTGGCGATTTCAGCGTGGTCGACGTTGCTCATGGAGACACCTTTTCATCAATCGGAATTCAGTGGCTGGCGATCCGCTCGCCCCAGGCTTTCGCGGTGGCGATCAGGCGGTCTTCGTCCAGGCGGGTGAGGCTGCCTGCATCGAGCAGGGGCTTGCCGTCGACCCACACATGCCGGACGCAATCGCGCCCGGTGGCATAGATAAGCTGCGAAACCGGGTCGTAGACCGGTTGCTGGGCCAGCCCGGAGAGGTCGAAGGCGACCATGTCGGCGGCCTTGCCGATCTCCAGCGAGCCGGTGTCCTGTTCCATTCCCAGGGCCCGCGCTCCATTGAGCGTAGCCATGCGCAGGGCGCGGTGGGCGTCCAGGGCGGTGGCCGAGCCGGCGACGGCCTTGGCCAGCATGGCGGCGGTGCGGGTTTCGCCCAGCAGGTCGAGGTCGTTGTTGCTGGCGGCACCGTCGGTGCCCACGGCGACGTTGACGCCGGCCAGCCACAGGCGCTCCACCGGGCAGAAGCCGCTGGCGAGCTTGAGGTTGGATTCCGGGCAATGGATGACGCTGGTGTTGCTTTCTACCAGCAGTGCCAGGTCTTCATCGCTGATCTGGGTCATGTGCACGGCCTGGAAGCGCGGGCCGAGCAGGCCGAGGCGGGCCAGGCGGGCGAGGGGGCGTTCACCGCGCTGCTCCAGGCTCTGCTGGACCTCGAATGCGGTTTCCTGCACGTGCATGTGGATGCCGGCATCCAGCTCTTCGGCGAGCATGCGGATGTTTTCCAGCTTGTCGTCGCTGACCGTGTAGGGCGCATGGGGGCCGAAGGCGACCTTGATGCGCGGGTGGTGCTTGAGGTCGCTGAACAGTTCGAGGCCATGGCGGATGGCTTCGGCGGCGTCGAGGGCGCCGGGAATGGGGAAGTCGATGACCGGGATGGTGATCTGCGCCTTGATCCCGCTGCCGTGCACCGCCTCGCTGGCCACGGCGGGGTAGAAGTACATCTCGGAGAAGCAGGTGATGCCGCCCTTGATCTGCTCGGCGATGGCCAGTTCGGTGCCATCGCGGACGAAGGCCTCGTCGACCCATTTGGCCTCGGCCGGCCAGATGTGCTGCTCCAGCCAGGTCATCAGCGGCAGGTCGTCCGCCATGCCGCGGAACAGCGACATGGCGGCGTGGCCGTGGGCGTTGATCAGCCCGGGAGCCAGCAGCATGCCTGGCAGCTCGCGCACTTCCGTCGCGGGCCAGCGCAGGGCCTCTTCGCGCGTGGCGATCAGCGCGATACGCCCGTCACGGATGCCCAGCGCATGGTCACGCAGAACCACGCCTGCGGGTTCCACGGGGACTATCCAGGTTGGCAGCAGGAGCAGGTCGAGCGGGGCTTTGGCGTCGGGCATGGTGGCGCATCCTGGGCGCAGGAAAATATCGCGGCAGTATACCCGAGCCAGACAGGCTCGGGATCGCTATAATCCGCGGTTTTTCCGCGAGTTTATTGGTGGCGAGGTGTTCCATGCGTGAGCAACTGTTGGCAGCCGAGAAGGTGATCGCCATCGACTGGCGGGACGGGGTCCTGCGACTGCTCGACCAGCGCCTCCTGCCCCAGGAGGAAACCTGGCTGGAATACGCCACGGCGGCCGATGTCGCTGAAGCGATCCGCCTGATGGTGGTGCGCGGTGCGCCGGCCATCGGCATCAGTGCCGCCTACGGGTTGGTATTGGGTGCCCGTGCGCGGCTGGCGGCCGGCGGCGATTGGCGTGAGGCGCTGGAAGAGGATTTCAGCGTGCTTGCGGACTCGCGACCCACGGCGGTCAACCTGTTCTGGGCGCTCAATCGTATGCGCGAGCGTCTGGATCGCCTCAAAGATGGCGAAGACCCGCTGCAGGTGCTGGAGGCAGAAGCGGTCTCCATTCACGAAAGCGACCGCGAGGCCAACCTGACCATGGCCCAGCTGGGCATGGAGCTGATCCGCAAGCACCAGGGCAATCCCCAGGCCCTGTTGACCCATTGCAATACCGGTGCCCTGGCCACGGGCGGCTTCGGGACTGCGCTGGGGGTGATTCGCGCCGCCCACCTCGATGGGCTGGTGGAGCGCGTGTATGCCGACGAGACCCGCCCCTGGTTGCAGGGTGCGCGCCTTACCGCATGGGAGCTGGCCAACGAAGGCGTGCCGGTGAGCCTCAATGCCGATGCCGCGGCAGCGCACCTGATGAAGACCGCCGGTATCACCTGGGTGATAGTCGGGGCGGACCGCATCACTGCCAATGGCGATGTGGCGAACAAGATCGGCACCTACCAGTTGGCGGTGTGCGCGATGCACCACGGTGTGCGCTTCATGGTCGTGGCGCCGAGCTCCACCATCGATATGGCGCTGGAGAGCGGTGATGACATTCCGATCGAGGAGCGTGAAGGGCGCGAGTTGCTCGAGTTGGGTGGCAAGCGGGTGGCGGCCGATGTACATGCGGTCAATCCGGTGTTCGATGTGACCCCGGCGGACCTGATCGACGCCATCGTGACCGAGAAAGGCATCGTCGAGCGGCCCGACACTGCCAAGCTGGCGCAACTGATGTGCCGCAAACGCCTGCATTGACGCTTGGGCCTGCGCCCGGCGGGGCTGGGTGCAGGGCAGTGACTGTGGTAAGCTCCGCCAGTTATCGAGCCTCCCTTTGCAAGGTCGGCATTCTGTGCGGATCCGTGGCTTAACTCGTTGATTTGTCGTGAGTCGTGCTGGCGCTGCCAGGCGACGAGCCTCGCGTCATCCAGGAAGGATGTGTCGGGGTTTCACTAGAAAAAGGAATCAGGCTTCTCATGGGCGAACTGGCCAAAGAAATCCTCCCGGTCAATATCGAAGACGAGCTGAAACAGTCCTACCTCGACTACGCGATGAGCGTGATCGTCGGGCGCGCCCTGCCGGATGCGCGCGACGGTCTGAAACCGGTACACCGTCGCGTGCTGTTCGCCATGAGCGAGCTGAACAACGACTGGAACAAGCCGTACAAGAAATCCGCCCGTGTGGTCGGTGACGTGATCGGTAAGTACCACCCCCACGGTGATACCGCCGTGTACGACACCATCGTGCGCATGGCCCAGCCCTTCTCCCTGCGCTACATGCTGGTCGACGGTCAGGGCAACTTCGGTTCGGTGGACGGCGACAACGCCGCGGCCATGCGATACACCGAAGTGCGCATGTCCAAGCTGGCCCACGAGCTGCTGGCGGACCTGGACAAGGAAACCGTCGACTGGGTGCCCAACTACGACGGCACCGAGCAGATTCCGGCGGTCATGCCGACCAAGATTCCCAACCTGCTGGTCAACGGCTCCAGCGGCATCGCCGTGGGCATGGCCACCAACATCCCGCCGCACAACCTGTCCGAAGTCATCGACGGTTGCCTGGCACTGATGGACAACGGCGAGCTGACCGTCGATGAGCTGATGCAGTACATCCCCGGTCCGGACTTCCCGACCGCGGGCATCATCAACGGTCGTGCCGGCATCATTGAGGCCTACCGCACCGGCCGTGGCCGCATCTATATCCGTGCCCGCGCCGAAATCGAGGACATGGAGAAGGGCGGCAACCGCCAGCAAATCATCGTCACCGAACTGCCCTACCAGTTGAACAAGGCGCGTCTGATCGAAAAGATCGCCGAACTGGTCAAGGAGAAGAAGCTCGAAGGCATCACCGAACTGCGCGACGAGTCCGACAAGGACGGCATGCGCGTAGTGATCGAGCTGCGTCGTGGCGAAGTCGGCGAGGTGGTGCTCAACAACCTCTACGCCCAGACCCAGATGCAAAGCGTGTTCGGCATCAACGTGGTGGCCCTGGTCGATGGCCAGCCGCGCACGATGAACCTCAAGGACATGCTCGAGGTGTTCATCCGTCACCGCCGTGAAGTGGTGACCCGCCGTACCGTCTACGAGCTGCGCAAGGCCCGTGAACGCGGCCACATCCTCGAAGGCCAGGCCGTCGCCCTGTCGAACATCGACCCGGTGATCGAGCTGATCAAGAACTCGCCGACCCCGGCCGAGGCCAAGGACCGCCTGATCGCCACCGCCTGGGAATCCTCCGCCGTGGAAGCCATGGTCGAGCGCGCCGGTGCCGACTCCTGCCGTCCGGAAGATCTGGATCCGCAGTACGGCCTGCGTGAAGGCAAGTACTACCTGTCTCCGGAGCAGGCCCAGGCCATCCTCGAGCTGCGCCTGCACCGCCTGACCGGCCTGGAGCACGAGAAGCTCCTGTCCGAGTACCAGGAAATCCTCACCCTGATCGGCGAGCTGATCCGCATCCTCACCAACCCCGAGCGCCTGATGGAAGTCATCCGCGAGGAGCTGGAGAAGGTCAAGGCCGAGTTCGGCGACGCCCGTCGCACCGAGATCGTTGCGTCCCAGGTGGACCTGACCATCGCCGACCTGATCACCGAAGAAGAGCGCGTCGTCACCATCTCCCATGGTGGCTACGCCAAGTCCCAGCCGCTGGCCTCTTACCAGGCGCAGCGTCGCGGTGGCCGCGGCAAGTCCGCCACCGGTGTGAAGGACGAGGACTACATCGAACACCTGTTGGTCGCCAACAGCCACGCCACGCTGCTGCTGTTCTCCAGCAAGGGCAAAGTGTACTGGCTGAAGACCTTCGAAATCCCGGAAGCCTCGCGTACCGCACGTGGTCGTCCGCTGGTGAACCTGCTGCCGCTGGACGAGGGCGAGCGCATCACCGCGATGCTGCAGATCGACCTGGAAGCGTTGCAGCGCGAAGCCGGCGACGAGGATGACCTCGAGGAAGCCGAGGGCGCAGTGCTCGAAGGCGAGATCGTCGAGCAGGAAGTCGAGGAAGTCGAAGGCGATACCCCGGAACTGGTGGCTGAGCCTACCGGTGCCTACATCTTCATGGCCACCGCCTTCGGTACCGTGAAGAAGACCCCGCTGGTGCAGTTCAGCAAGCCGCGTTCCAGTGGCCTGATCGCTCTGCGCCTGGATGAGGGTGACACCTTGATCGCTGCCGCCATCACCGACGGCGCCAAGGAAGTCATGTTGTTCTCCAGCGCCGGTAAGGTGATCCGCTTCGCCGAAAGCATGGTGCGCATCATGGGCCGTACCGCCCGTGGCGTCCGCGGCATGCGCCTGGCCAAGGAGCAGCAGCTGATTTCGATGCTGATCCCCGAAACCGGTGCGCAGATCCTGACCGCATCGGAGCGCGGCTTCGGCAAGCGCACCGGCCTGGGCAAGTTCCCGCGCCGTGGCCGTGGTGGCCAGGGTGTGATCGCCATGGTCATCAACGAGCGTAACGGCAAGCTGGTCGGCGCCATTCAGGTGCAGGACGGCGAGGAGATCATGCTGATCTCCGACCAGGGCACCCTGGTGCGTACCCGTGTCGACGAAGTCTCCAGTTCCGGCCGCAACACCCAGGGCGTGACCCTGATCAAGCTGGCCAAGGACGAGACCCTGGTTGGCCTGGAGCGTGTGCAGGAGCCGTCCGGTGTCGACGAGGACGAGGAGCTGGAAGACGGCGAAGTGGCAGTCGATGCCGCAGCCGACGCTCCGGCGGACGACGTCCAGCAGGATGACGCGCAGCCGGCAGGTGAAGAGTAAGAAGCTGCAGAGCGGGCGGGCCCTAGCCGGCCTGTCCACTCGGTAGAAGACCATCAGTGGGGGTGCAGGTGCCCCCGCGCTACCCAGTGAGAGTGGATGTGAGCAAGCGAGCCTTTAACTTCTGCGCCGGCCCGGCCGCGCTTCCGGAAGCTGTCCTGCAACGCGCCCAGGCGGAACTCCTCGATTGGCAAGGCAAGGGCCTCTCCGTCATGGAGATGAGCCATCGCAGTGACGATTACGTCGCCATCGCCGAGAAGGCCGAGCAGGATCTGCGCGACCTGCTCTCCATCCCCTCCAACTACAAGGTGCTGTTCCTCCAGGGCGGTGCCAGTCAGCAGTTCGCCGAGATCCCGCTGAACCTGCTTCCGGAAAACGGCGTGGCCGACTACGTCGAGACCGGCATCTGGTCGAAGAAGAGCATCGAGGAAGCTGCCCGCTACGGCCGCGTCAACGTTGCTGCCAGCGCCAAGGGCCTGGACTACTTCGCCATTCCCGGGCAGAACGACTGGAAACTCAGTGCTGATGCCGCCTATCTGCACTACGCCTCCAACGAGACCATCGGTGGCCTGCAGTTCGACTGGATCCCCGAGACCGGCGATGTGCCGCTGGTTGTGGACATGTCTTCCGACATCCTCTCCCGCCCGCTCGATGTGTCCCGCTTCGGCCTGATCTACGCCGGCGCACAGAAGAACATCGGCCCGAGCGGTCTGGTGGTGGTCATCGTCCGCGAAGACCTGCTGGGGCGTGCCCGCTCGTCCTGCCCGACCATGCTCAATTACAAGGTCGCTGCGGATAACGGCTCCATGTACAACACGCCGGCGACCTTCTCCTGGTACCTCTCGGGCCTGGTGTTCGAGTGGCTGAAGGAGCAGGGCGGCGTCGAGGCCATGGAGCAGCGCAACCGCGCGAAGAAGGAACTGCTCTACGGCTACATCGACAAGAGCGACTTCTATACCAACCCGATCGCGGTGAATGCGCGTTCGTGGATGAACGTTCCGTTCCGCCTGGCCGATGAGCGCCTGGACAAGGACTTCCTCGTCGGTGCCGACGCCCGTGGCCTGCTCAACCTCAAGGGCCATCGCTCGGTGGGCGGCATGCGTGCCTCCATCTATAACGCCGTTGGCCTGGATGCGGTCGAAGCCCTGGTGGCCTACATGGCGGAGTTCGAGAAGGAGCGCGGCTGATGTCCGAGCACGAACTGAAGGCCCTGCGCCTGCGTATCGATAGCCTCGACGAGAAGATCCTCGAGCTCATCAGTGATCGCGCCCGCTGCGCCCAGGATGTGGCGCGGGTGAAGATGGCCGCTTTGCCAGAAGGCGAAAAGCCGATCTTCTATCGCCCTGAGCGTGAAGCCTGGGTGCTCAAGCACATCATGGAGCGCAACCAGGGGCCGCTGGGCAACGAAGAGATGGCGCGGCTGTTCCGCGAAATCATGTCGTCCTGCCTGGCGCTGGAGCAGCCGCTCAAGGTCGCGTACCTGGGGCCGGAGGGTACTTTCACCCAGGCTGCGGCGATGAAGCATTTCGGTCACGCGGTGATCAGCACGCCGATGGCGGCTATCGATGAGGTGTTCCGCGAAGTGGCGGCCGGTGCTGTCAACTTCGGCGTTGTGCCGGTGGAGAACTCCACCGAGGGTGCGGTCAACCACACCCTGGACAGCTTCCTCGAGCACGACATGGTCATCTGTGGCGAGGTGGAATTGCGTATCCACCATCACCTGCTGGTGGGGGAGACCACCAAGACCGACAACATCACCCGCATCTATTCCCACGCACAGTCCCTGGCCCAGTGCCGCAAGTGGCTGGACGCGCACTACCCGAACGTCGAGCGCGTGGCTGTTTCCAGTAATGCAGACGCCGCCAAGCGGGTGAAGAGCGAGTGGAACTCCGCCGCCATCGCTGGCGACATGGCCGCCAGCCTCTACGGGCTGACCAAGCTCTGCGAGAAGATCGAGGACCGCCCGGACAACTCCACGCGCTTCCTCATCATCGGCAGCCAGGAAGTGCCGCCCACCGGCGACGACAAGACCTCGGTCATCGTTTCCATGCGCAACAAGCCCGGCGCGCTGCATGAGCTGCTGGTGCCCTTCCACACCAACGGCATCGACCTGACCCGTATCGAGACCCGCCCCTCCCGCAGTGGCAAGTGGACATACGTGTTCTTCATCGACTTCATCGGCCATCACCGCGATCCGCTGATCAAGGATGTGCTGGAGAAGATCAACCAGGAAGCCGTGGCGCTGAAGGTGCTGGGGTCCTACCCGAAAGCGGTTCTCTGAACCCAAGAGATTCCAAGGAGCGCCCATGAGCTGCGACTTCCTCGCCCTGGCACAGCCGGGCGTGCAGAAACTTTCGCCTTACGTGCCGGGCAAGCCGGTTGATGAGCTGGCCCGCGAGCTGAACCTCGACCCGGCCGGCATCGTCAAGCTGGCCAGTAACGAGAACCCCTTGGGCCCGAGCCCGAAGGTGCTCGAGGCCATTCGTGCCGAGCTGGCCGAGCTGACCCGTTACCCGGACGGCAATGGCTTCGAACTCAAGCGCCGTCTGGCCGAGCGTTACGACGTCCAACCCGACCAGGTAACTCTGGGCAACGGCTCCAACGACATCCTCGAGCTGGTGGGCCGCGCCTACCTGGCTCCGGGGCTGAACGCGGTCTTCAGCGAGCATGCTTTTGCCGTCTATCCCATCGTCACCCAGGCTGTCGGTGCGACTGCCAAGGTGGTGCCGGCCAGGGAGTGGGGGCATGACCTGCCGGCGATGCTGGCGGCCATCGATGAGCAGACCCGCGTCGTCTTCGTCGCCAACCCGAACAACCCGACCGGTACCTGGTTCGGCCCGGAAGCGCTGGATGGTTTCCTCGCCAAAGTGCCGGAGAACGTGCTGGTGGTGCTGGATGAGGCCTATATCGAGTATGCATCGGGCGATGAGCTGCCTGATGGTCTCGACTACCTGGCGCGCTATCCGAACCTGCTGGTCTCCCGCACCTTCTCCAAGGCTTTCGGCCTCGCTGCGCTGCGCGTCGGCTACGGGATTTCCTCGGCCCGTGTCGCCGATGTGCTGAACCGTGTGCGCCAGCCGTTCAACGTCAACAGTCTCGCCCTGGCAGCCGCGTGCGCGGCCCTGGCGGATGTGGATTACCTGTCCGAAAGCCGTCGTCTCAATGATGCCGGCATGGCGCAACTGGAAGACGGTTGCCGCGCGATGGGCTTGGGGTGGATTCCGTCCCGTGGCAACTTCATTGCCATCGATTTCGGTCGTGATACTGCCGGGATCAACAAGGCCTTGCTGGCTGCTGGCGTTATCGTGCGCCCGGTGGCCGGCTATGGCATGCCGAACTTCTTGCGTGTTTCCATCGGTCTCCCCCAGGAGAACCAGCGCTTCCTCGACGTTCTGGGGCAGGTGCTTGCCCGTGGCTGATGTCATGCCGCTGCAACAGCGTTCTCCTAAGCTCGGGCGCCTCGTGGTGATCGGGCTTGGCCTGATCGGCGGCTCCTTTGCCAAGGGGCTGCGTGAGAAGGGGGCGTTCGATGAAGTCGTGGGTGTCGATCTGGACGCCGAGTCGCGCCGCCTGGCCGTGGAGCTGGGCGTGGTCGACCGTTGCGAGGTCGATCTCGCTGCCGCCTGTCAGGGGGCTGCGGTGATCCAGCTCGCCGTGCCTATCCTGGCCATGGAGCGCCTGCTGAAAGAGCTGGCGCAGCTCGATCTCGGCAATGTGGTGCTGACCGATGTCGGCAGCGCCAAAGGCAATGTCGTGCGTGCCGCGCGCCTGGCTTTCGATGGTATGCCGGCGCGTTTCGTGCCCGGGCACCCCATCGCCGGCTCCGAGCAGAGCGGGGTGGAGGCGGCCAATGGCGCACTCTTCAGTCGCCACAAGGTGATCCTGACGCCTCAGGATTCCACCGATGCCGACGCGCTGGCTCTGGTCGATGCGCTCTGGCGCGAGCTGGGTGCCGACGTCGAGCACATGCAGGTCGAGCATCACGACGAAGTGCTTGCCGCCACCAGCCACTTGCCGCATCTGTTGGCATTCGGCCTGGTGGATTCGCTCGCCAAGCGCAGCGAGAACCTGGAGATTTTCCGCTATGCCGCCGGTGGCTTCCGCGACTTCACGCGGATCGCTGGCAGTGATCCAGTCATGTGGCACGACATCTTTCTCGCCAACCGCGAGGCCGTGCTGCGGGTGCTGGACGCATTTCGTGGCGACCTCGACGCCTTGCGCGACGCGGTCGACGCTGGGGATGGGCATCAACTGCTGGGCGTTTTCACTCGCGCCCGCGTCGCCCGCGAACATTTCAGTAAAATCCTGGCCCGCAGGGCCTATGTGGACGCCATGCACAATAACGACCTGATTTACCTGGCCCAGCCGGGTGGCCGCCTTTCCGGGCGTATCCGCGTTCCGGGCGACAAGTCCATTTCCCACCGCTCGATCATGCTCGGCTCCCTGGCCGAAGGCACGACCGAGGTCGAGGGTTTCCTCGAGGGTGAAGACGCCCTGGCGACCCTGCAGGCGTTCCGCGACATGGGGGTGGTCATCGAAGGCCCGCACCATGGTCGCGTGACCATCCATGGCGTTGGCCTGCATGGCCTGAAGCCGCCGCCCGGCCCGTTGTACCTGGGTAACTCCGGTACCTCCATGCGCCTGCTCAGTGGCCTGCTCGCCGCCCAGCCGTTCGACACCACCCTGACCGGCGACGCTTCGCTGTCCAAGCGCCCGATGAATCGCGTGGCCAAGCCGCTGCGCGAAATGGGCGCGGTGATCGAAACTGCCGCCGAAGGCCGTCCGCCAATGGTCATCCGTGGTGGCCAGCGCCTTACCGGCATGAGCTACGAGATGCCGATGGCCAGTGCTCAGGTCAAATCCTGCCTGCTGCTCGCCGGTCTCTATGCCGCCGGTGAAACCTCCGTCACCGAGCCCGCGCCGACCCGTGATCACACCGAGCGCATGCTGCAGGGCTTCGGCTACCCCGTTGCCGTGGATGGCAGCACTGCAACCGTGGAAAGCGGTCACAAGCTGTCTTCGACCCATATCGAAGTGCCTGCGGACATTTCCTCGGCAGCCTTCTTCCTGGTCGCCGCGAGCATCGCCGAGGGCTCCGAACTACTGCTGGAACACGTGGGCATCAACCCGACCCGTACCGGCGTGATCGACATCCTCAAGCTGATGGGCGCCGATATCACCTTGGAGAACCAGCGCGAAGTGGGTGGCGAGCCGGTTGCTGATATTCGCGTGCGCGCCGCGAAGCTCAAGGGCATCGATATTCCCGAGGACCTGGTGCCGCTGGCCATCGACGAGTTCCCGGTGTTGTTCGTCGCTGCCGCCTGTGCCGAAGGGCGTACCGTACTGCGTGGCGCCGAAGAACTGCGGGTCAAGGAATCCGACCGTATCCAGGTCATGGCTGATGGCCTGGTGGCGCTGGGCGTGAAGGCCGAGCCGACCCCGGACGGCATCATCATCGACGGCGGGGCCTTCGGTGGTGGTGAGGTCTGGAGCCACGGCGACCACCGTATTGCCATGTCCTTCAGTGTCGCTTCGCTGCGGGCGGGCGGGGCAATCCGTATCCATGATTGCGCCAACGTCGCGACCTCCTTCCCGAACTTCCTCGGGCTGGCGGCGCAGGTCGGCATCCAAGTCGCCGAAGAGGGCAAGTGATGAGTACTGCAGCGCCGGTCATCGCCATCGACGGCCCGGGTGGCTCGGGTAAGGGCACGGTCGCGGGCTTGCTGGCCAAGCGCCTCGGCTGGAACCTGCTGGACTCCGGTGCGCTTTATCGCCTGCTGGCCTTCGCGGCGCGTAACCATGGCGTCGACCTGACCAACGAGGAGTCGCTGAAGGTTCTGGCGGCGCACCTCGATGTGCAGTTCCTCTCCAATGCCGGTGGCGTGCAGCGGATCATCCTCGAAGGTGAGGACGTCTCCGACGTCATCCGCACCGAGACGGTGGGGGCGGGGGCTTCGCAGGTTGCCGCATTGCCGGCGGTACGCGATGCGCTGTTGCAGCGTCAGCGTGCCTTCCAGGAGGCGCCTGGCCTTGTCGCCGATGGGCGCGATATGGGGACCGTGGTGTTCCCCGATGCGCCGCTGAAGATCTTCCTCACCGCCACTGCAGAAGAGCGTGCGCGCCGCCGTTATCTGCAGCTGAAGGGCAAGGGCATGGAAGTCGAGATGGCTTCCCTGCTGAACGAGATCATCGAGCGGGATGAGCGTGATACACAGCGCTCGGTTGCGCCGCTCAAGCCCGCCAAGGATGCACTGATCCTCGACTCCACCCATCTGAGCATCGACGAGGTGCTGGAGCGGATTCTCGCGGCTTTTGCTGATCTGGGGCTGGATGACTGATCGGATATCTACGCCGACAACGCCGCGGCCCCCGGTCGCGGCGTTGTCGTTTTCACAGCGACCAGGGCATTGGCGATCCGTCGGGCTGAATGCCCGGCTTCGCCAAGGCGTGGCAATTGACGGCAGTCAGCCTCATTGCTAACATTCCAGCCCTTATGTCGGCTTGATTTCTCTCGTTAGAGGTCGAGCCGGTTCTGATTCCGAAAGGATGTGCCTCATTGCCAGTCATCCGACTGAGCGTGGTGCCGCAGGGGTGGAACGGGATACCAGTTAACGTCCCTTTCACCTTTAATCACTGACTTGACCGCATTTGCTGGTAGTGCGGAATAGGGCCTTTAGTGGCCTTTGACTACAGGTATGATCATGAGCGAAAGCTTTGCAGAACTTTTTGAAGAAAGCCTGAAATCCCTCGACATGCAGCCGGGTGCCATCATCACCGGCATCGTGGTCGACATCGACGGTGACTGGGTCACCGTGCATGCTGGCCTCAAGTCCGAGGGCGTCATCCCGGTCGAGCAGTTCTACAACGAACAGGGCGAGCTGACCATCAGCGTGGGTGACGAAGTTCACGTTGCGCTGGACGCGGTAGAAGATGGCTTTGGTGAAACCAAGCTGTCCCGCGAGAAAGCCAAGCGCGCCGAGTGCTGGATTGTTCTGGAAGCTGCTTTCGCTGCTGAAGAAGTGGTCAAGGGCGTTATCAACGGTAAGGTCAAAGGCGGTTTCACCGTCGACGTCAGCGGCATCCGCGCGTTCCTGCCGGGCTCCCTGGTGGACGTCCGCCCCGTGCGCGACACCACTCACCTGGAAGGCAAAGAGCTCGAGTTCAAAGTCATCAAGCTCGACCAGAAGCGCAACAACGTTGTCGTTTCCCGCCGCAGTGTCCTGGAAGCCGAGAACAGCGCCGAGCGTGAAGCTCTGCTGGAATCCCTGCAGGAAGGCCAGCAAGTCAAAGGTATCGTCAAGAACCTCACTGACTACGGCGCATTCGTTGATCTGGGCGGCGTAGACGGCCTGCTGCACATCACCGACATGGCTTGGAAGCGCATCAAGCACCCGTCCGAGATCGTCAACGTTGGCGACGAGATCGACGTCAAGGTTCTGAAGTTCGACCGCGAGCGCAACCGCGTCTCCCTGGGCCTGAAGCAACTGGGCGAAGACCCATGGGTTGCCATCAAGGCTCGCTACCCGGAAGGCACCCGCGTAACCGCGCGCGTTACCAACCTGACCGACTACGGCTGCTTCGCAGAGCTGGAAGAAGGCGTGGAAGGTCTGGTGCACGTTTCCGAGATGGATTGGACCAACAAGAACATCCACCCGTCCAAAGTCGTTCAGGTTGGCGACGAAGTGGAAGTTCAGGTTCTCGACATCGACGAAGAGCGTCGTCGTATCTCCCTGGGTATCAAGCAGTGCAAATCCAACCCGTGGGAAGACTTCTCCGGTCGCTTCAATAAAGGCGACAAGATCTCCGGCACCATCAAGTCGATCACCGATTTCGGTATCTTCATTGGTCTGGAAGGCGGCATCGACGGCCTGGTTCACCTGTCCGACATTTCCTGGAACGAAGTTGGCGAAGAAGCCGTACGTCGTTTCAAGAAAGGCGACGAGCTGGATACCGTCATCCTGTCCGTAGATCCGGAGCGCGAGCGCATCTCCCTGGGTATCAAGCAGCTGGAAGACGATCCGTTCTCCAACTACGCCTCCCTGAACGAGAAGGGCACCATCGTGCGCGGTATCGTCAAGGAAGTTGATGCCAAGGGCGCTGTAATCACCCTGGGCGATGACATCGAAGGCATCCTGAAAGCCTCCGAAATCAGCCGTGATCGCGTTGAAGACGCGCGCAACGTGCTGAAAGAAGGCGAAGAAGTCGAAGCCAAGATCATTAGCATCGACCGTAAGAGCCGCGTCATCAGCCTGTCCGTCAAGTCGAAAGACGTGGACGACGAGAAAGACGCAATGAAGGAACTGCGCAAGCAGGAATCCGAGAGCACTGGTCCGACCACCATTGGTGATCTGATCCGCGCTCAGATGGAGAACCAGGGCTAAGTCCTGATTCCTTCATCAAAAAGGGCGGCCTAGGCCGCCCTTTTTGTTGCCTGAGTTTTACCCTCGGTTATTAGGGCTGTTCAAAGCTCCGTGGTCATGCTAAAACCGCGTAGAGCTGATCTAGCCGCTTGATATAGAAGGGAAAAACCATGACCAAGTCGGAGTTGATCGAACGAATCGTTACCCATCAGGGCCAGCTTTCCTCGAAGGATGTGGAGCTTGCCATCAAGACCATGCTCGAGCAGATGTCCCAGGCATTGGCCACGGGGGATCGTATCGAGATACGCGGCTTTGGCAGCTTCTCCCTGCATTTCCGTGCGCCTCGCACGGGCCGTAATCCCAAGACCGGAGAGTCCGTCCGCCTGGATGGGAAGTTCGTGCCGCACTTCAAGCCGGGCAAGGAGTTGCGGGATCGGGTCAATGAGGACGAGTGACACCGCTTGTCCTTCTCGCGGGAGTGATTTTCATGGCTGGGCGGCCATCTGGTGTCATGCTATTGAGATCATGGAAAACCGGCAAACTGTGCGGGCTTTTACTGGGCGCGCCGCTGCCAAGTCTTCAGTCAACTAGGTAAACTTTCACTCTCTCAGTTGCCGTCCGCATTGCTGGGCTGAGCCCCTTTATATTTCGCCAGCGTTAAAGGATTGACTCGTGCGGTCTGCCTCCATTGTTCATCACGATTTCGTAACAGGCGTGAGCATGCGCTGCTCATTGGCTGTGGTCTCTTTCAAGGGGCCGCCCCCCCCCCAAGGCCGGGCAGGGGCTATTAGGCTCGCAATCGGCTTCTCCCTGGGCGGCGCCCTGCAAATAGTAGTTCAGTCTGATCTTAACGCCGTAGCTCAACGCTCGCATTCGCTTGCAGCGTGCTGAGTACATTCTCGGCTCGGCCTGTGTCGAGCTTGATCTGCAGTACGCCGAGACGGGCGATAAAAACGCATCGTGTTCTCGGTGTCGCTCCATGCGCCAATCCTCCCAGCACCTAAAGCCCTATACAAAGCCGATATCCTGGTTATAAAGCACTTGCAGCGACCGCTTGCATGAGGATCGCCGCAGCCGATGTGCGCGACTGGAAGAAGTGCTCGAACGTGTGCTAAGCAATTGGGGCGTGATCATGATCCTGGCCTTTAGCATTGGTCGTACTCACGAGCTCTAGGAGCTTGAAGACATCATTCATCGCAGAGCACTGAAGAGTCTGCCAAGGTCCAGTCAGCTACTTCAAAACCAAGCACCAGCAAAGCAACGGTGCTCGATTGGACAAATTCGCCCATCATTCTCGACTCCCTGCTGGTCAGTACTTTACAGCAGTGTATCGCGAGCTTGATCACATCTGGGATGCAGGGGGCGAGGGCACGTGTAACCCACTAGCTTTCCGTAATCTGCTCATGATCGATAACCACCAGGCCCACCATACCGCAAAACGCTCGGCAGGCTCGCGGGCAACGGTATGTGTTCCAGTGGGCATATCGTCAACTACCTCAAAGCCATGTAGGGCTATACGCGGCATGATGTGCTCTACGTTGGCTGTCAGGCAGGTGACACGACTGCGCGGCAGATCCAGCGTTTTGACCCTCGTAGTTGAGGAGCAGCGCTATGACATTTGGGCTCAGGTGCATATCATAGGCGGTTATTCAGCTCATGCCGATCAGTCAGGGCTAGTGAGGTTTGTCACTCGTATGAGTGCGTGGCCGAAATTCATCTGGTGCATGGTCGCAAGCTGGCTAGGCATGCTTTGGCTGATGCATTGCGAGAACGCTATGTTAGTCAGGGCAGTGATGTGGACATCTAGTGTCGGGTGTTGATGAGGAGACAGGGGGTGAGATGAGCCTTTGCCAGTCCTTTGTGCAGGGGCTTGGTAAATCTGAGGCTTTGTCTCTCCAGCTAGACTTTGATTGAGTCGGAAACAAGCCGGCTTGTCATTGCCTGCATAAAAATACATAACATAGGTTCAGCGTTTCATTATGACAACCAGCCCCATTCAACCGGTAGTGCTGTGCGGTGGATCAGGTACGCGACTGTGGCCCTTATCCCGTTCAGGCTTTCCAAAGCAGTTCCTATGTTTGGTAGGCAATGACAGTCTGTTCCAGCAGTCTATCAAGCGCCTTCAGGGCGGTAGTGGGGCAAATAATGCGCCTGCTTCATCCTACATCGTGTGCAATGAAGACCACCGCTTTTTGGCTCAAGAGCAACTCAGGGAGCTTGGGGTCGACAATGCAACATTTCTTTTAGAGCCAGTAGGCCGTAATACTGCGCCGGCGCTGACTCTGGCTGCTTTAGCTGCGCGCGATACAGGCACAGACCCAATACTGGTGGTTACCCCGGCAGATCAAGCTATCACTGACGACGAGGCCTTCCGTGCTGTGATGTATCGGGCGGTTGAATCTGCGAGTGAAGGTAACATTGTCATTCTTGGCATTACGCCTGATAGACCTGAAACGGGCTATGGCTATATCAAAGTGGCCATTAACGACGAGGCAGTTGTTGCCGTTGAGCGTTTTGTAGAGAAGCCTGACCGGGGCACCGCTCAAGCCTATCTGGATGAGGGCGGTTACTACTGGAATGCAGGCTTATTCGTACTAAAGGCATCGGTATGGTTGGCGGCTTTGGAGAGCTTTAGGCCCGATATTCTTCAGGCTAGCGTGAAGAGCTGGGCTGGCAAGCGAATTGATGGAGCTTTCATTCGGCCTGATAAAGAAGCTTTTACGGCTATCCCCAGTGAATCGATCGATTACGCCGTCATGGAGAAGTGCCCCGGCAGTGCCTTACCCATCAAGATGCTACCGCTGGATGCCGGTTGGAGTGACCTAGGCGCTTGGGATTCCGTATGGAGCGTCTCGCCCAAAGACGATAAGGGTAATGCCCTTCAGGGCGATGTACTCATAACCGAAAGCGATAATTCGCTCGTACATGCCAGTAGCCGTCTTGTTGCACTGGTCGGCGTTGATAATCTCGTGGTGATCGAAACAGCGGATGCCGTTTTGGTTGCAGGCAGAAGTCGCTGTCAGGACGTTAAGCAGATAGTGAGCCTGCTTAACCAGCAGTCTCGTGAGGAGCATACTCTTCATCGCAAGGTTCATCGCCCTTGGGGTTGGTATGACAGCATCGATGAGGGCGGGCGCTTCAAGGTCAAGCGCATACAGGTCAACCCCAAGGCGAGCCTTAGCTTGCAAAAGCATCATCACCGAGCTGAGCATTGGATCGTCGTGCAGGGCACCGCAGAAATTACCCGGGGTAGTGAAACACTGCTGCTCACTGAAAACCAGAGCACATACATTCCGCTAGGAGAGGTGCATCGCCTCGCCAATATTGGTTCAACACCTCTAGAGATTATTGAGGTACAGTCCGGAAACTACCTCGGAGAGGACGACATTGTCCGTTTTGATGATGAATATGGGCGGGGATAACGTGTCGCTGTTCGTTAATGACGTGTAGAGGTGAAAGTAGTGAGGGGCGTAGAGTGTTTAATAGCGCCATTAGGTGTAAGAAGTCTCTCGTGCGAATAATCGTGTTATTGTGCTGTTGAGGTGGGGTTTATATGGGTAACGAGCTTAAACTTCCTGAAAAGAAAATTTTTATTCTTGATGTTGATGGTGTAATGACCACCGGGCATTTTTTATACAGTGCCGAGGGTAAGGTCATGAAGATATTTGGTCCGGATGACAATGACGGTTTGTCTTTGCTTAGAAGTTTCGTAGATATCCGATTTGTCACTGGAGACAAGAAAGGTTTTTCGATCAGTAAAAAGCGTATTGTTGACGATATGGGGTTTGAGCTGGATATCGTCAGCACGGTGCGTCGTGCTGAGTGGATCGCCGAGCGCTATCCCCTTGAGTCTGTCATTTATATGGGAGACGGAATCTTTGACCATTATGTGATGGCAAAGGTCGGTTATAGCATCGCGCCAGCCAATGCAGATAAAAATGCTAAGGCATATGCCTCCTACATCACTGAGCGATCGGGCGGTGATCGTGCCGTTGCAGAGGCCGCTCTGCATCTCTTGGATAAGTTCTTTACCCCTTTCAACCCTGAGCAACTGCCTAACGCCCAGCAGAAACTCTCTGGAGAGTGGACCGTATGATTCATCAGCGCTTGCAATCTTTTTTGCAGAAAAGACACTGCACACTTCTCGGTGTTGGACCGATGAGCGTCAACTGTGTTGATGCAACCATCGAGTTGGCCAACGAGCACGAGGTTCCGATCCTGATGATTGCCAGCCGACGTCAGATCGACTCGGAAGAGTTTGGCGGTGGCTACGTGAATAATTGGACCACTGAAGAATTTGCTCGTTATGTCACGGATAAGGACAAGAAAGGCAAGATCCTCTTGGCGCGTGATCACGGTGGCCCATGGCAGAATACCCGTGAGAAGGACGCACAGTTAGGGTTGCGCCGCGCGATGGAGTCGGCTAAGTCGTCTTATCGCTCGGACATTGCTGCGGGTTTCCAGGTGCTGCACATCGACCCCAGTGTTGATATCCATGGTCAGCCAGATGTTGATGAGGTTCTGGACCGCGTGTTTGATCTTTACGATTATTGCTGGTCACAGGCGCAGCAGCATAATCGTGAGATCATTTTCGAGGTGGGCACCGAAGAACAGAGCGGAAGCACGAACTCTCAAGAAGAGCTCGACTACACACTGAACGAGATCAACAAGTTTTGTCGCAAGAACAGGTTTGATCCGCCCGCATTTGTGGTTATTCAATGCGGCACACGGGTAATGGAAATGCGCAACGTGGGGTCGTTCGATTCACCCGTGCGTGTGGCCAATGAAATTCCTGCTGAAATCCAGCTGCCGAAGATGATTGAGATCTGTAATCGTCATGGCATCTTCATGAAAGAGCACAACACCGATTATCTTTCCGATGAGGCGTTGCAATGGCATCCGCGTCTGGGTATTCACGCGGCCAACGTTGCACCCGAATTTGGCGTGGCAGAGAGCAAGGCTTTGGTCAGAGTGCTTGAGGACAATGGTCTTCATGAGCTGGCAACGCGCTTTCTAGCACTGGCTTACGAGTCGAACAAGTGGGATAAGTGGATGCTTGATGGCTCTACTGCCACCGATCGTGATCGCTCGTTGATTGCTGGGCACTATGTATTTTCGACACCTGAGTGCAAAGAGTTGAAAGTCGAGGCTGCCCAGTTACTGGCTCGTAAACAAATTGATCTGGAAGCGCATCTCAAGCAGCAGGTCAAGAACAGTATCCTGCGCTATCTGCGTAGCTTCCGTCTGGTGAGGTCAGCATGAAGTCAGTCGCAACCATCATCCTGAATCGTAATCTGCCAGATGTAACTGATCGGTTGTACGAACATTTGCTTGAGCACGATGGCGAGTTGACCGATATCTATGTTGTAGAGGCCGGCTCCGATGCTGACAAGCTCAGCCGCCATGCCACTTGGCACGCCACTAGCCCGGAAGTCATGCAGAATGGCCTGCGTTACAGTCGCGGTATGAACTATGGCTTGGTCCAGTTGCTGAAGGAAGAACGTTTTTCCAAATATGACGCGTTCTTTCTGCTGTCCAACGACACAGAGTTGCGAGCTGGGCCGACCCTGGCGCCACTGCTTCGTATTCTTGCGGAGCAGCCGCGTATTGGTATTCTCTCGCCATGCTCCGAACGCTGGGGCGAACGTCTGTTGCTGAAGCAGGAAACCACCAAATATTTCTGGTTTATTCATAACAACGCTTATTTATTGCGCCGTCAGTTCATTGAGAGTATTTGCGAAACCGACGAGCCGGATGAGATGAACTTCCTGTTTGACGGAAGCAACTTCCGTGGTTATGGGTCGGAGCATGAATTGATTGCTAAGGCTTACGCCAACGACTGGGCGGCTGCCATTACCGCCGAGGTGTGGGCGGGGGAGAACGAGTCCTATTTGTTGGATCATGCGGACGAGATCAAAACCGAAGGGTACGAAGAGAATCTTCAGTTGTATGTCGCCGAAGGCCGCCGCTGGATGCGCCGTAAGTACGGTTTTCCTAGCCAGTGGTCGATGCAGCAGTACGTCAAAGGCTTCTACGACAAGTTCTTTGAGTTCCACCCCGAATATGCCCAATACAAGGTTTGAGTGAGCGAGTCATGAGCGAATACAAAGTTATTGAAAAGCCTTGGGGCAAGGAAGAAGTCGTCGAAATCAACGACAAGTACATGGTCAAGAAATTGACCATGTGGGCCGGTCACCGTTGCAGCCTGCAGTATCATAACTTTAAGAAAGAAACGATCTATGTCCTGTCTGGTGTGCTGAAAATCGTTCAGGGTACCAGTCAGGACGCATTGGAAGAAAAGCTGTACCGCGCCGGCGATACCATCACCATTCCGCCTGGCCTCATTCATCGCATGGAGGGCGTTGAGGATAGCGTGTACCTCGAAGCCTCCACCCCAGAAATGGATGATGTGGTACGTCTGGTCGATGACTACCAGCGTGCTCCGCAATGAGTTATCGGGTTTGCATACCATGCGCGGGCACTGGATCTCGCCTGGGAGAGCACACTCGCTTTCTAAACAAGTCGCTGGTCAGTATTGCTAACCGCCCGACGCTGTCTCACCTCATCGAGCGCTTTCCTGAGGATGTCGAGTTCGTTATCGCTCTAGGCCATAAAGGGCACTTGGTCAGGGAGTACCTTGAGCTGGCGTATCCGGAACGGACCTTCCATTTTGCCGTTGTTGCGCCTTTTGAGGGGCCTGGTTCGGGTCTTGGGCTCAGTCTGCTTGCGTGTCGTGAGTACTTGCAGCAACCCTTCATCTTCATGTCCTGCGATACTCTGACTGATGAGGCTATTCCTGCGCCCGATGAAAATTGGATGGGGTTTGCCGAAGCTGACGATATCAGCGCCTACCGCACTATGGCATTGATGGGTAATGACGTAACTGATATCTGTGAAAAGGGTATTGGTGAGCCTGCTACCCATAAGCCGTATATAGGGCTCGCCGGTATTCAGGATTTTGCTGCCTTCTGGCTGGCCATGGAGCAGGGTGGTTCCATGGCAATTGACACTGGTGAGGCCTACGGGCTGCGGCGGCTGCTCGAACACGGTATCAAGGCGCGGCGTTTTACTTGGCATGACACGGGTAACCTGCCAGCCCTTGCAGCTGCGCGTGAACATTTTCGCGAGCCGGATGAACCGAACATTCTAGACAAGGCCAATGAGGCCATCTGGTTCGTTGGTGATGCGGTGATCAAGTTTTCTGATGACAAGAAGTTTATCGCCAACCGAATCAAACGGGTCGCGGAGTTACAAGGTTATGTTCCGCAGATCACGGCTTTCGGCGAGAACATGTATCGGTACGGCAAGGTCACGGGCCGGGTACTTTCCGAAGTGGTCACGCTGCCCCGATTCCATCGGCTGCTGGAGTTCAGTCAAGGGTTTTGGGCTGCCAAACAGCTCAACGCTGAGCAAAAAAGCGCGTTTGAAGAAAACTGCTTGCGTTTCTATCGAGATAAGACGCTGGAGCGCGTGGAGCTGTTCTACAGCACCTGCGGTAAAGAGGATGGTACCGAGGCCATCAATGGCGTAGCAATGCCAGCCCTGCGTGATCTGCTGGGCCGCGTGGACTGGAACTGGTTGGCGCAAGGGCTACCAGGGCGCTTCCACGGTGATTTCCATTTTGAAAACATTATCGTGACGGAGCAGGAACAATTCGTCTTTCTCGACTGGCGGCAGGACTTCGGCGGGGACCTGACCATCGGTGACGTTTACTACGATTTGGCCAAGATACTTCATGGTCTGATCATCAACCATGAGTTGATCAATCTCGATCTGTACCATACCGACTGGCAGGCCGACCAGATTGCATTTGATGTACATCGTCGGCAGTCGCTGGTTGATTGCGAGCGTTACTTCGAAGTGTGGCTGGCGAATCATGGCTATGACGTCCGCAAGGTTCGTGTTCTGACGGCACTTATTTACTTGAATATTGCCCCGCTGCACCACCACCCTTACACATTGCTGCTGTATTCGTTGGGCAAGTCTATGTTGTATAGCGAGCTGGAAAGGTAAGTCTAGCTATGATTGACAATTTTAATGCGCTACTTAATATAAATTGGATTGGACAATATTATGATACGCCGTGACCATGATGTAATTCTGGGCGAGAAAGATCTTGAGCCGTTGTTCAGCTTCGAGAAATTTCCAGTTTTTATGGGCTGCGTAAGACACCCCGTAACCGATGATATCTGTGCTGATATGTCATTTCATATTAGCCGTAGCAGTGGAATGATTCAGCTCAATCCACTGGTTCCTCTGGAGGTCCTCTACCCAGAGTCGCACGGAGCAGGTTTCATTGGTGCGTCTTGGGAGGCGCATCATCAGGCGTTTGCTGAATTTATTGCGAGCTATTCACCAGCTTCCGTCCTGGAGGTTGGTGGTGGGCATGGCATACTTTCGGTCAAGTATGCGGGCCTGAAACAGATTCCATGGACAATTTTAGAGCCAAATCCAACACCTATCCCAGAGTGTAAGGCCACCGTTTTAAAAGGTTTTTTTGATTCGAGTTTTACCCTCGAAGGTGGGGTCGATGCCGTCGTTCACTCGCATTTGTTTGAGCACATTTACGAGCCTCTTGAGTTTTTGCGGGACCTGAAAAAATTTATTGAAGTTGGGAAAAGACTGATCTTTTCTGTGCCCAATATGAAGGTTATGGTTGAACGTAAATTCACCAATTGCTTGAATTTTGAACATACGATCTACCTTTCTGAGCAATATATAGACTTTTTGTTAGCCAGTAATGGGTTCCGCCTGGAGCAGAAACAGTATTTTAGAGATGATCATAGTATTTTCTATTCGGCGATCCGTGATGACGAATTGTCGGGTGCCACATTAAGTGCTTCGTTGTATCAGGAGAACAAGAAGCTCTATCTCGATTATGTCAACTACCATAAGGCGCTTATTGACTCCATTAACGAGAGGGTTTCGTTTGAGCAGGGGCGAGACGTATATCTCTTTGGTGCGCATGTACAGGCTCAGTACTTGATTGGCTTTGGATTGGATGTTTCGAGAATCAAGGCTGTCCTAGATAATGACAAAAACAAGACCGGTAAACGTCTTTATGGTACCAATTTGAATGTTGCGCTTCCTTCAGCTCTGGTAGGGATCGATCGACCTATTGTAATCATTCGAGCAGGTACTTTTACTCAGGAAATCATTGAGCAGATAACGGCCCTCAATCCGACAGCGGAGTTTCTTCAATGAATAATCTAAAAGATCTGGCTGGCAAATATTTTAATGCATTTGCCTCTCGAGATATAAATGGCGTAAGAGAGTTTCTGGCAGCGAACGTGGTTCTGCGAGATTGGGAGATCAGTCGGCAAGGTATCGACGATGTGTTGGCAGCGACAGCTTCGATTTTTGCTAGCTGCTGCACTATCGATGTGGTTGTCGTCGCTCTTTACTTGGATGGTAGTACGGTATCGGCTGAGCTGGAGATTTCGTTTGATGGTGGAGCGCCGCTTCTGGTTATGGATGTTTTGGAGTTCGACGCTGTTGGTAAGATCTTATCCATCAGAGCGTTCAAGGGATAGTTGAAAAGATAAAATCTTGCTGGATGGTTTGTATTTTTTTGGAAGCTTTATGAATATTGTTTTTTATCGGCCATTTTCCGATATTTGGTTTAAAAATCCTACGCGCCGAATCTTAAGTCGACAAAAATTACCAAACAAATACTCGGGATTGTTCGATTATTTGTCTGAAAATGGCTCTGCGTCAATTTCGACGGCACTATGGTTTCGGCCGGGTATTCTGGGTTTAGTTGATCTGCTAAAAGATTCCTTAAGGCTTATTCTTTGGGCTCTTTTGAATGGAATTAATCTGTTTAAGGTTCGCTTGATTTTTACGTCTAAGCAGTTGCATAAGGCGGACGCTGTTTTTTTAATGCATTATGGATGTTTTACTCATGAGTCAACTGCTGTGGCTGAACAGGGCAGGCTATTGGCTCAGCGATTGTCTGGTTTTTCCATTCTGAAAATCGTTCACATGACTCACTTTGCCTATAATCCTAGGCTGGGAAGTGAGAATTTACGTATTCTTTCTCCGGATCTTCTTGTTGCGGAGAATAATCTCAAGAGGAACTCCCGGTTTTTTAACAAGTACTTTGGTAATGTTTCTGGTGATTTTCAGCTCTTGCCCTACGTCGCAGCTCCACGCTTTCAACGCAAAGTGGATTTTAGGGCGCGGTCCAATAAAATGGGGGTGACGGGGTCGATTACGTATAAAATGAAAGCGCCCGAATTTTTTGATTTTTATGGGCACAATGAATTGCAGCCAATGCGCCGAAAAATCTATGGTCGGCAGAATGAGCTCTCTAATTTCGTCGATTCATTTATCTACGACCTTGATGAGTCCCGCCGTGTGCAAGAGGTCTGTGGTTCGGAGGCCAAGGGGCATGATTCATCTGAGGCACGTGCCCTGGTTCAGCAACGTAATTACTACAATGCTGACATTGTTGAATTCTTCAATTCCTATCGTATGTTTGCCGTGCCTGAGGAGGTCTGCGATCTTCCAGGTATCAGCTTTATCGAGGGGATGGCTTGTGGTGCTGCGTATTTTGGGTTGGATAACCCAATGTACCGCGATATCGGTATGGTTCCTGGGGTTCATTATGTGGCGTATGATGGCACATTGGAGCATCTGCTGGAACGGGTTGCATACTACCAACAGCATGCCGACGAACTTGAGCAGATCGCTGAGCAGGGTTATCAGATTGCCCATACGACACTGAGCAGTACTTCGGTCTATTCAAAGTTTCTGGCCTCGCTCGAACGGATGCTGCCGCGGCCATGACACCGGCAAGCGACTTGCCCAAGCGCTCATTGTTTTCTGTCGCTCTGGGTAACTTGGCGATCAGTGCGGCCGGGTCGATTCTTACATATCTGTCTTTTGTACTCGTGGCCTACATGTTTGGTGCCACGGCGCAAACAGATGTTTTTGTTTTCGCCTCGGGGTTTGTAGTGGTGGTTGCCGCGCTGATTACCACGGTATTCAGTGCAGTCTTCCTTCCGTTGTACATCAGGCTGCTGCACGCGGGGGACCAGGCGCGTGCCAGTGCTTTTGCCAATGCCTTTTTGTTCTATCTGGCGACTCTGTCTGTATGCGGGGCGGTGATTATTCTGTTCTTCCCTATCCACTTGTTCGCTTTGGTGTCCCGATTCAATCTGGAACTGTTGGCTGACAACGAACGGATACTTCGCTATTTTTCGATTGTCTTCGCTCTTACCGTGCTGAACGACTACTTGCGTGTGTTATTGCAGGCCAAAGAAGCGTTTGTTCCCGCAGCGCAAAGCATTGTCTTGCAGCCGGCGGTCAATGTGCTGGGCGTTTGGGCGATGGCGAGTATCGTTGGCTATGAAAGCTTGGCGATCAGTGCGGCGGCGTCGAGGATCGTGCAATTTGCGTTTCTACTCTGGCGTATGCAGGCCGCCGGTTGGTTGCCGAGACCGCAGCTAGGCGCTAACAGCGATATGGCTGAGTTTCTGCGAGTGGTTAAGCCCTTCTGGCTGGCCAGCATTATTAGCATGATGTCGGTATTCTTTTTTGACTATGTCGCTAGTGGCCTGCCCGCTGGACAGTTGACCGCACTGGTATTCGCGCAGAAAATTTACACCCTGCCAATTGCGCTACTTGCCTTACCAGTTATCGAGGTGCTGAATACGCGACTGTCTATGTTGGCGGCCAGCGAGCAGATGGATGCACTGGGTGCGCTCTATGCAGGTGCCATGAAAGTAGCAATGGTGGTCATGGTGCCATTGAGCGTATTGATGGCGTTCAATTCACCAGAAATAACCTCTGTGCTACTGGGGCGAGGAAAGTACTCGGCCGAGAGCCTCGCGATTACCGCCCACGCTTTGCAGGTGTTCTCGCTGGTAATTCCCTGCATTGTACTCTTTACCATCAACGGCCGTGTTTCCTTGGCTCTGCATAAAACCAAAATGCCTTCGCTGTTTGGCTCTCTGGGACATTTGGCGATGATGGGGTCTGTATTCGTGGCTGTTGCGTTGTTTGGCTATATCGGCCTGCCAGCGGCCAAACTGCTCGTTGAGGTCCTGTATTTCCTTCCGTTCGGTTTCATTATTGTATGGGTTTACTTGCCGCAGGCGCCGATCAAGTCGGTGTTTGGGGAACTGTCTAAGGTAATCGTTGCTAGTGCGATCTCCTTGCTAGTGGTCTGGGGCGTGCTGCCGTTGATCAGCTTTGTCGTCTCGGTGCCGCTGCTCTATCTGGTGTTCTCCTGCAGTCTGTTCTTGTTGGTATTCATCCCACTTTGTCTGCTGATCAGACTGGACTCTGTAGCGCTGTTCACTCATTGGGTGTTACGGAGGTCCGTGCAGTGACTGGGCCGATGTTTATTCCGTTGGAGAGTTGGCATGTCGCTTCCTAGATCATCTGTCAGAGTGCTTGCCCGTGCGGTTGCGGTGTGCGTACCTGGCCGGTTACCCCGGTTGTTCAGCAGTTTTTATGCCTATATGGCCTGGAGCATTCGAGCGCGTGGTTTTTCCGCAGTAGGTGAGGGCACCTATCTGCGCTCCGTTGCCAGCATTCATAACCCGCAGTGTATTTGCCTGGGGCAATCGGTTATTGCTGAAACGGGGCTGATTATCGAAGCGTTCTGTGAGTTTGCCGGAGAACGTTACGCGCCCAGAATCACGATCGGTGACCGGGTGTCGTTCGGTTACCATTGTCACGTGGGCTGTATCGATGAAGTCAGCATCGGCAATGATGTGTTAATTGCCAGTCGGGTATTCATCGCGGACCATGCCCACGGCGATACGAATTCACTGGACCCCGCCGTTCCTCCGGCCAAACGTCGTCTCCATTCAAAGGGGCCGGTGCGCATCGGTTCCGGGGTCTGGATCGGCGAGGGGGTGGTGATTCTATCGGGGGTCACTATTGGTGATCACGCCATTATCGGTGCCAACTCGGTGGTAACCCGAGATGTTCCGGAATGCACGGTTGTGGCAGGATCACCTGCCAGATTGATTAAACACATGGAAAAGCAAACCTCTGGGACCTTATGAAAGCCATTGCATTTTATCTCCCACAATTTCATCCAACGCCCGAGAACGATCGTTGGTGGGGCAAGGGCTTCACGGAGTGGACCAACGTCGCCAAAGCCAAACCGCGTTTCAGTGGGCACTACCAGCCGCATATTCCGGCCGACCTGGGCTTTTATGATCTGCGGCTGCTGGAAACCCAGATCGCTCAGGCGGAAATGGCCAGGGAGCACGGCGTAGGTGGATTCTGCTATTACCACTACTGGTTCAATGGCCAGCTGCTGCTTGAGCGTCCGTTGGAAACCGTACTGGCTGAACAGAAGCCGGACCTGCCGTTCTGCGTATGCTGGGCCAACGAGACGTGGAGTCGCCGCTGGGACGGGCAAGAGCATGAGATCCTTATTGGCCAGGATCTGGAAACCTACGATCCCGAGGCGCATTTCGCTTATCTGGCCAGCGCCTTTGCTGATAGTCGTTACATCAAGGTGGCCGGTAAACCGGTATTCTTGATTTACCGCATTGATCAGTTCCCGGACATTGCCACTACCATCAGTCATTGGCGTGAGGTGGCCGCAGCTCAGGGGCTGCCGGGCATATACCTGTGTGCGGTCCGTAGCCATATGCATACCCTTAGCGACGAACAGACCACCGCGCTGGGGTTTGATGCGTTAGTGGGGTTCGAGCCTCATTCGCGTACGATGCTGCGCCAGAGCGCGCTGGGCTATGCGCGCAACTTTGTGCCACGCGCCATCAACTACCTGCTGCGCCGCCTGAAACTTACTGATCGTATCTCCGAACTCGCAGTAATGAATCGTTTCGACTATCGCGCCCTGGCGCGTACCGCTATGGCTGTCGAGCGTTCGTCGCAGCGCTTGTTTCCATGCGTGATTCCCAGCTGGGATAATTCAGCAAGGCGTAGTTCCGGAGCCACGGTCATTCAGAACAATGATCCCCGACTGTTCGAGGCCTGGCTGCGTGATGCTGCCAGTCGTGTAGTGGACTATCCGCAGGAGGAGCAGCTGGTGTTCATCAATGCCTGGAACGAATGGGCGGAAGGCTGTCACCTCGAGCCGGATTTGCGAAACGGCAAGAGTTTTCTTGAGGCCGTGCGCCGAGTGTTCGGTCAGGTACCTGAGGAGAACTGAGATGCTTGCAGAAATGACGGCCGGTGATAACAGCGATTATTACTCACATATCCGCGGTGAAATTGCCCAGCTGCTGCCGGCTGATATTGGCCGGGTTCTGGAAATTGGCTGCGGCCGTGGCGATACCTTGGCTTGGTTGAAGAGTCTCGGCAATACACAGAGCACCTATGGCATCGAGCTGTTCGCCGACTCTGCCGATGCGGCCAGAAGTAAGGTCGATCATGTGCTCTGTGGCGATTTTGAAGCGCTTTCGCTGCCGGAGAGCTTCAGTGGTTTCGATGTGATCTTGTGCCTTGATGTGCTTGAGCACTTTGTCGACCCTTGGAAAGCCCTGGCGCGTATTGGCAATCTACTGGCACAAGGGGGGAGCATGATCACAAGCATCCCTAATGTGCGCTATTTCCGCGTGGTGTTGCCGTTGTTGTTGCAGGGGCGCTGGCAGTACGAAAGCTCCGGGATTCTCGATCGCACTCATTTGCGTTTTTTTACCAGGCAAACTGCCATCGAGCTAATGACGTCGTCCGGCTTGATTCTCGAGACGGTTAGCTCTACGGGCCTTGAGAAGGGCCGCAAAGCCCGCTACCTGAACTGGGCTACGTTGGGGTTGTGCAGGCCTCTGTTCGAGTACCAGTATCTGATCAAGGTTCGCAGTGCTGGGGCGGGGCATAGCGGTCCATGATTTATATCGTGGTGCTGAACTGGCGTGGTGCAGACGACACGATCGCCTGCCTGCAATCGTTGATGGGCCTGCATGGTGCAGCGTTCCAGATAATTGTCTGCGATAACGGCTCCTCTGATGGCTCGTACGAGTGCATTCGCTATTGGATACAGTCACATCGTGACAATCATGCATATCTGCGTGCGCATCCTTTGCGCGAACTGACGCGTACGGAGGCAGAGCAGCTGTCGCCTGAGTCGCCGCCGGCTCTGTACCTGGTTCAGACCGGTGCCAATCTGGGGTACTCGGGAGGGAACAATGTAGGCATACGTCTCGCCTTGACCGATCCGCGGGCCGAATTCGTTTGGCTGTTGAATAACGACACCGAAGCTGAACCCGACAGCCTGCTGCGATTGCTCGAGCGCTGCCGGGCTCGGCCGGACATCGGCATCTGCGGTTCGAAATTGGTCTACCACCACGACCGTAGTCTGATTCAAGGTCTTGGCGGATTATTCAACCCCTGGCTGGCCACCAGCCAGCACTACAAGATCAACCAGAGCAGTGCGCTGCCTTACCAAGATGATGAAGTGGACACGCACATTGACTACATTGTTGGCGCATCGTTGTTTGTCCGTACCAGCTTGCTCAGGGATATCGGTCTGTTGGAAGAGGACTATTTTCTCTACTTCGAAGAAATAGATCTGGCTCGTCGTGCGCGTGGCAAGTACTCCATTGGCATGGCGACAGCGAGCGTGGTCTATCACAAAGAAGGCGCTAGCACAGACGGAGGAAGAGGGCTCTTGGCCGATTTTTACGTGTTGAGAAATCGCCTGATTTACACTTGGAAGAATGATCGTAAATACATTGTCACGGTCTGGCTCGGATTATTCGTCGCATTGTTAAATCGTTTGCGGCGCGGCGAGGCAAAGAAAGCCTGGAACGTGCTGTGTATTATCGCTGGTCGTCGGACGTTTAGCGGATAGTGTCGTTGCCGTAGCAATTTATAATTTTATCTCGTCGTCTGTATGGCAACTTTTTCTCGGAAGTGCCTGTCGTCGGATATGTGGGTACTTGGGGAGGAAGCTTTGTTCGCTGTAAGTCTGATTGAGGTGGCCGTATGTTAGAGCCGCGTCGCAAGGTGTTGTTCGTTACCTCCTTTCATCCAGGTGCCAGTGGTTATATTGGAGCGGGTGAGGCCATCAGTGCCGAGACTTTGCGACGTCTACGGGGCGAGGGCGCGCAAGTGGATGTCTTGGCCGTCGCCCCTCGTTATCAGCGTAAGAGCGCTGCGGCGGACTCTTGGTGCAATTCCTATGCGGAAGTGCCAGCATCACGTTGGACCGCTCTGGCGGGACTGTTTCGTCATGTGTTTTCCGGTGCTGTTCTAGCTCCTTGGTTTTTCACCCGTACATCGCCGCGGGCAGTCGCTGCGTTGAAGGCTGCCATTGAGCAGCATCAGCCTACCGAGCTATGGATCGATTTCCCTTCTTCGCTTGGTTTCGCACGCCACGCTGAGAAGTTGCCAATTCACTATTTTGTTCATGACGTTGTCAGTCAGAAGGTTGTTCGATCACCGTTCAAGCGCCTGCTGTTTCCCTGGGTGCAGAAGGTCGAGGCGTCACTGTTAAGCAAGGTGAAGCGCTGTTACCTGCTGTCGGAAAAAGATGAGCAACTTCTTCGGCATCTGCAGTTTGGCGGTAGTGCAGAGGTTTGGGGGGTGCAGGGATTGGGTGTTGGGGAGGTCGATGGTGCTCGCACAATCACTAGTGTTTTGGCTCAGTTCGGACCGGGACCGAATCTGGTTTTTTTTGGCAACATGGGGCGTCCTGAGAACAGCCTCTCAATTGCCCATTTCGCTCTGTTCAAGTGGCGCAGGATTCGCCGTGTGTTTCCTGATGCCCAGCTATGGGTAATTGGGCTTGCTCCAGGTTGGCTCTTGCGTGTGCTGGATCGGCTGGTTCCGGGCTTGAATGTTACGGGGGCGGTTGACGATCCCATCCCAGCCTTTCAGGCGGCAACTCTTTGTGTTGCGCCGTTGCTGTTTGGCGCGGGGGTCAAGATAAAGGTGCTACAGATGCTGGAGGCCGGCGCAAGCGTTGTTTCCACCCCCATTGGCGCTGAGGGCATTGAGCCGACCTCGCGTTTGGTTGTTGTGGACAACAGCGAGATATCAGACCGCTTGGTTACTGATTTAAAGGCTCTCAATCATGTGTCGTACAAGCCTTTCCAGGAGGTGCGCTGAATGGGCACGGGCTCTGCCCCTGCGGGTCTTTCGAGTGCATCCATTCCGCCTTGGCCCAGCTTTGCCGTTTTGCTTGCCGCATATAACGGCATGCAATGGCTATCGGAGCAGCTCGATTCGATCCTCGGTCAGGTTGGTGTGGATGTCACGGTGTATGTGAGCACTGACAAGTCAAGCGATGGCACGCATGCCTGGGTATGCGATATTGCAGATACCGATCCAAGGGTCGTACCGCTGATATATGGCGAGGTGTTTGGCGGCGCAGCGAAAAACTTCTTTCGATTACTGCGTGACGTCGACTTCGAGCATTTTGGCTACATCGCTTTTGCCGATCAGGATGATATCTGGATGCCGGATAAGCTCAGCCGTGCCCATCGTCATATCGTCTCTCGCGGTTGTGATGGCTACTCATCCAATGTTATGGCCTTCTGGCCTGACGGTCGCCGTGCACTGGTGAATAAGTCCCAGGCTCAGGTGAAATGGGATTATCACTTCGAGGCTGCCGGCCCAGGTTGCACATATGTGATGACGGCTGTGTTGGCGAAAGCGATAAAAAGCTACGTGCTTGATCATCGGCGGCATGTTGATGAGGTCGCTTTACACGACTGGTTCTGTTATGCCTTTGCACGCTCTAAGGGGTATCGCTGGTACATCGATCCAATGCCGTCGATGCTTTACCGCCAACATGAGAACAATCAGTTTGGAGTCAATTCGGGATCAAAGGCCTTTCAGTCTAGAGCAGGGCAGGTATTCAATGGTTGGTGGCTGACTCAGGTACGCCTGATCTCCGGCATTCTGGAGACTAAGGACCTAGTCCTGATATCGCGTCTGGACACGTCATACCGCATGGCTTTATTCGGTTTGTCATTGCGCGCCAGGCAGTGCCGGCGTCGCCTTCGCGACAAGTTGTTCTTTGCCTTGATCTGCTGGGCGTTGATGCTTAAAGGACCTGGCAATGGCTGAGTGCAGCAAGGTCCTGGTCACCGGGGCGACTGGCTTTATCGGTTCCGGCTTAGTGATGCGCCTATCGGCTGATCCCCAGTGGCGGGTGGTCGCGTCGGTTCGTCGCCAGAGCGCATCGTCTGTTCGGGACGTCGAGGTAGTGCAGGTCGCTGACATAGGGCCCGACACCGACTGGTCGGAGGCTTTGAGTGGTGTCGATGTTGTGGTCCACGCGGCTGCCATTGCCCATGTTCGCAATGTCAGTGCAGGGGAGCAGCTCACGCGCTTACGCACGACCAACGTCGAGGGTGCGCTGTGTCTCGCGCGGCAAGCGCTGGACTCTGGTGTTCGGCGCTTCGTTTTCATCAGCTCGATCGGCGTCAACGGAACAGGAGTTGCTCATCAGCCATTCAATGAGCTCAGTCCGCCGGAACCGCACGCGGCATATGCGGTTTCCAAGCTTGATGCGGAGTGTGCATTGCAGGATCTGTTCGCCAATACCACGACAGAGCTGGTCATCATTCGACCGCCACTGGTTTACGCCGCGCATGCGCCAGGCAACTTCAAGCGGCTCTTGAGGATCGTGGACTTGGGCCTGCCCTTGCCGTTTGCGCGGGTGGCAAATTTGCGCAGTATTGTCTCTCTGGAAAATCTTGTAGATCTTATCTGTTGTTGCCTAACCCATCCTGCAGCAGCCAATGAGCTGTTCGTGGCCGAGGACGGCTCTCCAGTATCAACCGCTGACATTGTCTGGCACCTGGCGGCAGGGATGGGTAAGCGCGGACGTTTGTTTTCGTTTCCAGCGATATTGGTGGCGCTGGCCTGCCGTGCGCTGGGATTAAGTGGCATTTACACTCAGTTGTTTGAATCGCTGGTTGTCGATGGTTCGAAGGCCCGCCGACTGTTGGGCTGGCAGCCAATTGTCAGTACTGAGGCCGGGTTGATCCAAGCGGGTGAGGCGTATAAGCGTATGCGTTCGTTGAAGAAGGAATGGTGATGTTGGCTTGGTGGCTTTTGCCCGCTGTTATGGTTCTTGCCCTTGGAATGACCGGATTGATGCGCCGCTATGCTCTGGCGCGCAGAATCATGGACGTACCTAACGCCCGTAGCTCCCATTCTGTGCCGACGCCTCGCGGTGGTGGCTTAGCGATAGTGCTTAGCTTTCTGGCTGCTCTGCCTATGCTCACGCTGGTTTTGGACCTGCCCTGGGGGGCCACCTTTGCGTTACTGGGGGCAGGGACTTCGGTTGCGTTAGTGGGCTTTCTGGATGACCACGGACATATTGCCGCGCGTTGGCGCCTGCTCTTGCATTTCGGCGCGGCCATTTGGGCGTTGTTCTGGCTTGGGGGGCTACCACCCGTACAGTTGTTCGGTGTCTCCCTGGCGCTTGGCTGGATTGGCCATGTATTGGCGGCCTTTTATCTGGTTTGGGTGCTCAACCTTTACAACTTCATGGACGGCATCGACGGCATCGCTGGAGTGGAGGTGATTACCGTATGCCTGGGCGGTGCATTGCTCTACTGGCTAAAGGGACACGCCGACCTTGCTATCTTCCCGCTGCTTCTAGCGGCTGCGAGCGCGGGGTTCCTGTATTGGAATTTTCCACCTGCGAAGATCTTCATGGGCGATGCTGGCAGTGGGTTCTTGGGGATCACCCTGGGCGTCCTATCATTGCAGGCCGCTGTATTTGACGCTAGCTGGCTGTGGGCGTGGTTGATCCTGCTCGGGGTCTTTATTGTGGATGCGACCTATACCTTGCTGCGGCGTCTGCTACGTGGTGACAAGGTCTATGAGGCGCATCGTAGTCATGCTTATCAATTCGCTTCGCGCCATTTCGGCCGGCATTTGCCAGTTACGCTGGGCGTGGCGACGATCAATCTTGTTTGGCTTTTGCCGCTGGCACTTTGGGTAGGGGTAGGTGGTCTGGACGGTCTGGTCGGTTTACTCCTGGCCTATGCACCGCTGCTGGGATTGGCAGTGAAGTTCCGAGCTGGCGCTCTGGAGTAACTCGCTTCGGCGTCTGTTCACAGTTCAAAAGCAGGAAGCCTCATGAATTGGTTACGTATCTATTTGCTCGGTCTATCGCGTCGTTACAAGCGCCTGCTGCAAGTCGCCGTTGATGTGGTGCTGATCTGGGGCGCGTTGTGGTTGTCATTTGCGATTCGGCTGGGAGTGAACGACACCGCCAACCCGTTTGGCAGCCATCTATTGCTTTTCCTGTCTGCGCCGGTGATTGCCATACCGATCTTCACGCGCATGGGGTTATATCGCGCGGTGATGCGTTACTTCGGTAACGACGCGCTTCTTACCATTCTCAAGGCTGTGACATTGTCAGCTGCAGGCTGGGCGCTATTTGCATACTGGGTACGTGATCCCAGCGTACTGGTGCCGCGTTCGCTGGTTTTTATCTACTGGTGGATGTCACTGATGTTGGTCGGCAGTCTGCGTTTGGTGTTACGCCAGTTCTTCATGGGGGACTGGTACGCAGTGAAGGCTCAGTTACGTCAAGGAACCCAAGTGCCGAAAGTGGCGATTTATGGTGCAGGGGCTGCTGGCAATCAGTTACTTGCTGCACTTCGGATGGGGCGCTCTATGCGGCCCGTTGCTCTCATTGACGACGACGACAATATCTCTGGCCGAGTGATCGCAGGGCTTAAGGTTTACAAGCCTAAGCACATCGAGCAGATGATCAACGAAACGGGTGTCGAGGAAGTACTGCTGGCACTACCGTCAGTTGCGCGCTCGCGTCGCCGCGAAATTCTACAGTCGCTGGAGCCGTATTCGTTACATGTGCGTACTGTTCCTGGCTTCATGGATTTGGCTAGTGGTCGAGTTAAGGTGAACGACCTGCAGGATGTGGACATCGCTGACCTGCTTGGGCGTGACTCGGTTCCGCCTCGGGTTGATCTGTTCGAGCGTTGCATTCGCGGCCAGGTGGTGATGGTCACGGGGGCTGGTGGTTCTATTGGCTCTGAGCTTTGTCGGCAGATTCTTAGCTGCAATCCCGAGACGCTGATCCTTTTCGAGCACAGCGAATTCAATCTCTACAGTATCCATACGGAGTTGGAGCGGCGTGTTCGCTCCCATGGGTTGCCTGTGCGCCTGCTGCCGATCCTCGGTTCCATCCGCAACAGCGATCGTCTGCTGGATGTGATGCGTACCTGGAGGGTTGGCACTGTCTATCATGCAGCTGCTTACAAGCACGTCCCCATTGTTGAGCACAATGTCGCTGAAGGCGTGCTCAATAATGTGCTGGGGAGTTTAAATACTGCGCAGGCTGCCATCCAGGCTGGCGTTGAGCACTTCGTATTGATCTCCACGGACAAGGCCGTGCGCCCTACCAATGTCATGGGAAGCACCAAGCGCCTTGCCGAGATGGTGCTTCAGGCGCTGAGTCGCGAGGCGGCGCCTGTCTTGCTGGGTGACAGCACGGGCGTTAACCAGGTCAACAAGACGCGCTTCACCATGGTCCGATTCGGGAACGTGCTGGGTTCGTCTGGCTCTGTTATTCCGTTGTTCCGTGAGCAGATCAAGCGAGGTGGGCCGGTAACGGTTACTCACCCCAACATCACGCGCTATTTCATGACCATTCCTGAGGCTGCTCAGCTCGTCATCCAGGCAGGATCGATGGGGCAGGGCGGTGATGTATTCGTGCTGGATATGGGGCAGCCGGTGAAGATCGCCGAGCTTGCGGAGAAGATGATCCACCTCTCCGGCCTTAGTGTTCGTAACGAGGGCAATCCCAATGGTGATGTCGCCGTCGAGTTCACTGGGTTGCGCCCCGGCGAGAAACTCTATGAGGAGCTTCTGATCGGTGAGAACGTTAGCCCCACCGATCATCCGATGATCATGCGGGCGAACGAAGAGCATCTGCCCTGGGAGGATTACAAGTCCGTGCTCGAGCGTCTGCTCGACGCCGTCGAACGGGATGACTACAAAGAGGTTCGCCAGATCCTACGGAGTACCGTTAACGGCTACAGCCCAGAAGAGGAAATTGTTGACTGGATCTATCAGCAGCGTGCAATTGAGTCACCTTTGTCCAGGGGCTAGCTTGAACCGGCGGTGCAAATAAGCTCCGCCTCAAGCTAGTTACATGGAGAGAACAATGACTCTGATACGGATCCTACCCCTGCTGCTTATGTTGTTTGGCTTCACCGGTGTTGCTGTTGCTGTGGAGGCTCCACCAAAAAGCGATGCTTCCGCTGCTGTGGCTCAGAAGGCAGCAGCAGGAAAGATCGATATCAACAAGGCAGATGCTGCCACGTTGCAGGAGAGCATGATTGGAATTGGTGAGATGAAGGCCAAGGCAATCGTCGCTTACCGTGAGGCCAACGGTGCTTTCACTTCGATCGATGACCTGCTTCAAGTGAAAGGAATCGGTGCGAAGACCCTGGAAGCCAACCGTGATCGACTCAGTATCGACTGACTCGAGTAACCAGAAGAGACCGGCTTAGGCCGGTCTTTTTGTTTCTGCTGTGGCGGATGGAGTGGTAGCCGAGGCTCGACGGAGAAGCCGAACGCGCTTTAGCGCGGCCCCGGAGGGGTGAGGGCCGAAGGTCCCGAATAACCGGAGGCGAAGTCCCTAGTGAGAGTCCAGTGGCCTAAACGAAAAAGCCCCCGGCATGTACCGAGGGCTTTTGAATTTGGCTCCGCGACCTGGACTCGAACCAGGGACCCAATGATTAACAGTCATTTGCTCTACCGACTGAGCTATCGCGGAACAACGACGCGTATCCTACTGATTAAGAAGGAGAAGTCAAGCGTTTGGCTTGGGCTTCTCCTGCTTTTTTCACAGTACCTGGGTGATGGCGCGGGTGACGCTTTCCAGGTTGCCGTTATTCAATGCGGCGACGCAGATGCGGCCGGTGCTGACGGCGTAGATGCCGAACTCGTTCTTCAGGCGTTCTACCTGCTCGGCGGTGAGGCCGGAGTAGGAGAACATGCCGCGTTGGCGGGCTACAAAGCTGAAGTCGCGCTTGGCGCCGAAGGCGGCCAGTTGCTCGACCATGGCCAGGCGCATGTCGCGGATACGCTGGCGCATCTCGCCCAGTTCCTCTTCCCACAGCGCGCGCAGTTCGGGGCTGTTGAGCACCGAGGCGACGACTGTGGCGCCGTGGGTCGGCGGGTTGGAGTAGTTGGTGCGGATCACGCGTTTGGCTTGCGACAGCACGCGGCTGCCCTCGTCCTTGGAGCCCGTGACGATGGACAGGGCGCCAACGCGTTCGCCGTACAGCGAGAACGACTTGGAGAATGAGCTGGAGACGAAGAAGTTCAGGCCGGACTGTGCGAACAGGCGAACGGCTTCAGCATCCTGCTCAATGCCGTCACCGAAGCCCTGATAGGCGATATCGAGGAAGGGCACGTGCTCGCGTTCGCGAAGCACTTCCAGAACGGCTTTCCAGTCGTCGAGGTTCAGGTCGACGCCCGTCGGGTTGTGGCAACAGGCGTGCATCACGACGATCGAACGGGGAGGCAGGGCCTTGAGGTCTTCGAGCATGCCGGCACGGTTCACGCCGTGGCTGGCTGCGTCGTAATAGCGGTAGTTCTGCACCGGGAAGCCGGCGGACTCGAACAGCGCGCGGTGGTTTTCCCAGCTCGGGTCACTGATGGCGACCACGGCGTCAGGCAGCAGGCGCTTGAGGAAGTCGGCACCGGTCTTCAGGGCCCCGGTGCCCCCGACAGCTTGGGTGGTGATGACGCGGCCGTCCGCGATCAGCGCAGAGTCGTTACCGAACAGCAGCTTCTGCACGGCCAGGTCGTAGGCGGCGATGCCCTCGATCGGCAAGTAGCCGCGCGGTGCATGGGCTTCGATGCGGGCCTTCTCGGCCTCGGCAACGGCGCGCAGCAGCGGAATACGGCCCTGTTCGTTGTAGTAGACGCCCACGCCAAGGTTGACCTTGGTCGGACGCGGATCGGCGTTGAATGCTTCGTTGAGGCCCAGGATGGGGTCGCGCGGAGCCATTTCGACGGCAGAAAACAGACTCATGATGCGGCTGCTCGAGAGGAAGGAAGTTGGAGGCCTGGCAACCCCGCGAGCATCGTGCATTGGGGTTGCGCAATCGGGCCGGTATTATAGCGGTCAAGGTCGCGTGCCGCGACAACGTACGCTAGCTTTTCGCCTGGTTTGACGCTGCCGCTGGGCGGGTGTCACATCATTTTGCCGAGGTCAGCCATGTCAGAGTTTCAACTCGTCACCCGCTTTCAGCCGGCCGGCGACCAACCCGAAGCCATTCGCCAACTGGTCGAGGGCCTGGAAGCGGGCTTGTCGCACCAGACGCTGCTGGGGGTGACCGGTTCGGGCAAGACCTTCAGCATCGCCAATGTCATCTCCCAGGTGCAGCGCCCAACGCTCGTACTGGCGCCGAACAAGACGCTGGCTGCCCAGCTCTACGGCGAGTTCAAGGCCTTCTTCCCGAACAACTCCGTCGAGTATTTCGTCTCCTATTACGACTACTACCAGCCAGAGGCCTACGTTCCTTCCTCGGATACCTATATCGAGAAGGACGCTTCGATCAACGACCACATCGAGCAGATGCGCCTGTCCGCCACCAAGGCGCTGCTTGAGCGGTCCGATGCGATCATCGTGGCAACGGTTTCATCCATCTATGGCCTGGGCGACCCCACGTCCTACCTGCGGATGGTTCTGCATCTCGATCGGGGCGACAAGATCGACCAACGCGAGCTGTTGCGCCGCCTGGCGGACCTGCAATACACCCGCAACGATATGGACTTCGCCCGTGCCACCTTCCGTGTCCGCGGCGATGTGATCGATATCTTCCCGGCGGAATCCGATCTCGAAGCCATCCGCGTCGAGCTTTTCGATGATGAAGTAGAGAGCCTGTCGGCCTTCGATCCGCTGACGGGTGAGGTGATCCGCAAGTTGCCGCGTTTCACCTTCTACCCCAAGAGTCACTACGTAACGCCGCGGGAAGTGATCCTCGGCGCGGTGGACAAGATCAAGGAAGAGCTCAAGGAGCGCCTCGATTACCTGCGCAGCAACAACAAGCTGGTGGAGGCCCAGCGCCTTGAGCAGCGCACCCGTTTCGACCTGGAGATGATCGTCGAGCTGGGCTACTGCAACGGCATCGAGAACTACTCGCGCTATCTCTCCGGACGCGAGCCCGGCCAGGCGCCACCCACCCTCTATGACTACCTGCCGGCCAACTCCCTGCTGGTGATCGATGAGTCCCACGTCAGCGTTCCGCAGGTCGGTGCGATGTTCAAGGGCGACCGCTCGCGCAAGGAGAACCTGGTGGAGTACGGTTTCCGCCTGCCGTCGGCGCTGGACAACCGACCCATGCGTTTCGACGAGTGGGAAGCGATGAGCCCGCAGACCATCTTCGTTTCCGCAACGCCCGGGCCCTACGAGGCGGAGCATGCCGGTCGCGTGGTGGAGCAGGTGGTGCGCCCGACCGGCCTGGTGGACCCGGAGATCGAGGTGCGCCCGGCCACCACCCAGGTCGACGACCTGCTCTCCGAGATCCGCAAGCGCGTTGCTGTGGAGCAGCGCGTGCTGGTCACCACCCTGACCAAGCGCATGGCCGAGGACCTCACCGACTACCTCGCCGACCACGATGTGCGTGTGCGTTACCTGCACTCGGACATCGATACCGTGGAGCGCGTCGAGATCATCCGCGACCTGCGCACCGGCGCCTTCGACGTGCTGGTGGGCATCAACCTGCTGCGTGAGGGGCTGGACATGCCCGAGGTGTCCCTGGTGGCCATCCTCGATGCCGACAAGGAAGGCTTCCTGCGTTCCGAGCGCTCGCTGATCCAGACCATCGGCCGCGCGGCGCGTAACCTGCACGGCAAGGCGATCCTTTATGCCGACAACATGACCGGCTCCATGCAGCGGGCCATCGACGAGACTGATCGCCGCCGCAACAAGCAGATCGCGTTCAACGAGGCGAACGGCATTGTTCCCCGGGGCGTGCAGAAGGACGTCCAGGACATCCTCGAAGGCGCTACCGTGCCCGGCTCGCGCAGCAACAAGCGCAAGGCCATGGCCAAGGTGGCGGAGGAGCACGCACGCTACGAAGCCGAACTGCGCTCGCCGAGCGAGATCACCAAGCGCATCCGCCAGATGGAAGAGAAGATGTACCAGCTGGCCCGCGACCTGGAGTTCGAGGCCGCCGCGCAGCTGCGCGACGAGATCCAGAAGCTCCGCGACAGGTTGCTGCAGGTGTGAACGAAAAGGGCGCCATCAGGCGCCCTTCTTCCATCCGCGGTCTGCGGCTCAGCGCCTGCCGAAGATGATCATCATCACCCCGCCCAGGGTCGCCAGGCAGGCCAGCAATGCCGTTACGCTGAGGCGTTCGTCGAGGATCAGGAAGCCCAGCAGCAGCGCCACCACCGGGTTGACGAAGGCGAAGGTGGACACCAGGCTCGGGCGCACCTCGCGCAATAGCCAGAAATAAGCCGGGTAGACACCAAGGCTCACCGGCAGCACCAGATAGGCCAGCCACGCCCAGCCAGTCGGGGACAGCCGCGCCAGCTCGAAGCCCTGCCAGTCCCCACGCCACAGGCCGAAGCCGGCCAGCAGCACGGTGCCCATGAGCATCTGCATGGCCAGGCCCATCCAGCTGGAGCGGAAGGGCCCACGCTTGCGCAACAGCCAGGCACCTACGGCCCAGAGCAGGGTGGCGGTCACCACCAGGGCGCCGGCGAACCACTGCTCGAAGCCAGGGTTCTCGCCCAGCCCGTTACCCATCAAGAGCAGGATGCCGCCACTGGCCATGGCCAGCCCGCACAGCACCCAGAGCGGCGGGCGTTCGTCCAGCAGCCACTCCAGCGCCACGCTCCATAGAGGCAGCGTGGTGTAGAGCATCGCCAGCATCCCGGTGGGCAGGTACTGGTTGGCGTAGATCAGCGCGCCCTGGCCCACGGCGATCAGCATCACCCCGCCGATAAAGGCGCTGCCCAGGTCGCTGCGTTGCACCTTTGCCTGGCCACGCAGCAACACCCAGCCGAGGGCCAGCAGGCCGGCGAAGAGGAAGCGCAGGGTGGCGATGACGAATGGCGGCTGCTCGCGCAGGAGGAAGTGGTTGGCCAGGTAGGTGGTGCCCCAGCCGATGTAGATGAGGGCGAAGGCGCCCACCAGCAGGAGGGCGCGGGTTCTTGCGTTGATACTGGACATGCAAAGCCTGAAGCGGAGCGCGCCGCTTCAGGCAGCGCGCGGGGTTAGTGAGCGGCGCCGCCAGAGGCGCCAGCGGGCAGGGAACGGGTCAGCAGCACGGCGATCATGCTGATGCCGAGTGCGATGCCGATGAAATGGAAGGCGTCATTGTACGCCATGATCGCCGCCTGCTGATGGGCGATCTCGCTGAGCTTGCCCAGGGCCGCCTGGTCGCTGCCGAGCTTCTCGCTGAGCAGGGCCAGGCGCTCGGCCACCTGCGGGTTGCTCGGCACCAGGGATTCGCGCAGGTAGTCGAAATACACCTTGGCGCGGCTGTCCAGCAGGGTGGCCAGCAGGGCAATGCCGATGGCGCCGCCGAGGTTGCGCAGGATGTTGAACAGGCTGGAGGCCGAGCCCGCGTCCTGCGGCATGATGTAGGCGGTGGCGATCAGCGAGATGGTCACCATCACCAGGGGCTGGCCCAGCGCGCGGATGATCTGGATCTGGTTGAACTGAGGGCCGGCGAAGTCCGGGTTGAGCACCCCCGAGGCGAAGCTGGCTGCGCCGAACAAGCCGAAGCCCAGGGCGCAGAGCAGCTTGGGCGAGATGATCTTCATCAGCTTGGGCACCAGCGGGATGAGGAACAGCTGCGGAACCCCCATCCACATGATCACTTCGCCGATCTGCAGCGCGTTGTAGCCCTGGATCTGCGCCAGGTACAGCGGCAGTACGTAAATCGAACCATAGAGCCCCATGCCCAGGCCCACGCTGGAGATGCTCGAGAGGCCGAAGTTGCGGTTCCGCAGAATGCCCAGGTTGATCAGCGGGTTGGGTCGCGAGGTCTGCAGGATGACGAACAGCACCAGGCTCACCAGGGCGATGCTGCCCAGGCCGACGATCAGCTGCGACTCCAGCCAGTCCTTGCGATGGCCCTCTTCGAGGAATACCTGCAGGCAGCCCAGGCCGAGGCCCAGGGTGAGGATGCCGGCGTAGTCGGTGCTCTTCAGCAGCTCCCAATGCGGCGCCTTCTTTTCCAGGCCATACATCAGCCCGGCGATCATCAGCAGGCCCGGGGGCACGTTGATGTAGAAGATGTATTCCCAGCCAAAGTTCTCGGTCAGCCAGCCGCCCAGGGTCGGGCCGATGGAGGGCGCGAAGGTGGCGGTGATGGCGAACAGCGCCATGCCCTTGGCCCGGTGGTGCTCCGGCAGCTTGATCAGGGTGAGGGTGAAGGCCAGCGGAATCAGCGCGCCTCCGGTGAAACCCTGCATGGCGCGGAACACGATCATGCTCTCCAGGCTCCAGGCGAAGGAGCAGAGCAGGGAAGAGGCGAGGAAACCCAGGGATACCCAGACCGCCAGGCGTCGCGCCGAGAGCACCTGCACCAGCCAGGCGGTGAGCGGGATCATGATGATCTCGGCCACCAGGTAGGAGGTGGAGATCCACGAGCCTTCCTCCAGCGTCGCCGAAAGCGCGCCCTGGATGTCCTTCAGCGAGGAGTTGGTGATCTGGATATCCAGCACCGCCATGAAGGCGCCAAGCATGGCGCTCATCACGGCGATCCAGTCGCGGCGGCTGGGCTCGCCGGTGGGGCGGATCAGGGTGTCACCGGCCACCGTCATTCATCCAGCTTGATGGCGACTTTCACCAGCACCGACATGCCGGGGCGGATGCGGCCCTTGAGCGGGTTGTCGCGGTCGAAGGTCAGTTTCACCGGGATGCGCTGCACCACCTTGGTGAAGTTGCCGGTGGCGTTGTCCGGCGGCAGCAGGCTGAACTGGGCGCCAGAGGCGGCGAACAGGCTCTCGACCTTCGCCTCGATGGGGGTACCCGGGAAGCTGTCGAAGATCAGCTCGGCCTTCTGCCCGGGCTGCATGTGCTCGATCTGGGTTTCCTTGAAGTTGGCCTGGACCCAGATGTCCTGGTCCGGCACCAGCGACATCAGGTGGGCGCCGACCTGCACGTACTGGCCGTTGCGCGCGGCGCGCTGGCCGACCATGCCGTCGATGGGGGCGCGGATCTCGGTACGGGTCAGGTTCAGCTCGGCCTGGGCGATATCGGCACGGGCGTTGGCGATCTGCGCTTCCAGGCGCTTCACGTCGGCGCGCAGTGCGTCGGTCTGCACGCGCTGGGCCTTGAGGTCGGCCTCGGCGCGGGCCACTTGCGAGCGGGCCACGCGGGAATCGGCGGAGAGGGTGGTGACGCGCTCCTCGGAAACATAGCCCGGCTTGCGCAGGGTCTGGGCGCGGGACAGGTCGATCTGGGTGCGGCCCAGGGTCGCCTGGCTGGCCGCGACGTCGGCCTCGCTGGCGGCGATCATGCTGTCCTGCTGGGTGAGCTTGCTACGCGACTGGGCCAGCTCCGCCTCACGGGTTGCCAGGGTGGCCTGGGCGCGCTGCAGGGCCAGTTTGAAGTCCTCTGCTTCCAGGCGCACCAGCAGGTCGCCTTTCTTCACGTGCTGGTTGTCGCCCACCAGCACTTCTTCTATACGCGCACCGAGCTGGCTGGAGACGCGGGTGATCTCGCCCTGGACATAGGCGTTATCGGTGGTTTCCAGGAAGCGGCCAACCAGCAGCCAATGCAGGAAGAAGCCGCCCACCACGAGGATCAGCAGGACAATGAAGATAAACAGGCGACGTTGCAGTTTGGCTGGCATTCCAGGAGCTCGAAGGGCGGGCGGAAAGGCGGGAATCTAGCACTGTTCCAGTCAGGCAAGTAGCCAGTACACTTCAGAAACTTTGTTGCTTATGGGGAACAATAATGGGTCTGGATGACGCCCTGATCTTCACCCGCGTCGTAGAGCTGCACAGCTTCACCCAGGCCGCGCACAGCCTGGGCATGCAGAAGTCCACCGTGAGCCGCCGCATCGCCCTGCTGGAAGAGCGCCTGGGCGTTCGTCTGCTTAATCGCACCACGCGCAAACTGCGCCTGACCGAGGTTGGGCAGGCCTATTACGAGCGCTGCCGGCAGATCATGGTCGACTTCGCCGAGGCCGAGCAGGCCGTCATGCAGTTGCAGCAGGAGCCCTCCGGTCTGCTGCGCATCACCGCGCCCATCGAGTTCGGCCAATTGTTCCTCGGCAAGGTCCTCGGCACCTTCATGAGCCAGTACCCGCAGATAACCGCCGAAGTGGAGATCACCTCGCGGGATGTCGACCCGTTGGAAGAGGGGGTCGACATCGCCATCATGGTCGGCCAGCCCCAGGATTCAACCCTGATCGCCCGCAAGCTGTTCGAGAACGGACGCCGCCTCTGCGCCAGTCCCGCTTACCTCGCAGCGCACGGTACCCCCCATGATGTGCTCGCCCTGGCTGGCCATCGCGCCGTGCTGCTGCCCCAGGACCCGCAACGCTACTGGCCGCTGCTGGACGAAAGCGTGCCCTGCCAGCGTGTGTTGCACTGCAACAACATCACCTTCGCCCGCGAAGCGGTGCTCAGCGGCGCAGGCATTGCCTCGTTGCCGTTGATGATCACCGAGGACGCGGTGCGCCGCGGCGAACTCGTGGAATTGCTGCCGGGCGTGCAGTTACCCAGCGGCGAAATCTACGCCGTCTATCCTTCCCGGCGTTTCCAGGCGATGAAGGTGAAGGCTTTCCTCGATTTCCTCATGGCCAGCCTGCCGAATGATCGCAGCCACTGGCTGGAGCATGGCGCCGCGCCCCTGCTAACATCGCGCCTTTGACCGTTCCGCACCAGGACCCGCCATGACCACTGTCCGTACCCGCATTGCGCCCTCGCCAACCGGCGACCCGCACGTCGGCACCGCCTATATCGCCCTGTTCAACCTCTGCTTCGCCCGTCAGCACGGTGGCCAGTTCATCCTGCGCATCGAAGACACCGACCAGCTTCGCTCCACCCGCGAATCCGAACAGCAGATCTATGACGCCCTGCGCTGGCTGGGCATCGAGTGGGACGAGGGCCCGGACGTCGGCGGCCCGCACGGCCCGTATCGCCAGAGCGAGCGTGGCGAGATCTACAAGAAGTACTCCCAGGAGCTGGTGGACAAGGGCCACGCCTTCCCCTGCTTCTGCACCGCCGAGCGTCTGGACAAGCTGCGTGCCGAGCAGACCGAGCGCAAGGAAACCCCGCGTTACGACGGCCACTGCATCAACCTGAGCCACGATGAGGCGAGCGAACGCATCGCCGCTGGTGAGCCTCATGTCGTGCGCATGAAGATGCCCACCGAGGGCGTCTGCGTGGTGCCGGACATGCTCCGTGGCGATGTCGAGATCCCATGGGATCGCATGGACATGCAGGTGCTGATGAAGACCGATGGCCTGCCCACCTACTTCCTCGCCAACGTGGTCGACGACCACCTGATGGGCATCACCCACGTGCTGCGCGGCGAAGAGTGGCTGCCCTCGGCGCCCAAGCTGATCAAGCTGTATGAGTACTTCGGCTGGGAGCAACCGGTGCTCTGCTACATGCCGCTGCTGCGCAACCCGGACAAGAGCAAGCTCTCCAAGCGTAAGAACCCCACCTCCATCACCTTCTACGAGCGCATGGGCTACCTGCCCGAGGCGATGCTCAACTACCTCGGCCGCATGGGCTGGTCGATGCCGGACGAGCGCGAGAAGTTCTCCCTGGCGGAAATGATCGAGCACTTCGACCTCTCGCGCGTCTCCCTGGGCGGTCCGATCTTCGATCTGGAGAAGCTCTCCTGGCTCAACGGCCAGTGGATCCGCGAGCTGCCGGTGGAGCGTTTTGCCGCCGAGGTGCAGAAGTGGGCGCTGAATCCCGAGTACCTGATGAAGATCGCGCCCCACGTACAGGGCCGCGTCGAGACCTTCAGCCAGATCGCCCCGCTGGCCGGCTTCTTCTTCGCCGGTGCGCTGCCGCTGGATGCCAAGCTGTTCGAGCACAAGAAGCTCTCGCCCGACCAGGTGCGCCAGGTCATGCAGCTGGTCCTGTGGAAGCTGGAGTCGCTGCGCCAGTGGGACAAGGAGCGCATCACCGCCTGCATCCAGGGGGTTGCCGAGCACCTTGAGCTCAAGCTGCGTGACGTGATGCCGCTGATGTTCCCGGCCATCACCGGCCAGGCCAGCTCCGTCTCCGTGCTGGATGCCATGGAAGTCCTCGGTGCCGACCTCACCCGCTTCCGCCTGCGTCAGGCGCTGGAGCTGCTGGGCGGTGCGTCGAAGAAGGAAACCAAGGAGTGGGAGAAGATTCGCGACGCCATTCCTGGCTGAGTGATTCTCCTTCGACAAGGCCCGCCTCGCGCGGGCCTTTTCTTGTCCAGGGGAGGGCGCTAGGTTCGCTCATCGGTGGCAGCGCACGGGGGCTTCCCGCCGAATCCGGTAAGTGATTGTTCTTGCGATGAAATTTTTTCGATCCCGGTGAAAAATTTTGTTGACAGCCTTCAGGGTCGCCCTTAGTATGCGCCCCGTTCTCACGACGAACTCGAAAGCGAAGTGAGATGTTCCAGCGTTACTGTGGGGCTATAGCTCAGCTGGGAGAGCGCTTGCATGGCATGCAAGAGGTCGACGGTTCGATCCCGTCTAGCTCCACCAAATTGCCAGGATTCGCAGCCAAGGCTGCGGTCCTACGAAGGTTAAAGTCCCCTTCGTCTAGTGGCCTAGGACACCGCCCTTTCACGGCGGTAACAGGGGTTCGAGTCCCCTAGGGGACGCCACTTTCCAGCAGCGACAACCATCAGGTTGATCGCGCACCGAGAAGGTTTCGGGGCTATAGCTCAGCTGGGAGAGCGCTTGCATGGCATGCAAGAGGTCGACGGTTCGATCCCGTCTAGCTCCACCAAATCAGATGTCTAGTGCATCGAAATAAGGCCAGCCTCCGGGCTGGCCTTGCTTTTCGAAGGTTTAAAGTCCCCTTCGTCTAGTGGCCTAGGACACCGCCCTTTCACGGCGGTAACAGGGGTTCGAGTCCCCTAGGGGACGCCACTTTTTCCCGCTCTGCGGGGCTTTTAAGGGTCATTCCGTCATGGAGTGGCCCTTTTGTTTTTTCGCTCCGAAAAATCTCATCCCCCTCGTTTTTTCCCGCTCTTGCCGTCTCTCGACCGGTGGTGTGCATAAAGGCTTGCCAGATTGAATGATGAATATAATATGATTGCCATCATGCAACGGGAGACGGCCGTGAGTGACAAGAGTAGTCAGACACGCAAGCGTATCCTCGCCGAGGCGGGCAGGGCGCTGTTCACCCGGGGCCCGCTGGAGCCCAGTGTCAGCGAGGTGATGGCGGCTGCCGGGCTCACGGTGGGTGGCTTCTATGCCCATTTCGACAGCAAGGAGGCGTTGATGGTGGAGGCGTTCGGCGAGCTGCTGCGGGAGCGGCGGCAATCGATGAAACAGCTCGACTCGACGCTCGCGCCACTTGACCGGCGCACCCTCGCGGCGGCCTTCTACCTATCCCGTCGTCACCGCGACAGCACCGACCGTGGTTGCCCGCTCCCCGGTTCGGTGGGCGAGGTGGCGCGCAACGCCGAGCCCTACCAGCACTTGCTGGCCGAACACCTCGAATTGCTCGCGGCCGATCTCGCCGTTTCCCCCGAAGACGGCGACAAGGCCCTGGCCGACATCGCGCTGATGGTGGGCGGCCTGGCCCTTGCCCGTGCCCTGGGGGCCGGCGAGCTGTCGGACCGGATACTGCGTGCCGCCCGTATGGCGGTGATCTAGGAGAAACGAGATGAACAGCCTGGACCTGCTCCGAGGATTCAACGCCACCGTCGGCCGCGTGGCGCCCCGGCACGTCGCCGACCAGGCCCGGCGGCGCTTCATGACGCCCCGCGACACCCATCCCCGTGACTGGGAGCTGCCCTGGCTCGAGCGCGCCGAGCGCATCACCCTGCGTTTCGGCCTCTCCGCCTTGCGCTGGGGCAGTGGCCCGACCGTGTTGCTGATGCATGGCTGGGAGGGGCGCCCGACCCAGTTCGCCAGCCTGATCGATGCCCTGGTACAGGCCGGCTATGGCGTGGTGGCCCTCGACGCGCCTGCCCATGGCCACTCGCCGGGGCGCGAGGCGAACATCGTGCTCTTCGCCCGCGCGCTGCTCGAAGCGGCCGAGGAGCTGCCACCGCTGCACGGGGTGGTGGGCCACTCCATGGGCGGCGTCAGCGCCATGTTCGCCACCCAGCTGGGACTGCGAACCCAGGCCCTTGTCACCATCGCCGCGCCCAGTCGCGTCCTCGGGATGCTGCGCGGCTTCGCCCGCTTCATCGGCTTGCCGCCCCGGGCCGGCGAGCAGTTCATCAGGCGCGTCGGCGAGCACGCCGGCATTCCCGCCGAGGACATCGATGTACGCCGCTACCGCCTGGATATCCCAGGCCTGGTCGTCCACGCGGAGGACGATCGCATGGTCCCCGTGATCGAGGCCGGCCGCATCCACGAGGCCTGGTCCGACAGCCAGCTGCTGCGCCTGGAGGGAGGAGGGCACCAGCGGGTACTGGCCGACCCGCGCGTGGTGGCGGCGGTGCTGCATCTGTTCGACGAGGTCGGCCTGCGCGCCAGCGCCTGATCGCGCTCCCCTTGCACGGCGGGCTTGGCGACAGCCGCCGGGTGCAGGAAGATTCGCCAATGGAATGCGTCGAAGGCCCACCGCCGGTCGGTGACCTGCCGTCGATGCTGCGCTTCCAAGGTCCATGTCTGTTGCGCCGCCAGCGGCGGCCCGGGCGTGGTCGCCGGGGCGAATCAATTCCGGGCCCGAGCGCGGGGCCGGAGGCACGAATCAAGGGGAAAGATGCAATGAGCCTGACTATGGATGTGGTGCTGCAGCGGGCGCGACCCGTCCTGCCGGTGCTGGTCATCGAAGACACGGGGCTGGCCCTGGACCTGGCCGGCGCGCTCAGTGCCGGTGGGATCGAGGTGCTGGAGGTGACGCTGCGCACGCCGCGTGCCCTGGACGCGGTGGCGGCGATCCGCAAGGAATTCCCGGACCTGCTGGTGGGCGCGGGCACCCTGATCCACACCGAGCAGTTCCTCGAGGCCCGCGACGCCGGTGCCCACTTCGCCGTCAGCCCCGGTTGCACCGAACGCCTGGCTGCAGCGGCGGAAGATTCCGGCCTGCCGTACCTGCCCGGGGTGATGACCCCCTCGGAAGTGCTGCTGGCCCTGGAATACGGCTACCGCTCGCTGAAGCTGTTCCCGGCCAACGGCAATGCCAGCGTGAAGATGCTCAAGAGCTTCAAGGGGCCCTTCACCGGCATCCGCTTCTGCCCCACCGGCGGGGTCACGCCGGACAACCTGCAAGGCTTCCTGCAACTGCCCAACGTCGCCTGCGTCGGCGGCACCTGGATCGCGCCGTCGAGCCTGATCCGCGCCCGCGCCTGGGACCAGATCACCCAACTCGCCGCCGAAGCGCGCGAGCTGGCCAGCAACTCGGAGCACGCCTGATGAACTGGGACCTGTCCACCCCCTTCGTCATCGACATCAAGGTCGCCGCCGATGACATCGACGGCCTCGGCCACGCCAACAACGCCGTCTACGTCAGCTGGCTGGAGCGTTGCGCCTGGCGCCACTCCCAGAGTCTGGGGCTGGACCTGGCCGAATACCGCCGCCTGGATCGCGCCATGGCCGTGGTGCGCCACGAGATCGACTACCTCGCTGCTGCCTACGAGGAGCAGGAGCTGCAGATGGCCACCTGGATCGTCGAATCCGACCAGCGCCTGAAGATGGACCGCCGCTTCCAGCTGATCCGCCCCGAAGACGGCGCGACCCTGCTGCGGGCCAGGACCACCTTCGTCTGCATCGAGCTTTCCAGCGGCCGCCCCAAGCGCATGCCGCCGGAATTCATCGAGGGCTATGGCCGCGCATTGATGCAGCCGTTCCCCCTGGAGCTCTGAGCGCTCAGTCCACCGCTGGCGACAGGAACAGCTCGGTCGGGTTCTGCACGATGCGGAAGTGCCGCCGCTCGCCGGGCTGGATCAGCACCGACTGCGGGCGCCCGGTGAGGTTGCTGGCGCAATAGCCCGAGGGGCTCTGGGCGACGTTCAGGGTCATCTCGCCGGCCGGCACGCTGAGGCTGATGGCCTGCCCGGCAGACAGTTGCGCCACCAGTTCGTCCTGCAGGTAGAGGCCCACTTCGCAGGCATTGGCGGCGTTCTCGTCGCGGCTGACCACCAGCTCCGCCACTGAGTCGGGTGCCGGTTGCAGCGGGCTCTCCAATAGGGTTTCTGCATCGGCCAGCGGGGCCAGGCTGCCAAGAGCCAGGCAGAGCAGGGCAGGGCGGAGCGTCTTCATCGGCGGTTCCTTCTCCAGGGCATAAGGCTTTCGACTGCGCCGGCGCGAACTTGCTCCCGCGGTTTTCGTCGGGAGGATTCTGTGCAGGCCCGCTCCACGCTTACACTACGCGCCCATTTTTCCAAGGCTTCCCCTATGCAAATCGCCCTGGCGCCCATGGAGGGCCTGGTTGACGAGATTCTCCGAGACGTGCTGACCCGTGTGGGCGGCATCGATTGGTGCGTCAGCGAGTTCATCCGCGTCAGCGATCGCCTGCTGCCGGCCAGCACCTACCAGAAGCTCGCTCCCGAGCTGGAGAGTGGTGCGCGCACCCGTGCCGGCACGCCGATGCGCGTGCAGCTGCTGGGCTCCGACCCGGTGTGCCTGGGGGAAAACGCTGCATACGCCTGCGAACTGGGCGCGCCGGTGATCGACCTCAACTTCGGCTGCCCGGCGAAAACGGTGAACAAGTCCCGTGGCGGCGCCGTGCTGCTCAAGGAGCCCGAGCTGCTGCATGCCATCGTCAGTGGCGTGCGCCGTGCGGTGCCTGCCGCCATTCCGGTCACGGCGAAGATGCGCCTGGGCTTCGACAGCCCCGATGGCGCGCTCGACTGCGCCCTGGCCCTGGCCGAAGGTGGCGCCTCGCAACTGGTGGTGCATGCACGCACCAAGGTCGAGGGCTACAAGCCGCCGGCCCACTGGGAGTGGGTGGCGCGGGTGCAGGATGTAGTCAAGGTGCCGGTATTCGCCAATGGCGAGGTGTGGACGCTGGACGACTGGCGACGCTGCCGCGAGGTCAGCGGCGTCGAGGACATCATGCTCGGTCGCGGCCTGGTCTCGCGCCCCGACCTGGCCCGGCAGATCGCCGCCGTGCGTGCCGGCGAAACACCCGAGGAGAAGAGCTGGGCGGAGTTCCAGCCGCTGCTCCGCGACTTCTGGCGCCAGGCTCGGCGCAAGCTTGCCCCGCGTTACGCCCCGGGGCGGCTCAAGCAATGGCTGGCGATGCTTACGCGCACCTACCCGGAGGCCGTGCTGCTGTTCACCGAGATCCGCCGCGAAAGCGACTGTGCCCGTATCGACGCCTTGCTGGGCCTGCCCAGCCTGGAGCGGGAGTTCGCGGCGGCCTGATGCGCCTTGTTCCTTGGTTTTCCCGGGCTGAAGCCCGGGCTACGCACTGAGGTACGAGGCACAGCATCAGGGTTGTTTCGTTGGGCCTCGCTGCGCTCGGCGCCAACCTACGATGCGCGTGCTCAGCGGCCGCCGGCGACGTCCAGCAGGGCGCCGGTGGTGTACGAGGCCTCGTCGCTGGCCAGCCAGAGAATGGCCTTGGCGATTTCCTCCGCTTCGCCGCCCCGGCCCAGGGGGATGCTGGCGGCGACCCGCTCCACCCGCTCCGGCTCCCCGCCACTGGCATGGATTTCCGTGCGGATCACGCCGGGCCGCACCGCGTTCACCCGGATGCCTTCGGCCGCTACTTCCTTGGCCAGCCCTACCGTCATCGCGTCGATGGCGCCCTTGGCCGCCGCATAGTCGATGTACTCGTTGGGCGCACCCAGGCGCGCGGCGATGGACGACAGGTTGATGATCGCGCCGCCCCGGCCGCCGTGGCGGGTAGACATCCTGCGGATCGCCTCGCGGGCGCAGTGGAAGCTGCCGAAGACGTTGGCGCCGAACACCCGCAGCAGCCGGGCGCCGTCGATCTCCTCCAGGCGTGCCTGGCGTTCGAGCATTCCGGCGTTGTTGACCAGCACATCCAGACGGCCGAATTCGCTATCGATGGCTGCGAACAACTGCGCCACCTGTCGCTCGTCGGCCACGTCCGCGGCAACCGCGATGGCCCGGCCACCCTGGCGCGTGATCTCGTCCACCAGTTGCGCGGCCGCCTCGCGCTGTTGCCGGTAGTTGATGCACAACGCATAGCCGCGCGCCGACGCCAGTCGCGCGGTGGCGGCGCCGATGCCTCGGCTGGCGCCGGTGATGAGCATGACCTTGTGCACGGAGCCTCCATTGAAAAAAAGCCCCTTGAAATCATTTCGGCCGTCCCTATCTAGGGGAATGCGGGATGCCGAAGTCGGGTCCTGCGACTGTAGACACTTGCTGATTATTCAGGAGAGATTTTCATGACCACTGCATTTTCCCTCGCTCCGCTGTTCCGTCATTCCGTGGGCTTCGACCGGTTCAACGACCTGTTCGAGTCCGCCCAACGCAACGACAGCGGCAGCAGCTATCCGCCCTACAACGTCGAGAAGCACGGTGATGACCAGTACCGCATCGTGGTCGCTGCAGCCGGCTTTCAGGAAGAAGACCTGGAGCTGCAGGTCGAGCGTGGCGTGCTCACCGTCAGTGGTGGCAAGCGCGACAAGGGTGTCGAGAGCGTGACCTACCTGCACCAGGGCATCGCCCAGCGTGGCTTCAAGTTGTCGTTCCGCCTGGCCGACCACATCGAAGTGCGCAGCGCCGGGCTGCAGAACGGCCTGCTGAACATCGACCTGGTACGCATCGTGCCGGAAGACGCCAAGGCCAAGCGCATCCCCATCAATGGTGCCCGCGCGGTGCTGGAGAACTGATCCGGCAGCGCTTGCTGCAACGAAGAGGGCGCCTGCGGGCGCCCTTTTTCATGGGGCCGGGGGTAGGGCCTGCTGGTTGTTCCTGGCCAGCAGCGCGCGGAACTCCTCCAGCGGCACCGGCCGGCTGAACAGGTAGCCCTGGTACAGGTGGCAGCCCTGCTGTTCGAGGAAGTCCAGCTGCTCCTTGAGCTCCACCCCTTCGGCCACCATGCCCAGGCCCAGGCTGCGGGCCATGGCGACGATGGCGCGGATGATTTCGGCATCGTTGGGGTCGTTGGTGGCATCGCGGACGAATGACTGGTCGATCTTCAGCACATCCACCGGCAGGCGCTTGAGGTAGGTCAGGGAGGAGTAGCCGGTGCCGAAGTCGTCCATGGCGAAACTCACGCCGAGCTTCTTCAGGCGGCGCATCTTGCCGATGGTGTCGTCGAGGTTCTGGATGACGATGCCTTCGGTGATCTCCAGCTTGAGGATGCCGTGTGGCAAGCGGGTATCGACCAGGCTCTTCTCGATGCGTTCGACGAAATCGTTCTGGCGGAACTGCCGGGGGCTGATGTTCACGCACAGGCTGAAGTCGTCGGAACTGGCCAGCCGATCGACGAGCAGTCGCTCGCAGGCCCGGCAGGCCTCGGCCAGCACCCAGCTGCCCACCTCGAGGATCATCCCGCTTTCCTCCAGCACCTGGATGAACTGCGCCGGCGACTGCGGCCCCAGGGTCGGGTGCATCCAGCGCAGCAGCGCTTCGGCGCCTATCACCCGGTTGCTGCGGGCGTCCACCTGGGGCTGGAAGTACAGCTCGAACTCGCCGCGAACCAGCGCCAGGCGCAGGTCGTTCTCCAGGCGCAGGCGCTCGCTGGCCGCCTCCTGCATGGTGGCTCGGAACATCTGGATGGCGTTGCGCCCCGAATCCTTGGCTCGGTACAGGGCGATATCGGCGCGCTTGAGCAGGTCGGCGGGCGTCTCGCCGTGATCGGGAATCAGCGCCACGCCCATGCTCGGCGTGACCTGCAGGTGGTGGCCGTCCAGCAACATGGGCTCGGCCAGCAGCTTGCGCAGCTTGTCGGCGATCTGCCGCACCTGGCGCGTCACCTCGGAGCGCTTGCCCTCCAGGCCGGTGAGCAGCACCACGAATTCGTCGCCGCCCAGGCGCGCGACCGTATCTTCCAGGCGCACGCTGGCTTCCAGGCGTGCGGTGACCATCTTCAGCACCGAGTCGCCCACCGGATGGCCGAGGGAGTCGTTGATGTGCTTGAAGTGGTCGAGGTCGAGGAACAGCAGGGCACCGCGCAGCTTATGGCGGCGCAGCAGGGCGATCTGCTGGGTCAGCCGGTCCATCAGCAGGGCGCGGTTGGGCAGGTTGGTCAGCGAGTCGTGGTACGCCAGGTGCTGGATCTGTGCCTGGGCGTCCTTCAGCGCGCTGATGTCGCGGGCCGTCAGCAGCAGGCAGGCCTTGCCGTCGAGGTCGATCTGCTCCACCGAGACCTCCACCACCTTGCGCGTGCCGTCGCGGTGCTGGCCGCACATCTCCAGGTGGTGCGCGCGCCCATCGCGGCGCATGACCTCGATCAGGTGCTCGCGCTCATCGGGCCGGGCCCAGATGTGCAGGTCGTCGGTGGTGCGCCCGATTACTTCCTCGGCGCTGTAGCCGGTGAGGCGGCAGAAGCCTTCATTGACCTCGATGTAGCGGCCCGTGTCGCGCTCGGTGATGGTGATGGCGTCGGGGCTGGAGTGGAACGCCTTGGCGAACTTCTCCTGGCTGGCCTTGAGCGCTGCTTCGGACTGCTGACGCTCGGTGATGTCGCGGAAGGTGGTGGTGATGCACAGCTGGCGGTCGACGCGGATGAAGCGGCTGGACACTACGCAGGTCAGCATCCGTCCGTCCTGGGTCAGGTACTGGGCCTCGACGTTGTCCAGGCCCTTGTCGCGCATCAGCGTGCGCGAAAGCTGGTCGCGCTGCTCCAGGTCGGCCCAGAAGGCGATCTCCGGTGCACAGCGGCCGACGATCTCATCGGGGCGCCAGCCGAACACCTCGGTGAAGCTGGGGTTGATCTCGATGAAGGCGCCGTCGCGCACGCGGGTCACGCAGATGGGGTCGGGGCTGGCCTGGAACAGGGTGACGAACTTCTCCTCCGACGCCGCCAGGCGCTGCTCGCGGCGCACCCGTTCGGTGATGTCGATGAGGATGCCGGCCATGCGCAGCGGCTCGCCCGCTTCGTCGCGGTAGAGCTTGGCGGTGCTTTCCAGGAAATGGATCTCGCCATTGGCGAAGCGCGAGCGGTAGGTGAACTGGTAGTCCTTGGTCACGCCGGTGAGCAGGTCCTGGTAGGCCTGGCGCATGGCCATCTGGTCTTCCAGGGGCACGAAGCTGAAGAAGTTCTTGAAGTCGCCCTCGTACGGCTCGGTGGCCAGCCCATGCAGCGCCGAGGCCCGGGCCGAGCCATAGAGGCTGCTGCTGGGGATGTGCCAATCCCAGGTGCCCAGGTCGGCGGATTCCAGGGCCAGTGCCAGGCGCTCCTGGCTGTCCTTCAGGGCGCGCTCCTGGGCGCGCATCTCGGTGATGTCGCGCACCGTCAGCACCAGGCAGGTACGGCCGTTGAGCTGGATCTGGTCGCCATACAGCAGGTTGGTGCTGACGCTGCCGTCGCGGCCGCGCAGTTGCACCTCCAGGCCGGCGAGGATGCCGCTGTTGCCGAAGGCGTCGAGCATCTCGCGGCGCTGCTCGACATGGACCCAGATACCCAGTTCCAGCGAGCTGCGGCCGATGGTTTCGCTGGCATCCCAGCCGAACTGGCGCTGGAAGCCGGGGTTGGCCTCGATGAAGCAACCGGTCTCGCGGTCGGTGATGACCACGGCATCGGGGGTGCTGCGGAAGGCCTTGGAGAACTTCTCCTCGCTGGTGCGCAGGGCGGCTTCGGCGCGCTTGCGCTCGGTGGTGTCGAGGAAGGTGCTGATGAGGAAGGATTCGCCGTCCAGGTCGACGAACTGGCTGGACAGCACCCCGTCGAGCACCCGCTCGTCGCGGGTGCGCAGTTGCACCTCCTGGACGATGGGGTCTTCCGAGCCGTGGCTGTTGCGGTAGAGCAGTTCACGCTGCTGCGGGTGGACCCAGATGCCCAGTTCCTGGGTGCTGCGTCCGACCACCTCGGCGGCCGGCCAGCCGAACACGCTTTCGAAGTGCTGGTTGGCCTCGGTGATGATGCCGCCGTCCATGCGCACCAGCAGGATCACGTCGGGGCTCAAGTGGAACAGGCTGGAGAAGCGTCGCTGGGAGTTCTCCAGCGCCTCGGCCCGCTCCTGCTGCTCGGTGACGTCGCGGATCACCCCGATGATGCGCTTGCGCCCGTCGGGGTCTTCCTGCGGGCTGCCGCTGATCTCCAGCCAGTGCAGGCTGCCGTCGGGCCAGCGGATGCGGTGGCGGAAGGCGCGGTCCGGGTGGGCGCCGGACAGCACCCGGGCGAAGAGTTCGAGCACGCCGGCGCGGTCTTCCTCGGGAATCAGTTCGATGTAGTCGACCTGGGTGCGCAGCGGGCGCTTGGGGTCCAGGCCGAACAGCGCCTGGGCGCCGCGGGACCAGTTGACCCGGCCGCTGGCGATATCCCAGTCCCAGGCGCCCAGCCGCGCGCCATTGAGCGCGGCGAGCAGGCGTTGCGTGTCCTGCCAGCTCTGCTCGAACTCGCCGGGGTCGAGGGCGGGGATGAAGGGCAGTGGCGGGCGATCAGATGGCTTGGTCATGGCGGCCCTTTCCGGTCCGGAGGCTGCAGTGTGGCGCGGTGCGGGCGGAGAGTGGGCGGGGTGGCTGGGGCATGCACGGGCCTTTTCTTATCGTTATGCGGCTCACGTTAGCCCCTGGTTCGGGGGCTACGCAAGATTGTCGCGCTGGGCGTCGAGCAGGGCCATGAAGGCCTTGGCTGCGTTCGACAGGGTGCGGTCGGTGTGCAGGATGTAGCCGAGCTTGCGGCTCAGCTGGATGTCCTGCAGCGGCAGGCGCACCACCTGCTCGTCGAGCATGGTGCGCGGCAGCACGCTCCAGGCCAGGCCGATGGAGACCATCATCTTGATGGTCTCCATGTAGTTGGTGCTCATGCCGATGTTCGGTGTCAGCCCTTCGGCCTCGAACAGGCGCCGCACGATGTGGTGGGTGAAAGTGTTGCCGCCGGGGAACACCGCCGGGTGCTTGGCCACGTCGGCGAGGAAGATGGTCTTGTCGCGGGCCAGCGGATGTTCGGGGGCGGCGACGAAGTCCAGGGCGTCGTCCCAAACCGGCACCGCCTGCACGGGCAGGGCGGTTTCCGGGGCCAGGGTGATCACCGCCAGCTCGGCGCGGCCATGGAGGATCTCTTCATAGGCGACTTCGGAATCGAGGAACTGGATGTCCAGCGCCACCTGCGGGTAGGCACGGGTGAAGGCCCGCAGCAGCGGCGGCAGGCGATGCAGGCCGATGTGGTGGCTGGTGGCCAGGGTCAGGCGGCCGCTGATGTCACCGGAGAGGTTGCTCAGGGCGCGACGGGTGTCGTCCAGCACATTGAGGATCTGGTAGGCACGCGGCAGCAGGGCGCGGCCGGCTTCTGTCAGGCCCACTTCGCGGCCGAGGCGGTCGAACAGGCGCACGTTCAACTGCTGCTCCAGGGAAGCGATGCGCTTGCTCACCGCCGGCTGGGTCAGGTGCAGGCGTTCGCCGGCCTCGGAGAAGCTGCCGGTTTCGGCGATGGCGATGAAGGCATTGAGGCTGGCGAGGTCCATTGGCGCTTGAGCTCCAGGCAGGGGGCGTGGCTGAGGGTATTCCTGAGGAGAATCCATTGGATGAAAAATATGAATTTGAGTTATTCATGTCAAATCCCTAGGATCATCCCCACAAGCCAAGGGGCCTTTTTATCCATGAGAGCCCCGGCATAGAAACACGCTGATGAGGACCCACCGATGGCCGGCAAGACGCTGTACGACAAGCTCTGGGAATTGCATGAGGTGAAGCGCCGCGACGATGGTTCGTCGCTGATCTACATCGACCGTCACATCCTCCACGAAGTGACCTCGCCCCAGGCATTCGAAGGCCTGCGTCTGGCCAGCCGCAAGCCGTGGCGCATCGACGCCAACATCGCGACCCCGGACCACAACGTGCCGACCACCCGCGCCGAGCGCCAGGGCGGCCTCGAAGCCATCGCCGACGAGGTGTCGCGCATCCAGGTGCAGACCCTCGACGAGAATTGCGACGACTTCGGCATCCTCGAGTTCAAGATGAACGACGTACGGCAGGGCATCGTCCACGTGGTCGGCCCGGAGCAGGGTGCCACCTTGCCGGGCATGACCGTGGTCTGCGGTGACTCGCACACCTCCACCCACGGCGCCTTCGGTGCGCTGGCCCACGGCATCGGCACCTCCGAGGTGGAGCACGTGCTGGCCACCCAGTGCCTGATCGCCAAGAAGATGAAGAACATGCAGGTGCGCGTGGAGGGCACGCTGCCCTTCGGCGTGACCGCCAAGGACATCGTGCTCGCGGTGATCGGCAAGATCGGCACCGCCGGTGGCAACGGCCACGCCCTGGAGTTCGCCGGCAGCGCCATCCGCGACCTGTCCATGGAAGGCCGCATGACCATCTGCAACATGTCCATCGAAGCCGGTGCCCGCGTGGGCATGGTGGCGGTGGACGAGAAGACCATCGCCTATGTCGAAGGCCGCCCCTTCGCGCCCAAGGGCGCCGACTGGGAAAAGGCCGTGGCCGCCTGGAGCGACCTGGTTTCCGACGCCGATGCGCACTTCGACACCGTGATCGAGATGCGCGCCGAAGACATCATTCCCCAGGTCAGCTGGGGCACCTCGCCGGAGATGGTGCTGCCGGTCGACCAGCGCGTGCCGGACCCGGCCGTCGAGGCCGACCCGGTCAAGCGTGATTCCATCACCCGTGCCCTGAAGTACATGGGCCTGGCCGCCAACCAGGCGATCACCGATATCCAGCTGGACCGCGTGTTCATCGGTTCCTGCACCAACTCGCGCATCGAAGACCTGCGCGCCGCTGCCGAAGTGGCCAAGGGCCGCAAGGTCGCCACCACCGTCAAGCAGGCGATGGTGGTACCGGGTTCCGGCCTGGTGAAGCAGCAGGCCGAACAGGAAGGGCTGGACAAGATCTTCATCGAGGCCGGCTTCGAATGGCGTGAGCCGGGCTGCTCCATGTGCCTGGCGATGAACCCGGACCGCCTCGAAAGCGGCGAGCATTGCGCCTCCACCTCCAACCGCAACTTCGAAGGCCGCCAGGGCGCCGGTGGTCGTACCCACCTGGTCAGCCCGGCCATGGCCGCCGCAGCCGCCGTCAATGGCCGCTTCGTCGATGTTCGCGAGATGCTCAAGTAAGGAGAGCGAGATGAAAGCCTTTACCCAACACACCGGTCTCGTCGCTCCGCTCGATCGTGCCAACGTCGACACCGACCAGATCATCCCCAAGCAATTCCTCAAGTCGATCAAGCGCACCGGCTTCGGCCCCAACCTGTTCGACGAGTGGCGTTACCTCGATGTCGGCCAGCCCAACCAGGACAACTCCAAGCGCCCGGTGAACCCGGACTTCGTCCTCAACTTCCCGCGCTTCCAGGGCGCCAGCGTGCTGCTGGCCCGTGAGAACTTCGGTTGTGGCTCCTCCCGCGAGCACGCACCCTGGGCCCTGGAGGAGTACGGCTTCCGCGCCATCATCGCGCCGAGCTACGCCGACATCTTCTTCAACAACAGCTTCAAGAACGGCCTGCTGCCGATCATCCTCAAGGATGAAGAGGTGGACGAGCTGTTCAAGCAGTGCGAAGCGGAGGAGGGCTACCAGCTCACCGTCGACCTCGCCGCACAGACCGTGACCCGCCCGGACGGCAAGCAGTACAGCTTCGAAGTGGACGCGTTCCGCAAGCACTGCCTGCTCAACGGCCTCGACGACATCGGCCTGACCCTGCAGGACGCGGATGCCATTCGCGCCTTCGAGGGTGGCCATCGCCAGGCGCAGCCCTGGCTGTTCCGCGACGCCTGAGGCAGGGGAGCGAGATGAGCGACAAGGCCCATGCCCAGGTGGTGCAGCGCCAGTTCGGCGAACAGGCCAGTGCCTACCTGAGCAGTGCCGTGCACGCCCAGGGCACCGAGTTCGTGCTGCTGCAGGCGGCGGTCGAGGGCCGGGGCGATGCCCGGGTGCTCGACCTCGGCTGTGGCGCCGGGCATGTCAGCTTCCATGTCGCGCCGCTGGTCGGCGAAGTGGTGGCTTACGACCTCTCCGAGCAGATGCTGGAGGTGGTCGCAGCGGCCGCTGCCGAGCGTGGGCTGGGCAACCTGCGCACCGAGCGCGGGGCGGCCGAGCGCCTGCCCTTCGCCGATGCCAGCTTCGATTTCGTCTTCAGCCGCTATTCCGCGCACCACTGGAGCGACCTGGGCCTGGCCCTGCGCGAGGTGCGTCGGGTGCTGAAGCCGGGCGGCACCGCTGCCTTCATCGACGTGGCGTCGCCGGGCAGCCCGCTGCTCGACACCCACCTGCAGGCCGTGGAAGTGCTGCGCGACACCAGCCATGTGCGCGACTATTCCGTCGCCGAGTGGCTGCGCCAGGTGAGCGAGGCCGGTCTGTTCGTCGATCGCCATGCGCGTCAGCGGCTGCGCCTGGAGTTCGCCTCCTGGATCACCTGCATGCGCACGCCGGATGTATTCCGCGACGCCATCCTGGCCCTGCAGAAGGCGGTGGGCGAGGAAGTGCGCGAGTATTTCGAAATCACCGAAGACGGCTCCTTCAGTACCGACGTGCTGGTGCTGTGGGCCACTAAATAACTGAGCGTCAGGCTGCAAGCTCCAAGCGACAAGTACTTGGAGCCTGCGACTTGGGGCTTGAAGCTTTTTTCCGAAGGAAAGACTCATGAGCAAACAGATTCTGGTTCTCCCTGGCGACGGTATCGGCCCGGAAATCATGGCCGAAGCGGTCAAGGTGCTGGAGCTGGCCAATGACAAGTTCCAGCTCGGCTTCGAGCTGACCCACGACGTGATCGGCGGCGCTGCCATCGACAAGCACGGCGTGCCCCTGGCCGACGAGACCCTGGAGCGTGCGCGCCAGGCCGACGCCGTGCTGCTGGGCGCCGTGGGCGGCCCGAAGTGGGACAAGATCGAGCGTGACATCCGCCCGGAACGCGGCCTGCTGAAGATCCGCTCGCAGCTGGGCCTGTTCGCCAACCTGCGCCCGGCCATCCTTTATCCGCAACTGGCCGATGCCTCTAGCCTCAAGCCGGAAGTGGTCGCGGGCCTGGACATTCTCATCGTCCGTGAGCTGACCGGCGGCATCTACTTCGGCCAGCCCCGCGAGCAGCGCGTGCTGGAAAACGGCGAGCGCCAGGCCTATGACACCCTGCCGTATGCCGAAAGCGAAATCCGCCGCATCGTCCGCGTCGGCTTCGACATGGCCCGCGTGCGCGGCAAGAAACTCTGCTCGGTGGACAAGGCCAACGTGCTCGCCTCCAGCCAGCTGTGGCGCGAGGTGGCCGAGGAAGTGGCCAAGGACTACCCGGACGTCGAGCTGTCGCACATGTACGTCGACAACGCCGCCATGCAGCTGGTGCGCGCGCCCAAGCAGTTCGACGTGATGGTCACCGACAACATGTTCGGCGACATCCTGTCGGATGAGGCTTCCATGCTCACCGGCTCCATCGGCATGCTGCCTTCCGCTTCCCTGGATGCGAACAACAAGGGCATGTACGAGCCGTGCCACGGCTCCGCGCCGGACATCGCCGGCCAGGGCATCGCCAACCCCCTGGCGACCATCCTCTCGGTCTCGATGATGCTGCGCTACAGCTTCAACCAGAGTGCCGCCGCGGATGCCATCGAGAAGGCCGTGAGCCTCGTCCTCGACCAGGGCTTGCGCACCGGCGACATCTTCTCCGCCGGTACCACCAAGGTCGGTACCCAAGCCATGGGCGATGCAGTGGTCGAGGCCCTGCGTAATCTGTAATCTGTCGGGCTCGCCGGAATACCGGCGGTCCACTTTTTCCTGAAAGGTGTAGTTGTCATGAAGCGTGTAGGTCTGATCGGTTGGCGTGGTATGGTGGGTTCCGTGCTCATGCAGCGAATGCTGGAAGAGCGGGATTTCGACCTGATCGAGCCGGTTTTCTTCACCACTTCCAATGTTGGCGGGCAAGGCCCGGCGATCGGCAAGGACGTTGCCCCGCTGAAGGACGCGTACAACATCGACGAGCTGAAAAGCCTCGATGTGATCCTGACCTGCCAGGGTGGCGACTACACCAGCGAAGTCTTCCCCAAGCTGCGCGAAGCCGGCTGGCAGGGCTACTGGATCGACGCCGCCTCCAGCCTGCGCATGCAGGATGACGCGGTCATCGTCCTCGACCCGGTCAACCGTCGCGTCATCGACCAGCAACTGGATGCCGGCACCAAGAACTACATCGGCGGCAACTGCACCGTCAGCCTGATGCTGATGGCCCTGGGCGGTCTGTTCGAAGCCGGCCTGGTGGAGTGGATGAGCGCCATGACCTACCAGGCAGCCTCCGGCGCCGGTGCCCAGAACATGCGCGAGCTGATCAAGCAGATGGGCGCGACCCACGCGGCGGTCGCCGATGACCTGGCCAACCCGGCCAGCGCCATCCTCGACATCGATCGCAAGGTGGCCGAAGCCATGCGCGGCGAGGCGTATCCCACCGAGAACTTCGGTGTGCCCCTGGCAGGCAGCCTGATCCCCTGGATCGACAAGGAACTGCCCAACGGCCAGAGCCGTGAAGAGTGGAAGGGCCAGGCCGAAACCAACAAGATCCTCGGTCGCTTCAAGAGCCCGGTCCCGGTGGACGGCATCTGCGTGCGTATCGGCGCCATGCGCTGCCACAGCCAGGCGCTGACCATCAAGCTGAACAAGGATGTGCCCATCGCCGACATCGAAGGCATGATCAGCCAGCACAACCCCTGGGTGAAACTGGTGCCGAACCAGCGCGAGATCAGCATGCGCGAGCTGACCCCGACCGCCGTCACCGGCACCCTCAGCGTCCCGGTCGGCCGCCTGCGCAAGCTCAACATGGGCACGCAGTACCTCGGTGCCTTCACCGTGGGCGACCAGCTGCTGTGGGGCGCGGCCGAGCCGCTGCGCCGCATGCTGCGCATCCTCCTGGAACGTTGATCGACAACGGGCGCCGACGAGGCTCGTCGGCGCCCGGTTTCCCTTGATTGCCTGCGTGCGGGGCGACGGTTAAAGTGCCGCTCCCGTTTCGCCAGAGGCAATGTCCATGAGCCAGTCCTTCGATATCGCCGTTGTCGGCGCCACCGGTACCGTTGGCGAAACCCTCGTCGAACTCCTTGCCGAGCGTGAATTTCCCGTCGGAACCCTGCACCTGCTGGCCAGCATCGAGTCTGCCGGCGCCTCCGTGCAGTTCCGCGGCAAGAACCTGCGCGTGCGTGATGTCGCCGAGTTCGATTTCTCCCAGGTGCGCCTGGCCTTCTTCGCCGCTGGCGAGGCGGTGAGCCGCAGCTTCGTCGTGCGCGCCAGCCAGGCGGGCTGCGCGGTGATCGATCTTTCCGGTGTTCTGGACGATGCCCAGCCGCTGGTGCCGGAAGCCAATGCCGGCCTGCTCGGCGAACTGGCCCCTCCTTATAAGCTGTGCAGCCCGAGCGCTTCTGCCGTCGCCCTGGCCTGTGCCCTGGCGCCGCTGGCGTCCCTGGGCCTCGAGCGGGTCACGGTCACCGTCTGCCTGGCCGTTTCCAGCCGTGGCCGCGAGGGGGTCACCGAGCTGGCCCGGCAAACCGCCGAGCTGCTCAACGCCCGTCCGCTGGAGCCGCGCCTCTTTGATCGCCAGGTTGCCTTCAACATCCTCGCCCAGCCCGATGCGGTGGATGAGGCGGGCCACGCCCAGCTGGAGAGGAGACTGGCACGCGAATTGAAGGCACTGCTGGCTGCCCCGGCCCTGGATGTGGCCGCCACCTGCGTGCTGGCACCGGTGTTCTTCGGCGACAGCCTGAGCGTCTCGCTGCAGGTGCGCGAGGACGTCGACCTGGCCGTCGTGCTGGAAAAACTGGAGGCGGCTGAGGGTATCGAACTGGTGGAGCAGGGCGACTATCCGACGGCGGTAGGTGACGCTGTGGGGCAGGATGTGATCTACGTCGGCCGCGTGCGAAAAGGGCTGGAAGACCCGCGCCAAGTCAATTTGTGGATTGCGTCTGATAATGTGCGAAAAGGCGCTGCACTCAACGCCGTACAGTCCGGCGAGTTATTGATAAAACACTATCTGTAAAAGATACTTACCTGAAAATTTGAAGAACTTTTCTAGCTTGACAATACTGGTTTAGTTTTCATCGCTGACGGGGAACCGCTATGGCGTGTTGTGGCAGCGATCAAAATACTCTCTCGTTCGGCCGAGAAAAAAAGATAAAACAAGGGATTACGCTATGATTCGGGTTCGCAAACTGGTGCTGGCAATTGCGGCTGCTTCGGCGCTGACCTCCGGCATGGCTCACGCTTTGGGGCTCGGGGAAGTGACCCTGAAGTCCGCCTTGAACCAGCCGCTGGTCGCTGAAATCGAGCTGCTCGAGGTCCGTGATCTGGCCTCCAACGAAGTCGTTCCGAGCCTGGCTTCGGCCGAAGAGTTCAGCAAGGCCGGCGTCGATCGCCAGTACTTCCTGACCGACCTCAAGTTCACGCCGGTGCTCAAGCCCAATGGCAAGAGCGTGATCCGCGTGACCTCCAACAAGCCGGTGCGCGAGCCCTACCTGAACTTCATGGTGGAAGTGCTGTGGCCCAACGGTCGCCTGCTGCGCGAATACACCCTGCTGCTGGACCCGCCGACCTACTCCGCTGAAACCACCGCTGCCGTCGTGCCGAGCATGCCCATCGCCGCTCCGGCCCAGGCTCCGCGCCCGGCTGCTGCACCGCGTCCGAGCGCCAGCCCGGCTGCCCAGGCACCGCGTCCGTCCACGCCTGTCGCCTCGGCCGCTTCCACCGCCAAGGCGGGCGCAGAAGAATACAAGACCACCGGCAGCGACACCCTGTGGGAAATTGCCCAGCGCAACCGCTCCAGCGGTTCCGTGCACCAGGCCATGCTGGCCATCCAGGACCTGAACCCGGATGCCTTCGTCGGCGGCAACATCAACCGCATGAAGAGCGGCCAGGTGCTGCGCATGCCGACCGATGCGCAGATCGCCAGCCGTTCCCAATCCGAAGCCATTGCCCAGGTCGCAGCGCAGAACGCTGCCTGGCGTGACGGCAGCGCCGTAGCCGGTACCGCCGGCCAGCGCCAGCTCGACGCCACCAAGCGCGCCAGCGCCGGTGCCGCTCCGGCCAAGACCGAAAGCAAAGACAACCTGCGCCTGGTATCCGCCGAGAGTGGCAAGTCCACTGCCGGCAGCGAGAAGGGTGCTGGCAACGGCAACAACAAGGCGCTGGCCGAGAAACTGGCGGTGACCCAGGAAAGCCTGGACACCACCCGTCGTGAGAACGACGAGCTCAAGGGCCGGATGACTGACCTGCAGAGCCAGCTGGATAAACTGCAACGCCTGATCCAGCTGAAGGATGATCAGCTGGCCAAGCTGCAGGGCGACCTGGCGAAGAAACCCGAGGCCGCCGCTCCGGCAGCACCGGCCACGCCGACAGCGCCAGCCGCTTCCGCCACCCCGGCCACTCCGGCTGCCGAACAACCTGCAGCGGTGCCGGCTACTCCGGCACCCGACGCAACCCAGGCCACTCCCCCGGCCGGGCAGGCACCGGACTACAACTACAACGAGGAGCCGGCTGCACCTGATGCAGCCGCCCAGTCCCAGAACCAGCAGCCGGCCAGTGAGCCGGCTGATGCCGTTGAAAAACCTGCTGCTCCGGCAGAGGCCGCCAAGCCGGTCGAGCCCGCTCCGGCGGCTGTGGCGCCCGTGCAGCCGGAACCTGAAGCCGAACAGCCTGGCTTCGTCGACGACCTGATGGGCAACCCGATGCTGCTGGGCATCGCCGGTGGCGGCGCGCTGCTGCTTCTGCTGGTCGCACTGATGATCCTCTCCCGTCGCAACGCCATGAAGGAAGCCGAGCTGCAGAACAGCCTGGCCGCCCAGGACGACGACACCGGCTTCGACAACGACCTGGACATCCAGGACAACGCCTTCGCCGGCCTCGAGAACGAGCCTGCTGCGGTCGCCGCTGCTCCGGCCCAGGCCGAGGAACGTGTCACCGCCCAGACTGGCGATGCCATCAGCGAAGCCGACATCTACATCGCCTACGGCCGCTTCAACCAGGCTGCCGAGCTGCTGCAGAACGCGATCAACGACGAGCCGCATCGTGCCGACCTGCGCCTGAAGCTGATGGAGGTCTACGCCGAACTGGGTGACCGCGACGGCTTCGCCCGCCAGGAAAGCGAGCTGCGTGAAATCGGTGGCGCCTATGCCGAAGTCGACCAGCTCAAAGCCAAGTACCCGGCCATGGCGCTGGCCGCCGCTGCCGGCCTCGGCTTCGCCGCCGGTTCCGCCAGCGACGACCTCGACAGCTTCAGCCTCGATGACCTGACCCTGGACGAACCTGCTGCTCCGGCTGCCCAGGCGCCTGCCGCCCAGGACGACATGGACGATGCCTTCGACCTGAGCCTGGATGAACTGGAAGCCGACCTCGACCGCGACCTGCAAGCTGCCTCCGGCAACGATGCCCTGGCCGGCCTGGACGAGATCGACCTGGATGCCGACCTCAACCTCGATGCTCCGAGCGCCCCGGCTGCCCGCGGCGACGACGAACTCGGCTTCGACCTGGAGCTGGACGACAAGCCGCTGAGCGAGCAATCGCTGGACCTGGGCGACGATCTGGCCGACTTCAGCCTGGAGCTGGAAGGCGACAGCAAGCCGTCCATCGCCGAGGAAGATGATTTCCTTCTCAGCCTGGATGACGACCTGAACCTGGGCGGCTCCCAGCCTGCTGCCGAGCCGGTCGCCAAGGAAGAGCCCGCGTCGGCCTTCGAACTGCCGTCCGATTTCGACCTGTCGATGCCGGAAGACGAGCCCGCCGCCGAAGAAGCGCCGCTCTCCGACAGCTTCGCCGCCAAGCTCGATGAAGTGACCGCCGAGCTCGACCAGCTCGCCGAAAGCCTCGACCAGCCGCCGGCCGACAGCGCCCCTGCCAGCGGCGCCGCTCCGGCAGTGGACCTGGATGGCGACGATGATTTCGACTTCCTCTCCGGCACCGACGAAACCGCTACCAAGCTCGATCTGGCCCGTGCCTACATCGACATGGGTGACACCGAAGGCGCCCGCGACATCCTCGACGAAGTGATGTCCGAGGGCAGTGAAAACCAGCAACAGGAAGCGCGCGAGCTCATCGCCCGTATCAGCTGATCAATGACCCAAGCAGTACCCACAACGGCAGCCGACTCGGCTGCCGTTGGCATTTACAGAATCGCCCTCGGCATCGAGTACAAGGGCTCCCGCTACCGTGGCTTCCAGCGTCAACGCGCCGGGGTGCCCTCCGTCCAGGAAACCCTGGAAACGGCCTTGTCCAAGGTGGCCGGCGGTGCTCCCGTCACCCTCAGCTGTGCCGGGCGTACCGACGCCCTGGTGCATGCCAGCGGCCAGGTGGTGCATTTCGACACGCCGGTGCAGCGCTCCATGCATGCCTGGACCATGGGCGCCAACATGAACCTGCCGAACGACATCAGCGTGGCCTGGGCCCAGGAAATGCCCCGGCATTTCGACGCGCGCTTCAGTGCGATGGCGCGGCGTTATCGCTATGTCATCTACAACGACCAGATCCGCCCGGCGCATATGGCCGAGGAAGTCACCTGGAACCATCGCCCGCTGGATATCCAGCGCATGCGCGAGGCCGCCGCCCACCTGGTCGGTACCCATGACTTCAGCGCCTTCCGCGCCCGCCAGTGCCAGGCCAAGTCGCCGATCAAGACGGTGCACCACCTGCACCTCAGTGAGCACGGGCGGTTCATCGTGCTGGATATCCGCGCCAACGCCTTCCTTCACCACATGGTGCGCAACTTCGCCGGGGTGCTGATGACCATCGGTGCCGGCGAGCGCCCGCCGGAATGGGCCCGTGAAGTGCTGGAAAGCCGCGTGCGGCGTACCGGCGGCGTCACCGCCCATCCCTACGGGCTGTACCTGGTGCAGGTGGAGTACCCCGAGGAATTCCAGCTGCCGCACCGTTACATCGGGCCGCATTTTCTCTCCTGGTTACCGGAAAACCCGGGCTGACGCTCCGCCGAGCCTTTGCTACCATCCAGCATCTTTTACCCACCGGTGCCTGCAACTTGTCAGCCGTTCGCATCAAAATCTGTGGCATCACCCGCGTTGAGGACGCCCTCGCCGCGGCAGCGGCCGGTGCCGACGCCATCGGCATGGTGTTCTATGCCGCCAGCCCGCGAGCGGTGAACGTCGAGCAGGCCCGGGCGATAGTCGCGGCGCTGCCTCCCTTCGTGACCAGCGTGGGCCTGTTCGTCGATATGCCCGCCGCTGAACTGGCGGCGATCCTCGAAGCGGTGCCCCTCGACCTGCTGCAGTTCCACGGCGACGAGACCCCGGCAGCCTGCGAAGGCCATGGCCGTCCTTATATCAAGGCCTTGCGGGTCAAGCCCGGCGACGACGTGGCGGCCCGCGTAAGCGAGTATCCCGGCGCCTCGGGCGTGCTGTTGGATACCTACGTGCCCGGCATCCCTGGTGGCACCGGCGAAGCCTTCGACTGGAACCTGGTGCCGGTCGGCCTGGGCAAGCCGGTGATCCTCGCCGGCGGCCTCACCCCGGAAAACGTCGCCAGCGCGGTGGCACAGGTCAGGCCCTACGCGGTCGACGTCAGCGGCGGGGTGGAGGCGAGCAAGGGCATCAAGGATCACGACAAGGTGCGAGCCTTCATCGATGCGGCAAGGGCGGCATGCTGAACCCGTCGTCCACAGATGTGACGGCGCCGCCTGCGCTGCCGTCCATAACCCAGTTGCCCGGGCACGCGCGTATGCGCGCGGTGTCGGATCGGGCCGATTTTGCTTTTCGCGACGGCACCATGGCGGTGCCCGTCGCCCAGATGGCCGGGGCCTTCCCGGCGTCACCGTGCGGGGCCGGGCGTACCGTCGCCATCCCGCCGATGCCGCCAACCCCGTCCGCAATCGTGAATTCGCTCAAGAACATGCGCAGGGCTCCGGGCCGCTAGCGCGTGTTCGGGCCTGAAGCTATGGAGAACGAGAGCATGAGCAACTGGCTGGTAGACAAGCTGATCCCTTCGATCATGCGTTCCGAGGTGAAGAAGAGCTCGGTTCCTGAAGGCCTCTGGCACAAGTGCCCGTCCTGCGAGGCCGTGCTGTACAAGCCCGAACTGGAGAAGACCCTCGACGTCTGTCCCAAGTGCAACCACCACATGCGCATCGACGCGCGTGCTCGCCTGGACATCTTCCTCGACGCCGACGGTCGCGAGGAACTGGGTGCCGAGCTGGAGCCGGTGGACCGCCTGAAGTTCCGCGATAGCAAGAAGTACAAGGACCGCATCACCGCAGCCCAGAAGGACACCGGCGAGAAGGACGCGCTGATCGCCATGAGCGGCAGCCTGGAAGGCATGCCCATCGTGGCCTGCGCCTTCGAGTTCTCCTTCATGGGCGGCTCCATGGGCGCGGTGGTCGGCGAGCGTTTCGTGCGTGCCGCCAACATGGCGCTGGAGAAGCGCTGCCCGCTGGTGTGCTTCTCCGCTTCGGGCGGTGCGCGCATGCAGGAAGCACTGATCTCGCTGATGCAGATGGCCAAGACCTCCGCCGTGCTGGCGCGCCTGCGCGAAGAGGGCCTGCCCTTCATCTCCGTGCTCACCGACCCGGTCTACGGTGGCGTTTCCGCCAGCCTGGCCATGCTCGGTGACGTGATCGTCGCCGAACCCAAGGCGCTGATCGGCTTTGCCGGCCCCCGCGTGATCGAGCAGACCGTTCGCGAGAAGCTGCCTGAAGGCTTCCAGCGCAGCGAGTTCCTGCTGGAGCACGGCGCCATCGACATGATCATTCCCCGCGATGAACTGCGTGCCCGCCTGTCGCGGCTGCTCGCGCAGTTCATGCGTCTACCCTCACCGGCCACTGCATGACCCAACGAACCCTCGCCGACTGGCTCGCCTACCTCGAGCAACTCCACCCCACAGCCATCGACATGGGGCTGGAACGCAGCCACCAGGTCGCCCAGCGGCTTGGCTTGCACAGGCCGGCACCGCTGGTGGTCACGGTCACCGGGACCAACGGCAAGGGTTCGACCTGCGCCTTCCTCGCTTCACTGCTGAGGGCGCAGGGTCTCAAGGTCGGCGTGTACAGCTCGCCGCACCTGCTGGCCTATAACGAGCGCGTGCAGATCGATGGCGTCGATGCCAGCGACGATGCGCTCTGCGAGGCATTCGTGGCCGTGGAAGCGGCCCGTGGCGAAACCTCCCTGACCTACTTCGAAATGGGCACGCTCGCAGCCTTCTGGCTGTTCGAGCGCAGCGGCCTCGATGCCGTGGTGCTCGAGGTCGGCCTGGGTGGCCGGCTGGATGCGGTCAACCTGGTCGACGCCGACCTGGCGCTGGTCACCAGCATCGGCATCGACCACGCCGACTGGCTCGGCGATACCCGCGAAAGCGTGGCGTTCGAGAAAGCCGGCATCTTCCGTGCCGGCAAGCCGGCGCTCTGTGGCGATCTCGACCCGCCTGCACCGCTCGCCGAGCGGGCTGCTGCCCTCAGCGCCCCCTTCATCCTCCGTGGTCGTGACTACGACCTGGCGGTGGGGGAGGGTGCCTGGCACTGGCGTGGCCTGGATCGGAATGGCCAGGGTCGCCAGCTCCATGATTTGCCGCTGCTCGACCTGCCCCTGGAAAATGCAGCGCTGGCCCTGCAAGCCTATGCGCTGCTCGACCAGCCCTGGGACGAAGCCGTTATCACCCAGGCGCTGCAAGCCACCCGGGTCACCGGGCGCCTGGATCGCCGCGCGCTGAATTGGCGCGGCAAGTCACTCACGCTGCTGCTGGATGTTGGGCATAATCCCCACGCGGCCAGCTACCTGGCCGAGCGCTTGCGCAGCCGCCCGGTCGCCGGTCGGCGCCTGGCAGTGTTCGGCTTGTTGGCCGACAAGGACCTGGCCGGTGTGCTCGCGCCGCTCAAGGACGTGCTGCCGGACTGGGCCGTGGCCACGCTGCCGTCCACGCGCAGCCGGCCGGCGGCCGAACTGCAGGCCGCGTTGCTCGCGCTGGGCGTTACCGCCAGCAGCCATGGCGATATCGCCGCGGCGCTGGAGGCACAGTGCGAGAAAGCCGGGGAGGGCGATGAAATCCTGGCGTTCGGATCTTTCTATTGCGTGGCCGAGGCGCTGGCCTGGCTCGCGCATCAGGTTTAAGGGGGAGTGGCTGTGCTGGACAAGGGACTCAAGCAACGCATCGTCGGTGCCCTGGTGCTGCTGGCGCTGGCGGTGATCTTCCTGCCGATGCTGTTCACCCGCGAGGACGAGTTGCGCCAGGTGCGCATCGACGCGCCGGCCATGCCGCAAACCCCGGAGATGCCGCCGGTGGAGATGGAGACCGTCGAGGTGCCCGAGCCCCAGGTGCTCCCGGAAGAGCCGGTCCCGTCGCTGGATGCCAACGGCCAGGCCAGCGCACTGCCCATTGCTCCCACCGAACAGCCCGCAGCGCCCGCGCAGCCGGCCCAGCCCCAGGCTCCCGCACAACCGCCGGCCCAGCAACAGGCCCAGGCCGTGCCGCCGGCCGCCACGCCGCCCAAGGCCGATGAAAAGCGCCTCGACCCGAATGGCCTGCCGGTCAGCTGGTCGATCCAGCTCGCCAGCCTGTCCAGCCGCGCCGGCGCCGAGAAGCTGCAGCAGACCCTGCGCAGCCAGGGCTACAACGCCTACATCCGCAGTGCCGAAGGCATGAACCGGGTGTTCGTCGGCCCGGTGATCGAGCGCGCGGAAGCCGACCGGCTGCGGGATTCCCTGAGCCGCCAACAGAAACTCAATGGCTTCATCGTGCGTTTCCAGCCTGAAAAGGGCTGATTCGCTCTCTCTATCAGAGCAATCTGATCCGCGGGTTACCGGAGCGACGGGGCTCTGCTAAAATGCAGCGCCTTTTCTGTTCGTGAGCTGCATACGTGGCATTCACCTGGGTCGATTGGTCGATCATCGCCATCATCGCCATTTCCAGCCTGATCAGTCTGAAACGCGGCTTCGTCAAGGAAGCGCTTTCGCTGCTCACCTGGATCATCGCCGGCATAGTCGCCTGGATGTTTGGCGGGGCCTTGTCACAGCACCTCACCGAGTTCATCGAAATGCCGTCGGCGCGCGTGATCGCGGCCTGCGCCATTCTCTTCATCGCCACCCTGCTGGTGGGGGCGTTGGTCAATTTCCTGATCGGTGAGCTGATCAGGGTCACCGGCATGGACGGCACCGACCGCTTCCTCGGCATGGTCTTCGGCGCGGCGCGCGGGGCTTTGCTGGTGGTGGTGCTGGTCGGCCTGCTGAGCCTGGCGCCGGTGCAACAGGATCCATGGTGGCAGCAGTCAACGTTGCTACCGCATTTTCTGATGGTCGCCGACTGGTCGAAGAACCTGATTCTGGGTTTCACCAGCCAGTGGCTTGCCGGCAGCGTCAGCGCACCAAGCTGAGCCGCCAAACAAAGGGTGGCGAGCGGGGCACCAACTGCCCGGCCCGTCGCCCGGTATTAGCCTGAACTACTAGCAGCAGGGGTTGCACCGCATGTGTGGCATCGTCGGTATCGTCGGTAAGTCGAACGTCAATCAGGCGCTGTATGACGCGCTCACCGTTCTCCAGCATCGCGGCCAGGACGCTGCCGGCATCGTCACCAGCCATGACGGCCGGTTGTTCCTGCGCAAGGACAACGGCCTGGTCCGTGACGTCTTCCAGCAACGCCACATGCAGCGCCTGGTAGGCCACATGGGCATCGGCCACGTGCGCTACCCGACTGCGGGCAGCTCCACCTCCGCCGAGGCGCAGCCGTTCTACGTCAACTCGCCCTACGGCATCACCCTGGCGCACAACGGCAACCTGACCAACGTCGAGCAGTTGGCCAAGGAAATCTACGAATCCGACCTGCGCCACGTGAACACCAGTTCCGACTCGGAAGTGCTGCTCAACGTGTTCGCCCATGAGCTGGCCCATCGCGGAAAGCTGCAGCCCACCGAGGAAGACGTGTTCGCCGCGGTTTCCGGCGTGCATGACCGATGCCGTGGTGGCTACGCCGTGGTGGCGATGATCACCGGCTACGGCATCGTCGGCTTCCGCGACCCCAACGCCATCCGTCCGATCGTCTTCGGCCAGCGTCACACCGACGAAGGCGTGGAGTACATGATCGCCTCCGAAAGCGTCTCCCTCGACGTACTCGGCTTCACCCTGATCCGTGACCTGGCGCCGGGCGAAGCGGTGTACATCACCGAAGACGGCAAGCTCTACACCCGCCAGTGCGCCAAGGCGCCGAAGCTCGCCCCGTGCATCTTCGAGCACGTCTATCTGGCGCGCCCGGATTCGATCATGGACGGCGTCTCGGTCTACAAGGCACGTCTGCGCATGGGCGAGAAGCTCGCCGAGAAGATCCAGCGCGAGCGCCCGGACCACGACATCGACGTGGTCATCCCGATCCCGGACACCAGCCGCACCGCGGCCCTGGAACTGGCCAACCACCTGGGCGTGAAGTTCCGCGAGGGCTTCGTCAAGAACCGCTACATCGGCCGTACCTTCATCATGCCGGGCCAGGCCGCGCGCAAGAAATCGGTACGTCAGAAGCTCAACGCCATCGAGCTGGAGTTCCGCGGCAAGAACGTGATGCTGGTGGACGACTCCATCGTCCGCGGCACCACCTGCAAGCAGATCATCCAGATGGCCCGCGAGGCCGGCGCCAAGAACGTCTACTTCTGCTCGGCCGCCCCGGCGGTGCGCTACCCGAACGTGTACGGCATCGACATGCCCAGCGCCCACGAGCTGATCGCCCACAACCGCACCACCGAGGAAGTGGCCGAGCTGATCGGCGCCGACTGGCTGCTCTACCAGGACCTGCCGGACCTGATCGAGGCGGTCGGTGGTGGCAAGGTGAAGATCGACCAGTTCGACTGCGCGGTATTCGACGGCAAGTACATCACCGGCGATGTCGACGAGCACTACCTGAACAAGATCGAGCAGGCGCGCAATGACGCCAGCAAGGCCAAGGTCAACGTGGTCAGCGCGATCATCGATCTGTACAACAATTGAGTTCGCGGCCTCGTGCCGCACGCTGAACGTTGCCAGCCCGGGCCCTGTCCCGGGCTTCGTTTCCAAGAGGTGGGGATATGACGCAGGAATGGGAAGCCGGCCGGCTGGACAGTGACCTCGAAGGCGCGGCCTTCGACACCCTGGCGGTACGCGCCGGGCAGCACCGCACGCCGGAAGGCGAGCACGGCGAGGCGATGTTCCTCACCTCCAGCTATGTGTTCCGCACCGCCGCCGACGCCGCCGCGCGTTTCGCCGGCGAAGTGCCGGGCAACGTCTACTCGCGCTACACCAACCCCACCGTACGGGCCTTCGAGGAGCGCATCGCCGCCCTGGAAGGTGCCGAGCAAGCGGTGGCCACCGCCTCGGGCATGTCGGCGATCCTCTCCATCGTCATGAGCCAGTGCAGCGCCGGCGACCATGTGCTGGTGTCGCGCAGCGTGTTCGGTTCGACCATCAGCCTGTTCGAGAAGTACCTCAAGCGCTTCGGTGTCGAAGTCGACTACCCGCCGCTGGCCGACCTGGCCGGCTGGGAAGCGGCCTTCAAGCCCAACACCAAGCTGCTCTTCGTCGAGTCGCCGTCCAACCCCCTGGCCGAGCTGGTGGACATCACCGCCCTGGCCGAGATCGCCCACGCCCGTGGCGCGCTGCTGGCGGTGGACAACTGCTTCTGCACCCCCGCGCTGCAGCAGCCGCTGAAGCTCGGTGCCGACATCGTCATGCACTCGGCCACCAAGTACATCGATGGCCAAGGTCGCAGCATGGGCGGCGTGGTCGCCGGTCGCAAGGCACAGATGGAAGGCGTGGTCGGCTTCCTGCGTACCGCCGGGCCGACCCTCAGCCCCTTCAACGCCTGGATCTTCCTCAAGGGCCTGGAAACCCTGCGCGTGCGCATGCAGGCCCATTGCGCCAGCGCCCTGGAACTGGCCCGCTGGCTGGAACAGCAGCCGGGCATCGAGCGCGTCTACTACGCCGGCCTGGAAAGCCACCCGCAGCACGAGCTGGCCAAGCGTCAGCAGAGCGCCTTCGGCGCCGTGGTCAGCTTCGAAGTGGCCGGCGGCAAGGAAGCGGCATGGCGTTTCATCGACGCCACCCGGGTGATCTCCATCACCACCAACCTGGGCGACACCAAGACCACCATCGCCCACCCGGCCACCACCTCCCACGGGCGCCTGTCGCCGCAGGAGCGTGCCAACGCCGGCATCGCTGACAACCTGATCCGCGTCGCCGTGGGCCTGGAAGACATCGCCGACCTCAAGGCCGACCTCGCGCGTGGCCTTGCTGCGTTGTGATCGACTGGTCCATGGAATCGGCGCCCGCCCATAACGGCAAGGTCGCGCTGGTCACCGGCGCGGCCCGTGGCATCGGCCTGGGCATCGCCGCCTGGCTGATCGCCGAAGGCTGGCAGGTGGTGCTCGCGGATATCGATCGTGCCCGAGGCAGCAAGGTAGCCAAGGCACTGGGCGGCAACGCCTGGTTCGTCGGCATGGACGTGGCCCATGAAAGCCAGGTCGCCGTGGGCGTTGCCGAAGTGCTCGGCCAGTTCGGCCGGCTCGATGCGCTGGTGTGCAACGCCGGCGTCGCCGAAGCCCATGGTGCGCCGCTGGAAAGCCTCGAACTGATGCAGTGGAACCGCACCCTGTCGGTCAACCTCACCGGTCCGATGCTGTTGGCCAAGCACTGCGCGCCCTACCTGCGTGGGCATCGCGGGGCCATCGTCAACATCGCATCGACCCGTGCCCATCAGTCCGAAGCCGATACCGAAGCCTATGCCGCGAGCAAGGGCGGGCTGGTGGCGCTGACCCACGCGCTGGCCATCAGCCTGGGGCCGGACATCCGCGTCAATGTGGTGAGTCCCGGCTGGATCGACTCCCGCGACCGCGCCGCCCGCGAAGAGGCGCCGTTGTCGGAATGGGATCACGACCAGCACCCGGCCGGCCGTGTCGGCAAGGTGGAGGACGTTGCCTCCATGGTCGCCTGGCTGCTCTCGGACGGCTGTGGCTTCGTCACCGGCCAGGAGTTCCTGGTGGACGGCGGCATGACCCGCAAGATGATCTACCTGGACTGATCCGCTTCGTAGGGTTCAGCCCAGCGCTCCACGCTCCATTCCCCCAAACGAAAACGGGCGGCAGTGCCTGGCACTGCCGCCCGTTCGCTTTTCGGCGCCCCGTCAGGGCAGCGGAGCTTCCGGCGGGCGCACATCGATGGCCGGGGTGCCCTGGCCGCCGTCGAACAGCTGCGCCGGCGTGCGCGGCAGGATGCTTGGGCGGCTTTCCTTGTCGGTCTGGTCGCCGAGCACGCGGATGTCGCTGTACTTCTTGCCCGAGAGTGCGGCCAGCCCGGCGCGGTCGCGGACCACGGTCGGGCGCAGGAACACCATCAGGTTGCGCTTCACGTGGCTGTCCTTGGTGGAGCGGAACAGGCGACCGAGCAGGGGGATGTCGCCCAGTAGCGGCACCTTGGAGTCGGTGGTGGTGACGTCGTCCTGGATCAGGCCGCCGAGCACGATCACCTGGCCGTCCTCGGCGAGGATGGTGCTCTTGATCGAGCGCTTGTTGGTGATCAGGTCCACCGCCTGGGCGGTGAGCGTGGCGCTGGGCGCGATGGAGGAGATTTCCTGCTCGATCTCCAGGCGCAGGGTGGCGCCCTCGTTGATGTGCGGGGTGACCTTGAGGGTGACGCCGATGTCCTTGCGCTCGATGGTGGTGAAGGGGTTGTTGGCCCCGGCCGCATCGGTGGTGTAGGAGCCGGTCTGGAAGGGCACGTTCTGGCCGACGAGGATCTCCGCCTTCTGGTTGTCCAGGGTCAGCAGGCTCGGCGTGGACAGGAGGTTGCTCTTGCTGTTGGCGGAGAGCGCGGTGACCAGCGCGGCGAAGTGGTCGGTACCGATGCCGATGATGGCGCCGTCGGGCAGGGTGGTGGGCAGCTTTTCGTCCTTGATGGCGTTGAGCACGGTGCCCACCGAGAGCCCGGTGTTGCCGAAGTTGACCCCACCGAGGCCGCCGGTCTTGCCGCGGGCATCCACGGCCCACTGCACGCCGAGGGCGTCGGTGATGTCGCCGGAGATTTCCACGATGGCGGCTTCCACCATCACCTGGGCGCGGGGTACGTCGAGCTGGCGGACGATGTCTTCCAGCGCGTTGACCGTGTCCGGCTCGGCCAGCAGCACCAGGGCGTTGAGGCTCTCATCGGCGCGGATCAGGATGTTCTGCGGCTTGCCTTGCTGCTCACCGCCGCCTTCCGGGGTCTTCAGGCCTTCGGAAATCTCGCCCAGGGTGGTGGCCAGGGCCTTGGCGTCGTTATGGCGCAGGCGGATGACGCGGGTATTGGCCGAGCGCGAGGTCGGGGTGTCGAGGGACTGCGCCAGCGCCACCAGCTTGGCCCGCGCCGAGGGCGGGCCGACGATGATCAGGCGGTTGGTGCGGGCATCGGCGATCACCTGGGCGGCGTTGGTGCCCTTGGCCTGGCCGCGGCTGACGGCGCTGTTGAGCACCTCGGCGGCGTCCATCACCCAGGCGTTCTGCAGGTTGAGCACGGTGTAGTCGCGGTCGCCCTTCTGGTCCAGCTGGCGCATCAGGCTTTCGATGCGCGCGATGTTGGCGCTGCGGTCGCTGATGATCAGGGCGTTGGACGAGGTCACCGCCGCCAGGTGGCCGTATTGCGGCACCAGCGGGCGGATCAGCGGGATCAGCTCGGTCACCGGCGTGTGCTGCACCTGGATCACCCGGGTCTCCAGCTTGTCCGGCGCTGCCGGCCCGCCTTCGGCTTCGGCCTTGGCTTCGGCGTTGGGGATGATGCGGGCCTGGTCACCCTGGGTGACCACGGTGAAGCCGTGGGTGGCCATCACCGAAAGGAACAGTTGATAGACCTCGGACAGGTTCAGTGGCGCCTTGGACACCACGCTGACCTGGCCCTTGACCCGGGGATCGACGATGAAGGTCTCGCCGGTGATGTCGGCCACCTGGTCGACGAATTCGCGAATGTCCGCGTCCTTGAGGTTGATGGTCCAGCCTTCCTGCTGGCTGTTTTCGGCCTGGGGTTGCGGATCGGCGGCCAGCAAGGGCAACGGCGCGGCAGCGAGGCCGGCAGCCAGCAGGGCGATACTCAGGCGCGAGAGGAGTGTGGGCATTGATTCATTCGCTTTCCAGGGGCTGTTCGGGCGGTGATTCCGGCGAGAGGCCGCCGGATTCTTCCATCTGTTTTCTCAGTGCTTCCATGCGTTCGCGCAGTTCGGCGGCGTTGTCCTCCTGGAGGCCGCCGAGGTCGTTAACAGCATCATTTGCCGGCTCCGCCTCCATGGCGGGCGAGTTGGGCACGGCGAGGCGTGCCCGGGGGAAGGTCAGGGTCTCGAGGCGGCCGCCCCGGTCGATTTCCACGCGATCACGGTAGATGGCATGGAGCTTCACGCCGGGGCTAAGTTCCTCACCGCTGTGCAGGCGCTTGGGTTTGTCGCCCTCGCTGCGGATGATCACGCTGGAGCGTGCCTCATCGGCGTTGATGAAGCTGCCCAGCAGAGTCAGGCGCAGGTTGGTCGCCGGTGGTGGCGCATCGCTCTGCGCGCGGTTCGGACCGAACAGCGGTTCGAGGCGTTCCAGGCTGGCTGGAACCACCGCCGTGCTGGTGGGGTCACTGCTGGTATCGGGGGAATTGCGGAGCAATCTGATCCAGTCGGCGGATTGCCAGGCGAGGCTCAGGCTCATGGCAATCACCAAGCCCGCGCCCAGAAGCGCGGGCGAATGCTGTTGCAGCCAGTGTCGAGCACCAGTTGTGGGCAAGTGGGGGTCTCCGCGAGTTGTTCTTGATTTTCTGATTCGGCGAAAGCTCTGAATCATAGCAGTACGACGCATTCACGCTACAACCCGACAGCAGGTGTATCGCGGAGGTCTATGTGCTAAAGATATTCCGGTTTTTTTACGGGTTTGCGTGCGTGCCCGATCACAACGACAAGAAAATGGCAGGGATCTGCTGCACAACGGTCAGACAGCGTTGTGATAATTGCCCCGGTGAATTCATGAAGGCATTACACGGATGAACTCTTCGATCGAGGCGCCTCTGCGGCGCCTGCCGTTCGGCTTTGCCAAGCGTCACGGCGTCTTCCTGCAGGATGGCGTCGAGCCCTGCCTGGCCCATCGCCAAGGCGCCGAACTGGTGGCCCTGGCCGAGGCGCGTCGCTTCGTCGGCCGCTCGCTGCCATTCCGGCCGTTGCCGGTCGAATCGTTCGACCAGGCGTTGGCCCAGGCTTACCAGCACGACTCCTCCGCCACCATGCAACTGGCCGAAGACCTCGGCGGCAGCCTCGACCTGGCCGCGCTGGCCGAGCAGATGCCCGAGACCACCGACCTGATGGAGCAGGAGGACGACGCGCCGATCATCCGCCTGATCAACGCCATCCTCGGCGAGGCGATCCGCGAGAACGCCTCGGACATCCACCTGGAGACCTTTGAAAAACGCCTGGTGGTGCGCTTCCGCGTCGACGGCATCCTGCGTGAGGTGCTCGAACCCAAGCGTGAGCTGGCGGCGCTGCTGGTGTCGCGCATCAAGGTCATGGCCAAGCTGGACATCGCCGAAAAACGTGTGCCCCAGGACGGCCGTATCTCCCTGCGCGTGGCTGGCCGTGAGGTGGATATCCGCGTCTCCACGCTGCCCTCCGCCAACGGCGAGCGCGTGGTACTGCGCCTGCTGGACAAGCAGGCCGGGCGCCTGACCCTGCAGCACCTGGGCATGAGCGCGCGTGACCGCGACCTGATGGAGGCCTCGGTGCGCAAGCCCCACGGCATCCTGCTGGTCACCGGCCCCACCGGCTCGGGCAAGACCACCACGCTCTACGCCAGCCTGGTCACCCTCAACGACCGCACCCGCAACATCCTCACGGTGGAAGACCCCATCGAATATCACCTGGAAGGCATCGGCCAGACCCAGGTCAACGCCAAGGTGGAGATGACCTTCGCCCGCGGCCTGCGCGCCATCCTGCGCCAGGACCCGGACGTGGTGATGGTGGGTGAGATCCGCGACCACGAAACCGCCGAGATCGCCGTCCAGGCGTCCCTCACCGGTCACCTGGTGCTTTCCACCCTGCACACCAACAGTGCCATCGGCGCCATCACCCGTTTGGTGGACATGGGCGTCGAGCCCTTCCTGCTGTCGTCCTCCTTGCTCGGCGTGCTGGCCCAGCGCCTGGTACGCGTGCTCTGCAACCATTGCAAGGTGCCCTACAGCGCCGATGCCGCCGAGTGCACGCTGCTGGGCGTCGACCCGGCGGCCCCGCCGACCCTCTACCACGCCCGTGGTTGCCCCGAATGCCATCAGCAGGGCTATCGCGGCCGTACCGGTATCTACGAACTGGTGGTCTTCGACGACCACATGCGCAGCCTGATCCACAACTCCGCGGCGGAGCAGGAGATGACCCGCCACGCCCGCCGTTTCGGCCCCAGCATCCGCGATGACGGCAAGCGCAAGGTGCTCGAAGGCGTGACCACGGTGGAAGAGGTCCTGCGTGTGACCCAGGAAGAATAATGGCCGCCTTCGAATACCTCGCCCTCGACGCCCGTGGGCGTCCGCAGAAGGGTGTGCTGGAAGCCGACAGTGCCCGCCAGGTGCGCCAGTTGCTGCGTGAAAAACAGCTGGCACCGCTGGAGGTCAAGGCCACCCGCACCCGCGAACAGGCTGCCGGTGGCGGTCGTCTCGGCTTTGCTCGGGGCCTGTCCGCCCGCGACCTGGCGCTGGTCACCCGGCAACTGGCGACCCTGGTGCAGGCCGCGTTGCCCATTGAGGAAGCGCTGCGCGCCGCCGCGGCCCAATCCACCTCGCCGCGCATCCAGTCCATGCTGCTGGCGGTGCGTGCCCGGGTGCTCGAAGGCCATAGCCTGGCCGGCAGCCTGAGGGAGTTTCCCGCGGCCTTCCCCGAGCTGTACCGCGCCACAGTCGCGGCGGGGGAGCACGCTGGCCACCTCGGCCCGGTGCTGGAGCAACTGGCCGACTACACCGAGCAGCGCCAGCAGTCGCGACAGAAGATCCAGCTCGCGCTGCTCTACCCGGTGATCCTGATGTGCGCCTCCCTCGGCATCGTCTCCTTCCTCCTGGGCTATGTGGTCCCGGACGTGGTGCGCGTGTTCATCGATTCTGGGCAGACCCTGCCGCTGCTCACCCGTGGCCTCATCGCCCTCAGCGACCTGGTCAAGCACTGGGGCTGGCTGGCGGCCTTGCTCGCCATCGCCGCCTTCATCGGTGCCCGCGTGGCGCTGCGCGAGGAGGCGATACGCTCTCGTTGGCATGGCCTGGTGCTGCGCATTCCACTGGTGGGTGGTCTGGTTCGCGCCACCGACACCGCGCGCTTCGCCTCCACCCTGGCGATCCTCACCCAGAGCGGCGTGCCGCTGGTGGAGGCGCTGGGCATAGGTGCCGAGGTCATCGCCAACCGGGTGATCCGCGCCGACGTGGTACTGGCCGCACAGAAGGTCCGCGAAGGCGGCAGCCTGACCCGTGCGCTGGAGGCCAGCGGTCAGTTCCCGCCGATGATGCTGCACATGATCGCCAGCGGTGAACGCTCCGGCGAACTCGATCAGATGCTGGCCCGTACCGCGCGCAACCAGGAGAACGACCTGGGGGCGCAGATCGCGCTGCTGGTGGGGCTGTTCGAGCCCTTCATGCTGGTGTTCATGGGCGCGGTGGTGCTGGTCATCGTCCTCGCCATCCTCCTGCCGATCCTTTCTCTCAACCAACTCGTGGGGTAATCGCGTGAAACTGCGCCGTAAACAGTCGGGCTTTACGCTCATCGAAATCATGGTGGTGGTGGTCATCCTCGGCATCCTCGCCGCGCTGGTGGTGCCCCAGGTGATGAACCGCCCGGACCAGGCCAAGGTCACGGTCGCCAAGGGCGACATCAAGGCCATCGGCGCCGCGCTGGACATGTACAAGCTCGACAACTTCGCCTACCCCAGCACCCAGCAGGGCCTGGAAGCGCTGGTGAAGAAGCCCAGTGGCAACCCGCAGCCGAAGAACTGGAACAAGGACGGCTACCTCAAGCGCCTGCCGGTCGACGCCTGGGGCAACCCCTATCAGTACCTGGCCCCCGGCACCAAGGGTCCCTATGACCTGTACTCCTTCGGCGCCGATGGCAAGGAAGGCGGCACCGATGCCGATGCCGATATCGGTAACTGGGAAAACTGATGCCCCCACGGTCGCGCTGCCCAGGCTGCCCGCCCGCCAAGGGGCAGGGCGGCTTCACCCTGATCGAGCTGCTGGTGGTCCTGGTGATCATCGGCTGCCTGGTCGGGCTGGCGGTGCTCAGCACCGGCGTGGCCGGCCCCTCCCGTGAACTGAACAACGAAGCCGAGCGCCTGGCCGGGCTGATCGGCGTGCTGGTGGACGAAGCCGTGCTCGACAACCGCGAATACGGCCTGCGCCTGGACGCCGACGGCTACCGCGTGCTGCGCTTCGACGAAGCCAAGGCCCGCTGGCAGGAAGTCGGGGAAGAAAGCCACAAGCTGCCGGCCTGGGCCGAGCTCAAGTTCGAGCTGGAGGGCGCCGCGCTGGCATTGCCCAGCCCGGTGGCCGATGACGACGAGAAACCCAAGGAACAACCCCGTGCACCGCAATTGCTGATCCTCTCCAGTGGCGAACTCAGCCCCTTCCGCCTGGAACTGGGGGAGCGTCGCAAGGACGGTGTGCGCCTGCAGATGAGCAGCGACGGCTTCCGCCTGCCCAAGGTCGAAGCCTTGGCCGGCAAGGGACGGGCAGGATGAAGGCCCAGCGCGGTTTCACCCTGCTCGAAGTGCTGGTGGCCCTGGCGATCTTCGCCGTGGTCGCCGCCTCGGTGCTGGCCACCAGCGCGCGCAGCCTGCAGAACGCCGCGCGCCTGGAAGACAAGACCCTGGCGATGTGGATCGCTGACAACCGCCTGGCCGAGATGCAGCTGGCCGCCACGCCGCCGGGGGACGGGCGCGACCAGGGCGAGCTGGATTTCGCCGGGCGCCGCTGGGAATGGCAGAGCCAGGTCGACGCCACCTCCGACCCGGCCTTGCGCCGTGCCACCCTGTGGGTCGCCCAGCGCAACGACCGCGGCCCCCGGGGCAAGCTGGAAGACCGCGCCGCCGCGCGCTTGGTCGGCTTCATCGAGACCCAGCAATGAAGCGCAGCGCCGGCTTCACCCTGCTGGAACTGCTGATCGCCATCGCCATCTTCGCGCTGCTGGCCCTGGGCACCTACCGCATGCTCGACAGCGTGCTCGCCAGCGACCGCGCCACCCGCGCCCAGGAGCAGCAACTGCGTGAGCTGGTGCGGGCCATGGCCGCCATCGAGCGCGACCTGCAGCAGGTGAACCCGCGACCGGTGCGTGACGCCTATGGCGAATGGCGCGGCGCACTGGTGGGCGAGAGCGGCGACAACGACAGCGTCGAACTGAGCCGTGGCGGCTGGCGTAACCCCCTTGGCGCGCCGCGCTCACGCATGCAGCGGGTGCGCTGGCAGCTCTCCGGGGAGAAGCTCGAGCGGCGCTACTGGACGGTGCTCGACCAGGCCCAGGACAGCCAGCCGCAGGTGCAGCAGGCATTGGACGGGGTGACCCGCCTGAAGCTGCGTTACCTGGACAAGTCCGACAACTGGGTGGAGGTCTGGCCCGCCGACGGCGAGACCGGCGACAAGAGTCTGGAGAAGTTGCCCCGGGCCATCGAACTGACCCTCGAGCATCGCCGCTACGGCGAGCTGCGCCGGGTGCTGCGCCTGGTGGACGAGCCACCGCAGCAACAGCCCCAGGTGCCCAATGGCGACGACAACAATGATGACGGCGGCGGCGACGTGCCGGCTGACGAAGGCGGTACGCCATGATGCGGCAACGGGGCATGGCCATGATCACGGTGCTGCTGGTGGTGGCCGTGGTGACCGTCGTCTGCGCCGGGATGATCGCCCGGCAGCAGCTGGCGATCCGTTCCAGCGCCAACCAGCTGCATGCGCGCCAGGCCCTGCAGTACGCCTTGGGCGGCGAGGCGCTGGCCCGTGGCATGCTGCTCCGCGACCTGCGCGCCGGTGACCCGCGCACGCCGGTGGATCACCTGGGTGAAGCCTGGGCCCGGCCGCTGAACAACTTCCCCCTGGATGATGGCGGCGAACTGCTGGTGCGCATCGATGACGCCACCGCGCGCTTCAACCTCAATTCCGTGGTGCGCCAGGGCAAGGTCAACGAGCAGTCGCTGCTGCAGTTCCGCCGCCTGCTGCTGCGCCTGCAGATCGAGGCGCCCTATGCCGAGCGTCTGGTGGATTGGCTCGACAAGGACCAGGAGCCCACCGGTGCCAACGGCGCCGAAGACAACGAATACCTGCTCAACCAGCCGCCCTACCGGGCAGCCAACCGAGCCATGGCGGATGTCTCCGAACTGCGCCTGCTGGCAGGCATGACCGAGGCGGACTATCGTCGCCTGCTGCCTTATGTCGCCGCACTGCCGGACAACGCCACGCTCAACGTCAACACCGCGGGCGCGATAGTGCTTTCCAGCCTGGCCGACACCCTCACGCCCAGCGTGGGTGAGGCGCTGGTGGCGGCCCGCGGCAAGGCCGGCTTCCAGACCCTGGATGCTTTCCTGGGGCAATCCGCCCTGGCCGGCATGGGCATGGAGGCACAAGGGCTGGCGGTGGGCAGCGAATATTTCCGGGTAACCAGCGAAGTGCACCTTGGCGGAAGGCGCCAGGTACTGGTCAGCACCCTGCAGCGTGGCAACGACGGCCGCGTGCGGGTGCTTTCCCGCGACATGGGGCAGGGCGGCTTGCCGCCGGCCCTTCTCAAGGAAAAGGACGAAGAATGAAGCAGGCAAGTATTTTCCTGCCGGCGGCGGCGGTTACTCGCGTCGATGGCGAACTGGAGGTCTGGCTGGTGCAGGGCGGTGATGCCCGGCAAATGCCGTTCGCCGCTGCGGTAACGGCGCTCTCCGGTGATTGGCGCCTGGTGCTGCCGGTGGAGGCGGTGACCGCCTGCGCCGCACGCCTGCCCACGCAAAAGGCGCGCTGGTTGCGCCAGGCCCTGCCCTTCGCCGTAGAAGAGTTGTTGGCCGAGGACGTCGACAGCCTGCACCTGGCACTGGGGGGGGAGCTGCCGGATGGCCTGCACCGTATTTTCGCCGTGCGCCGCAGCTGGTTGAGCGCCTGGGTCGACCTGGCCGCGGAGCTGGGCTCGGTGCCCGCCAGCCTGCAGGTGGATGCCGACCTGTTGCCGGAGGAGGGCACCCAGCTGTTCTGGCTGGACGGCCGCTGGCTGCTGGGCGGCGAACAAAGCGCCCGCCTTGGTCTGCAGGACGAGGATTGGCCGCACCTGCGCGAGGCCTGTGCCTTGCCGCTGCATGGCCGGGCGCCGCGTGAACGCCAGGTGCTGGAAGGCATCGACGAATGGCAGGAGCAGGGGCAACCCTATCAATGGCTCGCCTCGCACCTTGGCAGCGAGTTGGCCCAGGCGGAATTCCAGGTGCGTCAGGAACATCGTCACCAGCGCTTCCTGCGTCCGGTGCTGGCCCTGGTGGGGCTCTGGGTGGTGCTGCAGTGGGGCTTCTACCTGGCCCAGGGCTGGCACCTGCGCCATGAGGGCGACAACTATGCGGCGGCCAACGAGGCGCTGTACCGGGAGCTGTTCCCCCAGGACAGCAAGCTGATCAACCTGCGCGCGCAGTTCGACCAGCATCTCGCCGCCGGAACTGCGACGGGGCAGGGGCGTTTGCTCGGCCTGCTCGACCAGGCGGCCGACGCCCTGCTCGCCGAAGGGGCGCAGGTGCGGGTGCAGCAACTGGATTTCAGCAACACACGGGGCGACCTGTCGATGCAGGTGCAGGCGCCGGGGTTCGATGCCCTGGAGCGCCTGCGCGAGCGATTGATCGCCGCCGGGCTCGCGGTGCAACTGGGGTCGGCCAGCCGTGAAGGCACTGCCGTGAGTGCGCGACTGGTGATCGGGGGATGAACATGACCATGGCTTTCAAGGATCGTCTGCAGACGCAATGGCAAGGGTCGGCCCTGGCCACCCGCTGGAAGGCGATGCCACCCCGGGATCGCCTGGCGCTGGCAATGCTGGGGGGCTTCCTGTTGCTGGTGCTGCTCTACCTCGCCCTCTGGCGCCCGGCTCAGCAGGGGGTGATCAGTGCCCGCAACCATTACGAGCAACAGCGTGCGCTGCATCAGTACATGCAGCAGCAGGCGCCCCGTGCCCGTGCGGCCGAGGAAGCGCCACAGGCCACCGTCGAGCCGGAGCGCCTGCAAGGGCTGGTGACCGCCAGCGCTGCCGAGCAGGGCCTGTCGGTGGAGCGCATGGACAGCGATGCCCCCGGGCAGGTGCAGGTCAGCCTGGAGCCCACCGCGTTCGCCAAGCTGCTGCGCTGGTTCGCCGGCCTCGAAGCGCAGGGTGTGCGCATCGAAGAGGCCGGGTTGGACCGTGGTGAGGATGGCCAGGTCGCTGCACGGCTGACCCTGCGCGTAGGCGGCTGAGCCTGCACCCTGTTGAGGCTCGCTGCCCCCGGCTGTGCACCAGCTTGGTGGGCGGCGCTCCTTCACCCGTCTCCCCAGGGCCATGCGTCGTCAGTGCGGAACGCTGCCAACGGAGCATTGGCGAAGGGCACGAAAATCAGCTTTTTAGAAAAAACTTCAAGCAGGGTGTTGACTTAGGTAAGCCCTCTGCGTAAATTGCGCGCCTCGCAAGGCGATGGGTGATTAGCTCAGCCGGGAGAGCATCTGCCTTACAAGCAGAGGGTCGGCGGTTCGATCCCGTCATCACCCACCATCCCTTGTGAATTCGGACGAAAGTCCGGCCGACGCGCAGCGGTAGTTCAGTCGGTTAGAATACCGGCCTGTCACGCCGGGGGTCGCGGGTTCGAGTCCCGTCCGCTGCGCCATATTTTCCATGTCAGGTTCAGGCCAGGCATGAGGTAACGAGTAGCTCGAAACGCTCGCTGCCAGACGAAGCAAAGGTTCCACCGGACGAAAGTCCAACCGACACGCAGCGGTAGTTCAGTCGGTTAGAATACCGGCCTGTCACGCCGGGGGTCGCGGGTTCGAGTCCCGTCCGCTGCGCCATATAAAGGAAAGCCCTCAGGTAGAAATACCTGGGGGTTTTTTCTTTGCCTGGAAAAAAGTGCGCCTCGCACCTGCTCATCGCACCGGGCATTGCCCTGGATTAATTTTTCGGTCACCCGCGCTCGTTACCCTATTGGCACGTTCCTTGTTTCATTCAGGGGACGACAGAAAAAGGAGAGCGACGATGGATGACTATCAGGAAGAGATTCTCGACTTCCACGCCAGCGAGCAGGACGCGGTGGAGCCGGCGGACGACGCCACCGAGATGTGATCAGCCTGCCTGGCGTTGGGCGCGGCGGAATTCCCCGGGGGTGCTGCCGCTCCAGCGCTTGAACGCACGCTGGAAGGCCTCGGCCGAGGCGAAGCCCAGCAGGTAGGCGATTTCCCCGAAGGCCAGCTCGGTGTCGCGGATATAGGCCATGGCCAGGTCGCGGCGGGTGTCGTTGAGGATGCTGCGGAACTGCGTGCCTTCCTCGGCCAGCTTGCGCCGCAGGGTCCAGGTCGGCAGTTGCAGGCGTGCGGCCACTTCTTCGAGATCGGGTTCGCGCCCGTGCAGCAACGGCCCCAGCAACTGGGTGATGCGCTCGCGCAGGCTGCGGGTGCGGGTGCGCTGCTCCAGATCCAGTTCACACAGCTCCAGCAACTGCCGCCAGGTGCTGGGGCAATGCTCGCGCCCGCGCAGGGCCAGGGTCGGTTGCGACAGGCGCAGCTGATTGGCGCTGGCGCCGAACTCCACCGGGCAGCCGAACAGCTCCGTGTAGCGCTCGGCGTAGTCGGGGGCGGGAAACTCGATCTCCACCTTCTCCACCGCCAGCGGCTGGCCCACCAGGGCGCCGAACTGGCAAGCCCAGCTGGCCAGCACTGAGTCCACCACGAAGCGGTTGTAGGCGTTGTACGGGCTGATGGAATAGAAGCGCAGCCAGGCCCCGCCAGCGTCCTCGTGGAAGCTCGACTGGCCCCGGTAGTTGTGGGCATAGAGCGGTTCGAAGCGGATCAGCGTGCGCGCCGCCTCGCGCACGCTGGGCGCCTGCATGGCGGTGACGCCGGTGAGGCCGACCTGGCTGAGGCGGCTGATGCGCCCCATGAGCAGGCCCAGGGCCGGGTCGCCGATCAGTTGCATGGCAGCATGGCCCAGGCGCATGTAGCGGGGGATCGACAGGCGCCCGCGCGGTTCGGCCAGGCGGGCGGCATCCAGGCCGTATTGGGCGAGCAGGGGGCTCGGGTCCTGGCCGGCCTCGCGCACCGCGTCGGCGAGGTTCTGCACGAAGCCCACCGAGAGGTCGCCGAGGCGAACCCGTGTCGGCTTCATAGCCAGATGTTCAACAGCCGGGCGCCACGCCCGGCATCGGCCACGCGGGTGCCGTTGGCATCGGTACCCAGGCCGGGGCCGTCGCTGCCCAGGTCCCACAGCTGGCCGCGCAGGAATACCGTCAGCCCGGCACGGGCACCGCTGTCCGGCAGGCGTCCGGCCATGGCCAGGCGCTGCCAGGCTTCGCCTTCGCTGAGTTCGCCGGCGCGCAGTTTCACGTCTGCCGGTGTCGGCGCACCGTTATAGCCGTTCCAGGGCTTGCTCCAGCTGCCGTTGCCGCTGAGGAAGGCCGGCACCGCCAGCAGCTCCACACCTTGTTCGCGCAGTGCCGCGTAGCCCGCCGGGTACCAGCTGTCGGCGCAGATCAGCACGCCCAGGCGCCCGGCCGGGGTGTCGAGCACCTTGAGTTGCTCGGCGCCTGCGGCGGCGGTGAAGCCCTGTTCGTCGCGGATCGGGTAGAGCTTGCGTTGGGGTTGGCCGATGGGCAGGCCCTTGTGGTCGAACACCAGGCTCACGTTGTACAGCGGGCCGCTTTCGGCCAGCAGGTTGCCACCTTCGATGCGTGGTTCGGGCAGGAGGATGGAGCCCGCCACCAGGGTGATGCCGAAGTCCCGGGCGAGGCCACCGAACAGGGCCTGGTAGTCGCCTGCCATGCGCGTCGCCTTCATGCGGAACAGTGCATCGACCAGGCGTTGCTCACCTTCGGCCGCGACCAGTGCGCGAGCCAGTTTCATCGGGTTGGCGGCCGCCAGCCAGAGCATGGCGTCGTCGAGGCTGTGGGCGCTGTAGACCTGGTTCTTCTCGCCGGCGGCCACCAGCCAGGTGCCGATATGCTCGGGCAGCAGGACGATGGTCCGTTCGTTGAGCAGCCCTTCGCTGCGGGCCTTCTCCAGGTAGGCGGCGAGCTTCAGGCGCAGGCGGTCCACACTCTGGTAGTCGGCGGCGAAGAGTTCGGGCTGGATGCCCAGCAGGTTGCCGCGCTCGCCGGGCTCGCCGAGGTTGAGGGCGACCTCGCTGCGCAGGTCGGAGAGGTAGTGGCCGACCGGGCGCTCGTCGGTCCAGATCGCATAGCTGACCAGCACGCCGGCGAACAGGGCGGAGGCCAGGACAATCAGCAGTTTGCGCATGGGATTCGGCATCGAGGAATGTGCCGGTCAGGGTAGGGGAGCGCATGGCGCTTGCCAAGTCGCCCTGTGCGTTTGGATCAATAAGTTGTCACTTTCGATCATTGAGCGCGCCCGGCTGGCTGACTATCGTCTGCCCCATAAACCGACCGTGGCCCAAGACGCTGCGGCATTCCGTGAATGCAACGCCCGCTGTGGAGACATCCATGACCGCTTCCGCCTACCCGAACCTGCTCGCGCCCCTCGACCTGGGCTTCACCACCCTGCGCAACCGCACCCTGATGGGCTCCATGCACACCGGCCTGGAAGAGAAGCCCAACGGCTTCGAGCGCATGGCCGCCTACTTCGCCGAACGTGCCCGTGGCGGCGTCGGCCTGATGGTCACCGGCGGCATCGGTCCGAACGAGGAAGGTGGCGTCTACTCCGGCGCGGCCAAGCTGACCACCGAGGAAGAAGCCGAGAAGCACCGCGTCGTCACCCAGGCGGTGCACGAGGCGGGTGGCAAGATCTGCATGCAGATCCTCCACGCCGGCCGCTATGCCTACAGCCCCAAGTCCGTCGCGCCGTCCGCCATCCAGGCACCGATCAACCCGTTCAAGCCCCGTGAGCTGGACGAGGAAGGCATCGAGAAGCAGATCCAGGACTTCGTCACCTGCTCGGTACTGGCGCAGAAGGCCGAATACGACGGCGTCGAGATCATGGGTTCCGAGGGCTACTTCATCAACCAGTTCCTCGCCGCCCACACCAACCAGCGCAACGACCGCTGGGGTGGCAGCTACGAGAACCGCATGCGCCTGCCGGTGGAGATCGTCCGCCGCGTGCGTGAGGCCGTGGGCCCGAACTTCATCATCATCTACCGCCTGTCGATGCTCGACCTGGTGGAAGGCGGCAGCACCTGGGAAGAGATCGTCATCCTGGCCAAGGCCATCGAAGCCGCGGGTGCCACCCTTATCAACACCGGTATCGGCTGGCACGAGGCACGCATCCCCACCATCGCCACCAAGGTGCCGCGCGCGGCCTTCACCAAGGTCACCGCCAAGCTCAAGGGCGAGGTGTCGATCCCGCTGATCACCACCAACCGCATCAACACCCCGGAAGTGGCCGAGCAGGTGCTTGCCGAAGGCGACGCCGACATGGTTTCCATGGCCCGCCCCTTCCTCGCCGACCCGGACTTCGTCAACAAGGCCGCCGAGGGCCGCGCCGACGAGATCAACACCTGCATCGGCTGCAACCAGGCCTGCCTGGACCACACCTTCGGCGGCAAGCTGACCAGCTGCCTGGTCAACCCGCGCGCCTGCCACGAGACCGAGCTGAACTACATCCCCACCACCCAGGTGAAGAAGATCGCCGTGGTCGGTGCCGGCCCGGCGGGCCTGTCTGCCGCCACCGTGGCCGCCGAGCGTGGCCACCAGGTGACCCTGTTCGACGCCGCCGCCGAGATCGGTGGCCAGTTCAACGTCGCCAAGCGCGTGCCGGGCAAGGAAGAGTTCTACGAGACCCTGCGCTACTTCAAGCGCAAGCTGGAAACCACCGGTGTCGACCTGCGCCTGAACACCCGCGTCAGCGTCGATGACCTGGTCAAGGGCGGCTACGACGAGGTGCTCCTCGCCACCGGCATCGCCCCGCGCACCCCGGAAATCCCCGGTGTCGACAACCCCAAGGTGATCAGCTACCTGGACGCCATCCTGCAGCGCAAGCCGGTGGGCCAGAAGGTCGCGGTGATCGGCGCCGGCGGCATCGGCTTCGACGTCTCCGAGTTCATCACCCATGAAGGCGAGGCCACCAGCCAGAACCGCGACGCGTTCTGGAAGGAGTGGGGCATCGACGGCGACCTGGAAGCCCGTGGCGGCGTTGCCGGGATCAAGGCCCAGCCGCACCCGGCGGCACGCCAGGTGTTCCTGCTGCAGCGCAAGAAATCCAAGGTCGGCGACGGCCTGGGCAAGACCACCGGCTGGATCCACCGCACCGGCCTGAAGAACAAGAACGTGCAGATGCTCAACGCGGTCGAGTACCTGAAGATCGACGACGCCGGCCTGCACATCCGCATCGCCGAAGGCGAGCCGCAAGTGCTGCCGGTGGACACCGTGGTCATCTGCGCCGGCCAGGACCCGCTGCGCGAGCTGCACGACGGCCTGGTCGCCGCCGGCCAGAGCGTGCACTTGATTGGCGGTGCCGATGTGGCGGCGGAACTGGACGCCAAGCGCGCCATCAACCAGGGCTCGCGCCTCGCTGCCGAGCTCTGATGGAAAGACGCCCCGCCTCGTGCGGGGCGTTCTCTTTAAGGGCATCTCTAAAAAAACGTAGGCGATGACAACGCAGGTAGTTTTTTGAGGTGCCCTTTATAGGCTGATAAAAACAAGGAGTAGCCGATGTCCCTCGAAGCCCGATTGAATCCCGCCGTGGCCGCCAGCCTGCAACGCTGGCACCAGTTCATCGCCAGCCAGGACCTGAGCCAGCTGCCCGAGCTGCTGCACCCGCAGGCGGTGTTCCGCTCGCCCATGGCGCACACGCCTTACCCGGGCGCGCAGGCGGTGAACCTGATCCTCAACACCGTGATCAAGGTGTTCGAGGACTTCGCCTACCACCGCGAACTGGCCAGCGCCGATGGCCTCAGCGTGGTGCTGGAGTTCAGTGCCCGGGTCGGTGAGCGCGAGCTGAAGGGCATCGACATGATCCGCTTCGACGAACAGGGCAAGATCGTCGATTTCGAGGTGATGATCCGCCCGATGAGCGGTCTCGCCGCCCTCGGCGAGGAGATGGGACGCCGTCTGGCGCCCTATCTCGCCGCGATGAAAAGCTGAAAGTCTCCAACCCCATCACATTTTCACTGTGCGCCCGGTCCGCTCCCCGATGGGGGCGGGTCGAGTGCCAACCCAGTCACATTGCCCGTTGCGCTTTTTCCCCTAGACTCCGTGAATCAGGATGTACGCCTGTCTCCCAGGCGTAGCACCACCGACAGGAATGTCACCCGTCCCGCCCAGGGACTCACCGCGTTGGCCTAGAGGGAAACCGATGAGCATGCAGAACAAGCCGCAGATGGTTGAAGCCGTGCTGTTCTTCAATGAGCGTGGCGTCTGCAAGGAGATGCTCTTCCCCGAATTCGAGGCGATGCTCGACGGTGTGGTGAACATGCCCGAGTACGCCGATGAGCAGATGCGCCTGGCGTATGTGCTGATCAATCCCCGTTTGCTGGTCCGTTCCCTGGTGTTCTTCTACCTGGACTTCGACGAGAAGGGCCAGGCCGACACCGGCTGGAACATGCCCCTGCGCCACCTGGCCGAACGTGCTGGCCGTGGCCCCGACCTGGGCGCCGGGCCGATACGCCTCGCCTGCCGCAGCCAGTGCCCGGTGTCCTGGCACCAGATGCACATGTGGGACCCGAACCTGGCCCCGGGCAGCAATGACCTGGCCCTGGTCCGGGATACGGTCAAGCGCAACGGCCTCGGCCTGATGGTGGAGGACGACCAGCCCCAGGCGGTCGAGCCCCAGCGCCTGCAGATGGCCCCCGAAGACAAGTGGTACGCGCCGCCGGATGCGTCCGCCGAAGTGGCCGAGCAACTGGCGCAGAAGCTGGAGCAGGAACATCGCCTGAAGACCGCGCAGCTGATCAAGCAGCAGCGTCTGCGCATCGCCAGCCTCGGCCAGCAGAACGAAGAGGCTTTGGCCAAATACCGCCTCTCCGCCGAAGAACAGGCGCGCAGCCTGCAGGAGCAGATCCAGGGCCTGCAGCAGAACCTGCGTCAGCAGGAAGAACTCAACGCCGACCTCAAGCGCCAGTTGCTTACCCAGACCGACGGCTTCCAGAAGTCCCGCGAGGAGATGAGCCAGCAGCTGCGTGCGCTGGAGCGTCACGGCCGCACCGAGGTGGACATCCTCCGCTCGCAGTTCGACAGCGAGATGCAGGCCAAGATCGCCGCCGCGGTGATGGACTACAAGGAGCAGATCGCCATCCGCGACGTCGAGCTCGCCTACCGCAACGAGCTGGACGCCCAGCTGCAGCAGGAGATCGACCGCCTCAAGCAGGAGCGCGAGCAGCTGGTGAACCAGGGGGGCGACCAGATCCTCGAGCGCCTGGCCCGTCTCGGCGTGGTCTTCGTGGTCTATCACCCGGGTGCCGGGCACCTGACCATCCCGCTGCAGGACGTCGCCCGCTACCAGGACAACCCGTTGGCCTATGCTGCGTCCAAGTGCTTCGTCTCCGAGGCCCAGTACCGCCAGTGGCTGACCCACTACCAGCAACCCACCTGCGAAGCGGCCCTGCCCAGCGGCGAGCGTTGCTCCATGCCCATCGACCGGGTGGATTCGCCCAGCCGCTTCGTCGCCGGTGATTCCAACTGCTGCGCGCGCCACAAGGCCAGCAGCCGCCTGCGCACCGTCAGCTGATCTCGCGGCGGGGCGGCGCCTGCCGTATCCTGCCGCTCGTCACCGCTCCGTTGCCGGACTCCGCCTTGCCCCTTCGCTTGCCCGACTGGACGCCCAGCGCCAGCCTCGACCCCGTCCGTCTCGATTGGCTCGACCGCGCGTCGGTGAGCCTCGCCCTGTTGCGCCTGGAGCGTATCGACCCGCTGGTGAGCGGCAACAAGTGGTTCAAGCTGGCGCCGCACCTGGCGCGGGCCGCGGAACAGGGCGCCGAGGGTGTGATCAGCCTGGGCGGCGCCCATTCCAATCACCTGCATGCCCTGGCGGCGGCGGGGCGGCGTTTCGGTTTCCCCTGTGTCGGCCTGCTGCGTGGCGAACCCGTGGAGACGCCGACGGTGGTCGACCTGCGCGAGCTGGGCATGGAGCTGCACTGGCTCGGTTATGGCGGCTACCGCGCACGTAACCTGCCGGGGTTCTGGGAGCCCTGGGCGGCGCGCTATCCGGGCTTCGTCCAGGTGCCCGAAGGCGGCGGCGGCCTGCCGGGCGCCCTGGGCTGCGCACCGCTGGTGGCGATGATCGACGAACAATTGCCGAGCCTCGGCTGGGATGACTACGACGCGCTCTGGCTGGCGGCCGGTACCGGCACCACCCTGGCCGGCCTGGTGCTGGGGGAGGGCGGGCGCCACCCGGTGTTCGGTGCCCTGGCGGTGCCGCCTGACCATGGCGTCGCCGAGCAGGTGCGGGCGTTGCTGGCGGAGGCTGGCGCCGCCGATACCGGCTATCGGTTGCTGGACGCCAGCCGTGGCGGCTTCGCCCGGGTGGATGCCGAGCTGGCGACGGCACTGTTCGACTTCGAGGCCTGCACCGGCATCGAGCTGGACCCGCTCTACACCGCCAAGGCGTTAATAGCGTTGCGCCAGTACGTGGAGGCCGGTTACCTTGCCGCCGGCAGTCGCGTGATCATGTTGCATACCGGTGGCCTGCAAGGCCGTCGAGCCATGTTGCCGCGCCTGTTGCAACTGGCTGGCTACACTGCCACCTCAGCTGATTCCTCAGGATGATGGGATGACCGAACCGCTCAATCCGGACCAACTGCGCAGCCTGACGCCGCTCAATGCCTTGTCCGAGCAGCAGTGGCGCGAACTGCGCAGCCAGCTGGTACCGCAGCCGCTGCTCGCCGGCCAGGCCCTGTTCCGTCGGGGCGACCAGGCGCGGCTGACCTATTACCTGCTGGCCGGTGAACTGCAGCTGCGCGATGCCGATGGCAGCGAGCAGCGCCTGGTCGCCGGCAGCGAAGCCAGCTGCCACCCGTTGTCCCCCAGCCTGCCGCGCCTGCAGGAAGCCCTGGCGCTGACCGAAGTCAGCGTGCTGGCCATCGACAGCGCCACCCTGGCGCGCCTGATCACCTGGCGCTCCGCCTACCAGGACCTGCTCCTGCAACTGGACCCGGACGGCGACCAGGAGTGGCTGGAACGCCTGCTGGAGAACCCGCTGTTCGCCAAGGTGCCGCCGGCCAACGTGCAGGAGATGGTGGCGCGCCTGCAGCGCGTCGAGATGCCCGCCGGCAGCGAAGTGCTGCGCGAGGGCGAAGCGGGGGATTGCTGCTACTTCCTGCAATCGGGTCGCGCCGAGGTGATCCGTGGTGCCGGCAGCGAGCATCAGGTGCTCGCCGAGCTGGAAGTGGGTGCCTGCTTCGGCGAGGAGGCGTTGCTCTCCGACCGGCCGCGCAACGCCACCGTCACCCTGCTCGAAGACGGCGTGGTGCTGCGCCTGGATCGCCAGGACTTCTTCGCCCTGCTCAAGGCGCCGGTGGTGGACGAAGTCTCCCTCGGCGAGGCGTCGCGCCTGCTGGCCGCAGGCGGCCAATGGCTGGACGTGCGCCTGCAGGACGAATACGAACGCGCCCATGCCCCCCAGGCGCTGAACATGCCCCTGCACCTGCTGCGCCTGAAGGCGCGCCTGCTCGACCGCGAGAAGGCCTACCTGTGCTACTGCGACAGCGGCAAGCGCAGCGCCAGCGCGGTGTTTCTCCTCTCCCAACTGGGCTTCAAGGCCTACGCCCTGCGCGACGGCCTGGATGCACTGCCCGCCGTGCAGCGCGATGCCTTGCTCTGTGAAGACGGCGCCGGCTACCTGGCCCGTTCCGGCGGACGGACCGAGCGCAGCCGGTAAACCCGTTTTACAGGGTTCGCCTTATCGCGAATAAATTCGCTCCCACGGGTGCAGGCCGGGCTCGCTTGCCGTAGGAGCGAGCTCTGCTCGCGAATAGCTGCCGGGTTGCACCCGCCCTACATGCTGGCGACCTTCCAGCTTCCAGCTTCCAGCTTCCAGCTCTCAGCCTCCCACCGTCTGCGGCCAGCGATCGCTGACCAGGAACACCCGCTCCCGCTCTTCCCATCGCTCCCCCGCATCCTCCAGGCGTACCAGCATGCGTGCTGGGGCCTCTGCAGGGAGTTCCAGCAGCCAGTGCTCCAACCGCTCGCGAGGCCAGAGGTCCGCAGGTTCGCACAGCGCGGGCGCCAGCCAGGCATGGCGCTCCAGGGGTTGCCAGACGGCCTCGGGGCTTTGCGAGAGAAAGTCGGCGATGTCGCTGCGTCGCAGCCAGCGTCCATGCAGGTGCTCGCCGTGGGCGCCCAGGGGGGCGGTGCAGTCACCGGGCCAGGGGTAGAAGAGGTAGCCGCCCAGCCACAGTTCGGCGCTGGCCGGCCAGGCGCCGAGTTCCTCCAGCAGCGGGCGGCATTCCGGGTTGGAGGAGAGTGGCAGCTGGTGCTGGGCGAGGTGCTCCAGCTTGAGGTCGAGGCGGTCTAGGCTGCCCGGGCCGAGCCACTGCGCGGCGTCCTCGCCCTGGCCGTGACGTGGCCCCAGGTAGAGCTTGATGGCCAGCTCCAGGTGATGCACGCCTTCCTCGTCCTGCAGCAGCAGGTCCAGTTCGCCGAGGGTCTGGCCGGTCACCCGCACCGGCAGGTTGGCACCCAGCAGGCGGATGCCTGGTGCCCGGGCCAGGGCGAATTGCCAGAGGCGCTCGTAGTAGAGGCCGAGGCGCCGGCTGGAGCCCTGGCTCAGCCAGTGCTCCAGCCCGGTGGGCGCGGCGTCCTGCTGTTCCAGCCAGGCCACCAGGCGCGCCGGCTCGGCGGCCCAGGCACTGGCACTGAGCGGGTGGCGCTGGCGCCAGGGCGCCTGGGCCAGCAGGGGCGGCGACAGCAGCACCCAGGCCAGGTCACGCACGACGTTCTGGCGCAAATGGCGGGGCAGGGCGGCGAGGGCGGCGAAGGGATGCATGCTGCGAGCATAGTCGAGGCTGGTTTGCCGCTGTCACGGGCTTTCGCCCATAATCCGAGCATTCCACCCCGTTGCAGAGCCCTGCTGGAGCCCCATGGAGCAATTCCGCAATATCGGCATCATCGGTCGCCTGGGCAGCCCCCATGTGCTCGATACCATCCGCCGCCTGAAACGATTCCTGCTGGACCGCCACCTGCATGTGATCCTCGAAGACACCATCGCCGAAGTCCTGCCGGGCCACGGCCTGCAGACCTCCTCGCGAAAGATCCTCGGCGAGGTCTGCGACATGGTCATCGTGGTCGGCGGCGACGGCAGCATGCTCGGCGCCGCCCGCGCCCTGGCCCGCCACAACGTGCCGGTACTGGGCATCAACCGCGGCAGCCTGGGCTTCCTCACCGACATCAAGCCGGACGAGCTGGAGATCAAGGTAGCCGAGGTGCTCGACGGCCAGTACCTGGTGGAGAGCCGCTTCCTGCTGGAGGCCGAAGTGCGCCGCCACGGCGAGGCCATCGGCCAGGGCGACGCGCTCAACGACGTGGTGCTGCACCCCGGCAAGTCGACCAAGATGATCGAGTTCGAACTGCACATCGATGGCCAGTTCGTCTGCAGCCAGAAGGCCGACGGCCTGATCGTCGCCACGCCCACCGGCTCCACCGCCTACGCGCTGTCCGCCGGCGGGCCGATCATGCACCCGAAGCTGGATGCCATCGGCGTGGTGCCCATGTACCCGCACACCCTGTCCAGCCGGCCGATCGTGGTCGACAGCAACAGCGAACTGAAGATCGTGGTCTCGCCGGACATGCAGATCTACCCGCTGATTTCCTGCGACGGCCAGAACCACTTCACCTGCGCCCCCGGGGACACCATCACGGTGGCCAAGAAGCCGCAGAAGCTGCGCCTCATCCACCCGCTGGACCACAACTACTACGAGGTCTGCCGCACCAAGCTGGGGTGGGGCAGCCGCCTGGGTGGTGGCGACTGATGAACCTCGATGCCGTGCGCGGCTACGACCTGATCGGCGATGTGCACGGCTGCGCGCGCACCCTGGAGCGTTTGCTCGATCGCCTCGGTTACCGCAAACACGGCGATGTCTGGCAGCACCCTCGGCGCATGGCGCTGTTCCTCGGCGACATCATCGACCGCGGCCCGCGCATCCGCGAGGCGCTGCACCTGGTCCACGCCATGGTCGAGGCCGGGCAGGCGCGCTGCATCATGGGCAATCACGAGTTCAATGCCATCGGCTGGAGTACCCCGGCGACGCCTGGCAGCGGGCGCCAGTTCGTCCATGAGCACACGCCGCGCCACGCACGCTTGCTCAAGGAGACCCTGGAACAGTTCGAAGGCCACCCGGGCGACTGGCGTGACTTCCTCGGCTGGTTCCAGGAGTTGCCGCTGTTCATCGATGGCGGTCACTTCCGCATGGTTCACGCCTGCTGGGACAACGAGCTGATCGAGCCGCTGCGCGCCCTGCACCCCGATGGTCGGGTCGACGAAGCCTTCATCAAGGCCGCCGCCGAGCGCGGCAGCTTCGCCTTCCGCGTGTTCAATCGGCTGCTGCGCGGCACCGACATGCCCTTGCCCAGCGGCATGACCCTGACCGGCAGCGACGGCTTCACCCGCTCGGTGTTCCGCACCAAGTTCTGGGAGGAAGACCCGCAGACCTACGGCGATGTGGTCTTCCAGCCCGATGCGTTGCCCGAGCAGGTGGCCCGCCAACCGCTCTCGGCGGCGCAGAAATCCGCGCTGCTCAACTACGGCGCCGACGAGCCGCTGCTGTTCGTCGGCCATTACTGGCGCCGGGGCCGCCCGGCGCCGATCCGCCCCAACCTCGCCTGCCTCGACTACAGCGCGGTGATGTACGGCAAGCTGGTGGCCTACCGGCTGGATGCCGAAACCCGGCTGGACCCGGACAAGTTCGTCTGGGTCGAGGTGGAGCGCCCGGAAGCGCCGCATTGAGCGGCGCCCGCCCTGAATCGTTCAATGGAGTCCTCGCGCACTATGGATGACGCGACACTGGTTCAACTGGAGGCGGCGCTGTCCGCCTCGCCCGACAACGACGCACTGCTGGGGCTGCTGCTGCCGGCCTGGATCGAGCGCAACGAATGCGTCCGGGGCCTGGCCTTCCTGCCCGAGGGGCTCGCCGCACGGCTCGATGCCACGTCGCTGCGCCAGCAAGCTGCGCGCCTGTGCCTGGGGGCCGGTGAGGCCGAGCGGGCATTGGCCCTGCTGGGCGGTGACGAGCCGGCCGAGCGCCTGCTGCGCGCCCGTGCCCTGGCCGACCTGGAGCGTCGCGAGGAAGGCCTGCGCGAGTACCGCGCCGCCGTCGAGGCCAGCCCGGCGCTGGAGGACGTCGCCCTGCAGCGCCGCCTCAGTGCCTCGGTGGTGGACTTCCGTGGCGGCGAGGGGCGCCCGCGCCTGCGGGTCATCTCCAACGACGACACCGACAAGGCCGAGACCACCCGCCTGCTGACGCCGAACGCCGAGACCCTGACCTTCGACGATGTCGGCGGCCTCGACGAGCTGAAGAAGACCATCCACAAGAAGATCATCCTGCCGTACCAGAAGCCGGGGCTGTTCCAGCGCTTCCGCAAGCGCGTCGGCGGCGGCATCCTGCTCTACGGTCCGCCGGGCTGCGGCAAGACCATGCTGGCCCGCGCCACGGCGGGGGAGTGCAAGGCCACCTTCCTCAACGTCGCCATTTCCGACGTTCTGGACATGTACATCGGCGAGTCCGAGCGCAAGCTCCACGCCCTGTTCGAGGAAGCCCGGGCCAAGGCGCCGGCGGTGCTGTTCTTCGATGAGGTGGAGGCCCTGGGCGGGCGCCGCACCAACACCCGCGAAGCCACCTCGTCCAAGCTGGTGAGCCAGTTTCTCACCGAGATGGACGGCTTCGCCCAGTCCAACCACGGTGTGCTGATCCTCGCCGCCACCAACGTGCCCTGGTCGGTGGATGCCGCCTTCCGCCGTCCCGGTCGTTTCGACCGGGTGCTGTTCGTGCCGCCGCCGGACCGCCCCGCGCGTGCCAGCCTGCTGCGCATGCTGATGGCTGATCGACCCAGCGAAGGGGAGATCGACTACGAGTTCCTCGCCCGCAGCACCTCGGGCTTCTCCGGTGCCGACCTGCGCGAGCTGGTGGAGACGGCGGTGGATGAGGCCATCGAGGAGTCCATTGCCGAAGGCCGCGAGCAGCCGGTGACCGACCGCCACCTCAAGGCGGCCCTCAAGGAGGTGCGCGCCACCACCCTGGAATGGCTGACCACCGCGCGCAACTACGCGCGCTACTCCAACGAGGGCGGCCAGTACGACGAGGTGCTGGCCTTCCTCGACAAGCACGGCAAGGGGCGCTGATGGACAACCGCAACCTCTATCGGCTGGATGACGAACCCCGCCCCGGCGCCCTGGCGCGCCTGGCGGTGGAGCCGCTGTGGCCGCTGCTGGGCCTGATGCTGGGCGGTGCCTGGCTGGGCCTGCCCTGGTTCGTGCTCAACGGCATGGCCGTGGGCAGCCCGACACGCGTCCGTGAGGCGGCACTGGCCGCCATCGGCCTGCTGGGCAGCCTGGGCCTGGCCTTCGGCCTGCTCTACCTGTGGCAGGGCGGCATCCTCGACAAGGGCAGCCTGCAGTACGCGATGCTGGTGCTGGTGGTGTGGAAGCTGGCCATCGGTTACGCGCTGTTCGTCATGCAGGCCTCCACCATCGAGCTCTACCAGTACTACGGCGGCGTGCTCAATCGCTTCGGCCTGCCGGTGGTCCTGCTGGGTGCCTTCTTCCTGCGTGGGCTGGTGCTCAACCTGCTGCCCTTCACCCTCTGGTTCCTGGTGCTCAGCTGATGAATGAAACCAACCTGCTGCACCTGGCTTATCAGCGCCTGCAAAGTGGCCATGCCGAGGGTGCGATCAACAGCCTGCGACAACTGCTCAGCGATGACCCGGAACACGCCGAGGCCCATGCGTTGCTCGCCCTGTGCCTGCTGCTGATGCGCCGCGCCTACGCCGCCGAGCGCGAAGCCGGGCTGGCCCTGGCGGCCGACCCGCAACTGGAATTCGCCCATTACGTCGCGGCCCGCGTGGCCATGGCGCGGCGGCGCTTCAAGCTGGCCGAGAAGCACCTGGACCAGGTGCTGGAGATGAACCCCCAGGAAGCCGGCTACCACCTGGCCCGCGCCGAACTCGCCGACCTGATGGGCCGTCGCGCCCAGCAGTTGCCGAGCCTGCAGCGGGCCCTGGAGCTGGCGCCGGACAACCCTGACTGCCTGGCCGCCCTGGCCCACTACCATCGCCTGCGTGGCGAGGTGGAACCGGCGGAGCGCTACGCCCGCGAGGCGCTGCAACTGCGCGCCGACCACCCTGGCGCCATCGTCACCATGGGCCACCTGCTGCTGCGTCGGGGTGACCTGCAAGGCGCGCGCGAGCATGCGATCTGGGCCCTGCGCGAGAACGCCAACGACGTTGCCGCGCTCTACCTGATGTCCGCCGTCAAGGCGCGCAGCAACCCCTTCATGGGGCTCTGGTGGCGCTACAACTCGTGGATGTCCGAGCTGGGGCCGACCCGCTCGATCATCGTGCTGCTGGGCATGTTCGTGCTCTACCGGGTGGTGGTGATCGCCAGCAACCAGCATGGCCACGAGACGCTGGCCCAGGCCATCGAATGGGCCTGGCTGGGCTTCGTGGTCTACAGCTTCGCCGGGCCGCAGATCTTCCGCCGCTCGCTGGAGAAGGAACTGGAGCAGGTGAAGCTGTCACGCGACTTCTAGGACTCGCACAAAAAGTGCCTGCGCTCGGTGATGCGGCGTTGAAATTGCCCTCAGAATGCTCATTTACAGCACGTAAACTGCGCTTCTTCGGCCAATTTCGCCTTGCCTGACCTTCGCTCGGCGACTTTTTGTACGAGTCCCTTCTTTAGGTGTTGGCGCTCTGACCGGCGTCGATGCGCAACACCGGCAGTGTCGCTAGAATGTGCGCTCGTTTTCGCCGCCCTTCAGGAAACCGCCGTGTCCGATTTCGCCAAGCTGATCAGCAACATCACCGAGGATGTCTACCAGAGCCTCAAGCTCGCCGTGGAGATCGGCAAGTGGTCCGACGGCCGCAAGCTGACCCAGGAGCAGAAGGAGCTCAGCCTGCAGGCGGTCATCGCCTGGGAGCTGAAGAACCTGCCGGAGGAAGAGCGCACCGGCTACATGGGCCCGCAGGAGTGCGGCTCCAAGTCCGAGAAGATCGAGAACATCCTGTTCAAATCCGACTCGATCCACTGATGAGCGAGTCCACCATGCAGGAACTGGGGCGCGGTGCGCTGAGCAAGATGTCGGCGCAACTGGGGTCCCCGGTCGTGCAGTACGCCTTCCGCCTGGGCGATGAACAGGTGGCGGTCAACCCGCTGCTGGGCCGGCGCATCCGCCTGGAATTCCTCGGCGCCATCCATTGCTCCCATTGCGGGCGCAAGACCAAGAAGAGCTTCGCCCAGGGCTATTGCTACCCCTGCTTCACCAAGCTGGCGCAGTGCGACAGCTGCATCATGAGCCCGGAGCGCTGCCACTACGACGCCGGCACCTGCCGCGAGCCGGCGTGGGGCGAGTCGTTCTGCATGACCGACCACGTGGTCTACCTGGCCAACTCGTCGGGCATCAAGGTGGGGATCACCCGCGCCACCCAGGTGCCGACCCGCTGGATCGACCAGGGTGCGCGCCAGGCCTTGCCGATCATGCGCGTCGCCACCCGCCAGCAGTCCGGCCTGGTGGAAGACCTGCTGCGCAGCCAGGTGGCCGATCGCACCAACTGGCGCGCCTTGCTCAAGGGCGAGGCCGAGGCGTTGGACCTGCCCGCCGTGCGCGAGGCCATCTTCGAGGCCTGCGACGCCGGCATCCAGGCGCTGCAGCAGCGCTTCGGCCTGCAGGCGGTGCAGAAGATCGAGGACATCGAGCCGCTGGAGATCAGCTACCCCGTCGAGGCCTACCCGACCAAGGTGGTGAGCCTCGATCTGGACAAGACGCCGGTGGTGGAGGGTACCCTGCGCGGTATCAAGGGCCAGTACCTGATCCTCGACACCGGGGTCATCAACATCCGCAAGTTCACGGCCTACCAGGTGGTGGCGAGCAGCGAGCCGTAAGGCTGCACCGCCCCGCCCGGCAGGGTCACACACCGCAGCCGGGGCATGGCGCCCGGGCTGCCTCGGAGAGGCAAGCATGCGAACCGAACAACCGAAAGTCATCCACCTCAAGGACTATCAGGCGCCGGATTACCTGATCGACGAGACCACCCTGACCTTCGAGCTGCACGAGGACCACACCCTGGTCCACGCCCAGCTGGTGATGCGCCGCAACCCGGAGCGCGCCAACGGCAGCCTGCCCGCGCTGGTGCTGGACGGCCAGCAGCTGGAGCTGCTGGCGCTGTCCATGGACGACCGTGAGCTCGGCGCCGCCGACTACCAGCTGACCGACAGCCACCTGACCCTGCAGCCCGTCGCCGACGCCTTCACCCTCGACAGCACGGTGCGCATCCACCCCGAGAGCAACACCGCGCTGGAAGGCCTGTACAAGTCCGGCAGCATGTTCTGCACCCAGTGCGAAGCCGAAGGCTTCCGCAAGATCACCTACTACCTCGACCGCCCGGACGTGATGAGCACGTTCACCACCACCCTGAGCGCCGAACAGCATCGCTACCCGGTGTTGCTGTCCAACGGCAACCCGGTGGCCAGCGGAGCGGAGGAGGGCGGTCGCCACTGGGCGACCTGGGAAGACCCGTTCAAGAAGCCGGCCTACCTGTTCGCCCTGGTGGCGGGCGACCTCTGGTGCGTGGAGGACGTCTTCACCACCATGAGCCAGCGTGACGTGACCCTGCGCATCTATGTCGAGCCGGAGAACATCGACAAGGTGCAGCACGCCATGGACAGCCTGAAGAAGTCCATGCGCTGGGACGAGGAGGTCTACGGCCGCGAGTACGACCTGGACATCTTCATGATCGTCGCGGTCAACGACTTCAACATGGGCGCCATGGAGAACAAGGGGCTCAACATCTTCAATTCCAGCTGCGTGCTGGCCAGGGCGGAAACCGCCACCGACGCCGCCCACCAGCGGGTCGAGGCCGTAGTGGCCCACGAGTACTTCCACAACTGGTCGGGCAACCGCGTCACCTGTCGCGACTGGTTCCAGCTGTCGCTGAAGGAAGGTTTCACCGTGTTCCGCGACGCGGAGTTCTCCGCCGACATGAACTCGCGCACGGTCAAGCGCGTCGAGGACGTGGCCTTCCTGCGCACCCACCAGTTCGCCGAGGACGCCGGCCCCATGGCCCACCCGGTGCGCCCGGATTCGTTCATCGAGATCTCCAACTTCTACACCCTGACCGTCTACGAGAAGGGTTCGGAAGTGGTGCGCATGATCCACACCCTGCTGGGCGCCGCAGGCTTCCGCAAGGGCTCCGATCTGTACTTCGAGCGTCACGACGGCCAGGCCGTGACCTGCGATGACTTCATCAAGGCCATGGAGGACGCCAACGGCGTCGACCTCACCCAGTTCAAGCGCTGGTACAGCCAGGCCGGCACCCCGCGCCTCGCCGTCGAGGAAGCCTTCGACGCCGCCGCCAAGACCTACAGCCTGACCTTCCGCCAGAGCTGCCCTGCCACCCCTGGCCAGGCCGAGAAGCTGCCCTTCGTCATCCCCGTCGAGCTGGGCCTGCTGGACGCTGCGGGCAACGACCTGCCGCTGCGCCTCGCCGGCGAAGACAAGGCCCAGGGCGGCAACCGGGTGCTCTCGGTGACCGAGGCCGAGCAGACCTTCACCTTCGTCGATATCGCCGAGAAGCCGCTGCCCTCGCTGCTGCGCGGGCTGTCCGCCCCGGTGAAGCTGAGCTTCCCCTATGGCCGCGATCAGCTGATGTTCCTCATGCAGCACGACAGCGACGGTTTCAACCGCTGGGACGCGGGCCAGCAGCTCTCCGTGCAGGTGCTGCAGGAGCTGATCGGCCAGCACCAGCGTGGCGAGGCCCTGGCGCTGGACACCCGCCTGCTGCATGCCTTCCGCACCCTGCTGGAGGATGAGTCGCTGGACCAGGCGATGGTCGCCGAGATGCTCTCGCTGCCCAGCGAGGCGTACCTGACCGAGATCAGCGAGGTGGCGGATGTCGACGCCATCCACGCCGCCCGCGAGTTCACCCGTCGTTCGATCAGTGACGCGCTGTTCCCGCAACTGCTGGCGCGCTACCAGGCCAATCGCGCCCTCTCGCGGGAGACGCCCTATGTCGCCTCCGCCGAGCATTTCGCCCGGCGCACCCTGCAGAACATCGCGCTGTCCTACCTGATGCTCAGCGGCAAGGTCGAGATCCTCGACGCCTGCCTGGAGCAGTTCGAAGCCTGCGACAACATGACCGAGCGCCTCACCGCGCTCTCGGTACTGGTCAACTCCGGCTTCGAGGCGGAGAAGGCCAAGGCTTTGGCGGGCTTCGCCGAGCACTTCAAGGACAACCCGCTGGTGATGGACCAGTGGTTCAGCGTCCAGGCCGGCAGCACCCTGCCAGGCGGCCTGGAGCGGGTGCAGGCGCTGATGGGCCACAAGGCCTTCACCCTGAAGAACCCCAACAAGGTGCGTGCGCTGATCGGTGCCTTCGCCAACCAGAACCTGGTGAACTTCCACCGGGCCGATGGTGCCGGCTATCGCTTCCTCGCCGACCACGTCATCACCCTCAACGCGCTGAACCCGCAGATCGCCTCGCGCCAGCTGGCGCCGCTGACCCGCTGGCGCAAGTACGACGAGGCGCGGCAAAAGCTGATGCGCGCCGAGCTGGAACGCATCCTCGCCTCCGGCGAACTGTCCAGCGATGTCTACGAAGTGCTGAGCAAGAGCCTGGCCTGACCCCTCCCGGAACCACGCTCGTGGTTCCGCTGCCGTTTCCCTGGCGTCAACAAGTGTTACTGGCAATCTGCCGGTAACACTTTTTTGTTACTCAAAGGAATATCCCCTCGAACGTTGAGGCGTAAATGGCCTGTTCCGTGGCATTTCCTGCTTGACGGGGTGATCGAGGTATGAGCGCGCAAGCGCTATAGGTGTGGTTTTGAGTGACAAATCGAGCCAGCTTGTAGGACAAAATCGGCCGATTCGTCGGTTTTGATCAGTGGATGATCAGTCACTCGTTTGAAAATTATCTGGCCCTTCGTTCAGAAAAATATAACGCCCCGGAAATGTGCACTTGGCACCATGGTTGCAGGTCTCGACGCCGTTCCAGGCCCTTTCAATGCGAGCAATCGCTGGAGGGCGCGGTTCAGACGCGTTGGGGCCAGCCCCACGCCACTAACAAGGTCGCTCGAGCGGCTGAACAGCGTCCCTGCCAGACGGGGCCGTAATAACAAATGAATGATCTGTCCACGGAGTAAAGTCTCGATGGAACTCAAGTCCCGCAAGCCCCTGTTGCGCTTCGCGCCGGCCAAGGCCGGTTTCGCCCTCGCCGGTCTCCTGCCCCTGATGTGCGCCGTCCAGGCCCAGGCGGTCGAATTCAGCTTCGCCGACGATGAGATCAGCGGTTCCATCGACACCACCGTCTCCTACGGTCAACTGTGGCGCGTCCAGGGCCAGGACAAGACCAACAACGACATCAACACCAACGACGGCAACCGCAACTTCGACACCGGCCTGGTTTCCGAGGTGTACAAGATCACTTCCGACCTGGAAGCGACCTACAAGAACTACGGTCTGTTCGTCCGCGGCACCGCTTTCTATGACACCCAGATCATGGACAAGCGCAACGACTATCTTGGCAACAACAACCCGGTCCAGCCCAGCCAGAACTATCCGAAGGACGACAGCTTCACCTACGAAACCCGCCACAAGGCCGGCCGTGACGCGCAGATCCTCGACGCTTATCTCTATGGCAACTGGGAAGTTGCCGACATGCCGGTTACCGGTCGTATCGGCAAGCAGGTATTCAACTGGGGTGAGGGCATCTTCTACCGGGGTGGCATCAACACCACCAACCCGGTCAACGCCGCCCAGTTCCGCCTGCCGGGCTCTGAGTTGAAGGAAGTACTGGTACCGGTCGAAGCCCTGAGTTTCAACATCGGCCTCACCGACAACCTGTCGATGGAAACCTTCTACCAGTCCAACTTCAAGGAGTCCGCCATCGACCCGGCGGGTACCTATTTCTCCGAGACGGACCTGTTCGCTGATGGCGGCAATACGGCCTATTCGACCCAGCGTGCACTGCTCCCCGTCGGTGCGCTCTACAGCGGTCTGAGTGCTCTGGGTGTTGGTGGCCTGCAAGGCGGCCGCACTGTCGACTCCAACGGCGTTATCAAGGTCGCGTCCATCGGCAAGGACATCAATGCCAAGAACGACGGGCAGTTCGGCGTAGCCTTCCGCTATATCGCCGAAGAGCTCAACTCTACGGAGTTCGGTTTCTACTTCGTCAATTACCACGCCAAAGAGCCCACCATCGCCGCTAACCTCGGTGACTATGCCGGCCTGAACTTGACCCAGATCGCCAACCTGGCTGCTGGCCAGGTCGCCCCGCAAGTCCAGCAGGCGGTCGCTGCGCAGGCTGGCGTACCGCTCGCTACCCTGCAGGCCGTCATCGCCAACCCCGCGTTGAACCCTGCGCTGGCGGCTGCCTATTCGAACGCACTTACCACCGCGGCTACCACTGCTGCGGGCGGTATCGCAACTCTGGATGTGGCCAACCAAGTTGAAGCTCAGCGTGAGTATGTCGAAGACATCCGCATGTATGGCTTCAGTTTCAACACCACCGTCGGTGACGCCTCCGTATTCGGTGAGCTGTCCTATCGCCCGAACCTGCCGATCGGCGTTGCCACCACCAACGACCTGCTGGGGGACCTGCTCCTCCAAGCTCCGCAACTGGCTGGCGGCAGCACTGTAAACATTGGCGGTCAGAACGTTCGTCTGGGCAACGAGATCCACAACTACGAGCGTGTAGAGGCCTATAACACCTCGTTGGGCACTATCTACAACTTTGGCCCGGCCATGTCCTTCGACTCGCTGATCGGTGTTGCCGAACTGGCGTCCGAGCACCTGCGTGGTAGCAGTCTCAAGTACACCGCGTTCAACGGAACCACCCGCTACTACTCCGGCCGTGGCAACAACTCCTACGTCTCCGGCGGTGATCGTGATGATCAGGTCAACAAAAACGCCTATGGCTATACCCTCGTTCTGTCTGGTACCTGGAACGATGTGTATGCCGGCGTGAACGTATCCCCGTTCGTCGTGTACAAAGATGACTTCGAAGGCAACTCCTACCAGACCGGTAACTTCATCGAAGGTCGCAAGGCCTACACCGTCGGTATGAAGGCAAGCTACCTGAACAGCCTGGAAGGCGAGATCCAGTACACCGAATTCTTCGGTGGCGGCCAGAACAACTCCAGCCGCGATCGCGACAATATCGGCGTCAACGTCAAGTACTCCTTCTAACTAGAAAGAATGCGGGCACCTGCGGGTGCCCGCCGCTGAACCCTCACGGAGAACCAACATGCTGAAAAAGCTTTCGCTGGTTGGCGCGGCAGTCGCGTTCGCACTGTCCGCCGGTAGCGCACTGGCCGCGGTGTCGGCTCAGGAAGCCGCCAAGCTGGGCACTAGCCTGACCCCCTTCGGTGCCGAGAAGGCCGGCAACGCTGCCGGCACCATTCCGGCCTGGACCGGTGGCATCACCCAGGCCCCGGCCGGTTACAAGGCAGGCCAGCACCATGTCGATCCGTTCCCGGAAGACAAGCCGCTGTTCACCATCACCAAGGCCAACCTGGACCAGTACAAGGCCAACCTGACCCCCGGTCAGATCGCCCTGTTCAACGCCTACCCGACCACCTTCCAGATGCCGATCTACCCGACCCGTCGTTCCGGTTCGGCGCCGCAGTGGGTGTATGACAACACCGTCAAGAACGCCACCACCGCCAAGCTGCTGGATGGCGGCAACGGTTTCGCCGACGCCTACGGCGGCATCCCGTTCCCGATCCCGCAGAACGGTGTCGAGGCGCTGTGGAACCACATCGTTCGCTACCGCGGTTCCTACATCGTGCGTCGCGCCTCCGAAGTGGCCGTGCAGCGTAACGGCGACTACTCCCTGGTCACCTCGCAGCAGGAAGCCCTGTTCAAGTACTACAACCCGAAAGGTTCGTACGCCGACCTGAACAACATCCTGTTCTACTACCTGTCCTTCACCAAGAGCCCGGCACGCCTGGCCGGTGGTGCGGTACTGGTACACGAGACCCTGGACCAGGTGAAGGAGCCGCGTCAGGCCTGGGGCTACAACGCCGGCCAGCGCCGCGTTCGCCGTGCGCCTAACCTGGCCTACGACACCCCGATCGCAGCCGCCGACGGCCTGCGTACCGCCGACGACACCGACATGTTCAACGGTGCTCCGGATCGCTACGACTGGAAACTGGTGGGCAAGAAGGAAATCTACATCCCGTACAACAACTACAAGGTCTCCAGCCCTGAAGTTAAGTACAAGGACCTGCTGCAGCCCGGCCACCTGAACCCGGCCGTGACCCGCAACGAACTGCACCGCGTGTGGGTCGTCGAGGGCACGCTGAAGTCCGGCGCCCGCCACATCTACTCCAAGCGCACCCTGTTCCTCGACGAGGACAGCTGGCAAGCTGCCGTGGTCGACCAGTACGACGGTCGTGGCGAGCTGTGGCGCGTATCGATGGCCTACCTGAAGAACTACTACGACCTGCCGACCACCTGGTCCGCGCTGGACGTTTTCCATGACCTTCAGGCCCGTCGCTACCACGTGCAGAACCTGGACAACGAAGAGCCGACCACCATCGACTTCACCCAGGCCATCCCGGACGACGGTTACTTCAAGCCTTCGGCACTGCGTCGCCGCGGTACCCGATAAGGGATTCGCAGCGTGATCGAAAGGCCGCTACCCAGGTAGCGGCCTTTTTGCTATCAGGGGTTCTGATAAGGCCTCAATCACGCGGGTTTGCCTTAACAAAACATAACGTCCAGCCGATTGTCAGGGCTTTCCAAAGCTGGATAGCATAGGCGGCCTGCCAAAAGGCAAGGTCCACCTATAACAATAAGGGGGAAAGGTGTATGAGTGAGCCCGTCCTGCGGCGCACCCAGTCCGGTCATGACGTGCAGTCCCTGGCGCAACCGGCGTTCCGCTTCCACTCGCCGCTGGCCAAAGCGCTCTCGCTGTTCAGTGTGCTCTCCGTCCTGACTCTCGGTGCCGCGCCTCTCGCGCAAGCCGCCGAATCAGCACCCGTGTTCTCCATCGAATCGCCCAAGGCGGCGAGCAGCCTGCTGCTGGATATCGCCCATGCGGGCAAACGCCTGGTCGCCGTCGGTGACCGTGGCCACATCCTTTACTCCGACGACGACGGCAAAAGCTGGACCCAGGCCAAGGTGCCGACCCGGCAGATGCTGACCGCCGTCTATTTCGTCGACGACAAGAAGGGCTGGGCCGTCGGCCACGACGCGCAGATCCTCGCCAGCGAAGACGGTGGCGCCACCTGGACCCAGCAGTTCGAAGACCTGGAGCGTGAGGCTCCTCTTCTCGATGTCTGGTTCAAGGACGCCAACACCGGTTTCGCCGTCGGCTCCTACGGCGCCCTGCTGGCCACCGAAGACGGTGGCAAGAACTGGGAAGACGTCAGCGACCGTCTGGACAACGAAGACCAGTACCACATCAACGCCATCACCGCGGTGAAGGACTCCGGTCTGTTCATCGTCGGCGAAATGGGCAGCATGTTCCGCTCGCCCGACTGGGGCCAGACCTGGGAGCGCCTCGAGGGCCCCTACGAGGGTTCCCTGTTCGGCGCCACCGGCACCAACGAGCCGGGCGTGGTCGTCGCCTATGGCCTGCGCGGCCACCTGTTCCGTTCCGCCGACTTCGGCAAGAACTGGGAAACCATCGAACTGAAGAACGCCCGTGGCGGCACCCTGGAGTTCGGTCTTTCCGGCGGCACCCTGCTCGATGACGGCACCCTGCTGGTGGTCGGCCATGGTGGCAGCGTCCTGAAGAGCACCGATGCCGGTCGCACCTTCAGCGTGGTCAACCGTTCCGATCGCCTGTCGCTGGCCAGCGCCACCGCAGATACCAAAGGCAACCTGATCCTGGTGGGACAGGGCGGAGCGCGCGTCGCCTCGCCGACTGGCGCCGAGCTGGGCCAACAATAACAAGCCGGGGGAGTTTCGATGAGTAACCATCACCAGGACAAGGCGACCTTCCTGGAACGCCTGATCTTCAACAACCGGCCGGCCGTGATCGTCATCTGCCTGCTGGTCAGCATCTTCCTCTTCTGGCAGGCCACCCAGGTGCGCCCGTCCACCAGCTTCGAGAAGATGATCCCGCTGCACCACCCCTTCATCCAGAAGATGATGGAGCACCGCAACGACCTGGCGAACCTGGGCAACACCGTGCGTATCTCGGTGGAAGCCAAGGACGGGGACATCTTCAGCAAGGAATACATGGACACCCTGCGTCAGATCCACGACGAGGTGTTCTACATTCCCGGCGTCGACCGTTCCGGCCTGAAGTCCCTGTGGAGCCCCAGCGTGCGCTGGACCGAGGTCACCGAGGAAGGCTTCGCCGGTGGCGAGGTGATCCCGCAGACCTACGACGGTTCCGACGACAGCCTCGACGAGCTGCGCAACAACGTGCTCAAGTCGGGCCAGATCGGCCGCCTGGTGGCCAACAACTTCAAATCCAGCATCGTCGACGTGCCGCTGCTCGAGTCCTACCCGGACCCGAACGACCAGGGCAAGCTGCTGAAGCTCGACTACCGCCAGTTCTCCCATGAGCTGGAAGCCAAGATCCGCGACAAGTACCAGGCCCAGAACCCCAATGTGCAGGTGCACATCGTCGGTTTCGCCAAGAAGGTCGGTGACCTGATCGACGGCCTGATCATGGTCGTGGCCTTCTTCGGTATCGCCTTCCTCACCACCCTGGTGCTGCTGTACTGGTTCACCTGGTGTATCCGCAGCACCATCGCCGTGCTCTCCACCACCCTGGTGGCGGTGATCTGGCAGCTGGGCCTGATGCACTCGGTAGGCTTCGGTCTCGACCCCTACTCGATGCTGGTGCCGTTCCTGATCTTCGCCATCGGCATCTCCCACGGGGTGCAGAAGATCAACGGTATCGCCCTGCAATCCAGTGATGCGGACAACGCCTTGACCGCTGCGCGGCGTACCTTCCGCCAGCTGTTCCTGCCGGGCATGATCGCCATCCTGGCCGACGCCGTGGGCTTCATCACCCTGCTGATCATCGACATCGGCGTGATCCGCGAGCTGGCCATCGGCGCCTCCATCGGTGTGGCGGTGATCGTGTTCACCAACCTCATCCTGCTGCCGGTCGCCATCTCCTATGTCGGCATCAGCAAGAAGGCCATCGAGCGCAGCAAGAAGGACGCGACCCGTGAACACCCGTTCTGGCGCCTGCTGTCCAACTTCGCCCATCCGGTGGTGGCCCCGATCTCGGTGGTCATCGCCCTGGTCGCCTTCGGTGGCGGCCTCTGGTACGGCCAGAACCTGAAGATCGGCGACCTCGACCAGGGCGCGCCGGAACTGCGTCCTGACTCGCGCTACAACAAGGACAACAACTTCATCATCAGCAACTACTCGACCAGCTCCGACGTGCTCGTGGTGATGGTCAAGACCAAGCCGGAAGGCTGCTCCACGCACGAAGCGCTGGCGCCGATCGACGAGCTGATGTGGACGATGGAGAACACCCAGGGCGTGCAATCCGCCATTTCGATGGTCACCGTTTCCAAGCAGGTGATCAAAGGGATGAACGAAGGCAACCTGAAGTGGGAAACCCTGTCGCGCAACCAGGACGTGCTGAACAACTCCATCAGCCGTGCCGATGGCCTGTACAACACCGACTGCTCCCTGGCGCCGGTGCTGGTGTTCCTCAACGACCACAAGGCCGAGACCCTGCAACGCGCGGTCAAGGCGGTGGAAGGCTTCGCCAAGGACCACAACAAGGAAGGGCTGGAGTTCATGCTCGCCGCCGGTAACGCCGGCATCGAAGCGGCCACCAACGAGGTGATCGCCCAGTCCGAGCTGACCATCCTGATCCTGGTGTACATCTGCGTGGCGGTGATGTGCCTGATCACCTTCCGCTCCGTCGCCGCGACCATCTGCATCGTGCTGCCGCTGATCCTCACCTCGGTGCTGGGTAACGCGCTGATGGCCTTCCTCGGCATCGGCGTGAAGGTGGCGACCCTGCCGGTGGTGGCACTGGGCGTGGGTATCGGTGTCGACTACGGCATCTACATCTACAGCCGCCTGGAAAGCTTCCTGCGTGCCGGCCTGCCGCTGCAAGAGGCCTATTACCAGACGCTGAAGTCCACCGGCAAGGCCGTGCTCTTCACCGGCCTGTGCCTGGCCATCGGCGTGGCGACCTGGATGTTCTCGGCGATCAAGTTCCAGGCCGACATGGGCCTGATGCTGACCTTCATGTTCATCGTCAACATGTTCGGTGCGCTCTGGCTGCTGCCTGCCCTGGCACGCTTCCTGATCCGTCCCGAGAAGCTGGCGGGCAAGACCGGCGGTTCGCTGCTGGCCCACTAAGCCTCAAGGCAATGAAAGAACCGCGGCCCAGGCCGCGGTTTTTTTATGGGCGATCGACTACCCGCAAACCACGCGTACAACCCTGTAGGGGCGAGCCTGTAGGGGCGACTTCAGTCGCCCAGCAACCCAAAGGGTTGCCGCTCCATTGGGGGCGGGTGAAATCCGAAAGGGGTCGTCCCAACACGCGGGTTCCACCGGCCCTACAGCGAGCACAACCTCACCCGTAGCCCGGGAGCACCGCCCACACCTTCTCCGCGCTAGAGCACGGGCTATGAGGCGGTCACAGGTTTTAGGTAGGTCGGGTGCAACCCGACAGGCCCGGCACGATGCTCCGGCGGGTTTCACCCGCCCTACAGCGATGTAGCCCGGACTTCACCGGCTACGCTTTCCCCGCGCTGAAGCACGGGCTACGAAGTGGCACTCCAGGTTTGGGTTGGGAGCGGATCAGCGCGGATAGAGCGGCGGCAACCCGCTCTCGCCAGCGGCCTGTTGCTGCACCTGCGGCGTGGGCAGGGCGCGGATGGCTTTCCACAGCTCCTCACCCTGCCAGTGCTGACCGCTTTCGCTGTAGAGGGCGCCGTTGAGCCCGTCCATGGCGTCGGACAGCGGCACGAAGCGCGCGGCCATGTCGGCCAGGGTCTCCGGCTGCTGGCGGGCCCAGGCATCCAGGGCCTGGCGCGTGGCGTGGGGATCGTTGGCTTGGCAGGCGCGCTTGAGGTCGTCCAGCAGGGTGCGCGGGCTCGGGCCGGTCTGCGCGGTGGGCAGGATCGCCGGCTGGCGGCGGGCGTGCCACCAGAGGCCGAAGCCCAGCAGAGTGGTCAGCGCCAGCAGCAGGGTGGCGAGCTTCCACGGCCAGAGCGGCGGGCCTTCCACGGCATGCGGGTTGCCATTGCTGCTTTCCACGGGCGCTTCCGGCTCCAGCGTGGGATTGGCGGCGACTTCCAGGGTGCGGCCCGGTAGCTGGCTGCGCTCCAGGTGATCCTCGCGGGTGTTCCACCACACCACTTCCACCGGTGGCAGCTCGATGCGGCCGGCGGCGGTCGGCACCAGCGCCTCGCGCTCTTCGCGGCTGCCGAGCAGGCCGCGCTCGCTGGACTGGTTGGCCAGTTGCGGCTGGTCGGGGTAGCGACGCAGGTTGGTCACATTGGTGGCGGGCAGGGCGGGCAACTGGGCGCTGGCCAGGCCTTCGACCTTGACCATCAGGCTGCGGGTCAGCGAGTCACCCACCTGGGCCTTGTCCGGCTCCGGGCTCCAGGCTTCGGCCAGGGTCAGGTTGCGCGCTGGCAGCCAGGGCGCGTTGGCTGGGTAGTCGGCGGGCTTGGCTTTCACCACCAGCGGGATCTGCGGCGAGCTGACCCGGGTCAGGCGCCCGGGACGCGGGCCGAAGGGCTGGTAGTCGTCCTGCCCCGAGCGCTCCACCAGGGTGGCGCTGAACACCTGGGCGGGGATGCTCAACTGGCCGCTCTTCTGCGGGAAGATCGCGTAGCGCAGCTCGATCACACCGTGGCGCACGCCATTGATTTCTTTCTCGTAGGTGCGCGGCTCGCCCAGTTGCTCGACCCGCGCGTCGGCCATCTGCAGCGGCGTCAGGCTGCTGTCGTCATACAGCGAGACCGAGTGATAGATGCGCAGGGTGAGGATGGTCTGCGCCTGCACGTAGACGCTTTCCTCGTCCAGGCTGGCGTCGATGAACACCGGCGCCAGCTTGCTGTTGCCGGCGGCGTTGTCGCTTTTCTGGATGTGCAGGGTGATCGGCTTGGTCTCGGCTTCGCCCAGGCGCAGCGGCGGGATGACCACGAAGCCGTTCTGCTTCGGCTGCAGGGTGACGATCCAGCGCGTGGCGCGATCGTCCTGGCCGTTCAGGGTGCTGATGCGGTTGATCTGGCGCGTGCCCAGCACCTCGAACTGCGATTCCAGCGGCTTGAGGTCGGGCTTGCCGAACAGCGTCGGGTCGGAGGACTCCAGGATCAGCTCCACGGTTTCGCCCTCGCTGAGGCGTGCGCGGTCGACGCTGGCGGTAAAGCCCGCCGCGCTGGCGGTGCAGGCCAGCAGGCTGAGGAGGAGGGCGCAGAGAAGGCGCATCATTCTTGGTTTTCCTGGCGGCGTTGCTGTTCGTACCAAAACTTGCGGCGCAGCAGTTCGGCGGGGTCGTCGGGAATCTGCCGCAGCCATTGTTCCAGGGACTGCCGGCGCTCGTCGCCGAGGGGCTCGGCCTGGCCCGGCGCGTCGCTGGGCTGTTGCTCACCGGCGGGTTTCTGCCCGGGCTCGGCGGGTTGGCCGTCGGCGCCGGCCTGTTGGCCCGGCTGCTTGTTCTCTTCGGGCGGGGTGGTGGAGGCGCCTTCGGCAGGCTGCTGCTGCTCCTTGTCCTCGCCTTTTTCCGGGTCGCCACCCTGGGCGGCAGAAGGCTGTTCCTGGGGTTGCTGCTGGCCCTGCTGATCGTCCTGCTGCTGTTGCGCCTGTTGCTGTTTTTGCTGTTGCAGCAACTGCTCCACCAGGGCCTTGTTGTTCAGCGCCGGCTGCAGGTCGGGCTCGCGCTCCAGGGCGGATTCGTAGGCATCCAGCGCGGCTTCCAGCTGGCCGGCCTTGGCCAGGGCATTGCCGCGGTTGTAGTGGTCGGCGGCGCTGTCACCGCCAGCGAAGCGTTCGGCGGCTTCGGCGTGCTTGCCGGCCTGGTAGAGCGCATAGCCCTGCCAGCGCGGGTCCTGGAAATGCTGCGCGGCCTCTGCCGGTTGCTGGGCCTCCAGCAGGCGCTGGCCCTGTTGGTCGGGGCGCAGCCACAGGTCTTCCATTTCGAAGGCCAAGGCCGGGCGGGGCAGCACGAAGAACAGCGGCAGGCAGAAGATCCAGCCACGGCGCCCGGCGCAGGCGGCGATCAGCAGCAGCGGCAGCAGCAGCCAGTGGCCCTGGTCGGCCCAGGCTTCCAGGCGCGTGGTTTCGCGGCTTTCGCGCAGGGTGCGGGCGCCCCCCAGCAGGCCGAGGGTGCGCAGGTCGCGCTCGTCGACACGGGCGCTGGCGTACTTGCCGCCCAGCTGGTTGGCGAAGCGCTTGAGGCTCGCGGCGTCCAGGCGCGGCAGGAGGATGGCGCCCTGGGCGTCCTTGATGAAGCCGCCGTTTTCCTGGGCGATGGGCGCGCCTTCGGCGGTGCCGATGCCGAGGATGCTCAGGCGCTCGCTCTTCGAGCCCAGGGCATGGCGGATGCCGTCACGCTCCGCCTCGCTCAGGCTGCTGGTGATCAGCAGCAGGCGGCCCTGGCCCTGGGCACCCTGCTTGAGCAGGGCCAGGGCTTTCTCCACGGCGAGATCGGCGCGCTGGCCAGCCTCCGGCATGATCGACGGCTTGAGCGCCTCCAGCAGGTTGCCGGTGGTCATCAGGTCGTCGGAGAGGGGGACCAGGCTGTGGGCGCTGCCGGCGTAGACGACGATGGCGGTCTGCGCATCGCGGCGGGCATCCAGCAGGTCGCGCAGCTTGCGCTTGGCCTGCTCCAGGCGCGTAGGCGGCAGATCGGACGCGAGCATCGAAGGCGTCAGCTCGAGGATGACCACCAGCGGGTCGGCGCGCTTCTGCGTGCTTTGCTCCACCCGTTGCCAGCTGGGGCCGATCAGTGCCAGCAGGCCCAGGCTCCAGGCCAGGCCTAAAGCGATCCATGGCAGGCGGCTGCTGCGTTCCCGGCCACCGCCCAGCAACCAGGGCTGGAAGGCGATGGGCAGCAGTTGCTGCCAGCGACCGCTGCGGCGCTCGCGGTGCCAGAGCTGCCAGATCAGCCAGGCCAGCAGCGGCAGCAGGAGCAGCCAGAAGGGGCGCAGCCAGTGGGGCCAGAGTTCGCTCATGGGCGCCTCCGCAGCCACTGCGGGCGTTGCTGCAGCGCGTGGGGCCAGAGCTCACGGCTGATCAGCAGCAGGCTCAACAGCATGGCGCCGGCCAGCGGCCAGGAATACAGCGCCAGGGCCGGGCGGGCCTGGCTGGGCAGTTGCGAAACGGGTTCGAGCTGGTCCAGGGCGTGTTCGATCTCTTCCAGCTCCTTGCTGGAGCGGGCGCGGAAATAACGGCCGCCGGTCTGCTCGGCGATGCTGCGCAGGGTGGGTTCGTCCAGGTCCAGGCCGGGGTTGAGGCCGAACATGCCGAGCACGCCGCCCTGTTCCGGGTCGGCACCGATGCCGATGGTGTAGATCTTCACCTGCTCCTCGGCGGCGAGGCGTGCGGCGGTGAGCGGTTCGATCTCGCCACCGGTGTTGGCGCCATCGGTGACCAGTACCAGCACGCGGCTATCGGCGGGGCGCTGGCGCAGGCGCTTGACCGCCAGGCCGATGGCGTCGCCGATGGCGGTGTTCTTGCCGGCGATGCCGATCAGCGCCTCGTCGAGCCAGATGTGCACGGTCTGGCGGTCGAAGGTCAGCGGTGCCTGCAGGTAGGCCTGGCTGCCGAAGAGGATCAGGCCAATGCGGTCGCCGATGCGGCCGTCGATGAATTCGCCCATCAGGTGCTGGACCAGGGTCAGGCGGCTGACTTGCTTGCCGTCCAGCTCCATGTCCGCGTAGTCCATGGAGCCGGAGACATCCACCGCCACCAGCAGGTCGCGGCCGCTGGCCGGCAGGGGTTGCGGCTCGCCCACCCATTCCGGGCGCGCGGCGGCGCACAGCAGCAGCAGCCAGAGCAGGGCGAAGGGGGCCTGCTGGCGCCAGGCCGGCAGGTTGGCCCGGGCGCGGCGGCCGGCGAGGGCTTCCAGCTCGCCGAGGAAGCTCACCTTGAGCGCAGCCTCGCCGCTGTCGGCGGGGGGCAGCAGCACGCGCAACAGCCAGGGCAGCGGCGCGAGCAGGAAGATCCACGGCCAGGCGAGTTCAAACATGCTTGCGAATCCAGGTGTCGACTGCCTGGGTCAGGCCTTCGATGGCCTTGTCGTCGAGTTTGCACTCGGGGCGGTAGGCGCCCTCCACCAGCACCATCCAGCGGGTCAGGCCAGCGGCGGGGCAGCGGTTGTCCAGGTAGGCCAGCCAGGCGCGGCCACTGAGGGTGAGGCTTTGGTCGTTGGGGTAGTGCAGGCGGCACAGGCGCTTGAGCAGGCCGTTGAGCTGCTGCAGCCAGAGGCCCGCAGGTACGCCGTCATAGGGTTTACGCAGCTGCGCGAGCTCCCTGAGCGCCGCCTCGCGCATCGGCTCCAGGGGTTGTTCGGCGCGCTCGCCGCGTTGCCGGCGGGGCAGGCGGTGGCGCAGGCGCCAGAGGCCCCAGAGCAGCAGCGGCAGCAGGGCGGCAAGCACCCACCAGCCCGGCGCGGGCGGCCACCAGGGCACGGCGTCGGGGGCGATCAGCGGCTCCAGCTGGTCGAGCGGGTTCATCGCTTGCCACCCCGGTGGTGCAGGTGGTCACGCAACTGGTCGACCATGCCGGCCTGGGTACTCAGGGGCAGCAGCAGCACCCCCAGGCGCTGGGCCAGGCGTTGCCAGCGCGCCTTGCGCGCATCGCCCAGGTCACGGTAGGCCTGGCGCAGCTCGGGGTTGTGGGTGTCCAGTTCCAGCTTGGCGCCCAGCTCGGTGAAGCGCAGCAGCCCGGCGGCGGGCAGGGCATGGTCGAGCGGATCGGACAGCGGCAGCAGGATCAGGTCGGTGTGGCGGGCGAGCAGGGCGAGCTGCTGCTCCGAGGTATCGGACAGGGTGCGTTCGTCGCAGAGGATCACCACCAGGCTGCCGGGGCGTAGCACCTCGCGGGCGCGGCGCAGGGCCAGGCTGAAGCCTTCGCGGGTGGTTGTCTGCTGGGGGCCCAGGGCCTGGTTGGTGCGCACCAGGCGGTTGAGCAGTTGCAGCAGGCTCTGCTTGCTGCGCCGGGGCTTGATCTCGTGGTGCTCGTTGTCGCTGAAGACCAGGCCGCCGATGCGATCGTTGTGGCCCAGGGCGGCCCAGCCGATGAGGCTGGCGGCGTGGGCGGCGAGCACCGACTTGAACATCTGCCCGGAGCCGAAGAACAGCCGCTGGCTCTGCTCGACCATGATGAACACCGGGCGCTCACGCTCCTCGTGGAACAGCTTGGTGTGCGGCTCCTGGGTGCGTGCGGTGACGCGCCAATCGATGGTGCGCACGTCATCGCCCGGCTGGTAGACCCGCACCTGGTCGAAGTCGACGCCGCGACCGCGCAGCTTGGAGTGGTGCAGGCCGATCAAGGGGCTGCGTCGCGAAGGCGTGGAGAACAGCTGCACCTCGCGGACGCGATGGCGCATGTCGATCAGCTCGGCGAGGCTGACCTTGATGCCGGTCTGGGCGGCTGGGCTGTCCATGGGTCAGGCGACGGCGACCACGTCGAGGATGCGCTGGATCACGCGGTCCTGGTCGATGCCGGCGGCCTCCGCCTCGAAGGACAGGATCAGGCGGTGGCGCAGGGCGTCGAAGAGCACGGCCTGGATGTCCTCGGGACTGACGAAGTCGCGGCCGGCCATCCACGCATGGGCGCGGGCGCAGCGGTCCAGGGCGATGGAGCCGCGCGGGCTGGAGCCATAGGCCAGCCACTCGGCCAGCTCACTGTCGAACTTGGCCGGGGTGCGCGTGGCCATCACCAGCTGCACCAGGTACTCCTCCACGGCGTCGGCCATGTACAGGCCGAGGATTTCCTTGCGCGCGGCGAAGATCGCCTGCTGGCTGACCTGGTGCTCGGGGCGGGTCTCGCCGTTGAGGGCGACGCCACGGGCCTGCTGGAGGATCTTGCGTTCCACCGAGGCTTCGGGGAAACCGATCTTCACGTGCATGAGGAAGCGGTCGAGCTGGGCTTCGGGCAGCGGGTAGGTGCCTTCCTGCTCGATGGGGTTCTGCGTCGCCATCACCAGAAACAGCGGCGGCAGTTCATAGGTGGAGCGGCCGATGGACACCTGGCGCTCGGCCATGGCTTCCAGCAGCGCCGATTGCACCTTGGCCGGTGCGCGGTTGATCTCGTCGGCCAGCACCAGGTTGTGGAAGATCGGACCCTGCTGGAACACGAAGCTGCCGGTTTCCGGGCGATAGATCTCGGTGCCGGTGATGTCCGCCGGCAACAGGTCGGGGGTGAACTGGATGCGATGGAACTCGGCTTCGACCCCTTCGGCCAGGTCCTTGATCGCCTTGGTCTTGGCCAGCCCGGGCGCGCCTTCCACCAGCAGGTGGCCGTCGGCGAGCAGGGCGATGAGCAGGCGGTCGATGAGCTTTTCCTGACCGAGGATCTGGGTGGACAGGTACTGGCGCAGGGCGATCAGTGCTTCGCGGTGTTCCATCGTTGGGCTCGCTCGGGTTGGACGGGGGCAGCCAGGCCCCCGGAGAAGGCGAAGTACTTTAATCCAAGCAGAGGCCTGCGGCCTAGGCGAGCGCGTGGACGCGCAGCGAAATCGTGACGGGCCGAGCGCTATTCGCCCGGCCCGCGAAGGCTCATGCGATCAGCTCGACCTTGCCGCTGGCCAGCCGGTAGATGCCGCCCACCACCTTCAGGCGCCCTTCGGCAATGGCGTCGCGCAGCAGGCTGGAGCGCTTGATGAGCTGCTTGAGGTTGTCCCGCACGTTCTGTGCGATGGCGTTTTCCAGAACGTCGCCCTTATGTTTGAGCACCGCCTGCGCCGACGGCGCGATGGCTGCTGCCAGGCCCTGGATATGGCCGGGGTAGCTGGCGCCGTCGCGAGCCATCTTGAGGCCGGCCTCCACCGCGCCGCAGCCCTCGTGGCCAAGCACCATCAGCAGCGGGATGCCGAGCACGGCCACGCCGTATTCCAGGCTGGCCAGGCCGTCGTCGGTCACCAGGTTGCCGGCCACGCGGACGGCGAAGAGGTCGCCCCGGGCGGTGTCGAAAGCGTATTCCGGGGCGATGCGCGAGTCGGCGCAGCCCAGCACGGCGGCATAGGGGTTCTGTGCGGAGACCAGGGCCTCGCGTTCGGTGAGGAAGTCGTGGCGGCGGGTCAGCCCATCCACATAGCGTTGGTTGCCCTGCATCAGGCGTTCCAGGGCAGCGTCCGGGGCCAACTGGTTCTGTGGCTTGGGCGTGGGGGCCGCAGCCGGGGTGGCGGCCAGGGCTGTGTTGCTCAGCAGGGGCGCAGCGGCCACTGCTGCGGCGGTCATTCCGGCCAGGCGCAGGAAACGCCGGCGCTCCGGGCGGTCAGGGGTATGCGGTTCGTGGCAGGTGCACATGGTGGGTGCTCCGGTGGGAAAGGGGAGTGGCGAGTCTAGGGGCCGCACCGGGTCTGCCGCTGTGGGCGCGCTGTAGGCGCTACCGAAGTGCTCGTGTCGTCTTTTTTCCGTGATCCATGTCGGCTTGCTGAAGGCGGCTGTCCGAGATTGACCGAATATGTCGCAGGGCTAAAAGCGTCGCACCGGGTGCCGCCCTTAATCTGTCCACGAGGATGACTGGTCGGTCCCAGGCGGCTCCGACTCGTCACACTGCCTTGAATCTCCTCCTGATCCATCACCGCGCGATAAGCGTTCTACGCTTAACCCCCAACAACAGAGCCAAGCGGAGCACAACCATGGCGTTCTTCACCGCGGCCAGCAAAGCCGACTTCCAGCATCAACTGCAAGCGGCCCTGGCGCAGCACGTCAGCGAGCAGGCCTTGCCACAAGTAGCCCTGTTCGCCGAACAATTCTTCGGCATCATCGCCCTCGACGAACTCACCCAGCGCCGGCTCTCCGACCTGGTGGGCTGCACCCTGTCGTCGTGGCGCCTGCTGGAACGCTTCGACCCGGCCAAGCCGCAGGTACGCGCCTTCAACCCCGATTACGAGAAGCACGGCTGGCAATCCACCCACACCGCGGTGGAAGTGCTGCACCCCGACATCCCCTTCCTGGTGGATTCGGTGCGCATGGAGCTGAACCGCCGCGGCTACAACATCCACACGCTGCAGAACAGCGTGCTCAGCGTGCGCCGCAACAAGAAGGGCGAGCTGGTCGAGGTTCTGCCCAAGGGTGCCCAGGGCAAGGATGTGCAGCAGGAATCGCTGATGTTCCTGGAGATCGACCGCATCGCCGCGCCCGCCGCCCTCAAGGCCCTGGAGAAGGCCATCGAGGAGATGCTCGGCGAGGTGCGCATCGCCGTCGCCGACTTCCAGCCCATGACCGCCAAGGCCCGCGAGCTGCTGGCCTGGCTGGACAAGGCCAAGCTGAAGGTGGACAAGGCCGAGCTGGCCGAGATCAAGGTCTTCATGAACTGGTTGCTGGACAACCACTTCACCTTCCTCGGCTACGAGGAGTTCACGGTGGTGGATGAGGGCGAGGCGGGCGGTCACCTGGTCTATGACGAAGCTTCCCTGCTCGGTGTCTCGCGCCTGCGCCGCACCGGCCTCAGCGCCGCCGACCTGCATGTCGAGAAGGAGGCCGTCGACTACCTGCGCGGCCCAGTGCTGCTGTCCTTCGCCAAGGCCGCCGAGCCGAGCCGCGTGCACCGCCCGGCCTACCCGGATTTCGTCTCCATCCGCGAGCTGGATGCCAAGGGTCGCGTGGTCAAGGAATGTCGCTTCATGGGCCTGTACACCTCCGCCGTGTACGGCGAGAGCGTGTCGGAGATCCCCTTCATCCGTGGCAAGGTCGCCGAGATCCAGCGTCGCTCCGGCTTCGACGCCCGCGCCCACCTGGGCAAGGAACTGGCCCAGGTGCTGGAAGTGCTGCCCCGCGACGACCTGTTCCAGACCCCGGTGGATGACCTGTTCTCCACCGCCATGGCCATCGTGCAGATGCAGGAGCGCAACAAGATCCGCCTGTTCCTGCGCCGCGATCCCTATGGCCGCTTCGCCTACGCGCTGGCCTATGTGCCGCGCGATGTCTACTCCACCGAAACGCGCCTGAAGATCCAGCAGATCCTCATGGACCGCCTGCAGGCTAGCGACTGCGAGTTCTGGACCTTCTTCTCCGAATCCGTGCTGGCGCGCGTGCAGTTCATCCTGCGCCTGGACCCGAAGAACAAGGCCGTGGTCGACCCGGTGCGCCTGGAGAAGGAAGTGATCCAGGCCTGCCGTTCCTGGAAGGACGACTACGCCAGCCTGGTCAACGAAAGCTTCGGCGAGGCCCAGGGCACCCGTGTACTGGCCGACTTCCCGAAAGGTTTCCCCGCCGGCTACCGCGAGCGCTTCGCCCCGCACTCGGCCGTGGTCGACATGCAGCACTTGAACAGCCTCTCCGACGAGCGCCAGCTGGTGATGAGCTTCTACCAGCCGCTGACCCAGGGTGAGCAGCTGCTGCATTGCAAGCTGTACCACGCCGACACGCCGCTGCCGCTGTCCGACGTGTTGCCGATCCTGGAGAACCTGGGCCTGCGCGTGCTCGGCGAGTTCCCCTACCGCCTGCACCGCCAGGATGGCCGCGAGTTCTGGATCCACGACTTCGCCTTCACCAGCGCCTCGGGCCAGGAAGTCGACATCCAGCAGCTCAACGACACCCTGCAGGACGCCTTCATCCACATCGTCGGCGGTGACGCCGAGAACGACGCCTTCAACCGCCTGGTGCTGACCGCCTCCATGCCCTGGCGCGACGTGGCGCTGCTGCGCGCCTATGCCCGCTACCTGAAGCAGATCCGCCTGGGCTTCGACCTGTCCTACATCGCCAGCACGCTGCTGAACCATGTGGACATCGCCAAGGAGCTGGTGCGCCTGTTCAAGACCCGCTTCTACCTGGCCCGCAAGCTCACCGCCGAGGACCTGGAAGACAAGCAGCAGAAGCTCGAACAGGCCATCCTCGGCGAGCTGGACAACGTCGCCGTACTCAACGAGGACCGCATCCTGCGGCGCTACCTCGACCTGATCAAGGCGACCCTGCGCACCAACTTCTACCAGCCCGATGCCAACGGCCAGAACAAGGGCTACTTCAGCTTCAAGCTCAGCCCGCGGCTGATCCCCGACATCCCGCGTCCGGTGCCCAAGTTCGAGATCTTCGTCTACTGCCCGCGCGTGGAAGGCGTGCACCTGCGCTTCGGCGACGTCGCCCGGGGCGGCCTGCGCTGGTCCGACCGCGAGGAAGACTTCCGTACCGAAGTGCTGGGCCTGGTCAAGGCGCAGCAGGTGAAGAACGCGGTGATCGTGCCCATGGGCGCCAAGGGTGGCTTCATCCCCCGTCGCCTGCCCGTTGGCGGCAGCCGTGACGACATCCAGGCCGAGGCCATCGCCTGCTACCGCATCTTCATCAGCGGCCTGCTGGACATCACCGACAACCTCAAGGAAGGCCAGGTGGTGCCGCCAGCCAACGTGGTGCGCCACGACGCCGACGACCCCTACCTGGTGGTGGCGGCCGACAAGGGCACCGCGACCTTCTCCGACATCGCCAACGGCATCGCCCTGGAGTACGGCTTCTGGCTGGGCGACGCCTTCGCTTCCGGCGGCTCCGCCGGCTACGACCACAAGGGCATGGGCATCACCGCCAAGGGCGGCTGGGTCTCGGTGCAGCGCCACTTCCGCGAGCGCGGCATCGACGTGCAGAAGGACAACGTCACCGTGATCGGTATCGGCGACATGGCCGGCGACGTGTTCGGCAACGGCCTGCTGCTGTCGGAAACGCTGCAGCTGGTGGCGGCCTTCAACCACATGCACATCTTCATCGACCCGAACCCGGACGCGGCCAGCAGCTTCGTCGAGCGCAAGCGCCTGTTCGACCTGCCGCGCTCCTCCTGGGCCGACTACGATGCCAAGCTGATCTCCGCCGGCGGCGGCATCTTCCTGCGCAGCGCCAAGAGCATCGCCATCAGCCCGGAAATGAAGGAACGCTTCGACATCCGTGCCGACAAGCTGACCCCCACCGAACTGCTCAACGCCCTGCTCAAGGCACCGGTCGACCTGCTGTGGAACGGCGGCATCGGCACCTACGTCAAGTCCAGCAAGGAGTCCCATGCCGACGTCGGCGACAAGGCCAACGACGCGCTGCGCGTCGACGGTCGCGAACTGCGTGCCAAGGTGGTGGGCGAGGGCGGCAACCTGGGCATGACCCAGCTCGGTCGCGTCGAGTACGGCCTCAACGGCGGCGCCAGCAACACCGACTTCATCGACAACGCCGGTGGCGTGGACTGCTCCGACCACGAGGTGAACATCAAGATCCTCCTGGGCGAAATCGTCGCGGCCGGCGACATGACCGGCAAGCAGCGCAACAAGCTGCTGGCCGAGATGACCGACGCGGTGGGCAGCCTGGTGCTGGGCAACAACTACAAGCAGACCCAGGCGCTGTCCCTGGCGCAACGCCGTGCCCGTGAGCGCATCGGCGAGTACAAGCGCCTGATCGCCGCCCTGGAGGCCGCCGGCAAGCTCGACCGCGCGCTGGAGTTCCTGCCCAGCGACGAGGAGCTCAACGAGCGAACCGCCAACGGCCAGGGCCTGACCCGCCCGGAGCTGTCGGTGCTGATTTCCTACAGCAAGATCGACCTCAAGGAATCGCTGCTCAAATCCCTGGTGCCGGACGACGACTACCTGGCTCGCGAGATGGAAACCGCCTTCCCGCCGCTGCTGGCGAAGAAGTTCGGTGATTCCATGGGCCGCCATCGCCTGAAGCGCGAAATCATCAGCACCCAGATCGCCAACGACCTGGTCAACCACATGGGCATCACCTTCGTGCAGCGCCTGAAGGAGTCCACCGGCATGAGCGCGGCCAACGTCGCCGGTGCCTACGTGGTGGTGCGCGATGTGTTCCGTCTGGCCCACTGGTGGAAGCAGATCGAAGCGCTGGACTACAAGGTCCCCGCCGAGCTGCAGCTGACCCTGATGGACGAGCTGATGCGCCTCGGTCGCCGTGCCACGCGCTGGTTCCTGCGCAGCCGTCGCGAAGACCAGAACGCCGCCCGTGACGTCGGCCACTTCGGCCCGCGCGTGGCCGAGCTGGCCGGTCGCCTGGACGAACTGCTGGAGGGCCCGGCCCGCGAGCAGTGGCTGGCCCGCTACCAGGCCTATGTCGAAGCCGGCGCACCGGAAGAGCTGGCCCGTGTGGTCGCTGGCACCAGCCACCTGTACACGCTGCTGCCGATCATCGAAGCCTCGGACGTCACCGGCAAGGACACCGCCGAAGTGGCGGCCGCCTACTTCGCCGTTGGTGGCGCGCTGGACCTGTCCTGGTACCTGCAGCAGATCACCAGCCTGCCGGTGGAGAACAACTGGCAGGCCCTGGCCCGAGAAGCCTTCCGCGACGACCTCGACGGCCAGCAGCGGGCGATCACCGTCTCGGTGCTGCAGATGAACGACGCCCCGACGGACATGGACGAACGCGTGGCCCTGTGGCTGGAGCAGCACCGCCCGCTGGTGGAACGCTGGAAGGTGATGCTCACCGAGCTGCGCGCCGCCACCGGCACCGACTACGCCATGTACGCCGTGGCCAACCGCGAGCTGATGGACCTGGCCCAGAGCGGCCAGCATGGGGTCAAGACCTCCTGAGCCATCGTTCGCTGAAAGGTTGAATGTGCTCTAGCCCCGCTTCGGCGGGGCTTTTTTTGCCTGGTGCTTCCGTGGTCGGACCGGATGACGCTGGCGTCCCCTCAGGACTCCGGGCATTGAAGTGATTGGGTTCCTACAGCAGCTCCCCTCATTTCTTCGGACGCTTCCCGAGCCCTTTGGGGGCTTTTCCCTATTCCCAGCCCATCGGGGTTTTCAGCCTACTGTCTCGCCCCGGATGCAGGGCTTGGCGGTCTCTTCGAGATACGGTCACGAAGCGGCGATGCATACGGGCCATCCCATCGATGAGGCCTCGACATGCTTGCCGAACTCCGCCATTTCTTCGACCACAGCCGTCACCGCCTGCAGGTGGGTGAACTCGACGTCGGGCTCGACGTCCTCGCCTTCGTCGGGGACGAGACGCTCAGCCAGCCCTTCACCTACCAGGTCGAGTTCACCTCGTCCCAGCGCGACCTCCCCTCCAGGCGCATTGTCGGGCAGCCCGCCAGCTTCAGCCTCTTCGCGCCCCCCAAACCGGTGCCCTTCGCCGGCCTGGGCGCGCCGCCGGCCCAGCCGCTGCGCACCCTGCACGGCGTGGTCACGGGCTTCCGGCGGATCTCCGGCTCCAACGACGAGGCCCGCTACGAAATCACCCTGCAGCCGCGCCTGACCCTGCTCGGGCGGGGCCGGCAATACCGCATCTACCAGCACCTCTCGGTGCCCGAGATCGTCGAGCAGATCCTGCGCAGCGACCGCCACCGCTGGGCCGGGCAGGACTTCTTCTTCGACCTCAGGCGCGACTACCCCAAGCGCGAGCAGGTCATGCAATACGACGAGAGCGACCTGGCCTTCATCCAGCGCCTGCTGGCCGAGGTCGGCATCTGGTACCGCTTCACCGCCGACGAGCGCCTGGGCATCGATGTCGTCGAGTTCCACGATGACCAGCGCAACTACCGGTTCGGCGTCCAGCTGCCCTACCGCCCGCCGTCCGGCACCGTCAGCAGCGGCCAGGACGCCGTCTGGGACCTGCAGACGAGCCACGGTGTGGTGGAAAGGAACCTGCGCATCCGCGCCTACACCCCGCGTGACGCAACGGCCTACCTCGACGGCGACCTCGACCAGACCCGGGGCGACCCGACCACCTACGGCGAGGCCTATCACTACGGCGAGCCCTACATCGAGCTGGACGACCCCGGCTCCCGCGACGAAGACCTGAAAAGCGAAAGCGGCTACTTCTATGCCCGCCTCGCCCACGAACGCTACCTCAACGACCAGACCCGCCTCGACGGCCGCACCAGCAGCGCCACCCTGGCACCTGGGCAGGTGCTGAAGATCGAGGGCGGCGCGCCCGAGGCCTTCACCCCTGGCGCCGTCATCACCCGCCTGGTCACCGTCGCCGCCCGTGATCGCAGCTTCGAAGCCCGCTTCGAGGCCATCCCCTACAGCGAAAGCGTGTGCTTTCGCCCGCCGCTGCTGCCGCGCCCCGTGATCGCCGGCACCATCCCGGCCCGCGTCACCAGCGCGCAGGCCGACGACCTCTACAGCCACATCGACCTGGAGGGCCGCTACAAGGTCAACTTCCTCTTCGACCAGGACACCTGGCCCGCCGGCCAGGAAAGCATGTGGCTGCGCCTGGCACGCGCCTATGCCGGGGATACCCACGGCCTGCACCTGCCGCTGATCCAGGGCACCGAGGTCGGCATCGCCTTCGAGCGCGGCGACCCGGACCGGGGCTTCATCGCCTTCGCCCTGCACGACAGCCGGCACCCCGACCTGGTCACCCTGAAGAACTACAAGCGCAACGTCCTGCGCACCCCGTCCAACAACAAGCTGCGCCTGGACGACACCCGTGGCCGGGAACACATCAAGCTCAGCACCGAGCACAGCGGCAAGAGCCAGCTCAACCTCGGCCATCTGGTGGATGGGCAGCGGCAGAAACGCGGCGAAGGCTTCGAGCTGCGCACCGACGGCTGGGGCGTCATGCGGGCGGGGAAGGGGCTGTTCATCAGTGCCGATGAGCAGGCTCTTGCCCAGGGCGATCTTCTGGAAATGGACGCAGCCATCGAACAACTCAGCAGTGCCCTGTCGCTGGCTCGTTCGATGAAAGCCGCTGCACTAGCCGCGCAGGTGAAACCGTGCGATCTCGACAGTCAGGCTCGCCTCAACACTGCGCTGACGGGGCTGGCGAAGTCTGGAGTGCTGCTGCATGCCCCCGATGGCGTGGGCATCCTCAGCCCCAGCACCGTTTGCGTGTCTTCCGGCAGCGAGAGTGTGGGTGTGATGGCGGGGCACAACCTGGATTTCAGTGCCGGCCGAGACCTGACCGCCGTTGCGCAGGAGTCGGTCAGTGTCCTGGCCCAATCGGCCGGCATGCAACTCAAGGCCGCGCACGGCAATGTCGACCTGCACGCCCAGGACGGCGACCTGCATGCGCTGGCAAGCGATGAACTCAGGATAGAGAGCACCGGTGGGCGGGTCGAGATAACCGCCCCTGAAGAGTTGGTACTGCATTGCGCGGGTGCCTACATCCGTATCAAGGGCGGAGAAATAGAGCTGGGTGCGCCCGGGAACATCTACCACAAGGTGGCGAATGTTCAAAAGCTCGGCAGTGCAAGCCTGACGACCCCGGCAACCCCCTTACCCGGCGGGTACAGCGCCAGCTATGTGCTTAAGAACGACGCGCAGGTGGCCATGCCCTTCACCAGCTACCGGATAACAACTTCGGCAGGTGAAGTATTCAGCGGCGTTACGGACAAAGACGGCAAAACCATGGCTGTCCATACCCTGGCGCCGGATAACTTGAAACTTGAACTCCCCCAGTCGGAGGACTGGATCGGATTCTTCGGACCAGAGGGCATGAGTTACGAAGGTATAGCGTGCAAGGCGACCATGGACGATGGCTCGGTGTTGGAAGGCCGGTTTGATGCTGACAATAAAGTACGGTTCACCTCCATAACGGGCAGGTCTTGCATCGCTCTCGAACTTGAGGGGCTGGACCGAAGTGAAGAACTTCCCAGTGCCGCAGCAGCCATGATACGGACGCTTGGGGAGTAGAACCGTGGACTCTTTCTATCGTTATTACTTGTACAAAGAATATCACCCGGCCGATGAGTCGGTTCTTGAAAAAGCCCTCGAAGCACTCGAGGGGGCGGCAATCAAGTTTTCTACTGATGCAATCAGTGATGCCAATCAGAGAGGGAACTACAACAAGAACATGCGGCGTGTGGTCGAGACGGTCAAAAGTGAGGTCAAGTCGGGCCGAATCAGCGTAAAGGAGGCTGCCGAGTTCTGCTATGAAATGCGGAACAAAATCATGGCGGAAACAAGGGCAAAGACTTCCGTTCAGGGGTTGGCGATAGCGGAGCGGCGAAAGCGTATTCCCCCTGAGCTTATTGATCTTCTTGATAAGTACGCCGTTGAACAGTTTGGGAAGAAGTTCGCAGCGCTCACGGCCGGGCAGAAGAGCACCGTCCACTACACCATCGTCGAGTCTGCGGCGCGACCGGATGCTGTAATCAATACAACGAACAAGGTCCTCAAGGTCGCGGGAAAAGTGGCGATTATCGTAACGATAATCTACGCCGGGTATGAGATTGCCAATGCCGAGAACAAAAAGAAAGAAACGATAAGGCAGGCGGGGACGATTGGAGGTGGAGTCCTCGGAACACTGGCGGCGGGCGCTCTGGTTTCAACGGCTTGCGGCCCCGGAGCCCCAGTTTGCGCGATCGCGCTCATGCTGGCCGGCGGTGTGGCCGGTGGTTTTGTGGCGTCATCCACCCTGGATTATTTTGATGATGAAATCGAAGAATTCACCAGATGGGCAATTAGATAAAGCCCCGCTGTGGATTGCCTTGTCCGATATGTTTGTAGACAGCGAAACCAACTATGCATGCATAGCACGTGTGGCAAGGAACTATCCCTTACCCGATGTCGAGTTTGCATTGTTCGAGCGGGTGGCACCTGTGTGCATCGGGAATATGTTTTCCCCCGTGCCCCCGATCTGGGGTGGGTTTCATGAAAAACAGTTGGTTGCTGATATCGAGGCGTACTCCAGGCAACGGTCCCGCCAAGGGGTGCTTGGCAGGATGGGCAGCTTTTTATTCGGGCGCTTTATAAGGCTCTACTGTTTCCATATGTGGGTTGACTTGAGAAAAGCGATCAATGCGCCGGGCAATTAGATGGCGCGAAAGTTTGCATGTACGGCTCTCGCCTGCTGCTGATACATAGGGATGGATATGAACGGAACGCATCGCACGGACACACTCGGCACGGTCAAGGAAGTGCGAGGAAGGCCCCAGGAAAAACACTGGATAGAGTTCGTTCTGCTTGATGAGCAGGGCGAACCATTAGTGGGCATGCCCTATCGCGCAGTGAATGACGCAACGCGTGCGCATTGCGCCCCAGAGTGTTCTGGCCAGAGCGATGCAAATGGAGTGATCCGCCTGGATGGGCTGCACCCCATCCCCATTACCCTGACGATTGCAGCCGCGCCTTTGGCCAATGCGCTGCAAACCCGCCGTCTTCGCGCGATGCGCCCTGAGCCGCAAAGGAGAGGGCTCCAGACACAGGGTTACGAGGCACCTCCCCCCGGCTGGTCGCCCATCCAGAGGCAGGCGCGGACGGCGGGCAACCTCTATCACTACCTTCGCCTTGGTCAGTTGTGCGACGGCCTGCCGCCACTCGATCCGCCTCTGCCAGATACCCAGAAGCTGCCAGGCTTCCATTTTCCGGACCCGGGCTTCAGCGGCTTTACCGTACCGACCGAGCAACTGAATCGCCGCCATGTCCTGGAGCTTTGCCCCTTCCGTGCCTGGCAGCTGGTGCTGCACCACCAGCCCGAGTACAGCATGGTCAATGGCTACAACCTGGGGCTGATGGCAAACCTGTCGTACAGCACCGTCGTGCAGGACCAGCGCAAGAAAGCACGCCGGGCAGGTTGCGAGGTCGATCCCGAAACGCTGCCCGGCGCTGTGGAGGAGTTCTTCTTCCGCCAGTGCCTGGACCTTATGTGTACGCCGCAGATGCTCGACGCCAAGGGGCAGCAGTTCCCAGCGGTGGTGGTGGATGTACCTTTCGATGAGCGCTACACCACTGCGGTGATGCTCGACACCGTTGGGGTTGCTGCGCCTGAGGGGGCACCGGATACGCCACTGAGCATCATCCAGAACACCCAGCTCTTCTACTTCAGCAACGGGACACAGCTGGTGGTGGCCTGGCGGGGAACCCAAGAACTCATAGATTGGCTGACGGATGCCCAGTACCGCCCTCGTCTGACCGATGGCACGGACTGTGATGTGAAAATGACGACGAATAAGTGCACTTTTCTTGTTTCAGAGGGGAGTGTGCATCATGGTTTTTTGCACGCGTTTGAGATAGCGAAAAAATTGTTCGAGGATCATTTCCAAAATATTGAACAATTACTCGACGATAGGGTGCTTTTCATATGTGGCCATAGTCTCGGCGGTGCTCTGGCTCTAATTCATTCAGCTGAACTTGGAAGTCGCCTGCCGGTTCTCTACACCTATGGCATGCCCCGGGCCTTCACTCGTAAGGCCGTGGAAAGCCTGAGTGACATTGTTCATTTTCGCCATGTGAATGACGCCGATACTGTTACCAGCGTACCGCCCGAGGCCGAACTGGATAACTGGCTGTACAAGTCCTTTGGTCCGCTGGGGCCCACCCTTGGCTATACGTGGTCGGTGCCGCAGCTGTTGATCAGCAAGTTGACCGGCTTCGGCGACCCCTACTGGCACCATGGCCAGATCGCCATGCACTACCGGGCCGACCAGCATTATCTGGCCCGTCCCACAGGTGGGAACTTCCCGGCGTATCGCAGCAAGGAGGGCCTCGGCGCGCCCCACTACAGTTACGAAATCAAACGCCTGCCCGAGCGCGCCTTTCTCTACCTGGTGCCCAGCCTGAACGATGCCGCAAGCCGCTATGCCGGTGAAGAGCAGAAGGCACTGATGCAGTCGCTGGCGAAAACCAGCATGCAGCGCTACTTCCCGGCGCACACCAACCCGGACCGCAGTACCAGCCGAACCAGTGTGTTCGATCATTCGATGATCAGCGGCTACCTGCCCTTTTTGCATAACCAGTTGCTGGAGCTCAGTGATCCCGAGCGGCCCATGGAGCGCAAGGCCCAGCGCCAGCGTTTCGAAAAGCAGATGCATCACCCGGCCGTGGTCGAGGCGGAAAAGCAACGCAACGAGCACTTCCTTGCCCTGCAAAGGTTGTTGCCCATGACCTTGCCGATGACCACTGAAATGGCCGGCGGAACGGAGGCGCTGCAGCGCTTCTGCTGCGACCAACCAGCGGGGTTGCCCATTGAAATCATGCGAGCACGCCCCTACGGCCAGGCGGAGCCTGCGGAAGTAGTCGCACCCAAGGAGGTACTGACACCATGAATCCACTTTCCCATGCGGTCTATGCCGTGGCCGGGCTCTGCCTACTCGCGAGTCAGGCAGGTTGCGCACAACTAATGAACCAGGATATTTCGCCGCCCCCTGGAGGCGAAACAGTCAGCGTCAGTGTGAAAGTTCCCAAGGACTTGGTTGCTAGAAAAATGCGGGTGATGTACCGCTCGGAGAAGTGTCCGATCACCCGTTCCGATGGCAGTGGCGGGCGTTACGAGATTGATGGAGCTAAGGCTATTGAAGTCGAACCTCAACGTCAGGGAATGACCGATATATATGAAGCAAAGTTGGCTAGGGACGGCGGCGGACTATGCAAGTGGAAATTGAGTAACGTAACTTTTGGTGTGCACTATGGAAGCCCTGATAAGTTTGGTGATGGGGCTCAGGTTGGTGGTGGGGGGGGGGTTATAGTGGTGTTTGACGATAATAGGCCTCAGCAAGTATCGCTATTACACCGTCCCGAAGAGGCTTTCGGTGATCTGATGGTTGAGAATAAATACTATGTGTGGATTTATGAACAATATTTGGTGCGTGAGGAAAAGAGGGTTTTATTGTTTGATGATGGCCGTTTGTATCGAACTTATAAAGCAAAAAATGCAAAGTCGGTAGTATTTATTCCATCTCTATATAGTGGTCTTATTTATTCGTTTGGGCGGAAAGAGGGTAAGGGGAAAGGGTCTACTAGAGTTATATATCCAGATGGTTCTGAAGTTTTTGGCGGTAATACTGAGCCAAATATTAATAAGCTTAAGGAAATTGAGGCGATGAAAAAGCGATGAGCCAGTTCTCACGAATGAATCTGGCCGGCGCCGCACTATGCTTAATTGCAACCCCAATCGGCTGTGTACAACTAATGAACCAAGATCTTTCATCGCCCCCCGGAGGCGAAACAGTCAGCGTCAGTGTGAAAGTTCCCAAGGATCTGGTAGCCAACACGATGCGAGTGATGTATCGCTCGGAGAAGTGTCCGATCACCCGTTCCGATGGCAGTGGCGAGCGTTACGAGATTGATGGCGCCAAGGCTATTGAAGTCGAACCTCAACGTCAGGGAATGACCGATATATATGAAGCAAAGTTGGCCAAGGAGGGTGGCGGTTTCTGCGAGTGGAAACTGAGCAATGTGACGTTTGGCATTCATTTCGGCAATACCGAGCAATTTGGTGAGAAGGTTGAATTCTCTGGTGGTGGGGAAGTTATTGTAATTTTTGATAAGAATCTGCCTCAGCAACAGAGTATGTACGGTGCGCGAGATGTTGATGGGGATGTATTAATTGGCGAGGACTATTTTCCTTGGCTCAGAAGAATTTTCCTAGGCGGGACAAATACACTCATTGAGCTGCTTGGGCGGCAAAAATTTATAACATATAGGTCGTATTCGGCTCGTAAGGTTGTATTTGAGCCTAGCTATCATGCCGATCTGCTGGTGAAAACCAATGGTGTCAAGGTTTCTGGTGGTGGGGAGCTTGCGGAGATTATTTATCCAGATGGAAGTAGTCAGTTTACAAATTCTGGGCCGAATATAAATAGGCTCAAGAAAATTGCGGCCAGTCGTTAGATGATTAACAGTTTTTTCTCCGTTGGTAAATGTCTTGGGTTTTATGTGTTCTGGTGGGGTTTCAGTTGTGGTAAATAAACTATGTGCGTCTCTTTATTTGTTGATTGCTGTTGTTCTATTTGTCACTCAAACAGCTTGCGCACAATTAATGAGCCAGGATCTTTCACCGCCCCCCGGAGGCAAAACAGTGAGCGTCAGTGTGAAAGTTCCAAAGGACTTGGCAGCCAACAGAATGCGAGTGATGTATCGCTCGGAAAAATGCCCGATTAGTCGCTCTGATGGCAGTGGTGGTCGATACGAGATCGCTGGCGCCAAGATGATCGAAATTGAGCCTCAACGACAGGGTACGACCGACATATATGAGGCCAAATTATTTAGGGATGGAGGGGGGCGCTGCGAGTGGAAACTGAGCAATGTGACTTTTGGTGTTCGCTATGAAAATACAAGTCAGTTTGGGGCGGGAGTGCACTACGGTCACGGAGGGGGGGTAATTGTTATATTTGACGGTAATTTGCCGCAAAGACAGTCTATGGATGGGGTTGTAGTGGTCGATGGTGATCTTGAGATTAAAAAAGACTATTTCCCATGGTTGGTTGAGATTTTTCTTTATCAACCAAAGGTTTCAATAAATTTATTTGGTCTGCAGGACGTATATTCTTATCGCGCGCCAAAGGCCAGTCGAATAATTTTTGCCCCAGATGTGCATTCTAAATACGTTGTCCGTACTGTTGGAGCTCAAGGAGATGAGAAAAAATCCAGATCTAAAATAATATACCCTGATGGAAAGTATACTTTCGGAGGTTTGCGTCCAAATTTTTATAGGCTAATGGAACAGGTTGGGGAAAAGTAGTTTTATATCCCACAATTTAGAAGTTATTTATATGAATTTGCAGTGTTACTTCCCGGCGCACACCAATCCGGACCGCAGTACCAGCCGAACCAGTGTGTTCGATCATTCGATGATCAGCGGCTACCTGCCCTTTTTGCATAACCAGTTGCTGGAGCTCAGTGATCCCGAGCGGCCCATGGAGCGCAAGGCCCAGCGCCAGCGCTTCGAACAGCAGATGCATCACCCGGCCGTGATCGAGGCGGAAAAGCAACGCAACGAGCACTTCCTTGCCCTGCAAAGGTTGTTGCCCATGACCTTGCCGATGACCACTGAAATGGACGGCGGAAAGGAGGCGCTGCAGCGCTTCTGCTGCGACCAACCAGCGGGGTTGCCCATCGAAATCATGCGAGCACGCCCCTACGGCCAGGCGGAGCTGACGCCATGAATCCATTTTCCCATGCGGTCTATACCGTTGCCGGACTCTGCCTACTCGTGAGTCAGGCTGGTTGTGCCCAAGTAATTAATCGTGGCCTTTCACCACCCCGCGGAGGGGAAGCTGTCAGCATCAGTCTTAAAGTTCCTAAAGATCTAGCTGCTGACTCGATGAAAGTTATGTATCGCTCTGTGAAGTGCCCGATCACTCGTTCTGATGGGAATGGTGGTCGATATGAAATCGATGGTGCCAAAGAAATCGAAGTCGAACCGCAGCGCCAAGGAATAACCGATGTTTATGAAGCAAAATTGCCCAGAAATGGTGGTGGTACTTGTCAGTGGAAATTGAGCAACGTGACATTCGGAGTGCGTTTTTGGAATACAGAGCCATTTGGTAAAAATATTGAGCCCATTAGTGGTGGCGGGATAATTGTTGTTTTTGATGCAAATCTGCCACAGAGAATTTCAATGTATGGTGCGGCGGAGGTTTCGGGAAATCTAATGGTGAGAAACCACTATTACCCTTGGGTGAGCGAATCTTTCTTAGGGGGCTATAGAAAGCTGGTTAGGCCATTTACTCAGGGTGATTTATTCTTGACGTATACGGCCTTGCGCGCGGAAAAAGTGTTTTTTGAGCCGATCGTACATAATGAGTTAATTGTTTATTCAGTTGGGCCAAAAATAAAAAAGACAGGAAATTATACAAAATTCATCTATCCCGATGGCAGTTCGGTTGCTGATGGAAGCAGTAGGCCAAATTTCAAAATATTAGAGGGGATCCGGCTGGGGCGAATACGGTGAGAATTTCATGTTTTTATATCCGTTTAATAGTGCTTGGATTGCTTGTTTTGTTTAGCTCGGGAGGCTGCTCACATATGGTCAGTCGAGAACTATTACCGCCTCCCGAAGGCGAAACGGTCAGCGTCAGTGTGAAAGTCCCCAAGGACCTGGCAGCCAACACGATGCGAGTGATGTACCGCTCGGAGAAGTGTCCGATCACCCGTTCCGATGGCAGTGGTGGTCGATATAAAATCGATGGCGCCAAGATGATCGAAATTGAGCCTCAACGCCAAGGGATGACTGATATATATGAAGCAAAGTTGGCTAGGGACGGTGGCGGACTATGTGAGTGGAAACTGAGCAACGTAACCTTTGGCGTACGCTATGGAAATCCTGAGAAATTTGGTGAAGGTGCTCAGGCAGGTGGTGGAGGGGGCGTTATGGTGATATTCGACGACAATCAACCACAGCAGCGTTCTTTGTTAACTCTGCCTTATGAGGTCAATAAAGACCTAATGGTTAGTAGCGGCCATTATCTGTGGGTTAGTGAGGCGTTCTTAGGGGGGTATGAAAAGCTAGTTAGACTGATGGGGGAGGGGGACATTTTTGCGACCTATAAGGCTGTTAATGCAAAGTTTATTTGCTTTGAGCCGATTCTGTATGTTGATTCTATTGTTTATTCCGTTGAGCCAAAAATAAAACAACCAGGGCGCTTCACTAGATTTACTTATCCTGACGGCTCAGTGGTTGCTGATGGTAGTAGTAAGCCAGATTTCGAGAAACTGGAAAAAATCAGACTGGGGCGATAGGGGGTGGGGCTCAACGTCAGAGACGTCGCCGATATATATTAAGGAAATTCGGTCTGCAGGGTGCCGGGTACTGTTAGGGGGCTTACAATCTTCGAGTCATATATATGAAGGTTGCACATGGCCGGTAGTTTCGCGGTCTTGCTTTGGTTGTCAGAAGGACTCATGAGCCTGGGGCCTATGGAGTGGTGGTTGCATTCAATGCGGGCTGTATCTCTTTCTCTATTGAATTCATTGCTTGCTGGGGCTGCACAAGCATGGTCCGGATAGTTAACGCACGATCGGTGTTGATGCGTTGTAGGAAACTGATTGTGATTTTCTAGCGGGCTCGTCGTTTCAATTGTTTATGTGATCAAGGAAGAATTCATGTCCCGAGGATTCGTTTTGCTAGGTGATAAGACCACCCATGGTGGGCAAGTCATTTCCGCCTCTTCCACCTACCGAGTCCATGGCAAATTGGCGGCACTGGTCGGTGATCTGGTCAGTTGTCCCATTCCTGGCCACGGTGTGAACCCCATTGTCGAGGGTTGCGCGGATTGGTCCGAGAATGGTCGCGCGCTGGTGGTGGATGGATGTCGAAGTGCTTGCGGTTGCCAGGTGATCTCCAGCGCACCAGATTGTGCGGTGATGTGAGCCATGGCTTGGAATCGTCGCGCCCCTGAGGCCATCGTTGCTCCTGAGCCGCTCTCGACTGCTCGTTGGCTTGGTGCGGGGCTGTTGATGGCGGTTGTCGGTATCGTTTTTTTTATGCTGGCGGCCGCTGGTGAGATCCCGGTACTGGGCACCTTCAATACCTGGATGCTATCGGCTTTGCCTTTGCTGCTCTGGTTATTGGCGTTCAGCGCGCGTGCTTATCGCTACGGTAGGGCGCTCGGTCGATTCCAGTTCCTGACGGATGAGGCGGCAGAGGCAGGGAGTGCCTGGAACCAATGGGCTCAGCGCAATATGGCGGTGCTGGCCAGTTGTGTCGTGTTGCCGGACCAGATCTCGGCCGCCGCGCTTGCCCAGGGTGCGGACAGCCTCCCCCCGCGCATAGGGACGGCCAGGCGAATCGTTTCTCTGCCCGCAGAGGTTGGGCGACTCCAGGTTGGGCTGGATCTGTTGCTGAAAGGGGTGCAGCCAATGTTGGCGGGACTTACCGCCGAGCACCCCGTACAGGTCACGCTTCTCAGCGACCTGGCTCCTGAGGAGTCCGAGCAGCTTCGCAGTGCATGGGATGGTTGCTGCGAGCGCCTGGTGCCGGAGCTGGCCACGGTCGTTCCTCGCTTTGCTCACGCACTGTCCCCTGATTGGATAGAGGCGTCCCTCAAAAAGCCGGGCACCCATGTCGACCTGATCCTCGTTCTTCAGGTTAACGGCGAAGAGAAATACTCCGACGGCCTTGCTGCGTTGCTGTTGTGTCCGGATGTCTTGGCCGACCTTGAGCATTTGACGGTAGAAGCCCGACTGCTGCGCCCTATGCCTTTGGCGCTGGAGCAGCTTGATCAGGAGTTGCCGTTGTTCCTCCAAACCCAGTCACAGGCGCGATCGGCCACGGCGATCCTGGCTGACGGCATGCATTGGAAAGCGTCGCTCGCCACCCTCCTTTCTCTCAATCGAGTGCATGGCGGCGAGTTGCGAGCCGAGTGCCAGTGGATCCAGGAGTCGCTGAGTGGACTGCCAGGGCCCATGAGCCACTGGTTGGCCGCTGCACTGGGAGCCGATATGGCCCGGCATCGACAGCGGCCATTGCTACTGATCACACGCGAAGGGTCGCAGCACTGGATCAGCACCCTAACCACAGGAGGCAGCGCATGAAGGGGTATGGCAACGCTTGGAGCCGAATTGGCGTCGCAATGCTGATCGTTGTAGCGGCGACGCTTGTTGGTGTGTTGATCTGGCGATTCGGCGGCAAGATTGGCCTGGTGGGGGATCTGCACAAGCTGTGCGCGTTCCTGTCGATCATGTTCATCGGGATCATCGGTTTTACGCTTCCCAGGGTGCTGGCCTACCTCGAAGGGCGGCAACATCGGGGTCAGAGCCTGGCTTCAGGGGTGTTGCCGAGCCCTGATGGGAAGCTCCCGTCATCCTCTCGGGGCGTGAAGCTGCCCTCCCATATGAGTGCGCTATACGGGCCGTTCTGGCACCGCCGCGCCCGCCTGCTCCTGGTGATCGGCGAGCCGGACGAAGTCACGGCCATCGCTCCCGGCCTGGCCGGTGCGCAATGGCTGGAAGGCGAGGGTGTCGTCCTGCTCTGGGGCGGTGCGGCCGAGGAGGCCGCTGGCGATGCGCGTCTCGAACGATGGCGCCGGCTCCGTCCGCGTCGGCCCGTGGATGGCATCGTCTGGGCGCTCAGCGCGCAGCAGGGTGCCGATGCGGACTACCTGGCCCGCTACCAGCGCCAGTTGCGGGATATCGCCAGGCGGCTGCGCTGGCAGGCGCCGGTGCACCTCTGGGAGGTCTGCCGCAGCGAGTGGGAGCAACCGGCCACCGAGGCCGCTGTGGGCTGCACGCTGGCGCCTCGCGCCGGGCCGGCGCAGCTGGAAGGCCGTCTGGGGCAGTTGCTTGAGCCGCTGCGTGAGCAAGGGCTCGCCCGGATGCAGGCCGACAACCGCCATGACTTTCTCCTGCGTCTCGCCCAGGGCCTGCGGGACGAAGGCATCACCCGCTGGCGACGGACCTGGGAGCACTTGCAGCGCAGCCACGGGGTGATGCCGCGCGGGCTCTGGTTCAGCCTCGCGATGCCGGGCGCCGGGGGCACTGCGGTGCATCATTGGCTGCCGCCCCCGGCCTGGCGAGGCGTGCTGGCGGACCGGCACGGCGGCCGGCCCTACGGGTGGCCCTGGTGGCGCACCGCGACCGCCGTCGCGCTCGGCCTCGTCGCCTTCTGGGGGCTGGGCACGCTGCTCTCCTTCGCCGGCAACCGTGTCCAGATCGCCGAGATGCAGGCCGTCCTGGCCACCCTGGACCAGCCCCGGGAAGGCGACGAGCAACTGCTTGCCCTCAACGCGCTGGTCCATGAGCTCGACCGCCTCGACCAACGCGCCAGGCACGGCGTGCCCTGGTACCAGCGCTTCGGCCTGAGCCAGAACGACGGCCTGCTCGCCGCGCTCTGGCCCCGCTACGAGGCGGCCAACAACCGGCTGGTCCGCGACCCGGCAGCGGCCGGCTTCGAGCGCCAGCTGCGCGGGCTGCTCGGCCTGGCGCCGGGCAGCGCTGAGCGCGCCACCCGGGCCCGGGAGGCCTACGAGCCGCTCAAGGCCTACCTGATGATGGCCCGGCCGGAGAATGTCGATGCGTCATTCCTCGGCAAGGCGCTGGCGGCCGCCGAGCCTGCCCGCATGGGCATCGGCGAGGGCACATGGCAGGGCATCGCGCCGAACCTCTGGCGCTTCTACGCCGCGCAGCTGGAGGCGCACCCCGGCTGGCGCATCACCACCGACCCGGCCCTGGTCGCCCGGGCCCGCCAGCTGCTGATCAGCCAGCTCGGCCAGCGCAACGGCGAGGCGGCCCTCTACCGGCAGGTGCTCGACGCCGTCGCCAACCAGTACCCGGCCATGGGGCTGCAGCAGATGGTCGGCGATACCGACGCCCAGCCGCTGTTTTCCACCGCCGCCGAGGTGCCGGGTGTATTCACCCGCCAGGCCTGGGAAGGCGGGGTGCGCAAGGCCATCGACGAGATCGCCGCCGCGCGCCGCGAGGAGATCGACTGGGTACTCAGCGATGACCGCAGCCAGATCGACGCCGCGCTGACCCCCGAGGCCCTGCGCGAAAGCCTGACCGCACGCTACTTCCAGGACTACGGCCGGGCCTGGCTGGACATGCTCAACAGCCTGCGCTGGCAGGAGGCCGGCAGCCTCGCCGATGTGGTCGACCAGCTCACCCTGATGACCGATGTGCGCCAGTCGCCGTTCATCGCGCTGGTCAATACCCTGTCCTACCAGGGGCGTGCCGGCACCCGTGGCCAGGCCCTGGGCGAGTCGCTGCTGCAGTCCGCGCAGAACCTCATGGGGCCGGACAAGGCCCCGGCCATCGAGCCGTTGGCGGCGCTGCCGAAAGGGCCGCTGGAAGAACGCTTCGGCCCGCTGCTGGCGTTGCTCGGCAAGGGCGCCGAGCCCTCGCGCAACGACGACAACCTCAGCCTGCACGCCTTCCTCACCCGCGTGACCCGGGTGCGCCTGACGCTGCAGCAGGTGAGCGCCGCCCAGGACCCCCAGGCGATGATCCAGGCCCTGGCGCAAACCGTGTTCCAGGGGCGCAGCGTCGACCTCACCGACACCCAGTCCTATGGCAGCCTGATCGCCGCCAGCCTCGGCAGCGAATGGGCCGGCTTTGGCCGGGCACTGTTCGTCCAGCCGCTGGACCAGGCCTGGCAGCGCATCCTGCAACCTTCCGCTGCCGGGCTCAATGACCACTGGCAGCGCGCCATCGTCGGGCCCTGGAACAGCGCCTTCGCCGGCCGCTACCCCTTCGCCGCGAGCGCCAGCGACGCATCGCTGCCCATGCTCGGGCAGATGATCCGCGCCGACAGCGGGCACATCGACCGCTTCCTCACCCGCCAGCTGGGTGGCGTGTTGCGCAAGGACGGCAATCGCTGGGTGCCCGAAAGCACCCAGGGCCAGGGGCTGCGCCTCGATCCCGCGTTCCTCGCGGCGGTCAATCGGCTCGCCGAACTGGCCGACGTGCTCTACACCGACGGCGGCATGGGCATCGCCTTCGAGCTGCGGGCCAAGCCGGTACGCGACCTCGTGCAGACCACCCTGACCCTCGATGGGCATCGCCTGGCGTACTTCAACCAGCGGGAACGCTGGCAACGGTTCGACTGGCCCAGCGCGAGCGATCACCCCGGCGCGCGCCTGAGCTGGACCCACGCCAGGAGCGGAGAGCGGCTGCTTGGCGACTACGCCGGCACCTGGGGCCTGATCCGGTTGCTGGAGCGGGCCCGGGTCACTCCGCTGGATGACAGCGAAACCCGCTATCGCCTGGTGCTGGAGGCCCCCGATGGCCTGGGGCTGACCTGGCACCTGCGCACCGACCTGGGCGCGGGCCCCCTGGCGCTGCTGCAACTGCGCGGCTTCAGCCTGCCGGCGCGGATCTTCCTCGAGCCCGGCGGCGCCTCGCGCCAGCTGGCGCATTAAGGAGCGCAGCCATGAGTCTGTCTGTTCTTGAGTGGTTTCGGGTTCAACGAAAATCCTTCGCCAGCGGTACTTAGTCTGTGTGACGTAAGAGGCAATCAGCCGAGGGCGTAGAGGTAGCGCACCACATCGGCGGCGCCGGCCAGGCGCAGGCCTTCGCCAAGGGCGGTGGCCTCGGGGTGGTCCTTGGGCAGCAGCAGGAGTTCGGGGGCACCGCTGTTCTTCAGCAAGGCGAGGCGGGCATAGGGGATGCCGCCGTCGAGCAAAAGGCCCATGAAGGCCGGGTCGCTCCATGCCTGCACCGGCATGGCCAGTACGTGGTAGTGGGCGTCCAGCTCGGCGAGGCCCGCGGGGTTGAGACGGTAGGTGGCGAGTTCGGCCGGCAGGCTGATTTCCAGCTCGCGGCGGCGGGCGTAGGCAATGGCGGCGGCGAAGGCTTCCAGGTGGTGAGTCCCGCTCCAGAACACGCGTTTGCCGTGCCAGCTGGATTGGCACAGGCTGATCCGCTCGCCGGCCAGGAAGCGTGGCAGCGGCAGGCTGACGGCCTTGACGAAATCCTTGTAGCTGATGATGCGCACGCTGCGGCAGGCCGGCGTCGCGGCGAACTCCTCGAAGCTGGAGCAGCTGGGCATCGCGCCGTCGGTGCCGCAGAACCCATCGATCAGGCGCAGGTCGAAATTGGTGAGTTCGCGCTGCTCCAGTTCAACCACACGGATCAGCACCGCGTGGGCCTGGGCCTTGTCTTCCTGCACCGGGCCGGAGAGCGCGCTGCGCGGGAGGTCCACGAGGCGCTGCAGGGGCGGGCCGTTCTGCCACCAGATATCTGCGACCGGGGGCTTCAACTGCTGGAACGGCAAGCGCAGCTGGCTCGCGCTTTCCAGCAGGCGGGGCGCACGTCCTCCCAGGCCGAGGCGTTGCGCGAGGGCAGCCAGGCGTGAGGAAAGAGAGGATGGGGACGACTGCGAACTCATGGCCAGACTAGGACTCCCAGGTCACGAGTGGCAGTGTGGCAGAGGTCGGGCGAGGCTGCACGGCTTTGCCCGGCAATGGGTCCGTACCTGGCGTCCACTGGGGGCGCGGAACGATACTGTTATTCATTTCAACCAAGAGGATGCCTCCATGCCCAGCCTGGTGCTGGATATTTCCCTGAGTGCCGAGCGCTTTCTCGCGGTCTACCAGGGCCACGCCAACCGAGTGATGTTGCGCAGCCGCGACGGGCGCAAGGTTAGCCTGCCTGCACATCATTTGCGGCCTTTTCTGACCCATGATGGCATTCATGGTTCATTCGAGCTGGAATTTGATCCCTCCGGGTCGCTGCTGGCGTTACGTCGCCTCGCCTGAGGCGGGGCTGGCAGCTATAATCGCCGGCCCATCCCGCCGATCGATACCCGCCCATGTACACCCTGGCCCGCGAGCTGCTTTTCAAACTGTCCCCGGAAACCTCACACGAGCTGTCCATCGACCTGATCGGTGCCGGTGGCCGCCTGGGCCTCAACGGCCTGCTGACCAAGGCGCCGGCCAGTTTGCCGGTGCAGGTGATGGGCCTGGAGTTCCCCAACCCCGTGGGCCTGGCCGCCGGCCTGGACAAGAACGGTGACGCCATCGACGGCTTCGCCCAACTGGGCTTCGGTTTCGTCGAGATCGGCACCGTGACGCCGCGGCCGCAGCCGGGCAACCCCAAGCCGCGCCTGTTCCGCCTGCCCGAGGCCGAGGCGATCATCAACCGCATGGGCTTCAACAACCATGGCGTCGATCACCTGCTGGCACGGGTTCGCGCGGCGAAGTTCAAGGGCGTGCTGGGCATCAATATCGGCAAGAACTTCGACACCCCGGTCGAGCGGGCGGTGGACGACTACCTGATCTGCCTGGACAAGGTCTACGCCGACGCCAGCTACGTGACGGTCAACGTCAGCTCGCCCAACACCCCCGGCCTGCGCAGCCTGCAGTTCGGTGATTCGCTCAAGCAGTTGCTCGAAGCCCTGCGCCAGCGCCAGGAAGACCTCGCCGTGCGGCACGGCCGCCGCGTGCCTCTGGCGATCAAGATCGCCCCGGACATGAGCGACGAGGAAACCGTGCTGGTGGCCGCTGCACTGGTCGAGTCGGGCATGGATGCGGTGATCGCCACCAACACCACCCTGGGTCGCGAAGGCGTCGAGGGGCTGGAGTACGGTGACGAGGCTGGCGGCCTGTCCGGTGCGCCGGTGCGCGACAAGAGCACCCATACCGTTCGCGTCCTGGCCGGCGAGCTGGCCGGGCGCCTGCCCATCATCGCCGTGGGCGGCATCACCGAAGGCCGTCACGCGGCCGAGAAGATCGCCGCTGGGGCGAGCCTGGTGCAGATCTATTCGGGCTTCATCTACAAGGGGCCGGCGCTGATCCGCGAAGCGGTGGATGCCATCGCCGCGCTGCCCAAGGCCTGAATCGCGGGCAATAAAAAGGGCTCCCTTAGGGAGCCCCTGGGCTTGCGCCCGCCGCCCGGATGGGGCGTGCTTGGTGAAGTCGGTGTGATCCAGTGTCAGCCGACGGCGTGGAGTTCGTTGAGTCGATGAATGCCGGCAGTGCCGGTAAAGCCATCCCAGTGGTCGCCGCGACCTTCACGCCAGCCGTTTATCCAGGCTTGGCGAGTGGTGGGATGGGTAAAAGGACAGAGATCGCGGGATTTGCCATGAATGCCGTGCTGATAACCGCGCAGAAATGCTCGTTCCATCGGATCACGCTTAAGTCTTCTCATAGGGTGTAGCCCTCATTTGTTGACTGTTATGTCCATTGGCCCCAAGTCGGGAACCCGGCAGAGAATGCTCTGCCACTGAAGAACGGCTGCCGGCGTTACCGTTCTCCTTCCGCTACCGTTGCGGCAGCGGATAACTGAGTTCTAACCGTTGCTCCGGGGCATTGGAATGATCGTTTTGTCATAAGGACGTAACGAGAATGGGTTCCGGACCATAAGCTGTAAGAGCCTGTCACGCGTGCGAACAGGCTCAGCCCCGATGGAATGGGGCCTTGAGAAACCCATGATGTCGCGGTGCTATGGGCCCGCGCGGATGAGAATGGGAATTTTCCTATCCGACGAAGGGCCGTTCTGCGACCTTTAGTCACATATTTTATGACCGCACGGAGATGAATCCGTGCCGCTGATCAGCCGCAAGGCACTGGAACTACCATGTCGGATGTTTTCGAACTCTTCCTCACCTGCCCGAAAAGCCTGGAGGGCCTGTTGCTGGAAGAGGCCACCTCGCTGGGCCTCGTCGAGGCGCGCGAGCAGGTGGCCGCCATCCGTGGCCAGGGCGACCTGGAAACCGCCTACCGCCTGTGCCTCTGGTCGCGCCTGGCCAACCGCGTGCTGCTGGTGCTCAAGCGCTTCCCGGTGCAGAACGCCGAAGACCTCTACCAGGGCGTGCTCGACGTTGACTGGCACGACCACCTGTCGCCCACCGGCAGCCTGGCGGTGGAATTCAGCGGCCACGGTTCGGGCATCGACAACACCCACTTCGGTGCCCTCAAGGTCAAGGACGCCATCGTCGACAAGCTGCGCACCGCCAGCGGCGAGCGCCCGTCCATCGACAAGGTCAACCCGGACCTGCGCATCCACCTGCGCCTGGACAAGGGCGAGGCGATCCTTTCCCTCGACCTCGCCGGCCACAGCCTGCACCAGCGCGGCTACCGTCTGCAGCAGGGCGCCGCGCCGCTGAAGGAAAACCTGGCCGCCGCCATCCTGCTGCGTGCCGGCTGGCCGCGTATCGCCGCCGAAGGCGGCGCGCTGGCCGACCCCATGTGCGGTGTCGGCACCTTCCTGGTGGAGGCGGCGATGATGGCCGCCGATATCGCCCCCAACCTCAAGCGCGAGCGCTGGGGCTTCTCCAACTGGCAGGGCCATGTGCCGGCGATCTGGAAGAAGCTCCACGAGGAGGCCCAGGCCCGCGCCGATGCCGGCCTGGCCCGCCCGCCGCTGTGGATCCGTGGCTACGAGGCCGACCCGCGGCTGATCCAGCCCGGGCGCAACAACATCGAGCGTGCGGGGCTGTCCGACTGGGTGAAGATCTACCAGGGCGAGCTGGCCACCTTCGAGCCGCGCCCCGACCAGAACCAGAAGGGCCTGGTCATCAGCAACCCCCCGTATGGCGAGCGCCTGGGCGACGAGGCCAGCCTGCTTTACCTCTACCAGAACCTTGGCGAGCGCCTGCGCCAGTCCTGCCTGAACTGGGAAGCGGCGGTGTTCACCGGCGCACCCGAGCTGGGCAAGCGCATGGGCCTGCGCAGCCATAAGCAGTACGCCTTCTGGAACGGCGCGCTGCCGTGCAAGCTGCTGCTGATCAAGGTGCTGCCCGACCAGTTCGTCACCGGTTCGCGCCGCCAGGACGCCGCTGCCGAGCCCCAGGCCGGTGCTGCGCCCGTGGTGGAGCAGGCGCGCCTCTCCGAAGGCGGGCAGATGTTCGCCAACCGCCTGCAGAAGAACCTCAAGCAGCTGGGCAAGTGGGCCAAGCGCGAAGGCGTGCAGTGCTACCGCCTGTATGACGCCGACATGCCCGAGTACGCCCTGGCCATCGACCTCTATGGCGACTGGGTGCACGTGCAGGAATACGCCGCGCCGCGCTCCATTGACCCGGAGAAGGCCCAGGGCCGTCTGCTCGATGCCCTTGCCGCGATTCCCCAGGCACTGGGCATCGACCAGTCGCGCGTGGTGGTCAAGCGCCGTGAGCGCCAGTCCGGCACCCGCCAGTACGAACGCCAGGCGACCCAGGGCCAGTTCATGGAGGTCAGCGAGGGTGGCGTGAAGCTGCTGGTCAACCTCACCGACTACCTCGACACCGGCCTGTTCCTCGACCACCGCGCCATGCGCTTGCGCATCCAGCGCGAGGCCGCCGGCAAGCGCTTCCTCAACCTGTTCTGCTACACCGCGACCGCCAGCGTGCATGCGGCCAAGGGCGGTGCCCGGAGCACCACCAGCGTCGACCTGTCGCGCACCTACCTGGACTGGGCGCGGCGCAACCTCTCCCTCAACGGCTTCTCCGACAAGCAGAAGCTGGAGCAGGGCGACGTGATGGCCTGGCTGGCGGAGGACCGTGGCGAGTACGAGCTGATCTTCATCGACCCGCCGACCTTCTCCAACTCCAAGCGCATGGAAGGGGTGTTCGACGTACAGCGCGACCATGTGCAGTTGCTGGACCTGGCCATGGCCCGCCTGGCGCCGGGCGGGGTGCTGTACTTCTCCAACAACTTCCGCAAGTTCCAGCTGGATGAAAGCCTCGACCAGCGCTACCAGGTGAGCGAGATCAGCGCCGAAACCATCGACCCGGATTTCGCCCGCAACCAGAAGATCCACCGCGCCTGGAAATTCACCGCGCGCTGAGCTGCGCTGCCGTCCGTCAGCCGGGGCAGGGGCGGCAGGGTTTTATCTAGGCAAAGTGCCAGTATGTTGGCTAAGTTTGTGATCACAGGGGCCGTCCTCATCACTTAGCTCCGAGATGTAAGCATGCTGTCGCTTGCCCTGGGAAAGTCGTCCCTGCACTCCCGCCTGACCGGCCGCAGCCTGCTCTGGCTGGCCTGCCTGCTGGTGATCTCCGGCGGTCTCAGCCTGACCGTACTGCTGGCCAGCCTGGTGCACGACTCAGAGCGCAACCAGCTGCGTGAGCGCTTCTCGCAGATCGCCACCGAACGCCTCAGCCGCATCCAGGAACGCCTCGGCGACCAGTTGAAGGAGCTGGACGCCCTGCAGCGCTTCTTCCTCAATTCCCAGACAGTCAGCCGTGACGAATTCCAGGGCTTCGTCGAGCCGCTGCTGGACGACACCCTGGCCTATTCCTGGGTGCCCTGGGTGGCGCGCAGCGAGCGCCCCGTGTTCGAGGAGGAGGCCCGCGCGGATGGGCTCAGGCGCTTCCGCTTCCATGACCTGGACCAGGACGGCACCGCCCAGGCCAGCCCCGAGCGCGACCACTACCTGCCGGTGTTCTACAGCGTGTCCGGGCTCGCCGGGCGCTTGCCCCTGGGGCTGGACCTGAGTTCGCAGCCCGAGCGTGCAGCCTTGCTGGACAAGGCCCGCGCCGGGCGCCAGGCCGTCGCCTCCGATGCCCTGACGCTGATTGGCGTGCCCGGGGCCGACGCCCGGGGCATTCTCATGGCGGTGCCGGTGTTCAACCCGACCGCCACCGAGGGCCACGCGCTGCGCGGCTTCGTCCTCGGTGTGATCAGCCTGCGCCGGGAAATGGAGCAGGGCATTCCCGACGAGGTGCTCGGCAGCCTGGCCATGCGTCTGATCGATATCACCAAGGAAGACGACCCGCAAGCGCTCTACCTGAGCAAGGCCGAGGACGATGATTCGGGCCTGCTGATCACCCGTTCCTTTGCCTTCGCCGACCGCACCTACCGCCTGGAGCTGCGCCCCAGTGAAGGCTTCGCCATGGCCAACCGTTCATCCGCCTGGCACCTGGTGATCGCCACCGGCGGCCTGATCACCCTGCTCATGGCGGCCTACCTGATGCTGTTGATCAGCCAGCGTCAACGCGCCCTGCGCCTGGTGGCCGAGCGCACCCGCGAGCTGCGCGAGCGCGAGCTCGACCTCAAGCTCAGCGAGGAGCGCTGGGCCTTCGCCCTGGACAGCGCCGGCCACGGTGTATGGGATTGGGAGATCGCCTCCGACACGGTGTACTACTCCCGTGCCTGGAAGGGCATGCTCGGCTATGACGTGGACGAGGTGCCCGACGAGCCCGAGCTGTGCCTGCGCCTGCAACACCCCGACGATGCGCCAGCGGTGGATGCCGCCCTGCAGCGTCACCTGCGCGGCGAGACGCCGATCTACCAGAGCGAGCACCGCATGCAGCGCAAGGGCGGTGCCTGGGTGTGGGTGCTCGACCGCGGCAAGGTGGTGGAGTGGAACCCCGATGGCTCGCCCCTACGGATGATCGGCACCCAGACCGATATCAGCGCCAGCAAGGCCGCCGAGCTGCAGCTGGCGCTGGCCCACGGGCAGTTGCGCGGGGTGCTGGACGCGGCCACTCAGGTGTCGATCATCGCCACCGACCTCGATGGTTTCGTCCTTCAGTTCAACGTCGGCGCCGAACGCATGCTCGGCTACAGCGCCGCGGAGATGGTCGGCAAGCGCCCGCGCATGCTGCACCTGGAGGCGGAGATCCAGGCCCGCTGCGAGGCCCTGTCGAAGCGGCTATCGCGGCCCATCCGCGACTTCCACCACTATGTGGTCGAGGTCACCGCCGGTGATTGCTACGACGAACACGAGTGGACCTACGTGCGCAAGGACGGTGGCCACCTTACCGGCAACCTCATCCTCACCGGCGTGCGCGACCAGCACGACCAACTGGTGGGCTACCTCGGCGTGGCCATCGACGTGACCGACCGCAAGCGCGTGCAGGAGGCCCTGGAGGACCGCGACCGCTTGCTGCAGAAACTCAGCGCGCGGGTGCCGGGTGCCATCTACCAGTACCAGCTGTACCCCGATGGCCGGCATCGCTTCCCTTATGTCAGTGCCGGGGTGAGCGACATCCTCGAGGTCGAGCCCGAGCAGGTGAACGGAGATGCTTCCCAGGCCTTCACCCGCCTGCACCCGGAAGACCTGGAGCGGATCTACGCCAGCATCCTGCATTCCGCAGCCGTCATGCAGACCTGGCGCGAGGACTTCCGCGTGCTGCTGCCGCGCCAGGGCCTGCGCTGGCTGCGCGGCGAGTCGGAGCCCGAGCGCATGGCCGATGGCAGCGTGCTGTGGCACGGCTATATCTCCGATGTCACCGGGCACAAGCTGGTGGAGCAGGAGCTGCGGGCACTGTCCATCACCGACGCCTTGACCGGCGTGTTCAACCGTCGCCATTTCCAGGAGCGCCTGGATGCGGAGATCGCCAGGGCATTGCGCAGCGAGGGCCCGTTCTCGCTGGTGATGCTGGATATCGATCACTTCAAGCTGGTGAACGACCAGCATGGCCACGAGGCGGGCGACCGGGTGCTCAAGCAACTGTGCCAGCGCATTGGCCAGCGGCTGCGGCGCATCGACGTGCTGTGCCGGCTGGGCGGCGAGGAGTTCATCGTGCTCTGCCCGGAGACCAACCTGGAGCAGGCGCGATCATTGGCCGAAGCGCTGTTGCAGGGCATGCGCCGGGATGAGGTGGCGGGCGTCGGCCACGTCACCGCCAGCTTCGGCTGTGCCTGCTGGCGTGATGGCGAGACCGCCGATGCACTGCTGCGGCGGGTGGATACGGCGGCCTATTCCGCCAAGCAGGGCGGCCGCGACCAGGTGTGCTGCGCCGAGTGAGACGGGGGCGGCGTCGCCCCCGTCAACGGGGCGGGATCAGCGGCGCGGCTGGTTGTAGAGGTCCAGCAGCACCTGATCGAGGATGGAGGAGGCGCCCCACGGACGCTGGTCGTTGAGGATCGCCACCACCGCCCAGGTGTTGCCGTTGTCGTCGCGGCTGAAACCGGCGATTGCACGCACCGTGTTCAGGGTGCCGGTCTTGATATGCGCTTCGCCTGCCATGGGCGTGCGGCGCAGGCGCTTGCGCATGGTGCCGTCCATCGCCACCAGCGGCAGGGACGCGATGTACTCCGCGGCGTAGGGGCTCTGCCAGGCGGCATGGAGGATGGTCGCCATCTCCCGCGCGCTGACCCGCTCCTGGCGCGACAGCCCGGAGCCGTTCTCCATCACCAGGTGCGGCGCGGTGATGCCCTTCTTCGCCAGCCAGGCGCGGATCACCCGTTGCGCGGCCTTGGCATCGTCGCCGTCGGCCTCGTTGCGGAACTGCGCGCCGATGCTGAGGAACAGCTGCTGCGCCATGGTGTTGTTGCTGTACTTGTTGATGTCGCGAATGATCTCCACCAGGTCCGGGGAGAAGGCCCGCGCCAGCAGCTTGGCGTCCTTGGGCACGCCGGCGAGGCGGTCCTTGCCGAGGATGCTGCCGCCCAGTTCCTTCCAGATCGCCCGCACCGCCCCGGCTGCGTAGCCCGGGTGGTCGAGCAGCGACAGGTAGGTCTGCGCGCTGCAGCCTTCGGGCAGGCTGCCGCTGGCGATCACCGTGGTGCCGTCGAACTGGGTCACCGGGTTGTAGCGCACGTCGGGCCAGGCAGGGCAGGGCGCGGCCTTGGTCACCTTCACCTGGTTGTCGATGCGGATGCTCTCGATGGGCGGCTCGGCGGCGATGCTGGCGCGGCCGCCGTCGGCGCGGGCGATGAAGCGCAAGGCCTTGAGGTTGACCAGCAGGGAGTCCGGTCCGACCAGGAAGGGCTTGTTCTCGTCGCCGCCGTCGTCATTGAAAGCCGGTAGTTGCGGGTGCACGAAGCGGCTGCGGTCGAGCACCAGGTCGCCGGTGATCTTCAGCACGCCATTGGCGCGCAGGTCACGCATCAGCAGCCAGAGCTTCTCCATGTTCAGCTTCGGGTCACCGCCACCCTTGAGGTAGAGGTTGCCGTGGAGCACGCCGTCCTTGACGGTGCCATCGGTGAAGAACTCGGTCTTCCACTGATAGGTGGGGCCGAGCAGCTCGAGGGCGGCGTAGGTGGTGATCAGCTTCATGGTGGAAGCCGGGTTCACCGACACATCGGCGTTGAAGATGGTCTGCGCGCCGGGGCCGGTCAGGGGCAGGGTCACCAGCGAGAGGGAGTTCTGCGGGATCTTGTTCTTCTTCAGCGCCTGCTGGACCTTGGCCGGGACGTTGGCATTGACCTGAACGGCGAAGGCCGGTTGGGCGAAGGGGAGAATGAGGCCGGTGAGGGCGAGGATACGAATGAGCTTGAACATCAACGAATGCCCTCCGCACGAGGGCGAGTAACGCAAATTGGCATGGCAGGTTCCCACGACGTGTTCGGGAAATGGTGCGCATTATGCCGCAAGCGTTTCCTGGGCGCTCGTGCCGCTGACCGCTCGCACGCTCTGCGGCGGGCTTCGTTTTGCCGTTCCGCCACGCGGGCGGGCAAGCCGGCGGGGAAACTGCTAGAGTGCCGCGCTTGAACACATGAAGAGGATTGCCTGATGGCTACTAACCGTTCCCGCCGCCTGCGAAAAAAGCTTTGCGTCGATGAATTCCAGGAGCTGGGTTGCGAGCTGAGCCTGACCTACAAGGACGGGCTGGCCGAAGCGGAGCTGGAAAGCTTCCTCGATCAGTTCATCGACGATGCCATCCAGGGCAATGGCCTGGGCTACGTCGGTGGCGATGACTACGGTTTCGTTTGCCTGTCCAAGCGCGGCTCGGTCAACGAAGAGCAGCGCAGCAAGCTGGAAGCCTGGCTCAAGGGCCGCAGCGAGCTGGCCAGCTTCACCCTGAGCCCGCTGGTGGATGTCTGGTACCCGGAAAACCCGATCAACCAGTGATCCCGGCGGTCATGAAAAGGGGCGCACCATGCGCCCCTTTTTCATGCCTGCGATTTGTCTCCCGCTGCCTACGAGGCCAGGCCCGCCCGCTCGAGAATCGACCCTTCGTCCACCGCGTCGATCTGCTCCGGCCGCAGGAAGCGCTCGGCGTAGTCGCGGTACACGCCGGAGCGGATGAACAGGCCGAACAGCTCCGGGTCGATGTGCGCGCCCTTGCACATGCCGACCATGATCCCCAGCGCCTCGGACAGCGTCTTGCCCTTTTTGTAGGGGCGATCCACCGCGGTGAGTGCCTCGAAGATGTCGGCGATGGCCATCATCCGCGCGGGCAGGCTCATCTGCTCGCGGGACAGGCGTTTCGGGTAGCCGCTGCCGTCCATCTTTTCGTGGTGCCCGCCGGCGATCTCGGCCACGTCCTTCAGGTGTGGCGGGAAGGGCAGGCGGTTGAGCATGAGGATGGTCTGCACGATGTGGTGGTTGATGATGTAGCGCTCCTCGGCCGTCAGCGTGCCGCGGGCGATGGAGAGGTTGTGCAGCTCGCCACGGTTGAACTTGTGGGTCGGCACCTCGAGCTTGAAGCCCCAGGGGTTGTCGGCCGTCATGCGCTCGCCCTCCGGGCGCTCCAGCAGGTGCTCGGGGCGGTCGGCCAGCAGGGGTTCTTCTGCCGGTAGCGGGCGGGGCGGGGTGCGGGCCATGCGTTGCGCCTCTTCCCAGGACACGCCGAGGCGGTCGTCCAGGGTGCGGCTCCAGGTGCGCGAGGCGATGCGCTGCAGGCGCTGCTGGTCTTCCTCGGCCATGAACTCGCCGCCCAGGTTGCTGCGGGCGATGAAGGCGAACTCCTCGTCCAGGGCGGCCAGCAGCTCGTCACGCAGCTGTGCCTGCCCGGGCTCGTCGGCGCCCTGGGCGACGGCTTGCCAGTAGCGGACCCAGGCATCGCGCTTGAGTACCTCGAAGCGCATGCGCACTTCGTGGATGCGGTCGTAGAGGGTTTCCAGCTTGGTGGCCTTGTCCACCACGTATTCGGGGGTGGTGACCTTGCCGCAATCGTGCAGCCAGGCGGCGATGTGCAGGGCTTCCCAGTCTTCGTCGCTGGGGTTGTAGGTATGGAACGGCGGTTCGTCGCTGGCGGCGGCGGCGCGGGCCAGGGCCAGGGTGATTTCCGGTACGCGCTGGCAGTGGCCGCCGGTGTAGGGGCTCTTGGCGTCGATGGCGCCAGCGATGAGCTGGATGAAGGCATCGAGCAGTTGTTTCTGTTTCTCCAGCAGGCGCTGGCTTTCGATGCACAGCGCGGCGACGCCGGAAATCGCTTCGACGAAGGCGATGCGCTCGGGCTTGAGCATGGCCAGTTCAGTGCCGTCGCCGGTGTCGCGGTGCAGCAGCACCAGCACCCCGACCGTGTCGCCCTGGCGGTTGTGCAGGCCGGTGCTGACCAGGTGCACGCGCGGGCTTTCCAGGCTTTGCAGCACCTGGCGGAAGCCGTCGGCCTGGTCGTAGCCGAAGGTGCGCAACTGGCTCGGCCCGCCGCTGGCCGGCAGGCGCAGCCAGTCGGGCAGGTCGTCGTCGTTGAGGGCATGGCTGCGCAGGTCGTGGCTTTCGAGGTCGTGCTCGCCTTTCTTGCCGAGGAACAAGCCGTTGGGCTCGAGGCGTCCGCTGGTGGTATCCAGCAGGTAGATGAAGCCGCCCGAGGCTTCGCTGATGGTCACCGTTTCTTCCAGCACGCGGCGCAGCAGGGCGTCGAAGCGATTCTCGGCGGAGAGGCTGGCGGTGATCTCCAGGAAGCTGGCCAGGGTGTCTTTCATCCGCGCCATGGCCACGGCCAACTGGTCCACTTCCAGCACCGGCGAGCGGCCCATGGCCGGTGCTTCGAAATTGAAGCTGCGGATCGCCTCGGCTTCGGCCACCAGGGCTTTCAGCGGCTTGACCAGGACCCGCGACAGCAGCCAGCCGAGGGGGATGCACAACAGCAGGATGCACAGGGTGAGCACGGCACCTTGCCAGCGGATGCGGTAGGCGTCCGCCAGCAGTTCGTCCTCGGGGGCCAGCAGGGCCAGGTAAAGCCCGTCCGGCCCCCCGGATTGCAGATGGTTCTGCGACACCACCCAGCGCCGCTTGGCCAGCTCCAGGGTCGAGCGCTGGTCACCGGAGAGGCCGAGGTCGAGCAGCGCGGCGATGGCCGGGTCGAGGTCACGTGCGCGGGCCAACTGGGGCTTGTCGTCGACCCGCACGATGAGCCGGGAACTGTCCGGATAGGCCACGGCGCTGCCATCCGGCGCGAACAGCAGCACCTGGGTGGAGGGGGTGACCCGGTGCTGCGCAAGGGTGGCGGAAAGGTCGTTCAGGGTCAGGTCGGCGGCGATCACCGCGTCGCTGCCGGCCGGCAGGGCCAGGGTGGTGCCCACCGCGCCGGTGGAGAAGAACACGTAGGGCTGGGTGGTGATGTGCCGGCCCTGTTCCAGGGCGCGTGAATACCAGGGGCGGTTGCGCGGGTCGTAGCGCTCGTTGAGTTCCTGGCGCCGGCTGATCAGCTTGAGTTCTTCATCGAAATACAGCGACTCGGAGCGGGCGCGGGCGAGGTTGTCGCGCTCGATGCTCCAGACCTGGTAGGCGGCACCCGTCGGGGCATCGAAGCGCTGCTTGAGCTCGGGAGTGCGCAGCGGCCGGACCATGAAGAAGTCGCCGTCGTCGAAGCCCAGGTAGAGGGAGGCGAGCTTGGGGTTGTCGCGCAGCGCCTGGGCGAAGCTGCGCAGGAGTTTTTCCTGGCGGTGGTAGCCGTCGTCGAGCTGGGTGCCGGGGTCGAGGGTGAGCAGATTGAGCAGGTGGTAGATGGGCTGGTAGGTGTGCTCCAGGTCAATCGCCACGTCCTGGCTGATGCGTTCGAACAGCGTGTCGCTGCTGGACAGGATGATCTGGCTCGTCTGCCGGTAATTGAAGACGCCGAGCACGACGCCGGTCAGCAGCAGCAGGAGCGTGAACAGCAGGCTGATATGCACGTGCAGAGGAAAACGACGTTCGACCGGCTTGTACGGCATTGCCCGAACTCCTTGAATCCCTGTCTTGGAAAAGACCCGGATGGAGCATAGATGAGCCCCTGTGCAGATGCGTGCCCGGTGCCAGAAATAACGACACCTTGGCCAGCTCTGCCGGATGGGGGCTGAAGTGGGGCGGGCGATCGCCTTGATCCCACGGCGGGCGTCGGGCGCTGTGTGAACGCTCCGAAGAGGGGGCCGACGGCAGGCTGCGATGCACGCTACCCGGTACTTTTCAGGCGAGTTCCGTGCCGCTTTCGTGAGGATGGTGTAGGCGCAGTCGCAAGATGTTGAAAGTCTTGTCCTGAAGCTTCAGCAGTGCCCCCGAGGGTGCTCGACAGGCTTGATGGCGCCTCTATCTTGGCAGCTTCGTATCGCCGCTGATGGAGACGCAAAGGTGAGCAAACTCGTAGACATGGACTCATTCCTTCGCACGGGTGCCGAGTCCCCGGGCAAGGTCCTGATCGTGGATGACCATCCCGTCATTCGCCTGGCCGTTCGCTTGCTGCTGACACGTGAGGGCTACCAGGTGATCGGCGAGACCGACAACGGCGTCGATGCCATAGCCCTGTCCCGTGAGCACCTCCCCGATCTGGTGATTCTCGACATCGGCATTCCCAAGCTCGGCGGGCTCGATGTGATCGCCCGCATCAGCTCCCTCGACCTGCCCTTGCGGGTGCTGGTGCTGACCGGGCAGAACCCCAGCCATTACGCATCCCGTTGCATGCAGGCCGGGGCTGCGGGCTTCGTCTGCAAGGGCGGGGACCTGGGCGAGCTGACCGCCTCGGTGCGTGCCGTGCTGTCGGGCTACAGCTACTTCCCCAGCGAGGTGATCCGCAGTGGCAAGCGCCAGGTCGGGGTGCCCAGTGACACCGAACTGATCGAGCGCCTCTCGGACCGCGAGCTGGTGGTGATGAAGTACCTGGCCAACGGCCTGACCAACAAGCAGATCGCCGACGAGATGTTCATCAGCAACAAGACGGTGAGCACCTACAAGTCGCGGCTGCTGCTCAAGCTCAACGCACGCTCGCTGATCGAACTGGTGGAGTTCGCTAACCGCAACGACCTGGTGTGAGTCGCTCGATGGCAGCGCATCCGCAGCGGTGCGCTGCCATCGATCCTTCCTTTCCTGTCCCTTCTCCTGCCCCTTCCTGCCAGTGCCCGCTTCCGGTGCTCACGCTGGCTTTTTCCCGATGCAGCCGTCGGGCCTATTCCACAGTGGGCTGCGGCGCGTGGTGCTCGGTGCCGGAGGGAGCCGGCTCTGCGACCTTGCGCTCGCCCCAGCGCAGGCGTGCCCGGTGGGCCGCGTAGGCCATGAGCAGCGCCAGGGCGCAGCCCAGCAGGCTGTTGTAGAGGCGCACCTCGGGCAGGTGCCAGTCACGGGCGAGGCTTTCGGAAAGCAGTACGAAGCAGACGGTGGTCTGCACCACGAACAGGCCGTAGTGCTGGGCGATGAAGGCGCGGCTGAGCACGATCAGCGGCAGCATGCAGGCCACCAGCAGCGTCGGGCTCTGCAGCCAGTGGCCGAAGAGAATCAGCAGCAGCGCGCCGATGAGGGTGCCGAGGCCGCGCTGGATACCGCGCACCAGGCTGCTGTCGAGTTCCATCTGCAGGGTGGTGACCACCGTCAACGTCAACCAGTAGCCGCGCGGCATGCCGGTGAGGTTGGCGGCGAGGCCGGCGAGGGCGATGGCCAGGGTGCAGGCCAGCGCGTGGATCCACCAGAGCCGCCTCGGCAGGCGAGCGGCATGGCGGCGCAGCACGCGGATGAAACCGAGCATGCGCGGCAGCAGGGGCCACAGGCGCAGGCCGTGCATGCCGCGCAGGAAGAACGCCAGCAGCATCACCCAGAGGCCGCCGATGGCGAACAGCGCGCCTACCGCCAGGCCGTTGTTGAGGCTACCGCTGCCGGCCTGGCCCTGGCCGAGGCAGAGGCACACCGCCAGCCCCACGCCCAGCTTGCCCAGCTCGGTGCCGTAGCGTTGCAGCAGCGCCAGGAGGAAACCCCAGAGGGCGAAGCTGGCGAGGCTGAGCAACGGGTGGCTGGCGGCCCAGAAGCCGACGCCCGCGCTGAGGGCGCCGAGCAGGGTGAGCAGCAGCATGCGCAGCATGCCGAAACGGTGCATGGGGTTGGCCAGGGCGGCCTGGAAGGCGCCGGTTGCGGCCCAGAGAAAGCCGGTGTGGGCGGTGAACAGACCGAGCATCAGCGGCAGGCCGCACCCCAGGCCCGCGATGGCGGCCGGGCCCCAGGCGGGAGGACCGGTGTGCCAGTGCAGGCTTTGTCTGAGCGCCTTGCGCATCTGTCGTGACTCCTTGCTGCGGCCACCTCCCACGGGTGGCCTGGTAACCCTAGACGGGACTGGAGCGCCCGGTCATTTCGCGAGCCATTTCCGTGGCGTAGCTGTCGGTCATCCCGGCGATGAAATCGATCACCCGCAGGAATGAGCGGTACAGCGGCCAGCTCGGGTCCGGGGCGTTGTTGCCGAGCAGGTCGAGGATGCGCCGGTTCTTGAACGAGGGCGTGCGCCCGCCATGCTGCTCCAGCGCCGCACCGCAGAACGCGTTGAGCAGGATCTCCAGGGTGGTGTAGGCGCCGATTTCATGGAGCGTCTTGCGCTTGTCCTGGAAGATGCGCTCGCGGGCGATGGCCTTGGCGCGCAGCACGCAGTGTTTGGCCGGGCCATGCATGTGCTCCACCAGGTCGCCCTGCAGGGTGCCGCTGAGCAACGCGCCCTGCTGGTCGACGAAGGCATGGGCGGCGGCATTGGTCAGGTGTTCGATGGCCTTGCCGCGGAGGATCGCCAGCTTGCGCCGCCGCGAATCACGCGGGCCCAGCTGGCGGTAGGTTTCCGGCAGGTCGTCGCCCACCAGGCCGAGCAGCACGGCCTCCACCTCCTCGTAGTCGAGCAGCTCCATTTCGAGGCCGTCTTCCAGGTCGATCAGTGCGTAGCAGATGTCGTCGGCCGCCTCCATCAGGTACACCAGCGGATGGCGCGCCCAGCGCTGCTCCTCCAGTTGCGGCAGGCCGAGCTTGTGGGCGATCTGCTCCAGCAGCGGCAGCTCGCTCTGGTAGCAGCCGAACTTGTGTTTCTTGTAGCCAAGGGCTTCGGCGTGGCGGGCCGTCCAGGGGTACTTGAGGTAGGTGCCGAGGGTGGCGTAGGTCAGCCGCGTACCGCCATCGAACTGGTGGTATTCCAGCTGGGTGAGCACACGGAAGCCCTGGGCGTTGCCCTCGAAGCTGAGGAAGTCGGCGCGCTGGGTGTCGCTCATGGCGTCCAGCCAGCCGCGTGCGCAGGCCTGCTGGAACCAGTGGCGGATGGCGTCCTCGCCGGAATGGCCGAACGGCGGGTTGCCGATGTCGTGGGCCAGGCAGGCCGACTGCACGATCACGCCGAGGTCGGCCGGGTCGCACCAATCCGGCATCTCGTCACGCAGCACTTCACCCACGCGCATGCCCAGGGAGCGACCGACGCAGCCGACTTCCAGGGAATGGGTCAGCCGGGTGTGGATGTGGTCGTTGCTGGAGACCGGGTGGACCTGGGTCTTGCGCCCCAGGCGGCGGAATGCGCCGGAAAAGATGATGCGGTCATGGTCCTTGTGAAACGAACTGCGGCCCAGTTCCTCGGTGCTGTGCACCGGTTTGCCGAGCCGTTCACGGGTGAGCAGTGTCTGCCAGTCCAACGCCAGTCCTCGCCTTCAGTGGCTGAAGGGGGCTAGCTTCCGGATTAACGCGGGGCACCGCAAGGGGACCAAGGGCGAATGCGCGAGTTCCCGCAGGCGCCGTCCGTCAGAGCCCGGCGGCGTCGATATCCACCAGCAGCAGGCGGTCGCCGTTGTCGATGAACTGGCCGGCGGTCAGGCAGTACTGGTTGGTGGTGGCGTCGCGGTAGGTGCTGGAGAGGGTCAGCCGGCGTTCTTCCCAGCCCTCGGCGAGCAGGTGATAGAAGTACGGCCGCCAGGACCAGTTGTGGCCCTGGTAGCGGGCGTCTTCACGCCATTGCTGGCCGTGCCATTCCAGGTTCGGGGTGAGCTGGGTGCCATTGCGGTCGCATTGGTAGATGCGCAGCAACCAGGGGTAAAGCTCGGGGGAGGGCAGGGCCTCGAGCCGTGCGTGGCCTTCGGCCCAGTTGCGCAGCTGGTTCATCAGCTGGGTCAGTTGCTGGCGCATGGTCATCAGCCGTGCGCGTTCGGCCAGCTTGCGCTGCACGTACTGGTCGCGCAGCTGGGCGAAGCGTTCGACGAAGGCGTCGGCAGCGAAGAATTCCAGCTCCGGCTTGGCGAACAGGTAGCCCTGCACGTAGCGGGCGCCGCACTCCAGGGCGAAGTCCAGCTCGGCCTCGGTTTCCACGCCCTCGGCGATGATCCAGCAGCCGGTCTTCTCGGCCATCTGTGCCAGTGCCTTGACCACCTCGCCGCTGGGGCCGCCCCGGGCCGCGGCCTGGAACAGCTGCATGTCGAGCTTGAGGATGTCCGGTTGCAGGGCCAGCACCCGGTCGAGCTGGGAGTAGCCAGCACCGAAGTCGTCGATGGCGATGCGTGCGCCGGCCTGGCGGTAGCGGGCGACCACGTCCGGCAGGCGCTGGCTGGCGCCGCCCAGTTCGGTGATCTCGAAGACGATGCGCTCGGGCGCTACGCCGTTGCGCTCCAGTTGCTTGAGGCTGGGCAGGGCCTGGCCCGGGCGCAGGCGGCTGATCCAGCGGGGCGAGATATTGATACTGAGGAACCAGTCCGCCGGTGCCTCGTGCAGGCGCTTGAGGGCGTCCTCGCGGATTTGCCGGTCGAGGCGACGCAGGGCTGCAGGCGGCACCTTGGAATCGGCGAACAGCGGGCCGACCGAGAGCAGCCGGCCATCATCCTGGCGCAGGCGTCCCAGGGCTTCGACCCCGGCGATGCGTCCTGTCGCGGTGTCGATGAACGGCTGGAAGCAGGCAAGCGGTTGCCCCTCTATCACGGTGACTCCTTAGGGCTGGCCCGAAATGCACGCGCTCGTCGAAACGACGCGAAGGGAACCGGTCTCTACCGGCTCCCTTGCATAGCAAGAATGTGGCCAGCTTGTCCGACGATCAGACCTTTGGAGGGGGCGGCGGCTTCGCGGAGGGGCGGCGCAAGGCGGCGCCCAGCAAGGGCATCAGGCTGCTGCCCAGGCGGATCAGTCGAGTCAGATTGCCACTACGGGCGGCGAAGAAGCCCAGGGCGGCGACCCCGGCAATGCCCCAAAGTGGTGCATGGGGCATGCCGCCCAGTTGCTGCTGCCAACTGCTGGCGATGCCCTTGGCGCGGCGCAGGGGCTGGGTAAGGACTAGGGTCTCGTGGCGGATCTCCTGGCGGTGCATCTCCAGGCGCAGGCGCACCAGCGCCTTGCGCAGTTCGCGGCGGGAGGTGGTGCGGTGCGTTTCGGGCAGGCTCATGGCATCAGGCGCTCGCGGTCCTGGGCCAGCTCTTCGAGCGTGGCGGAGAAGGGGGAGGACTCATCGTCCACGGCCTGTTTCAGGCGCCAGGCGCAGTAGCCGGTGAGCAGGAAGTAGAAGAGGCACAGGCCGCTGACGGTTTCGATCCGTGCACTGTCCCAGAACAGCACCAGCAGCAACGCGGATAGCGCCACCAGCAGGAGCAGGGCGAAGATCAGCGACAGGCCGGCGAACAGCAGCAGGCGCAGGGTGTTGGCCTTCTGCTCCTGCAGCTCGATGCCGAACAGCTCGACGTGGCTGTGCAACAGGCCGAGGAAGGCGGCGCCGAGGCGCCGCGGGGAGGGGCCTTGGCCCGCGCTGTGCGGGCCGGATTCCATTCCCGGCTCCATGGTCAGCGGCGCGACGCGAGCAGACCGAGGAGGAAGCCGATGCCGGCGGAAAGGCCGATGGTCTGCCAGGGGTGTTCCTGCACGTAGTCCTCGGTGGCGGCGACGGCGGCCTTGCCCTTGTCGACGATCTTCTCTTCGGTCAGTTGCAGGGTCTCGCGGGCGCGCTTGAGGGATTCGTGGATCTGCAGGCGCAGCTCCTCGGCCTGGTCGCCGGCCAGGCTGGCGGTGTGTTGCAGCAGTTTCTCGGTGTCACCGACGAGGGCCTGGAATTCGGTCAGCAGGTCGTCTTGGGCGCGGCTAGCGGACTTGCGGGGCATGGCGTGAATCTCCTTGGAGGGGCTTGGTTGTTGTGAGTCCCCGCGCTTGGGTTAGGTTCCGCCGATATTTGCCCCCGGGCGCTGGTATGGCGCTTGCAACGCCCTGGTGCGCCAGCGTGCCGGAGCGCCCCGTTATCGGGCGCTCAATGAGGCTCCGACAAGGCTGTTGACCGCTGGCAAGTATATGAAAAACAACGAGAAAGCCTGAAAACTCAAACTGCCGTCTCCACCGCTTCGCCCCGTTATGGCCCCAGGTCGCGACCCGTTCGAGGGCGTGGCGGCTTCAGGGTGGTGCGTGTCCGGCGCGATTTGACCCGTATTGGTGCTTTTTATCTGCCGGAGCCTTCCTGCCAATGGAAAACCTCAACAGTGCCGTGCAAACCCTGATCCACGGCTCCAACACCCTGTTCATCCTGATGGGCGCCGTGATGGTGCTCGCCATGCACGCCGGCTTCGCCTTTCTCGAAGTGGGCACCGTGCGCCAGAAGAACCAGGTCAACGCGCTGTCGAAGATCCTTTCGGACTTCGCCATTTCCACCCTGGCCTATTTCTTCATCGGCTACTGGGTGGCCTACGGCGTGACCTTCCTGCAGCCGGCCAGTGAGCTGGCGGCCGACCATGGCTATGCGCTGGTGAAGTTCTTCTTCCTGCTGACCTTCGCCGCCGCCATCCCGGCGATCATCTCCGGCGGCATCGCCGAGCGCGCCAAGTTCGGCCCGCAGCTGTGCGCCACCGCCCTGATCGTGGCCTTCGTCTATCCCTTCTTCGAGGGGCTGATCTGGAACGGCAACTTCGGCCTGCAGGACTGGCTGAAGGCGAGCTTCGGCGCCAGCTTCCATGACTTCGCCGGCTCCGTGGTGGTGCACGCCGTGGGCGGCTGGCTGGCCTTTGGCGCGGTGCTGCTGCTGGGGCGCCGTGACGGCCGCTACCGCGATGGCCGCCTGGTGGCCTTCGCCCCGTCGAACATCCCCTTCCTGGCGCTCGGCTCGTGGATCCTCATCGTCGGCTGGTTCGGCTTCAACGTAATGAGCGCGCAGACCCTGCAGGGTGTCAGCGGACTGGTGGCGGTCAACTCGCTGATGGCGATGGTCGGCGGCACGGTCGCCGCGCTGCTGGTGGGCCGCAACGACCCCGGCTTCCTGCACAACGGCCCGCTGGCCGGGCTGGTGGCGATCTGCGCCGGCTCCGACCTGATGCACCCAGTGGGTGCGCTGGTGACTGGCGCCATCGCGGGCGGCCTGTTCGTCTGGGCCTTCACCGCGACCCAGGTGAAGTGGAAACTGGACGACGTGCTGGGCGTGTGGCCGCTGCACGGCTTGTGCGGCGTCTGGGGCGGTATCGCCTGCGGCATCTTCGGCCAGGAGGCTCTCGGCGGCCTGGGCGGCGTCAGCCTGGTGAGCCAGCTGATCGGCACCGGCCTCGGTGTGCTGGTGGCGCTGGTGGGGGGCTTCCTGGTTTACGGCCTGCTGAAGAAGACCCTCGGCATCCGCCTGTCCCAGGAGCAGGAGTACTACGGCGCGGACCTGTCGATCCACAAGATCGGCGCCACCAGCCAGGATTGATCGGGCCAAGCCCGGCACACTCCCATTAAACGAAGAAGCCCGCCGATTGGCGGGCTTTCTCGTTGCGCAGTGGCGACTACCAGAGCGGTACCACGTAGCTGACGATCAGGCGGTTCTCGTCGATGTCGCTGCCGAAGTTGGTGGAGCGCACCGTCGCGTTGCGCCATTTCACGCCGAGGTTCTTCAGCGGGCCGTCCTGGAAGACGTAGGCGATGTCGGTGTTGCGTTCCCATTCCTTGCCTTCGGGGCGACCGGCACCCAGGTCGACGTTGTCGCCGGACAGGTAGCGGGTCATGAAGGTCAGGCCGGGAATGCCCATGGAGGCGAAGTTGTAGTCGTAGCGCGCCTGCCAGGATTTTTCGTCCTTGGCGGCGAAGTCGCCGATCTGCACGTAGTTGACCAGGTAAGGGTCGGTGCCGTTGATGTAGGCGTAGCCGGTGTCGCCACTCATGCTCTGGTAGCCGAGGCCGAAGGCGTGGCCGCCCAGGGCATAGGTGAACATGGCGCCGAAGGCCTTGTTGTCGACGTTGCTGTTGCCTTCGTCGGTGGAGCGGGCGTAGCGGATGTCGCTCTTCAGCGATTGCTTGTCACCCAGTGGCAGGGTGTGCAGCACGGTGAAGATGTGCTGTTTGTAGAACTCGTCCAGGTTGCCGTAGTTGTAGCCGGTGGAGAGGCTGTCGTTCCACTTGTAGGTGGCGCCGGCGAAGTTGAATTCGTCGCTGGTCTGGCCGCCGCGGAAGGTGATGCCACGGGCGCCGCCGGCACCGGTGGAAGCCACGCGGCTGTTGGTGATGGTCATGTCCTCGTAGTCCGAGGAGTCGCGCTGGTTGACCTGCTTGAGCTGGCCGGCATCGAGGGTCAGGCCGTCGATTTCCATCGAGTTGATGTGGCCGCCCTGGAAGGTCTGCGGCAGCAGGCGCGAGTCGTTGTACTGCACGGTGGGCAGCTTGGGCAGCAGGGTGCCGACCTTGAGCACGCTCTTGGAGGCGCGCAACTTGGCGGTCAGGCCCACTTCGCCGTATTCGTCCTGGGCGCGGTTAGGCGCTTCGCGGTCGCGCTTGAGCAGGCCGGTGCCGGTGCGGTCGGGGCTGGAGTCGAGCTTGATGCCCAGCGCGCCGATGGCGTCGACGCCAACGCCGATGGTGCCTTCGGTGAAGCCGGATTCGTAGCGCAGCAGGAAGCCCTGGGCCCACTCCTCGGCCTTGGACTGGGCGGCGCCGTCCTGGCGGAAGTCACGGTTGAAGTAGAAGTTGCGCAGCTCGACGCTGGCCTTGCTGTCTTTCAGGAATTCGGCCTGGGCGAGGCCGGGCAGGGTGAGGCCGGTGCTGAGCGCTGCCAGGGCGATGGCGTGCGCGAGCGAGGTCTTGCTCATTGTTATTGTCTCCTCGTTGGGGTTTCGGGGCGGTTGGGCCGCCCCGTTGCAACGAGTGGAATTAAGCATCTGGTAACAGAATCGTCATTTAGACATTGGTCGGCCTCACTGCACCCACTGCGGGTAGTAGCCGAGGCGGTCCTGCACGGCGGCGTCGTGGGCCGGCACCACGGTGAGGTTCGGTTGGGCCAGCAGCAGGTCGTGCACCCGTTGCAGCTGGGCACGGGTGCCGTCGCGGTCGTTGTCCACCATCCGCCGGCTGACCCAGAACTTCTCGTGGGGCCCGGTGAAGCCTTCCAGGCGCCAGCTGGTATCGCCGGTGAAGAAGAAGCGCCGGCCGTCGTCGAGGGTGAGGAACAGGCCCACCGAGCCTGGTGTGTGCCCGGTGAGCGGTACCAGCACCAGGCTGCCGTCGCCGAACAGGTCGAGGCTCTCGTCGAAGCCCATGTAGGGCTCGGGCAGGAACTCGAAGGGCTGCCAGAGGACCTTGTGGGCGAACTGGCTGGGCAGCACCGCCGGCGGCGTGGCGATGTGGCTGAACTCGATTTCCGCCCAGGGCGCCCAGACCGGCACCTCGGGGAAGTCGGCCAGGCCCGAGGCGTGGTCCCAGTGGGCGTGGGTGAGGAGGATGCGGTCGACGCGGATGCCGTCACGGTCCAGTTGGTCCCGTGCGGGGGTGACGGTTTCGTACTTGAACAGCGGCTTGTCCCACCAGGGCATGTCGCCCTGGAACTGGGCGTCCACCTGGCGGCCGAGCCCGGTATCCAGCAGCAGGGTCGCGGCGTGGTGCTGGATGAGCACGGCGACGTGGTTGACCGCGACGGTCTGCGTCCACTGGCCGCCCTCCATGGTGAAGGCGTCGAGGGTTTCGGCGTGGGAGGTCTTCACCAGGGCGAAGCGCAGGCCCTGGGCGCTGGCGAAGGGGCTGGCGATCAGCAGCAGGCTGGCGAGGAGGAGGGGGAGCAGGCGCATGTACGGCTTCCTTGCGATGGCGGAGAGGGTCAGAGCTGCGGCAGGTCGACATAGCCGGGCAGGGCGCGGATGCGATCGCACCATTGGCGGATGTGCGGGTAGGGGGTGAGGTCGAGCCCGCCTTCCCCGGCCATCGCCAGGTAGGGGTAGTTGGCGACATCGGCGACGCTGGGGGCCTCGCCTTCGGCCAGCCAGGCGTGCCGGCCCAGTTGCAGTTCCACCATCGCCAGCACCTGGCGCGCCTTGGCTTGAGTGGCTTCGAGGTCGCCGGGGCGGCCGAACAGTTTCATCACCCGCGCGGCGGCCGGGCCGTGGTGCAACTCGTTGGCGGCGTAGCTCAGCCAGCTGGCGATGCGGCCCTGCTGCAGGGCATCGTCGGGCAGCCATTGCGGCGCATAACGGCGTGCCAGGTAGACGAGGATGGCCTGGGAGTCGGCCAGGCTGTTGCCTTCGTCCACCAGCAGCGGAACCTGGCCCCGTGGGTTGATGGCGAGGAATGCCGGTTGCTTCTGTTCGCCGGTGGCCAGGTTGACCGTGATGATTTCGGCGCGCTGGCCGGTCAGGCCGAGGAATAGGCGCACCTTGTAGCAGTTGCCGGAGAGGGGGAAGTCGTGGAGCTGCATGGTGGTGATCCCTGTGGTCGTTGTGCGGCTGGATATTAGACAGACAGGTCTGTATATTTCAAGCGCCAACTCCACCCCGTTGCCAGAAGGCAGCAGTGGTGCGGGTTTGAGCCGGTGCGGGCGGATGCGCATAATGCGCCGGTCAGGAGGTTCCACATGGCTTCGAGCAAACGCGATCAGTTGATCGACACCGCCATCGCGCTGTTCTATCGCGATGGCTTCCACGCCACCGGCATCGACCGCATCCTCGCCGAGTCCGGCGTGGCGAAGATGACGCTGTACAAGCACTTCAAGTCCAAGGACGAGCTGATCGAGGCGGCATTGCGCCAGCGCCTGGAGCCCAGCCGCCAGATGATGGCCTGGGCGCTGGAGAACCTGGCGCCGAGGGAAGCGATCCTTGCCGTCTTCGATGGCCTGCACCAGTTGCTGCATGGCAAGGAGTTCTTCGGCTGCGCCTTCGTCAACGCCGCTGCCGAGTTCCATGATCGCGAGCACCCGATCCACCGCGTCGCCGCCCTCCACAAGGCCAACGCCCAGCTGCATTTCCGCACCGCCCTCGAACGCCTGGGGGTCGCCGAACCCGAGCGCCTGGCGCGGCAGTTGCAGTACCTGATGGAAGGGGCGATCACCATGGCCCATGTGCAGGGGCCGGCCGAGCAGGCGCGGGAAGCCAAGGACGCCGCAGCGGTGCTGTTGGGCGTGGCGGGTGTCGCCACGTCGGACGCGACGAACGTCTGACGTCAATATCGGTCACTGCCGTCCATCGGCTGCGAACGGATTCGTTCTCAAGGTTTTCCCGGGGCTGCCGTCAAATCGGTGTACATCCGATTCTCCGGGACCGCCACTATGAAGACCCTCGATTCCCTGGCTTCCGCAACCACGCGCCCGAGTTATCTGAACAAGATCGACAGCGCGACCCGTAACGCCACCAATGCGCAGAACGTGTTGGCCAACCGTGTTGCCCAGCGCCTGGGCATCGAGCCCGGCAGCCTGGCCGGCAAGACCCAGGATGACTACACGCCCGACAAGGTGGCCGGGCGCATCCTCGACTTCGTCGGCGGGCGCATCAAGGCCGAAGCGGCCAATGGTGCCGACACCGAGAAGCTGCAGAAGATGCTCGACCAGGCCCGCGAAGGCGTGGAGAAGGGCTTCGCCGAGGCGAAGAAGATCCTCCAGGGCCTGGGTGTGCTCGGCGGCAAGATCGCCAGTGACATCGAAGACACCTTCGGCAAGATCCAGGATGGCTTGAACAACCTGGCCAGCTCCCTGGGCCTGGATGGCAACACGCCGAGCACCGGCACTTCCGGCAGCACCAGTGTCAGCAGCTCCACCCAGAGCTTCTTCGCGCGTTCCTCGACCTTCGACATGGAGGTGACCACCAAGGAAGGCGACAAGGTGAAGATCTCCATCGCCCAGGCCTCGGCCGACTGGTCGAAGACCTCCTCGACGGGCTCCGACAAGGACGGCAAGAGCACCTCGGGTACCCGTTCCGAGTCTGGCAGCATGCAGATCGGCGGCTGGAAGGTGCAGGTGGATGGCGACCTCAACGACGAGGAGAGGGCCGCGCTCAGCGACCTGCTCGACCAGGTGCAGGATGTCTCCAGCAAGTTCTACTCCGGTGACCTCAACGGCGCCTTCGACCGCGCGCTGGCCCTGAACATGAACGGCGATCAGCTGGCTTCCATGTCGCTCAACCTCACCCAGACCAGGGTCAAGGCCACCAGCACCTACGGCTCCGTGGCCCAGGAAGGCGGCCAACCGGCCAGCGCGGTGAACACCTCGCTGCAGGACTACGCGAAGGGCATGCTGGAAGCGCTGAAGAACGCCGCCAAGCTCTCCGACGACCCGAAAGGCACGCTGCAGGACCTGCTCAACGGCGGTTTCTCGCTCAACGAGCGCCTCAGCGACAACCAGCTGGACAAGGCCCAGGCGTTCAACAGCAAGCTGCTGGACGGGCTGCAGAACCTGCTGCCGGCCGCCGCCAAGGACGACTCGGCCAAGGCCTGAGGCATGCTAGAATTCGCGCCTTTCCTGATTGGCGAGGCGCGTGGCGATGCTCCCCGAATGCAGCCTGTTCGGCACCCTGGGTTGCCATCTCTGTGAAGTGGCGGAGGGCGTGCTGATGCCCTTCGTCGAGCATGGCCTGATGGTCGAGTTGATGGACATCGCCGACCGCGAGGAATGGATGGACGACTACGCCCTGCGCATTCCCGTGTTGCGTCGCTGCGACACCGGTGCGGAACTGGACTGGCCTTTCGACGCGGCCAAGGTCGCCGCCTTCCTCGAACGCTGACCGCCGGTCGGCCGCTTCCCCTCTCCGTATCTTCTCTCTGCACGTCACGGCAGCCTGTGGCGACTGCCTTTGCGCCGATCAATCCCCCTTTTGCGGAACGGATTGTCGATTTAAAGCAACAGTGAATACCTTGCCAAATGTTTCGTCGCTCGTATGATTGCCCAGTCAGTTACTGCCTAGGCAGATATTAGCCAATGAAGCACTACAGCCCCGCCGACTACCCCTTCACCGGCTCGGTCGGCCAGTACATCGGGCGCTCCGCCATGCTCAAGGACCGCCTGCTCGATCGCTACCTGGCGCCCCTGGACATCACCTCCGCGCAGTTCAAGGTGCTGATGTTCATCTACATGGACCGCGCCAACACTCCGGCCGACCTGTGCCGCGAGCTCTCGGTGGACAGCGGCTCCATGACCCGCATGCTCGACCGCCTGGAGAAGAAGGGCCTGCTGCTGCGCAAGCCCTGCCCGGAGGACCGTCGCAGCGTGCGCCTGGCCCTCAGCGAAGACGGCCTGCGCATCAGCCAGCAGATGCCGGAGATCGTCGCCGACGCCATGAACGAACTCACCAGCCCGCTGACCACTGAGGAACTCCGGACCCTGGTGGGCCTGCTGGGCAAGATCCTGCAAGGGCGCGACCCGTGCGCGCCGATCGGAGCCACTAACAATGAGTGAATTCAGCCGCACAGCACGCCTGGGGCGTAGCGCCCTGGTGCTCGGTGCCGCCCTGGCCCTGGCCGCCTGCGCCAGCTCCAGCGGCCTGGAGCCCGAGGGCAAGGCCCTGGATGCCGCAGCCCTGCAGGCCGGGCGCAGCCTCGCGGGTACCCCGTTGAGCGCCGCCGCCTGGCCGCGCCAGGACTGGTGGAAGCAGCTGGGCGATGCCCAGCTCGATGCCATGGTGGAGGAAGCCCTGGCTGGCTCGCCGGACCTGCAGGTGGCCAGCGCCCGCACCCGCAAGGCCCTGGCCGAAGCCCAGGCGCAGGACGCCGCGCGCATGCCCAGCGTCAATGCCAGCGCCAGCTATTCCGGTGCCCGAGCGCCGGAGAGCGTGGTGCCCGCGCCCATTGGCGGCAGCTATGCCGCGGTGAAGTACCTGTCCCTCGGTTTCAGTTACGACCTCGATCTCTGGGGCGGCAAGCGTGCCGCCTGGGAAGCCGCCCTCGGCCAGGCCCGCGCTGCCGAGGTGGACCAGCAGGCCGCGCGCCTGAACCTGTCCACCAGTGTCGCCCGCGCCTACAGCCAGCTCGCCTATGCCTTCGTCGCCCGTGACCTGGCGGAAGAAGAGTTGAAGCGCTCCGAACACCTCTACAGCCTCAGCAAGCAGCGCCTGGCCGCCGGCCTGGACAGCAAGGTGCAGCTGCAACAGAGCGAGGCCCAGCAGGCCGCCGCGCGCCAGCAACTGCTGGCCGCCGAGCAGCAGATCGACAGCGATCGCATCACCCTCGCCGTGTTGCTGGGGCAGGGTCCCGACCGTGGCCAGCGCATCCAGCGCCCCGTGGTGCTGCAGCCCACCGCCCTGGCGCTGCCGTCGAACCTGCCGGCCGAACTGCTCGGCCGCCGCCCGGACGTGATCGCCGCGCGCTGGCGCGTCGAAGCGGCGAGCAAGGGCATCGACTCGGCCAAGACCGGCTTCTATCCCAACCTCAACCTCAGTGCCATGGTCGGCCTCGCCGCCCTCAGCAGCGGCGACCTGTTCCAGGGCGACAGCCGCTTCTACCAGGTGGCGCCGGCCATCTCCCTGCCGGTGTTCGATGGCGGCCGTCTGCGCGCCAACCTGGCCGGCGTGGACGCCGACTACGACCTGGCCGTGGCCCAGTACAACAAGACCCTGGTGGGCGCCCTCGGCGAGGTCAGCGACGACCTCAGCCAGCTGCGCTCCCTGGCGCAGCAGATCGAGGTGCAGCGCCAGGCCCGTGACATCGCCAAATCCAACTACGACCTCGCCATGCGTCGCTACGGCGAAGGCATCGGCAACTACCTGGACGCCCTCAGCGTCGAGCAGCAACTGCTGGTCACCGAACGCCAGCTGGCCAGCCTGGACGTCCAGCAGATCGACACCTCCGTGCGCCTGGTGCAGGCCCTCGGTGGTGGCTTCCAACCCGAACCGACTCCGCTCGCCCAGGGCGCCCGCCCGGCCGCCGCTGAATGAACGAGGCACAGACCATGACCACCCAGACTTCGGAAACCGCCGTCCAAGGCAACCCCAAGCGCAAGCGGATGCTGCTGATCCTGCTTGCCGTGATCCTCATCCTCGCGGCCCTCAGCTTCGCCTGGGAGCAGCTCTTCGGCCGCTGGAGCGAGCACACCGACGACGCCTACATCGGTGGCAACGTGGTGCAGATCACCCCGCAGACCGTGGGCACCGTGACCAGCATCGGCGCCGATGACGGCGACCTGGTGCACGAAGGCCAGGTGCTGGTGCGCTTCGACCCCAGCGATGCCGAGATCGGCCTGCAGCAGGCCGAAGCCAACCTGGCGCGCACCGTGCGCCAGGTGCGCGGTCTGTACAACAGCGTGGACGGCTACAAGGCCGAGGTGGCGGCGAAGAAGGTCGCCCTGGAGAAGGCCCGTGCCGACTTCGCCCGCCGTCGCAACCTGGCCAAGGACGGTGCGATCTCCCAGGAGGAGCTGGCCCACGCCCGTGACGCCCTGGACTCCGCGCAGAGCTCCCTGACCAGCTCCGAGCAGCAGCTCAACAGCAGCCGTGCTCTGGTGGACGACACCGTGATCGCCTCCCACCCGGATGTGAAGGCTGCCGCCGCGACCCTGCGCCAGGCCTACCTGGAAGACGCCCGCGCCACCCTGGTGGCCCCGGTCACCGGTTATGTCGCCAAGCGCACCGTGCAGCTCGGCCAGCGCGTGCAGCCCGGTACCGCACTGATGGCGGTCATCCCCCTGGACCAGGTGTGGATCGACGCCAACTTCAAGGAAACCCAGCTGAAGAACATGCGCATCGGCCAGCCGGTGGAGATCGAGTCCGATCTCTATGGCGGCGACGTGAAGTACAGCGGCACCGTGGACAGCCTCGGCGTCGGTACCGGCAGCGCCTTCTCCCTGCTGCCCGCGCAGAACGCCACCGGCAACTGGATCAAGATCGTCCAGCGCGTGCCGGTGCGCGTCCGCATCAACCCGGAGCAGCTCAAGGAGCACCCGCTGCGCATCGGCCTGTCGATGAGCGTCAAGGTCGACCTGCACGACCAGAGTGGCCCGTCCCTGGCGCAGCAGGCACCGAAGAAGCCGCTGTTCGCCACCGACGTCTACCAGCGCCAGCTGGCGGAAGCCGACCAGTTGATCGAGCAACTGATCCACGCCAACGGCCCGGACGCCACCCACAAGACCGCGCAGCGCTGAGACGGCGACCATGAGCGAGAACGCAGCAGCCAGCTTCACCCCGCCGAACCTGGTGCTGGCCACCATCGGCCTGTCGCTGGCGACCTTCATGCAGGTGCTCGACACCACCATCGCCAACGTCGCCCTGCCGACCATCGCCGGCAACCTGGGGGTGAGTTCGGAGCAGGGCACCTGGGTGATCACCTCCTTCGCGGTGAGCAACGCCATCGCCCTGCCGCTGACCGGCTGGATGAGCCGGCGGGTGGGCGAGGTGCGCCTGTTCATCGGCGCCACGCTGCTGTTCATGCTGGCGTCCTTCCTCTGCGGCGTGGCCCAGTCGATGAACAGCCTGGTGGGCTTCCGCGCCCTCCAGGGCTTCGTCGCCGGGCCGCTGTACCCCATCACCCAGACCCTGCTGCTGTCGATCTACCCACCGGCGAAGCGGGGCATGGCCCTGGCGTTGCTGGCGATGGTCACGGTGGTGGCGCCCATTGCCGGGCCCATTCTCGGTGGCTGGATCACCGACGACTTCAGCTGGCCGTGGATCTTCTTCATCAACCTGCCCATCGGCCTGTTCGCCGCCTTCGTGGTCTACCAGCAGCTGCGCAAGCGGCCGGTGACGCTCAAGCGCGAGCCCATGGACTGGATGGGCCTGGCGACCTTGGTGATCGGCGTCGGCGCGTTGCAGATCGTGCTCGACAAGGGCAACGACCTGGACTGGTTCGAATCGAACTTCATCATCGGTGGCACGGTGATCGCGGTCATCGCCCTGGCGGTGTTCATCATCTGGGAGTTCACCGACCGCCACCCCATCGTCAACCTGCGGCTGTTCCGCCACCGCAACTTCACCGCCGGTACCGTGGCGCTGGTGGGCGGCTACGCGGCCTTCTTCGGCATCAACCTACTGTTGCCGCAGTGGCTGCAGACCCAGCTCGGCTACACCGCGACCTGGGCCGGCCTGGCGGCGGCGCCCATCGGCCTGCTGCCTGTGATCATGTCGCCCTTCGTGGGGCGTTACGCGCAGAACTTCGACCTGCGCGTGCTGGCCAGCCTGGCGTTCTTCGCCATCGGTGCCAGTTGCTTCATGCGGGCGTCCTTCACCACCGAGGTGGACTACCTGCACATCGCCCTGGTGCAGCTGTTCATGGGCTTCGGTGTGGCGCTGTTCTTCATGCCGATCCTCAGCATCCTGCTCTCGGACCTGCCGCAGAACGAAATCGCCGACGGCTCCGGCCTGGCCACCTTCCTGCGGACCCTGGGCGGCAGCTTCGCGGCCTCGCTCACCACCTGGATCTGGATACGCCGCGCCGACCAGCACCATGCCTACCTCACCGAGCACATCAGCGCCTACGAGCCCGGTACCCGCGAGGCGCTGGAGCAGATGGGCGGCATGAGCCAGCAGAACGCAGCGTCCCTGGACCACATCGTCACCGGGCAGGCGTACATGATGTCGACCATCGACTACTTCACGATGATCGGCTGGGTCTGCATGGGGTTGATCCTGCTCATCTGGCTGGCCAAGCCACCCTTCGGCGCCAAGCCCGGTGCGGCGGCCAACGCCCACTGAGGCAATGCGCACCCGTAGGTTGGCGCCGAGCGTAGCGAGGCCCAACACAACGAAGCCCGATGCGCCCGCATCGGGCTTCTTTTTGGGCGGAAGGGAGAGGGCGGTGGAAGGAAGGGAAGGGCGCTGACTTTTTCGCAGGCAATAAAAAACCCGCCTATAAGGCGGGTTTTTTCGGGATATGGTCGGAGCGACTGGATTCGAACCAGCGACCTTCTCGTCCCGAACGAGACGCGCTACCAAGCTGCGCTACGCTCCGTGGAATGAGCGCGCATTCTACAGAAAACTTTTTGGTCGACAAGGGGTTAGCTGAAATTTTTTTACCGGGGCAGGGCTGTCGCGGCGTCCGGGGGTATTGCCCTGTTGCAGGGGCCGGACAAAACGAAGCCCGCCTCGGGTGACCCCGCGACGGGCTTGTTCAGGCGACCGGGGAGGTCGCCGGATAAGGCTCAGAGTTCCTTGATGGTGCGGACCTGGTCCTTGTTGACCTTGGCGCGCTTGCCATCGAGTTGCTCGAACTCGTAGAAGCCGGAGTCATCGTCGTAATCGGGCTTGTCCACGGCCTGGATCTCGCGGCCGTCGTTCAGGGTGATCACGGTGGGGGACGAGCAGCCGGCCAGGGTGACCAGGCCGAGCGCGAGCACGAATGCGGGAATGATCCGCTGGTTCATCTTCCATCTCCTTGATGAATGAACGGGAGGTTCTCGGGCTCTGACGGAAAACCAGCCGGCAAAGTTCCGGAGCCGTTCTAGATTCCGGCTGATCCCTGGGTGCTACCCAGCAAATCCGGCGTATTCAGGTTGGCCAGGCGTGGGTCGCCCACCGGGCATTCCACGGCGATCGGGTCGAGGGTGCGGAGGATGCGTTGCGGGCTGCGCTCACCGGCCTGCCAGGCCTGTTCGATCTGCAGCAAAAGGGCGCGCGGCAGCACGCTGAACAGCGGTTCCCAGTAGCCGCCCTGGTGCAGCATCACCGGCCGTTCGCCGGCTTCGCGCAGCAGCGAGTCGAGCAGGGGGGCGTCCACCAGCGGCGCGTCGCAGGGCAACACCAGCAGGTGGTCGTGGCGCGCGGCGGCCAGGCCCGCGCGGATGCCGGCCAGTGGGCCCGGGTAGTCGGGGCTGTCGTCCGTCACCAGTTGGTCCGCCCATTGCGCGTAGCGCTCGGCGTTGCGGTTGCAGGAAATGATCAGGTCATCGGTGCGTGCGCGGGTGGCGGCATGCAGCCAGGCGATCAGCGGCTGGCCGCGCCATTCCACCAGCCCCTTGTCGCGTCCGCCCAGGCGCTGGCCGCGGCCGCCGGCGAGCAGCAGCACGGAGCAGGGAAGGGGGGCGTTGCCGGGCATGGTCGGGCTCTCGGGAGGGGGCGGCGCTGTGATATAACACCGGCCATTCTGTCCTACAACTGGAAGCCTGCCATGAACCACAAGGCCGAGGCGGTATTCGTGCCCCTGAACATCGCCGTTCTCACCGTCAGTGACACCCGTAGCCTGGAGACCGACACCTCCGGCCAGCTCTTCGTCGACCGCCTCACTGCTGCCGGGCACAGGCTCGCGGCCCGCGTGCTGCTGAAGGACGACCTCTACAAGATCCGCGCCCAGGTGGCGAGCTGGATCGCCGAGGACGCGGTGCAGGTGGTGCTGATCACCGGCGGCACCGGCTTCACCGGCCGCGACAGCACCCCCGAGGCCATTGCCTGCCTGCTGGACAAGCAGGTGGACGGCTTCGGCGAGTACTTCCGGCAGATTTCGGTGGCCGATATCGGCACCTCCACCATGCAGTCCCGCGCCCTGGCCGGCCTTTCCAACGGCACCCTGGTGTGCAGCCTGCCGGGCTCCACCAACGCCTGCCGCACCGCCTGGGACGGCATCCTCGCCGAGCAGCTGGACAACCGCCACCGCCCCTGCAACTTCGTGCCGCACCTGACCCGCACCGACGCCTGCGAGAGCCGCGGGTGAGCTGCTGCGACAACCCCGGCCTGATGCCGGTGGAAGACGCCCTGGCCCGGCTGCTGAAGCTGGCCGGGGAGGCTGCCATCCGCGAGCAGGAAGAGGTCGCCCTGGCCGATGCCGATGGCCGTGTGCTGGCCGAACCCCTGGTGGCCGGCCTCGACCTGCCGCCTTGGGACAACAGTGCGATGGATGGCTACGCCCTGCGCCTGGCCGATTGGAATGGCGAGCCGCTGGTGGTCAGCCAGCGCATTCAGGCGGGCAGCGCCCCCGGCCCGCTGCAGCCGGGCACCTGTGCACGCATCTTCACCGGCGCGCCGCTGCCCGAAGGCGCGGACACGGTGGAAATGCAGGAAAACGCCGAGGTGCTGGACGACGGCCGCGTGCGCTTCATCGAGCCCATGAGTGCCAGGCAGAACGTGCGCCCCAAAGGCCAGGAAACCCGCAGCGGCGAAACCGTGCTGGATGCCGGCACCCTGCTGGGCCCCATCGAAATGGGCCTGGCCGCCACCCTCGGCGCCGCGCGCCTGCAGGTGCGCCGCCGGCCCCGCGTGGCGGTGCTCTCCACCGGTGATGAACTGGTCGCGCCGGGCCAGCCGCTTGGCCCGGGGCAGATCTACAACAGCAACCGCACCCTGCTGATCGCCTGGCTGCGCCGCCTGGGTTGCGAGGTGGTGGATGGCGGCATCCTCGCCGACGACCTGGAACTGACCCGCAAGGCCCTCGGCGAACTGACCGGCGTCGACCTGATCCTCTCCACCGGTGGCGTCTCTGTCGGCGAGGCGGACTTCCTCGGCCTGGCCCTGCGCGAGGCCGGCGAACTGGCGTTGTGGAAACTGGCGATCAAACCGGGCAAGCCGCTCACCTTCGGCCACTTCCAGGGCGTGCCGGTGATCGGACTGCCGGGCAACCCGGCCTCCACCCTGGTGACCTTCGGCCTGCTCACCCGGCCCTACCTGCTGCGCCGCCTCGGCGTGGACAAGGTCGCGCCCCTGGGCTTCCCGGTGCCGGCCGGCTTCACCTGGAGCAAACCGGGCAACCGCCGCGAATACCTGCGCGCCCGCCTCGAAAACGGCCGCGCGGTGATCTACCGCAACCAGAGCTCCGGCGTGCTGCGCAGCGCCGCCTGGGCCGAGGGCCTGGTGGAAGTGCTGGAAGGCACCACCCTCGCCGAAGGCGACAGCCTGCGTTTCATCCCGCTGAGCGAACTGCACGCCTGAACCCGGCAGCCCGGACTTCGGCCCGGGTTGCAGGCGAGTACCCGGGCTGAAGCCCGGGCTACATCAGCAGGTGTGTTGTCGTGTGTTGCGCCAGGCATCGAACGTAGGTCGGGTGCAACCCGACAGCTCAACTCGACCCCTCTTGCGGATTTCACCCACCGTACATGCCGATCGCTGCACATGCCGGGTGCGGATTAACCCTGCCGCTTAGCCTCGCGGTATTCCCCCGGTGTCTGCCCGGTCCAGGTCTTGAAGCTGCGGTGGAACGAGCGTGACTCGGTGAAGCCGAGGTAGCTGGCGATGTCCTGGATGGCCAGGTCGCTGCGCAGCAGGTAGTGCTCGGCCAGTTCCTGGCGCAGTTCGTCGAGGATCTGTTGGTAGCTGGTGCCGGCCTGCTGCAGGTGGCGCTGCAGGGTGCGCACCGTCATGTGGAATTTCTCCGCGACCCGTTCCTTGCGTGGCAGGCCGTCCTTGAGCAGCAGGCGCAGGGCGTTCTTCACCCGTTGCGGCAGGGGTTCGTCCTGGTCCAGCCCGGCCATCAGCGCCAGGGCATGTTCCTCGAGGGTGCGCAGCAGGTTGGCGTCGGCCTGGCGCAGGGGCACGCCGAGGTACTCCATGGGCACCAGCAGGGCATTGCAGGCCTGGTCGAAGCGGATCGGACAGCCGAAGACGTCTTCGTAATCCTCCAGGCGGGTGCCGGCGGGCTGGGCGTGTTCGAACCAGACCTCGCGGGGCGAGCGCTCCATGTCGGCGATCCAGCGGGCGTAGAGCAGCCAGGAGGCGAGCACGTTCTCCACCATGTGGCGGCGGATCTCCGGGGCTTCGTGGCGGCAGTTCCAGATCAGGCGGATGTGGTCGCCCGCGGCTTCCATGCGGCTGGTGCCCATGTCGCCCACCAGTTTTTCGTACGGGACGATGCGGCTCATGGCCTCGCCCAGGGTGGCGCAGTTCATGGTGATGTAGCCGAGCACGCTCCACGAGCCCGGCTGCACGAAGCGGGCGGAATGCAGGCCGAACAAGGGGTCGTCGGAGACCGCCATCAGGTGCTGCAGCAGGCGTTCATGGGCTTCGCTGGGCATGCGCTTGCCGTTGTCGGCCAGCTCCTCGGCGCGGATGCCGGCAGCGTCGAGCGCAGCGGCCACGTCCAGGCCGAGGTGCTCGGCATGGCGCAGGTACTTGAGCAGGGCGGGGACGGAGGTATAGCCGAGGGAATCCATGGTTTCTTCTTGTTCTGAAATGTCTTGATTGGCGATAGCCACTGTCCCGATCCGACAGTGACGCCCTTGCGCGGCTGGCTAGTATAGGCACCCATTGAAAGCCTCCGAAACAACTCGAACAAGGAGAAGGGCATGCGACGCTGGAACGGCTGGGGTGAAGAGTCGACCGTGGTGGAACTGCCGGCCAATGGCACGGATTTTCTGGCCCAGCGCGTCGGCGCCGGGCAGCGCCTGGACGACGCCACCCTGGCGCAAGTGCTGGCGCAGGTGCCGGCCTCGCGCCTGCCGCCCCATGTGCTGGTCAGCCAGGACGCCGAGGAGCGCGTGCGCCACGCCCGTGGCCAGAGCCTGCCGGATTGGCTGGCCATGCGCGAAGGCCGTTTCGAGGTGTTCCCCGATGGCGTCGCCTACCCGGAAACCGCCGAGGACATCCGCCAGCTGATGGCCTGGGCCCGGACCCACGACATCGTGCTCATCCCCTACGGCGGCGGCACCTCGGTGGCCGGCCACATCAACCCGCAGGCCGGCGAGCGGCCGGTGTTGACCCTGTCCCTCGAACGCATGAGCCGCCTGCTGGACCTGGACGAGCAAAGCCTGATCGCCACCTTCGGCCCCGGCGCCAACGGGCCGCAGGTGGAGAGCCAGCTGCGTGCCAAGGGCTACACCCTCGGCCACTTCCCGCAGTCCTGGGAGCTGTCGACCATCGGCGGCTGGGTCGCCAGCCGTTCCAGCGGCCAGCAATCCCTGCGTTATGGTCGCATCGAGCAACTGTTCGCCGGTGGCACCCTGGAGACCTTCGACGGCCCGCTGGAGCTGCCGACCTTCCCGGCCTCGGCCGCGGGGCCGGACCTGCGCGAAGTGGTGCTGGGCTCCGAAGGCCGCTTCGGGGTGATTTCCGAGGTGCGCGTACGGGTCACCCGCCTGGCCGACCAGGAAAGCTTCTACGCCGTGTTCCTGCCCAGTTGGGAACAGGCCCTGGCGGGCATCCGTGCGCTGGCCCAGGCGCGGGTGCCGCTGTCGATGCTGCGCCTGTCCAACGCCATCGAGACCGAAACCCAGCTGGCCCTGGCCGGCCACCCCGAGCAGATCGCCCTGCTGGAGAAGTACCTGGCTTTCCGCGGTGCGCGCACCGGCAAATGCATGCTGACCTTCGGCGTCACCGGCAACCGCCAGCAGAACGCCGTATCGCTGCGCCAGGCGAAGAAGCTGCTGAAGGGCTTCGGTGGCGTGTTCACCGGCACCCTGCTGGGCAAGAAGTGGGCGGAGAATCGCTTCCGCTTCCCCTACCTACGCCATGGCCTGTGGGATGCCGGCTACGTGGTCGACACCCTGGAGACCGCCACCGACTGGATCAACGTCGACAACCTGCTGAACAAGGTGGAAGCCAGCCTGCGTGACGGCCTGGCGGAGGAGGGCGAGCGCGTCCACGTCTTCACCCACCTGTCCCACGTCTACGGCGAGGGCTCCAGCATCTACACCACCTATGTGTTCCGTCCGGGCGCGAGCTACGAGCAGGCCCTGCAGCGCTGGAGCCGCTTGAAGCGCGCGGCCAGCGAGGTGATCGCACACAACCGCGGCACCATCAGCCACCAGCACGGCGTGGGTCGCGACCATGCGCCCTGGCTGCCGGTGGAGAAGGGCGAGCGCGGCATGGCGGTGCTCAAGGCGCTGGCCGGGCACTTCGACCCCGAGGGCCGCCTGGCTCCCGGCGTGCTGATCCAGGATTGACCATGCAGCCCTGGAACGCGGCCTGGCGCGAGCGCGCGCTGCCGGAGCTGGCGGCGCGGGATTGGGACCTGATCGTCGTCGGCGGCGGCATCACCGGCGCCGGCATCCTTCGCGAGGCGGCCCGGCGTGGCTGGAAGTGCCTGCTGCTGGAGCAGCGCGACTTCGCCTGGGGCACTTCCAGCCGCTCCTCGAAGATGGTCCACGGCGGCCTGCGCTATATCGCCAAGGGCCAGTTCGGCCTGACCCGTGACTCGGTACGCGAACGCCAACGCCTGCTGGCCGAGGCGCCAGGGCTGGTGGATCCGCTGAGCTTCGTCATGCCCCACCGTGGCGGCTTCCCCGGCCCCCGCGTGTTCGGCAGCCTGCTGGCGGTCTACGACGCCCTGGCAGGCAAGCGCAACCACCTCTATCACTCACTGCAGCAGCTGCGCTTCCTCACCCCGGGGCTGGACGAGGCGAAGCTGCAGGGCGGCACCCAGTTCTTCGATGCGGTCACCGACGATGCGCGCCTGGTGATGCGCGTGCTGGCCGAGGCCCGGCGCGATGGCGGCGAGGCGCTCAATGGCCTGCGCGTGGTGGAGCTGACCCGCGAGCAGGGCCAGGTGGTCGGCCTGGTGGCGGAAGACATCGAGAGCGGCCAGCGCTACGCCCTGCGGACCCGCGCCGTGGCCCAGGCCACCGGTGCCTGGGCCGATCGCCTGCGCCGCCGCGAGGGCAGCGAGCACATCCGCCCCCTGCGTGGCAGCCACCTTTTACTGCCGGGCTGGCGCCTGCCGCTGGCCCACGCCATCAGTTTCATGCACCCGGCCGATGGCCGCCCGGTGTTCGTCTTCCCCTGGGAAGGCGCGACCGTGGTCGGCACCACCGACCTCGATCACCGCGACGAGCTGGACCTGGACGCGCGCATCAGCGCCGAGGAGGTGGACTACCTGCTGGCCGCCTGCCGCGAGCAGTTCCCCGCTGCCGCCATCGGGCGTGCGGACGTGCTCTCCACCTGGGCCGGCGTGCGCCCGGTGGTGAGCGACGGCGAGGCGTCGCTGAAGCCCTCCGACGAGAAGCGCGAGCATGCGCTGTGGGTCGAGCCCGGCTGCGTGACCCTGGCCGGCGGCAAGCTGACCACCTTCCGCCTGCTGGCGCTGGAGGTGCTGCGCGCCTGCGCCGGTTTCAACGGCCGCACGGTGGACGATCTCGGTGCAGCGGTGTTCAAGCCGGCGCCGTTGGCGAGCCTGCCTGGCCTGGGCCCCTTGGCGCAGCGGCGCCTGGCGGGGCGGCATGGCCCGGAGCTCGCCGCTGTCGCCCGACTGATCGATGGACTGGGCAGCGAGCGCGTCGGCGCCACCGATACCCTCTGGGCCGAATTGGCCTGGGCGGCGGAAGCCGAGCTGGTGCTGCACCTGGACGACCTGCTGCTGCGACGCACCCGCCTGGGCCTGTTGTTGCCCGGTGGCGGTGCGGCGCTGATGCCGCGCATCCGCACGCTGTGCCAGGCCCGCCTGGGCTGGAGCGATGGGCGCTGGGAAGACGAGGAACGGGCCTATGCTGCGCTCTGGCAGCGCAGCTACAGCCTGCCCGCAGAATAAGAACAAGGAATCCACCGTGAGCGAGAAGAGCTACCTGCTGGCGATAGACAACGGTACCCAGAGTGTCCGTGCGCTGCTGTTCGACCTGGAAGGCAACCTGGTGGGCAAGGGCAAGGTGCCGCTGGAGGCCTACTACTCCAAGCAGCCCGGCTGGGCCGAGCAGGACGCGGAGTACTACTGGTCGAGCCTCGCCGAAGCCTGCCGCTTGCTGTGGGAATCGGTGGATATCGATCGCAGCCTGATCCGTGGCGTCTCCGTCACCACCCAGCGCGGCACGGTGATCAACGTCGACGAGCAGGGCACGCCGCTGCGCCCGGCGATCATCTGGCTGGACCAGCGTCGCGCCGAGGTCGAAGGGCGTATCAAGGGCCCCTGGGGCTGGCTGTTCCGCCTGCTGCGCATCGAAGGCACGGTGGACTACTTCCGTGCCCAGGCCGAAGTGAACTGGGTGTCGCAGCACCAGCCGGACATCTGGCAGCGCACCCACAAGGTGCTGCTGCTGTCGGGCTTCCTCACCCACCGCCTGTGCGGGCGCTTCGTCGATTCGGTGGCCTGCCAGGTGGCCTATCTGCCGTTCGACTACAAGCGCCTGGACTGGGCCTCGCCCAAGGACTGGAAGTGGCAGGCGATGCCGGTGCGCCGCGAGCAGCTGCCGGACCTGTTCAAGCCGGGCGAGCGCCTGGGCAGCATCAGCGCCGAGGCCAGCCGCCTGACCGGCATCCCCGAGGGACTGCCGCTGATCGCCGCCGGGGCCGACAAGGCCTGCGAGGTGATGGGCTCGGGCGGGGTGGAGCCGGACACGGCCTGCCTCTCCTACGGCACCACGGCGACCATCAACACCACCCGTCGCAGCTACCTGGAAACCATCCCGCTGATCCCGCCCTATCCGGCGGCAATCCCCGATCACTTCAATACCGAGGTGATGATCTACCGCGGCTTCTGGATGGTCAGCTGGTTCAAGCAGGAGTTCGGCCTGCGCGAGATGCAGCGGGCCGAGGAACTGGGCGTCGAGCCCGAGGCGCTGTTCGACGAACTGGTCAACAGCGTGCCGCCCGGTTCCATGGGCCTGATGCTGCAGCCCTACTGGACGCCGGGCATCCGCGAGCCCGGGCTTGAAGCCAAGGGCTCGATCATCGGCTTCGGCGATGTGCACACCCGCGCGCACATCTACCGCGCCATTCTCGAAGGCCTGGCCTACGCGCTGCGCCAGGGCAAGGAACGCATCGAGAAGCGCTCGGGCACGCCGATCAAGCGTTTGCGCGTCTCCGGTGGCGGTTCGCAAAGCGATGCGGCCATGCAGCTGACGGCCGATATCTTCGGCCTGCCGGCGGAGCGGCCACACGTCTACGAAACCTCGGGGCTGGGTGCCGCCATCGACTGCGCGGTCGGCCTGGGGTTGCACCCGGACTTCCCCACGGCGATAAGCGCCATGACCCGCGTCGGCCAGGTGTTCCACCCGGACCCGCAAGCGCAACGCATCTACGAGCGGCTCTACCAGGGGGTGTACCAGCGCATGTACCGGCAGCTGAAGCCGCTGTACCAGAGGATCCGCGAGATCACCGGGTACCCGGCCTGATGCGGTTGACGCATTGGGTCGGGGTCGACCCGGCGTCGCGGTGACGGGTTGATCGCGGATGAGCTCGCTCCCACGAGGAGCGGGCGCCTGTCACGCAGGCAATGAAAAACGCCCCCGGAGCAGAACTCCGGGGGCGTTTTCGTTACGGCCTGGATCAGGCGACATCCACCAGCACGATCTCGGTGTCTTCACTGGCGGTGAAGCTCAGCACCTCGACATCACGTACCGCTACGCCGTCGCGGGCTTCGGCGGCCACGCCGTTGACCTCGTAACGACCCTTGGCGGCCACCAGGTAGGCCTTGCGGCCATTCTCCAGGCGGTATTCCGCAGTCTGCCCGGCGGTCAGCGTGGCGGCCACCAGCCGTGCGTTGGCGCGGATGTGCAGGGCGTCGCCGCCCTCGTCTATGCCGCTGGCCAGGGTCACGAAGCTGCCGGCACGCTCGCCTTTCGGGAAGGGCTTGGCACCCCAGGAGGGCGCGGCGCCGAACTCGGTGGGCATGATCCAGATCTGGAAGATCTTGGTGGTCTCGCCTTCGAGGTTGTACTCGCTGTGGGTGATGCCGGTGCCTGCGCTCATCACCTGCACATCGCCGGCTTCGGTGCGGCCCTTGTTGCCCAGGTTGTCCTGGTGGGTGATCGCGCCTTCACGGACGTAGGTGATGATCTCCATGTCGCGGTGGGGGTGCGGTGGGAAACCGCTGTCGGCAGCGATCTCGTCATCGTTCCAGACCCGCAGTTGGCCCCAGTTCATCCGCGCCGGATCGTGGTACTCGGCGAAGGAGAAGTGGTGACGGGCGTTGAGCCAGCCGTGGTGGGCGCCGCCGAGCTGGTTGAAAGGGCGTACTTCGATCATTGGAATCTCCTCAGTGCTCGCAGTGGGTTGGGCTCTGCGGCGTGTTGGAGGCCATTTTTCATCAAGTTCTTATCGACAAAAAGCGTAAATTATTCAACAAACAAATCGACATATTAGATAGGTGTGTAATCCGCCTCCGACGCTTGTCTCATCTTGTTCTTACGGTCGAGGCCTATACTCGGCCGACTCACCCTGGATGGAGTGGCCCATGAGCGAGCGCAAGGCATTGCTGATCCTGCACGGCAAGCAGGCATTGAACGAGGACGTGCGAGTGGCCGTCGAGGCACGCCGGGAGGCGGGCTGGGAGTTGGCGGTGCGGGTGACCTGGGAGGGCGGCGATGCCGGGCGCATCGTCGAAGAGGCCCTGGCCGCCGGGTATCGCACGCTCATCGCCGGGGGCGGCGATGGCACCTTGCGTGATGTCGCCGAAGCCATGGCCCTGGCGGACCAGGACGCCAGCCTGGCGCTGTTGCCCCTGGGCACCGCCAATGACTTCGCCCGGGCCGCCGGGGTGCCGCTGCTGCCCGGCGAGGCCCTGGCGCTGCTGGATGTGCCGCCGCAGCCCATCGACCTGGGGGAGGCCGACGGGCGGCTGTTCCTCAATATGGCCACCGGCGGCTTCGGCTCGAAGATCACCGCCAATACCTCCGAAGACCTGAAGAAGGTGCTGGGCGGCGCGGCCTACTTCCTCACCGGGCTGACGCGCTTCTCCGAGGTGCATTCGGCTTTCGGCCGCTTCAAGGGGCTGGATTTCGAGTGGGAGGGCGAGTTCCTCGCTGTGGGCATCGGCAACGGCTGCCAGGCAGGCGGTGGGCATGTGCTGTGCCCGCGCGCCAAGGTCGATGACGGGCTGCTGGAGCTCTGCATCGTGCCGGCCCCGCAGGATGTGGTCGGCACCCTGGGTACGTTGCTTTCGGGGGGTATCGGCGGGGTGGAGGCGGTGTCGGTGAGTGCGCGGTTGCCGTGGGTGGAGGTGGAGGCGCCCGAGGGGTTGGACATGAATCTCGACGGAGAACCCATGGAATGCAGCAAGGTTCGCTTCAATGCGCGCCGCAACGCACTACGCTTACATTTGCCGGACGGTTCCCCGTTGCTGCAAGGCACTGAGGGATGAGTGGCTTCTGGTGCCGTCGCGCCCCGTGGTGCATGATGGCGCCAAGCCATGATGGCTACAGTTCCAAGGCCTTCTGCCGATAAGCAACTGCAGCCGCAGTCTGGCTCGAACATCCAACAGGAGCATGCAATGGCCGGTATTCTCGACACAGTCGATCAACGTACCCAACTGGTGGGCGAGAACCGCCTGGAAATCCTCATGTTCCGCCTGGCCGGCCGCCAGCTGTTCGCCATCAACGTGTTCAAGGTGCAGGAAGTCCTGCAGCTGCCGAAGCTGACCCTGATCCCCCAGCGCCACCCCTTCGTCTGCGGCGTGGTCAACCTGCGCGGTCAGACCCTGCCGGTGATCGACCTGTCCCGCGCCATCGGCATGCGCGCGCTGGTGCCGGATGAGCGCAGCACCATCATCGTCACCGAGTACAACCGCTCGGTGCAGGCGTTCCTGGTGGGGGGCGTGGACCGCATCCTCAACCTCAACTGGGAGTCCATCCAGCCGCCGCCCGGTGGTGCAGGTCGCCAGCATTACCTGACGGCGATCACCAAGGTGGAGGACCAGATCGTCGAGATCATCGACGTCGAGAAGGTGCTCGCCGAAATCGTGCCCATGAGCACCCGGGTGTCCGAGGAGCGCTTGAGCAACCCGCTGCTGGAGAAGGCCCGAGGCCGCGAAGTGCTGCTGGTGGACGACTCCAATGTCGCGCTGACCCAGCTGCGCGAAACCCTCTCGCAGCTGGGTATCCGCACCCACTCGGTCAGCGACGGCCTCAAGGCACTGAACCTGCTGAAAAAGTGGGCCGACACCGGCGAGGTGATGACCGACAAGCTGCTGATGATCTTCACCGACGCCGAAATGCCGGAGATGGACGGCTACCGCCTGACCACCGAGATTCGCAATGACCCACGCCTGCGTGAGCTCTACGTGGTGATGCACACGTCGCTGTCCGGCAGCTTCAACGACGCCATGGTGAAGAAGGTCGGTTGCGACAACTTCCTCTCCAAGTTCCAGCCCGACAAGCTGGTGGACGTGGTGGCGGACCGCCTGAAGAAGGACGAGTGATCTTTATCGTGGTGCCGGGGTTGAGGCCCCGGCCCACGATTCCGTATAAGTGGGCTTTCGCTGACCGTCCAAGGAAGCCGGCCCATGTTGCGTCTCTCCGCTCTCTATCGTTTCCCCATGAAATCCGCGATCGGCGAACGCCTGCAGCGTGCCGAACTCGATGGCATCGGCCTGGCCGGTGATCGACGCTGGATGCTGGTGGACGCGAGCAATGGCCGTTTCCTCACCCAGCGCGCGCTGCCGCAGATGTCGCAACTGAGCGCGCTGTGGAACGCCTCCGGTGGCCTGACCCTGAGCACCGTCGGCCGCCCCAGCCTGGATGTGGCCCTGCCTGACCCGAACAGCGACCTGCGCGGCACCTTCATCTGGAAGGACTCGATGCTGGTGCCTGACGCCGGCGACGAGGCCGCTGCCTGGCTCAGCGAGTTCATCGGCAAGCCGTGCCGCCTGGTGCATGTGCCCAACGAGCGGGCACGGGACATCCCTGGCAGCCTGCTGCCCGAGGAGAAGGTCGGTTTCGCCGATGGCTTCCCGCTGCTGCTGATCGGCCAGGCCTCGCTGGATGACCTGTCCAGCCGTGTGGGTCGCCCACTGGAGATGCTGCGCTTCCGTCCCAACCTGGTGGTGGAGGGCAGCGCGCCCTTCGCCGAGGACGAGTGGAAGCGCATCCGCATCGGCGGCGTCGAGTTCAGCGTGGCCAAAGGCTGCACCCGTTGCATCCTCACCACCATCGACCCTGCCACCGGCGAGCGCAGCCCTGACCGCGAGCCCCTCACCACCCTCAAGACCTACCGCGAGCGCGAAGGCGAGCTGTACTTTGGGCAGAACCTGATCAACCGCAGCACCGGCACGCTGGAAGAGGGCATGGAAGTGGAAGTCCTGGAGTAAGACTCCGCGCTGCAACGGCTGCACAAACGAAACGGGCGCCCCATGGGCGCCCGTTTTGCGTTTCGGCTTCGATCACTGGTCGTCGAAGAAGCGCTCGTGCCAATCCACCAGGGGCTGCGGGGCGTTGAGCTTCTGCCCGTAGATGACGGAGTAGGACAGCACGTTCTGTACGTACTGGCGGGTTTCGTCGAAGGGGATGCTTTCCACCCAGACGTCGAAGGCCAGGTGGTTGGCGCCTTTGAGCCATTGGCGCACGCGGCCGGGGCCGGCGTTGTAGGCGGCGGAGGCGAGCACGCGGTTGCCGTTGAACTGGCCGTGCACCTGGCTGAGGTAGGCGGCGCCGAGCTGGATGTTGACGTCCGGGTTGAGCGCCTGTTGCGGTGAGGCGAGGGGAATGCCGAACTTGCGCGCGGTCTCCTTGGCGGTGCCGGGCATCAGTTGCATCAGGCCCATGGCACCGACGCCGGAGCGGGCGTCGGCCATGAAGGCGCTTTCCTGGCGGGTGATGGCGAACACCCAGCTGGAATGCAGGCCACGCAGGCGCGCCTGCTGGGTCAGGGCGCCGCGGTGGGCCATGGGGAAGCGGATGTCCAGGTCGTCCCAGTACTGGGCCTGGCTGATGGTGCGGATGGCCGGGAAGTACCACTGCATGTCATAGGCGAGCTTGGCCTGGGCGACCATTTCGTCACGGCTGAACAGGCGGCTGACGTAGTACCACTCGCGGCGACCGTCGACGATCTGGCCGCGGTCGTGGAACTCCAGGGCCCGGCGGATGCCCGCGGTGTTGCGCACCTTCTGCACCAGGCGCGGGTCCAGGGCCAGCGGCTTGTTGTTGAGCTGGTAGGGCGTCTGGATGCGGTCGGCGGCGAGGAAGCCGTAGAAGTCACGCTCCTTGGCCAGGGGCTGGTAGAGGCGGGCGGCTTCGGCGCTCTGCGGCTGGGCCAGCTGCAGGGAGCGGGCCTGCCAGTAGCGCCAGCGGTTGGTATTGGCCAGCTCGGCGGGCATCTGCTTGGTCAGCTTGTAGGCGTCGTCCCACTGGCCCAGGCGCAGCAGCAGGCGCGCGCGCCATTCGCTGACGGTGTTGTCGCGCAGCTTGGGGTCGTACTGGGTCATGAGCTTGAGGGCGCGAGGGTCGTAGCGCTTGGCCAGGGTGAGGCCGATCTCGCGGGCGATGGCGACCTTCTCGCTGCTGGAGAACTTCATCCGCGCGGCGTAGCCATCCAGCAGGGCCATGGCCTTTTCCGGATCCTGGCGGGCCAGGCGGCGCAGGCCGAGGCCGACCACATCGCCCATGGCCTTGTCGGCCGGGGCGAAGCGGGCGGTCTGGCTGAGCATCTGCGGGTTCTGCGCGACATCCAGCAGCAGCTTGCCCTGGGTCTGAAGCGTTGGCAGGCCCTTCACCAGGAAGCTGGCGAGGCCATAGTTGCGCGCCTCGGCGGCGAGCTTGGCGCGGCGCCAGCGCATCTGCTCGGTCATCTGGCCTTCGGCGCGCCACAGGTCGAAGAGCACGTCACAGGCCTCGGGCTGGGACTTGCCCACCAGCCAGAGTTTCTCGGCGCTCTTGTAGCCTTCGGCCTTGAGGCCGTTCTTGATCTGGTACTGGCCGTAGAGGCAGTCCAGCTCGGTGAAGTTCATCTTCGGGTCGTAGTAATTGACGAAGGTCTTCCATTCGCCGCGCTCGGCCAGCCAGCGCAACCAGCGCAGCTTCATCCAGTTGGCCTGGGGCAGGTCGCCATGCTCGGCGAGGAATTTCTCGATCTCGTCGTTGCTGGCCCACTTCAGGCGCGCGGTGAGTTCGTCATAGGCCAGGTAGGGCTCCAGCGGGTAGTCGGCCAGGGCATTGGCGTAACGCTTGTAGGGGCCGCTGTCACCCTTGGCCAGGGCGCGCTTGGCCTCGTCGTACATCTGACGTTGCTGGGCAAGGGGGACCGCTTGGGCTGCATCGAGGGTGACGGTGGTGAGAAGCAGGCAGGAGAACAGGCTGAGCAGACGACCGCGCATGACACTTCCGGGTAGAGAAATCGTATGGGGCAACGGCCTGGCCGCCACCGGATCTGCGTAGCTTAGCCTGTTGCCCTGCCCGGGTGAAATCGGATGCGGTGGAGGAAACATGATGAAAAAATGGCGGATATGCCAAGGCGCAAACCGGGTAGAATGCGCCCCCTGTTTTCGGAGGCGCCCATGACCCTGCTCAAGTTCAGCGATGTATCCCTTGCCTATGGCTCCATGCCGCTGCTGGACAAGGTGTCATGGCAGATAGCCCGTGGCGAGCGGGTGTGCATCATCGGCCGCAACGGCACCGGCAAGTCGAGCATGCTGCGCCTGGTGAAGGGCGACCAGCATGGCGATGACGGCGAGATCTGGCGCGCCCCTGGCCTGAAGATCGGCGAGCTGCCGCAGGAACTGCCGCGTGCCGACGATCGCACCGTGTTCGACGTGGTTGCCGAAGGGCTGGCCGGCGTCGGCGCGCTGCTGGCCGAGTACCACCACCTCAGCCAGAACATCCATAACGACGAAGACCTGAACAAGCTGATGCACGTGCAGCAGGAGCTTGAGGCGAAGGATGGCTGGCGCCTGCAGCAACTGGTGGACAGCACCCTGAGCCGCCTGCAACTGCCGGCCGACAAGACCCTGGCCGAGCTGTCCGGTGGCTGGCGTCGCCGCGTGCTGCTGGCCCAGGCGCTGGTTTCCGAGCCCGACCTGCTGCTGCTGGACGAGCCGACCAACCACCTGGATATCGGCGCCATCGCCTGGCTGGAAGAGGCGCTGATGGGCTTTGGCGGCGCCGTGCTGTTCATCACCCACGACCGTTCCTTCCTGCAGAACCTGGCGACGCGCATCCTCGAACTGGATCGCGGCCACCTGATCGACTGGAACGGCGATTACGCCAGCTTCCTAGTGCACAAGGAGCAGCAACTGGCGGCGGAAGAGACCGCCAACGCGCTGTTCGACAAGCGCCTGGCCCAGGAGGAGGTGTGGATCCGCCAGGGCATCAAGGCCCGTCGTACCCGTAACGAAGGGCGTGTACGTGCGCTGAAGGCGATGCGCAGCGAGCGTGCCGAGCGTCGCGAGCGCCAGGGCAAGGCCAATATCCAGCTGGAGACCGCCGACAAGTCGGGCAAGCAGGTGATGGTCGCCGAGAACGTGGGCTTCGCCCATCCGGGCGGCGCGCCGCTGATCCGCGATTTCTCCCTGGTGCTGCAGCGTTCCGACCGTATCGGCCTGCTGGGCGCCAACGGCACCGGCAAGACCACCCTGCTCAAGCTGCTGCTGGGCGACCTGGAGCCGACCAGCGGCAAGATCGAGGTGGGCACCAAGCTGGAAGTGGCCTATTTCGATCAGTTGCGTCACCAGCTTGAGCCCGAGAAGACGGTGATCGACAACATTTCCGAAGGCCGCGATTTCATCTCCATCGATGGCCAGAATCGCCATGTGCTGAGCTACCTGGGCGACTTCCTGTTCAGCCCGCAGCGTGCGCGTACACCGGTCAAGGCTCTGTCGGGCGGCGAGCGTGCGCGCTTGCTGCTGGCGAAGCTGTTCAGCAAGCCGGCCAACCTGCTGGTGCTGGACGAACCGACCAACGACCTGGATGTGGAAACCCTCGAACTGCTGGAAGAGGTGCTGCTGAACTTCCCGGGCACCGTACTGATGGTCAGCCACGACCGGGCCTTCCTGGATAATGTGGTGACCAGCACCCTGGTGTTCGAAGGTGAAGGCCGCGTGCGTGAGTACGTCGGTGGCTACCAGGACTGGCTGCGCCAGGGTGGTTCGCCGCGCCTGCTGGGTGTGGGCGAGACCAAGTCCGGCAAGGCCGAGCCCACCGCCACCGTCGCACCGGCTCCGGTGGCCGCCGCCCCTGCTGTGAGCGAGGCCGAGGCGCCGAAGAAGAAACTCAGCTACAAATTGCAGCGTGAGCTGGAAGCCCTTCCCGGCCAGATCGAGACCCTGGAAGCGGAGATGGCAGCGGTACAGCAGGAAATTTCCGACCCGGCGTTCTACCAGCGGCCTGCAGAGCAGACCCGCACGGTACTGGAGCGCTTCGAGAAGCAACAGCAGGAGCTGGATCGCCTGCTGGAGCGCTGGGCCGAACTGGACGACTGAAGAATCACCGAGCTGGAGAGCCCATGGCTGTCGAGTACCGCATCACCCTGGATGACGAACACGAGTTCAGCTATCGCATCGAGCTGGATCGGCAGTACGACGAGGAGCGCGCGCTCGCCGCGCCGAAGTGGACGCGCCTGGAGTTCCAGCAGTGCAGCAACTGCCCGCTGTCGAAGGACAAGTTCAGCCATTGCCCGGCAGCGGTCGACCTGCACCGGGTGATCGAGGACTTCCACGGGCTGCCGGCCTTCAAGAAGGCGGTGTTCCTGGTGCGCACGCCGGAACGTGAATACACCAAGCAGGTGGGGCTGGAAGAGGGGCTGCGTGCCCTGCTGGGCGTGATCATGGCGACCAGCGCCTGCCCGGTGCTGGGCCGGCTCAAGCCGATGGCCCATCAGCACCTGCCGTTCGCCAGTAACCAGGAGTTCATCCTGCGCGCCGTGTCTCTGTATCTGTCGCGGCAGTACTTCAACTTCCGTGAAGGGCGGCATGCGGATTGGGAGCTGAAGGGGCTGGTGCGTCTGTTCCAGCAACTGCAGCTGGTCAACCAGGCGTTCTGGCAGCGCATTCACGATGTGTGCGATGGCGATTCGAACCTGAAGGCCTTCCTGACCTTCTTCTCCATGGCCTCGAGCATGACCTACTCGCTGGAAACCCAGCTGCAGAAGATCCGCCCGCTGGTGATGAGCGCCGACGAAGGCTTCTTCTGAAGCCTCCGCCGGCTGCTGGTTCAGTCGGTTTTCTTCAGGCGTACGGCAATCACGTCGCAGGGCGCGCCGTGGAGCACGTCGTTGGCGGTGGAGCCCAGGAGCAGGGCGAGGCCGTGGCGGCCGTGGCTGCCGACGACGATCAGGTCGCAGCCCTGTTCTTCGGCGAGGCGGTGGATTTCCTGGCGGGGCTGGCCGTAGGCCAGGTGGCGCTGCTCGGCGAGCAGTTCAGGGTAGAGACCGGCAAAGCCGTCCAGGCGTTCGCGGGCCTGTTCGAACTGTTGTTGCTGGAGCATCGAGAGGTCCATGGGCACATCGCCACCGAAGGCCATGGCCATGGGTTCGACGATATGCACCAGCGACAGCCTGGCCTGAGTCGCCTGGGCGAGGGCCTGGGCGCGGCGCACCACCGGGTGGCATTCATCGGTAAGATCGACGGCGACCAGAATGTGCTTATAGGGCATGGGTGACTCCTCCTTAAGGTTTGCGCTTGAACTGAGTATGGCCGCCATGGGTGCCTGGCGGCATGATTTTCATCATGGGATGACGTTATGACCCTCTGGTTGGTGGTATTTCTCCTGCTCGCTGTGCTCAGCCCCCTGGTCTGGTTGCTGCCATCCAAAGGGCAGCGCGGTCGCATGGAGCTGCGCATGGAGGCGCGGCGCATGGGGTTGGCCATGCAGCTGTCGCGCCAGGAGTGGCCGCACTGGCTGCCGGTGGAGCCGCCTCATTCCTGTGCCCAGTACCATCGCCCGCGTCCCCGCGGGGCGCCTGGTGCCTGGTGCTATTGGCAGGTGGCGCCTGGGCAGTGGCAGAACCAGTGGCGCGAGCCTTTGGAAGACCCGGCCATGCTGGCGCGATTCCAGGGGTTGCCAGCCGATGTCTACAAGATCGAGGCGAATGCACAGATGATCGCACTGTGCTGGGGCGAGCGGGGCACGCCCGAGGACCTGCAGCGCATCGCCGAGGTGCTGCGCGCAGTGGTGTGAGCGGGAGGTGAACCGGGCCGCGCAATGGGCCCGGGTGACGGCGGGGCGCTTCAGAGCTGCGTGGCGGCGTATTGGGCGGAGACGCCTTCGAGCCCGTCGATGATGCTGTCGGAGTACTTGTTGATCAGGAAGGGCACGCTGTTCTCGTTGTAGTTCTGCAGCGATTTCTCGATGTAGCGCCACTTGGTGCCGATGCTGGTCAGGGCTTGCTTGATCTCCGGGGTGTTTTTCGGCTGCTGCTCCAGGGCGTTGAGCTGGCCGGCGAAATCGCGTGCCAGTTCATCGATGGGCTTGCCTTCGCCGCCGCCGAAGAAGGAGGCGCCGACCGAGGCGCTACGCGAGGCGTAGTCGACGGCGATGGTCTGCATCAGCAGGCTTTGCTCGCGGCTTTGCTGGGTCAGTGGGGGGACGTTGACGCCGCTTTCCTGCTGGATCTTTCCGTACAGCTCCTTGGCCAGGGCCAGCAGCTTCTGATTGCGCGCGGTCATGTCGGCGATGGGCTGAAGGTCGGTGAAGCCCTTGGTCTTGAGCGCCACGACGAGATTGGTCAGTTCGCCGGAATAATCCTTCCATTGCTGGTTGAGTTGCGCGCTGAGGGCCTTGGAGCCGTCGCCGGGCATCTCGGTCAGTTCCTTCAGGCGCGCATCGGCCTGCTGGACGGACTCGTCGATCATCCGCGCATAGCGCTGATCGCCTTCCATGCCGTTGTACATATAGAAGTCGCCCAGGCTCTTCTGCGCGGCGAGGCGCATCTGGTGCAGCTTGAGCAGGCTTGTTGCGGGGTCGGCGGCTTGAGCGGGAATTGCGAAGGTGGAAAGGGTGAGCAGGGTGCCCAGCAGAATGGCAAGCGTACGGCTCGTCATGTCGCTACTCCGTGTGCCTCTAGGGGCTTCATCTAGTTGTTTTTGTTATTCGGCCTGTCCCGGCCGTATCGGGCGACTCTAACCTGCTGCGCTGGCGTTTGGCTAGCGTGCTGCAGGTCACGTTATTGAGCCTCCCGTCGCCCGCTTGATGGTCTGTCATAACCATCCCGCATGTTGCTTTCCAGAGGGGCCCCGGGCCTGCGCAAAGGCTGGTGGCAGAGCGGATTGAGCGTGGCCGTACGGTCACGAAGCACAATTGACAACAGCGGACTTTTCCGTGAATGTGTGCGCACCCAAATCAAACGGGCGTATGAATTGAGCGTTTGCCTTACAGACAACGTCCAATAACTACCCGATATCGCGTCGGTGGGTGTGCCGGACCGAATCGGACTAAGCTCGACGGCAATGCCTCGAGCCGGTTCGCCGGTTGGCTCCGATGTGTACTGTTCAGCTTCCATACCGTGGAGATCAGTTGATGATTTACGAAGGTAAAGCCATCACGGTTAAGGCTCTTGAGGGCGGCATCGTCGAACTGAAGTTCGACCTCAAGGGTGAGTCCGTCAACAAATTCAACCGTCTAACCCTGAATGAACTGCGTCAGTCGGTTGATGCCATCAAGGCCGATGCGTCGGTCAAGGGCGTTATCGTCAGCAGTGGCAAGGACGTGTTCATCGTCGGTGCGGACATCACCGAATTCGTCGACAACTTCAAGTTGCCCGATGAAGAGCTGGTGGCAGGCAACCTCGAAGCCAACAAGATCTTCAGCGATTTCGAAGACCTGCAGGTTCCGACCGTGGTCGCCATCAATGGCATCGCCCTCGGTGGCGGCCTGGAAATGTGCCTGGCCGGTGACTACCGCGTCATGAGCGAGACCGCCAAGATCGGCCTGCCGGAAGTCAAGCTGGGTATCTACCCGGGCTTCGGCGGCACCGTGCGTCTGCCGCGCGTGATCGGCACCGACAATGCCATCGAGTGGATCGCCTCCGGCAAGGAAAACAAGGCTGCCGACGCTCTGAAAGTGGGTGCCGTCGATGCCGTCGTTGCTCCTGCGAAACTCCAGGAAGCCGCTCTGGACCTGGTCAAGCGCGCCATCTCCGGCGAGCTGGACTTCAAGGCCAAGCGTCAGCCCAAGCTGGAAAAGATCAAGCTCAACGCCATCGAGCAGATGATGGCCTTCGAAACCGCCAAGGGTTTCGTGGCTGGCCAGGCCGGCCCGAACTACCCGGCTCCGGTCGAAGCCATCAAGACCATCCAGAAAGCCGCCAACTTCGGTCGTGACAAAGCGCTGGAAGTCGAGGCCGCCGGCTTCGTCAAGCTGGCCAAGACTCCGGTCGCGGCCAGCCTGATCGGCCTGTTCCTGAATGACCAGGAACTGAAGAAGAAAGCCAAGCAGTACGACGAAGTCGCGCGCGACGTGAAACTGGCTGCCGTACTCGGCGCTGGCATCATGGGCGGCGGTATCGCCTACCAGTCGGCTTCCAAAGGCACTCCGATCCTGATGAAGGATATCCGTGAAGAGGGTATCCAGATGGGCCTGAACGAGGCCTCCAAGCTGCTCGGCAAGCGCGTCGAGAAAGGCCGCATGACCCCGGCCAAGATGGCTGAGGCCCTGACCGCCATTCGCCCGACCATGTCCTACGGTGATTTCGGTGCTGTCGACATCGTCGTCGAAGCCGTGGTCGAGAACCCCAAGGTCAAGCAGATCGTGCTGGCCGAAGTGGAAGGCGTGGTTCGTGAGGACGCCATCCTGGCCTCCAACACCTCCACCATCTCCATCAGCCTGCTGGCCAAGGCGCTGAAGCGCCCCGAGAACTTCGTCGGCATGCACTTCTTCAACCCGGTGCACATGATGCCCCTGGTCGAAGTCATCCGTGGCGAGAAGTCCAGCGAAGTGGCCGTGGCCACCACCGTTGCCTACGCCAAGAAAATGGGCAAGAACCCGATCGTGGTCAACGACTGCCCCGGCTTCCTGGTCAACCGCGTGCTGTTCCCGTACTTCGGCGGCTTCTCCAAGCTGCTGGGCTTCGGCGTCGACTTCGTGCGCATCGACAAGATCATGGAGAAATTCGGCTGGCCCATGGGTCCGGCCTACCTCTCCGACGTAGTCGGCATCGACACCGGCCACCACGGCCGTGACGTCATGGCCGAAGGCTTCCCGGACCGCATGGCCGTGGAAGGCAAGACCGCCGTCGACGTGATGTACGAAGCCAATCGCCTGGGCCAGAAGAACGGCAAGGGCTTCTACGCCTACGAGACCGACAAGCGCGGCAAGCCGAAGAAAGTTTCCGATCCGGAAGCCTACGAGCTGCTGAAGTCCATCGTCGTTGAGCAGCGCGAGCTGACCGACGAAGACATCATCAACTTCATGATGATCCCGCTGTGCCTGGAAACCGTTCGTTGCCTGGAAGACGGCATCGTCGAGACCGCAGCTGAGGCCGACATGGGCCTGATCTACGGCATCGGCTTCCCGCCCTTCCGTGGTGGTGCACTGCGTTACATCGACTCCGTCGGTGTAGCCGAATTCGTTGCCCTGGCCGACAAGTACGCCGAACTGGGCGCGCTGTACCACCCGACCGCGAAGCTTCGTGAAATGGCCGCCAAGGGCCAGAAGTTTTTCGGTTAATCGCGGAACGAACAGAGCGAGAGTAGAAATATGAGCCTGAATCCTAGAGATGCAGTCATTGTCGACTTCGGCCGTACCCCGATGGGTCGTTCCAAAGGCGGCATGCACCGCAACACCCGTGCCGAGACCATGTCGGCGCACCTGATCAGCGGCGTCCTGGCCCGTAACACCAAGCTGGACCCGGCCGAAGTGGAAGACGTGATCTGGGGCTGCGTAAACCAGACCCTGGAACAGGGCTGGAACATCGCGCGCATGGCGTCGCTGATGACCCAGATCCCGCACACCAGCGCCGGCCAGACCGTCAGCCGTCTGTGCGGCTCCTCCATGAGCGCCCTGCACACTGCCGTGCAGGCCATCCAGACCGGCAACGGCGACGTGTTCGTGGTCGGTGGCGTGGAGCACATGGGTCACGTAGGCATGATGCACGGCGTCGATCCGAACCCGCACCTGTCCCTGTACGCGGCCAAGGCCTCGGGCATGATGGGCCTGACCGCCGAGATGCTGGGCAAGATGCACGGCATCAGCCGCGAGCAGCAGGACGCCTTCGGTGAGCGTTCTCACCGCCTGGCGCACAAAGCCACCGTCGAAGGCAAGTTCAAGGATGAAATCATCCCGATGCAAGGCTACGACGAGAACGGCTTCCTGAAGGTGTTCGACTTCGACGAAACCATCCGTCCGGAAACCACCCTCGAGAGCCTGGCCGCCCTGCGTCCTGCGTTCAACCCGAAAGGTGGCACCGTGACTGCGGGTACTTCTTCGCAGATCACCGACGGCGCTTCCTGCATGATCGTGATGAGTGCCCAGCGCGCCCAGGACCTCGGCATCCAGCCGATGGCCGTGGTACGTGCCATGGCGGTTGCCGGTGTCGATCCGGCGATCATGGGCTACGGCCCGGTGCCGTCCACTCAGAAGGCCCTGAAGCGTGCCGGCCTGACCATGGACGACATCGATTTCGTTGAACTCAACGAAGCCTTTGCCGCTCAGGCCCTGCCGGTGCTGAAGGACCTGAAACTCCTCGACAAGATGGAGCAGAAGGTCAACCTGCACGGCGGCGCCATCGCTCTCGGTCACCCGTTCGGCTGCTCCGGTGCGCGTATTTCCGGCACCCTGCTGAACGTGATGAAGCAGAACGGCGGTACCTTGGGCGTGTCCACCATGTGCGTGGGCCTCGGCCAGGGCATCACCACCGTCTTCGAACGCATCTAAGCGTACGAAGAGGGGGAAGACCGGGGCCTGGCGCCCCGGTTTTTGCTTTTATAAGGCTTATTTCGTCAGCAGGGGCTGGCCAGCGGGCGCCCGAGTGGGCACCATGCGCACCCTTCGCGAGCCGGCTATAGATGGATAGGAGGGGAACATGAGCCTGCAACCTGGACTCTATCGTCACTACAAAGGCCAGGAGTACCGCGTGATCGGGACTGCGCGGCACTCCGAGACCGAGGAAGAGCTGGTCGTCTACCAGGCCCTCTATGGCGAATACGGCCTCTGGGTGCGTCCGTTAGGGATGTTCACCGAGACGGTCGAGGTGAATGGCGAGCAGATCGCCCGCTTCGCACTGGTGACCGCCGAGTCAGATCTCTTTCCGCGCCGCTGAGGTATCGCGGGGCGGCGGGTAAGCTTGACCTTGTCTTGTTCGCCACTATATATAGCGGTGCCGCGTCAGGCGGCTCCCGCCTTTCATTTATCGAATTCAGGAAATTTCCGATCCATGGGCAAATCGCTGGTCATCGTGGAATCCCCGGCCAAGGCCAAGACCATCAACAAGTACCTGGGCAACCAGTACGTGGTGAAGTCGAGCATCGGCCATATCCGTGACCTGCCTACCAGCGGTTCGGCCAGTGCCAGCAAGGAACCGGTGAAGCGCGGCAAGGCGGCCGCGTCCGAGGCTCCCGCACTGTCGCCCAAGGAAAAAGCCAAGCGCCAGCTGTTCACCCGCATGGGCGTCGACCCCGAGCATGGCTGGAAGGCCAAGTACGAGATCCTTCCCGGCAAGGAAAAGGTGATCGAGGAACTGCGCCGTCTGGCCAAGGATGCCGACACCATCTATCTCGCAACCGACTTGGACCGCGAAGGGGAGGCCATTGCCTGGCACCTGCGGGAATCCATCGGTGGTGACGACAGCCGCTACAAGCGCGTGGTGTTCAACGAAATCACCAAGAAGGCCATCCAGGAAGCCTTCTCCCGCCCGGGCGAACTGGACATCAACCGTGTCAATGCCCAGCAGGCCCGTCGCTTCCTCGATCGCGTCGTGGGCTACATGGTTTCGCCGCTGCTGTGGCAGAAGATCGCCCGCGGCCTGTCCGCTGGCCGCGTACAGTCGGTGGCGGTGAAGCTGGTCGTGGAGCGTGAGCGCGAGATCCGAGCCTTCGTTCCGGAAGAGTACTGGGAAGTCCACGCCGACCTGGGTACTGCCAAGGGCGCCAACGTGCGTTTCGAAGTGGCCAAGGAGAAGGGGGCTGCCTTCAAGCCGCTGAACGAAGCCCAGGCCATGGCCGCGCTGGAGAAGCTCAAGTCCTCCAGCTACAGCGTCATGAAGCGCGAGGACAAGCCGACCTCGAGCCGTCCGTCCGCCCCCTTCATTACCTCCACCCTGCAGCAGGCTGCGAGCAACCGCCTGGGCTTCGGGGTGAAGAAGACCATGATGATGGCCCAGCGTCTCTACGAGGCGGGCTACATCACCTATATGCGTACCGACTCGACCAACCTCTCCGCCGACGCCGTCACCATGGTGCGCGGCTTTATCGAGGGTGAGTTCGGCGAGAAGTACCTGCCGGCCAAGCCGAACTTCTATTCGAGCAAGGAGGGCGCCCAGGAGGCGCACGAGGCGATCCGTCCTTCCGACGTCAACCTCAAGCCGACCCAGCTGTCGGGCATGGAGCGTGACGCCGAGCGCCTGTACGACCTGATCTGGCGCCAGTTCGTGGCCTGCCAGATGCCGCCGGCCGAATACCTGTCCACCACCGTTGCCGTGGCTGCCGGTGATTTCGAGCTGCGTGCCAAGGGCCGCATCCTCAAGTTCGACGGTTACACCCGCGTGCTGCCGCAACAGAGCAAGCCGGGCGAAGACGACGTGCTGCCGGACATGAAGGAAGGCGAGGGCCTGAAGCTGATCGAAGCTCGACCCCAGCCAGCACTTCACCAAGCCGCCGGCACGCTTCTCCGAGGCCAGCCTGGTCAAGGAGCTGGAAAAGCGTGGCATCGGTCGCCCGTCCACCTATGCGGCGATCATCTCCACCATCCAGGACCGCGGCTACGTCACGGTGCACAACCGCCGCTTCTATTCCGAGAAGATGGGCGACATCGTCACCGAGCGCCTGAATGAAAGCTTCTCCGACCTGATGGACTACGGCTTCACCGCCGGTATGGAAGAGAACCTGGACGATGTCGCCCAGGGCGAGCGCGACTGGAAGAACCTGCTGGACGAGTTCTACGGCGACTTCAAGAAAAAGCTGGAAGTGGCCGAGGTCGCGGACAGTGGCATGCGCGCCAACCAGCCGACGCCGACCGATATCGCCTGCCGCGAATGCGGCCGGCCGATGATGATCCGCACTGCATCCACGGGTGTGTTCCTCGGCTGCTCGGGCTACAGCCTGCCGCCGAAAGAGCGCTGCAAGGCCACCATCAACCTGGTTCCGGGCGACGAAATCGCCGCGGACGACGAGGGTGAGTCGGAGTCCCGCGTACTGCTTGGCAAGCACCGTTGCCCCATCTGCAGCACCGCGATGGATGCCTACCTGCTGGACGAGACCCGCAAGCTGCACATCTGCGGCAACAACCCGGATTGCGTTGGCTACGAGATCGAACAGGGCCAGTACCGCATCAAGGGCTATGAAGGCCCGAGCCTGGAATGCGACAAGTGTGGCAGCGAGATGCAGCTGAAGACCGGTCGTTTCGGCAAGTTCTTCGGTTGCACCAATCCCACGTGCAAGAACACCCGCAAGCTGCTGAAGAGCGGCGAGGCTGCACCGCCGAAGATCGACCCGATCAAGATGCCGGAGCTCAAGTGCGAGAAGGTGGACGACACCTACGTGCTGCGCGATGGCGCTTCGGGCCTGTTCCTAGCCGCCAGCCAGTTCCCCAAGAATCGCGAAACCCGTGCGCCCCTGGTGCTCGAGCTGATTCCGCACAAGGAAGAACTCGATCCCAAATACCACTTCCTGCTCAGCGCACCTGCCAAGGACCCGGATGGCCGTCCGGCAGTGATCCGCTTCAGTCGCAAGACCAAGGAGCAGTACGTGCAATCGGAAGTGGACGGCAAGCCTACCGGTTGGCGCGCCTTCTTCGACGGCGGCAAGTGGAAGGTCGAAGACAAGCGCTGATGGACTGTTGCGCGCCGGGGTAGCCTGGCGCGCATACTAGCCAACCGATTTTGCGACGGAGTGGCCGCCATGGCGCATGAACTCTATACCCGTACCAACCAGAAGCTCTATTTCGCCGGCCTGGCGCTCGAATCCTGGCGCAAGGCGGAAGAGGGCAGGGCGATGAATGCCCAGGCGCTGGTCCAGGCGGAGCGCGAAGCGGCGCTCTTCCACCTGTATGGTGCCTTGCTCGGGCTTTGCCACGAGATCGCGGGCTACTACCGCCTGCCCGAGGCCAATGCACCGCGCCCCGAGATGCTGCTCACTGCTGACGTGCTGGCTGCTGCGCCGAGCCCTGAACTATCGGAGCTGGTGGAACTGGCCCAGCAACAGGAAACCTGGCTTGCCGAGCTGCTGGTCGCCTATGGCGCGCTGTTCCTGCCGCCCCAGGCGCCGAAGAAGGCCAAGGTCGATCCGACGTTGCCTTTGATAGAAGCGGTGAGCGTCGATGACGAGCCGCCGGCCCTGTCCCGGGCAACCCTGGAAGAGTGGCGGCAACACCTGAAAAACCTGGCATTGCGTTTCCGCGAGGCGCTGTCGGAGTGCTGAGTTGATCGATGGGCTAGGGTGGCCCGTCAGCCGGCTGGTACAATGCCCACCTTTAGTGGAGAGATGACCCCATGCCAACGTCCTTTCTGGAAATAGTCGAGCTGCCCGACGGCCGCATCATCCTGCGCCGCGCGGAAGACGAGGAGGCGTTGGTGACGCTGGACTTCTCTTCTGACGCCAAGGCATTCCTGCAGGGGCATCACCTGGAAGTCGCCAAGGCCATGCTCAATGTGGGCGTGCAGATGGCCGGCCGCCTGGCTGAAGGCGAAGTGGACCACGAAGAAGGCCCGCGCGTCCTGCACTGACGGGACGCTCTGTCGGCTCCCGCTCGCTGGAACCGATTATTCCTCACCCGTGTTACCAACCCGTTGCGGCTACATGGCCTGTTTACGGGTAACGGTCTCTTATCCCAGTCGGATATTCAGGCTTTGCGCGCCACCCTGGCGTGCGGCGTGTGCGAGCGCCTGCTTTTCGATGCGGTTCAGCGGCAGCCAGCTGACGACCGTATGGCTGCGGCCCAGCCTCAGGGCTTCGCAAGCCAGTTCCAGCGCGCTGCGTTCTCCCCTTGGGTCGAGAAGCAGGATGCGCTCCCGATTCAGTCCGGCATCCCGCAACCAGGCCTGTGTCAGGCTGGCGGGCGCACCGATCAGCGTCAGCCAGCGGGCATCCTGTTCCTGGCTGAGCTCCCGCAGGATGGGGGCGAGCAAGTGGCGGCAGTGCCCGGCAGCTCCGCTCAGCGAAAGCTCACTGAAGGCTTCGGGCTCCTCTTCCCATTGCGGCTCCAGTGCCAGGGGCGCCGGGTTGGCGACAATGGCGTCGTGGAATAGCGGCAGTTGGGTTCGGCCAAACGATTGAGGGAACTGCATGACGCCTCCTATCAGCGGCGGATGACGCCGACGCTCAAGCCTTCGATGACCAGGTCCTGCTCCTGCAGGTTCACCTCGATCGGTGCGAAATCCGGGTTCTCGGCGATCAGCCAGACCTTGTCGCCTTCGCGCTTGAAGCGCTTCACGGTGACTTCGTCATCCAGGCGCGCGACGACTATCTGGCCGTTGCGAACTTCACGCGTGGTGTGCACGGCCAACAAGTCGCCGTCATGGATGCCGATGTCCTTCATGCTCATGCCGCGTACGCGCAACAGATAGTCGGCGCGGGGATGGAAGAACTCCGGGTTGATGCGGCAGGATTCCTCGATGTTCTGTTGGGCGAGGATGGGAGCGCCAGCGGCTACGCGGCCAATGATGGGCAGGCCTTCTTCCTCGGTGCTGGGCTCGAAGCCAGGAATGCGGATGCCTCGGGAGGCGCCGGGTGTCATCTCGATGGCGCCCTTGCGGGCCAGCGCCTTGAGGTGTTCTTCAGCGGCGTTGGGCGATTTGAAGCCCAGTTCCTGGGCGATCTCCGCGCGGGTGGGCGGATAGCCGTTGTCTTCTATGCAGCGCTTGATGAAGGCGAGGATCTCGGCTTGGCGGGGCGTGAGTTTCAGCATGTCGGCGCTCTGTCTTTTTATACAGTGACTGGAATTATATACAGTGATCATCGCTTGGCAACAAGTGTTCTCTGCATCCTCTGCCGGGCGGCCATTGAGCTCTAGTGACTTGCCCGCTGTCTTGCGGGAATATGTCGCCTGCGAGCCGTGACCGGAGCGTCAGAAGATGGTGTATGCGGCTTGACAAGCCAGCGGCCTGAAACGTATGTTTCAAACAAGTGTTTGTCAGGCGGAGGAGCCATGGCCCAGTCGGAAACCGTCGAACGCATTCTTGATGCAGCGGAACAGCTGTTCGCGGAGAAAGGCTTCGCCGAGACTTCGTTGCGTTTGATCACCAGCAAGGCGGGTGTGAACCTGGCTGCTGTGAACTATCACTTCGGCTCGAAAAAGGCGCTTATCCAGGCGGTGTTCTCGCGCTTCCTGGGGCCTTTCTGCCAGAGCCTGGAGCGCGAGCTCGATCGCCGGCAGGCGAAGACCGAAGCGCGCGCGACCCTCGAAGAACTCCTGGAAATGCTGGTCGAGCAGGCGCTGGCGGTGAAGCCGCGCAGCGGTAACGACCTGTCCATTTTCATGCGTTTGCTGGGCCTGGCCTTCAGCCAGAGCCAGGGGCACCTGCGCAAGTACCTCGAAGAGGTGTACGGCAAGGTCTTCCGCCGCTACATGCTGCTGGTCAATGAGTCGGCCCCCAAGGTGCCGCCGCTGGAGCTGTTCTGGCGGGTGCACTTCATGCTCGGGGCTGCGGCGTTCAGCATGTCCGGCATCAAGGCGCTGCGCGCGATGGCCGAAACCGATTTCGGCGTGAATACGTCCATCGAACAGGTGATGCGCCTGATGGTGCCGTTCCTCGCGGCCGGCATGCGCGCGGATACCGGCTTGTCCGACGAGACCCTTTCCAAAGCGGTGCTCAAGCCGCGTAGCAAGTCCCCGAGTACGCCCGCCAAGGCTTGATCGCCGGTGGGCGAGGCCATGGGGATCGGCTAAGCTAGCGCCCCATGTCCGACCTCGATCTACTCCATGTCTCCATCGCTGACCAGCGCCTCTACGGCTTTGCCGGAGAGCGTCTGGTGCTGCGCCTTCCCGTCTCCACCGCGCTCAATGGCGCCGGTGAACTCAGTGGCTCCAATTGCACCCCGCGCGGCCTTCACCAGGTGCGCGCGAAGATCGGTGAGGGGTTGCCGCAAGGGGCTGTACTGCGTGGCAGGCGTTGGACCGGCGAGACCTGGACGCCGGATCTGCATGCCCAGTTTCCCGGACGCGACTGGATACTCAGCCGCATCCTCTGGCTGAGCGGCCGCGAGCCCGGGCGCAACCGCCTCGGCAAGGTCGACAGCATGCGTCGCTACATCTATTTGCACGGCACGCCGGACAGCGAACCCATGGGCGTGCCGCTGTCCCATGGCTGTGTGCGCCTGCGCAATGCCGACCTGCTTGAACTCTTCCCCCGCGTGCCCGTCCACTGTGCTGTTCTGATAGACGAAGCACCTCGTCCCGAGTGGTCCGTGGCCGAACTCTCCTAAGGAAATCCCATGCAAGGCTCCCTGATGCTGGACATCGGCGGCACTTGGCTGACCGCTGAAGATCGGCAGATCCTGCGGCAACCGGAAGTGGCCGGCCTGATCATTTTCGCCCGCAATATCGAGGACCCGCGCCAGGTGCGCGAGCTGTGCGCGTCCATCCGCGCGGTGCGCCCTGACCTGATCCTCGCCGTCGACCAGGAGGGCGGTCGCGTACAGCGCCTGCGCAACGGCTTCGTGCGCCTGCCGGCCATGCGTGCCCTGGCGGACAACGACAACGCTGAAGCCCTGGCCGAGTATTGCGGTTGGCTGATGGCCACCGAGGTGCTCGCCGTTGGCCTGGACATCAGCTTCGCGCCCGTGCTCGACCTCGACCACCAGCGCAGCGCGGTGGTCGGCAGCCGTGCCTTCGAAGGCGACCCACAGCGCGCCGCCGTGCTGGCGGGTGCCTTCATCCGTGGATTGCGTGCCGCCGGCATGGCCGCCACCGGCAAGCACTTCCCCGGCCATGGCTGGGCCGAAGCGGACTCCCACGTGGCCATTCCCACCGATGAACGTAGCCTGGAGCAGATCCGCGCCACGGACCTCGTGCCCTTCGCGCGCCTGGCCTCGGAGCTGGACGGCATGATGCCCGCCCATGTCATCTATCCCCAGGTCGACCCGCAGCCCGCCGGCTTCTCGAAGCGCTGGCTGCAGGACATCTTGCGGGGCGAATTGAAATACTCCGGGGTGATCTTCAGTGATGACCTGTCCATGGCCGGTGCCCACGTGGTGGGTGATGCCGCCGAGCGCATCGAGGCCGCGCTGAGCGCTGGCTGCGACATGGGGCTGGTATGCAACGACCGCGCCTCGGCCGAGCTGGCCCTGTCGCGCCTGCAGCAGTTGCGTGTCACTCCGCCCGCGCAGCTCGAACGCATGCGTCGCCGTGCCTTCCCCGGCACCGAATACCGTCAAGACCCGCGCTGGCAAACGGCGATCGCCGCCCTGCGCGAAGCCCAGCTGATCGACTGAAGGAAGCGACATGACCGTTTACGCGATTATCGGTGGTACCGGCCTCACCCAGCTCGAAGGCCTGACCATGAAGGCGCTGCTCAACCCCGAGACGCCCTATGGCGCTCCCTCGGCGGGCATCGTCCAGGGCGACTACGCCGGGCGTGAGCTGTTGTTCCTCGCCCGCCATGGCCACCCGCACCGCATTCCCCCGCACCAAGTCAACTACCGCGCCAACCTCTGGGCCCTCAAGCAATCCGGCGCCCAGGCGGTGATCGCGGTCAACGCCGTCGGTGGCATCCACCCCACCATGGGTACCGGGCACCTGGTTGTGCCCCATCAGTTGATCGACTACACCCACGGCCGCACCGACACCTTCTTCGAAGGCGAGCTGGATCACGTCACCCACATCGACTTCAGCCACCCCTATGACGAGGCGCTGCGGCAGAAACTGCTGGCGGCGCTCGCCAAGACCGGGCACGCCTACAGCGCCGAGGGCGTCTACGGCTGCACTCAGGGCCCGCGCCTGGAGACCGTGGCCGAGATCGCCCGCATGGAGCGCGATGGCTGCGACCTGGTGGGGATGACCGGCATGCCCGAGGCGGTGCTCGCCCGTGAGCTGGACCTGCCCTACGCGTGCATTTCCCTGGTGGTCAACCCGGCTGCCGGCAAGTCCAGCGGCATCATCACCATGGACGAGATCGAGGCCGCCCTGGCTGAAGGTATCGGCAAGGTGCGCGAAGCGCTGGCCCTGCTGTTCAAGGGCTGATCGGGCTTCAGGCTTTCGGCAGGGGGGCGAAGAGGGCGTCGAGGTCCTCTTCGCGCAGCTGCCAGTCAGCCCCTTCGCTCTGGCCGAGAATGCCCTCGGCCAGCAGCGCCTTGCGCTGCTGCAACTGCTGGATCTTCTCTTCCACCGTGCCCCGGGCGATCAGCTTGTAGACGAACACCGGCTTGTCCTGGCCGATGCGGTAGGCGCGGTCGGTGGCCTGGCGTTCGGCGGCCGGGTTCCACCAGGGGTCGTAGTGGATCACGGTGTCGGCTGCGGTGAGGTTGAGGCCGGTGCCGCCCGCCTTGAGGCTGATCAGGAACAGCGGCACTTCGCCGTCCTGGAAGCGCTTCACCGGTGTGCGGCGGTCGCGGGTGGAGCCGGTGAGGATCAGGTAGTCGATACCGCGCTGCTGCAGTTCCGCCTCGATCAGTTCCAACATGCTGGTGAACTGGGAGAACAGCAGCACCTTGCGGCCTTCGGCGAACAGCTCCACCAGCATTTCCATCAGGCTGTCCAGCTTGCCCGAGGTGCTGCCGCGCAAGGGGCGGGTGCGCTCGTGCTCCACCAGGCGCAGGTCGCAGCAGGTCTGGCGCAGTTTCAGCAGCGCCTCGAGTATCACCATCTGGCTACGCGCCATGCCCTTGTCCTGGATTTCCGCACGGACCTTCTGGTCCATCGCCAGGCGCACCGTTTCGTACAGGTCGCGCTGGCCTTCGCTGAGTTCCACCCGCTGGACGATCTCGGTCTTGGCGGGCAGCTCGGTGGCCACCGATTCCTTGGTGCGGCGCAGCAGGAAGGGGCGGATGCGGCCGTTGAGGTGGGCGAGGCGTTCGGTGTCGCCGCGTTTCTCGATGGGCGTGCGGTAGTCGCGGGCGAACTGCTTGGCATCGCCTAGCCAGCCGGGCATGAGGAAGTGGAACAGCGACCAGAGTTCGCCCAGGTGGTTTTCCAGCGGCGTACCGGACAGGCACAGGCGCTGCCGGGCCTCGAGCTGACGCACCGCCTGGGCGGCCTTGCTGGTGGGCGTCTTGATGTTCTGCGCCTCGTCCAGCACCAGCAGGTGCAGCGGTTGTCCCTTCCAGGCGGCGAGGTCGCGGGGCAGCAGGGCGTAGGTGGTCAGCAGCAGGTCGAAGTCGCCCAGGCGTTCGAAATCCTTCTTGCGGTTCGGGCCGTGCAGGGCCAGTACGCGCAGGTCCGGGGCGAAGCGCATGGCTTCGTCCTGCCAGTTGGGAATCAGGCTGGTGGGCATCACCACCAGGGCGGGGCGGTCGAGGCGCCCGGCGTTCTTCTCGGTCAGCAGGTGGGCCAGGGTCTGCAGGGTCTTGCCCAGGCCCATGTCGTCGCCCAGCACGCCGCCGGCACCCAGCTCGCGCAGGCTCTGCAGCCAGGCCAGGCCCTGCAGCTGGTAGCTGCGCAGCTCGGCCTGCAGGCCGGCAGGGGGCTCGTGGCGGGTTTGCCGGCTGTCGCGCAGGCGCTCGGCGAAGCTGCGCAGGCGCTCGCCGCCCTGCCAATCCAGCTCCAGTTCGTCGAGCTGGTTCAGTCGCGCCGCGTCGGGCAGGCTCAGGCGCAGGCTGCGGCCTTCCGGGCGGTCGCGCAGGTAGAGCTCGCCCAGGGTCGCCAGCAACGGCTTGAGGCGACCGAAGGGCAGGACCACCTGCAGGGGGCGGCCGGTATCGGCCCCGAGGGTGTCCAGTTGCAGGCGCAGGTGCTCGTCGTCGCGGCGCTTCTGCAGGCTTTTCGGGCTGAGCAGCTTGGGGTTTTGCTGGATCAACCGCAGCAGGATGGGCAGCAGGCTGATGCGTTGCCCTTCGACGACGATGCCCAGCTCCAGGTCGAACCAGTGCTGCCCAGGCTCTTCTTCGAGTTCGGCGTACCAGCCGTCCACGCTGGACAGGTCGAAATGGAAGCCGGGGCGGATGTCCACTTCCCAGCCCTCGGCACGCAGTTCCGGCAGGCCCTTGTTCATGAAGCGCTGCCAGGCACTGTCGCCAGGCAGTTCGAAGAGTTCGTAGAGGTCGCTCGGCAGCGCCAGGCTCTGGCGCAGGGATTCCTTGAAGCCGAGCTGGCGCAGGCGCTCGCGCAGGGCTTCTTCGGTGGCCGGTTGGCGCTGCACTTCCAGCAGCTCGCCCTGGCGCTTGCTGACGGCGGGCTGGCGGCTGTTCTTGCCGCGGGTGGTGATGCCGGCGTAGTCGAAGGCCAGCCCGGCACGGTGCTGCTGGCTGCCGACCATGCGCCCGCTGCGCAGGTCGTAGAGGCTCTGCGCCAGGCTGCCCAGGGTCAGCAACGGGCGCGGCTGGATGTCCTTGAGCACGCGCCTGACCACCGGCGGCTCGGAGGCCGGCACCAGTCGTTCGGGGCGCGCGCTCGGTGGCCCTTCCGCCAGGACCTGTAAGATGGCGGCCACGCAGTGTTTGCAGTTGATGCCGACCGGGCAGCTGCAGCGGCCGATAACCCCGAGCCCGTGGGGCGCCAGGCGGATGTTCTGCTGGTAGCAGTTGTCGCCCGAGCCGGCGCAGCTGGATTGCAGCAGGGTGTCGTCCATCGCCGTCAGGCGCGCCAGGCGCTGGCGGGCATAGCTGGCGCCGCGCTGCAGCGCGCCCGGGTCGAAGTCCTGCTGCCAGTCGTGCTGGCGCAGGTGTTCGAGCAGTGTCGGCACGTGGCTCAGAGCGGGCTGATGCGGATCAGGACGCCCAGGCTGGAGTGATCGAGGTAGGTCAGCTCGCCATTCTTCAGGCGGGTGCCCTGCTTGATACGCTCGCTGCCGCTGAGCAGGCCGCTGCCATCGAACTGGTTGACCCAGAAATCGACGGCGACATCGGTGTAGCGCACCTGGGACAGGGTCACGGTGCCTTCGACCGGGAAGTGGCCGAGTTGCTGGTCACCGGTGCTGATGGCCACGCGGCTGGGGTTGGCGCCGACGCTCTGCGACCAGGCCTTGTGCAGCAGCACCTGGTAGCCATTGCCGGCGTTGAGCTTGGCGGCTTCGCCATTGAGTGCGGTGGCGCGCTCGCCGACGCTGTCCAGGCCCTGGGCGCCGTTGGCCCAGTCGTCCGGGGCCGGCTGGCTGGCCGGGGTGGCGTCGCCCGACTGGCGGAAGAGGATCAGCTCGACCTGGTAGAGCCCGTCGGCGAAGGCGCTGGGGGCCAGCAGGGCAAGCATCAGGGCGAGGAAACGGAACGCACGCATGGATCAGTCCTTTAAGCGGATTACGGAGTCAGGCGCTCGAACAGCGCCTCGAGTGTATTGAAGCGTTCTTCCGGGCGCTCCATCGGTACCTGGAAGCGGAACAGCGTGGCCCCTTCGAACTTGTAGCGCTTGGGCTGGCTCTGGATCAGCTTGATCAGCACCAGCGGGTCGACGCAGGTGTCGGCGGCGAATTCTATCCGACCACCTTGCGGGCCGGCGTCCACTTTCTTGATGCCGAGCTTTTCCGCCTGCAGTTTCAGCAGGGTCAGGCGCACCAGGTTCTTGGTCGGCTCGGGCAACAGGCCGAAGCGGTCGATCATCTCGACCTGCAGCTCCTTGAGGCCGTCCTCGTCGGCGGCCGAGGCGATGCGCTTGTAGAGGATCAGGCGCGCATGCACGTCGGGCAGGTAGTCCTCGGGGATCAGCGCCGGCAGGCGCAGGTTGATCTCCGGGCCGCCGCCCAGCGGCTGTTCCAGGTTCGGCTGCTCGCCCTTGCGGATGGCCTTGACCGCGCGCTCGAGCATTTCCATATAAAGGGTGAAGCCCACCGCCTGGATCTGCCCGCTCTGGCCGTCGCCGAGCAATTCGCCGGCACGCGGATCTCCAGGTCGTGGGTGGCGAGGACGAAGCCGGCGCCCAGGTCCTGGGCGTTGGCGATGGCCTCCAGGCGCTTTTCGGCGTCCGGCGTCATCTGCTTGCGCGGGGGCGTCAGCAGGTAGGCATAGGCCTGGTGGTGGCTACGGCCGACGCGGCCACGCAGCTGGTGCAGCTGGGCCAGGCCGAACTTGTCGGCGCGCTCGATGATGATGGTGTTGGCGCTGGGCACGTCGATGCCGGTCTCGATGATGGTCGAGGCGATCAGCACGTTGAAGCGCTTGTGGTAGAAGTCGCTCATCACCTGTTCGAGTTCGCGCTCGTGCATCTGCCCGTGGCCGATGCCGATGCGCGCCTCGGGCACCAGCTCCGCCAGGTCGGCGGCGCATTTCTCGATGCTCTTCACTTCGTTGTGCAGGTAATAGACCTGGCCGCCCCGCAGCAGCTCGCGCAGCAGGGCTTCCTTGATCACGGTGTTCTGCTGCTCCATGACGAAGGTGCGCACCGACAGGCGGCGTGCGGGTGGCGTGGCGATGATCGACAGGTCGCGCATGCCGGCCACGGCCATGTTCAGGGTCCGCGGGATCGGCGTGGCGGTCAGGGTGAGGATATCCACCTCGCTGCGCAGGGCCTTGAGCTGTTCCTTCTGACGCACGCCGAAGCGGTGCTCTTCGTCGATGATGACCAGGCCCAGATTCTTGAACTTGATGTCGTCCTGCAGCAGCTTGTGGGTGCCGATGACGATATCGACCTTGCCCTCGGCCAGCTCCTGCGCAGCACCTTCCACTTCCTTGGCCGATTTGAAGCGGCTCATTACCTCGACCGTCACCGGCCAGTCGGCGAAGCGGTCGCGGAAGCTGTTGTAGTGCTGCTGGGCGAGGAGGGTGGTGGGCACCAGCACGGCCACCTGCTTGCCGCTGTGCACGGCGACGAAGGCGGCGCGCATGGCGACTTCGGTCTTGCCGAAGCCGACGTCGCCGCACACCAGGCGGTCCATCGGCTTGGGCGCGAGCATGTCGGCCACCACGGCCTCGATGGCGGTCTGCTGGTCCGGCGTTTCCTCGAAGGGGAAGCCGGCGGAGAAGGTCGCGTAGTCGGCCATCGGGTCCTTGAAGGCATAGCCTTCGCGGGCGGCACGGCGGGCGTAGATGTCCAGCAGCTCGGCGGCGACGTCGCGCACCTGCTCGGCGGCCTTGCGCTTGGCCTTCTGCCAGGTTTCCGAGCCCAGGCGGTGCAGCGGGGCGAGGGCGTCGTCGCTGCCGGTGTAGCGGGCGATCAGGTGCAGGCTGGCCACCGGCACGTAGAGCTTGGCTTCCTCGGCGTACTGCAGGGCGAGGAATTCCGCGGCCTGGCCTTCTATCTCCAGGGTGATCAACCCCAGGTAGCGGCCGACGCCGTGGTCGATATGCACCACCGGCGCGCCTTCACGCAGCTCGGCGAGGTTCTTGATGACGTTGTCGCCACCGTCGCCGCGACGGTCGCGGCGGCGGCGCTGCATCACGCGCTGGCCGAACAGCGGGCTTTCGGCGATCAGCGCCAGGCCCGGGTCATCCAGCAGCAGCCCTTCGTCGAGGGGGGCGATGGTGATGGCCAGGCGTTCCTTGCTGCTGACGAATTCCGGCCAGCCGCCGACTTCCTGCGGGCGCAGCTTGAGGCGGGCGAGCAGTTCCAGCAGCACTTCGCGGCGGCCGGCGGATTCGGCACTGAACAGCACGCGGCCCGGGAATTCTTCGAGGAAGCGGCGCAGCGCGGCCAGGGGCTCGCTGGCCTTGGCTTCGATGGCCAGTGTCGGCAGTGGGCGGGCGGGGAAGCGTTCGCGGCCCACGCCTGTGCCCTGGTCCTCCTGGCTGACCACGACCCGTGGCGAGCCCTTGAGGCGGGCGAAGCAGTCTTCCACCGGCAGGAACAGCTCGGCGGGCGGGACCAGCGGGCGTTCCGGGTCGACGCGGCGCTCTTCGTAGCGGTTGCGCACATCGTTCCAGAACTGCTCGGCGGCCTGCTCGATGCCGGGCAGGGAAAATACCTGGGTGTCGGCCGGCAGGTAGTCGAAGAGGGTGGCGCTTTCCTCGAAGAACAGCGGCAGGTAGTACTCGATGCCGGCCGGGGTGATGCCGCTGGCCAGGTCCTGGTAGATGGGGCAACGACGGAAGTCGACGTCGAAGCGCTCGCGGAAGCGGCCGCGGAAGTCGGTCACGGCCTTCTTGTCCAGGGGGAACTCGCGGGCCGGCAGCAGGCGGATCGACTCCACCTTGTCCACCGAGCGCTGGGTTTCCGGGTCGAAGGTACGCAGGGTCTCGATCTCGTCATCGAACAGGTCGATGCGGAAGGGCGCGTCGCTGCCCATGGGGAACAGGTCGATCAGCGCGCCACGCACGGCGAACTCGCCGTGTTCGTAGACGGTGTCCACGCAGCGGTAGCCGGCGGCCTCCAGGCGGCTGCGCATCTGTTCGACATCGAGCTTCTGGCCAACGTCCAGCACCAGGCTCGAACCCAGCAGGAAGCGCGTCGGGGCCAGGCGGTGCAGGGCGGTGGTGATGGGCACCACCAGCACGCCGTGGGTCAGCTCTGGCAGGCGATAGAGGCTGGCGATGCGCTGGGAGATGATGTCCTGGTGCGGCGAGAACAGGTCGTAGGGCAGCGTTTCCCAGTCGGGGAAGTGCAGCACGGGCAGGGACGGCGCGAAGAAGCTCAGCTCCTGTTCCAGGCGCTCGGCGCTCTGGCTGTCGGCGGTCAGCAGCAGGGTGAAGCGATTGGCCGCGCTGGCAGCTTCGGCTATCGCCAGGCTGAGGGCGGCGCCGGGGAGATTGCTCCACTGCTGCTTGCCAGCAGCGGTGGGCAGGGACGGGAGACGCAGGACGGACTCGGGCAAAGGAGGCTCCGGTCGGAAAATGGACCCGGGCGATTGTAACTATCCCGACTGACGGATGTCAGTCTTACGTCCGCTGCAGATTGCCGCCGCTTGCGCGCGCCGTCATAATGTAGCCCCTTTTTTCAGCCCCTACATAGTGGAAGGTACTGCCCGTGACTCAGAAGCCCGACCAGTGTCTCGGTGAGTGGATCGATCGTGAAGCCCTCGCGGAAGCGATGATTCCGTTGATTGGCCAGCTCTACCGTAACAACAGCGTGGTGACCTCGATCTATGGCCGTGGTCTGATCAACCGTTCGGTGATCGACATTCTCAAGGCCCACCGTTTCGCCCGTCACCGCCTGGCTGACGACAGCGAACTGTCGGTCCATGACACCTTCCCGATCCTCAAGGCCATGAGCGAGCTCAAGCTGGGCGCGGCCTCCGTGGACCTGGGCAAGATGGCCAGCAAGTTCAAGGCCGAAGGCAATGGCCGTGCCGTCGAGCAGTTCGTCAAGGACGAGCTGGCTGACGTGGTCGGCAAGCAGAACAGCGCGGCCCGCGAAGGCACCGACGTCGTCCTGTACGGCTTCGGCCGCATCGGCCGCCTGCTGGCGCGGATCCTGATCGAGAAAACCGGTGGTGGTGACGGCCTGCGTCTGCGCGCCATCGTCGTGCGCAAGGGCGCCAGCAACGACCTGGTCAAGCGCGCCAGCCTGCTGCGTCGCGACTCGGTACACGGCAAGTTCGATGGCACCATCACCATCGACGAAGAAAACAACACCCTGACCGCCAACGGCAACCTGATCCAGGTGATCTACGCCAAGTCGCCGACCGAAGTCGACTACACCCAGTACGGCATCAAGAACGCCCTGCTGGTCGACAACACCGGCGTATGGCGTGATGCCGAGGGCCTGGGCCAGCACCTGAGCTGCCCGGGTGTCGATCGCGTGGTTCTGACCGCACCCGGCAAGGGCGCGCTGAAGAACATCGTGCACGGCATCAACCACACCGAAATCACCGCTGAAGACAAGATCATCTCGGCCGCCTCCTGCACCACCAACGCCATCGTGCCGGTGCTCAAGGCTGTCAACGATCAGTACGGCATCGTCAACGGCCACGTCGAAACCGTTCACTCGTACACCAACGACCAGAATCTGATCGACAACTTCCACAAGGGCGATCGCCGTGGCCGCAGCGCGCCGCTGAACATGGTGATCACCGAGACCGGCGCCGCCACCGCTGCCGCCAAGGCCCTGCCGGTACTGAAGGGCAAGCTGACTGGCAACGCCATTCGCGTACCGACGCCGAACGTGTCGATGGCCATCCTCAACCTGAACCTGGAAAAGGCCACCACCCGCGAAGAGATCAACGAGTACCTGCGCCAGATGGCCATGCACTCGGACCTGCAGAAGCAGATCGACTTCGTCAGCTCGCAGGAAGTGGTCTCCACCGACTTCGTCGGTTCGCGCCATGCCGGCGTCGTGGATGCCGAGGCGACCATCGCCAACGACAACCGCGTCGTGCTCTACGTGTGGTACGACAACGAGTTCGGCTACAGCTGCCAGGTGGTCCGCGTGATGGAAGACATGGCCGGGGTCAACCCGCCTGCCTTCCCCCGCTGATACCACGGTGAAAAGAACGGGAGCTTTCGGGCTCCCGTTTTTCATTTTTAGGTCTGTAATCGCTTTACCCACCTTCTGTTTGGATATCCCTTGATGGACGGACAACAGCTGCACGCCGGCTCGCTCAAGCGCGGCCTGGAAAATCGCCATATCCAGCTGATCGCCCTTGGCGGCGCCATCGGCACCGGACTCTTCCTCGGCTCGGCCGGGGTGCTCAAATCCGCTGGCCCGTCGATGATCCTCGGTTACGCCATCGCCGGCTTCATCGCCTTCCTGATCATGCGCCAGCTCGGTGAGATGATCGTCGAGGAGCCCGTGGCCGGTTCCTTCAGCCACTTCGCCCACAAGTACTGGGGCGGCTACGCGGGTTTCCTGTCCGGCTGGAACTACTGGGTGCTGTATGTGCTGGTGGGCATGGCCGAGCTGACGGCGGTGGGCAAGTACGTGCAGTTCTGGTGGCCGGAGGTGCCGACCTGGGCCACGGCGGCGGCGTTCTTCGTGCTGATCAACCTGATCAACCTGTCCAACGTCCGTGCCTTCGGTGAGACCGAATTCTGGTTCGCGCTGATCAAGGTGGTGGCGATCATCGGCATGATCGTGCTCGGTCTCTACCTGCTGATCAGCGGCGCCGGTGGCGAGCAGGCGGCGGTGAGCAACCTGTGGAGCCATGGCGGCTTCTTCCCCAATGGCCTGGAAGGGCTGGTGATGGTCCTGGCGATCATCATGTTCTCCTTCGGCGGCCTGGAGCTGGTGGGCATCACCGCCGCCGAGGCCAGCGAGCCGAAGAAGGTGATCCCCAAGGCGATCAACCAGGTGATCTGGCGCATCCTGATCTTCTACATCGGCGCCCTCAGCGTGCTGCTGATGCTCTACCCCTGGGACAAGCTGCTGGAAACCCTGGGCGCTGCCGGCGACCCCTACAGCGGCAGCCCCTTCGTGCAGATCTTCTCGCTGATCGGCAGCGACCTGGCCGCGCACATCCTCAACTTCGTGGTGCTGACTGCCGCGCTGTCGGTCTACAACAGCGGCGTCTACTGCAACAGCCGCATGCTCTACGGCCTGGCCGAGCAGGGCGATGCGCCCAAGGCGCTGATGAAGGTCAACCGCCGTGGCGTGCCGGTGCTGGGTATCGCCGTGTCCGCACTGGTGACCCTGCTCTGCGTGGTGGTCAACTACGTGGCGCCGCAGAAGGCCCTCGAGCTGCTGATGGCGCTGGTGGTCGCGGCCCTGGTGATCAACTGGGCGATGATCAGCCTGTCGCACCTGATGTTCCGCAAGTCCCTGCAGCGCCAGGGCATCGAGCCGTTCTTCAAGTCGCTCTGGTACCCCTTCAGCAACTACCTGTGCCTGGCCTTCGTGGCGCTGATCCTCGGCGTGATGCTAATGATCCCCGGCATCAACGTGTCGGTGTACGCCATTCCCTTCTGGCTCGGCTTCATCGCCATCTGCTACGCCATCCGACGCTCCGCGGGCCCTCGCTCGTAATGTCGGAAACGGGGGCTGCGGCCCCCGTTTTTCTTGGCGCGGCGGGCTGTGACCGTTCGTCCGCTGGCTGACTTCCAGTTGCCCAAATAGCGCTAACAGTCGGAAATTTCAGGACTTTCAGTGGCCGCTTGGGAAGTCGCCTCTTTATAATGCACGGTTCTCGTCCCGGGGCCCTGCCGCGTGCTGGAGTTCGATCCGGCGCCTGCCTGGCGTTTGGCGGCTACTGTTCCACACCGGGACGAAACCCTTCTCAAGGTTCAGGCGAGAGACATGACAAGAATCAGACGGGGGTTGGACCTGCCCATCGCAGGCCAGCCTGAGCAGCGAATCGAGGCTGCACGGGCCGTGCGTAGCGTGGCCGTGATCGGCTTCGACTACCACGGCATGAAGCCCACCATGCAGGTGCAGGTCGGCGACCGGGTGAAGCTGGGCCAGGCCCTGTTCGCCGACAAGAAGAACCCCGGCGTGATATTCACCGCCCCGGCGGCAGGCGTGGTCTCGGCCATCCATCGCGGCGAGCAGCGCGTGCTGCAGTCGGTGGTGATCGATGTGGACGGCGATGACGAAGTCCTCTTCGACACCTGCCCGGACAACGCCCTGGATGCCCTCGAGCCCCAGGCCGTGCGGGACAACCTGCAGCGTTCGGGGCTGTGGGCTGCGCTGCGCACGCGCCCGTTCAGCCGGGTGCCGGCTGTCGATGTCGTTCCCAGCTCGATCTTCGTCACCGCCCTCGATACCCACCCGCTGGCCGCTGATCCGCAGCCGATCATCGCTGCCCATGCCGCCGACTTCGAGCGTGGCCTCAAGGTGCTGGCACGTCTTGGCCGGGTGTTCCTGTGCAAGGCCGAGGGGCCCAGCCTGCCGGGTGAGCAGTTGACCGGCGTGCACGCCGAGGCCTTCTCCGGCCCGCATCCGGCGGGCCTTCCGGGCACCCACATCCACTTCCTCGACCCGGTCAGCGCCACCAGGAGCGTCTGGCACATCGGCTACCAGGACGTGATCGCCGTCGGCAAGCTGTTCGCCACCGGCCGCCTGTGGGTCGAGCGCGTCGTGGCCCTGGCCGGCCCGGTGGTGGAGAAGCCGCGTCTGCTGGCCACCCGCCTGGGCGCCAGCCTCGACGAGCTGACCGCCGGCGAACTCAAGCCCGGCGTCAACCGCGTGGTGTCCGGTTCCCTGCTGGGCGGGCGCACCTCCCGTGGTGCCTGCGCCTACCTGGGGCGCTACCACCTGCAGGTGTCCTGCCTGGCCGAAGGCCATGACCGCGAGCTGCTGCACTACCTGCGCGCCGGGGTGAACAAGCACTCGGTGCTGAACATCTTCGTCTCCAAGCTGATGGCGGCCCGCCGGTTCGCCTTCAGCACCAGCACCAACGGCAGCCCGCGCGCCATGGTGCCGGTGGGCAACTACGAGGCGGTGATGCCGCTGGACATCCTGCCCACCCAGTTGCTGCGCTACCTCATCGTCGGCGACACCGAGATGGCCCAGAAGCTGGGCTGCCTGGAGCTGGACGAGGAAGACCTGGCGCTGTGCAGCTACGTCTGCGCCGGCAAGTACGAATACGGCCCCATCCTGCGGGACAACCTCAACCGCATCGAGAAGGAGGGCTGACATGGGCCTGCGTAAATTCCTCGACCGGATCGAGCACAACTTCGAACAGGGTGGCCGCTTCGAGAAGTGGTACGCCCTGTACGAAGCGATCGACACCTTCTTCTACCGGCCGGCCAACGTCACCCGGACCACGGCCCACGTGCGCGATGGCATCGACCTCAAGCGCATGATGATCACCGTCTGGCTCTGCACTTTCCCGGCGATGTTCTTCGGCATGTGGAACGTCGGCTACCAGGCCAACCTGGTGTTCGCCCAGAGCCCGGACCTGCTGGCCGCCCAGGACGGCTGGCGCTTCGCGCTGATCGGCAGCCTGGCGGGCTTCGACCCCAACAGCCTGTGGGACAACGTCATCCAGGGCGCGGCCTGGTTCCTGCCCATCTACGCCGTGACCTTTATCGTCGGCGGCTTCTGGGAAGTGCTGTTCGCTGCCATCCGCCGCCATGAAGTGAACGAAGGTTTCTTCGTCACCTCCGTGCTCTTCGCCCTGACCCTGCCACCGAGCATCCCGCTGTGGCAGGTGGCCCTCGGTATCAGCTTCGGCGTGGTGCTGGGCAAGGAAGTGTTCGGCGGCACCGGCAAGAACTTCCTCAACCCCGCCCTGGTGGGCCGTGCCTTCCTGTTCTTCGCCTACCCGGCGCAGATTTCCGGTGACGCGGTGTGGACGGCAGTGGACGGCTTCGCCGGCGCCACCTCCCTGAGCCTGGGCGCTGCCGGTGGCGTGGAGAACATCATCGGTCACGGCATCACCTGGATGGACGCCTTCCTCGGCACCATCCACGGCTCCATCGGCGAGACCAGCACCCTGGCCATCTTCATCGGCGGCGGCGTGCTGCTGCTGACCCGCATCGCCGCCTGGCGCATCGTCGCTGGCGTGATGCTGGGCATGATCGCCACCAGCACGCTGTTCAACACCATCGGCTCCGACACCAACCCGATGTTCGCCATGCCCTGGTACTGGCATCTGGTCCTCGGCGGCTTCGCCTTCGGCATGATGTTCATGGCCACCGACCCGGTGTCCGCCTCCATGACCAACACCGGCAAATGGCTGTTCGGCGTGCTGATCGGCCTGATGGTGGTGCTGATCCGCGTGGTCAACCCCGCCTTCCCGGAAGGCATGATGCTGGCGATCCTCTTCGCCAACCTCTGTGCACCGCTGATCGACCACTTCGTCGTCCAGGCCAACATCAAGCGGAGGCTGGCACGCCATGGCTAACCAGAAGGAATCCACGATCCGCACCCTGCTGGTGGCCCTGGTGGTCTGCCTGGTGTGCTCCATCTTCGTCGCCGGCGGGGCAGTAGCCCTCAAGCCGGTGCAGGTGGAGAACCGCGAGCTGGACAAGCAGCGCAGCATCCTCTCCATCGCCGGCCTCGGCCAGCCGGGCATGTCTGCCAGCGAAGTGAAGGCGCTCTATGCCGAGCGCATCACCGCCAAGGTGGTGGACCTCACCAGCGGCGAATACAGCGACGCCATCCAGGCCGCCGGCTTCGACCCGCTGAAGGCCGCCAAGGACCCGAAACTTTCCGACGCCCTGCCGGGTGACCAGGACATCGCCTCCATCAAGCGCCGCGAGCGCTTCACCACCGTCTACCTGGTGGAGAAGGACGGCCAGCTGGACACCCTGATCCTGCCGGTGCGCGGCTACGGCCTGTGGTCGACCCTGTACGGCTTCCTCGCCCTCAAGGGCGACCTCGACACCGTGGTCGGCCTCGGCTTCTACCAGCACGGCGAGACGCCCGGCCTCGGCGGCGAGGTGGACAACCCGAAATGGAAGGCGCTGTGGAACGGCAAGAGCCTGTTCGACGAGCAAGGCCAGCTGGCCATCCAGATCATCAAGGGCAGCGTCGAGCCCGGCTCGCCCAACGCCAACCACCAGGTCGACGGCCTGGCCGGGGCCACGCTGACCAGCAAGGGCGTCAACAACCTGCTGCATTTCTGGCTTGGCAAGAACGGCTTCGGCCCCTTCCTGGCCAAGCTCAACGACGGGGAGGCATGAACATGGCGCAACCCACGATCCGCTCGGTCCTGCTGGACCCGATCCTGCACAACAACCCCATCGGCCTGCAGATCCTCGGCATCTGCTCGGCCTTGGCGGTCACCTCCAACCTGAAGACCGCGCTGGTGATGTCCATCGCCCTGACGCTGGTGACCGGCTTCTCCAACCTGTTCATCTCGATGATCCGCAGCCAGATCCCCAGCTCGATCCGCATGATCGTGCAGATGGTGATCATCGCGTCGCTGGTGATAGTGGTCGACCAGGTGCTCAAGGCCTATGCCTTCAGCCTGTCCAAGCAGCTCTCGGTGTTCGTCGGCCTGATCATCACCAACTGCATCGTGATGGGCCGCGCCGAGGCCTTCGCCATGGCCAACCCGCCCGTGCTGTCGTTCTTCGACGGCATCGGCAACGGCCTCGGCTACAGCGCCATGCTCATCGTCCTCGGCGTGATCCGCGAGCTGTTCGGCTCCGGCAAGCTGCTGGGCTACGAGATCCTCCCGGTAATCAACGACGGCGGCTGGTACCAGCCCAACGGCATGCTGCTGCTGCCGCCCTCGGCCTTCTTCCTCATCGGACTGATCATCTGGGCCCTGCGCAGCTGGAAGACCGAGCAGAAGGAAGCCCCGTCCTTCAAGATTGCGCCCCAGGTATCCAACAAGGAGGCCTACTGATGGAGCACTACATCAGCCTGTTCGTGAAGGCGGTGTTCGTCGAGAACATGGCCCTGGCCTTCTTCCTCGGCATGTGCACCTTCATCGCCATTTCCAAGAAGGTGGAGACCGCCATCGGCCTCGGCATCGCCGTGATCGTGGTGCAGGCCATCACCGTGCCGGCCAACAACCTGCTCTACACCCTGCTGCTAAAGGACGGCGCGCTGGCCTGGGCCGGCCTGCCGGACGTGGACCTGTCGTTCCTCGGCCTGCTCAGCTACATCGGGGTGATCGCCGCCATCGTGCAGATCCTCGAGATGCTGCTCGACAAGTACGTGCCCTCGCTCTACAACGCCCTCGGCGTGTTCCTGCCGCTGATCACGGTGAACTGCGCCATCATGGCCGGCTCGCTGTTCATGGTGGAGCGCGACTACAACCTGGGTGAGAGCGTGGTCTACGGCGTCGGTTCCGGCTTCTCCTGGGCCCTGGCCATCGCGCTGCTCGCCGGCATCCGCGAGAAGCTCAAGTACAGCGATGTACCCGAGGGCCTGCAGGGCCTGGGCATCACCTTCATCACCATCGGCCTGATGTCGCTGGGTTTCATGTCCTTCTCGGGCGTCCAGTTGTAAGGAGGCGACATGCCGAGTTTCGAAATCTTCCTCGCCATTGGCATGTTCACCGCCATCGTTCTCGCGCTGGTGGTGGTCATCCTCGCCGCCCGCGCCAAGCTGGTGTCCAGCGGCGACGTGAACATCGTGATCAACCGCGAGCGCACCATCACCGTCCCGGCCGGCGGCAAGCTGCTGCAGACCCTCGCGGCGCAGAACGTCTTCCTCTCCTCGGCCTGCGGCGGTGGCGGTACCTGCGCCCAGTGCAAGTGCGTGGTGGAGAGCGGCGGCGGCGAGATGCTGCCCACCGAGGAGTCCCACTTCACCCGCCGCCAGGCGAAGGAAGGCTGGCGCCTGTCCTGCCAGACTCCGGTGAAGCAGGACATGCACATCGAAGTGCCCGAAGAGGTCTTCGGCGTTAAGAAGTGGGAGTGCACGGTGGAGTCCAACCCCAACGTCGCCACCTTCATCAAGGAGCTGACCCTGCGCCTGCCGGAAGGGGAGAGCGTGGACTTCCGCGCCGGTGGCTACGTCCAGCTGGAGTGCCCGCCCCACGAGGTGCACTACAAGGACTTCGACATCCAGCCCGAGTACCGGGCCGACTGGGACAGGTTCAACCTCTGGAAGTATGTCTCCAGGGTCGACGAGACCGTCATCCGCGCCTACTCCATGGCCAACTACCCCGACGAAAAGGGCATCGTGAAGTTCAACATCCGCGTGGCTTCGCCGCCGCCGGGCAAGGACGAGATCCCGCCGGGCAAGATGTCTTCCTGGGTGTTCAACCTCAAGCCGGGCGACAAGGTCACCGTGTACGGCCCCTTCGGCGAGTTCTTCGCCAAGGACACCCAGGCCGAGATGGTCTTCATCGGCGGTGGCGCCGGCATGGCACCCATGCGTTCGCACATCTTCGACCAGCTCAAGCGTCTGGGCTCCCAACGCAAGATCAGCTTCTGGTACGGCGCGCGTTCCCTGCGCGAGGCCTTCTACACCGAGGAGTATGACCAGCTGGCCGCCGAGAACCCCAACTTCCAGTGGCACCTGGCGCTGTCCGACCCGCAGCCCGAGGACAACTGGAACGGCCATACCGGCTTCATCCACAACGTGCTGTTCGAGAACTACCTCAAGGACCACCCGGCCCCTGAGGACTGCGAGTTCTACATGTGCGGCCCGCCGATGATGAACGCAGCAGTGATCAAGATGCTGCTGGACCTGGGCGTCGAGCGCGAGAACATCCTGCTGGACGACTTCGGTGGTTAGACCCGTTGCCCTGCTGCTTTCGGCCAGCGCTCTCTTGGCCGGTTGCGGCGATTCCCTGGAGCAGTTCGGCGGCCCGACCATGGGCAGCAGCTACTCGGTGAAGTACGTGCGCAACGCGTCCGGGCCTTCCGTGGAGCAGGCGCGGGGGGAGGTGGAGGGCATCCTCGCCGAGATCGACCGGCAGATGTCCACCTACCGCGCCGACTCTGACGTGGAGCGCTTCAACGCTCTGCCGGCGGGCAGTTGCATGGCCCTGCCGGCGCCCATGCTGGAGCTGGTGGCCTTTGGCGACAGCCTGTCCGCACAGAGCGAAGGCGCCTTCGACATGACCCTGGAGCCGCTGCTCAACCTCTGGGGCTTCGGCCCGCAGTCGCGCGGGGACCAGGTGCCCAGCGCCGAGGCCATCGCCGCGGCCCGGGCCGATGTCGGCCACCAGCACCTCAAGCGCCAGGGCAACGAGCTGTGCAAGGACGCCGCTGTGCAGCTGGACTTCAACGCCATCGCCGCCGGCTACGCGGTGGATCGTGTCAGCGCGCGGTTGGGCGAGCTGGGTGTGACCAGCTCGCTGGTGGAAATCACCGGGGAGATGAAGGCCGTCGGCCACAAGCCCGACGGCAGCCCCTGGCGCGTGGCCATCGAGGCGCCGCGCGACGACCGCCAGGTGGCGCAGAAGATTGTTGCATTGCAGGACATGGGCATTTCCACCTCAGGCGACTATCGCAACTACTTCGAACGGGGTGGACAGCGGTATTCTCACACCCTCGATCCCACCAGCGGCGCACCCATCACCCATCACCTGGCAGCGGTCACGGTCATCGACCCGTCGGCCCTGCGTGCCGATGGACTGTCTACGCTGTTAATGGTGCTCGGGCCCGAGGCCGGCCTGGCGTTTGCCGACCGCCACGACATCGCGGCGTTCTTCGTCACCCGTGAAGGCACGGGTTTCGCCACCTGCGGCAGCCGCCGCTTCGAGCAACTGTTCCCCACGGAGGCGCACTGAACATGACCTGGCTACTGGTTTTCCTGATCATGCTGCTGGTGGTGCTGGGCATGGCCATCGGCGTGATCATGGGGCGCAAGCCCATCGCCGGTTCCTGCGGCGGCATCGCCAACCTGGGGATCGAGAAGGAATGCTCGATCTGTGGCGGCAATCGCGAAAAGTGCGAGGAAGCCAATCGCGACGGCGATGTAGTGGATGCAAAACTCGCCTACGACGCGACCAAGCGCTAATGTGCAGCGCCACGCAGCCTGACTAAGCTGCGCGCCGAGTTCGAAACGCCGCGGTGACGAGTTCCGCGGCCCTGCCGGAGGCCACAGAGAGCCCTCCGGCCCGTTATGAGGAGTAAGCATGGCTGTCTACAACTACGACGTAGTGGTGCTGGGTTCCGGCCCGGCCGGGGAAGGGGCGGCGATGAACGCCGCCAAGGCCGGACGCAAGGTGGCGGTGGTGGACAACCGCCCGCTGGTCGGCGGCAATTGCACCCACCTGGGCACCATCCCGTCCAAGGCCCTGCGCCACTCGGTGCGACAGATCATGCAGTACAACACCAACCCGCTGTTCCGCCAGATCGGCGAGCCGCGCTGGTTCTCCTTCCCCGACGTGCTCAAGAGCGCCGAGCGGGTGATTTCCAAGCAGGTGGCCTCGCGCACCGGCTACTACGCCCGTAACCGCGTCGACGTGTTTTTCGGCACGGCCAGCTTCTCTGACGAGCAGACCGTCGAGGTGGTGTGCACCAGCGGCGTGGTGGAGAAACTGGTGGCCAAGCAGGTCATCGTCGCCACCGGCTCGCGCCCCTATCGCCCGGCCGATGTCGACTTCCACCACCCGCGTATCTATGACAGCGACACCATCCTCAGCCTCACCCACACGCCGCGCCGCATCATCATCTATGGCGCCGGGGTGATCGGCTCCGAGTACGCCTCGATCTTCAGCGGCCTCGGTGTGCTGGTGGACCTGATCGACAACCGCGACCAGCTTCTCAGCTTCCTCGACGACGAAATCTCCGACGCCCTCAGCTACCACCTGCGCAACAACAACGTGCTCATCCGTCACAACGAGGAGTACGAGCGCATCGAGGGGATGGAGAACGGGGTGATCCTGCACCTGAAGTCCGGCAAGAAGATCAAGGCCGACTGCCTGCTGTGGTGCAACGGCCGTACCGGCAACACCGACCGCCTGGGGCTGGAGAACGTCGGCATCAAGGTCAACAGCCGTGGCCAGATCAACGTCGACCAGTACTACCGCACCGAGGTGGGCAACATCTTCGCCGCCGGCGACGTGATCGGCTGGCCGAGCCTGGCCAGTGCCGCGGCCGACCAGGGGCGTTCAGCCGCCGGCAGTGCGGTGGAAAACGACAGCTGGCGCTTCGTCGATGACGTGCCGACCGGCATCTATACCATTCCGGAGATCAGCTCGATCGGCAAGAACGAGCGCGAGCTGACCCAGGCCAAGATCCCCTATGAAGTGGGCAAGGCCTTCTTCAAGGGCATGGCCCGTGCGCAGATCTCCCACGAACCGGTGGGCATGCTGAAGATCCTCTTCCACCGCGAAACCCTGGAAGTGCTCGGCGTGCACTGCTTCGGCTACCAGGCGTCGGAGATCGTCCACATCGGCCAGGCGATCATGAACCAGAAGGGCGAGGCCAACAGCATCAAGTACTTCATCAACACCACCTTCAACTACCCGACCATGGCGGAAGCCTATCGGGTGGCGGCGTTCGACGGCCTCAACCGGCTTTTTTGAGCGGCACCGGCCGGGCGCCTGAACCGGCCGGGGAGGACCCTCTCGACGATCCGCGCACCTGGCGCTGGCCGAATCGAGAGAGCTTCTGATCAGGCGACGCCCATGAAAAAACCGGCCCTTGCGGCCGGTTTTTTCGTTCTGGGGGGAGTGACGCTCGGATGGGCGTTCAGCCCACCGTTTGCTCAGGAAACAACGCTGAATCTCGCACCGTTGGGCCTCGCTGCGCTCGGCGCCAACCTACGGCGCCGAGAGGGCCTGCGTAGCCCGGGCTTCAGCCCGGGAACAACGAGGCTTCAGCGCGCCAGCGTGCTCACCGCCACGCCGGGGAAGTCGGTGATGATGCTGTCCACGCCGAAGTCGGCGAGGCGGCGCATCAGGGCTGGCTCGTTCACCGTCCATACCGACACGTGCAGCCCCTGCTTCTGCGCCTTCTGCAGGCGCTCGGGGGTGCACAGGGTCCAGTTCAGTGCCAGCAGGTTGCAGCCATGATTGGCCGCGACTTTCAGCGGATCGAGCCAGGCGTATTCGGCCACCAGGCCGCGGGCGAGGTCGGGCGTCAGGCGGTTCAATGCACGCAGCACCTCGCGGGAGCTGGAGGTGACGGTGACCTTGTCCAGCAGGCCGTGGCGCTCGGCGAGCTCACGGATGGCCAGCACGGTGCGCGCGGCGCGCACGCGGGAGGCGCTCTTCACTTCCAGTTGCCAGTGCTCGAAGTTGCACTGCTCGAACAGCTCTTCCAGGCGCGGGATGGGGCAGGGTTTGACCCAGCCCGGGCCGCCCTGGCGGGCGTCGTAGGTGACCAGCTCTTCGGCGTCGTGCTCCACCACCTTGCCGCGGCGGCCGGTGGTGCGCTTGAGCGTCGGGTCGTGGATCACCATCAGTTCGCCGTCGCGGGACAGGTGCAGGTCGAGTTCGCAGCGCTTCACGCCGTGGGAGAGGCACTGCTGGAAGCTGGCCAGGGTGTTTTCAGGGCATTCGCCCTTGGCGCCGCGATGGCCGTAGATCAGGGTCACTGGGAAACCTCGGGGTGTCGGGGTTGGTGGTGGCGGACGCTGTCGACGACATGCCCGCTTTCGAAATAGACGGAGAACTCGCGGTAGTCCCAGCGCGCGATCGGCGGCTTGCCGACGGCGGGATGCTCTTCGTCCGGCAGGCCGAAACGTTCGAGTACCGCCCGCTGGGATTCGCCGCGCGCGGGCAGCGAAAGGCCGCTGTCGCCTTGCTGGCCGACGGGGATCTCGATGGTTTCGGCCAGGGCCGGGAGGGGGAGGGACAGGCAGAGCAGAAGCAGAAGGCGCGACATGGGGATCATCCTGGAGGCGGAACCGAGCGGGCGCGGGCCTGGCGGCGAGCCTGGGCCTGCTTCTGCAGGATATGCCGGGCGAGCAATTGGCGCTGTGCGTCAGTCAGCGCTTCGAATTCGGTGCCGATCTCGTACTCGCCGTCCTCGCGCAACTGGCTGTGGATCACCACGGCGCGCAGCAGCAGGCCAAGGGCCTGGGGCATCAGCACCATCTTGATCGCCAGGTGGCTGCCGAGCTGAAAAGGCTGCGGGCAGAGGAAGCCGACGCCGCCCTCGGACAGGGTCACCCGGCGGGGCGGGCCGATGTCGCGCATCAGGCTCTGGGCCACGGCCTGGCCGAGCAGGTCGATGCGCTTGTTCATCACCTTCAGGTAATTGGCCAGGGTCCGGTCGCGCTCGGAAATATGCCGCAGCAGGTGCTGCGACTCGAAGTCCATCAGGTGCAGGTCGCTGAGCAGATTGAACAGCGGTGACGCGTCGTGGAGCTCCTCGCTGGCCTGGGCCTGGGCGCCGGTCAGGGGGGTAAATTCCAGTGCGATCGTATCTTCGATACGGTAGTATTCGCGGCGGTCATCTGCGTCTTGTGTCGACATGGCGAACCCATGGGTGCAGGGGTGGTCTGAGTGTAAAGCTGCTCGCCTGACCCCGCCACAAGGACGTTCCTTTCTTCGCAAGCGAACCTTTTTCTATGTTCAGACCGCTGCCCCTGTATATCGGCGCCCGTTACACGCGCGCCAAGCGTCGCAGTTACTTCGTCTCGTTCATCTCCCTGACTTCCATGATCGGCCTCGCCCTCGGCGTGCTGGTGATGATCCTCGTGCTGTCGGTGATGAACGGCTTCGACCGCGAGATGCGCGAGCGCGTGCTGGGCATGGTGCCCCACGCCACCATCGAATCCGCCACCCCGATCAACGATTGGCAGGCGCTGGCCGACAAGGTCCGTGCGCAGCCGGGCATCGCCGCGGTGGCGCCCTTCACCCAGATGCAGGGCCTGCTGACCAACAACGGCAAGGTGCAGAAGGTGCTGGTCAACGCCGTCGACCCGGTGCTGGAAGGGCAGGTCTCGATCATCGACGACTACTTCAAGCAGGGCGACCTGGCCTCGCTGCGCGCCGGCGAGTTCGGCATCGTCATCGGCGACAAGGCGGCCACCAAGCTCGGCGTCGGCATGGGCGACAAGGTCACCTTCGTGCTGCCGGAAGTGGCGGTCACCCCGGCCGGCGTGTTCCCGCGCATGAAGCGTTTCACCGTGGTCGGCATCTTCCATGTCGGCGCTGGTGAACTGGACGGCGCCCTGGCCGTGGCCAACATCAAGGACACCGCGCGCCTGCACCGCTGGAAGCCCGACCAGGTACAGGGCCTGCGTCTCAAGCTCGACGACCTGTTCCAGGCACCGCGCGTGGCTTGGCAGATCGCCGGGCAGCTGAAGGGCGAGGACTTCTACGCCCGCGACTGGACCCGTACCCACGGCAACCTCTACCAGGCCATCCGCATGGAGAAGACCATGATCGGCCTGCTGCTGCTGCTGATCGTCGCGGTCGCCGCGTTCAACATCATTTCCACCCTGGTCATGGTGGTCACCGACAAGAAGGGCGATATCGCCATTCTCCGTACCCTCGGGGCCACGCCGGGGCAGATCATGGGCATCTTCATGGTCCAGGGCACGGTGATCGGCGTGGTCGGCACCGCCATCGGTTGCGTGCTGGGCATCCTCGCCGCGCTCAACGTCAGCGCCGCCATCTCCTGGCTGGAGGACGTGCTCGGCCACAAGTTCCTCAGCGCCGACGTCTACTTCATCGACTACCTGCCCTCGCAGCTGATGCTGGAGGACGTGGTGCTGGTCTGCGGCGCCGCGCTGGTCCTGAGTTTCTTCGCCACCCTTTACCCGGCCTGGCGTGCTGCGCGCACCCAGCCCGCAGAGGCGCTTCGTTATGAGTGACGTGAAAGATCGCGCGGTGCTGAGCTGCCGCAACCTGGGCAAGAGCTACGAGGAAGGCCCGCAATCGGTGCAGGTGCTTTCCGGCGTTGAGCTGGAGCTGCACCCGGGCGAGCGCATCGCCATCGTCGGCAGCTCCGGCTCGGGCAAGAGCACCCTGCTGAACATGCTCGGCGGGCTCGACACCCCCAGCACCGGCAGCGTCTGGCTGGCGGGGGAGGAGCTGTCCGCCCTCAACGAGAAGGCCCGTGGCCTGCTGCGCAACCGCGCGCTGGGCTTCGTCTACCAGTTCCACCACTTGCTGCCCGAGTTCACTGCGCTGGAAAACGTCTGCATGCCCCTGCTGATCGGCCGCACGCCGATCGCCGAGGCGCGCCAGCGTGCCACCGCGCTGCTGGAGCGCGTCGGCCTCGGCCATCGCCTGTCGCACAAACCGGCTGAGCTGTCCGGTGGCGAGCGCCAGCGCGTGGCCATCGCCCGTGCCCTGGTCAACAACCCGGAGCTGGTGCTGCTCGACGAGCCCACCGGCAACCTCGACAAGCACACCGCCCAGAGCATCCAGGAGCTGATGCTGGAGCTCAGCGGCTCGCTGCGCACCGCCTTCCTGGTGGTGACCCACGACCCGCAACTGGCCCAGCAGATGGACCGGGTGCTGCGCCTGGAAGAAGGCCGGCTGGTGGCTGCCTGACATGTTCAGACCCCTGGCCATCTTCATCGGCGCGCGCTACACCCGCGCGAAACGCCGCAACCACTTCATCTCCTTCATCTCGCTGACCTCGATGATCGGTCTCGCCCTGGGCGTGCTGGCGATGATCGTCGTGCTCTCGGTGATGAACGGGTTCCAGAAGGAGATGAGCTCGCGGATCCTCGGCATGGTGCCCCACGCTACCCTCGCCGCCGAGCAGCCGCTGGACGACTGGCGCAGCGTCGCCGCCACGGCGATGAAGCACCCGGAGGTGACCGGTGCCGTGCCCTTCGCCGAGCTGGAGGGGATGCTCTCCTACAAGGGCATGATGCAGCCGGTGCAGATCAACGGCATCGACCCGGCGGAAGAGCCCAAGGTCTCCATCATCGGCAAGCACATCGTTCAGGGTGCGCTGGCCGACCTGGTGCCCGGCGAGTTCGGCATCGTCGTCGGTGAAATCACTGCGCGCCGCTTCCACCTCAACGTCGGCGACAAGCTGACCCTGATCGTGCCCGAGGTCAGCAACGCACCGGGTGGCATCACCCCGCGCATGCAGCGCCTCAGCGTGGTCGGCGTATTCAAGGTGGGCGCCGAGCTGGACAGCTCCCTGGCGCTGATCAACGTCGCCGACGCCGCCACCATCCAGCGCCTGCAGGAAGGCCAGGTGCAGAGCGTGCGCATCGCCCTGAAGGACCTCTACCAGGCGCCGCGCGTTTCCGCGCAGATCGTCAAGGCGCTGGGCGCGGGCTACCGGTCGGATGACTGGACCCACACCCAGGGCAGCCTGTTCAGTGCGATGAAGATGGAGAAGACCATGATCGGCCTGCTCCTGCTGCTGATCGTCGCGGTGGCGGCGTTCAACATCATCGCCACGCTGATCATGGTGGTGGCCGACAAGCGCGCCGATATCGCCATCCTCCGCACCCTCGGCGCCACTCCCCGGCAGATCATGGCCATCTTCATGGTGCAGGGCAGCGTCATCGGCGCGGTCGGTACCCTGATCGGCACCGGGCTGGGCATCGTCACGGCGCTCAACGTCAGCACCTGGATCGCCGCCCTGGAGCGTGCCAGCGGGCAGCACATCTTCAGTTCCGACGTGTACTTCGTCAGCTACCTGCCGTCTGACCTGCAGGCGGCGGATGTGGTGATGATCTGCGGTGCCGCGCTACTGATGAGCTTCCTCGCCACGCTCTATCCAGCCTGGCGCGCTGCTCAGACCCAGCCGGCGGAAGCGCTGCGCTACGAATAAGCTCGATCCCGCACCACGAAAAACGCCGCTCGAAAGCGGCGTTTTTCATTTCAGGCCCGGAGTGGGCACGGCGGCCAGGGGGCTATTTGAGCCCGGCCTGTTGGCGGCGTTTCTGACGCTTGCGCCAGCTGTGACCGACCCACCAACGCCAGTAGAGCATGGTCAGCATGTAGCCCAGGGCGCCGACGAGGATGCCGCAGACGATGGAGCCCAGCAGGAAGGGCTGCCACAGGGTGGAGAGTTCCTGGGTGATCCAGTGGAAGGTCAGCTCGTCGGGCAGGGTGCGCGGCGGCACGCCCATCAGCCAAGCGCCCATCTTGTAGGTGCAATAGAACACCGGCGGCATGGTGATAGGGTTCGTCAGCCAGACCAGGCCGACGGAGATCGGCAGGTTGGCGCGCACGGTGATCGCCAGCGCCGCTGCCAGCAGCATCTGCAGGGGCATCGGGATGAAGGCGGCGAACAGACCCATGGCCATCGCCCGCGAGACCGAATGGCGGTTGAGATGCCAGAGGTTCGGGTCGTGGATCAGGGCACCGAGGAAGCGCAGCGACTTATGCTCCCTGATCAGGTCCGGGTTCGGCATGTAGCGTTTGAAGAGGCGACGCGGCATGTGGGCTCTCTGGCAGGCTGAAGCGCCGACATTATGCATTCATGGTTATGACACCGCCGGGTCAGTTTGTGTCGATAAATGAATGGAACCGCACCGATCAACGGTCATCGACCGGCGCCGTTGAGCTGAGCCCAGGGAGGGAGCCTTGCCATGACGGGGAGGTTGGTTGCGCTGGCCTGCGGGTTGGCCTCGCTGCGTTTCATGCCGGGGTTGCCGACGGGCGGCTGGCTTCTGGCGGCGGCGGTGCTGGGCGGCGTTCTTCTATTCACACGGCTACGGCTGCCGGGGCTGTTCCTCCTGGGCGGCGCCTGGGCCTGCTTCTTTGCCCAGCAGGCCCTGGATGATCGCCTGGCCATGGCCCTGGATGGCGAGACTCGCTGGCTGCAAGGGCAGGTTGTCGGCCTGCCGCAGCGGGGCGGTGGGGTGGTGCGTTTCGAGTTGGAGGATGCCGTCGCCCCCGGATTGCGCTTGCCGCAGCGCATGCGCCTGTCCTGGTATGGCGGGCCCGAGGTGCGCGGGGGCGAGCGTTGGCGCCTGGCGGTGACCCTGAAGCGCCCCCGGGGCCTGGTGAACCCCCACGCGTTCGACTACGAGGCCTGGTTGCTGGCTCGCCATACTGGCGCCACCGGCTCGGTTAAGGCGGGCGAGCCGCTGCAACGGGGCAGTGGCCCGGCTGCCTGGCGTGACCGCGTGCGCCAGGGCATAGAAAGTGTGCCCGCCCATGGTCGCAACGGCGGTATCGCCGCGCTGGTGCTGGGAGATGGCTCGGGGATCGACAGTGCCGATTGGCAGTTGCTGCTGAACACCGGGACGGTGCACCTGATGGTGATTTCCGGCCAGCACATTGCCTTGCTCGCGGCGGTGCTTTACGGGGCGGTGGCGTTGCTGGCGCGGCTCGGCCTCTGGCCCCGACGCCTGCCCTGGCTGCCCTGTGCCTGTGCGCTGGCCTTCGCCGGGTCGCTGGGTTACGGATTCCTCGCCGGTTTCGACGTACCGGTGCAGCGCTCCTGTCTGATGACCGCCATCGCGCTGCTCTGGCGCCTGCGCTTTCGTCACCTGGGCGTTCTGCGCCCGCTGCTGGTGGCCTTCTGCGTGGTGCTGGCGGCCGATCCGCTGGCGTCCCTGCAGGCGGGGTTCTGGTTGTCCTTCGGGGCCGTGGCATTGCTGGTGCTGATCTTCGCCGGGCGCCTGGGCGTGCCGCCCTGGTGGCGCAGTTGGTGGCGCGCGCAATGGACCATGGGCCTGGCGCTGTCGCCCTTGCTGCTGGCCATGGCGCTGCCCATCAGCCTGAGTGGCCCGCTGGCCAACCTGATTGCGGTGCCCTGGGTCAGCCTGGTTTCGGTGCCGCTGTCTTTATTAGGCACGGCCCTGCAGGGCGTGCCTGGGGTGGGGGCAGGGTTGCTGTGGCTGGCGGGTGGTTCGCTGGAGCTGTTGTTCCGCTTGCTGGGCTGGATAGCGGAATGGATTCCCGCCTGGCAGGCGACCGCCGTTCCCGGCTGGGCCTGGCTGCTGGGCATACTCGGTTGCCTGCTGCTGATCGTGCCGACCGGGATGCCGGTGCGGGCTTTGGGGTTGGCGTTGTTGTTGCCAACGCTGTTTCCGCCGGTGGAGCGCCCGGCCTGGGGGAGGGCGGATATCTGGTTGCTGGATGTGGGGCAGGGGCTGTCGGTGCTGGTGCGCACGCGGGAGCACGCGCTGCTCTACGACGCTGGCGCGCGGCGGGGCGATTTCGACATGGGCGAGCGCGTGGTGCTGCCCAGCCTGCTGGGGCTGGGTGTGCGGCGCCTGGACCAGATGCTCCTCAGCCATGCCGACAACGACCACGCGGGTGGCGCCGGTGCCGTGATGCGTGGCATGCCGGTGGCACGGGTGGTGAGCGGCGAGCCGGAGCGCCTGCCGGCCAGCCTGGGGGCCGAGGCCTGCCGTGACCAGGCCTGGGAATGGGACGGCGTGCGCCTGCGGACCTGGCACTGGGACGCTGCGCGCACGGGCAACGACCGCTCCTGCGTGCTCAGTGTGGAGGCGCGGGGCGAGCGCATTCACTTGACCGGCGATATCGGCGCCCAGGCCGAAGCCGCCTGGATCGCCAGTGGTGAACCCTTGCCCGCCGATTGGCTGCTGGCACCTCACCATGGCAGCGCCAGCTCTTCATCGGCGGCGCTCATTGGCGCGGTGGCTCCCCGTGGTGCGCTGATCACCCGGGGCAGCCACAACGCTTTCGGCCATCCACACTCAACCGTGATCGCCCGTTACCGGGCGGCGGGCGCTGCAATCCACGACACGGCGGAGTCCGGTGCACTGCTGATCCGCCTTGGTGAACGTGACGAGGTGCGTGGACTGCGGACCCAGGCACGTTTCTGGCGGGAAAAATGAGAACGGCGGCGGTCGGCGGGGCCCTGACCCTGTGCTAGAGTTGCGCCACTTTTTTCAAGGGGATTTGCCACCGTGTGGGAGCTGGTCAAAGCAGGCGGCTGGATGATGCTGCCTATCATTCTGAGTTCCATCGCAGCCACCGCCATTATCGTGGAGCGCCTGTGGACGCTTCGCGCCAATCGCATCGCACCGCCGCAATTGCTCGGCCAGGTGTGGCGCATGGTCAAGGACAAGCAGCTCAACGCCCAGAAGCTCAAGGAGCTGCGTGCGTCTTCCCCGCTGGGTGAGATCCTCGCGGCGGGCCTAGCCAACTCCAAGCACGGTCGCGAGATCATGAAGGAGTGCATCGAGGAGGCCGCTTCCCGCGTCATCCACGAACTGGAGCGCTACCTCAACACCCTGGGCACCATCGCCGCGATGGGCCCGCTGTTGGGCCTGCTGGGCACCGTGTTCGGCATGATCGAGATCTTCAGCGGCTTCATGGACAACGGCATGGCCAACGCTCCGGCACTGGCTGGCGGTATTGGCAAGGCTCTGATTACCACTGCAGCGGGCCTGGTGGTCGCTATCCCTGCGGTGTTCTTCCATCGTTTCCTGCTGCGTCGCGTCGACGAGCTGGTGGTGGCCATGGAGCAGGAGGCGATCAAGCTGGTGGAAGTGACCCAGGGCGATCGTGAAGTGGACTTCGCAGAGGAAGGCAAAGCGTGAAGTTCCGTCGCCGTGCGGGCAACGTCGCGCGTGAAGAAGTCTTCCTCAACCTGACTTCGTTCATCGACGTGATCTTCGTGCTGCTGTTGTTCTTCGTGGTCACCACGACCTTCAGCCGCCCGAGCGAGCTGAAGATCGAGCTGCCCGAGGCCGTCAGCGGTACCCCGGCCCAGGCTACCGAGGTGAAGACCCTGGAGCTGTCTATCAGTGCCGACGGGCAGTACGCACTCAATGGCCAGGTACTGGTTAAGAACGACCTGGCGACGCTGATGACGGCCTTGAGCAAGGAGTCCGGTGGCGACAACAGCCTACCGATGATTATCAGCGCCGACGCCAAGACCACCCATCAAACGGTGATCACCGCCATGGATGCGGCCGGCAAGCTGGGCTTCAGCAAGTTGCGCATCACCACCGTCGAGGCCTCGGACAAGCCCTGATGGCCTTCTCCGATCGGCTGTTGGACGCCTGGTACCGGGGCCACCCGGCCCTGGTGCTGCTACGCCCGCTGGAGGCGCTTTACCGTCTGGTGGTGACGCGCAAGCGCGACGCCTTCCTGGCCGGCGAAGGGCCTATCTATCGCGCCCCTGTGCCGGTGATGGTGGTGGGCAACATCACCGTTGGCGGCACCGGCAAGACCCCCATGATTCTCTGGCTCATCGAGCACTGCCGCAGCCTTGGCTTGCGTGTGGGCGTGGTCAGCCGTGGCTACGGTGCCAACCCGCCGAGCCTGCCCTGGCGGGTACGGGCGGAGCAGGGCGCCGACGTCGCCGGTGACGAACCGTTGCTGATCGTGCAGCGTAGCGGTGTGCCGCTGGTCATCGATCCGGATCGCGGGCGTGCGGTCGAGGCGCTGCTGGCCGAGGGGCCGCTCGACCTCGTGCTCAGTGACGACGGCCTGCAGCATTACCGCCTGGCGCGGGATATCGAACTGGTACTGATCGACGCCGCCCGTGGCCTTGGCAACGGCCGCTGCCTGCCGGCGGGTCCCCTGCGCGAGCCGGCGCAGCGCCTGGAAAGCGTCGATGCGGTGCTTTACAACGGTGCCGACTCCGGCCCTGGCGGTGCCCATGGCTTCCGCCTGCAGCCGACCGCGCTGGTCAACCTGCACAGTGGTGAGCGGGTCGCACTCGATCATTTCCCCTCTGGCCAGGCGCTCCATGCTGTGGCCGGCATCGGTAATCCGCAGCGTTTCTTCACCACGCTCGAGGCGCTAAACTGGCGCCCGGTTCCCCATGCCTTCGCCGACCACGCCAGCTTCGGTGCCGCCGAACTGCAGTTCAGCCCGGCACTGCCCCTGGTGATGACCGAGAAGGATGCGGTGAAGTGCCGTGCCTTCGCGGCTGCCGACTGGTGGTACCTGGCCGTCGATGCGGTGCCCACCTTGGGCTTCATCGAATGGCTCGATGCGCGACTGGCACGCCTGTCGGCCGAACGCTCCTAACTCATTCCAGCCGCCCCTTCGGGTGGCGTTCAAGGATACCCATGGACACGAAACTGCTCGATATCCTCGCCTGTCCTCTGTGCAAGGGCACACTCAAGCTCGCCGAAGACAAGAGCGAGCTGGTCTGCAAGGCCGATGCGCTGGCCTTCCCGGTTCGCGAAGGCATCCCGGTGATGCTGGAAAGCGAGGCGCGCACCCTTAACGTCGACGAGCGGCTGGACAAGTAATGGCCCAGGCATTCACCGTCGTCATCCCGGCGCGCTACGCCTCCACGCGCCTGCCCGGCAAGCCGCTGCAGGACATCGCCGGCAAGCCGATGGTCCAGCACGTCTGGGAGCAGGCGCGGCGCAGTTCCGCCGAGCGCGTGGTGGTGGCCACCGACGATGCGCGCATCGTCGAGGCCTGCAAGGGCTTCGGCGCCGAGGTGGTGCTGACCCGGGTCGACCACAATTCCGGTACCGATCGCCTGGCCGAGGTCGCCACCCAGCTCGGGCTGGCCGGCGACGCCATCGTGGTCAATGTGCAGGGCGATGAGCCGCTGATCCCTCCGGCGATCATCGACCAGGTGGCGGCCAACTTGGCGGCTCACCCGGAGGCGGGCATCGCCACCCTCGCCGAGCCGATCCATGACGTGGATGCGCTGTTCAACCCCAATGTGGTCAAGGTGTCGAGCGACACCCAGGGCCTGGCCCTGACCTTCAGCCGTGCACCGCTGCCCTGGGCCCGCGACACCTTCGCCCAGGGGCGTGATGCCTTGCCCGAAGGGGTGCCTTACCGCCGTCATATCGGTATCTACGCCTACCGCGTGCAGTTCCTCCACGACTTCGTCGCCTGGGGCCCGTGCTGGCTGGAGAACACCGAATGCCTGGAGCAGCTGCGTGCGCTCTGGCATGGCGTGCGCATCCACGTAGCCGATGCCCTGGAGGCGCCGGCTGCCGGTGTGGATACCGCTGAAGACCTGGAGCGGGTGCGCCGCTTGCTGGGGGCCTGATGAAGGTCCTGTTCGTCTGCCTGGGCAATATCTGCCGCTCGCCCACCGCCGAGGGCGTACTGCGCCACAAGCTGCGTGAGGCCGGACTGGCGGAGCAGGTCGAGGTCGACTCCGCCGGTACCGGTGATTGGCACGTTGGCAAGGCACCCGACACGCGCACCCGCCAGGCGGCGCTGCGACGTGGCTATGATCTGTCGCTGCTGCGTGCACGCCAGGTGAGCGTGGATGACTTCTCGCGTTTCGACCTGGTGCTGGCGATGGACCACAGCAACCTGCGTGATCTCAAGGGGCTGCGCCGCGATGGCAGCGAGCCGGACCTGTTCCTGCGCCGCTATGGCCTGGTGCCGGAAGAGGTCCCGGACCCCTACTACGGCGGTGAGGAAGGCTTCGAAGAGGTGCTGAGCCTGATTGAGCAGGCCTGTGATGGCCTGGTTGCCGAAATCCGGGGGCGCCTGTGAGCCTGGTCGTTTCCGAAAATGTTTCCCTGAAGCCCTTCAACACCTTTGGTGTGGAGGTGCGTGCGCGCCTGTTTGCCGAGGCGCATGACGACGCCGAGGTGCGTGAGGCGCTGGCTCTGGCGAGCGCACGCGGTATTCCGCTGCAAGTGATCGGCGGGGGCAGCAACCTGTTGCTGACCGCTGATATCGACGCGCTGGTGCTGCGCATGGCCAGCCGTGGCTTGCGTTTGCTGGGCGATGACGGCGAGCAGGTGCTGGTGGAGGCCGAAGCCGGCGAGCCCTGGCACCCGTTCGTGCTCTGGACCTTGGAGCAGAGGCTGGCGGGGCTGGAGAACCTCAGCCTGATTCCCGGCACCGTTGGGGCGGCACCGATGCAGAACATCGGCGCCTACGGGGTGGAGATCAAGGATGTATTCGCCGGGTTGACCGCGATGGACCGCCTGAGTGGCGAGCTGCGTGACTTCAGCCTGGAAGAGTGCGCCTTCGGCTATCGCGACAGCCTGTTCAAGCGTGAGGTCGGCCGCTGGCTGATCCTCAGGGTTCGTTTCAAGTTGAGCCGTGCGCTGAGCTTGCACCTCGACTACGGGCCTGTGCGCCAGCGGCTGCAGGAGCAGGGCGTCGATGCGCCGACGGCGTCGGATGTGAGTCGTGCCATTTGCTCCATCCGCAGCGAGAAGCTTCCGGACCCGGCTCAACTGGGCAATGCAGGCAGCTTCTTCAAGAATCCGCTGGTACCGGCCGAGCTGGGCGAGCGCCTGCGGGGCGAGCACGCGGACCTGGTGGCCTACCCCCAGGCCGATGGCCAGGTGAAGCTGGCCGCAGGCTGGCTGATCGAGCGTGCCGGCTGGAAGGGGTTCCGTGATGGCGATGCGGGTGTTCATCGCCTGCAGGCCCTGGTGCTGGTGAACTATGGTGCGGCTACCGGCCTGCAGCTGCTGGACCTGGCGCAGCGCATCCAGGCCGATGTCGCCGAACGCTTTGGTGTGGTGCTGGAGATGGAGCCCAATCTGCTCTGACATCGCTTGCGCGCAATAGACAAAGGGACGCTCAGGCGTCCCTTTTTCATTTGCGGTGCAGTGAGGGGAGGGGGGCGCAGGTTGCGGTGGACGGTGGGCGGGGCGGGCACTTTTCTCGTGCCAAAGAAAAAGGGATGCCGAGGCATCCCTTGTTCATTGAGGCAGGGCCTTAGACGGTTGGTTTGGACTCGTCCTTGGCTTCTTCCTCTTCCTTCGCTTCGTCAGCGACGGTTGCTTCGGCAGCTTCGGTGCTGGCCTCGGTCACTTCGACCTTGGGCTCTTCCGCAACTTCCTGGGCTTCCACGACAGCTTCAGCAACGGGCTCGGGCTGGGCTTCCACCACCGGCTCAGCGGCGACTTCGACCACGACCGGAGCAGCCTCCTCGACCACCGGGGCTTCTACCACGGGGGCTGCGGCGGCTTCACGTGCAAGACGCTCGGCTTCCTGCTGACGGCGACGTACTTCGCGAGGATCGTTCGGCGCACGGCCACCGGCGCTTACCGGTGCTGCCGCGGGGGCAGGAGCCGGTTCGGCCTCGACAACAGGGGCCACGACCGGAGCCGGTGCTTCCACTTCCACGACCTGGGCAGTCTCGACGGGGGCTTCGACGACGGTTTCGACAACCGGCTCAACGACCACGACGGACACTTCGCTTTCGATCACGGCAGGGGCGCTGGTCTCGATCACTTCGATCGGTTCCTGCTCCTGGGCGACGGCTTCGGCGGCAGGGGCTGCGACCGGGGCTTCGCTGGCGGCGCTTTCGACCTGGGTCGGTTCGCTGCTGGCTTGGCCTTCGATTTGCTCGGCGATGACTTCTGCGGCGACGGCGGTCACGACAACGGCGGCGGGGACGCTGCCATCGACATTGGCCTCTTCGCTGCCTTCCTCGCCTTCTTCGCCTTCGACTTCACGCTGGCGCTCACGGCGGTTGCTGCGGCGACGCTGGCCACGGGAGCGGCGGCGGGGGCGGTCGCCTTCGGCGCCTTCCTGGCCATCGACATCATCCAGCAGCTCTTCGTTGTTCAGCAGTTCTTCTTCACTGGCCTCGGCGGCAACCTGCTCGGGGCGCGGGGCGCGCTCTTCACGGGGCTGGCGCTCTTCGCGCGGCGGACGCTCGCCACGTTCGCGGCGGTTTTCCTGGCCTTCGCGAGGTTCACGTGGCTCGCGCGGCTCACGGGCTTCGCGTGGTGCACGCTCCTCACGGGGTTGACGCTCTTCGCGGGGCTGGCGCTCCTCACGAGACTCGCGCGGTGCGCGCTCTTCGCGGGGTTCACGGGCTTCGCGCGGGGCGCGGTCTTCACGAGGCTGACGCTCTTCGCGCGGCGGACGCTCGCCACGTTCGCGGCGGTTTTCCTGGCCTTCGCGAGGTTCGCGCGGCTCACGGGCTTCGCGAGGTTGACGCTCTTCACGCGGCTTGCGCTCTTCGTCGCGGCGGCCTTCACGGCTGCCGTCACGGCGGCGGTTCTGCTGGCGACCGTTACGGCGCTCGTCGGTGCTGCGGGCCGGACGCTCGCTGGCGCTCTGCTCGGTCGCGACGGGCTGGGCTTCTTCCTTGCCGGCGAACAGGCCTACCAGCGACTTCACCAGGCCTTTGAACAGGCTCGGCTCGGCAGCGGCGACGGCAGCGGTCGGCGGAGCCATCGGGGCCGGAGCGGGGCGCTCGGGGGCCACGGTCTTCACGGCGGCTTCCTGGCGAACCAGGGTGCGGGTGGCGGCGGGCGGCTGCTGCTCTTCGCTCTCGGACGGGGTCATCTCGTAACTGGACTGGCCGTGCATGACTTCCGGGCTGTCATCGCGCAGACGCTGCACTTCGAAGTGCGGGGTCTCCAGATGATCGTTCGGCAGGATCACGATGCGGGCGCGGGTGCGCAGCTCGATCTTGGTGATGCTGTTGCGCTTCTCGTTGAGCAGGAAGGCGGCAACCGGAATCGGTACCTGGGCACGGACTTCGGCGGTGCGGTCCTTCAGGGCTTCTTCTTCGATCAGGCGCAGGATCGCCAGCGACAGGGACTCGACGTCGCGGATGATGCCTTGGCCGTTGCAGCGCGGGCAGACGATGCCGCTGCTCTCGCCCAGGGACGGACGCAGGCGCTGACGGGACATTTCCAGCAGGCCGAAGCGGGAGATACGGCCGACCTGTACGCGGGCGCGGTCGGCTTCCAGGGCTTCGCGGACCTTCTCTTCCACGGCGCGCTGGTTCTTGGCCGGGGTCATGTCGATGAAGTCGATGACGATCAGACCGCCGATATCACGCAGGCGCAGCTGGCGAGCGATCTCTTCGGCCGCTTCCAGGTTGGTCTGCAGGGCGGTTTCTTCGATGTCGCCGCCTTTGGTTGCACGCGCCGAGTTGATGTCGATGGACACCAGGGCTTCGGTCGGGTCGATGACGATGGAACCGCCGGAAGGCAGTTTCACTTCGCGCTGGAAGGCGGTTTCGATCTGGCTCTCGATCTGGAAGCGATTGAACAGCGGAACGCTGTCCTGGTAGAGCTTGATCTTGTTCTGGTACTGCGGCATCACCTGGCGGATGAAGCTCAGGGCTTCTTCCTGGGCTTCGACGCTGTCGACCAGTACTTCGCCGATGTCCTGGCGCAGGTAGTCGCGGATGGCGCGAATGATGACGTTGCTTTCCTGATAGATCAGGAAGGGGGCGCCGCGCTCACCGGAAGCTTCCTTGATGGCGCTCCAGAGTTGCAGCAGGTAGTCGAGGTCCCACTGCAGCTCTTCGCTGGAGCGGCCCAGGCCGGCGGTGCGAACGATCAGGCCCATGTCGGCCGGTGCGTTCAGGCCGTTCAGGGCCTCACGCAGTTCGTTGCGCTCTTCGCCTTCGATACGACGGGAGATGCCGCCCGCGCGCGGGTTGTTCGGCATCAGTACCAGGTAACGGCCGGCGAGGCTGATGAAGGTGGTCAGGGCTGCGCCCTTGTTGCCACGTTCTTCTTTCTCGACCTGGACGATGACTTCCTGGCCTTCGTTGAGCACGTCCTTGATGTTGACGCGCCCCTCGGGGGACTTCTTGAAGTATTCGCGGGAGATTTCTTTCAGCGGCAGGAAGCCGTGGCGATCTGCACCGAAGTCGACGAATGCGGCTTCGAGGCTGGGCTCGATGCGAGTGATGCGGCCTTTGTAGATGTTGGCCTTTTTCTGTTCACGGGCGCCCGACTCGATATCCAGGTCGTACAGGCGTTGGCCGTCGACCAGGGCAACACGCAACTCTTCGGGCTGAGTTGCGTTAATCAGCATTCTTTTCATGTAGTACCGTCGGTTTCCGGGGCTGCCGGAAACGGCGATCGGCACACACGACTCTCGCGGTCGGTGTCAGGTGCGCGTCAGGGGTGGCATGCCACCCCCGTGTCCAGCGACATCAGGCCAGTAGGGCCGGGGTCGCGACGACGTCTCCTGCTTGCTGTTGTCGTAACAGAAGCACGTTGTCAGGAGGAGGAATCAGCCATCGGTAGCGGACGAGATAAAGCGTCTTGATTGAAGCGTTTGCTACGCAGTCCGACGGTTGTGCATCTCCACCCTACACTTGTCCCTTGAAAATCGGGTGCCGCTCGCAGAATCCGTAGCGGGTTGCATTTTACGTGACCGCCCCTGAGGGGTTGGCCGCGCGTCATGGCTCAAGGCGTTTTTCTCCGGATATCCGCGCACTGTGCGGCGAAATATCCTGACGGACGGCCTGACGTCCTGAATGGGTTGCACGTGTCTGGGATGGCAGTTTTGGCGATCATCCGGAGCACGGCCGCTTTTGGCGGCGTTCGCGACTATAGCAGCAATTATTAAGTGCTTCAAATTCATCAAAAATTGCTATGATGCCCGCCATGACTACTCCCTCTTCTCCAACCTCCGGCGTCCAGCTGCTTGAGGTTGCGCCGGAATATGCCGGTCAGCGCATCGACAACTTCCTCCGTACCCAGCTCAAAGGCGTGCCCAAGACCCTGATCTATCGCATTTTGCGCAAGGGCGAGGTGCGGGTGAACAAGGGACGGATCAAGCCTGAGTACAAGCTCCAGGCCGGGGATGTGGTGCGCGTTCCGCCGCTGCGCCTTGCCGAGCGTGATGAAGCTGCGCCCGTCGCCCAGGGGCTGCTGGAGCGGCTCGAGGCCGCCATCGTCTACGAGGACAAGGGGCTGATCGTCCTCAATAAGCCGGCCGGCATTGCCGTGCACGGCGGTAGCGGGCTCAGCTTCGGTGTGATCGAGGCGTTCCGCCAGCTGCGGCCGGATGCCAAGGAGCTGGAGCTGGTGCACCGGCTGGATCGCGACACCTCGGGCCTGCTGATGATCGCGAAGAAGCGCAGCATGCTGCGCCACCTCCACGAAGCCCTGCGCGGCGATGGGGTGGACAAGCGCTACATGGCGCTGGTACGCGGCAATTGGCCGACCTCGAAAAAGAAGGTCAGTGCGCCGCTGCTGAAGAACAATCTGCGTTCCGGTGAGCGCATGGTCGAGGTCAATGACGAGGGCAAGGAGGCGCTGACCGAGTTCCGCGTCCTGCGTCGTTTCGGCGAGTTCGCCACCCTGGTCGAGGCCAGCCCCATCACCGGGCGCACCCACCAGATTCGCGTGCATACCCGCCATGCGGGGCACGCTATCGCGGGCGATCCCAAGTACGGTGACGAAGAGTTTTCCCGCGAAATCCGGGAGCTGGGCGGTAAGCGCCTGTTCCTGCATGCCTATGCGCTGTCCCTGGTGTTGCCTGATGGCACGCCGCTGCGGGTCGAGGCGCCGGTGGATGATATGTGGGAAAAGACCCTGGAGCGCCTCGGTGCCTGACTACCGTCTATTGGTGTTCGATTGGGATGGCACCTTGGTGGACTCCATCTCGCGCATCGTCGAGTCCCTGCGGGTGGCTGCCGAAACCTGCGGGCTGCCGCAGTTGGATGAGTCGGCGCTGAAGGGCATCATCGGCCTCGGTCTGCCCGAGGCGATCCGTGTCCTCTATCCAGAACTCGTCGATCCGTCTTCGGTCGAACGCTACCGTGCGGCTTATGGGGCTCATTACAACCGGCTGGAGGTGCAGCCGTCGGCGCTGTTCCCTGGTGTGCTGGAGGCCCTGGAGGGTTTCCGCAATGAGGGTTACCTGCTGGCGGTCGCTACCGGCAAGAGTCGACGAGGGCTCGATCACGTCCTCTGTGGGCGTGGTTGGCTGGACTACTTCGATATCACCCGTTGCGCCGACGAGACGGCCAGCAAGCCCGATCCGCGAATGCTGCACGAGATACTCGCCCATTGTGGTGTGGAGGCTGGGCGGGCATTGATGGTGGGGGATTCGCCCTTCGATCTGCAGATGGCTCATCGCGCTGGTATGGATTCGGTAGCGGTCGGCTACGGTGCCCAGTCTCTTGATGTCCTGCGTCGCGAATCGCCGAGGTTGGCGATCGAATGTTTCGATGAATTGCGCCACTGGCTCGCCGGTGGTGCGAATACACACTCTATGAAGGTGGATCTGCATGTCGGATGAATGGAAGGCATCGACGCCTGCGGGCAGTGGCGATGACAAGAGCTGGAAGTTGCTCGAAAAGGCGGTGCTGGCCGGGGTTCAGGAGCAGCGTCGATCCCGCCGCTGGGGCATTTTCTTCAAGGTACTGACCTTCCTTTATCTGTTCGTGGCCCTGGCGCTGTTCTCTCCGCTTTTCGATCTGCAGAAAACGGCGGCCCGCGGCGAAAGCCACACTGCGCTGGTCGAGGTGAAAGGCATGATCGCCGATGGCGAGGCTGCCAGCGCCGACAATATCGTCGGCAGCCTGCGTGCGGCCTTCGAGGATACGAAGACCAAGGGCATCGTCCTGCGTATCAACAGCCCGGGTGGCAGTCCGGTCCAGTCCGGCTACATCTATGACGAGATCCGCCGTCTGCGTGGCGAGCATGCGGATATCAAGGTCTATGCGGTGATCACTGATCTCGGTGCTTCGGGCGCGTACTACATCGCCAGTGCGGCCGATGAGATCTATGCCGACAAGGCCAGCCTGGTGGGTTCCATCGGTGTTACGGCGGCGAGCTTCGGCTTCGTCGAGCTGATGGGCAAGCTGGGTGTGGAGCGTCGCGTCTACACCTCGGGCGAGCACAAGGCCTTCCTCGATCCCTTCCAGGCGCAGAAGCCTGATGAGACTGCGTTCTGGCAAGGTGTGCTGGATACCACGCACAAGCAGTTCATCGACAGCGTGAAGAAGGGGCGTGGCGACCGTTTGAAGGTCGAGGGGCATCCCGAGCTGTTCAGTGGCCTGGTGTGGTCGGGCGAGCAGGCCCTGGAGCTGGGGCTGGTGGATAAGCTCGGCAGCACCAGCTACGTGGCGCGCGAGGTCATAGGCGAGAAGGAGATCGTCGACTACACCAAGCAGGAGACGCCTTTCGACCGTTTCGCCAAGAAGCTGGGGGCCAGTGTCGCCGAGCAGCTGGCGCTGTGGATGGGGTTCCAGGGGCCGGCTCTGCGCTGATCCCGTCGCTGCCTATATATAAGGAAGAGCCCGGCTGATGCCGGGCTTTTTCGTTATGGCAGTTCCAGGCCTTCGTCGAGCAGCATGTCGACCAGGCGGATCAGGGGGAGGCCCACCAGGCTGGTGGCGTCTTCGCCCTGGGTGGAGCGGAACAGGCTCACGCCGAGCCCTTCGGCCTTGAAGCTGCCGGCGCAGTCGTAGGGCTGCTCGATGTTCAGGTAGCGCTCGATGGTCGCTTCGCTCAAGGGGCGGAAGTTCACCGTGAAGGGGATGCAGTCCACCTGGCAGCGGCCGCTGCGTGTGTTCAGCAGTGCTAGGCCGGTGAGGAAGGTGACGCTGGTGCCGCTGGCCGCCAGTAGCTGGCTGCGGGCGCGTTCGAACTCCAGGGGCTTGCCGAGTATCTGCTCGCCCAGCACGGCGGCCTGGTCCGAGCCGATGATCAGGTGGCCGGGGTGCAGGTCCGCGAGCGCGCGGGCCTTTTCTTCGGCCAGGCGGCGTACCAGTTGCTCGGCCGACTCGTGTGGATGTCGGGTTTCGTCTATCGCGGGCGCACTCCAGGTGAAGGGCAGGCGAAGGCGTTCAAGAAGCTCGCGGCGGTAGGGCGAGCTGGATGCAAGCACCAGTGGTGGCATGCTGATCTCCCAGTCAGGAAGCGGAAATTCTATAGGCCTTGCCACGCGGCGGACAGGGCGGAATTTGTTTTGACAGGTGACAGGTGCATCCCTAGAATGTCGCGCCTATGTTGAATGGGCCGATTCCACCTCACGTCGATCCGCGCAAGATGGCAGATCGCGGCGTAACCCTCCAGGGTGAGCTGCAGCTCTCCAGTCTTGAGCGACTCTGCGACCCGCTTGCCGATACTGCAGGCATCGTACGCACGAAACTCGTTTTCGGGCGCGATGAGCGCAGGGCAGCGATTATCCGCAGTGAAATCGATGTAGAGGTCAAGATGGTATGCCAGCGTTGTCTGGAGCTGGTCGTACTGCCGATCCACAGCGAGTGTACGTACGCTGTGGTGAAAGAAGGTGCGGACAGCGAGTCACTGCCCAAGGGCTATGACGTGCTGGAAGTGGGTGAGGATCCTCTGGATCTTCTGACTCTGGTCGAGGATGAGCTGTTGCTCGCCTTGCCCATTGTTCCGGCCCATGACCCTGAAGATTGCCAGCAGCCGGAAGGGCTTGATGAGCCCGAGCCGAGTGAGAACGAGGTGACGCGGTCCAACCCGTTCAGTGTATTGGCGCAGTTAAAGCGTGACCCAAACGTTTAGGAGTTAATTAATTATGGCTGTTCAGCAGAACAAAAAATCCCGCTCTGCCCGCGACATGCGTCGTTCCCACGATGCTCTCGAGGCCAACGCCCTGTCCGTCGAGAAGAGCACCGGTGAAGTACACCTGCGTCACCACGTATCCCCGGAAGGCGTATACCGTGGTCGCAAAGTGATCGACAAGGGCGCTGACGAGTAATCCTTGTCCGCTCCGATCATCGCGATTGACGCAATGGGCGGGGACTTCGGTCCCCGTTGCATTGTCCCGGCCAGCATCGCCTGCCTGGCTGAGTTCCCCTCGCTCCACCTCATTCTTGTTGGTCAAGCCCAGCTCCTCGAAGAGTTGATCGCCCGTGAAAGCGGCGTCGATCGTCAGCGGCTGTCCATCGAACATGCATCCGAAGTCATCGGCATGGACGAGCGTCCATCCCAGGCCTTGCGTGGCAAGCCCGACTCCTCCATGCGTATCGCCCTCGACCTGGTCCGTGCCGGTCGTGCCCAGGCCTGCGTGAGCGCCGGCAATACCGGTGCTCTGATGGCGCTTTCCCGTTACATGCTCAAGACCCTGCCGGGCATCGATCGCCCTGCGATGGTCAGCGCCGTGCCCACGGCCAAGGGGCATTGTCATTTGCTGGATCTCGGCGCCAACGTCGATTGCAGTGCCGAGCACCTCTATCAATTCGCTGTAATGGGTTCCGTCGCTGCCGAGGCGCTCGGGCAGGCGCGCCCGCGTATCGCCTTGCTCAACGTCGGCACCGAGGACATCAAGGGCAACCAGCAGGTCAAGCTGGCGTCCAGCCTTCTGCAGCAGGCTGAAGGCCTGAACTACATCGGCTACATAGAGGGTGATGGCCTGTACCGGGGCGAGGCCGATGTGGTGGTGTGCGACGGCTTCGTCGGCAATATCCTGCTCAAGTCCAGCGAAGGCCTGGCCTCGATGATCTCCGCGCGCATCGAAGCGTTGTTCACCGACAGCTTCGGCTCGCGCATGGTCGGTGCCCTGGCGCTGCCGTTGCTGCGCCGCCTGCAGGGGGACCTGACGCCCGCTCGGCACAATGGCGCGAGCTTCCTGGGTCTCCAGGGTATCGTCGTCAAAAGCCATGGGGCCGCCGGTTCCGATGGCTTCCAGAGCGCCATACGGCGCGCCCTCATCGAGATTCGCGAGAACCTTCCCCAGCGCCTGCATGGGCGTCTCGAGGATCTGTTGCTCTAGGATGTGACCGCTGTCTGCGGCTTGTCATCCAACTGTCAGTTCGTTGCGCTTGGCTATGCCCGGCGTTCCTGTACATCGATCAAGGCAAACAAGGGAATAGTTCCGATGTCCGCATCCCTCGCATTCGTTTTCCCCGGTCAAGGCTCCCAGTCCCTGGGCATGCTGGCTGAGCACGGCGCTTCGCAGAAGCTGGTCCTGGATACCTTCGCCGAGGCCTCCGAGGCCCTGGGTTATGACCTCTGGGCACTGACCCAGCAGGGCCCGGAAGAGCAGCTGAACCAGACCGACAAAACCCAGCCGGCCATCCTCACTGCGTCCATCGCACTCTGGCGTCTGTGGCTGGCCGAGGGCGGTGCCCGCCCGGCTTATGTCGCCGGTCACAGCCTGGGTGAATACTCGGCGCTGGTCGCTGCCGGCAGCCTGGGTTTCGCCGATGCGGTGAAGCTGGTGGAGCGTCGTGGCCAGCTCATGCAGCAGGCCGTTCCGGCGGGGCAGGGCGGCATGGCTGCGATCCTCGGCCTGGAAGATGCCGACGTACTGGCCGCCTGCGCCGAAGCTGCGCAAGGTGACGTGGTCAGCGCGGTCAATTTCAACGCCCCGGGCCAGGTAGTGATCGCCGGCAGCGCCGTCGCCGTCGAGCGCGCCATCGAGGCCTGCAAGGCCCGTGGCGCCAAGCGCGCCATGGCGCTGCCGGTCAGCGTGCCGTCCCACTGTGCGCTGATGCGCCCGGCGGCCGAACGCTTCGCCGAGTCGGTCGAAGCCATTGCCTGGCAAGCGCCGCAGATTCCGCTGGTGCAGAACGTCAGTGCCGCCGTCGTGGCTGATCTCGGCTCTCTCAAGGGCGACCTGTTGGCCCAGCTGTACAGCCCGGTCCGCTGGGTGGAGTCCATCGTTCGCCTGTCGGAGCAGGGTGTGACCGAGCTGGTCGAGTGTGGTCCCGGCAAGGTTCTCTCTGGCCTGAACAAGCGCTGCGTGAAAGGCATTGGCACGCACAATCTGGATACCCCCGACGCCTTCGCAGCCGCTCGCGCTGCGCTGGCCTGAGCAAGGAGAAGACTATGAGTCTGCAAGGTAAGGTCGCCCTGGTCACTGGTGCGAGCCGTGGTATCGGCCAGGCCATCGCGCTGGAGCTGGGTCGCATGGGGGCTGTCGTCATCGGCACCGCCACCACCCCGAGCGGTGCCGAGCGTATCGCCGAATACCTCAAGGAAAACGGCGTCGAAGGCGCCGGCCTGGTGCTCGATGTGAGCAATGACGAATCCGTCGCCAGCACCCTCGAACACATCCAGCAGCACCTTGGCCAGCCGCTGATCCTGGTGAACAACGCCGGTATCACCCGCGACAACCTGATGCTGCGCATGAAGGATGACGAGTGGTTCGACGTCATCAACACCAACCTCAACAGCCTCTATCGCCTATCCAAGGCCGTGCTGCGTGGCATGACCAAGGCTCGCTGGGGGCGCATCATCAACATCGGTTCGGTGGTAGGTGCCATGGGCAACGCCGGGCAGGTTAACTACGCCGCCGCCAAGGCCGGCCTGGAAGGCTTCGGTCGGGCCCTGGCCCGCGAAGTCGGCTCCCGCGCCATCACCGTGAACTCGGTGGCGCCCGGTTTCATCGATACCGACATGACCCGTGAACTGCCGGAAGCCCAGCGCGATGCACTGCTGGGGCAGATTCCGCTGGGGCGTCTGGGGCAGGCCGAGGAGATCGCAAAGGTGGTCGCATTCCTCGCATCCGATAGCGCATCCTACGTCACCGGAGCTACTATCCCTGTGAACGGCGGCATGTACATGAGCTGAATGTGACGATTCCCTTCAGGAAACTGTCATAGGAGCTGTCTAAAATCCGGTACATAAGTGCAATTGGGTTATGGACGGGTCCAGACAGGGCCTGGAGGGGTTGGCATCCCGCTTGAAATGCGGAAAACCCTTTCTATACACTGCAGCCCAAGCTGCACGGATTTTTCCATAGGAGTGAAAACAAGGTATGAGCACCATCGAAGAACGCGTCAAGAAAATCGTCGCCGAGCAACTGGGCGTTAAAGAAGACGAAGTAACCAATAGCGCTTCCTTCGTCGAAGACCTGGGCGCCGACTCCCTTGACACCGTTGAGCTGGTGATGGCTCTGGAAGAGGAATTCGAGACCGAGATCCCGGACGAGCAAGCTGAGAAGATCACCACCGTTCAGGAAGCTATCGATTACATCAACGCGCACGCGCAATAAGTAATCGTCGATTCCCGACTCGGAAAAGCCGCACGACCTCCAAGGTCGTGCGGCTTTTCTTTAAGCGTCATCCAACCGCCGTGTAGAAAAAGATAGAGGAGAGCGCTGTGTCGCGTAGACGCGTCGTGATCACTGGCCTGGGCATGCTGTCGCCGCTGGGCAACAACGTCCCGGACAGCTGGCAAGGAATTCTGGCTGGCCGCAGTGGCATCGGCCTGATCGAGCATATGGACCTTTCCGCCTACACCACCCGTTTCGGTGGTTCGGTGAAGGGCTTCGATGTCGAGCAGTACCTGTCCGCCAAGGAAGCTCGCAAGCTCGACCTGTTCATCCAGTACGGCCTCGCTGCCAGCTTCCAGGCTATGCGCGATTCCGGGCTGGAAGTAACCGATGCCAACCGTGAGCGCATCGGCGTTGCCATGGGCTCCGGGATCGGTGGCCTGACCAACATCGAGAACAACTGCAAATCGCTGATCGAGCAGGGGCCGCGGCGTATCTCGCCGTTCTTCGTGCCGGGCTCGATCATCAACATGGTGTCCGGCTTCCTGTCGATCCACCTGGGTATCCAGGGACCGAACTACGCCATCGCCACCGCCTGCACCACCGGCACCCACTGCATCGGCATGGCCGCGCGCAACATCGCCTACGGCGAAGCTGACGTGATGGTCGCCGGTGGCGCCGAGATGGCGGCCTGTGGCCTGGGGCTGGGTGGCTTCGGTGCTGCCCGTGCACTGTCCACCCGCAACGATGACCCGGCTGCAGCCAGCCGCCCCTGGGACCGTGGCCGTGATGGCTTCGTGCTGTCCGACGGCGCCGGTGCGCTGGTCCTCGAAGAGCTGGAGCACGCCAAGGCCCGTGGCGCCACCATCTATGCCGAGCTGGTCGGCTTCGGCATGAGCGGCGACGCCTACCACATGACCTCGCCGCCGGAAGACGGCGCCGGTGCCGCCCGCTGCATGCACAATGCCCTGCGTGATGCCGGCCTGAACGGCGACCAGGTGCAGTACATCAACGCCCATGGCACCTCCACTCCGGCTGGCGACAAGGCTGAAGCAGCGGCGGTGAAGAGCGTGTTCGGCGACCACGCCTACAAGGTTGCGGTGAGCTCCACCAAATCCATGACCGGCCACCTGCTGGGTGCGGCCGGTGCCGTCGAGGCGATCTTCAGCGTGCTGGCGATCCGTGATCAGGTGGCGCCGCCGACCATCAACCTGGACGACCCGGACGAGGGCTGCGACCTCGACTTCGTGCCCCACGAAGCCCGCTCCATGCCGATCGACGTGGTGCTGTCCAACTCCTTCGGCTTTGGTGGCACCAACGGCTCCCTGGTATTCCGTCGGTTCGCCGACTGATGCAGAGCTGGGTCGACGGCCGCCCGGCCGGGTCACTGTCCCTCAAGGACCGTGGCCTGGCCTACGGCGATGGCCTGTTCGAGACCATCGCCGTACGCGGTGGTCGGCCCGGCCTGTTGGAGCGTCACCTCGCGCGCCTTGCCGAAGGCGTGCGGCGTTTGTCCTTCGATCTTGACCTCAACCTCGTGCGTGAGGAGCTGCTGGCGTTCTCTGCCCAGCTCGGTGAGGGCGTTGCCAAGTTGATGGTGACCCGCGGTGATGGCCTGCGCGGCTATGCACTGCCAGGTACGCCGCCACGGCGCATCCTCATGGGCAGCCCCTATCCCGCCTATCCCGAAGGTCACTCCGAGCAGGGCATCGAATTATTCCCCTGCGTCACTCGCCTGGCCGAGCAGCCGTTGCTCGCCGGGCTCAAGCACCTCAACCGGCTGGAACAGGTTCTGGCCCGTGCCGAGTGGCAGGATGCGCGCTTCGCCGAAGGCCTGATGCGCGACGTTTCCGGGCGGGTCATCGAAGGGGTTTTCAGCAACCTCTTCATAGTCCGCGCGGGTGTACTCCTGACCGCCGATCTCGGGCGCAGCGGGGTCGCCGGGGTGATGCGCGCGGAGTTGCTGGAGCAGGCGGCTGACCAGGGCATCGCCACCCAGGTGCGCGACATCGGTTACGAGGAACTGCTCGCGGCCGATGAAGTCTTCCTCTGCAACAGCCTCTACGGCGTCTGGCCCGTGCGCCGCTTCGCGGGTCACGACTGGTCGGTCGGGCCGCTCACCCGTAAACTGCAGGCCCTTGCCCGCGACCTACTGGATAGCTGATTCGTGATACGCAAATTGCTCGTGCTGCTGCAGAGTGGCCTGATCCTCGGCGGCCTCGTGTTCGCGTTTGCCGGTTGGCAGCAGCGTGAAGCCCTGGAGCAGCCACTCGTGCTGACCGAAGAGCAGTTGCTCGACGTGCCGGCCGGCTCGACCCCTGGTGGCTTGCTCAATCGACTGGAAGAGGAGGGGGTCATTCAAGGGGCCTTCTGGCTGCGCCAATACTGGCGCTTCAACCTCGCGGGCCAATCCTTGCACAGCGGCGAATACCGCATGGCGCCGGGGATGAACGCTGCACAACTGCTTGGTCTCTGGCAGCGTGCCGAGGTGGTGCAGTACAGCCTGACCCTGGTGGAGGGTTGGAACTTCCGCCAACTGCGCACGGCCCTGGCCAAGCAGGTGAAGCTGGAACAGACCCTGGCCGACGCCAGCGACGACGAGCTGATGAAGCGCCTTGGCTTGGAGGGCCAGCATCCCGAGGGGCGTTTCTTCCCCGACACCTACCGCTATGTGCGCGGCATGCGTGACATCGACCTGCTCAAGCAGGCGCATCAACGCCTCGAGCAGGTGCTGCAGGACGAATGGGAAAAGCGCGCGGACAAGCTTCCCTATGCCGATCCCTACCAGGCACTGATCATGGCCTCGATGGTGGAGAAGGAAACCGGCGTACCCAGCGAGCGCGGGCAGATCGCCGGCGTCTTCGTGCGGCGCCTGCAGATGGGCATGCTGCTGCAGACCGACCCCACCGTCATCTACGGCCTGGGCGAGCGCTATGCCGGCAGGATCACCCGCGCCCACCTGCGCGAGGCCACGCCTTACAACACCTACGTGATCGCCGGCATGCCGCCGACGCCCATCGCCATGGTCGGGCGTGAGGCCATCCATGCCGCCATGCACCCGGTGGAAGGCAAGAGCCTTTACTTCGTCGCCCGTGGCGACGGCAGCCATGTATTTTCCGAGTCGCTCGCCGCCCACAACCAGGCGGTGCGCGAATATCAGTTGAAGCGACGGGCGGACTACCGGTCCAGCCCCGCGCCCACTACCAACAAGGACACCCCGTGAGCGGTCTGTTCATTACGCTCGAAGGCCCCGAAGGGGCCGGCAAGAGCACCAACCGCGACTTCCTCGCCGAACGCCTGCGCAACCATGGCGTCGATGTAGTGCTGACCCGTGAGCCTGGCGGTACGCCCCTCGCCGAGCGCATCCGCGAGCTGCTGCTGGCACCCAGTGACGAGGCCATGGCCGCCGATACCGAGCTGCTGCTCATGTTCGCCGCCCGTGCCCAGCACATCGCCGGCGTCATCCGCCCGGCCCTGGCCCGTGGCCAGGTGGTGCTCTGTGATCGCTTCACCGATGCCACCTACGCCTACCAGGGCGGTGGTCGCGGGCTCCCGGTGGAGCGCATCGCGCAACTGGAAGCCTTCGTCCAGGGCGAGCTGCGCCCGGACCTGACCCTGGTCTTCGACCTGCCGGTGGACGTCGGCCTCAGTCGCGCTGCTGCCCGTGGCCGCCTGGATCGCTTCGAGCAGGAGGACCGTGGGTTCTTCGAGGCGGTGCGCCAGACCTACCTGCAGCGCGCCGCTGCTGCCCCGCAGCGTTACCACGTACTCGACGCCGCCGCCTCCCTGGTGAGCGTGCAGGAGGCCCTGGAGGCCTTGCTGCCCGAACTGCTGGAGCGTTGCCGTGGCTGAAGCCTATCCCTGGCAGGAATCCCTCTGGCAGCACCTGGCCGGTCGGCCGCGTCACGCCCATGCCTATCTGCTGCACGGGCCCGCCGGTATCGGCAAGCGCGCCCTGGCCGAGCGCCTGATGGCGCGTCTGCTGTGCCAGAAGCCCCAGGGCCTGGATGCCTGCGGGCAGTGCAAGTCCTGCTACCTGCTGGCCGCCGGCACCCACCCGGATAACTTCGTGCTGGAGCCGGAAGAAGCGGACAAGGCGATCAAGGTCGATCAGGTTCGTGAGCTGGTTGGCTTCGTCGTGCAAACGGCGCAGCTTGGCGGGCGCAAGGTGGTGCTTCTGGAGCCGGCCGAGGCCATGAACCTGAACTCCGCCAACGCCTTGCTGAAAAGCCTTGAGGAGCCGTCGGGCGACACCGTGCTGTTGCTCATCAGCCACCAGCCCAGCCGCCTCCTGCCCACCATCAAGAGCCGTTGCGTACAGCAGGCCTGCCCGTTGCCGGGTGAGGCCGACAGCCTGGCCTGGCTCGCGCGCGCACTGCCGGATACCGACGAACAGATCCGCCGTGACCTGCTGGTGCTGGCGGGTGGTTCGCCGCTTACCGCCCAGCGTCTGCATGGGCAGGCCGTGCTCGAGCAGCGCGCCCAGGTGGTGGATGGGGTGAAGAAACTGATCAAGCAACAGGTGGGGGCGAGCGCACTGGCCGAAGGCTGGAACGCGGTGCCGCTGATCCTGTTGTTCGACTGGTTCTGCGACTGGGCGCAACTGATGCTGCGCTACCAGCTGACCCATGACGAGCAAGGCCTGGGCCTGGCCGATATGCGCAAGGTGGTCCAGTACCTCGCCGACAAGGCGCCCCAGCACAAGGTGCTGGCGTTCCAGGACTGGTTGCTGCAGCAGCGGCAGAAGGTGCTCGGCAAGGCCAACCTCAACCGTGTCTTGCTTCTCGAAGCCTTGCTGGTGCAGTGGGCAAGCCTGCCCGGACCGGGCTAGAATCCACCGCTGAGCCAGCTAGCCAGGAAAGCCGCATGAGCCTGCCACCCAATCTGGGCCCGCGTAACGGGATTCTGTCCTTGACCATCAAGGACAAGTCCGTGCTGTATGCCGCCTATATGCCCTTCATCAAGAACGGCGGCCTGTTCATCCCGACGAACAAGAGCTACAAGCTCGGCGACGAAGTGTTCATGCTCCTCAACCTCATGGACGAGCAGGAAAAAATCCCGGTGGCCGGCAAGGTCGTCTGGATTACCCCCAAGGGGGCGCAAGGCAACCGTGCCGCCGGTATCGGCGTACAGTTCAACGATGGCGACACCGGTGCTCGCAACAAGATCGAGACCTACCTCGCCGGCGCCCTCAAGTCGGACCGCCCGACCCACACCATGTAAGAAGGGCTCCCGCCCGCCGCGTCGACTCCGGTCGGCGCCTCCCCTGACGTTCAAGTGATCCGAAACATGCTGGTCGATTCCCACTGTCACCTCGATCGCCTCGATCTTGCCGCCCATGGCGGTTCCCTCGATGCGGCGCTGGATGCTGCACGCGCCCGTGGCGTCGGGCATTTCCTCTGCATCGGCGTCAGCGCCGACAACGCCGCTGCGGTCAAGGACCTGGCCAGTCGCTACGCCGATGTGCACTGCTCGGTCGGCGTCCACCCGCTCGACCTCGCTCCCGGTGAAGCGCCTGCACTGGATTGGCTACTGGGCGAGCTGGATCACCCCCGCGTCGCCGCCATCGGTGAAACCGGCCTCGATTACCACTACGAGCCCGAAGCCGCCGAACTGCAGCAACAGGCCTTCCGTCTCCACCTGGAAGCCGCGCGCATCACCGGCAAGCCGGTGATCGTGCACACCCGCGAGGCCCGTGCCGATACCCTGGCGCTGTTGCGCGAGGCGGCGTTGCCCCAGGCGGGTGTGCTGCATTGCTTCACCGAGGATTGGGAGATGGCCAAGGCGGCGCTGGATATCGGCTTCTACATCTCGCTTTCCGGCATCGTCACCTTCCGCAACGCCGAAGCGCTGCGCGAAGTCGCCCGGCAGGTGCCGGCCGACCGCCTGCTGGTGGAAACCGACTCGCCCTACCTCGCGCCCATTCCGCATCGCGGCAAGCCCAACCTGCCCGAGTACGTGCGGAAGGTCGCCGAGTTCCTCGCACAGCTGCGTGGGGTGGAGTTCGAGCGCTTCGCCGAGCAGACCACTGAGAACTTCCAGCGCCTGTTCCCCCTGGCGCGCCTGGCGGGCTAAAACTCGCGGGCAAAAAAAACCCGGGTTCTGGGGGATGAATCCGGGTCAAGACCATTAGGAGTAAAACAAAGGTACGCGATCCTCGGTACCTCGACTGACGGGGCACTTGGGGGGAGATGCCGCACGCCAGTCATTTGAGTATTGGTCAATATCCCCCTGCGTCCAGATGCCGCTGCTCGTTTTTTAAACAGATTTGGAATACGCGGAAGGCGGCTGAGTCCTCAAGCGTCTGCTTGCAGGGTTGGCACCTGGGTATGACGGCTCCGCCTGTTCCTGACCGGGCTGCGCTCAATGGTCGCACCCCGGATTGCTGCAGGAGCTCAGTTCTTTTTGCGTAAGTAGGGCGGGGAGACGGCTTGAAAGCCCACTGCCTGATGGCTAGGCGTTCACCCGTGTAACCCCTGAAACCCTTCTGGTTCGCGGTTTTCGGCCTTATAACAGGGGGCTGAAACATGCAGAACCCATCTGGCAATAGGCTCATAGTCGGATGATCCGTGCATTTTGGCGCTAGTTAGGCATAATACCCGGCTTGATTTTTGACCCTACAGTCCCTTTATGCAGAAAGAACCCCGTAAAGTCCGTGAGTTTCGCCGCCGCGAGCAGGAAATCCTCGACACCGCTCTGAAACTGTTCCTCGAGCAGGGTGAAGACAGCGTCACCGTCGAGATGATCGCCGACGCGGTGGGCATCGGCAAAGGCACCATCTACAAGCACTTCAAGTCCAAGGCGGAGATCTACCTGCGCCTGATGCTCGACTACGAGCGTGACCTGAACGAGCTGCTGCATTCCGCGGACGTGGACCGTGACAAGGAAGCGTTGTCGCGCGCCTACTTCGAGTTCCGCATGCGCGACCCGCAGCGCTACCGCCTGTTCGACCGCCTGGAAGAGAAGGTGGTGAAGAACAGCCAGGTGCCCGAGATGGTCGAACAGCTGCACAAGATCCGTGCCTCCAACTTCGAGCGCCTGACCCAGCTGATCAAGGGCCGCATCGCCGAAGGCAAGCTGGAAGACGTGCCGCCCTATTTCCACTACTGCGCAGCCTGGGCCCTGGTGCATGGCGCCGTGGCGCTCTACCACTCGCCGTTCTGGAGCAACGTCCTGGAAGATCAGGAAGGCTTCTTCCAGTTCCTCATGGACATCGGCGTGCGCATGGGCAACAAGCGCAAGCGCGAGAATGACGCGCCATCGGGCTGAGTGATCCTTCTGGTCCCGGCTGCTAAGCCATGGGACAGGATGGGGCGCAGCGATATACTGCGCCCTGTCCCCCGTCGGAGCGCCCCATGATCGTCGACCGCCAAGGCAGGCGCTTCCGCAACCTGCGCATCAGCCTTACCGCCGCCTGCAACTACGCCTGCACCTACTGCGTGCCGGATGGCAAGCGCCTGGTCGCGGCGCAGGACGAGCTCTCCGCCGAGGCCATGGTGCGCGGTGTCTCCTACCTGATGGAAGCCGCCGGCATCGAGCGTTTGCGCATCACCGGTGGCGAGCCGCTGGTGAGCCCCAAGCTCGACCACTTCCTTCGTGGCGTCAGCTGCCTCGGCCTCGACGACATCAGCCTCACCACCAATGGCCAGTTGCTCTCGCGCAAGCTGCCGTTGCTGGTCGATTGCGGTATCCGCCGTATCAACGTTTCCCTGGACACCCTCGATGCGGACGCCTTCCGTGGCATCGCCCGTGGCGGCGATTTGAAGACCGTGCTGCAGGGGCTGGCCGATGCGAAAGCGGCGGGGCTGAAGATCAAGCTCAACATGGTGCCCCTGCGCGGGCAGAACCTCGATCAGGTCCTGCCGCTGCTGGAGTACTGCCTGGAAAACGGTTTCGAGCTGCGTTTCATCGAGCTGATGCGCATGGGCCACCTGGCCCGCGATGGCGTCGGCTTCCAGCAACAGTTCATCGGGCTCGACGAACTGCTCGCCCTGATCGGCGAACGCCACGAATTCGTCCAGGCCGAAGCGCCGGTGGATGCCACCGCGCTGCGCTACCAGATACCCGGCCTCGGCCACTTCGGCATCATCGCCAACGAAAGCGTGCCGTTCTGCCGCACCTGTTCGCGCTTGCGCCTGTCTTCAACGGGGTGGCTGCATGGCTGCCTGTCGTCGAGCAACCGCCACTACGTCGGCGACCTGCTGGAGAAGCCGCGCCACCAGGCCCTGCCCGGGCTGCAGCGGCTGTTGGTGAAGGCTCTGGCGGACAAGCAGGACATCGCCTTCTCCGGCGGCGTCACCGTCATGAAGATCATTGGCGGCTGAGCGCCCGTACGCCCTGTGCCGTTAAACGCAGCTCGGGCGATTCGGGTCGTGAGATTGCGTTCGTCGTCCGCCTGGACCACCAGCAGCGCCCCGAAGTCAGGAACGCATCGCCATCGAGACGGTGATTCTCCGGCGGCATATGACTCGTCACAGGCGGAACGAGGCGACGGCGGACTTGAGCTCCACGGCCAGGCGCGACAGGTCCTGGCTGGAGGAGCGGGTCTGGCTGGCTCCCGCCGAGGTCTGGGTGGACAGGTCGCGGATGTTGACCAGGCTGCGGTCGACCTCGCGTGCTACAGCGGCCTGCTGTTCGGCAGCGCTGGCCACCTGGACGTTCTGCTCGTTGATCGAGGCGATGGTCCGGGCGATGTCGCCCAAGCTGCCATCGGCGGCCTGGGCGAGGTCCACCGTTGTCTGGGCGAGGCGCGAACTGCCCTGCATCGTGGCGACGGTGGCGCTGGCCTCCTGCTGCAGCTGGTTAACCATCTGCTCGATTTCCTGGGTGGATTGCTGGGTGCGCTGTGCCAGCAGGCGAACCTCATCGGCCACCACCGCGAAGCCGCGCCCCTGCTCGCCGGCACGGGCGGCCTCTATGGCGGCGTTGAGGGCCAGCAGGTTGGTCTGCTCGGCGATCGAGCGGATCACGTCGAGCACCTTGCCGACGTCCTGCATCTGCCGGGCGAGCTTCTCGACACGCTCGGCGCTGCCGGTCACGTCGGTCGCCAGGGCGTTGATCGAGCGCACTGTCTCACCCACCTGCTCGCGGCCATGGCGCGTGGCGGTGTCGGCCTGGCGCGAAGCGTCCATGGTCGTAGCCGCGTTGTGGGCCACCCCATCCACCGCCGCACTCATCTGGTTGCAGGCCGTGGCCGCCTGCTCGATTTCCTGGTTCTGCCGCAGGAGGTCCCGGCTGGTGTCTTCGGTCACCGCATGCAGTTGCTCGGAGGCCGAGGCGAGTTGGGTGGAGGAGTCGGCGATGAGGCTGATGGTCTGCCGCAGGTTCTGCTGCATGCCGCGCAGGGCGCTCATGAGGGAGGTCGCCTCGTCGTGCCCTTCAACCGGAATGTCACGGCTCAGGTCGCCCTGGGATACCTGGCTCGCCACTTCGACCGCCTGGTTCAGCGGCCGCACGATGCTGCGCGAGAGGAGGAGGGCAAGGATGACGGCCAGGCCGACGGCCCCAGCGAGGATCAAACCCACCAGCGCAATGGCGCGCTCGAAGGCTGAGCTACTGGCTGCGGAGGCCTGACTCGCGCCCTCCTCATTGATTTCCATCAATGCTTGGAGATCGGTGCCGAGTGCAGCTCCCAGTTCATTGAGCCTGGTGGTCACGATCGACTCGGCTGCTTCCCGCTCATCGGCTGCCAAGCGTTGTACCACTGCGCGGCGGACCTCCAGGTAGCCGCGCAGGTGCTCGACATAGCGATCGAAGAGCTTCCGCTCCTCGTCGCTCGAAATCAGTTTGCTGTAGGTGTCCTGGGCTTTTTGCAGTGTGGCTTCGTCTGTGACGAGGCGGGCCTTGGCTGCTTCATCGAATGTCACCAGGGCCCGCAGCGTGGAGGCTCGAAGCTGGAGGGTTGCCTCGTCCATGTGGCTGATCGCGACGATGCTGGGCAGCCAGTTTCCATCGACCGCTTGGGAGCTGTCATGCATCTGGTGCATCTGCATCAGGGAGCCGCCCCCGACCAGCATCAACAAGGTGATCAGCACCGCAAAGCCGGCATTGATACGGGTGGAGACACGTAACGAGCGAATCAGCATGATGATCTCCCCAAGTTGCACGGGTGTAGCGATGTGTGTGCCCGATAGAAGTTTTAGGTCATGGGCGGATGTTTAACGAGCTTCTTGTGAAAAGTGCGTGAATTCAAGTAGGCGACAATTAGTCGTTGTCGTTACAGCGACAGCAAGTTCCTGTTTGCAGGGAATTGATGGCAAAGTGCTTTTATCGAATTTCCGCCTGTTCTTACTGTGTTTTTATTGGCGACAGGCGGTATCAGACTTTAGTTGCTGGTTGAGTTATCGATAATAATTTGCACTGGAATTTGCTTGCCGTTATTGATTGCGGGTAGCGCTCTATTGCGCAGGGCCTGTCTTGTCGAGCTGTGCCGCATCGGCGATTTCAACAGCGCGTGTAATCATCCAGGCCCTTGTGATCCTTACACCGCTAGCCTTTCTTGATACCCGAACCACTCGCTGGCAATAACGCTGCAAGTTCGATGTTCCTGAAACGACTGCAATCCCGGCCCGCTTCCTTGGCCTCATATAAGGCGGCATCCGAAAATTCGAGAAGCCTTGCGATATCCGGTGCGACTTCATTGCTCTCACTGGTATGCGGCCAACTGGGACTTTCTTCATCGAAACTGGCGACGCCGATTGAAACAGTCACTTTCCCGTGGGGGCTGTCGAGATGAGGGATATTCAAGTGCCTGACACCGTCCCCCAGTTGTTCGGCTATGCGGCAGGCGCCGACATGGTCGGTTTCGGGCAACAGCACGGCGAACTCTTCACCCCCATAGCGGGCCACTAGGTCGGCGGGCCTGTTGATGCTGGCGCGTAGGGCATGGGCGACGGCGATCAGGCACTGGTCGCCCTGCAAGTGGCCGTTACGGTCGTTGTAGCGTTTGAAGTAGTCGATATCCATCAGCAGCAACGAGAAGGGCTGCCCGTTGCGGCGTGTCCTCAGCCATTCGCGTTCGATGTTCTGATCGAGGAAGCGGCGGTTGGCCAGGCCTGTCAGGCCGTCGGTTTGCGCCAGCAGGTTGAGCCGGTCCATGGCCAGCTTCAGGTGCAGGTGCGTCTTCGCCCGCGCATGGACGATGGCGGGGCGTATGGGCTTGCCGATGAAGTCCACCGCGCCCAGGGCGAGGCCCGCTTCCTCCATGCTCGCCTCGGTATGGCTGGTGATGAAGATGACCGGGACGTCGCGCAATTCCATTTCGGTCTTCATCCGTTCACAGACCTCGAAGCCGCCCATGCCGGGCATTTCGGCATCCAGCAGGACCAGGTCGGGCCTTTCCTCCTGTGCCGCCCGGAGTGCATCGGGGCCGTTGGTGGCGAAGCGGACCTTGCCGAGACGGCCGATCGCCTTGCTGAGGATGCGGATCGCCGAGGTGTCGTCATCCACGATCAGCAGGGAGGGGGTGTAGTCCATGGGTGTCACTCCTTGGCCACGAGGCCTGCGGATTCGAGCAGGTGCAGCGCCTGCTCGAAGTCCAGGTTGTCGATCGCCTGCCAGACCTGTTCGGCCAGTGCCTGGCTCGAAACCTGGATGGCGGGGCATGCCTGGGCGAACTGCTCCAGCGCGGCCATGTCGTGGTCGCGCAGGTGGTCGATCAGCCTCGCCAGCGCGGGGCCCGCTGCCAGATGGTCCGCGTCGCTGCGGGGGAGGGTGATCTCCTCGACGTTCGTCTGGCGTTCGAGTTCTAGATAGGCCTCCACCAAGCGCCCGAGCAGTGTCGGCAGGTTTGGGGCGTCGGGGTCGATCCGTAGCAGGGTCTCCGCCTCACCTGCAAGCTTGTGAAGGCACCGGGCACCGAGCATCCCCGCCGACCCTCTGAGCTTGTGCAGGCGCGCTGTCAGCCCGGGCGGGTCGTCCTGAAGGCGTCGCTGGGTCGCCTCGTCGTCGCGGAATTCGCGGAACTCGCTGAACAGCCGCCGCAGCGAGGAGTTGAACAGCTCCAGGTCGTGACTCATGCGCTGGGCGACTTCAACGGTATCGATGCCTTCTATCGTCGGCCATGGGCGGGAAGGCCCGGTGGGCGTCTCGATCGGACGTATGGGTAGGGGAGCGCCCCGGGAGTCCTGGACCGCGCGGCGGATGGCGCGGATCAGTACCTTGGGTTCCAGGGGTTTGCTGAGGAACTCGTCAATTCCGGCCGCCTTGGCCTGGCGACGCTCTTCCGGCAACGCTCCGGCGGTCAGGGCGAGCACGGGGAGTCGTTGCAGGCCGAGTTCGCCACGCAGTCGGCGGGTGGCCTCGAACCCGTCCATTTCCGGCATGTGCAGGTCCATTAGCACGACATCGAAGGCGGTGGTGTCCTCGCGCAGACAATCCAGCGCCTGGCGGCCATTCATGCAGGTCTGCACCTCGGCGCCCTGCTGTTGAAGCATGAGACTGGCCACCTCGAGGTTGATGTCGCTGTCATCCACCAGCAGCAGCCTTATGCCCTCCAGCCACCGGGCCTGGGTGATGTCCAGCTCGGTGGCGTGGATCAGTTTCTCGCCGTGGCCGTTGGGATGCCTGAGGCTGGCGGCAGCGATGGCGTTGTAGAGATCGGAGCCGTCCAGTGGCGTTCGGGCGTAATGGTCCACCAGTGCATCTTCCAGGGTGGGTGCAGCCGATGTCCGTGGCGCCGAGAACACCACGCTGCTGGGCATGCGTTCGCGTCCCAGCAGCGCCCTGAGCTGTTCGAGTGTCTCCAGCACATCGTCGCCGGCCAAGTGGTCGAGTAGCAGTACGTCGGCCAGTGGATGGCGGCCTGCGAGCCGTTGTCCGAGGTGTTCGAGCAGGTCTTCCCGTCTGAAGAATGGGGTGGCTCGCCAGCCCAGGGAGCGACACAACTGGGTGAGACGCTGGCGTTCGCCCTCGTCCTGGCTGACCACCAGCACGTCCAGGCTGGACGCGGCTTCCGACAAGGCCTGGTCGTCGCTGACCCGGTTGAACGGCAGGCGTACCCAGAATTCGCTGCCCGCCCCGAGGGTGCTGCGCACACCGACCGTTCCGCCCATCTTCTCGGCCAGGCCGCGTACCACCGACAGGCCCAGCCCCGTGCCGCCGAAGCGGCGGGTGGTGGAGGTGTCTGCCTGGGTGAAGGGGGAGAACAGCCGTTCGATCACTTCGGCATCGATGCCGCAGCCGGTGTCCTGGACACTGATGCGGAGCCAGCAGCGCTCATCGGTCTCGCGGGTGCACTCGACATTGACCTCGATACCGCCCGAGGCGGTGAACTTGAGGGCGTTGCCGACCAGGTTCATGAGGATCTGGTTGAGGCGCAATGCATCGCCTGTGAGTTGCTCGGGCAACTCGTCGGCCCTGACCGCGAACCGCAGGCCCTTGGCTTCGGCTTGGGGCGCGAAGAGTTCGGCGAGGTCGCCGAACAGCCGGCGCGGGCGGAACGGGCTGTTCTCCAGAAGCATCTCGCCGGCCTCGATCTTGGCGATGTCGAGGATGTCGTTGATGATCCCCAGCAGGGAGCGCCCGGCGATCTGCAGCTTGCCGAGCAGGTTCTGCTGCTGTCCGTCCAGGCGCGTGCCCTGCAACAGGTGGGCGATGCCGATGACCGCATTCATAGGGGTGCGGATCTCGTGGCTCATGTTCGCCAGGAACAGGCTCTTGGCGGCGTTGGCGCTTTCGGCCGAGGCTTTGGCGGCGTGGAGTTCGGCGCTGCTGCGCAGGCGTTCGGTGATGTCCTGGGCGATGCCCAGGTGGCCGATGAGCGCACCGCTCTCCGTGCGGATGGAGGTGATGACCATGGACACCTGGATCTGCGAGCCGTCCTTGCGGATATAGGTCCACTGGCGCGTTTCCGCCCCTTGCTCGTCGGGCTTGCAGCGGAACACCTCCATCCCCTCGATGGGGCGGCCGTATTCGCGGCTGAGCTCGGCCGCGCGTGCCTGGACTTCCTCCGGCAGGTGGAAGTCCAGGGGATTGCGGAGGCCGATCATCTCGGCGGCGGTATAGCCCAGCAGCAGTTCCGCGCCCCGGTTGAAGACGACGATCTCGCCCTGCATGTCCACGGCGATGATGGACACCTCGGACGAGGCGTCGAGCACCGCCTGCAGCAGGCCCGCGACCCGGGAGAGCTCGGCGGTGCGTTCGCTGACCTGTTGCTCGAGGTTGGCGTTGAACTGGCGCAGGTAGTTCTCCGCGCGCTTGCGGTCACTGATGTCATGCATCAGCTTCGCCGCGCCGAGGATGCTGTCGTCGGCCTCGCGGATCAGGCTGCAGGTGATGGTCACATCGATCAGGCGACCCTCCTTGTGCAGGCGCTGGGTCTCCAGCGTCGGGCCGCGTTCCCCGCGTGCCACCCGTTCGAGCAGCGCTTCGTCCTCGGCCAGGCGTTCCAGCGGGACCAGCAGGGGGGCGAGGGGGCGGCCGAGGATCTCTGCCTCGGTGTAGCCGAACATCTGCTCGGCAGCACGGTTCCAGGTGATGATCCGGCCATCCAGCGCCTCGCCGATGATCGCGTCGCTGGAATTCTCGACGATGGTCGCCAGCCGCGCCTGGCCGGCCATCACCTGGTGCTGGCGCTGGCGTGACAGCAGCAGGGTGCCGACCATGCCGGTGAGCAGGAGGCTGGCCAGCAGCCCGACCACGAACACCCTGGCGGGGTGCACGGGGTCCAGGGACTCGACGAACGCCGCGTGGGCGCTGACCTGGAACAGCCAGGTCCGCCCATAGACCTCGCGTTCGAAGCTGTAGGTCTGGACCAGCTCGCCATCCGGGCTCTGGTGGTGGGTCTCGAAGATGAGCTTGCGCTGCGGGGCGTCGGTCTTGTCGTAGATCGCCAGGTGGAGGCTGTCCACGGGCAGGTCGAGGTCGGTCATCACCTCGCTCATCGCCAGGGGGGCATAACTCCATCCGAGGATTTCCTCATGGCGGGACGGGAGATCGGCAGGGGTATCCGGGGTGCTGTAGACGGGCAGCAGGAACAGGAAGGAGCGATAGGCCTTCCTGGATTCGTTGACGAAGGTGATGGGGGCGGTGAGCGTGGCCTTGCCGCTGAGCATCGAGCGCTGCGCGGCGATCCGGCGCAGGGGCTCGGAGGCGATGTCCAGGCCGATGGCTTCGATATTGACCTCCGGCGGATCGATGTACTGGATCACGTAGCGCTCGCCCTGGAAGGGGGCGAACTGGTGCAGGGTGAAGTTCGGCTGGCCATCGGCCCTGACCCGGCGCAGGAAGTCCGCCTCCTCGTTGACCTTGACCCGGCGGATGAAACCGAAACCGCGGGCCCCGGGGAATTCTTCCTGGAGATTGCGGGCCCGGCTGTAGCGGGTGAACAGGTCGAGGGTGACGTTGTCAATGCCCAACATGTGGATGGCGCCGCGCCAGCCCCTGAGGCGGAACTCGTAGATGCGCAGGCGCGACATGAGGTCGCCTTCGACCTCTCGGCTTTCATCCTTCAGGGCCTGCTGCACGTGGTCGTCGATGGACCGGACCTGCTGGAAACTGGCCAGCGCGCTGAGCAGCAGGCCCGAGAGCAGTACCGCTGCCATCCAGATGGCGATGTGAATCCATGACTTTGCCTTCATCCACTCGAGTCTCACGCCGGTTAGAGGTCGAGACGACCTTGGCGGCGCGCATCGAGCCCTGACTTTCCTGTCTTTTTCCGTAAAGGCGCCAGCGTGCTTATGTCCAGTATCACGGTGACATCATTCGCTCTATGGAGAGGACGCCGACTCGCTGTTGCCTTCTCACTATAGATGGCCCTTGGCCTGGCTTCCCGGCGAGTGACGTCACCTGCAGCCGGCCTGCCGTCGACTCGGGCCCGCTTCAGGCTCCATTCGGATTGGTTGCGAGTACTCGCCCCATCGAAACGCACGTTGGCAGCCAGACATGATCCATTCGCAATGGGAGTCGTTGTTCCCGCTTCACTTCGGCAGCCTGGGGGAGCGCCACGCCTCCCCGGACCTGCACCTGCAGGGGTACCCGGGCGCGCGGAGCTGGAGCTGCTCGCCCTGCCTGGTGTGCCAGGCGTTGCCTTCTTCGGTGAGCAGGTGGTTGGCGAAGAAGGCGCTGGCGACCGAGGCATGGAACAGGAGGACGACGGGGCCCCAGAGCCGGATGGTCGCCCCGCCCATCAGTTTTCCACCCGGCTCGTGACCGGTTGGCCAGTGACCGGGGCGTGATAGATTTCGGCCTTGCGCTTGTCCTTGTCGAAGCCGTAGATCCCATAGCAGTTGCCGGGCGTGATCTTGAACGTGTCGATCGGGTAGCCCTGTTCCTTCAGCGGTGCCTGGAGTTGTTCAGGTGAAGCGTTCGGCGGTGGTGCACTGGGGAAGGCGAGGGCCGCGTTGCTGGCGATGAGCGGGCGGGAAGCAGCAGGTAGCGCATGATGAAGTCCTTGATGGCGTTGGGAGGCCTCACTCCGCGCGCCGAAGCTCAAGGGATTTGAGGGGCGCGATATCGACATTCAGGCGCGGTTGATGGAGGCTGTCCTGCCTGAATTTCTCCTGGCTCCCGGGGTCAGCTCTTGCAGACGCCGATTCGCGCCAGGGTTTCGACGGTGCCGTGCCCTGGATGGAACGCCCGCTGCGCACCCTGTCGCAGGGCCGCAACGCGCGGGAGCGGCTTGCGCGGACGCGCTGGCAGGCGCTCGAGGGCGTGTGCCGGGCACTGGGCAGCTCGGATTGGCGGCGGAGTACGTGATGGCGCGGAAGCTGCATCGTTGCGCCAAGTGCCGGTTTTTCGTCGCCGGCCGTGGAGGATCGAGAATGCGTAGTTTGATGCTGTTGCTGGCGCTGATGGCCCTTGGGGGCTGCATGAAGGTCAGCGACATGACCTTGGGCGCTCGCGAGCAGATGAGCGATGCCGGGCTGCTGGACCACAGCGAGACCTATCGCTCCATGTCCTGGCGGCTGCAGCCGGATTCGTTCATCTACATCGCCCAGAGCAGTTTTTCCCCGCAGGGCGGGACCCGCACCAAGCCCAACGTGGTGGCCGAAGAGGCCTTCAAGGGCTTCGTCGAATACTTCCCGCTGGTGCGTCGTGCAAGCCAGCCGGTGAGCCTCGAGCAGGCCATGAGCGAGGCCCGTTCGCTGGGTGCCAACTACCTGCTCTACAGCCGTTTCGCCGATGCCGATGACCGTATCGGCACGGTGGAGGAGTGGGAGGATCAGGAGGCGGTGGATCGGCTCGGTGTCGATAACGGCGTCATCCAGTTGATGCTGATCGAAACCGGTAACCGCTATCTGGTGGACACGGCACGGATCACCCACCGGGGTGGCCTGTTCACCTTTCATGACCAGAAGCCCGAAGACCTGATCGGGCCGCCGTTGAGACAATACGCGCGCAGCCTCATGGGGCTGGGCCGCTGAGGAGGATGTGATGAACGACCCGGGCAAGGCCGGCGACCTGCTGGCGCAGATCCCCAAGGAGAAGGGGCTGCCACCGGTGCACCTGTGGAACCCCGATTTCTGCGGCAATATCGACATGCGCATCGCCCGCGACGGCACCTGGTTCTACCTGGGCACGCCCATCGGCCGCAAGCCGATGGTCAAGCTGTTCTCCACCATCATCCGCCGCGATGGTGACGACTACTTCCTGGTCACGCCGGTGGAGAAGGTCGGCATCACGGTCGATGACGCACCCTTCGTGGCGGTGAGCGTCGAGGTGAGCGGGGAGGGCGAGGGGCAGGTGTTGCGCTTCGTCACCAACGTGGAAGACGAGGTGGAGGCGGGCGCCGAGCACCCGATCCGCGTCGAGACCGACCCGGTGACCCTGGAGCCGGCGCCCTATGTGCATGTGCGCACCAACCTGGAAGCGCTGATCCATCGCAATGTCTTCTACCAACTGGTGGAGTTGGCCGTGGTGCGCGAGATCGACGGCCGCAACTGGCTGGGCGTTTGGTCCGGCGGGCAGTTCTTCCCCATTGGCGAGGAGCCTTGACAGGGGCTTTTCGCAGGCAACAAAAAAGGCCCCGAGGGGCCTTTTTCGTTTGTCGCGTTTACATGTTGGGGTAGTTCGGGCCCCCGGTGCCTTCCGGCGCCACCCAGGTGATGTTCTGGGCCGGGTCCTTGATGTCGCAGGTCTTGCAGTGGACGCAGTTCTGCGCGTTGATCTGGAAGCGCTTCTCGCCGTCTTCCTGGGTCACGATCTCGTACACGCCAGCCGGGCAGTAACGCTGCGCAGGCTCGTCATAGAGCGGCAGGTTCTGGGCAACCGGAATGCTCGGGTCGGTGAGCTTCAGGTGGCAGGGTTGTTCCTCTTCATGGTTGGTGTTGGAGAGGAATACCGAGCTCAGCTTGTCGAAGCTGAGTTTGCCGTCGGGTTTCGGGTAGTTGATCTTCGGCGCTTCGCTGGCCTTCTTCAGGCAGGCGTAGTCCGGCACGGTGTCGTGCAGGGTGAAGGGGATCTTGCCGCCGAAGATGTTCTGGTCGAGCCAGTTCAGGCCGCCACCGATGACCGGGCCGAACTTGTGCAGGGCCGGGCCGAAGTTACGGCTGCGGAACAGCTCGTCGTACAGCCAGCTGGCCTTGAACGCCTCGACGTAGGTGGTCAGCTCGTCGCCGCCTTCCTTGCCGCCCAGTACCGCTTCGGCCACGGCGTCAGCCGCCAGCATGCCGGACTTCATGGCGGTGTGGCTGCCCTTGATCTTGGCGAAGTTCAGGGTGCCCAGGTCGCAGCCGATCAGGGCGCCGCCCTTGAAGACCATCTTCGGCAGCGAGTTCAGGCCGCCCTTGCAGATGGCGCGGGCGCCGTAGGCGACGCGCTTGCCGCCTTCCAGGTACTGCTTGATCACCGGGTGGTGCTTGTAGCGCTGGAATTCGTCGAAGGGCGACAGGTGCGGGTTGGAGTAGGACAGGTCGATGATCAGGCCGACCACCACCTGGTTGTTCTCCAGGTGATAAAGGAAGGAGCCACCGGTGTTGTCGGTGCCCATGACCGACAGCGGCCAGCCGGCGGTGTGCACCACCAGGCCCTGCTCGTGCTTGGCCGGGTCGATGTCCCAGATTTCCTTGATGCCGATGCCGTAGTGCTGGGCGTCGGCGTCGGAGTCCAGGTTGTACTTCTTGATCAGCTGCTTGCCGATGTGGCCACGGCAGCCTTCGGCGAACAGGGTGTACTTGCCACGCAGTTCCATGCCGGGGGTGTAGTAGCCTTCCTTCGGATGGCCTTCGCGATCCACGCCGAGGTCGCCGGTGATGATGCCGCGGACCACGCCGTTCTCATCGATCAGGGCTTCCTGGGCAGCGAAGCCCGGGTAGATTTCAACGCCCAGGCCTTCGGCTTGCTGGGCCAGCCAGCGGCACAGGTTGCCCAGGGAGATGATGTAGTTGCCCTCGTTGTGCATGGTTTTCGGCACAAAGAGGCCAGGAACCTTGATGGCGCCTTCGGCATCTTTCAACATATAGATGTCGTCGCGCTTGACCGGAGTGTTCAGCGGGGCGCCAAGCTCTTTCCAGTCAGGGAACAGTTCATTCAGAGCGCGCGGTTCGAACACGGCACCCGAGAGAATGTGGGCACCGACTTCGGAGCCTTTCTCGACCACGCATACGCTGATCTCCTGACCAGCTTCGGCGGCCTTTTGCTTCAGTCGGCACGCAGCGGACAGGCCCGCAGGGCCGGCACCGACGATGACGACGTCGAATTCCATGTATTCGCGTTCCACAGTCATTCTCCTCAAGGCTCTCTTCGATATTTTATAAGGGAGGGCTAGGCTCGATCCCTGGCCAGAGCTGGCGCATTATATCCACACCCTTTGGCGGGTCCAATACAAACGTTTGTTTGAATTTTGTAGAAGCCTGATAGGATAAGGCTCTGCGGCTTATGGCGGGGTATTTTCCCGTATTGACCGGAATAGGCGTTACGGTCAAGATACGGGCGGTTTTGCGCTCGCCGTATGGGCTGACCGTCGGTTCCGGCCGACGAGCATCACCCGCCAGAGGCTCGTCCTTGGCGACATTCTTATTCACCGGAGAGTAACGAGGAATCCATGAAGGTTCTTGTAGCTGTCAAACGAGTGGTCGACTACAACGTCAAGGTTCGCGTCAAGGCGGACAACTCCGGCGTCGACCTCGCCAACGTCAAGATGTCGATGAACCCCTTCTGCGAAATCGCCGTGGAAGAAGCCGTCCGTCTGAAGGAAAAGGGCGTGGCGACTGAGATCGTCGTCGTCACCATCGGCCCGGCCACTGCTCAAGAGCAGCTGCGTACCGCCCTGGCTCTTGGTGCCGATCGTGCCATCCTGGTCGAGAGCGCAGAAGAGCTCAGCTCCCTGGCCGTGGCCAAGCTGCTCAAAGCCGTTACCGACAAGGAACAGCCCCAGCTGGTGATCCTTGGCAAACAGGCCATCGATAGCGACAACAACCAGACCGGCCAGATGCTCGGCGCCCTCACCGGCTACGCCCAGGGCACCTTCGCTTCCAAGGTCGAAGTTGCTGGCGACAAGGTCAACGTCACCCGTGAGATCGACGGCGGCCTGCAGACCGTAGCCCTGAACCTGCCGGCTATCGTTACCACCGACCTGCGCCTGAACGAGCCGCGCTATGCGTCGCTGCCGAACATCATGAAGGCCAAGAAAAAGCCGCTGGACGTGGTCACCCCGGACGCCCTGGGCGTTTCCACCGCTTCCACCGTCAAGACCCTGAAAGTCGAAGCGCCTGCTGCCCGCAGCGCCGGCATCAAGGTCAAGTCCGTGGCTGAACTGGTCGAGAAACTGAAGAACGAGGCGAAGGTAATCTAAATGACTATCCTGGTTATCGCTGAACACACCAATGCCGCCCTGGCCGCTGCCACGCTGAACACCGTTGCCGCTGCCCAGAAGATCGGTGGCGACATCCACGTCCTGGTCGCTGGTGCCGGTGTCGGCGCTGCTGCCGAAGCCGCTGCCAAGGTCGCTGGCGTTTCCAAGGTCCTGGTTGCCGACAACGCCGCCTTCGCCCATCAGCTGCCGGAAAACGTCGCGCCGCTGATCGCCGAACTGGGCAAGGGCTACAGCCACATCCTGGCTCCCGCCACCACCAACGGCAAAAACTTCCTGCCGCGCGTTGCCGCCCAGCTGGACGTCGACCAGATCTCCGAGATCATCGCGGTCGAAAGCGCCGATACCTTCAAGCGCCCGATCTATGCCGGCAACGCCATTGCCACCGTGCAGTCCTCGGCTTCGGTCAAGGTCATCACCGTGCGTACCACTGGTTTCGACCCGGTTGCCGCTGAAGGCGGTTCCGCTGCCATCGAAGCCGTCGGTGCCGGTAGCGACGCTGGCAAGTCCGCCTTCGTGGGCGAAGAGCTGGCCAAGTCCGACCGTCCGGAACTGACCGCTGCCAAGATCGTCGTTTCCGGCGGTCGTGGCATGCAGAACGGTGACAACTTCAAGCACCTGTACGCCCTGGCCGACAAGCTGGGCGCTGCCGTCGGTGCGTCCCGCGCCGCTGTCGACGCCGGCTTCGTGCCGAACGACATGCAGGTTGGCCAGACCGGCAAGATCGTCGCTCCGCAGCTGTACATCGCGGTCGGCATCTCCGGTGCCATCCAGCACCTGGCGGGCATGAAGGACTCCAAGGTCATCGTCGCGATCAACAAGGACGAAGAAGCCCCGATCTTCCAGGTGGCTGACTACGGCCTGGTGGCTGACCTGTTCGAAGCCGTACCGGAGCTGGAAAAACTGGTCTGATCCAGTTTCCGCACCCATGAAAAACCCGCTCATCGAGCGGGTTTTTTATTGCCTGCGAAATCACAGGGAATCGAGGAAGGCCTGGTAGTGCGCGGCGGTTTCGGCCGGGCGCTCGATCATCGGCACGTGGCCGCAATCCTTCATCACCACCACGCTGGATTTGCCCAGCAGAGGTTTCATCACCTCGATGCTCGACACATCCAGCACCCGGTCCCGGTCGCCCCAAAGCAGCAGGGTCGGGGCGGTGATCTTCGGCAGCTCCGGCTCCAGCGGCACGTAGCGCTGCACCAGGTGCTGGAAGACCTGCTGGTAATGCTCGCGGTTGGCTATCGATTGTTCGGCCAGGTAGCGCTTCAGCGAACCGGGCATCGGCGGTTTCTCGACGAAGACGAAGTCCATCAGCTGGTCGTAGTCCGCGACCGAGCCCACGATCAACGGGTTGGCATCGCCGCGCTCCAGTCGCTCGTACAGTTCGCTCTTGTGCGGGGCGGTGACACCGGCGTTGTCGAACAGCGCCAGCGAGCGCACCTGTTGCGGGTAGCGCGCGGCGTAGAGGGCGACGATGTGGCCGCCCATGGAATTGCCCACCAGGTGCACCTTGCCAGCGCCCAGGGTGGCGATGAAGGAGGCCAGCCGCTCGGCCTGGGTGCCGACGTCGTAGCTGCCGGCCGGCCTGCTGCTGTCGCCGAAGCCGGGCAGGTCCAGGGCGATCACGCGGTAGCGGTCGGTGAAGTGCCGCGCCATGCGCAGCCAGTTGTCCTTGTTGGCACCGAAGCCATGGACCATGACCAGAGTCTCGCCGCTGGCCGGGCCGCCTTCGTAATAGGCTATATCCAGGTCGCCGACTGTCGTGCTGTGGGCGGAAAGCCCCGCCAGCTGGCACTCCACGAAGCGCGCCGTGGCCATCAGGGCGGCAGGGGAGAAGTACAGGGTGGCGGCCAGCGCTGCCAGCAACATCACAAGTCCGATAAGCAGTTTTTTCATGGCGCGTCCTTATCGCAAAAAATTATTGCAGTTCGCCTAAGCTAGCATGACGCTAGAGAGATGCAGCGCCGTGCGCGCATTGCCCAAACCAAGGTCCGGTCCAGGAAGCTCCTGATGCACATACGCCCATTCATCGCTCCGTTGTTGCTGGTCCTGGCCACGCTGTCGGGGCAGGGTCATGCGGCCGGCAAGTGCGAGCGCCTGGTCGCCACGGGCAATCCCGAGTACCCGCCGTACCTGTGGCGTGATCCGCAGAACCCCAAGCTGCTGGTCGGCGCCAATGCCGATCTGCTCAAGCGCATCGGCGAAGAACTCGGGCTGAAGATCGACATCCTCTACACCGGCCCCTGGTCCCGCGCCCAGGACGAGGTGCGCACCGGCCGTGTCGACCTGCTCGCCGGTGCCTTCCTCACCCTGCCGCGGCTGGAAACCATGGACTACGTCCACCCGGCCTTCCTCGATACCCCCAGCGTGGTCTGGGTCAAGCGTGGCCACGGCTTCCCCTACACCCAGTGGCAAGACCTGCTTGGCCACACCGGCGGCACCCTGGTGAACAACAGCTTCGGCCAGGCCTTCGACGCCTTCGCCAAGGCGAACCTCACCCTCGAAGAAGTGCCGAGCCTCACCCAGGCCTACCAGAAACTCGTGCTGGAGCGCACCGAGTACGTGCTCTACGAGCATTACCCAGGCCTCGCCCTGGCCGACACCCTCGGCATGGCCGATGACCTCGAAGCCCTGGAGCCGCCGATCTCCAGTGAGGGCCTGTACCTCACGCTGTCCCACAACTCGGCCTGCAACGACCCCTGGCTGCGCGGACAACTGGCAAAAAAAATGACAGAATTGACCGCCGCAGGTGCCCCGCAAGTCTTCTTGCAGCGCAATCTCGAGCGTTGGAAAGCTCAGCAATTGCAGCCGGCCAGCGCTCCGAAACCCTAGGAAATCTCCGTGATCGAACAACGCATTCTGGCCATCGGCCTGGCTGTCCTCGCCTTGGCCGGCTGTGCCAATGACCCCGCTCCCGTGGAGCAGCTCCGCCTCACCGAACAGGCCGTGGCCCAGGCCCGGGCCGTGGGTGCCAGCAGCGAGCAGCTCCCGGAAATGAAGCAGGCGGAAGAAAAGCTCGCCCTGGCGCAGAAGAACATGGGGGAGCAGGACTACAAGCGCGCCCGCGTCCTCGCCGAACAGGCCGAGCTGGATGCGCGCCTGGCCGAATCCAAGGTGCTGACCGCCAAGAGCAAGGCCCAGCTCGCTGACATCACTGCCCGCATCAACCGTCTGCGCAAGCAACTGGGGGAACTGCAATGAACCCTCGTATCGCCCTCGCTGGCCTGTTGCTGGGCCTCGGCCTGCTCGCCGGCTGCGCCAACCCGCAGCGTGCCGAAGACAGCCTCGACGCCGCCCGCATCCAGTTCCAGAAGGTCAAGGAAGATCCGGACGTGCTGCGCAGCGCACCGAAGGACGTGATCCGCGCCGGTGAATCCCTGGCCCGCGCCGAGCGCCTGTCCAACTACCTGGGCAACGACCAGGACGTCGAGCACTACGCCTACCTCAGTGAGCGCTACAGCGAGATCGCCAGCCAGCACAGCGAGCTCAACCTCAACCAGGAGCGCGCCGCCAAGCTGCAAGTCGACCAGGAGCGCCTGCAACTGGCCCTGCGCGAGGCCAAGCTGCTCAGCGCCCAGCAACAGGGCGACTGGATGGAAGAGCAGATGGTCGCCCTGGCCGCCACCGAAACCGACCGTGGCCTGGTGATGACCCTGGGCGACGTGCTTTTCGACACCGGCCGTGCCGAGCTCAAGGCCTCGGCCAACCGCACCGTGCTCAAGCTGGTGCAGTTCCTCCAGATCAACCCGCGTCGCGTGGTGCGCATCGAGGGTTACACCGACAGCAGCGGTGTTCGCGAAGAGAACCTCGCCCTGTCCCGTGACCGCGCGCAGGCGGTGGCGGATGTCCTGAGCGACCTCGGCATCGACGCCAAGCGCATGGAAGTGGTCGGCTACGGTGAAGCCTTCCCGGTGGCCGAGAACGCCTCGTCCCATGGCCGGGCGCAGAACCGTCGCGTCGAGATCGTGTTCTCCGACGAGAAGGGCAAGCTCGGCGCCCCCCGCTGATCCCCGCTGTTCCAGGAACCCCGGCGGCTTCGGCTCCCGGGGTTTTTTATTGCCCGTACAGCTGCACCCAGTAGAGGAGTCACGGCGGACTGAAGCGATACAGTCACTGGCGAAAGCGCACTGTATGGCCCACAATTTCCTGTGCTGTACCGGTGCAATTCGTTACTGCTCCGGTACTGTTTCGGTCCAGTGAACCAGGTGCCGCCGCCATGACCAATCTGTTGCTCTATCAACGCATCGCCCAGCAACTGGCCGAAGACATCCGCCGTGGTGTCTACCAGCCTGGCGAGCGCGTGCCCTCGGTACGCAAGATGAGCTCGCAGCTCAATGTCAGCCATGCCACGGTGCTGCAGGCCTACGCCAACCTGGAGGATCAGGGGCTGATCCGCGCGCGCCCACAGTCCGGCTTCTACGTGCACCAGACCCCGGCACTGACCGCTTCCACCCCGGATATCGCCCGGGTCGAGCGGCCGGGCCTGGTCACCCGCGCCAGCATCATCAACCAGGTGCTCACCGAGTCCCGCCGTGAAGGCGTGTTCCCCCTGGGCGCCGCCGTGCCCCATGTGGACTACCTCCCGGTCCGTGCGCTGCACCAGCAACTGGCCAAGGTCACCCGCTTCCACAGCCCGCGCGCCTTCAGCTACATGTTCAGCCCCGGCTTCGAGCCGCTGCGCCGCCAGGTGGCGATCCGCATGCGCGACGCCGGCGTGGTGGTCAACCCCACCGACGTGGTCATCACCCATGGCTGCGTGGATGCATTGCAGATGAGCCTGCGCGTGCTGACCCGCCCCGGCGACCTGATCGCCGCCGAGTCGCCCACCTATTACGGCCTGCTGCAATTGGCGGACCTGCTCGGCCTCAAGGTCATCGAGATCCCCAGTGACCCCACCACCGGCATCAGCCTGGAGGCCCTGCAACTGGCCGCCAACCAGTGGCCGATCAAGGCGCTGGTGCTCACCTCGCGGCTGAGCAACCCCCTGGGTGGCACCATTCCCGAGGAGCGCCAGAAGCAACTGCTGCGCCTGGCGTCGGACTTCGACATCCAGATCATCGAAGACGATATCTATGGCGAGCTGATGTTCGAGCAGGGCCCCTCCAAGGCGCTCAAGGCCCACGACCGCGAAGGGCGCGTGGTGTACTGCTCCAGCTTCTCCAAGACGCTGTCCCCGGGCGTGCGCATCGGCTGGATCATCGCCGGCAAGTACCAGGAGGAAATCCAGCGCCTGCAAACCTTCAGCACCCACTCCGCGTGCAGCGTCACCCAGATGGGCGTCGCCGCCTACCTGGAGAACGGCGGCTACGACCGACACCTGCGCTACATCCGCCAGGAGTACCGCAAGAACCTCACCGCCTTCCAGCTGGGGGTGCAGCAGTACTTCCCCGAAGGCACGCAGATGAGCCGGCCCAATGGCGGTTTCATCCTGTGGATCAGCCTGCCGGCCAAGGTCAACACCAAGGACCTGCACGTCCGCGCGCTGCAGCAGGGCATCAGCATCGCGCCGGGGCTAATCTTCAGTAACACCGAGCAGTTCAACCACTGCGTGCGGCTCAACTGCGGCATCCCGTGGAACCGCGAAGCCGAGCGCGCCATCATGACCCTCGGCATGCTCGCCAAGCAGCTGTGCCAGGAGGCCGGCAGCTACTTCTGATGCCGGCCGGCCCCGGGCTGAAGCCCGGGCTACTCCGGTCGGTGGTGCTCCGATTTTGGCAGCGGTTTCAACCGCGATGGCCGGGCACGGCGATCATCGCGAATGAATTCGCTCCCACGGTCCACGCCCCGCCCCAAATAATTTCACTCCCCCTTAACCCGACCTGATCGGCGCCTCCGTCTACTGGTGCGTATGGACATTCCGTCCCCAGGAGACACGCCATGACCACCCCCGCCGCACTGCTCCGCCAACCCCTCGCCGCCGGTTTCGCCGCCGGCCTGCTGCTCGCCCTGGCCGCCTGCCAGGGCCATGAATCCGGCACCACGCCGGGTGCGAGCGAGACCAAGGCCAAGGTCGAAACCGAAGCCGAAGTCACTGGCTCGCTGAGCGCCAACAGCGATGACGCGCGCCTGCAGGAGCTGGCCAAGCCCGCCGCCGAGCCGAACGCCGCCTATGCCCCTGCTGCGGTAGCCAAGCGCTCGGCCCCCATCGCGGTGGCAGGGTCGATGGTCATGCCCGTGGCCCCCGCGCCCATGAGCGACGCCCTGGCCACCGGCTACCGTGACGAGGGCCGTGAGCAGTACGCGCACCTGGCCGACAACCCCATCCATGCCGTAACCAGCGACCCGGTCTCCACCTTCAGCATCGACGTCGACACCGGCGGCTACGCCAACGTCCGCCGCTTCCTCAACGACGGGCAACTGCCGCCCAAGGACGCGGTGCGCCTGGAAGAACTGGTCAATTACTTCCCCTATGCCTACCCGCTGCCCCAGGGTGACGTGCCCTTCGGCATCGGCACCGAGCTGGCGCGTTCGCCCTGGAACCCCGAGGCGCGCCTGCTGCGCATCGCCATCAAGGCCTCCGACACCCAGGTCGAGCAACTGCCGCCGGCCAACCTGGTGTTCCTGGTGGACGTCTCCGGCTCCATGGACCGCCGCGACGGCCTGCCCATGGTCCAGGGCACCCTCAAGCTGCTGGTGGACCAGCTGCGCGCCGAAGACCGCGTCTCCCTGGTCACCTACGCCGGCGAGGCCCGCGTGGTGCTCGAATCCACCCCCGGCAGCGACAAGGCGAAGATCCGCGCCGCCATCGACCAGCTCGCCGCGGGCGGCTCCACGGCGGGCGAGTCCGGTATCCAGATGGCCTATGCCGAAGCGCAGAAGGGCCTGCTGAAGAACGGCATCAACCGCATCCTGCTGGCCACCGACGGCGACTTCAACGTCGGCATCAGCGACTTCGAAAGCCTCAAGCAACTGGCCGCCGAGAAGCGCAAGGGCGGGGTCTCGCTGACCACCCTGGGCTTCGGCACCGACAACTACAACGAACAGCTGATGGAGCAACTGGCCGATGCCGGCGACGGCAACTACGCCTACATCGACAGCCTGCGCGAGGCGCGCAAGGTGCTGGTGGACCAGCTCAGCTCGACCCTCAAGGTGGTGGCCAAGGACGTCAAGCTGCAGGTCGAGTTCAACCCCGCCCAGGTCAGCGAATACCGCCTGCTGGGCTACGAGAACCGCGCCCTCAAGCGCGAAGACTTCAGCAACGACAAGGTCGATGCCGGCGAGATCGGCGCGGGCCACACCGTCACCGCGCTCTACGAAATCGTCCCGGTCGGCGGCAAGGGCTGGCTGGAGCCGCTGCGCTACCAGCAGGCGCAGAAGGCCGATGGCAAATCCTCCGAACTGGCCTGGCTGCGCATCCGCTACAAGGCGCCGGGCAGCGAGCAGAGCAAGCTGCTGGAACGCCCCATCGCCGCCAGTGACGTGCCGGCCCTGAAGGACGCCAGCGAAGACCTGCGCTTCGCCACGGCAGTGGCCGCCTTCGCCCAGCAGCTCAAGGGTGGGCAATACACCGGCAGCTTCTCCCTCGCCGACAGCGCCACGCTGGCCCGGGGCGCCAAGGGTGAAGACCGCTTCGGCCTGCGCGGTGAGTTCGTGCAACTGGTCGAACTCGCACAAAGTCTGCAAAATCCAACTCCTTCACAGGCACGGATCGAGTGACTTGAGCGAACCCATCACGGATGACGACGCCGCCCTGCTGCGGCGCTACCGACACGGCGATGCCGAGGCCTTTGGCGTGCTCTACGCACGCCATCGCCTCGGCCTCTACCGTTTTCTCTGCGGGCTGTGCGGCGACGCCAGCCTGGCCGAGGAGATCTTCCAGGAAACCTGGCTGAACCTGATCCGCAGCGCCACCGAGCAGCGCGAGCAGGTGGCCTTCAAGACCTGGCTCTACCAGATCGCCCGCAACCGCCTGATCGACCATTGGCGCAAGCACGGGCGGCTGAACGGGCGTGTCGAGGAATTCGACGAACAGGCCCATGGCGACGCCCTGCCTGGCAGCAGCGAGGACCCGGCGGAGCAGCTCAGCCTCAGTCGCGACCGCCAGCGCCTGCAGGCCGCCCTGGAAGAGCTGCCCGGCGAGCAGCGCGAGGTGTTCCTGCTGCGCGCCCATGGCGACCTCGAAGTGCATGAGATCGCCGAGATGACCCGCACGCCCGCCGAGACGGTGAAGAGCCGCCTGCGCTACGCGATGCAGAAGCTACGTCGGTTGCTGGCCGATCCGGCCGCCACCGAGGAGGTATCCACATGAACCAGGACCCACGCAAGCCGGAAGGGCTGGAGCAGCAGATGCTCGCCCACTTCCGTGCCCATGAAGGGGGCGAACCGTCCGCCGAACTGGATGCGCGCATCCTCGCCGCGGCGCGTGCCGCCGTGCGTCCCGCCACGCCGAGCCTGGCTGAGCGCCTGCATGCCTGGCTGTTCGGCCCCGGTGGTCGCCAGCGCTGGTCGGTGGCCTTCGCTGGCCTGGCCTGCCTGGGCATCGGTGTCAGCCTCACCTGGCGCAACCTCGACCGCCCTGACCTCGACTACGGCAACAGCGCCCCGGCCCCGGCGGCGATGATGATGCCGGCGCCCATCGTGCCCGCCGCGCCCGCGGCTGCACCGATCGCCCGCTCCAGCGTCGCGGCCGGCGACACCGCCGTGGCCGGGAGCATGGAGAGTGCCCCGGAACCCACCATCCAGGCCTACGCCGCTCCGGCGCCGGCCGAGGCACCGCAGATGGCCCGCGAGGCGAAGAAGATGGCGGCCTCGCGCCTGGCTGAAGAGGCCGAGCGCCAGGCTCCGGTGGATGCCCTGTCCGACCAGGCCGAAGTGCGCGAGCAGGCCGTCGAAACCATGAAGGCCGAAGCCTCCGCCCTGGCCGCCAAGCCGCGCATGGCACCGGGCAAGGCCAAGGAAGCCACCCTGGTGGAGCAACTCGAAGAGCTGCTGCAACTGCGTGAGAAGGGCGATACCCAGGCCGCCGACGCGTTGCTGGCGCGTCTGCGTGAAGCCAACCCGCAACTGGATATCGAGGCCGAGCTGGCTCGGCTCGGGAAACGCCGCTGATCCGGCCCCGGCGGTGCTGAACCGCCGGGGCCGCGAGCGGCGCAAGGAGCGCGCGATTGTCCATCCCATCCACCGAGCCTGACGACAAAAGCTTCGGCCGCCTGCTGCTGGAGCTGTTGGTGCAGCTGGCGCTGACCCTCCTGCCCATCGTCATCTGCGCCTGGCTGCCCCTGCCGTTGTCGGCCGCCCTGGTGGCGCTGTTCGTCCTGGTCGTGGGCCTCGCCGCGCATCTGGGGCGCATGACCCTGGCGCGGCGCCTCAGCCCGCAGCTGTCCTGCGCCATGATCGGCCTGGGCATTGGCGTCGGTCGCGCGCTACCCGGCTACTGGGGCATCTTCGCCGGCATAGTCGCGGTGTTCTGCGGCCTCGCCGCGCTGGCCGCCTGGGAGCGCCGCCTGGGTATCGCCGAGCCCGCGCCTGCGCCGGGGGCCAACGCCTGGGGCAGCAGCGGCCCACTGCTCACGCCCGAGGGCCAGCCGGTGCACAGCTTCAACTGGAGTGAAATCGCCATGGGCGGGCCCGCCTTCTGCGACCACCTGCTGCCCGACGGCGTGGTGCTGGAGGGGCTGGGCAGCTCGCTGTGCTTCTCCAGTGACGGCCGTTACCTTGCCGCGCCCATCCCCTCGCGGGGCGAATGGGGCCTGGTGATCTTCGACCGCCAGTTGCGCCGCTTGTACCAATGCGCCAACGGCCAGCAGTTCTGGGAGCTGGATGCCTTCGATGGCGAGGTGCTGCGCGGCCGCCACAGTCCGCTGGTGGCCAACCAGGCCCGCGAGGTGCGCCTCGATGAGTTGCTGGCCAGCGCCCAGAGCGAAGACTTCGTCGCACTCGGCGACCTTTGGCTCAGCCCGGCCTGGGTCGAGCGCCTGCCTGTCACCCGTGACTTTCCCGCTCCCGCCGGCGCGCACCGCCTGCGGGGCTTGCCGTACCTGCCGGCCAGCCTGCGCGAACTGGACAACCCGCTCGCCCCCCTGGCCAACCCCGCCTGCGAGCTGTGGCTCGACGATCAGCCCAGCGGCCTGCTGCTGGCGGACGGCGAAGCGGTGATCTGGCGCGACGATGGCCGTGCCCTGGTGTGCCGTGCGCGCCCGACCGCCGAGCTGGAGCGGGGCTGGAGTAACGACTGCTGGTTGTGGGAGGAGGGGGCCGGCTGGCGTCAGCTGGAGGAGCCCTGGCAGGCCCTGGACGGCGAGCCGCGCCTCAACCTGGGCGCACCGCTGCGTATCGACGGGCAGCAGATGTGGCGCGCCGCCTATCTCGACTTCGCCGGCACCGACCGCCTCGGCTTCGGCTACGGCCTCTACAGCATCCACAGCGACAGCGAGACCCTGGCCGGCTTCGATGAGCAGGGCCGCGCCCTGGCCGGCGAGCACCGCCTGACACAGCTGAGCCTCGGCGTATCGCTGGACGGCGCGGGGCGCACCGGCGCCAGCCTGAAGCTGCAGGCCCTGGCCAATGGCGTCGAGCCCTACCTGGACTGGTTGCGCGACGGCGCGGACGGCCGCCAGGGCGCCTTCGCCTGCCGCATCGGTGACTGGCGGCTCGACGGTGAATGGTGCCTGGACCACCGCGTCTCCGATTGTGGCCGCTACCTGGCCCTGGTGACGTTCGCCGAGGCTTCGGCCGTGCCCCATCGCCTGGTGGTGGCGGATATCCGCGAGCGCCGCCTGCGGGTGCTGGAGCAACCCTTGCTGATCGCCCGGCTGCATGACTTCCACGAGGGTGTCGTCAGCCTCGCCCATGTCCTCGGGCGCCTGCCCGAAGGGCACGAATCCGGCCCTCTGCAGCGCTTCACCGAGTCGGCCCCGGACGCACAGCGGGCCGCCCCCTTCATGGCCGCTGGTGGCGAGCGCCTCTATTACGAGGTGGCGCGGGTGGCAGTCGACCCCGACGCGCTGCGCCTGTTGCCGGCCTGGCGCCTGGCCGAGTGCCCGCCGGTTGCCAACGCGCAGGGGGATTTCGTCCTGCCTGCGCCTGGCGGCGCGGATGCCGCCTGGCTGTTCGGCTGCGAAAGCCGCTTCGCCGACAGCTACCTGCGTGAGCAGGAGCCACGCCTGGGCGGTTGCCTGCTCACGGCCTCCGGCTGCGCGGTCGCCGACCTGGGCCCGGCGATGATCTGGTCGGCCGATGGCCGCTACCTGGCGCTGACCCGCTTCGGCGAATTCCACGATCCACGGGCCGGCAGCTATCCGCTCTGGCACCTGCTGGTGCTGGATACCCACGAACACCGCCTGCACCGCTGCGCCGATCCCATCGGTCTTATGCCGCGCTTCGAAGGCTTCGATGCCGAGGGCCTGCGCATGCGCGTCCATGCCTACGCCTACGAAGTGGAGGGCGACGACGGCGAGTCGCGCCGTTTCAGCCTCGATGAACTGCTGGCGCTGCGAGCGGAACCCTTGCGGCACCAAGGGCCGCTCTGGCTGTCCGAGTCGGAGCGGGAGCGCATCGACCTCTGGCAGCACCTGGATTCCACCCACCTCGACCCCTGGAGAACCCCATGACCGATAGCCCCTCCGCCATCCTCTCGCTATTCACCTCCATCGGCCTGGTGCCCTTGGTGGTGGTCTGGCTGCTGGGGTGCGCCCTGTCTGCCCGCTACTGGCGCGCCCAGCCCCGCGCCGCCGGCCTGTGCCTGGCCAGCATGCTGATCCTGCTGGTGTGGCAGGGCATGACCATCGCCCTGCACGCGCTGATCCCGATCCTGGCCTTCGATATCTGGCCCGACGCGGAGCCCATGTACTTCTACGCCGCCATCAACCTGCTCGGCAGCCTGATCCACACCCTGGCCTTCGGCCTGTTGATCTGGGCGGTCTTTACCGGTCGGGAAGGGGTGTAAAGCTTTGGCAAGTTCCCGGGTTCGGGGTTGCCAGGTCGGGAGTGAGGGGCGAGCATGGCTCTTCATGCCTTGCCTTGCACACTGCCCATGACCCGTTTTCCATTCGCTTTATTGCTGTTCCTCGGCCTGCTCGCCGGCTGTGAGCAGGAAGCACCGCCACCGCAGAAGCCCCCCGCCAGCCCACCGCCGGTGACCCAGGCCGAGAAGCCGGCGCCCGCCGCCCCGGCCAAGGAGGCACCAGCGGCCAAACCGGCCAGCGAGGCCCCCAAGGTGGCGAGCGAAACGCCCAAGCCCACCGCCAAGACCGAACAGAAGCCCGCAGCCAAACCAGAAGCCAAGGCCGAAGCCAAACCGAAGGCGGACGCCAAGCCCGTCGCCAAGGCGGCCCAGCCGGCCACCAGCCCAGCCGGCAATGCACGCAAGCCGGAAAAGACCGAACTGCCCAAGGCCAAGCTCGACCTGCGCCTGCCCAAGCACCTGGTGGACAAACTCGAGCCCGAGATCGTGGAGGAGCGCAAGGCCGAAGAGCCCTTGCTGCCGCCGATGTTCACCGAGAAGGCGCCCACCGAAGGCCCCTTCCAGCTCAACGGCAAACTGCTCACCAACGAGAAGGAAGACGACTACTGGCGCTCGGTGGAAGGGGCGGAACTGCAGTTCGAGTTCAAGCAGTAACGGGGTAACCGCACTCTCCGGTTGGCACCGTGGTTCGGGTTGGGCGCGGTGCCGTAGGTTGGCGCCGAGCGCAGCGAGGCCCAACACCGCCATGTCCGGTCTCGCGGCGGGCTCTCCCTGTGGGAGCGGCTTCAGCCGCGAAAGACCTGCAGCCGGCACAGGGCGGCGAGTCGCCGGGTATTCCATCGCGAATGAATTGGCTCTGTCTGCGTTAGCTGTTGTGGTTTTAATGCAAGCGCTCAAGCACGGTGCTTTCCGGGCGCCCAAGGATTCGTGCCACCTCCACCGCATGGGTTTCGCTCCGCTCTACCCATCCTACGAATGCCTGTGCGCACCACGTGGCAATGCGCTGGACGAAGAAAGTTGGAGCAGCAGCCAACGCCCCTCCAGGAGGCAGAACGCAGTCGTTGCGCCGGGGGACGAGCGGCATGGATGCCGCGAGAGGCGCGCCAGGCCATGGATGGCCCATCGCGCCGGCCCCCAGACGACGCTTGCGGCGAACGCACTTCAGTGCGGCCCGAAGGGCGAGCGTAGCGAGTAACGGCGATGGAGTGAGGGAACCCCGGCGAAGCCGGGGCCGGATGATGGGGCAAGCGTTTTTGGTTCCTTTTTTGTGGTTCGGCATCCCGACGATTGAAAAAAGGGACTCGCCCGGGTGGCCGAAACCAGAAACATCACCAGAGCTCGGCAATCAGCTGGACTCAAATCCTCTAGCAACACTTAACGCAGACAGAGCCAATGAATTCGCTCCCACGAGGCCGGCGCCGGTGCTTGCTGCAAGAACGCTTGGTGGATGAACAGAGCGTCATCCACCCCGCCGGTTGGCACTGTGGTTCGGGTTGGGCGCGGTGCCGTAGGTTGGCGCTGAGCGCAGCGAGGCCCAACACCGCCATGTCCGCTCTTGCGGCGGGCTCTCCCTGTGGGAGCGGCTTCAGCCGCGAAAGACCTGCAGCCGGCACAGGGCGGCGAGTCGCCGGGTATTCCATCGCGAATGAATTCGCCCCCACGAGGCGTGCCTGACGACCAACCCCGCGTGCAAGGGCCGCTCAGAAGCGGTATTCCCCACTCTGGATCGCCTGGTGCAGCGTGTTGTCCAGCGGGCGGAAGGCGGTTTCGCCGGGCAGGCGCACGAACAGCGGCTCGCTGATCTGGCCCGGATCGAAGCCGCTCTTCTTCAGGTCGGTCTTCTTGTACTTGAAGGTGCCGGTGGTCTCGATCTCCGCCAGCAGGCGGATGAACAGCGGGGCCGCATAAGGCGGCAGCTCGCGGTCCAGGTGCTCGGCCACCGCCTGGGCGTCCAGCTCAGCCCCGCTGCCCAGGCGCAGCGCAGCCATGCCGCAGCGGCCGTTGGTGCCGGGAATCTCCACCCCATAGACCACCGCATCCTCCACGCCGCCGAAGGCGCCCAGCACGCTTTCCACCTCGGTGGTGGAGACGTTCTCGCCCTTCCAGCGGAAGGTGTCGCCGAGGCGGTCGACGAACTGCGCGTGCTTGCAGCCGATGTCGCGCATCAGGTCGCCGGTGTTGAACCAGGCGTCGCCCTTCTTGAACACGTCCCGCAGGATCACCGACTCGCTCTTGGCCGGGTCGGTGTAGCCGTCGAACGGCCACTTGGGGCTGATCTCGCTGATCAGCAGGCCCGGCTCGCCGGTGGCGACCTTCTCCAGGTAGCCCTTGTGGTCACGCACCGGGCGGTCGCTTTCTAGGTCGTAGCGCACGATGGCGTAGGTGGCCGGGGAGAAGCCCACGGTGTTGTCGAAGTTGAACACATTGGTGAAGCCGATGTTGCCTTCGCTGGAGGCATAGAACTCGGTGATGCGCTCGATGCCGAAACGCTCCTTGAACTCGGCCCAGATGGCCGGGCGCAGGCCGTTGCCGATCATGCAGGTGAGGGTGTTGTCGCGCTCCTCCGGGCTCGGCGGCTGGTTGAGCAGGTAGCGGCACAGCTCGCCGATGTAGCCGAAGCAGGTGGCCTGGTAGTACGCCACATCCTTCCAGAAGCTGCTGGCGGAGAATTTGCGGCGCAGGGCGATGGCGGCGCCCCCGGCCAGTACCGAGGCCCAGCTCACGGTCACCGCGTTGTTGTGGTAGCAGGGCAGGGTCAGGTAGAAGACGTCGGTGTCCTTCAGTCCCAGGCCGGAATGGCCGAAGCCGCCATAGGCCTTGATCCACTTGCCGTGGCTGAGGATCGACGCCTTGGGCAGCCCCGTGGTGCCCGAGGTGTAGATGTAGAAGCACGGGTCCTTGAGGCGCACCTTGGCGGTTTCCACCGGGTTGTCGGCGCTGTGCTCGCCGGCCAGGCGCATCAGGTTGGCCCAGCCCCGTGGGGCCTGGCCCGGGTCGCGGCGGGTGTCGGCGTCGGCTATCCAGTAGCGGTGCCCGGCGCTGTTGCCCAGCTCCTCCTCGACTTCCTCGAAGGCATCCCGCAGCTCCTCGCCCACCACGTAGTGGCTGGCCTTGACCAGGGTCAGGCTGTGGGCCAGCACCTTGCCGCGCTGGGTGGTGTTGACCAGCGCGGCGATGGCGCCGAGCTTGGCCAGGGCCGCCAGCACCGCCAGCACCTCGATGCGGTTCTCCAGCATCACCGCCACCACCTTGCCGTGGGCCACGCCCTCGGACTTGAGCGCGTGGGCCAGGCGGTTGGCCCAGGCGTTGAACTCGGTGTAGGTCAGGCGGCGGGTCTCGTCGATCACCGCCGGGCGCTGGGGGAATTTCTGCGCGGCGCGTTCCAGCGCCCAGCCCAGCGACAGCGTTTTCTCGCGGTTGCGGATGCCGGTGTAGTACAGGCCCAGCAGCATGCGCGGTACACGTGGCAGGTTGCCCGGCAGGCGGGCGAGAAAGCGGAACGGGGAAATCAGATCGGCCTGGGTCATGGCTCTCGCACTTTGTCGTTGTTGTGGGCAGGCAATGGCGCTTTCACGACTGTAGAAGCCGTTCGGGCAAAACGGTATGACCGTGGCGCGGGGAAGGGCGGGCAGATGGGCAAATAGAGGGCGCCCGTACCGGCGCGGAAACACTGCGTGGGTACGGGCGTAGCCCGGGCTTCAGCCCGGGAGGGGCGATCAGTCGAGGAACAGGTCCGGCACCAGGCTGCCGCCCTCGGGGTCGAAGCGGTAGTGCTCGAACTCGGTCTGGCCCTGCTCGCGGAGGATTTCCTCGTCGATCAGCAGGCGCCCGGTGATGCTGCGGCCGGTGCTGGAGAGGATGGCGTAGGCGGCGTCGGCCATGATCGCCGGGGTGCGCGAGCGCTTGAAGGCGTCACGGCTGCCCAGCTCGAACTCGATGGCGGCGGTGGCGATCATGGTTTGCGGCCACAGCGAGTTGACGCTGATGCCGTACTTCTTGAACTCCTCGCTCATGCCCAGGGTGAGCATGCTCATGCCGTATTTGGTGACGGTGTAGGGGCCGTGCTGGGCGAACCACTTGGGCGCCAGGTTGAGGGGCGGCGACAGGTTGAGGATGTGCCCCGCCGCGCTCTTCTTCAGGAAGGGCAGGGCGGCCTGGCTGCAAACCATCACCGCGCGGGTATTGATCTGGTACAGCAGGTCGAAGCGCTTGGGCTCCAGGTGCTCGACCCCCACCAGCTTGATGGCCCCGGCGTTGTTCACCAGCGCATCGATGCCGCCGAAATGCTCGGCGGCCTGGGCCATGGCGTCCCGCACGGCGGCCTCGTTGCGCACGTCCAGCTGCAGGGCCAGGGCCTTGCCACCGGCGGCCTCCACTTCCTCGGCAACGCTGAAGATGGTGCCCGGCAGCTTGGCATGGGGCTCGGCGCTCTTCGCCGCGATGACGATATTGGCGCCATCGGCCGCCGCGCGCAGTGCGATCTCACGGCCGATGCCCCGGCTGGCGCCGGTGATGAACAGGGTTTTGGCAGATAGCGACATGATCTTCTCCTTGTTATTGGGTCGTAGCTGGAAGCTGGAAGCTGGAAGCTAGAAGCTAGAAGCCCGCACCCGCCTGCTCTTGTCTTCCAGCTTCAGGCTTCAAGCTTCCAGCTTCCAGCTGCTTTTCAAGCTTCCAACTGCTCTTCCACTTCCACCAACACCTGGCGGTTCTTCACCTGGTCGCCAGCGGTGACCTGCACCCGACGGATGACGCCGTCGATGCCGGCCTTGAGCGGGTGTTCCATCTTCATCGCCTCCAGCACCACCAGCAGTTGGCCCTTGGCGACGCGTTCGCCTTCGCCCACCAGCACGTCGACGATGGCGCCGTCCATGGGGGCCTTTACCGTGCCCGAGCTGGCGGCGTTCAGGCCACCGGCGGGTTCGTGGGTGACGTCGAGCAGTTCCAGGTTGCCGTGCTGGCCATAGAGCCACAGACGCCCGGCGGAGTGATGGTAGGCCACGCGGCGGCGCACGCCGTCCAGTTCCAGGGTGGCCCAGCGGCCATCGGCGCGCAGCAGGGCGATGGCCACATCGCTGTCACCGACGCGTGCCTGCAGGCGCGGGCGCACACCGGCTTCCAGCACGCTCAGCTCCACCGCCAGCTTCTGCTCGCCATGGCGCAGCACGAAGCGCCAGGGCGCGCTACCGGCGCTGCGCCAGCCGGCGAGGCCAGCCTGGTGGGCACGGGATTCGGCCGAGGCCTGGTAGAGCAGGGCGGCGGCGGTGGCCAGCTCCGTGGCGCTGGGCGCATGGGCGCGCAGGCTCGGGTCGTCGCTGAAGTGTTCGCCGATGAAGGCGGTGGTGGCATGGCCGGCGGCGAACTCGGGGTGCGCCAGCAGGTTGGCGAGAAAACGCTGGTTGCCGTTGACGCCCAGCAGCACGCAATCCTCCACGGCGCGCACCAGCTTGCGCCGGGCTTCGTCGCGGGTGGCGCCCCAGGCGATCACCTTGGCCAGCATCGGGTCGTAGAAGGGCGTTACCGGCTGGCCTTCCACCAGGCCGTGGTCGATGCGGATGCCGGGCAGTTCGGACGGCTCCCAGCGCAGCACCTCGCCGGTCTGCGGAAGGAAGTTGCTGGCCGGGTCCTCGGCGTAGAGGCGCACTTCCATGGCGTGGCCGTCGAGGCGGATCTCGTCCTGCGCCAGCGGCAGCGGCTGCCCCTCGGCCACGCGGATCTGCCAGGCCACCAGGTCCTGCCCGGTGATCAGCTCGGTCACCGGGTGTTCCACCTGCAGGCGGGTGTTCATCTCCAGGAAGTAGAAGTCGCCGCAGGCATCGAGGAGGAATTCCACGGTGCCGGCACCGACGTAGTTCACCGTGCGCGCGGCCTTCACCGCGGCCTCGCCCATGGCCCGGCGCAGCTCCGGGGTCATCACCGGGCAGGGCGCTTCCTCCACCACCTTCTGGTGGCGGCGCTGCACCGAGCAGTCACGCTCGCCGAGGTAGACGATGTTGCCGTGCTGGTCGCCGAAGACCTGGATCTCTACATGGCGCGGGCGGATCACTGCACGTTCGAGAATCAGCTCGCCGGAGCCGAAGGCGTTCTGCGCTTCGGAGCGCGCGGTGCGGATCTGCGCGGCCAGCTCGGCGGCCTCGTGCACCAGGCGCATGCCACGGCCGCCACCACCGGCGCTGGCCTTGATCATCAGCGGGTAGCCGATGCGCTCGGCTTCGCGGGCCAGGGTCGCGTCGTCCTGCTCGGCGCCTTCGTAGCCCGGGATGCAGGGCACTTGGGCGTCGAGCATGGCGATCTTCGACAGGCGCTTGCTGCCCATCAGGTGGATGGCCTCCACCGTGGGGCCGATGAAGACGATGCCGGCGGCCTCGCAGGCCCGGGCGAACTCGGCGTTCTCGGAGAGGAAGCCGTAGCCGGGGTGCACCGCGTCGGCACCGGTGCGCCGTGCCGCGGCGATGATCGCCTCGATGCTGAGGTAGGACTGGGCGACCTGGGCCGGGCCGATGCACACGGCCTCGTCGGCCAGTTGCACGTGGCGCGCCTCGCTGTCGGCCTCGCTGTAGACCGCAACGGTGCGGTAGCCGAGCTGCTGCGCGGTGCGCATCACCCGGCAGGCGATTTCACCGCGGTTGGCGATCAGGATCTTGTTGAAGCTGGGCATCGTTGGCTGCTCCTGCCGTACTCGGGATGTGCGCTCATTGCGCCCAGTTGGGTTTGCGTTTCTGCACGAAGGCCATGGTGCCCTCGGCGCCTTCCGCGCCGGTCACCGCCTCGGCGAACCAGCCGGCGGCATCGTCCAGCAGGGCACCCAGCTCGCGCTCGCCGGTGGCCAGCAGCAAGGCCTTGGTGCGGGCGTTGGCGCCGGGGGCGCAGCGACGAACCTGTTCCAGGGTGGCGGTCAGGCGCGCGTCCACCGCCGCGTCATCGGCCTCGGCGAAGTGCACCAGGCCCAGGCGCAGGGCCTCGGCACCGTCGAAGCGGGCGGCGGTGAGAGCCAGGCGGCGGGCCTGGGTCAGGCCGATGCGTTTCACCACGAAGGGGGCGATCTGCGCCGGCAGAATGCCCAGGCCGGTTTCCGGCAGGCCGAACTGCGCGCCCTGGTGGGCGATGGCGATATCGGAGATGCACGCCAGGCCGAAACCGCCGCCCAGCACCGCGCCTTCCAGCACCGCGACCACCACCTGGGGCGTGGCCTGGGCCTCTTCCAGCAGGCTGCCGAAGGCGCGGTTCAGTTGGCGGTAGGCATCGGCCCCGGCGGCGCGCGCCGAGGCCATGTCCTTGATGTCGCCGCCGGCGCAGAAGTGCCCGTCGGCACCGCGCAGCACCAGGGCGCGCACGCTGCGGTCATCGCGCACCGCGGCCAGCACCGCACGCAGTTCGCCGACCATGGCCAGGCTCATGGCGTTGCGGCTGTCCGGGCGGTTGAGGGTGATGTGCAGCACGCCGGCGGCGGGCTCCAGCAGCAGGGTTTCGCAGTTCGGCAGGTCGCTCATGCCGGCTTCCTCATCATGCTTGGGTCAGGGCGCTGGGCGCGGGTGCGCCCAGCGGACGGTCCGCTATCAGCCTTTCTTTTTGCCGGGCAGGATGCCCATCAGCTTGCAGATGATGCCGAGCATGATCTCGTCGGCGCCGCCGCCGATGCTCACCAGGCGCACGTCGCGGTAGGCGCGGGAGACCGGGTTGTCCCACATGAAGCCCATGCCGCCCCAGTACTGCAGGCAGGCGTCGCTGACTTCGCGGCCCAGGCGGCCGGCCTTGAGCTTGGCCATGGAGGCCAGCTTGGTCACGTCCTTGCCGCTGACGTAGAGCTCGGTGGCCTGGTAGACCAGGGCGCGCAGGGCTTCGATCTCGGTGCTCAGCTCGGCCATGCGGAAGTGAATGACCTGGTTGTCGATCAGCGGGGTACCGAAGGTCTTGCGCTCCTTGCAGTACTCGATCGTGGCGTCGACGCAGTGCTCCAGGCCCTTGATCATGTTGGCCGCGCCGAACAGGCGTTCCTCCTGGAACTGCAGCATCTGCATCATGAAGCCGGCGCCTTCGTGGCCGATGCGGTAGCGCTGGGGCACGCGCACGTTGTCGAAGAACACCTGGGCGGTCTCCGAGCTGCGCATGCCGAGCTTGTCCAGGTGCGGGCTGACGCTGATGCCCGGGGTCTTCATCGGCACCACGATCAGCGATTTGTTGACGTGGGGCTTGTCGTCCGAGGTGTTGGCCAGCAGGCAGATGAAGTCCGCCGAGGGCGAGTTGGTGATCCACATCTTGCTGCCGTTGATCACGTAGTCGTCGCCGTCCTTGCGGGCGGTGGTCTTGAGCCCGGCAACGTCGGAGCCGGCGCCGACCTCGGAAACGCCGATGCAGCCGACCATGTCGCCGCTGATGGCGGGGCGGAGGAATTCGTTGCGCAGGTCATCGGAGCCGAAGCGGGCCAGGGCCGGGGTGCACATGTCGGTCTGCACGCCGATGGACATGGGGATGCCACCGCAGATGATGGTGCCGAACTCTTCGGCGGCGACGATGGAGTAGCTGTAGTCCAGGCCCATGCCGCCGAATTTCTCCGGCTTGGAGATGCCCAGCAGGCCCAGGTCGCCGGCCTTCTTGAAGATGTCATGGATGGGGAAGCGGCCTTCACGCTCCCACTGCTCGACATGGGGGTTGATCTCCCTGTCGACGAAATTGCGTACGGTGCGGCGGAGTTCTTCGTGTTCCTGGGTGAAGATCATTGTTGTTGTTCTCCTGGTGGGGTGCGCCCGGCGCACCGTCGATCGGGTTCGGGAGCGGCGCTTAGAAGCGGGCCACGCCAAAGGTGGTGGATTTCAGGGGGCGCGCCTCGGCCTCGGCGCAGATGTCCAGCAGGTAGCCGAGCAGCTTGCGGGTATCGCGCGGGTCGATGAGACCGTCGTCCCACAGGCTGGCGGTGCCGTACAGCGCGGTGGACTGGCTGTCGAGCTTCTGCGCGGTGACCTGTTCGAGCATGTCGAGCATCTTCGGGTCGGCTTCCTTGCCCTCCTTGGCGTGTTTTTCCTCGGTGACGATGCGCAGCACCTTGCCGGCCTGGGCGCCGCCCATCACCGCGGTGCGGCTGTTGGGCCAGGCGAAGATGAAGCGCGGGTCCAGGCCACGGCCGCACATGGCGTAGTTGCCGGCGCCATAGGAGCCGCCGACGACGATGGTGAGCTTGGGCACGCGGGCGTTGGCCACCGCCTGGATCATTTTCGAGCCGTGCTTGATCACGCCGAGCTGTTCCGACTCGGTGCCGACCATGAAGCCGGTGGTGTTGTGGAAGAACAGGATCGGCGTGTTGCTCTGGTCGCACAGCTGGATGAACTGCGCCGCCTTGGCCGCGCCGCGCGGGGTGATCGGGCCGTTGTTGCCGATCAGGCCGCAGCGCTGGCCCTCGATCTGCAGGTGGCCGCAAACGGTCTGGCTGTCGAACTCGTTCTTGAAGTCGAGGAACTCCGAGCCATCGGCCAGGCGGGCGATGATCTCGCGCACGTCGTAGGGCTTCTTGGCGTCCGCCGGGACGATGCCCAGCAGTTCGTGGGCCGGGTACAGCGGCTCGCGCCAGGTCTTGGCCGGGCGCGCCGGCAGCTGGGCGTTCCACGGCAGCATGGCGAGGATCTCGCGGGCGATGCGCACGCCGTCGGCGTCGTTCTCGGCCAGGTATTCGGCGGTGCCAGCAACCTGGGCGTGCATCTCGGCGCCGCCCAGTTCCTCGTCCGTCGCCACCTCGCCGGTGGCGGCCTTGAGCAGCGGCGGGCCGGCGAGGAACATCTTGGCCTTGCCGCGCACCACCACCACATAGTCCGACAGCCCGGGCTGGTAGGCGCCGCCGGCGGTGCTGGAACCGTGCACCACGGTGATCTGCGGCAGGCCCATGGCCGACATGCGCGCCTGGTTGGCGAAGCCGCGCGCGCCTTCGACGAAGATGTCGGCGGCGTAGTTGAGGTTGGCGCCGCCGCTTTCGGTCAGCGCCACCACCGGCAGCTTGTTCTCGAAGGCCACCTGCTGCAGGCGCAGGGTCTTCTTCAGGCCGGTGGGGGAGATGGTGCCGCCCTTGATCGCGCTGTTGCTGGCGGTAACCAGGCAGCGCACCCCGGCGATGTAGCCGATCCCGGAGATGATGCCGCCGCCGGCCTGGGTGCCGTCCTTGTCGTCGTGCAGCTTGTAGCCGGCCAGGGACGACAGCTCGAGGAAGGGCGCGCCGGCGTCGAGCAGCAGGTTGAGGCGTTCACGGGGCAGCAACTGGCCGCGCTTGTCGAACTTGGGTTTGGCTTCGGCCGCCTTGTCGAGCACCTTCTGCTCGATCTCGCGGAAGCTGGCGACGGCGGCGAGCATGGCGTCGCGGTTGCGGGCGAAATCTTCGCCGTGCACGTCGAGTTCGGAGTGGATGACGGCCATGGCTTACTCCTCGTCCTTGAACACGGCGGGCATATAGGCCCGGTGGAAACCGTCGTAGGACTCGCTGGCGCGGGCCTTGCCCAGGGTCCAGGCGCGGGTGCCCTGGCTGGCGGCGCCATCGATGCGGATGGTGTTGCCGCTGATGAAATTGGCGCCGGGGGAGAGCAGGAAGACGATGGCGGCCGCCACCTCGGACTCGGTGCCGATGCGCTGCAGCGGGACGTGGTCCTTGAGGGAACGGATCATCGATTTCATGGATTCGGGGTAGGTGTCCATGCCGCTGGAGGCGATCCAGCCCGGTGCCACTGCGTTGACCCGCACCCCGGCGTGGCCCCATTCATAGGCGGCGGTCTTGGTGAAGTTTTCCATGCCGGCGCGGGCGGCGCCGGAGTGGCCCATGCCGGGCATGCCGCCCCACATGTCGGCGAGCATGTTGACGATGCTGCCTCCGGTCTTGCTCATGCTCTGCAGGAAGGCCTCCTTGGCCACCAGGAAGCCGCCCACCAGGTTGGTGCGCACCACGGTCTCGAAGCCCTTCTGGTTGATGCCGATGAGCGGCGCGGGGAACTGGCCGCCGGCGTTGTTGACCAGGTGGTGGATGGGGCCGCGCTCGGCCACCACGGCCTTGACCATGGCCTTGACCGCTTCTTCGTCGCGGATGTCGCAGGCCTGCCAGCTGGCGCTGCCGCCGTCTTCGATGATTTCGCCGGCAGTGGCTTCGAGCTTTTCCGCCTTGCGCCCCACCAGCACCACGTGGGCGCCGAGGTGGGCGAGCTCGTGGGCCACGCAGCGGCCGATGCCGCTGCCGCCGCCGGTGACGAGGATGGTCTGGCCGCTGAACAGGCCGGGTTTGAACACGGAATCGTAGGCCATCGCGTGCTTATCCTTTCAGGCTGTCGGCCAGGGCGCGGGGCACCGGCACGGGGAATTCGAGGAGTTGCTGGGCGAAGGCCTTGCCTTGCGGGTCGATGCGCAGGCTGGCGACGCCGCCGCCGCCCAGGGCGTTCTCCAGGAGGAAGTTGAGGCTGTGGGTGCCGGGCAGGTACCAGCGCTGCACTTGCCCGGTCTGCGGGTCGAGCACATGGCTCATCCAGTCCACCACCGCTTCGCGGGTCAGCGCCTCGGCGATCCAGGGCAGGTAGTCGGGGTGGCGCGCCATGACGCCGATGTTGCTGTGGTTGCCCTTGTCGCCGGAGCGGGCCACCGCCAGTTTCACCAGCGGCACGCTGGCATCCGCCTGGCCCTGGGGCGCGGGCGGGGTGGCGGCCTCGGCCAGCGCGGCGGCGTCGAAGGCCTGCAGCGACGGCAGCTCGACACCCTGGCTTGCCTCGCCGAGGGTGACTTCCAGGGCGCAGGCCGATTTATCCACCAGGAAGGAAAACAGGCGGATCACCGGGTACACCGTGGGCCGGCCGCCGACGATGCCGGTCAGGCCCGGAGCCATGCCGGTGGCGGCCTGGGCGATCTCGCGGGAGAACAGGATCAGCGCTTCCTTCTTGGCATGGCGCACGCCCAGCTTGACCACGACTTCGCGGTTGTCCTTGCGCTGGCCGTGGGGCCCGTAGGTGGCCTCGCTGCCCAGCAGTTCGATGTTCACCTCGCGGTAGGGGCCCCAGCCGCGGGCGGCGAAGATTTCCTCGGTCTTGGCGATGATCGCGCGGCTCACGCGCTCGGCCTTCTTCACCGCGTCGATGCCGGCGATCAGGCAACTGGCGGTGCAGCGGAAGCCGTCGGGGTAGGTGGCGCTGACCTTGTACTGGTCGGTGGGCGCCAGGCCCCGGGCGCCGGCGACGCTGACGCGGTGCTCGCCGGCCTGGGCCAGTTCGACGCCGGTGAAGTCGCAGATCACATCGGGCAACAGGTAGGCGCGCGGGTCGCCGATCTCGTAGAGCATCTGCTCGCCGACGCTGAAGGGGATGACCAGGCCGCCGGTACCGGGGGCCTTGGTGACGATGAAGCGGCCATCGGCCTCGACTTCGACGATGGGGAAGCCGATGTGCTCGTAGTCGGGCACCTGTTCCCAATCGGTGAAGTTGCCGCCGGTGCATTGGGCGCCGCACTCGATGATGTGGCCGGCGAGGGCGGCCTGGGCGAGCTTGTCGTAGTCGTTCCAGGCCCACTTGAACTCATGCACCAGGGCGGCGCTGACCACGGCGCTGTCCACCACGCGACCGGTGATGACGATGTCGGCGTCCTGCTCCAGGGCGGCGACTATGCCTGGCGCCCCCAGGTAGGCGTTGACCGAGACGCACATGGGCGGCAGCGGCGCGCCGCTGAACATCTCGCTGACGCCGGCCTTGCCCAGGGCGGAGAGCTGGGGTTGCAGGTTGTCGCCGTGGAGCACGGCGATCTTCAGTTGCACGCCGGCCTTTTCGCAGGCCGCCGCCAGGGCCGCCGCGCAGGCCTGGGGGTTGACCCCGCCGGCGTTGCTGATGACGCGGATCTTCTTCTCCGCCAGGGTCGGCAGTAGGGGCGCCAGCACCTCGACGAAGTCGGTGGCGTAGCCCTCGTCGGGCTTCTTCATGCGCGCCCCGGCGAGGATCGACATGGTGATCTCGGCCAGGTAATCGAACACCAGGTAATCGAGCGGTGCGCCATGCACCAGCTGCGCGGCGGCGGTGGAGGTGTCGCCCCAGAAAGCGGAGGCGCAGCCGATGCGTACGGTTTTAGTCATTGTCTTGTCCGCAACACACGAGGAATGTGTTGCGGACATTACCAAGCAAGCGCTTGGTTGAAAAGTGCCGTGTCGACGATTTTTACCCAAGCGCTTGCTTGGGCGTCTGGTGCAGCATAGATTTCACGAATCAAGACAAATACTTGCGGCCCATTCTTAAGTTGGATGGGCAGGCGCAGTGCAGCCGAGGTAGTGGGAACAGATGAGCCTGGACGATCAAAAAGCCCAAGAGGTGATGCGCGAACTGGTGGCCAGCGGCCAGATCACCGACCCGGAAAGCGCCCGTGGCAAGCTGCTGCAGACCGCCGCGCACCTGTTCCGCAGCAAGGGCTACGAGCGCACCACGGTACGCGACCTGGCCAGCGCCGTGGGCATCCAGTCCGGCAGCATCTTTCATCACTTCAAGAGCAAGGACGAGATACTGCGTTCGGTGATGGAGGAGACCATTCTCTATAACACCGCGCTCATGCATGCCTCGCTGGCGGAGGCGACGACCCTGCGCGAGCGGGTGCTGGCGCTGATCCGCTGCGAGCTGCAGTCGATCATGGGCGGCACCGGCGAGGCCATGGCGGTGCTGGTCTACGAATGGCGTTCGTTGTCGGAGGAGGGCCAGCGCTACATCCTCGAACTGCGCGACACCTACGAGCTGCTCTGGCTGGAGGTGCTCGGCGAGGCCAAGGTCCAGGGTTACTTCAATGCCGACCCCTTCATCCTGCGGCGCTTCCTCACCGGTGCGCTGTCCTGGACCACCACCTGGTTCCGTCCCGAAGGGCCGATGACCCTCGACCAGCTCTGCGAGGAAGCCCTGTCACTGGTGATCAAGGAAGTCTGAGGGCCCTTGAGCTAGTCTTGCCCTCGTGCCGGTTTCCTCTTGTACGGGGCGTCGATGTCTGCCGTTCGGCTTGTTTTATCGGGTGTTCTGCTGCTCGCGCTGTGCCTGTCATGCAGCAGCGCGTCAGCGGCGCGACCCCGAGAAATCCTCGTTGGCGGCTATCACTTCCCGCCCTACCTGATAAAGCCCGAAGAGCAGGAACAGGGCCTGACCCCCGACCTGGTGGCGCAGCTCAACCGGCTCCAGGCGCGTTTCCATTTCAGCATCGTGCCGACTTCGGCCGCGCGCCGTTACCGTGACCTGGAGCAGGGCCGCTATGACCTGATGCTGTTCGAGGACCCGGACTGGGGCTGGAACGGCGTGCGCTACCAGGGCATCGACATGCGCACCTCCGACGCCGAGGTCTACATCGCACGCACACAGCCGGGGCGCGGGCAGGCTTTTTTCGATGACCTGGCCGGCAAGCGCCTGGCGCTCTACAACGGCTATCACTACGGTTTCGCCGGCTTCAATGCCGACCCCGAGTATCTCTTCAAGCGCTTCTCCGCCACGCTGACCTACTCCCACGACAGCAATCTGCTAATGGTTTTGCACGGTCGTGCCGATATAGCCGTGGTCACGCGCTCCTACCTGGATCTGTTGTTCGCCAGGGAGCCGGCGCTGCGCGACAACCTGCTGGTTTCCCGACGGATCGATCAGGAATACCATCTGTACGCAATGCTGCGTCCGGATGCGCCGATCACCCGCGATGAGATGGCCGGTTTGCTCCAGAACTTGCAGGACGACGAGGCATTCCAACGGCTGCTGGCCAAGTACCGGCTGACGTTCAAGAAAAACGACCGACGATGAACGAGCGGCGCGATATCGGGGACACCATGGTTTTTGCATCAGCCTGCCCGGCAGGCCTTCGCTACGGATCGGCGAGATGGGGATTTATGGATTCTCTCTGCCATGCACTGTTGGCCGTGCTGTTTCTGGCCGCTTGTGGCAGCGCCCAGGCCACTGAGCTGGTGCGGGTCGGCGGCGCGCACTTTCCCCCTTACGTGATCAAGCCCGAGTCGGAGGCCGCCACCGGCCTGCTGCCAGAGCTGCTGGCCGCGTTGAACCGCGCCCAGGGCGAGTACGAGTTCGTCATGCTGCCGACGGCGATCCCCCGGCGCTTCCGCGACTTCCAAACCGGCCGCATCGACATGGCGGTGTTCGAGAACCCTGACTGGGGCTGGCAGGACATCCCCGGCGCGCGCATCGACATGGGCCTGGAGGATGCCGAGGTGTTCGTCGCCCAGTCCCAGCCGACCCGCAGCCAGGACTACTTCCGCACCCTGGCCGGCAAGCGCCTGGCGCTCTACAGCGGCTATCACTACGGTTTCGCCGGCTTCGATGCCGACCCGGAATACCTGGTGCGCGAATTCAATGCGCTGATGACCTATTCCCACGACAGCAACCTGCTGATGGTGCTGCGCGGGCGGGCGGATATCGCGCTGGTGACCCGTTCCTACCTGGGCATGTACCTGGAGCGGAACCCCGAGCAGAAGGCTCAGTTCCTGGTTTCCACCCGGGTCGACCAGAACTACCGCCACTACGCCTTGTTGCGGCCCGGCGCGGCCATCACCCCCGAGCGCTTCACTGTGCTGCTGGACCTGCTGCGGGCCAGCGGCGAGCTGCAGCGCATCTTCGGGCGCTACCAGATCCAGGTCACCCCAGCTTCACTGGATAGCTCAGTAATGCCAGATGGCAGAGATTGACCGCCAGGTGCAGCGCCATGGCCACCCCTAGCCGCCCGCTGAAATGGAGGGCCAGCCCGTAGCCGAGGCCGGCCACCGTCGCCACCGCCGCGAACAGCGGGCTGAACGGCAGGTGCACCGCGCCGAACAGCAGCGCGGTGAGCCCGACTCCGGCCCAGGCACCCAGGCGTGAAACCAGCGCGCCCTGCAACAGGCCGCGGAACACCAGCTCCTCCGCCAGCACCACCGCCAGCAGGTTCACCGGCAGCCAGCGCCATACCAGCTCCGGCCATTTCGGCATCCAGTCCACCAGGTCCAGCCCCAGGGCCAGCGCTGGCACCGCCAGCAGGGTGGCGGCGGTCGTCACGGCGGTGGCCCGCCAGCGCGGGGCGATGGTGGGTGCCGTGCGCCCCAGCCACCAGGCCAGCAGCGCCATGCCCACCAGTGTCTTGTCCCAGGACAGGCGCAGGGCATAGGGCGGCGCGTCGGGGCTCAGGCGCAGCGGTTCGGCCAGGGGCAGGGGCGAGAAGCCGGGCACCAGGTGCGCGGCGAAGGCGATGCTGGCCAGCAGGGTGACGGGGAACCACAGGCGCGCGGGGAGTTTCGGCGCGGCGAGGACCCAGAAGGCATACACCAGCCCGAAGGCCAGGCCGGTGTAGGACACCTGCCCGAAGCCGTGGCCCAGAGCGAGGGTGAACAGGGGCAGCAGGATCTGCAGATGGAGCGGCATGGCACCTCCTCGTATCGGTGCCGCACTTTACCCGCGTGTGCGGGCGGGTGTCAGCGCTCCTTGGCTTCCTTGGCGTCCATCTCGGCGTTGCGTTCATGGATGCGCTTGAGCTGCTCCTCGGTCAGGGGCAGTTTCTTCGCCGTATCGCGCAGCATCATCAGGCCGCCGACGATGGAGCCGAGGGCGAGGATCAGGATCAGCCAGGCGTACCAGGGCATGGGAATCTCCTTTCGAGGTGGGCCGCTACTGTAATTCGAACGCGCCGCGCTTGCCGCGTTCCCTTGGCGACCGATGATTGCTTGCACGACCGATCGCGAATGAATTCGCCCCTACAAGGTTCCGTAGCCCGGACTTCAGTCCGGGGACGTCGATCACGCGGTTCTCCGGGGTGAAGCGCGGGCTATCCATCCTACGAAGCGTTAGAGCCTGCCGGCCGCCTCAATCCAGCTGCGCCACCGGCTGCAGGTTGCTGTCGTCCTTCAGGCTCACCCCGGAGAGCTGCAGGCGCAGCGCCTCGCGGGCCAGGTAGTCGAGCTTGATCGCCGCCAGGGCGTAGGGCAGCCCCTCGGGGCGCACGTTGGAGATGCAGTTGCGTTCGCTGTCCATGCGCCCGACGCGGGGCTGGTAGGTGAGGTACAGGCCCAGGCTGTCGGGGGAGGTGAGGCCCGGGCGTTCGCCGATCAGCATCACCACCAGTTGTGCTCGCAGGGCTTCGCCGATGCCGTCGCCGATTGCCACCCGGCCCTGTTCGGCGAGCACCACCGGGGTGTTCGCCCAGTCGGTGGCGAAGCGTTCGCGGAACAGCTCCAGCAGCGGCAGGGCGTGGCGTTGCACGGCGATGGAGGAGAGCCCGTCGGCGATCACCACCGCCAGCTCCGGGGCGGGTGCCTCGGCGTACAGGCGGGCCTGGCAATCGTCGTGTAGGCGGCGGCCGCGGTCCGGGCGCAGCAGGTAGGCCTGGCGGTCCTCGGCGTCGCTGCGCACCTGCAGGGTGCGGAAGCCGGCGGCCTTGAGCTGTTCGTCCAGGGCAGTGAAATCCAGCGGGTGGTGCACCGCGTCGCGGGCCTGGGCGTGGGCCAGGCCGAAGCGCAGCACCTCGGCGGTGGGCAGGCTGGAGCCGACCCGGCCAAGGGCGATGCGGGCGGAGGTGTGGGCGCGGAGTTCGTCCCAGGGGTTGTGCTGCACCAGTTTCATCAGGCGGCTCCCAGTCGTGGCAGGTCCTTGAGCAGGGCGTGGCCCTTGCCGATCTCGCGCAGGCGCCCGGAGGGCTCGGTGATGGCCATGCGCAGCAGCCAGTCCTCGTACTCCGGCGCGCGCTTCAGGCCCAGCACGGAGCGCAGGTAGAGAGCGTCGTGGAAGGAGGTGCTCTGGTAGTTGAGCATGATGTCGTCGGCACCGGGGATGCCCATGATGAAGGTGATGCCCGCCGCGCCCAGCAGGGTGAGCAGGGTGTCCATGTCGTCCTGGTCGGCTTCGGCGTGGTTGGTGTAGCAGACGTCGCAGCCCATGGGCACGCCGAGGAGCTTGGCGCAGAAATGGTCCTCCAGCCCAGCACGGATGATCTGCTTGCCGTCGTAGAGGTACTCCGGGCCGATGAAGCCGACCACGGTGTTGGTCAGCAGCGGGCGGAACTCCCGGGCCACCGCATAGGCGCGCACTTCGCAGGTCTGCTGGTCGACGCCGTGGTGGCCGCCGGCGGAGAGGGCGCTGCCCTGGCCGGTCTCGAAGTACATGACGTTGTCGCCCAGGCTGCCGCGCCCCAGCGAAAGCGCCGCTTCGTGGGCTTCCTTGAGGATGGCCAGGGAGACGCCGAAGCTGGCGTTGGTCTTCTCGGTGCCGGCGATGGACTGGAACACCAGGTCGATGGGCGCGCCGGCCTCGATGGCCTGGATCTGCGTGGTGACGTGGGTGAGCACGCAGCTCTGCATGGGAATGGCGAAGTGCTCGCGCACCTCGTCCATCATCTGCCACAGGCGCATCAGGGTCGGCAGCGAGTCACTGGCCGGGTTGATGCCCACCACCGCATCGCCCGAGCCGTAGAGCAGGCCGTCGAGCATGCTGGCGGCGATGCCGCGCACGTCGTCCGTGGGGTGGTTGGGCTGCAGGCGCACCGAGAGATGGCCCGGCAGGCCGATGGTGTTGCGGAAGCGGGTGATCACACGGCATTTCTTCGCCACCAGGATCAGGTCCTGGTTGCGCATCAGCTTGCTCACCGCGGCGACCATCTCCGGGGTCAGGCCCCAGCGTACGGCCTCCAGGGTGGCGGAATCGGTGCTGTCCAGTAGCAGCCAGTCGCGCAGGTCGCCCACGGTCAGGTGGCTGATGGGGGCGAAGGCGAGGGCGTCGTGGCGATCGATGATCAGCCGGGTGACCTCGTCGTCCTCGTAGGGGATCAGCGCCTCGTCGAGGAAGCGCTTGAGCGGCACCTCGGCCAGGGCCAGCTTGGCGGCCATGCGCTCTTCATAGGTGGCGGCGGCGACCCCGGCCAGGTAGTCGCCCGAGCGGGCGGGGCTGGCCTTGGCCAGCAGGGTCTTGAGGTCGGCGAAGCGGTAGACCTGGGCGCCAACGGTGGTCTGGTAAGGCATTACGGCCTCCGGCAGGGAACAGGCGGCAGAAAAGACGAGGCCCGGCGGACCGGGCCTCGTGGCTTGAGCATAGAGCCTTTGTCAGGCGGCATCACCTGTCAGCAGCGCATCGGCCGGGGCGCTGGCGCGATGGTGGGCGGTGAACTGGAACCAGACGAAGCCCACCGCCATGAAGCCGAGGAAGATCAGGCCGATGGTGGTGTTGAACCAGGCCATGGCGATCAGGCAGACCACCGCCAGCACCAGGGCGATGCCCGGGACTATGGGATAGCCCGGCGCGCGGAAGCTGCGCTCCAGGTTCGGCTCGCTCTTACGCAGCTTGAACAGGCTGAGCATGCTCATGATGTACATGACGATGGCACCGAACACGCTCATGGTGATCATCGCGGCGGTCAGGCTCATGCCCTGCAGGTTGATCAGGCCGTCGCTGTAGATCGCGGCGATGCCCACCAGGCCACCGGCGATGATGGCGCGGTGCGGGGTCTGGAAGCGCGACAGCTTGGCCAGGCCGCGGGGCAGGTAGCCGGCGCGGGCCAGGGCGAAGAACTGCCGCGAGTAGCCGAGGATGATGCCGTGGAAGCTCGCCACCAGGCCGAACAGGCCGATCCACACCAGCATGTGCAGCCAGCCGGAGTTCTCGCCGACCACGGCCTTCATGGCCTGGGGCAGCGGATCGTTGATGTTCGACAGTTGGGTCCAGTCGCCCACGCCACCGGCGAAGACCATCACCCCGAGGGCAAGGGTCACCAGGGTGAGGATGCCGGCGATGTAGGCCTTGGGAATTGTGCGTTTCGGGTCCTTGGCTTCCTCGGCGGCCATGGCCGCGCCCTCGATGGCGAGGAAGAACCAGATGGCGAAGGGGATGGCGGCGAAGATGCCGGAGATGGCCGCGCCGCCGAACTCGTTGCTGCCGGCCCAGCCATTGAGCACGAAGTTGCTGAAGCTGAAGCCCGGCGCCACCACGCCCATGAACACCAGCAGCTCCGCCACGGCGAGCACGGTGACCACCAGTTCGAAGGTGGCGGCGATGCTGACGCCGAGGATGTTCAGGGTCATGAACACGAAGTAGGCACCGACCGCCGCGTGCTTGGGATCGAGCCCGGGGAACTGCACGTTGAGGTAGGCGCCGATGGCCATGGCGATGGCCGGCGGGGCGAAGACGAATTCGATCAGGGTGGCGAGGCCGGCCACCAGCCCGCCTTTCTCGCCGAAGGCGCGACGGCTGTAGGCGAAGGGGCCGCCGGCGTGGGGGATGGCGGTGGTCAGCTCGGTGAAGCTGAAGATGAAGCAGGTGTACATGGTCGCGACGATTAGCGCGGTCACCAGGAACCCGAGGGTCCCCGCCACGCCCCAGCCGTAGCTCCAGCCGAAATATTCGCCGGAAATCACCAGGCCCACCGCGATGCCCCACAGGTGCAGGGTGCCGAGGGTCGGCTTGAGTTGCAGGGTCATAAAGCCTCCGAGAATGGAATGAACGCAGACGGGGCTGTATTTGCAGTGGCCATGCCAGTTCGCCCCATCAGGTCGCAAAGGCCCGCGACACGTCGTTTGCGGGATGCTTCGGCACCTGATCGCCGCCGTTCGTGACTCGCAATGGTGCGCGCAAGGGTTATAACCAATCGTTTCGGTGCACTGGTCTAGGCCAGTGTGACGGTTGTGTGACCGCTATATGGCTGCTACCCGGTAACCCTGTAGGGACGATTTGAGCCCAGCTGATTGCCGAGTTCTGGTGATGCTTCTGGTTTCGCCCACCCGGGCGAGTCCCTTTTCTCAGTCGCCAGAAAAGGAACCAAAAGGGCTTGCCCCATCATCCGGCCCGACTGCGTTCGGCCTCCTGGAGGGGCGTTGGCGGCTGCTCCAACTTTCTTCGTCCAGCGCATCGCTACGTGGTGCGCACGGGCTTTCGTAGGATGGTGTAGAGCGAAGCGAAACCCATGCGGTGGAGGTGGCAGAAATACCCCGGTGCCCGGAAAGCACCGTGCTTGAGCGCCTGCATCAAAACCACAACAGCTAACGCAGACAGAGCCAATTCATTCGCCCGAGGGGTACGGAGCGATCCTTTGGCTGGGAGGTGTTTGCGGGGGCCGCATGGGTTTCGTTTCACTCTACCCATCCTACGGACTCGCCATCATTCGTAGGATGGGTAGAGCTCCGCGAAACCCATCGATGCAGGCATGACAGGTCCCCGGGAGACCAGGATAAGCGCGTTCTTTACGCTTTCTTTATGCCCCGCCCCCGGTCCCGGTCTCGTCCCTTTACGCCCCTCCTGCCGAGAATTCCTCCAAAGCGGCGCAGTCCGCATACCGGAGCAACAGTCATGAGCATTCTCGACGGGTTGTCCCTGGCAATGGCCACGGGGCTTTTCATCTACTTGCTGGTCGCGCTGCTGCGCGCCGAACGCAGCTAGGGGGCGTCATGCAAGTACAGGACTACGGGCTGATTCTGGCCTTCTTCGTGCTGGTGCTGGTGCCAGCGCCTTTCATCGGCCGCTTCATCCATCGCGCGATGGAGGGGCAGCGCACCTTCCTCACGCCGCTCTTCGCTCCCGTCGAGCGTTTCTGCTACCGCATCGCCGGGGTCGATCCCCATAGCGAGCAGGACTGGAAGACCTACACCGTCGCGCTGCTGCTATTCAACGCAGCCGGCCTGGCGCTGCTGTTCTCCATCCTCATGCTGCAGGGCATGCTGCCGCTCAACCCGCAGAAGCTGCCGGGCCTGGAATGGACCCTGGCGTTCAACACTGCCGTGAGCTTCGTCACCAACACCAACTGGCAGGCCTACAGCGGCGAGGCGAGCCTGAGCTATTTCAGCCAGATGGTCGGCCTGGGTGTGCAGAACTTCGTCAGCGCCGCCGTCGGCCTCTGCGTGCTGGTGGCCCTGGCCCGTGGCATCAGCCGTCGCAGCACCGACAAGCTCGGCAACTTCTGGGTCGACCTGACCCGCGGCACCCTCTACGCGCTGCTGCCGCTGTGCCTGTTGCTGGCGCTGTTCCTGGTCTGGCAGGGGGTGCCGCAGACCTTCCTCGACTACGTCAGCGTCCACACCCTGGCCGGCACCGACCAGGTGGTCCCGCTCGGCCCGGCGGCCAGCCAGATCGCCATCAAGCAACTGGGCACGAACGGTGGTGGTTTCTTCGGCGTCAACTCCGCGCACCCGTTCGAGAACCCCAGCGCCTGGAGCAACCTGCTGGAAATGGCGTCGATCATCCTGATCCCCGCCGCCCTGGTGTTCACCTTCGGCCACTACGTCAAGGATCTGCGCCAGAGCCGCGCGCTGCTGGCGACCATGCTGATCCTGTTCGTCATCGGCCTGGGCGTGACCCTGTACAGCGAGTTCCAGCCCAACCCGGCCCTTGCCGCGCTGCCCATCGAGCAGTCCGGTTCCCTGGAGGGCAAGGAGAGCCGCCTCGGCATCACCGCCTCGGCACTCTGGGCGGTGACCACCACGGCTGCGTCCAACGGCTCGGTGAACTCGATGCACGACAGCTTCAGCGCCATCGGCGGGATGATCCCGATGTTCAACATGATGCTCGGCGAGGTGATCTTCGGCGGCGTCGGCGCGGGCCTCTACGGCATGCTGCTGTTCGTGCTGATCGCCGTGTTCCTCGCCGGCCTGATGATCGGTCGCACCCCTGAATACCTCGGTAAGAAGCTGGAGGCCCGCGAGGTACGCCTGCTGGTGGCGACCCTGCTGGTGATGCCGATCGGCGTGCTGGTGTTCTGCTCCCTGGCGGTGAGCCTGCCAGGCCCGGCGGCCTCCATCACCAACCCCGGCGCGCACGGTTTCAGCCAGGCGCTGTACGCCTACACCTCGGGCTCTGCCAACAACGGCTCGGCCTTCGCCGGCTTCGGCGCCAACACGCCGTTCCATAACGTCATGATCGGCCTGGCGATGCTGCTCGGCCGCTTCGGCTACATCCTCCCGGTACTGGCCATCGCCGGCAGCCTGGCGGCCAAGCAGCGCGCGCCGGTGGGTGGCAACAGCTTCCCCACCCACGGCCCGCTGTTCGTCACCCTGCTGACCCTGACCATCCTCCTGGTCGGTGGCCTGACCTTCCTCCCGGCATTGGCCCTGGGGCCGATTGCCGAACACCTCGCGCTGATCGGCCTTTAAGGGAGACCCGCATGAACGCCCCTATCCAGGCGCCGAAGAATGGCGCCAAGCAGCAACAACCCCGTACAGCCATCGCCGCGCTGTGGAAGCCGGCGCTGGTGCAGGCCTTCGCCAAGCTCGACCCGCGCCAGCTCAAGCGCTCGCCGGTGATGCTGGTGGTGGAACTGACCGCCGTGGTCACCACGGTGCTGTGCTTCATCCCCAACCCGGCGGTGTCCACCGGCCTGGCGGTGCAGATCGCCCTGTGGCTGTGGTTCACCGTGCTCTTCGCCAACTTCGCCGAGGCCCTCGCCGAAGGCCGTGGCAAGGCCCGCGCCGACAGCCTCAAGGCCGGCAGCCAGGGCCTCAGCGCCCGCCGTCGTGCTGCCTCCGGGCAGTTCGAGACGGTGGCCGCCAGCAGCCTGCGTCGTGGTGACCTGGTGCGCGTCGAGGCCGGTGAGCTGATCCCCGGCGACGGCGAGGTGGTCGAAGGCATCGCCGCGGTCAACGAGGCCGCCATCACCGGCGAATCCGCGCCGGTGATCCGCGAGTCCGGCGGTGACCGCTCGGCAGTCACCGGCAACACCCGCGTGGTCTCCGACTGGTTGCTGGTGAAGATCACCGCCAACCCGGGCGAGTCGACCCTGGACCGGATGATCGCCCTGGTGGAGGGCGCCAAGCGCCAGAAGACCCCCAATGAGGTGGCGCTGGACATCCTGCTGATCGGCCTGACGCTGATCTTCCTGCTGGTGGTCGCCACCCTGCAGCCCTTCGCCCGCTTCGCCGGTGGCGACCTGCCGCTGGTGTACCTGGTGGCGCTGCTGGTGACCCTGATCCCCACTACCATCGGCGGCCTGCTTTCGGCCATCGGCATCGCCGGCATGGACCGCCTGGTGCGCCTCAACGTCATCGCCAAGTCCGGCCGTGCCGTGGAGGCGGCGGGCGACGTGCACGTGCTGCTGCTGGACAAGACCGGCACCATCACCTTCGGCAACCGCCGTTGCAGTGCGCTGGTCAAGGCACCGGGCGTGAGCGGCAAGGAACTGTCCGACGCCGCGCTGCTGGCATCGCTGGCCGACGACACGCCGGAAGGCAAATCCATCGTCGAGTACCTGCGCGCCCTCAGCGCCATGGTCGAGCCGGCCCGCGATGACGTCACCGCCATCGCCTTCAGTGCCGAGACCCGCCTCTCCGGGGTGGACTGGAACGGCCGCAGCTACCGCAAGGGTGCGGTGGACGCGGTGCTGGCCTGGGTCGGCATGAGCCGCGCCGAGATGCCCGAGCAGCTGTCCCGCGAGGTCGACAAGATCGCCCAGAGCGGCGGCACCCCGCTGCTGGTGGCGGCCGACGGCAAGTTGCTGGGCGGCATCCACCTCAAGGACGTGGTCAAGCCCGGCATCCGCGAGCGCTTTGCCGAGCTGCGGCAGATGGGCATCCGCACCGTGATGGTCACCGGCGACAACCCGCTGACCGCCGCTGCCATCGCCGCCGAGGCCGGGGTGGACGACGTGATCGCCGAAGCCACGCCGGAGAAGAAGCTGGCGCGCATCCGCCAGGAGCAGGGCGAGGGCAAGATGGTCGCCATGTGCGGTGACGGCGCCAACGACGCCCCGGCGCTGGCCCAGGCCGATGTCGGCCTGGCGATGAACGACGGCACCCAGGCCGCCCGCGAGGCCGCCAACCTGGTAGACCTGGATTCCGACCCGACCAAGCTGCTGGACGTGGTGCAGGTGGGCAAGGAGCTGCTGGTGACCCGTGGGGCACTGACGACCTTCTCGGTGGCCAACGACGTGGCCAAGTACTTCGCCATCCTCCCGGCGCTGTTCGCCGGCATCTACCCGCAGTTGGGCGTGCTCAACCTGATGCAGCTGCACAGCCCGCAGAGCGCCATCCTCTCGGCCATTGTGTTCAACGCGCTGATCATCATCGCGCTGATCCCCCTGGCCCTGCGTGGGGTGCGCGTGCAAGCCGCCGACGCCGCCAGCCTGCTGCGCCGCAACCTGCTGATCTACGGTCTGGGCGGGCTGGTGGCGCCCTTCATCGGCATCAAGCTGATCGACATCCTGCTCACCGCCCTGCACCTGGTCTGACGCCTTTCCCCTCTCCACGGAGAGGGGACTTAATCCGAGGAACTGAATATGCTTACGCAACTCCGTCCCGCCCTGAGCCTGCTGGCCCTGATGACCCTGATAACCGGCGTTGCCTACCCGCTGTCCGTCACCGCTGTCGCGCAACTGGCCTTCCCGGCGCAGGCCAACGGCAGCCTTGTGCGCGACGCCAAGGGCGATGCACGCGGCAGCCTGCTGCTGGCGCAGCAGGTGGAGGGGGCCCAGTGGTTCCAGCCACGCCCCTCGGCCGGTGGCTATGCCACGGTCGCCAGCGGTGCCAGCAACCTGGCCCCGAGCAACCCGGCGCTGGCCGAGCGCATCGCCAAGGACGCCGCCGAGCTGGGCGCGCTGGGGCAGGGCCCGGTGCCCATGGCCCTGGTCACCACTTCCGGCAGCGGCCTCGATCCGCACCTGCCGCTGGCCGCTGCGCGCTACCAGATCCCCCGCATCGCCGAGGCGCGGGGCATTCCCGCCGCGACCCTGGAGCGCCTGGTGGAACAGCAGGCCGAGCGCCCGCTGATCGGGCCAGCGGTGGTCAACGTGTTCGCCCTCAACCTGCGACTGAACGAGATGCCTGAATGAGTGATGCCGGCCGTGCCGATGCGTTGTTGGCCGAACTGCCGCGCGAGGGGCGCGGCCGGCTGAAGGTCTTCCTCGGCGCCGCACCGGGCGTGGGCAAGACCTTCGCCATGTTGCAAGCCGCCCAGGCGCAGTTGCGCCAGGGCGTCGACCTGCGTGTCGGCGTGGTCGAGACACACGGCCGCGCCGAGACCGAGGCGATGCTCACCGGGCTGCCCCAGCAGCCGCTGCGGCGCCTGGAATATCGGGGCGTGCCGCTGACCGAGATGGACCTGGACGGCATCCTCGCCGCGCCGCCGAAGCTGGTGCTGGTGGACGAGCTGGCCCACAGCAACGCCCCCGGCAGCCGCCACGCCAAGCGCTGGCAGGACGTGCAGGAGCTGCTCGCGGCCGGCATCGACGTCTACACCACCGTCAACGTCCAGCACCTGGAAGCCCTCAACGACCAGGTGTTCGACATCACCGGCGTGCAGGTGCGCGAGACCCTGCCGGACTGGGTGCTGCAGGAGTCCGACGAGATCCTCCTCGTCGACCTGCCGCCCCGCGAGCTGCTGGAGCGCCTGCGCGAGGGCAAGGTCTACGTGCCCGAGCAGGCCCGCGCGGCCATCGACGCCTTCTTCTCCCAGACCAACCTCACCGCCCTGCGCGAGCTGGCCATGCAGACCGCTGCCGCGCGGGTCGATGCCGATCTCAACCGCCGTTACCGCCAGCAGGGCCAGGAGGCGCCGACGGTGCGTGGCCGCCTGCTGGTGGGCGTGGACGGCAGCGAGCAGGCCGAGCGCCTGGTGCGCCACGCCTGCCGCGTGGCCGAGCGCCGCCACCTGCCCTGGAGCCTGGTGCACGTGGACACCGGCGGCACCCAGAGCGAGGAGGCCCGAACGCGCCTGCAGGCGGCCCAGCAACTGGCCGAGCGCCTGGGCGGCGAAGTGGTGACCCTGCGCGCCGAGGGCGTGGCCAGTACCCTGATCGAACACGCCAACGAGCGCCGCGCCAGCTTGCTGCTGGTGGGCCGCAGCCGCCAGCGCCTGCGCCGTCGCTGGCTCGGGCGTGGCGTGGCGGAGCGCCTGCTGCGCCAGGCCGAGGGGCTGGAGATCAGCGTGCTGGACACGGACGCCGACGCGAGCGCCCCCAGCGCCCGGTCGCGTCACCCGGTGCCACTGGCCGACTACGGCATGGCCCTGGGCGCCGCGCTGGCGGCCACTGCCCTGGCCTGGGGCGCCTACCAGGTGCTGGCGCTGCCGAACATCTCCCTGGTGTTCCTCGCCGCCGTGTTGCTGGTGGCGGTGCGCAGCAGCCTGGGCCCGGCACTGCTCTGTGCCGGTGTATCGTTCCTGGCCTACGACTTCCTGTTCATCCCACCGACCTTCTCCCTGACCATCGCCCGCCAGGAAGACGTGCTGACCCTGCTGTTCTTCCTGCTGATGGCCGGGCTCACCGGCAACCTGGCCTCGCGCCAGCGCCGCCAGTTGCAGGCCCTGCGTGCCACCCAGACGGAAACCACTGCGCTGCTCGACCTCTCGCGCAAGCTCACCGCCGCCACCGACCGTCAGGCCGTGCTCAGCGTCGCCGCCCAGCAGTTCACCCCCTGGACCGACGTCGAGGTGTGCCTGCTGGCGCGCAGCCGTGACGGCGTGTGGAAGGTCGAGGCCGGCGTACAGCGCCTGCTGGCCGACCAGGAGCGTGCGGCGGCGGAGTGGTCCTGGCAGCACGATCAGGTGGCCGGGCTCGGCACCGGCACCCTGCCCAGCGGGCGCTGGTGGTGGCTGCCGTTGTCCGGCGAGGAGGGCCCGCTGGCATTGCTCGGGGTCAGCCCGCGCGACGGTGCACCGTTGCCCGCCGAACGCCGCCGATTGCTGTCCGCCCTTGGCCAGCCCCTGGCCCAGGCGCTGGCACGCGCACAGCTGGCCGAGGACCTGGAGGCCGCTCGCCTGCACGGCGAGACCGAACAGCTGCGCAGCGCGCTGCTGGCCTCCGTGTCCCACGACCTGCGCACGCCGCTGACCGCCATGCGCGGCTCCATCGACAGCCTGTTGGCCCTCGGCGAGGCGATTCCCCAGGAGGACCGCCGCGAGCTGCTGGAGGGCACAAGGGATGAGGCCGAGCGCCTCGACCGCTACATCCAGAACCTGCTGGACATGACCCGCCTCGGCCATGGCGGCCTCAAGCTGGCCCGCGACTGGGTGGCGCCGGTGGACATAGTCGCCAGTGCCCTGCAGCGCCTGCGCCCGGTGCTGGCGCCGCTGAAGGTGGAGACCGAACTACCCACCGAGTTGCCCCTGCTCTATGTCCACGCCGCACTGATCGAGCAGGCGCTGGTCAATGTGCTGGAGAACGCCGCGCGCTTCTCGCCGACCCAGGGCCGCCTGCGGGTGGCGGTGACGGCCGACACCGAGGAGCTGCGCTTTGCCGTCAGCGACCAGGGCCCCGGTATCCCGGCCGCGGAGCGGGAGAAGATCTTCGACATGTTCTACACCGCCGCCCGTGGCGATCGGGGCGGGCAGGGCACCGGTCTGGGCCTGGCCATCTGCCAGGGCATGGTCGGCGCCCACGGCGGCCGGGTGACGGTGGGCGAGGGGCTGGAGGGCAAGGGCACCACGCTCACCCTGCACCTGCCGCTGCACCCGCAGCCGGTGCTGGAGGAGGAGGCGGGTGATGGCCCGCTGTAGGGGCGAATTCATTCGCCATGCGGACCGCAGGACTGCCGCGTGCGACCCGGTGCGGCGTTGCCGCCCTGGGCGAATGAGTTCGCCCCAACACGATGCGGTAGCCAACGGATTTCGAAGGACAAGATGACGACCAACCAACCAACCCTCCTGGTCATCGACGACGAGGCGCAGATCCGCAAGTTCCTGCGCATCAGCCTCGCGGCCCAGGGCTACAAGGTGCTGGAAGCAGCCAACGGCGCCGAGGGCCTGGCCCAGGCGGCGCTGGCGCGGCCGGACCTGGTGGTGCTCGACCTGGGCCTGCCGGACATGGACGGCAAGACGGTGCTGGCCGAGCTGCGCGAGTGGTCGACGGTGCCGGTGCTGGTGCTCTCGGTGCGCGCCAGCGAAGGCGAGAAGGTGCTGGCCCTGGACGGTGGCGCCAACGACTACGTGACCAAGCCCTTCAGCGTGCAGGAGTTCCTCGCCCGGGTGCGCGTGCTGCTGCGCCAGGCCGGTGGCGGCGAGCAGCAGGAAGCGGTGGTCGAAAGCGGCCCGCTGAGCGTCGACTTCGCCTACCGCCGGGTGACCCTGGACGGCGCCGAGGTGGCGCTGACCCGCAAGGAGTACGCGGTGCTCGCCCAACTGGCGCGGCACCTGGGGCGGGTGGTGACCCAGCAGCAACTGCTCAAGGACATCTGGGGCCCGACCCATGTCGAGGACACCCACTACCTGCGGGTGGTGGTCGGCCACCTGCGGCAGAAGCTCGGCGACGACCCGACCGAGCCGCGTTTCATCGTCACCGAGGCCGGGGTCGGCTACCGCCTGCGCGAGGGCTAGCAGGATTCACTTCATGGGTTGGCGCCGAGCCTGCAAGGCCCAACGCCGCCAGGCGGTGCCCTCACCAATGAGGCCCCACTTTCGTAGGAGCGAGCTCTGCTCGCGAAGCTTCACGACGGGCGCGATGGCGGACGCTGCGTAGGGTGGATGGCGCTTCCTGCATCCACCAACCGGCGCTTCACCTCACGCATTCCCTGAGGGCGAACGCCTTGTCGAGCTTGCTTCAGCCCACTGCTCTGCTTCGACGGTGCCTTTGCCGCCTGGCCCACCTTCACCCCCCATTGCGAGCTGCACCTCATCTGCCTGTGTTGCGCAACGCGAATCCGTCGTCTAGCGCTTAATCCAGGCGCCTGGCGCCATTCGTTGCCGGAAGGAAGACATGCAACAACTGCTCGACGAAATCCTCGATGAGGTCCGCCCGCTGATCGGGCAGGGCAAGGTCGCCAGCTATATCCCGGCGCTGGCCGGCGTGCCGGCGAACCAGCTGGGCATTGCGGTGTACAGCAATGAGGGCCAGCTCTATTGCGCCGGTGACGGGCGCACGCCGTTCTCAATCCAGAGTATTTCCAAGGTGTTCAGCCTGGTGCAGGCGATCCAGCATTCCGGCGAGGACATCTGGCAGCGCCTGGGCCACGAGCCCTCCGGCCAGCCGTTCAACTCCCTGGTGCAGCTGGAGTTCGAGCGGGGCGTGCCGCGCAACCCCTTCATCAACGCCGGGGCGCTGGTGATCTGCGACATCAACCAATCGCGCTTCGCCGCACCGGCGTTGTCCATGCGCGACTTCGCCCGGCGCCTGAGCGGCAACCACTACTTGGTGGCCGACGAGGTGGTGGCGCGCTCGGAGTACCAGCACCGCGCGCGCAACGCCGCAGCGGCCTACCTGATGCAGTCCTTCGGCAACTTCCACAACGATGTGGAGGCGGTGCTGCGCAGCTACTTCCACCACTGCGCGTTGCGCATGAACTGCGTGGACCTGGCCCTGGCCTTCAGCTTCCTGGCCAACGACGGCGTCAGCCCCCACAGCGGCGAAACGGTGCTCAGCGCGCGGCAGACCAAGCAGGTTAACGCGCTGATGGCCACCAGCGGGCTGTACGACGAGGCGGGCAACTTCGCCTACCGCGTCGGCCTGCCGGGCAAGAGTGGGGTAGGGGGCGGCATAGTCGCGGTGGTGCCGGGGCGCTTCACCGTTTGCGTGTGGTCGCCGGAGCTCAATGAGTCCGGCAACTCGGTGGCGGGGATGGCGGCGCTAGAGAAACTCTCCGAGCGCATTGACTGGTCGATCTTCTGACTCAGTCCTGCTCGTACTTCTCCAGGGTGTCGCGGGCGATCTGGCGGCCCAGCTGGATCAGCTCCGGCGCCTTGTAGAACTCGAAGAAGCGGCATACGCGCTTGGGCACGTTGATCAGGACGTCCGGCGGGTAGCCGGCGATCTTGTACTGCGCCAGGGACGTCTGCATCACCTCGAAGCTCTGGTTGACCAGGTCCAGCAGCGAGGCCGGGCCGACGCTGGCGACCACCTGCGAGCCGCTGGCCGAGCTCGGCGCGCCTTCCTTCTGCGGTGCCGCTGCGGGCTGCTGGGCGCCGGGCTCCGCCGAGTCCTCCACCCAGGGATTGGCGATGGGCGCGGTAGCGCCTTCGAGCAGCAGTTCCTCGTCGATGCCGCGCTTGCGGAAGGGCAGGCGCTCGCCGAGGGAGGTCATCATCTGGTCGATGCGCCCCTTGAAGGCCGGCGGGCGCTCGATCACCGGCAGCTGGTACTGCTTCTGGTTGGTGGAGTTGAGGTTGACGGCGATGATCAGGTCGCAGTGGCTGGAGACCACCGGCACGATCGGCAGCGGGTTGAGCAGGCCGCCGTCCACCAGCATGCGCGAGCCCTGCATCACCGGGGTGAACAGGCTGGGGATGGCCGCCGAGGCGCGCATGGCCTGGTGCAGGCAGCCTTCCTGGAACCAGATCTCCTGCTGGTTGGTGAGGTCGGTGGCGACCGCGGTGTAGGGAATCGACAGGTCTTCGATGTCGATGTCGCCGACGATCTCGCGGATGCGCCCGAACACCTTCTCGCCACGAATGGCGCCGAGGCGGAAGCTGACGTCGAGCAGGCGCAGCACGTCGAGGTAGTCCAGGCTCTCGGTCCACTCGCGGTACTCGCGCAGCTTGCCGGCGGCGTAGATGCCACCGACCACCGCGCCCATGGAGCAGCCGGCGATGCAGGCGATCTCGTAGCCCCGCGCTTCGATCTCCTCGATCACGCCGATATGGGCGTAGCCCCGGGCTCCCCCGGAGCCGAGGACCAGTGCGACACGCTTACTCATGGCTTCACCTTTTCCTACATAAGGCGCAGACGATACCTGTGGGAAAGGGCGAGGCCAAGTGAGTGCGGGCGCCGCTGTAGCCGTAATGCAACGGCGGGCTGCAAAGCTGCTGAGCAGGGCACGGCGCGGAATTTTTCCGGTTCCGTACCGTCTTAACCAGCATTAGACTCATGGCCATTTCACATCCCGAGGAGAACCCCCATGAAAGCCTGGATCAGCCTGCCCCTGATCGTCCTCATGCTTGCAGGTTGCGCCGCCAAGACGGCTTACCGCGACAGCTGCGCCAACCAGCTGGACGCGGCCTGGAAGGAACTCGACCTGGCCAAGGCCGAGGGCTTCTCCGGCACCGTCAGCTACTCCAAGGCGCTGAGCCTGCTGACCGCCGCCAAGACCCAGCAGCAGTTCGAGGGTTTCCAGGGCTGCACCGAGAAAGCCGACAAGGCGCGCTTCTACATCCGTGAGTCCCGCGCCGGGCGCTGATTCGCCAGGCCGTGCAGAAGCCGGGGCATGCCCCGGCTTTTTTGTGGGCGCTCGCAGGGCGGGTCTGTCACAGGGGCCGTTCATGAATCGTCATGCCCACTAGCCTGGGTCATTCCGCCCCCCGTAGCCCGGGCTTCAGCCCGGGAACCCCGGTGTGCTCGCCCTGAGAGCGACACCTGGATAGCCAATCCTTATCCCCTTTATCAAAGAAATTTCTTGTTTAATTGGCCGCTGCGTTCCTAATATCCAAGCTGTTTCTTGCATAAATAAATCCGGAGAGATGCCTGATGGACACCACTGCCTCCCTCGATGCCCTGCCCACTGCCAGATGGGGCGAACTGTTCAGCGGGCGCAACGGCCTGATGGCGGTGGCGCTCACCGGCGGCGTCGCCCTGCATGCCATCAACGTGCACATCGTCACCACGGTGCTGCCGTCGGTGGTGCGCGAAATCGGCGGGCTCGACTGGTACGCCTGGAACACCACGTTGTTCGTGGTGGCCTCCATCGTCGGCGCGGCACTGGCCTCGCGCCTGCTCGCCGGTGGCGGCCCACGCGGTGCCTGCCTGGCGGCGCTGGCGTTGTTCGCCCTGGGTTCGGTGGGCTGCGCGGCGGCGCAATCGATGCCCTGGATGCTCGGCGCCCGGGCGGTGCAGGGGCTGGGCGGCGGCCTGCTGGCGGCCCTGAGCTATGCCTTGATCCGCGTGGTGTTCGCGCCCCCGCTGTGGCCCCGCGCCGTGGCGCTGGTATCCGGCATGTGGGGCGTGGCGACGCTGTGCGGCCCGGCCGTGGGTGGCCTGTTCGCCGAAGCCGGGCACTGGCGCTGGGCCTTCTGGTCGTTGCTGCCGGTGGCGCTGGCCCAGGCGCTGTTGGTGCTGGTGCAGCTGCGCCCGCGTGCCGATGCCGCCGAGGCCGGTGCGGTGCCGGGAATTCCCTTCGTGCAGATCGGCCTGTTGGCCGCCTCGGTGCTGGCGGTGGCGGCGGGCAGCCTGTCGCCGCTGCTGCCGTTGCAGGCGCTGGGCGTGGCCCTGGGGCTGGCGCTCGGCGCGGCGGCCCTGGTCTGGGATCGCCGCGCCAGCGTTCGCCTGCTGCCGTCCGGCGGCGCTTCCCTGGCCACCGCGCTGGGCGCCGTGTACGCCTGCGTGGCGTTGCTGCTGGCGGGTACCACCACTGAAATCTTCGTGCCCTATTTCCTCCAGGTGCTGCATGGCCAGTCACCGCTGGTGGCGGGTTACCTGACGGCGGCCATGGCCGGCGGCTGGAGCCTGGGGTCGCTGCTGTCCTCAGGGCGCAGCGGTGGCGATGCGGCGCGCCTGTTGCGCGGTGGGCCGGTGCTTTGCGTGGTCGGCCTGCTGGCCCTGGCGGGGCTGATCCCGCTGGCCGGTGAGCTGGACTATGGGCTGCGCACCCTGCTGGTGGGCCTGGCGCTGGCCGCGGTGGGCGCGGGTGTGGGCATCGGCTGGCCGCACCTGCTGACCCGGGTGCTGGAACTGGCCCCGCGCGGCGAGGAGAACGCCGCCTCAACCGCCATCACCACCGTGCAGCTGTATGGCATGGCCGTCGGTGCGGCCCTTGCCGGCCTGGTGGCCAACGCCGCCGGGCTCAGCGTGCCGGGTGGCGTGGCCGGTGCACAGTCGGCGGCGATCTGGCTGTTCGCCGGGTTCGCCCTGGCACCGCTGCTGGCCGCCCTGTTGGCGCGTCGCGTGATCGGGGGCGCCCATTAGACGATCGCCGACTTTCCACGCGGGGGAGGGCGCGGGGCATAATCCGCCCACCGACCCTCCCGCTTCCCGGAGCCCCCGATGCAGCTCGACTTCACCACCCTCAGCCCCCTCGACGCCTACCGCTGGCTGGCCTCCACCGTGACGCCGCGGCCCATCGCCTGGGTGTCCAGCCAGGCGGCGGACGGCACCCAGAACCTGGCGCCGTTCAGCTTCTTCCAGGTGATCAGCGATGCGCCGCCAACGCTTATGGTGAACGTCAACAACCGTGCCGATGGCAGCCTCAAGGACACCCTGCGCAACGTCCAGGAAACCGGGCAACTGGTGATCCAGCTGGTGTCCCAGGCCTTCGCCGAAGCGATGAACGCCAGCTCCGCGCAGCTGCCGAGCGAGATCAGCGAGTTCGAGGCCTGCGGTATCGCCACCGAGCCGTCGCTGCGGGTGGCACCGCCGCGGGTCAAGGGCGTGCCGGTGGCCTTCGAGTGCGAGCTGGTGGAGGTGCAGCCCTACCCGCGGGAGAACCCCAACTGCCACCTGATCTTCGCCCGCGTGCTGCTGGCCCATATCGACGAGGCGGTGCTCAACGAGCAGGGCCGGGCCGACCCGCACAAGCTCGACCTGGTGGGGCGCCTGGGCGGCAGCGCCTACGTGCGCACCCAGGACACCTTCAACCTGGTGCGCCCGACCTGACCCAGGGGGGATTCTGGCGCCGGCTCCCCGGCGCCTGCTCTGAAAGCGACCTCCGCATAGCTAAAACCTCCATTCGGCCGACCCCTGGCAGGGTTATGGCTTGTCGCCAGTACCGTCTCACTCCTAAGTTCGCGCTGTTGTTCCGGCGACGCGTGGCGCGCCGCCGGTCACCCGGTGAGGAGGAGTCCCCATGGCATCGGTTCTGCAACGTGGTATCGCCAGCCTCGGCACGGCGAAGAAGCTGACCCTGGGCTTCGGCGTGGTGCTGGCGCTCACCGGCGTGGTGGCCGCCACCGGCTTCTCCGCGCTGCGCGGTGTGGCCGCCGGCGCCAGCCTGCTGGCGCGTACCGATGCGCTGGAAGGCGAGGTGCTGCGCATCCGCCTGATCGAGAAGGATTACGCCCTGACCGGCGACGCCAAGCAGGCCGAGGCGTTGCACCAGGCGACCCAGGCCCTGCAGGAGCACGGCCAGGCGCTGGCGGCGGACCTCGGCGATGCCAGCCGGCAGGCCCTGGGCCAGGTGGACCAGGCGGTAACCACCTACCGCGCGGCCTTCGACCGCTACGTGGAACTGACCGACAACATGCGCCTGTCCCTGGAGGCGGCCAACTGGCTGGTGGTCAGTGCCTCCAACAGCCTCGACGTGCTGCAGTCGGGCCTCAACGAGGACGGCGTCGACCTGCTGAAGAGTTCCCAGGGCGCGGAAGGTGCCGAGATGGTCGCCCAGGGCGGCGAGATCAGCCGCGTCTACCAATCCCTGCTGCTGGCCCTGAACCAGGCCCGGGTGCGCCTGGAGCAGAGCCGCAGCAGCGGCGAGATCGACGAGAGCGCCATCCAGGAGGCGCTGGATGCGCAGAAGCTCGCTGGCGAGCTGCGCGAGAGCATGAAGGACCCGGGCTACGCCGCAGTGCTCACCGAGGTGATCGGCAATATCGATTCGTTCAACGAGCGCCTCAAGGAATACACCGGCCACCTGCGCCAGCAGAAGGTGGAGTACCAGGCGCTGGTCGGCGCCGCCGAGGTGATCGTTCAGGCCGTCGACCAGGCTTCCGCGCTGCAGAAGGAGGCGATGCTCGCCCAGCAGAAGGCCAGCTCGCTGCTGATCCTCATGGCCAGCGCCCTGGCCCTGGTCATCGGCCTGGCGGCCACGGTGCTGATCGCCCTGCTGATCGTGCGCCCGCTGCAACGGGTGATCGCGGTGGCGCGGCAGATTTCCGCCGGCGATCTCAGCGTCGAGATCGAGGTGGACCGCAGCGACGAAGTGGGCCAGCTGCTGGAGGCCATGCGCGGCATGTCGGCCAACCTGCGTGACATGGTCGGCCGGCTGCAGGGCGGGGTGATGCAGATTTCTTCCTCGGCCCAGGCGCTGTCCTCGGTCACCGAGCAGACCCGGGTCGGCGTCAACGGTCAGAAGCTGGAGACCGACCAGGTGGCCACCGCCATGAGCGAGATGACCGCCACCGTCCACGAAGTCGCGCGCAACGCCGAGGCGGCCGCGGCCTCCACCCAGAGCGCGGACAGCAAGGTCAGCAATGGCAGCGAAGTGGTGCGCCAGACCCTGGGGCGCATCAACCAACTGGCCGCGGCCATGGAGGCGGCGACCCGGAGCATCGAGCACCTGAGCCACGAGACCCAGAGCATCGGTTCGGTGCTGGACGTGATCAAGAGCGTGGCCGAGCAGACCAACCTGCTGGCGCTGAACGCCGCCATCGAGGCGGCGCGCGCCGGCGACCAGGGCCGTGGTTTCGCCGTGGTGGCCGACGAGGTGCGCGCGCTGGCCAAGCGCACCCAGCAGTCCACCGCCGAGATCGAGCGGCTGATCGCCACCCTGCGCGACGGCGTGCGCCAATCCGTGGAGCGCATGCAGGAGAGCGGGGCGCTGGTGGAGATGACGGTGCAGGACGCCAATCACACCGAGCAGGCCTTGAGCGGCATCGCCGAGGCGGTGGCGGTGATCCACCAGATGAACCAGCAGATTGCCGCCGCCGCCGAGCAGCAGAGCGCCGTGGCCGAAGAGATCAACCGCAGCGTCACCAGCATCCGCGACATCGCCGACCAGTCCGCCATGGCCATGGAGGAAACCGCCAGCTCCAGCACCCAGCTGGCCTCCCTCGGCCGCGACCTGCAGGCGATGGCGGGGCATTTCCGCTTGTAGTCCCCGGGCGGTTGGCTTTGAGGTGTTCAGGCGCTCTGGCGTGCCGTTGCGCTGGGGCGGACCTGGCGCACGGTTTCGTCAGCAAAAATTGCAGGGCGCTTTGCCATCTCCGTGCTCGCCGGTAGCATCGGCCCATTGTTTCGGGAGCTTGCGATGCGAACCAGACTGGATGCCTGCCTCAACGCCGTTAACCAGGTTGTGCTGGGCAAGGAGCCTCAGGTGCGCCTGGCGCTGACCTGCCTGCTGGCCCGGGGTCACCTGCTGATCGAAGACCTGCCCGGCATGGGCAAGACCACCCTCAGCCATGCCCTGGCGCGGGTGCTGGGGCTGAGCTTCCAGCGCATCCAGTTCACCTCCGACCTATTGCCCGGCGACATCCTCGGCACCTCGGTGTTCGACAAGGACACCGGCCAGTTCGTCTTCCACCCGGGCCCGGTATTCGCCGAGCTGGTGCTGGCCGACGAGATCAACCGCGCCACGCCCAAGAGCCAGAGCGCGCTGCTCGAAGCCATGGAGGAGGGCCAGGTGACCATCGAGGGCGCGACCCGGCCGCTGCCCGAACCCTTCTTCGTCATCGCCACGCAGAACCCGGTGAGCCAGGGCGGCACCTTCGCCCTGCCGGAATCGCAGCTGGACCGCTTCCTCATGCGCCTGTCCCTGGGCTACCCGGCCCGTGTGGCGGAGAAGGCCCTGCTGCTGGGCGAAGCGCGCCGGGAGATCCTGCCGCGGCTGGAGCCGGTGCTGGACCACGTGGAGCTGGCGCTGATCCAGGCCGAGGTGCCGAAGATCCGCGTCAGCGATGCGCTGGTGGACTATGTGCTGCGCCTGGTGGAGGCGACCCGTTCCCATAGCCAGTTCGCCTGGGGCCTGTCGCCGCGTGCCAGTCTGGCGCTGCTCGCCGCCGCCCGCGCCTGGGCGCTGCTGGCCGGGCGTGATTATGTGATCCCCGAAGACGTGCAAGCCGTGCTGCCTTCGGTGGTCGGCCACCGCCTGCGTGAACAGGCCGACCCGGCCGGCCACGGCGGCGGCGCCCTGGTGCAGTGGCTGCTGCGCGAAGTCCCGGCGCTCTGATGCTCAGGCAGCGCGTGCGGCCGCGCTGGAACCGCTGGCTGGCGAAACGGATTCCGCCCGCCGCCGAGGTGCGCCTCAACCAGCGGCGCATCTTCATCATCCCCACGCGCACCGGCCTGGCCTTCGGCATCGCCCTGGTGCTGATGCTGCTGGTGGCGATCAACTACCAGAACAGCCTGGCCTATGGCCTGACCTTCCTGCTGCTGTCGATGTTCATCCTGACCATCCTCCACACCTTCCGGAACCTCGCCGGCATGACCTTGCGCGCCGCGGGCGCCCCGGCGGTGTTCGTCGGCGAGCGGGCGCGCTTCCGGGTGCGCCTGGAGAGCGAGCGCCAGCCCCACCAGGCCATTTCCCTCGGCTGGCCGCCGGCCGAGTTGCAGGCCCAGGACGTGCCCGCCGGCGGTTCCTGCGATTGCGAGGTGGACCTGCCGGCCGAGCGCCGTGGCTGGTTGCGCCCGGGGCGCCTGCGGGTGGAAAGCCGCTTTCCCCTCGGCTTGCTGGTGGCCTGGAGCTGGGTGGACCTGGACCAGGCGGCGCTGGTCTACCCGCGCCCGCTGCCCGGCGACCTGCCCATGGGCACTGGTGGCCGCCGGGACGACGAGGAGGAGGGCGTACGCGTGCTCGGCCGTGGTGCCGACGACTACCAGGGGCTCAAGCCCTACCAGCCCGGCGACTCGCGGCGGCGCCTGCACTGGAAGGCCTATTCCCGGGGCCAGGGCCTGTTCATCAAGGATTTCGCCGCCCTCGCCGGTGCCGACCTGTGGCTCGACCTGGAGGGCCTGGAAGGCGAGCTGGAAAGCCGGCTGTCGTTGCTCTGCCACTGGGTGCTGACCTTCACCGAGCGCGGCCAGCCCTTCGGCCTGCGCCTGGGCGGCCAGGAGCTGCGCCCGGACGTCGGTGAGCTGCACCGCGATGCCTGCCTGCGCGCGCTGGCCCTTTACGGGGTGGCGCGATGAGCCCGGTGCAGCCGATCCCGCGCATCGCCCTGACCTGGCTGCTGGTGGCCCAGGTGCTGGTGATCCTGCCGCACCTGTTCCACCTGCCGCTGTGGATCATCGGCCTGTGGCTGGTGTGCGCCGGCTGGCGGGTGCAGGTGTTCCGCATGCGCGCGCGCTACCCCAGCGGCCTGGCCAAGGTGCTGATGATGGTCGGCGCTGGTACGGGGGTGCTGCTGTCCCGGGGCAGTCTGATCGGCCTGGACGCCGGCGTGGTGCTGCTGGTGGCGGCCTTCATTCTCAAACTGGTGGAGATGCGCACCCGGCGCGATGCGCTGGTGCTGATCTTCCTCGGCTTCTTCACCGTGGTGACCGCCTACCTGTTCGACGATGGCATGCTCGCCGCGGTCTACAGCCTGTTGCCGGTGACCGCGTTGCTGGCCTCGTTGATCGGCCTGCAGCAGAGCGCCTTCGCCGCGCGCCCGCTGGCCACCCTGCGCCTGGCGGCGACCCTGCTGGCCCAGGCACTGCCATTGATGCTGCTGCTGTTCCTGTTCTTCCCGCGCATGGGGCCGCTGTGGTCGCTGCCACTGCCCAGCGACAAGGGTGTGACCGGGCTTTCCGACAGCATGGCGCCGGCCGATATCGCCGAGCTTAGCCAGTCCGCCGAGCTGGCCTTCCGCGCCTCCTTCGACGGGCCACCGCCGCCGCGTCGTGAGCTCTACTGGCGTGCACTGACCCTGGAGCGTTTCGATGGCCGCCGCTGGTCGCAGTCCGAAGCCAGCCAGTTCAACACCCCGGCACAGTGGGAGAAGCGCGGCGAGCCGCTGGACTACAGCGTGGTGATGCAGCCCAGCGCGCGGCCCTGGCTGTTCGCCCTGGACGTGGGCGAGACCAGCCTCGAAGACACCCGGCAGATGATCGACTTCCACCTGCAGCGGCGGCGCCCCGTGGACCGCTCGTTGCTGTACCGGGTGACCTCCTGGCCGGACGCGCTGCGCGACCCGGCGCTCGACGACCGTGTACGCCGGCGCACCCTGCAGCTGCCCGAGCAGGGCGACCCGCGCAGCCGCGCCTGGGCCGCCGAGCTCAAGGCCCGGCACCTGGCGACGGAGGACCTGGTGCAGGCGCTGCTGCAGCATTTCAATCGCGAGCCCTACGTCTACACGCTGAAGCCGCCGCCAGGCGGGGCGAACAGCGTGGACGAGTTCCTCTTCGACAGCCGCCGGGGCTTCTGCGCCCATTACGCCGGGGCCATGACCTTCGTCCTGCGTTCGGCCGGGGTGCCTGCGCGGGTGGTGGCCGGCTACCAGGGCGGCGAGATCAACCCGGCGGGCAACTACGTGGCGGTGCGTCAGTTCGACGCCCACGCCTGGGTCGAGTACTGGACGCCGGAACAGGGCTGGACCAGCGTCGATCCGACCTTCCAGGTGGCGCCCAACCGCATCGAGCAGGGGCTGGAGGAGGCGGTGGCCCAGGAGCAGAGCTTCCTCGAGAACTCGCCCTTCTCGCCGCTGCGCTACCGCCAGGTGGGCTGGGTGAACCAGCTGCGCCTGGCCTGGGACCAGCTCAATTACGGCTGGCAGCGCTGGGTCCTGGGCTACCAGGGCGAGGTGCAGATGCAGGTGCTGCAACGCTGGTTCGGTTCACTCGACGCCCGCACCTTCGCCCTGTTGCTGGTGGGCGGTGGCGGCATCCTGGTGGGCCTGGTGGCGTTGTTCATGTTCAAGCCCTGGCGCCGCGAGCGTGACCCGCAGCTGCGGCTGTTCCAGGGATTCGAGCGGGCCCTGGGTCGCCAGGGCGTGCGTCGTGGCAAGGGCGAAGGCCCGCGCGACTATGCGGCCAGGGCGGCCCTCGCGTTGCCGGCGCAGGCGCCACTGATCGAGGAATTCGCCCGCCGCTACGAGGCGCTGCGGTATGCTGGCGAGCCTTTGCCACCGGCAGAGCTCGCGCAGGCATTGAAGGCCTTGCGCAGGGCCCTGCCCTGGCGTCTTACCCGCGTGGAGCGCTGATCGGAGCGCGCCCGCTCTCTCGGATGATCGTTCCATGCCCGCCATGCTCGACGACCTGATCGCCCAGGTCCTGACCCTCGAAATCAAGCTGCTGTCCTGCCGCGCACGCCTTGAGGCCGACACCGATGGCGAGGCGCTGCACGACCTGCGCATCAACATCCGTCGCCTGCGCAGCCTGCTGCGGCCCCTGCGCGACCTGCCCGCTGCCGACGTGCTCGATGCCGCCGCCCACGAGGTGGGGGCGCTGAGTACACCGCTGCGTGACCTGGAGGTGCTGGTCGTCGAGCTGGAAAGCCACGGCCTGGTGCAACTGGCCGAGTTGCGCCGCCAGCGGGTGCGGGCGGGCTACACCGCGTTGCTGGCAGCGCCGGCCCTGGCGCAACTGTTCCGGGTGCTGGATGCCTGGCCGCAGTTGCTGCGCATCTCCCGCCGCGAAGGCTTGCTGGAAAAACCGCGCAAGAGCATCCGCAAGCGCCTGGCCAAGGATTGGAAGCGCCTGGAGCAGGCCCTGGCGGACCCGGCCCACGACCGTCATCGCCTGCGCCTGCTGATCAAACGCGCCCGCTACGGCAGTGAGGCGTACCCGCACCTGGTGGACGTCACCGACAAGACCCAGCGTCTGCTCAAGGGCGCGCAGACCGCCCTCGGCAAATGGCACGACCGCCTTCAATGGCTGGCGATGGCCGAGCAGGAGCCCGACCTTGCGCCCCGGGTGAAGGCCTGGAGCGTGGCCATGCACGGCGCCGAGGTGCGTTCGGACCGGGTGCTGGATAAGTTGCAAGCGAGCCTGGGCTGATCCTGCCTCGCCGTTGAGTCCGGCGTGGGTCGGGGGCAACCCGACTGCTCCCTGCAGGGTTGCTTCTTGGTTTACCCGCCCGGCGGTGGGTGTTCCGGGAGGCCCCGCGTCGATGGGATTCGCTTCGTTCTTCCCATCCTACGTCGCGGGTGCGATCCCGAAGGCGCCATCAGCGCGCCTGATGGCCTGGCATTTTTCCCCTCCCCGTTGTCGCTACCCGCTTGAAGGTTGGCTTTCTAGCGCCGGGGCAATCCCCTAACATCCCCCCACTTTCGATTTCTGCGGGTGAGTTGAGCATGAAGTTTTCCCAGTTGATCCAGGCGGTGCGCAGCAACCCCGCAGCGGTGGTGGTGCCCAGCGCCTGGGCCCAGGGGCGGGCCAGCTTCGGTGGCCTGGTGGCCGCGCTGGCCTATGAGGCGATGAGCGCCAAGGTGAGCGACGGGCGCCCGGTGCGCTCGCTGGCGATCACCTTCGTCGGACCGATGGAAGCCGAGGTGCCGGCCAGCTTCGAGGCCGAGGTGCTGCGCGAGGGCAAGGCGGTGAGCCAGATGTTCTGCCGCGCTGTGCAGAACGGCCAGACCGTGGCTGTGGTGCAGGGCAGCTTCGGCGCCTCGCGGGAGTCGGCGATCGATGTGGCGGCCGAGCCGGCGCCGGTGATCAAGCCGGCGGAGGAATGCCAGGAGTTGCCCTTCCTGCGCGGCGTGACGCCGGAGTTCACACGCTTCCTGGCCATGCGCTGGGGCATCGGCAGCATGCCGTTCACCAACAACCCGGCCCGTGAAATGGGCGGCTGGGTGCGTTTCCGTGGTGATGTGGAAGACGAGCCCGTCGAGGTGGCGCACCTGCTGGCGCTGGTGGATGCCTGGCCGCCGGCGGTGCTGCCGCACCTGCGCAGCCCGGTGCCGGGCAGCTCGCTGACCTGGACCATCGAGTTCGTGCAGCCATTGCCGGCCGTGGGCACCCTGGAGTGGTGCCTGTACCGCGCCGAGATCGAACACGCCCGTGATGGCTACGGCCATGTCTCGGCCCGCCTGTGGACACCCTCCGGCGAGCTGGTGGCGCTGAGCCGGCAGACGGTCACCGTCTTCGGTTGAGCCTTCAGACGGGCGCGACTTCCACGCGGTTGCGCCCGGCCTGCTTGGCCCCATAGAGCGCCGCATCGGCGCGGCCGAGCAGCGATTCGAGGCTTTCGCCGGGGCGTTTCTCGGCGATGCCCAGGCTCAGGGTGATCCGCAGTACATCACCGCTGGGCAAGTCCACGCGCAGGGCTTCGATGCCGGCGCGCAGGCGCTCGGCCACCAGCGCGGCCTTGCCGTCTCCCGTTTCCGGCAGGATCGCCGCGAACTCTTCGCCCCCCAGGCGCCCGAGTACGTCAACGCCACGCAGGCAGTCGCGCATCACCCGTGCCGTGGCGCGCAGCGCGTCGTCGCCGATGGCGTGGCCGTGGCCGTCGTTGACCGCCTTGAAGTGGTCGATGTCCATCATCAGCACCGAGCACGGGTGCCCGAAGCGTTCGGCCTGGCGCAGCATGTCTTCGGCGCGCTGCATGAAGGCGCGGCGGTTGTCGAGGCCGGTGAGGCCGTCGGTGGTGGCCAGGGTCAGCAGCTCGTGTTCCATGCGCTTGCGCAGGCTGATGTCGTAGCTCCAGACCAGGTGCGCAGGCTCGCCCTCGAGCTCGACGATACGGCCGAAGACCACGCCCCAGTAGGGCGCCGCCTTGCCGAGCAGGGCTTCCCAGTCGTCGATCTGGCGGCGCTCTTCGAGGGCGGCGCGGAAGCGATGGGCCTCGGACTCGGCGGCGAACAGCCGATCCAGGGAGAACAGCGAGCCCCGCTGCAGCCCCTGGCGGACGATCAGGCGCTGGTTGACGAAGTGCACCTTGCCGGACTCGGCGCCGATCAGGGCGACGTCGCTGGGGCTGGCTTCGAGGATGTGCTTGAGCAGCTCGCGGCCTTCGCTGAGGGCGAGCGTGCGGGCCTCGACACGGCTTTCCAGGGTGTGGGCGAGCTCGCCCAGGCTTTCGCTCAGCCGGCGGGCCTCACGGAAGCTGTAGATCAGATGGGTGACCAGCAGGGCCCCGCCCAGCAGCAGCCCGAACAGGGCCCAGGCGAGCTTGCTGAAGTAGCCGTAGAGGCGCTGGCGCTCTTCGTCCAGCTCATTGGTGAGGGAGATGTTGGCCGCCACCATCACCTCGTGCATGGCGTGTTGCAGCGGCGGCAGTTCCTGGAGGATCTCGGCGCTGGTGGCGCGTGCAGAGGCCTGGTCGTTCCAGTCGACGCGGCTCAGCCAGCGCTGGCTGAGTTCGGCCACGCGCTGCAGGGTGCGGGTGTTCTCCGGGCGCGCGCTAGGCAGGAAGTCGAACAGATGATGGCCTTCGATGGGCCGGGCCAGGCTGCGCAGCACGCCGAGGCGCACCACCAGCTGGGTGGCGCTGCTGTGTCCGTGCTCGATGCGTTGCGCTTCCTCGACCAGGCGGTCCATGCCGTTGCGGATCTGGTAGACCTGCCACAGCTCGCCGTGGGAGCCGGGGCGGCCGAGCTGCCGCGCTTCGTTGACCACCAGCCATAGCGAACCACCGGCGGTGATCGCCATGACCAGCATGATGACCAGGAGGACCGCCATCACCAGCCGCTTGCGCGGCAGGGAAATACTGTCGGCAAAACTGTCGGGCATGGTCGCTACTCGATGTAGATGTCACTCAGTTGCCAGATGGCACGGTTGTAGTACTTCTGCACGCGCAACTCGGCGTGGGCGTTGAAGGGGTACATGAGGAAGAGCGGGCCGTAGGCTTCCACCGCCATGGGCTGGCCGTCGCGGGAATAGGCGATCACCGGCTGGTAGCGCTCGATGTCGCTGGCGGGGATCACCACCGAGTAGTCGTTGAGAGCACGCAGGTGCAGTTCGGTGGGGTGCTGCAGGTTCGCCGGGAGCTGCTGGAGGAACTGGCTCAGGGGCACGCCGTACCAGTCGGAGACCTTGTCGTCGCTGGGCCCGCGTGCGCGCAGGTTGACGCCGGGCATCGCCTGGAGGTCGCGCAGGGTGAACACACGGGGGCTGGCACCGGGCAGGTGCAGGCGCAGGGCGGGGATATCCAGGGGATAGCTGGACTGCTCGCCCTGAGCGAGGGAGTACAGGGCGAAAGTCAGAAAAATGGTGACAAGTATCTGTCGCTTTGACGGCATGCGACGTCCCTCATACAGCGTGGTGCCAGCATATCGTCATTTTTGCGGCCAGCTTGAGCCTTTCCGACGAAAGTAATGGCGCTTTGCTGGCAAGGACCTGGTGTCAGGGGCGGTTGCGCCAGTTGCGCCACCAGGCGCCGCTGAACAGGAAACGCGGGAAGGTGACGAACTGCTCGGTCAGCAGGCGGCCCACGGCGTCCTTGCGGTCCAGGAAGGGCTCGGGGGCCTCCGCTTCCAGCCGGTGCCCGTGGGATTGCAGGCCCAGGGAGGCGATCAGGCCGATCACCCCGAGGACGACGGGCAGGAAGCGCCAAGTGAACAGGCCGTTGAGCAGCACCAGGGTGGCGACGATGAACAGCGGCACGGCCAGCAGGTGCAGCACCAGGTTGGTGGGGTTGCGGTGGTTCCTGGCGTAGGTCTTCCACTGCCAGGTGCGGAGGTTGGGGTGACGTTTGCCCATGGTGCGGATTCCTTGAAGGATTGCGGGCAAGTCTAGGCCGGCCCCGAGAGGGCCGGCGAATGGGTTCTGACTATGGGCGGGATAGTCCGCTCAGAGCTTGAGCTGGCGGATGGCGCGAGACAGTTCGCTGGCGAGGTTGGCCAGCTCGGCGCTGGTGGAGGCCGAGCCAACGGTCTGGCTGACGGTGAGTTCGGTGACGTCGCGGATGCCGACCACGGCGCGGGTCATTTCCTCGGCCACATGGCTTTGCTGCTCCGCCGCCACGGCGATCTGCGTGTTGCTCTGGCGCATCTGCGCCACGGCGCCGGTGATGGCGGCCAGGGCTTCGCCGGCTTCATGGGCCTGCTGCACGCAGCTGTCGGCCTTGAACGAGCTTTCCTGCATGAATTCCACGGCGTCGCGAGTGCCGGATTGCAGGGCGAGGATCATGCTGGTGATCTCGTCGGTGCTGTCCTGGACGCGCTTGGCGAGGTTGCGCACCTCGTCGGCCACCACGGCGAAGCCACGGCCCATTTCACCGGCGCGGGCGGCCTCGATGGCGGCGTTGAGGGCGAGGAGGTTGGTCTGCTCGGCGATGCCGTGGATGACGCTGACCACGCTGCTGATCTTCTGGCTGTCTTCGGCCAGTTTCTCGATCATCTCGGCGGTCTGCTGCACGCCGCTGGAAAGCCCGGCGATGGACTCACCGACGCGGCTGACCACGCTCTGGCCGGCGCCGGCGAGCTGGTCGGCGGTCTGCGACTGGTCGCGGGTGTCGGCGGCGTGCTGGGCGATGTGGTGGACGGTGGCGGACATTTCGTTGATGGCGGTGGCGGCCTGGTCGGTCTCGCTCTGCTGGCCGAGCATGCCCTGGCGCACCTCGCCCATGCTCGAGGCCAGGCGCGCGGCCCCTTCGTCGAGGCGTTCGGTGACCTGGGCGACGGTGCCGACCACGCGCTGGAAGCCCGCCTGCATGGCATTGAAGGCGCTGGCCATCTGGCCCACCTCGTCGCGGCTGTCCAGCGGTACGCGGGCGGACAGGTCGCCGCTCTTCTCCACGTGCAGCATCACGTCCTTGAGGGTGTTGAGGTGGCTGAGGAGGAAGCGGATCAGCAGTTGCGAGGAGGCCAGCAGCGCCATCATCAGCAGGAACACGGTGACCGCGTAGTTGAACATGCGCGAGGTGAAGACCTCGACGAGGCTCGGGGCGTGGGCCAATACGGCGATGCGCTGGCCGTCGGCGGCATCCTGAACCTGGGCGCCGATCACCGGGTCACTGCCGAACAGGGCGTCGTGATCCAGCTCGACCCAGCCGTTGGCGCGGGTCAGCGCGGCGCTGTCGACACCTTGCACCTGCGGCGCGCTGCCGGCGGCGAAGCGGACCACGCCGTTGCCGCTGGGCAGGGCCTGCCCGGCGGGCCAGTCGCGTAGCAGGGCTGCCTGGGCCTGGGCCGACTCGCGGGCACTTTCCACGCGGGCGTCACGCTCGAGGCTGATGGCGTGCAGCACCAGCAGCAGTGTGGTGATGAAGGCGACGGCGTTGACCGCCCAGAACTTGTACTTCAGGGAAAGATCGCGCATCCAGTTACCCATGTTCTGTTCTTTTTTCTCGGAGGCTAGGCAAGGTGCCAGCATTGTTTCGCAGCACTGTGACGTGATCGTTGATCCGTATCAATCCGCCTCTTTACAGGAACAGGTTAGGCGATGTTCGGTAGCCCGAAAAATGCGCGTGCACACGCGGTGGTGTGTGCGGCCAGCTGCTCGGGTGTTTCACCGCGGTGACGGGCCACTTCCATCAGCACCTCGGGCAGGAAGGCCGGTTCGTTGCGCCCGCTCTTGGGTTTCGGCCGCAGGCTGCGCGGCAGCAGGTAAGGCGCGTCGCTCTCCAGCATCAGCCGGCCCTGGGGGATCTCGCGCACGAGCGGGTGCAGGTGGGTGCCCCGGCGCTCGTCGCAGATCCAGCCGGTGATGCCGATGTGCAGGTCCAGGTCGAGGTAGGAGAAGAGGGCGCGCTGCTCGCCGGTGAAGCAGTGCACCACGGCCGCCGGCAGACGGTCGCGGAACTGCTTGAGGATGGCCAGCAGGCGTTCATTGGCGTCGCGCTCGTGGAGGAACACCGGCAGACGCAGTTCGACGGCCAGGGCCAGTTGTTCTTCCAGAGCCTTTTCCTGCTGCGGGCGCGGGGAGAAGTCGCGGTTGAAATCCAGGCCGCATTCACCCACGGCGCGTACTTCCGGCTCGGCCAGCAGGGCACGCAGGTGGCGGGCGCTGTCGGCGTTCCACTGGCTGGCTTCGTGAGGGTGCAGGCCGGCGGTGCTGAACAGGCGGCCGCCTTCGGGGTCGAGCTGACGCAGCAGCGCCAGCGCTTCTTCGGCATCGGCCACGCTGGTGCCGGTGAGGACCAGTTGCGCCACGCCAGCGGCGAAGGCGCGTTCGAGCAGTGCTTCACGCTCTGCGGCAAAGCTTGAATGGGTCAGATTGACGCCAATGTCGATGAGTTGCATGGTGCTACCTCGGACGCGAGCGGAGCAGAATAGCAAAGCTTGTCGAATAGAAGAAAAGCCAACAATTACAATTGCTTATGGGTGTTTCTTGAAGTTGTTACAGCGTTGTGGCTGGCGTCGACGGCCGAGCTGTGACACTCTCCGCGCCCCTCGCAGCCCCGGAATTCCGTCCGGGCGTTGCGCTCTCAGACGGTCGGTTCGCCCCCTGCAACCCTGACCGGGAGATTCGATGACCCGACCGCTGCTGCTTCTGTTGTGCCTGCTCGCCCTGCTGCCGTTCCCGGCGGCAGCGCGCCTGGCTGGCCCGCCGGAAGCCTGGCAGCAGCCGAGCGAGGCCCGTGACCTGGCGCAGATCCGCCGCAGCGGCGTGCTGCGTGTGCTGGTGAACCAGAGCCGCAACAGCTCCGGCGAGATCAAGGGCGAAGCCATCGGCATCGAATACCACCGCATCCGCGCCTTCGAGCAGTACCTCAACCGCAATGCCCGCGACGGCCGTGAGCTGGAGGTGAAGATCATCCCCAGGGCCAAGGACCAGTTGCTGGCCGCCTTGCTGCGCGGCGAGGGCGACCTGGTAGCCCCCGGCGAGCTGGTGGACCCGCGCAGCGGCGGCGAGGTCAGCGCCAGCGCCCCGATCCGCCGCCATGTGCCGCTGCTGCTGGTGAGCCGCAGTGGCGATCGTCGCTACCAGCGCCTGGAGCAGCTCGCCGGGCGCAGCATCGCATTGCCCGCCGGCAGCGCGGCGGCCGAGGCCCTGCGCCGGGTCAACCAGCAACTGGCAGAACGCAAGCTGGCGCCCATCGTCATCGAGTGGGTCGATTCGAGCCTCGCGGTGGAGGATGTGCTGGAGATGGTCCAGGCCGGCATCTTCCCGCTCACTGCCGTCGAGCAACCCATTGCCGAGCGCTGGGCCAAGGTGATGCCCAAGCTGCGTATAGAGAAGCACCTGGTGCTGGACAACCAGCGCGACATGACCTGGTTCGTGCGCCGCGACGCGCCGATGCTGCGGGCCAGCATCGATCGCTTCCTCGCCGGCTACAACGCGCCCTCCGACCAGGATGCCACCTTCCAGCGCGTCTACCGCCGCCTGTACAAGGTGCACAGCCCCCTGGCCCGAGCCGACCGGCAGCGCCTGGAGAAGGTGCGCCCGGTGCTGCAGCGCTTCGCCGACCAACATGCCTTCGATTGGCTGAACCTGGCCGCCGTGGCCTTCAAGGAGTCCAGCCTCAACCCGGCCGCCCGCGGCGCCAGCGGTGCCACCGGGCTGATGCAGATCACCCCCGGCGCGGCGCGCACCGTGGGCGTGGGCAATATCCATGCGCTGGAGAACAACGTGCAGGCTTCGGCCAAGTACCTGGCGATGCTGCGCAAGGGCTTCTTCAACAGCGCCCAACTCAACGAACGCGAGCGCATGGCCTTCACCCTGGCGGCCTACAACGTCGGCCCGCAGCGGGTGCAAAGCCTGCGCGCGGAGGCCCGGCGCCGGGGGCTGAACCCCAACCAGTGGTTCTTCCAGGTGGAGCGCATCGCCGCCGAGCAACTGGGCATGGGCGTGGTGAGCTACGTCAGTGCGGTGAACAAGTACTACCTGGCCTATGACCGCGAGCGCTATCTGCTGGAGCCGCAGAAGAAAGTGGCAAGCAGAGGGAAGTGATCGATTTTATCGATTTCAATACTGCGTTTTTTGCGGTTTTAATATCGAAAAAATCAACTAAGATGGCTTCCGTCTGAACCCACACACTCCTCACACGAAAGGAAACGCGACATGAGCAACCCGATCAAACGCATTCTCTCCACCAACGCCGGCATCGGCATCACCCTGCTGCGCGTGGTGACCGGCCTGACCTTCGCCGCCCACGGTTCGCAGAAGCTCTTCGGCCTCTTCGGCGGCTATGGCCTGGAAGGCACCGGCCAGTGGATGGAAAGCATCGGTCTGGCTCCTGGCTACCTGCTGGCCCTGATGGCAGGCAGCGCCGAGTTCTTCGGTGGCCTGGCCCTGGTGATCGGCCTGCTGGTTCGCCCTGCCGCCGCGTCGCTGATCGTCGCCATGGTGGTTGCCATCTTCAGCGTGCACTGGGCCAGCGGCTTCTTCATCACCAACGGTGGTTACGAATACGCGCTGATCCTCGCCCTGATCTCCGGCACCCTGCTGATCGAAGGCGCCGGCCGCTTCTCCCTGGACCGCACGTTCAGCCAGTAACCCGCTGCGAACTCGAAGAAGGCCCGCCCTGTGCGGGCCTTCTGCCTTTCAGGGCTGCTGCGCGCGGGCGGCGGCCAGTTCCAGGGCGGCATCCAGGCGCTGACGCTCGCGTTCGTCGAACTTCTCCTCGGCCAGGCGCTGGATGGCGGCGCGGCGGTCGCCGTCGCTGAGCCCCTGGTTGGCTTCGATGCGTGCCTTCTCCGCCTGGAAGGCGCCGATCCGCTGCTTCCAGCCCTGGCGCTGCTGGTCCAGTGCCTCCAGGCGCTGGGTGGCTTCGCCGCCGACCAGTTGCTGGCGCAGGCGGCGGATTTCGGCGGGGGTGGCGCCCTTGGCCTGCAGCTGCTCGGTCTGGACATGCAGCTCGGCCTGCAACTGCGGCAGCACGCTGTCCTGCAGCTCTTCGGGCAGGCCTTGGCGCAGGCGGTCGACGGCGTCGGCCTTGGCGGCGTCGTCGAGGGCTGCGTCATGGACGATGGCCAGGCGATCGAGGGTGAAGCGGTTGTAGGTTTCCTCGCTGGCGAAGAACACCTGGTGCACCTCGGCGCTGAACAGACGGGCGCGCAGGGCATTCACCGCGGCTTCGCGCTGGCGCATGGCGTCGAGGTCCGCCAGTTGCGGCAGGTCCTTCTCCAGTTGCACCAGTTGCCGCTTGTAGTCCAGGTACTGCTCCAGCAGCGCCAGGGCCTGGCCTTCGGCCGGCTCCTGCAACTGGGCGGTGATGTAGCCGCGCAGGCGCTGGATGGAGATGCCGATGGGCTCTTCGCCTATGGCACTGAGGAAGTAGTCGAAGATGCGGCGGATGTCTTCGGTGATCAGCAGGTTGCCGCCCGCATCCAGCTGGAAGCGCCCATCGACCTGGGTACCGGCGAAGGAGGCGGGCAGGGCGGGTACTTGCGCCGGCAGGGCAGGCGGCAGGTTGTCGGCGGACGTTGGGGCATCGGCGATGGCGATGGGCTCATCGCTGGCGAGCTGCTCGGCAACGCCCGGTGCACGGTGGGCGTTGCCGTCGGAGGCGGATTGCAGGTAGAGGATCGCGGCCAGGCAGCCGGCGAAGACCAGGGGCAGGGACAGCAGGACTCTTTTCACGGTGGTCGCTCGCGGGTCGGCAGGAGGCGGGGCCCGCAGGCCCCGCCAGGGCGGCTTAGAGGCCGTCGTTCTTCAGGCGGTTGGCGTGCTGGCGGTAGACGGTCACCGGGTCGGTCTCGAACAGGCTGGTGAGGCCGAAGGTCTGGTTGACCTCGTCGAGGTGGTTCATCCGGTAGTTGTCACGCACCACCTTGCCCAGGTGGGAGCTGCAGCGGCCGACCAGGCCGTCGGTGGCTTCGCCCTTGAAGGTGAGGGCGGTGGCGCCGAGCAGTACGTCGCTGATGTCGAGTACGTTGGTCAGCGGGCTGGTGCCGCTCCAGGAGTAGTAGCGCACGCCATTGACCTGGTAGGCGCCCTCGCCACAGGCGCTGGTGGGAATGCCCTGGGGGAACTTGGCGTTGAACCGGGCGGCGCCCTGGCTGTTGAGCGATTCCAGCGAGCCAAGGCCGTTCTGCGGCAGGGTGCTCTTGCTGCCGGAGAGGAAGTTGATCAGCGAACCGAGGCCGTTGACGATGCCGGCGACGATCGCTTCGCTAGCGGAGCCGGGCGGGATCTGGCGCAGGAAGTCGGCGGTGGCCGAGCCCTTGTGCGGGCCGCCGACGCTGGTGGCGGAGGCGACCAGGTCCGGGCGCACGCCGGCCACGTAGCGGATGGTCGGGCCGCCGTGGCTGTGGCCGATCAGGTTCACCTTGCGTTTGCCGCTGATGGCGACGATTTCCTCGACCTGTTCCAGCAACTCTTCGCCGCGGGCTTCCGAGGTGTTCAGCTGGCTGACTTCTGTGACGTAGACCGAGGCGCCATCACGACGCAATGCCGAGGGGATTCCATACCAGTAGTCGATGCCGAGGATGCTATCGAAGCCAAGCATGCCGTGGGCGAGGACCACGGGGTACTTGGTCTGGGTGTAGCCGGTGGCGGCAAGGGCTTCGCCGGAGGCGGCGAGGCCGACTCCCAGGGCGAGGGCGAGCAGGATCTTGTTGTTGTTCATTGGTTGCTCTCGGTGATGGTGGAACAGGCAGTGGGTGCCTCCCTGCAAAGCCGCCGCGCCCATCCCGGACGCGTACAACAGCTGACGAGCACGGGGCAGGAACCATGCCAGGGGCGCCGTTCGCGCGGCGCCCTGTCTGGGCTGGGTGTTTCACCGTTGTTTACAGCCGTTCACCGAAAGTTGGCGGGCGTTTCCCTGTTACTGAGTGAAACGCTCGTTTGAGTCCTGGGGCAGCAGCGGCCAGTTCCCGAGGGCGCGGTAATGGGCGCCCGAGGCCGTATTTTCCGAGGCGAAGAGAGCGAACTGGTTCACAGGCCAATCGAAGGTTGGGGCCGCTGCGCCGGGCAGGTGTGGGCAGTGTCGAGCCAGGGTCAGGTGCGGGTGGAAGGGCCGCCGTTCGATGGCGAAGCCCGCTGCGCGCAGCCCATCCTGCAGGTTGGCGGCCAGGGCCAGGAGCGCCGGCGGCGGGTGGTCGGGTGCCAGGTGCAGCAGGCCGTTGTGCCAGCAGCGCAACTGGTCGAGGCGCAGGGTGAAGGGCTCGCCCGCCAGGTTTTCGGCGATGGCCTTCAGTTCGGCGACGCAGCCGCGTGGCTGCTGGCCGAGGAAGGCGAGGGTCAGGTGCAGGTTGCGGGTGGCCACGGCTTTGCCTTCGCAGCGAGCGGCTTCTCGCCATAGGGCTATGCTCGTTGCCAACGGCTCGGGACAGGGCAGGGCGAAGAACAGGCGCAAGGGAGGTGTGGACATGGTCGCGAAGGCTCCAGGACGACGTCTTGGTCGTATTGACAGTATTGCGGAGGCTTCTCTAGGATGCCGACCCATGCGCCGATTTAAGACAGCTACTTGCGGGGCGCGGAGATGGAATCCATCTCGAAATACCGCTAAAGCGCTGGTTCGGTGTCGCCTCTCACCGCTGCCCAGCGGGATCAACGAGGCGGAGACATGACACCATGACCTGTCCCCAACCGCTCATTCGCCTGGCCCCCATCACCACGGGCCTGGTTTTGCGCAACCCCAGGGTTCTTCTCAGCGGCCCCCACCAGCCGACCATGCTGCGTTATCTCGACGGCTGGCCGAAGCGTTGGGCCGGGCCACGCAACCTGCTTATCCAGTTCGCCCTCGATGCCGCGTCGTTGCAGCGCTATGCCGCTGACAGCTTCGATATGGCCGTGGTGCAGGCGCCCCCCCGTGACGAGGTGGCGCTGATGGTCCGCGAGCTGGTGCGCGTTTCGCGCCAGGGGCTGATCACCCTGCGCTGAGGCGCGGGGCTTCAGGGGTATTCGATCTCCACCACGTACCAGCTCTTCTCGCCCGTCGGGGTGTGCACCAGCACCTCGGCATCCAGCGCCTTGCCCACCAGGGCGCGGGCCAGGGGCGAGTCGATGCTGATGTGGTGCTGCTTCAGGTCGAGTTCGTCGGGGCCGACGATGCGGTAGCGCGACTGTTCGCCCTCATCATCTTCCAGGGTCACCCAGGCGCCGAAGTAGACCTTGTTCGGGTCGGACGGGCGTTCGCTGACCACCTTGAGGCTTTCCAGGCGCTTGGTGAGGAAGCGCACGCGGCTGTCGATCTCCCGCAGCATCTTCTTGCCGTAGGTGTACTCGGCGTTTTCCGAACGGTCGCCCTGGGCGGCGGCCTCGCTCACCGATTGGGTGACCTTGGGGCGCTTCACGTGCCAGAGCTCGTGCAGTTCGGCGCGCAGGCGGGCTTCGCCTTCGGGGGTGATCAGCGGGGTGCCGGCAGAACGTGGGGGGCGATAGCGACTCATGGCGTGATGCGACAGGCTCTAGGCGGGCGAAGAGGGGCGGAGTCTAGCAAGAGGTCGGCCCGCCTTGTACAGGCGGGCCGGGCGATCAGGCTTCGCGCAGCACCTGCAGCGGGCTGGCGTTGAGGGCACGACGGGTGCCGAGCACGCCGGCCCCACCCACCAGCAGCGCGCCCAGGGGCGGCAACAGCAGCAGCCAGGGGTGGGGGTGCCATTGCAGGTCGAAGGCCAGGGTGTAGAGCAGGGCGCTGACCAGCTCGCAACCCAGGGCGGCGAGCAGGCCGGCAGTGGCACCGAGCAGGGCGAATTCAGCGCGCCTGGCTTTCTGCAGCAGATTGCGTTCGGCACCCAGGGCCCGCAGCAACGCACCCTGGCGGATGCGTTCATCGAGGGTCGACTGCAGGCCGGCGAAGAGCACTGCGAGGCCGGCGGCGAGCACGAACAGCAGGACGAACTCCACCGCTACCGTGACCTGGACGAGGATGCTGCGCAGCTGCGCGAGGATGGCTTCCACCTCCAGCAGCGTCACCGCCGGGAAGGCGCGGGCCAGCTCCACCAGCTCGCGGTCGTGCTGTGGTGGCAGGTAGAAGCTGGTGAGGTAGGTGGCCGGCAGGTCGGCGAGGGAGCCGGGGGCGAAGATCATGAAGAAGTTCGGCTGGAAGTTGTCCCAGTCGACTTCCCGCAGGCTGGTGACACGCACGTCGCGGCTGATGCCACCAACGCTGAAGCTGAGGCGGTCGCCCAGTTGCAGGCCGAGGTTGGTGGCGAGTTTGGCTTCCACCGAGACACCGGGCAGGTCGCCGGCCGGCGCCTGGTCCCACCATTGCCCGGCCACCAGGCGGTTGCCGCTGGGCAGGTCGGCCGCCCAGGTGAGGCTGAGGTCGCGCTGCAGGGCACGCTCGCCCTGGGATTCCTTGCTGGCGTGCTCTTTCGCCGGTTCGCCGTTGATGGCGGTGAGGCGGCCGGGCACCACGGGGAACAGCGGGGCCGGGTGGGGCGAAAGCTGGGCGAGGCGCTCGGCGAAGGCGTCCTTCTCGCCGGGCAGCACGTTGAGCACGAAGTAGTTCGGTGCGTCGGCGGGGAGCTGATCCTGCCAGGTGTCCAGCAGTTCGCCGCGCAGCAGGGCGATCAGCGCCATCGCCAGGAGGATCAGGCCGAAGGCCAGGGATTGCCCGGCGGCGGCCAGCGGGTGGCGCAGCAGTTGGCCGAGACCGAGGCGCCAGGGCAGGGCGGCGCGGGCCAGCAGGCGGCGCAGGGCGTTGAGGCCGAGGAGCATGAGGCCGCCGAGGATCAGGGTGGCGAGCAGGCCGCCGCCGAGCAGGGCGAGGGTGAGCGCCAGGTCCAGGCTCAGGCGCCACATGATCAGCCCGAGGGCGAGCAGGGCGGCGCCGTACACCAGCCAGGAACTGGGCGGCACGGGTAGCAGGTCGCGGCGCAGCACGCGCAGGGGCGGGACACGGCCCAGGGCGGCCAGCGGCGGCAGGGCGAAACCGGCCAGGGCCACCAGGCCGGTGGCGATGCCGGCAAAGGCGGGCAGCACACCGCCGGAGGGCACTTCCGCCGGCAACAATTCACGCAGCAGGTGGAACAGGCCGAGCTGGGCGAGCCAGCCGATCAGTGCGCCGAGAATGGCGGCGGCAAGGCCGAGCAGACCCAGTTGCAGGGTATAGAGGAGGAGCGCTTCGCGGCGCGACAAGCCCAGGCAGCGCAGCAGGGCGCTGGCGTCGAAGCGACGGGCGGCGAAGCGGGCCGCCGACAGGGCCACGGCGACACCGGCCAGGAGTACGGCGGCGAGGCTGGCAAGGTTGAGGTAGCGCTCGGCACGGCTGAGGGCGCCGCCGACCTGGCGGTTGCCGTCGCGGGCGTCTTCGATGCGCTGGTTGGCCGCCAGGGTGGGCTCGAGGGTGTCGCGGTAGCTTTTCAGTGCCTCTTCCGGGCCGCTCCAGAGTTCGCGGTAGCGCACCCGGCTGCCGGGCTGTACCACGCCTGTGGCGTCGAGGTCGGCATGGTTCATCAACAGGCGCGGGGTGAGGCTGTAGAAGTCGCCGGCGCGATCAGGCTCGTAGGTGAGCACGCGGGTGAGGCGCAAGGTCTGCTGGCCGACGTCCACGGTGTCGCCGGGCTTGAGGTTCAGCGCGGTGAACAGACGGGCCTCGGCCCAGGCCTCGCCGGGGGCGGGGCCGTTGCCGGGTTCTTCCGGGGCGTAGGGGGCCGGTGCGCTCTTCAGCTCGCCGCGCAATGGGTAGGGTTCGTCCACCGCCTTGACGCTGGCGAGCTGGATGCCGGCGTCACCGGCGATGACGCTGGAGAATTCGACGGCGCGGGCATGGCGCAGGCCGAGCTGTTCGCCTGCTGCGATCTGCTCCGGGGTGGCGGGTGAGGAGCCGCTGAGCAGCAGGTCGGCGCCAAGGAATTCGGTGGCGCGCAGGAGCATGGCACCGTTCAGGCGGGCACCGAAGTAGCCGATGGCGCTGCTGGCGGCCACGGCCACCACCAGGGCGAAGAACAGTACGCGCAGCTCGCCGGCACGGGCATCGCGGCGCAGTTGCCTGGCGGCCATGCCTAGCAGGCGCGAGAACGGCAGGCGCCCCATCAGGGTTCCACCCGGTCGACCAGGCGGCCGGACTCCAGGCGGATCAGGCGGCGGCAGCGATGGGCCAGGCGCTCGTCGTGGGTGACCAGGACCAGGGTGGTGCCGCGCTCCTGGTTGAGCTGGAACAGCAGGTCGCTGATACGCTCGCCGGTGTGGCTGTCGAGGTTGCCGGTGGGCTCGTCGGCGAACAGCACGTCGGGTTCGGCGGCGAAGGCGCGGGCGATGGCGACGCGCTGCTGCTCGCCCCCGGACAGCTGGCGCGGGTAGTGGCCGAGGCGCTGGCCCAGGCCGACGCGGTCGAGCAGGTGGCGGGCGCGTTCGCGGGCATCCGTGCGGCCTTCGAGCTCCAGGGGCAGCATGACGTTTTCCAGGGCGTTGAGGCTGTCGAGCAACTGGAAGGACTGGAAGACGAAGCCGACATGCTCGGCACGTACGCGGGCACGCTGGTCCTCGTCGAGGCGGGCGAGGGCGTGGCCGGCCAGGCTGATGTCGCCGGAGCTGGGCAGGTCGAGCCCGGCGAGCAGGCCGAGGAGGGTGGATTTGCCGGAGCCGGAGCTGCCGACGATGGCCAGGCTGTCGCCCTGGGCCAGGTCCAGGTCCAGATCGTGGAGGATGGTCAACTCGCCTTCCGCGCTGGGAACCACTTTGCTAAGGTTCCGCGCATTGAGAATGCTTGCGCTCATGGAGAATCCGATGCGTGCTTGGTTGTTGGGCAGTTGCCTGGCGTTGATGGTGATGGCCCAGGAGGCTGCGGCGGGGACCGTGCTGGTCGTCGGGGATAGTATCAGCGCCGCTTTGGGGCTGGAAACCAGCCAGGGCTGGGTCTCCCTGCTGCAGAAACGCCTGGATGACGAGGGTTTCGAACACCGCGTGGTGAACGCCTCCATCAGTGGCGACACCAGTGCCGGCGGTGCTTCCCGGCTGCCCGCGCTACTTGGCGAGCACAAGCCGGAGCTGGTGATTATCGAGCTCGGTGGCAACGATGGGTTGCGTGGTCAGCCCCCTGCACAATTGCAACATAATCTTGCCGGCATGGTGGAGCAGTCGCAGAAAGCGGGGGCCAAGGTGCTGCTGCTGGGCATGCGCCTGCCGCCCAACTACGGCAAGCGCTACACCGATGCCTTCGCCCAGGTCTATCAGGATCTGGCCAGCGCCCGGCAGGTGCCGCTGGTGCCTTTCTTCCTTGAGGGCGTGGGCGGTGTCGAGGGGATGATGCAGGCCGATGGCATCCATCCGGCGGCGAGTGCCCAGAGCAAGTTGCTGGATAACGTCTGGCCAACCCTGAAGCCGTTGCTCTGAGGCGCTTCGGGAGGCTTTTCCGGGGCACGCCTTTCGGCTAAGGTTGCGCACCCGTCCTGGAGTCCTTCATGCCGCGCCCCGCCTGGTCCCTGCATGCCTATAAGCTGATCGAGCCCGACGAGCAGCTCGACCTGTTCGCTTGCCGCGAGGTGCGCCTGCACCTGGTTGCTCGCCAGCTTGAACTCGGCGGCCATGCGGACAGGACCCTGTGCGGGGGATTGCTGCCGGCGAAGCCGCGCTGGTGCGTGCTGGAAAAACCGCAGTTGCAGGACCGCCGCCTGTGCCCGGCCTGCCGCGCCGAACTGGACTCCCAGCGGGACGGCCACCGGCCCGAATGGTCCGACGGCTGAGCCCTCCCGGCGCGCTGCGTGCCGGTGTACAATCCCGAGTCTTTTAATCAGCCACTTTTGCCAAGGATTACCGGATGTTGTCGCGCGTTCCCGCCGTCGCCCGTTCCCTGTCCCTGATCGCGCTCGCGCTGGCCGGTCACGCTGCAGCGCTGGAGCTGCCCCTGCCGCCCCCCGGCGAGGATATCGTCGGCCAGGTCCAGGTGATCAAGGCCAAGTACGAAGACACCTTCGCCGACATCGGCGTCGCCAATGACCTGGGTTACCTGGAGATGGTCGCGGCCAACCCGGGCGTCGATCCCTGGCTGCCGGGCACGGGCACCGAGATCCTCCTGCCGACCCGCTTCATCCTGCCGCCGGGCCCGCGCGAAGGCATCGTGATCAACCTGGCCGAGTACCGCATGTATTACTTCCCGAAAGGGCAGAACGTGGTGCACACCTTCCCGCTGGGGATCGGTCGCGAGGGTTGGGGTTCCCCGATCAACACCACCAAGATCACCGCCAAGACGCCGAACCCGGCCTGGTATCCGCCCAAGTCCATCCGTGAAGAGCACGCCGCCGATGGCGACCCGCTGCCCACCGTGGTGCCGGCGGGCCCGGACAACCCGCTGGGCCCGTTCAAGTTCACCCTGGGCCTGCCTGGCTACCTGATCCACGGTTCGAACAAGAAGTTCGGTATCGGCATGCGTGTCAGCCACGGTTGCTTCCGCATGCTCAACAACAACGTGCTGGCGCTGGCCAAGATGGCGCCGGTGGGCACGCCCGTACGCATCATCAACGAGCCCTACAAGTTCGGCGTGAGCGGCGGCAAGGTCTACATCGAGGCGCACACCCCGCTGAACGACCATGGCGACCCGTCGGTGGTGGACAAGCACACCGCGGTGATCAACGCGCTGCTCAAGCGTGAAGACCTGGTCAACAGCATCCGCCTGGATTGGGAAGTGGTGCGTGAAGTGGTCGCGGCCGAAGACGGCCTGCCGGTGGAAATCGCCGAGCCTTCCGCTGCCGTGGCCAACAGCGAGCCCGCTGCCCCCAGCTTCTAAGCGGCACTGAACAGCCCGCCTGCCCTCATGGGGCGGCGGGCTTTTTCATGCCTGTGGAAATGTGCCGGGGTGGAATCGCAGGCATAAAAAAACCGACCCAGTGAACTGGGTCGGTTCGAGTAAAAGCCTTGTGGGCTATTACTTGCGGCTGGCTTTTTCCAGCATACGCAGAGCGCGCTCGTTAGCCTCGTCAGCAGTTTGCTGGGCTTTCTGAGCGGCGGCCAGAGCTTCGTCAGCCTTGCGGTAGGCTTCATCGGCACGGGCTTGAGCGCGAGCGGCTGCATCTTCAGTTGCAGTCAGACGGGCTTCGGTTTCTTTGGAGACGCTGCTGCAACCGGTGGCCAGAACTGCTGCCAGAGCCAGAGCAGAGAATTTCAGAACGTTGTTCATCGTGTTCCCCTTAAGGTGGACATTTCCATAAAAGCAATTCCCCGAGCTTGGGAAATTAGCCGGCGTACATACTACCCATAACTTGTAGTAAGTAAACTGACGCGGTGCAAGGAGGGGTGTTTTTTTTCACCTTCCCAGCCATTTCCGACGGTGCCTGTTCAAAAAGCATCCAGTTGGATAGTCCGTGAGCAGGCGAAGTTCAAAGTTTAGCCGAAGATGACGGAGATACCCTGCCGGCCCCGGCCTGGTTGAGTGGGGCTGTTTGTCGAGAAATGGCAGGCGTGGGTCGTTTTTGCATGTTTGCTGCTATGCGCGGATGTAAAGACCACAACTTCCCGTTCGTTACAGTGAACTGGTTCTTCATATTGTGGGAAATGCCGTGGATGGCCCATGGGCGCACTGATAAGCTGCGCCGGTTTTCATCCCGCATTCCAGGACATCAAGGACGGCGTAATGGCAAGACTACTTAAGTGGGTGGTGCTCGCGGCGCTCGCGCTGGCGTTAATCATCAAACTCTCCCTGTACCTTTCGGTCAGGTCGATCATGAATGATGCGATCCAGCAGCTTTCGCCGATCATGGACATCAGCTACGGTGGCATCACCTCGTCCTTCGACGGCCGCGTCGGCCTGGAGAACCTCAAGGTTCGTGTCCCCGCGCTGGGCGACAGCGTGCAGGTGACCCATGCCGAGCTGAAGTTCAATGGCCTGCGCGAGCTGCTCAGCTTCAAGGAGCGCCTGGACGAGGGCAAGTTCCCGAAGCAGATGGCCATGCGCCTGAAGGGCCTGATGCTGGACGTGCATGGTCCCTTCATGCAGCAGCTCTACGATGCGCCGACCGAACGCAGCATCTTCACCGCGATGAGCGAAGTCGCGTGCGGCAAGATCAACCATATCGGCACCAATGAGCTGCTCGACATGGGTTACCGCACCTTCGAGACTGACGCCGAGTTCTCCTACCTGTTCGAGCCCGGCGCGCAGAAGCTGACCTTCAATCTCACGTCCGATACCCGTGACATGGGCGAGACCCGCGTCAGCATGGCGCTGTCGAACATGTCCGAGAAGCCGGGCGACCTGCGGGTCAACCCGCCGCGCCTGTCCAGCGTCGTCTTCGAACTCAACGACAACCAGTACCAGCGCAAGGTGCAGGAATACTGCGCCGGTAAATTGGGCCAGCCCGCCGATGTCTATCTGAAGACCGCCGTGGAGCAGCTCGATCGCGTGCTGCGGGCGCAGAAGGTCGCTCTCGAGCAGCCGTTGCTGGATGCCTACGGGCGCTACCTGAAGGACCCGCAATCGCTGCGCGTCGAGCTGACCCCGACCGAGGGCATGAGCTGGGACGGCCTGCAGTTCTTCGAGCCCAAGGATGTGGTCGGCATGCTGCGCCCGGTGCTGCTGGTCAACCAGCAGGCGGTGCAGCCGATCGCCTTCGCCTGGGTCGACCCGGGCAAGCGTCCCGAGATGGGGGTTAACGAGATGGTTTCGGTAACGTCGGAAAATACCGACGCCCCAGGTGCCTTGCCGAAGTACGAGTTCGTCAAGGTATCCAGCCTGCAGGACTACGCAGGCAAGCGACTGCAGTTCATCACCTTCGATGGCGCCTATTACCAGGGTGTATTACATAAGGTGGAGAACGGTAAGGCTTTCCTGAGTGTCCAATTTGGCTCCGGCTCCGCCGAGATGTTTCTTCGGCTGGAAAAGATAGATAAGGTACGGGTGTTGTTTTAAAACCCCCTGAGGAGTTGCGATGAGCGAGGCGCTGTCCATCCACCATGACCAGGCAGGTCATCAGTTCGAGACCACCGTGGACGGTCATCGTGCTTACCTTGCCTACATGGATCTGGGCAAACAGACATTGGACATCTATCGCACCTTCGTGCCGAACGCGCTGCGTGGTCGGGGTATCGCCGCGGCGCTCACCGAGCGCGCGCTGGGCTTCGCTGAAGACCAGGGCTATACGGTGATCCCCTCCTGCTCCTATGTGGAGCGCTACATCGAGCGTCGCCAGCGTCACGCCCCCAAGGGCTGAGCTGGAAGCTGAAATGAAAACGCCGGGCAGATGCCCGGCGTTTTTCATTGCGCGGTCGATCAGCCGCGCTGGCGCTTGGGCAGCACGTCCTTGAGTTTGGCGTGCATGCTGCGCAGGGTCTTCTCGGTGGCTTCCCAGTCGATGCAGGCATCGGTGATCGATACACCGTACTTCAGCTGGTTCAGGTCCTTGGGAATGGACTGGCTGCCCCAGCCGAGGTGGCTTTCCACCATCAGGCCGACGATGGAGCCGTTGCCTTCGAGGATCTGGTTGGCGACGTTGTCCATCACCAGCGGCTGCAGGGCCGGGTCCTTGTTGGAGTTGGCGTGGCTGCAGTCGACCATGATGTTCGGCTTGATGCCGGCTTTGGTCAGTTCCTGCTCACAAATGGCAACGCTCACCGAGTCGTAGTTGGGCTTGCCGTTGCCGCCGCGCAGCACGACATGGCCATAGGCGTTGCCCTTGGTGGTGACGATGGAGACGCCACCTTCCTGGTTGATGCCGAGGAAGCGGTGCGGGCTGGAGACCGACTGCAGCGCGTTGATCGCGACTGTCAGGCTGCCGTCGGTGCCGTTCTTGAAGCCGACCGCCGAGGACAGGCCCGAGGCCATCTCGCGGTGGGTCTGGGATTCGGTGGTGCGGGCGCCGATGGCGGACCAGCTGATCAGGTCCTGCAGGTACTGCGGGGAGATCGGGTCCAGCGCCTCGGTGGCGGTGGGCAGGCCTTTCTCAGCCAGGTCGCGCAGTAGTTGGCGACCGATGTGCAGGCCATCCTGGATCTTGAAGGAGTCGTCCAGGTACGGGTCGTTGATCAGGCCTTTCCAGCCGACGGTGGTGCGCGGCTTCTCGAAGTACACGCGCATGACCAGGAACAGCGTGTCGGAGACCTCGGCTGCCAGGCCCTTGAGGCGATCGGCGTATTCGTGTGCGGCCTTGATGTCGTGGATCGAGCAGGGGCCGACCACCACGAACAGGCGATGATCCTTGCCATCGAGGATGTTGCGCACCACTTCGCGGCCATGGGCGACGGTGTGCAATGCGGCGTCGGTGAGCGGAATCTCGCGTTTCAGTTGCTCCGGCGTGATCAGGGTCTCGTTGGAGGCAACGTTAAGGTCGTCGATCGGTAAATCAGCCATCGTGCTAGTCATCAGGTCAGTCGTCAGGTCACAGGTGCGGGCCGCCAGCCATCCCGGAGCGGCGGGGCACGGCATTTGAGTGCGCGTCGGGGACGCGGAACCTTAACGCGTTACACGCTGGCTCGACAATGGCGCGAAGGGAGCAAATAGGCGGAAAATGCTCAGTTCAGGCTGGCAGCGGAGAACTCGGCGGCGTGCCGGGCGATCCATTCCTGGGCGATGCGCTCGATCGGCAGTTCCTCACCGGCCTCCAGCTCGCGCTGCTTGCGGTAGACCTCGATCTGGCAGACCTGCTCGACCATGCGGGCGCGGAACAGGGTTTCCTCGTCGGTGAAGCAGATGCCCACCAGGTAGTCGTCGGGCTGCTTGCGGCACCAGGCGACGATGCCCGCATAGCGCGCCTCGTCGCCCAGCAGGGGGATGCGCAGCTCGATCGCGGTGCCCTTGCGAAAGCCCCGCAGCGAGTTGCAGGCAACGCCGCCGAGGCTGATATTGTGCAGCCGCTGTCGCGGCAGGAAGCTGTGCTTGCGCAGTACCAGCTCTACAGGCAGATCGCTGGGGTGACGCAGGAATCGACGCATTTTTTGTGAACTCCGGATGCCATTATTCTGGCATCTCTTAGGGGCAGTATAGTGCGCGAACTGGAACTGACTGATTTCGATGCGGACCAGCAACTGCTGGGCCTGCCGGGCACCTCCCTGGTGATATTCACCAGCATAGGTTGTGCCAGTTGCCGCTGGGCGCGGCGCCATCTGTCGCAGATGCCCCTGGGCATCGACAGATTGTGCTGGATAGACGCCGGCAATAATGGTGGCCTGGTGCAGCGCTACGAGGTATTCCACCTGCCTGCACTGTTCGTGGTGCGGGATGGACAATTTCTTGGCGCCCTGCGCAGCACGCTGCAGGGCGACGACCTGAACCGCAACCTGGACGAGGCACTGGCCCGCCAGGCAGAGGAGCTTCCCTGATGACCCAAACCCAGCAACCGCGCATCGGCATCATCGGTACCGGTGCCATCGGCGGCTTCTACGGCTTGCTGCTGGCCCGTGCGGGCTTCGACGTGCACTTCCTGCTGCGCAGCGAATACGAGGCCGTGCGTGCCAATGGCCTGCAGCTCAACAGCGCTGTGCACGGCGCCCTGGCCCTGAACCCCGTGCAGGCCTATCGCGAGGTGGCCGAGATGCCGCCCTGCGACTGGCTGCTGGTGGGCGCCAAGACCACCAGCAACGCCGACCTGGCACCGCTGATCGCCCGTGCCGCAGCTCCGGGCGCCAAGGTGGTGGTGCTGCAGAACGGCCTGGCCGTCGAGGACGCGCTGCGCCCGCTGCTGCCGGATTCGCTGCACCTGCTGGGCGGGCTCTGCTACATCTGCGTCCACCGCGATGCGCCGGGCGTCATCGAGCACCAGTCCCTGGGGGCGGTGAACCTCGGCTACCACTCCGGCCCGGCCATCGATGATGGCGCGCGCCAGGCGCTGCTGGAGGAGGGCGTCGGGCTGTTCCGCGCGGCGGGACTCGATTCCACCGGCATGCCCAACCTTGACCAGGCGCGCTGGCAGAAGCTGGTGTGGAACGTGCCCTACAACGGCCTTTCGGTCCTGCTCGACGCCGGCACCACGGCCTTGATGCGCAACGCCGACGCCCGCGAGTTGATCCAGGCGATCATGCAGGAAGTGGTGGAGGGCGCACTGGCCTGTGGCCACAGCCTGCCGGAAGGGTTCGCCGGCAAGCTGCTGGCTTCCACCGACCGCATGCCCGACTACCTGCCCAGCATGTACCACGACTTCGCCCAGCGCCGGCCGCTGGAGCTGGAGGCCATCTATGCTGCACCCCTGGCAGCGGCCGCTGCGGCCGGCAAGGAATTGCCGCGCATCCGCGCGCTGTACCAGGCCCTACGTTTCATCGACGCGCGCAACCAGCAATAAGGAGAGGGGTATGGCGGGAGGACTGGCGGACAAACTGGTGCTGGCGATTTCCTCGCGGGCGCTGTTCGACCTCAATGAAAGCCACCGGGTGTATGAGGCCGAAGGCATCGAAGCCTACCGCCAGTACCAGATCGAGCACGAAGACGAGGTGCTCGAGCAGGGCGACGCCTTCCCCCTGGTGCAGAAACTGCTCGGCCTCAACAGCGAGTTGGGGCAGGCGCGGGTCGAGGTGATCCTGGTGTCGCGCAACAGCGCCGATACCGGACTGCGCGCGTTCAACTCGATCCAGCAGCATGGCCTGGCCATATCCCGCGCGGCCTTCTCCGGCGGCCGCAGCCCGGGGCCTTATCTCAAGGCGTTCGGTTGCCACCTGTTCCTCTCCACCCATGTGGACGACGTGCGCGCTGCACTGCAAAGTGGCTTCGCCTCGGCGACCATCCTGTCCGGCGGGCCGCGCCGGGCCGCGAGCAACGAATTGCGCATCGCCTTCGACGGTGATGCGGTGCTGTTTTCCGACGACTCCGAGCGCGTCTACCAGCGCGGCGGGCTCGAAGCCTTCCAGGCCTACGAGCGCGAAGCTGCCTTGACGCCACTGGACGGTGGCCCCTTCAAGCCCTTCCTCTCGGCGCTCAACCGCCTGCAGCAGGAGTTCCCCGCCGACGCCTGCCCCATCCGCACGGCCCTGGTCACCGCGCGCTCGGCGCCGGCCCATGAGCGGGTCATCCGTACCTTGCGCGAGTGGGACATCCGCCTCGACGAATCCTTCTTCCTCGGCGGGTTGGAAAAGTCCTCGATCCTCGATGCCTTTGGCGCCGACGTGTTCTTCGACGACCAGGCCGGGCATTGCGAGAAAGCCCGCGAAGTGGTCGCTACGGGCCATGTGCCGCACGGTGTAAGCAACGAACCGCAGATCTGACTAAGCTGAGACGAGGCCCGCCACCCAGGCAGTAGGAGGCCTCATGATTCGTTCGATTCTCTACGCCACCGACCTTGGCCTCTATGCCCCCTACGTGCTGCAGCACGCTCTCGCTCGCCCGGGTCTACCAGGCCGAGCTCTACGTGGTGCACGCGGTGGAGCCCCTCGGGTTGTTCGCCGAGTCGGTCCTGCAGACCTACCTGGATGAAGAGCGCCTTGCCGACCTGCGCAGCAAGGGCCTGGGCACCGTCATGGCCAGCATCGAACAGCGTGTGCTGGAAGGGTTCCGCGACGAGATGGGTGACGCCCAGAGCGAACTGGGGATGATCCGCGCGGTGCGCGTGGTGCAGGGCGACCCGGCCCAGGTGATTCTCGAAGAGGCGCAGAAACTCGGGGTGGATTTGCTGGTCGTAGGCAGTCATAGCCATGGCGCTGCGCTCGATACGCCCCTGGGGCGGACGTCGGCGCGGCTGGTGCAGTTATCCGATGTGCCGGTGTACCTGGTGCCCATGCTGCAGCACCGGGGCAGAGGAGAGCTGTGACGGCGATTACGAATGACGTGCAAAACTGAAAAAAACGTCTAGTTTTATCCATCAAACCATTAATATGGTTATAAACGTCGCTGACCATCCATTGCGTCGTCATTTGCTTTGAGGGACATCTATGAAGCTTCAGCAACTGCGCTACATCTGGGAAGTGGCGCACCACGACCTCAACGTGTCGGCCACCGCGCAAAGCCTGTACACCTCGCAACCAGGTATCAGCAAGCAAATCCGCCTGCTCGAGGATGAACTGGGCGTCGAAGTATTCGCCCGCAGCGGCAAGCACCTCACCCGCGTCACTCCGGCGGGCGAGCGCATCATCACCACCGCCGGGGAAATCCTGCGCAAGGTGGAAAGCATCAAGCAGATCGCCCAGGAATTCTCCAACGAGAAGAAGGGCACCCTGTCCATCGCCACCACCCACACCCAGGCGCGCTACGCGTTGCCGCCGGTGATCAGCAACTTTATCCGCCAGTACCCGGACGTGGCCCTGCACATGCACCAGGGCACGCCGATGCAGATCGCCGAGATGGCCGCCGACGGCACCGTCGACTTCGCCATCGCTACCGAGGCCCTGGAGCTGTTCGGTGACCTGGTGATGATGCCCTGCTACCGCTGGAACCGCTGCGTGATCGTGCCCCAGGGCCACCCGCTGACCAAACTGCCGAAGCTGACCCTGGAAGCGCTCGCCGAGCACCCCATCGTCACCTACGTGTTCGGTTTCACCGGCCGTTCGAAGCTGGACGAAGCCTTCAGCCATCGCGGCCTGACGCCGAAGGTGGTGTTCACCGCGGCCGACGCCGACGTGATCAAGACCTATGTGCGCCTGGGCCTGGGCGTGGGCATCGTCGCCAAGATGGCGGTGGACCCCAAGCTCGACAGCGACCTCGTGGTGCTGGACGCCGGCGAGCTGTTCGAGTCCAGCGTGACCAAGATCGGCTTCCGTCGTGGCACCTTCCTGCGCGGCTTCATGTGCGACTTCATCGAGAAGTTCGCCCCGCACCTGACTCGCGACATGCTGGCCAAGGCGGTGCAGTGCCACAACAAGGCCGAGCTGGATGACCTGTTCCACGACGTCGAGCTGCCGACCTACTGAGTCGACGCCCGCAAACGAAAAGCCCGGCATCTGCCGGGCTTTTTCATTCTGCTTCGAGCACCTGGTGCAGGAACTCGTGGAACACGGTGTAGACCTGCTCGCTGCCGTCGTCGCGACGCACGACGAAGAAGGGCGCGGTGTCGATGCCGTAGTGCTGGGCGACCATCCAGCCGCTGCTGGCCGGGTTGCGCTCGTCCGCCACCATCACCCGGTCGATGCGCCCCATGTAGCCGCCGCGCTCCAGCAGGCGCTGCACGTCCTTGCACTTGTCGCAGTCCTCGCCATCGGCCAGGACCTTCTTCACCAGGGTGATCTTCATCGGCTCAGTTCTTCGCGATCAGGTTGCCGGCGTGCAGGCCGCATTCCTTCTGGGTGGCTTCTTCCCACCACCAGCGGCCTTCGCGCTCGTGCTGGTTGGGCAGCACGGGGCGGGTGCAGGGCTCGCAGCCGATGCTGATGAAACCGCGCTCGTGCAGCGGGTTGTAAGGGATCTCCAGCATGCGGATGTAAGCCCAGACTTCGTCGCTGGGCATCTGCGCCAGGGGGTTGAACTTGTACAGCGGGTTGTCGGGTGTGGAGAAGGCACCGTCCAGTTCCACCGCGGCCACCTTGCTGCGGGTGCCGGGGCTCTGGTCGCGGCGCTGGCCGGTGGCCCAGGCGCGCACGGTAGACAGCTTGCGCCGCAGCGGCTCGATCTTGCGGATGCCGCAGCACTCCTCGTGGCCGTCCTTGTAGAAGCTGAACAGACCCTTCTCGCGAACGAAGGGCTCCAGCTTGGTGGCGTCGGGGGAGAGCAGTTCGATGGCAATGCCGTAGTGCTCGCGGACCTTCTCGATGAAGCGGTAGGTTTCCGGGTGCAGGCGACCGGTATCCAGGCTGAACACCTTGACGTTCTTGTTGAGCTTCCAGGCCATGTCCACCAGCACCACGTCCTCGGCACCGCTGAAGGACAGCCACAGGTCGTCGCCGAAGTGTTCGAAGGCGAGCTTGAGGATGTCCTGGGGGGATTTGCTGGCGTAGGCCGCGGCGATCTCGGCGACGTCGAAGGGTTGGTTCATCAGGCGGTTTTCCTAGTTGAAATGGCGCTACGCGCTCTATGGCGCGGATGGTAGCAAAAGCAACTTATGCGCCTAAATAACCATAAGGCAGGGGGACTGCCCTGTTTGGGTATAAGTGCCGCGTTGCGTGGCTGCGGGTGAAAAGCTAGAGTGCCGCCTCCCTAACAATTCAATAACCGAGGAATGTCTCGTGGAAATCGCCTGTCTCGACCTAGAAGGTGTGCTGGTTCCGGAAATCTGGATCGCCTTCGCCGAAAAAACTGGAATCGACGCGCTCAAGGCCACGACCCGCGATATTCCCGACTACGACGTGCTGATGAAGCAGCGCCTGCGCATCCTCGATGAGCACGGCCTCAAGCTGTCCGACATCCAGGAAGTGATCGCCACCCTCAAGCCGCTGGAAGGCGCGGTGGAGTTCGTCGACTGGCTGCGCGAGCGCTTCCAGGTGGTGATCCTCTCCGACACCTTCTACGAGTTCTCCCAGCCGCTGATGCGCCAGCTCGGCTTCCCGGCCCTGCTGTGCCACAAGCTGATCACCGACGACACCGACCGCGTCGTGGGCTACCAGCTGCGCCAGAAGGACCCGAAGCGCCAATCGGTGATCGCCTTCAAGAGCCTCTATTACCGTGTGATCGCTGCTGGCGACTCCTACAACGACACCACCATGCTCGCCGAGGCCCACGCCGGCATCCTGTTCCATGCGCCGGAAAACGTGATCCGCGAGTTCCCGCAGTTCCCGGCGGTGCACACCTACGAGGACCTCAAGCGTGAGTTCCTCAAGGCGTCCGATCGCCAGCTGAGCCTCTGAGCCCAGCCATGAAAAAGCCCGCGAAAGCGGGCTTTTTCGTTTCTGTCTGCGTGGCGCTGGGCGAATGGAGCTCCTACAAGCCTTCCAGGGTGCGCAACAGCACCTGCACCTTGGTGATGGATTCACGGTACTCCTCTTCCCACTGGGAGTCGGCGACGATGCCCCCACCGCCCCAGCAACTGGCCACGCCGTCCTTCACCAGCAGGGTGCGGATGGCGATGGAGCTGTCCATCTCCCCGCGTACGTCGAGGTAGACCAGCGAGCCGCAGTAGATGGCGCGGCGGGTGGGCTCCAACTCGTCGATGATCTGCATGGCGCGGATCTTCGGTGCACCGGTGATGGAGCCGCCGGGGAAGCTGCCCACCAGCAGGTCCAGCGCGTCCTTGCCCGCAGCCAGGGTGCCGCTCACAGCGCTGACCAAGTGGTGCACGTTGGGGTAGCTCTCCAGGGCGAACAGCTCGGGCACCTTCACGCTGCCGGTGGCGCAGCTGCGACCCAGGTCATTGCGCAGCAGGTCGACGATCATCAGGTTCTCGGCCCGGTCCTTGGGGCTCGCCAGCAGCTCTGCGGCCTGTTCGGCGTCCTCGTCCGGCGTGCGGCCCCGGGGGCGGGTGCCCTTGATCGGGCGGGTTTCCACCTGGCCCTTGCTCAGCTTGATGAAGCGCTCCGGTGACAGGCTGAGGATGGCGCCGCCACCGGCCAGGGCCTGGTAGGCGGAGAAGGGCGTGGAGCAGGCTTCGCGCAGCGCCAGGTAGGCCGCCCAAGGGTCGCCCTGGCAGGGCGCCTGGAAGCGCTGGGCGAAGTTCACCTGGTAGCAGTCACCGGCAGCGATGTACGACTGGATGCGTTCGATGGCCGTTCTGTAAGCCGTTTGCGACAGATCGGCCTGAAAGGCGCGGGTAAGACGAAATTCCTCGACGTTGTCGGGATTTTCCGCGCACTCGAACAGGTCTATCAGTCGCAGTCGCTCGCTTTCGGCGAGGCTCGGGTGGAATACCAGCTGGCTGGTGCGGTGCTGGTGGTCGCTGACCAGGGCCCAGGCATAGAGGCCGAGTTGGGCGTCCGGCAGGTGGCGGTCATCCAGGGCCTGCTCGGGCAGTTGCTCCAGCCGGCGGCCGAAGTCATAGGAAAAATATCCCATCAATCCGCCCGTGAATGGCAGTTCCACGGTATCGGGGGAATCCGCCGGGCCCAGCTGCTGCAAGGTCCCGCGAAGGCGGCAAATAAAGTCGTTGGCCGATTCGTCGGGTCCCGGCGCCAGTTCTGCCAATGGCCAGGCGCTGAATAGGTCATAGCGTCCACGACTGGCAATGGGCCGGCCGGCGTCGAGCAGCACCGCTCCGGGTGCATGGCGGACGAGGGCGAAACGCTGTCCCGGGTGTTCGTGGTAGGGCAGAGGGTGTAGGAGGCAGTTGGGCATGATGGACGCAAAGAGGGCGCGAGTGAGGATTCTAGACCGCCTAAATTGTCGATCCTAGAGCCGTTTCTTAAGTTTACGCAGGAAATGCATTCTGATAATTATGGATAAATCCCGCGGGGTCATATCCCCGTCCCACAATGATAAAGATACAGGGATACAGGCCGTGGATGCAGTTCTCGACCCCGCAGCCGGCAGCCTACTGCGCTCAAAACTGATGACGCCCCAAGCGTCTGCCGACTATTTGCCACGACCGCAGGTGCAGGCGGTCCTGGCTGCACACCCTCACGCGCGCCTTTTGCTGTTCTCGGCGCCCGCAGGCTTTGGCAAGACCACCGCCCTGGCGACCCTCGCAGAACAACGGCGTGAGGCCGGTTCCGCTGTCGCCTGGTTCTCCCTCGGCAGCGAGGACGACAACCCCTCGCGCTTCTTCCAGCAACTGATCAAGACCCTGGGTGCCGCCGTGCCCGGCATCGGTGCCCATGCGGCCGGCTTCCTGCAGAACACCATGCAGGTGCCGGTCGCTGCCGTGCTGGAAAGCCTGCTGGTGGAACTGACCGCCCTGGAAGGGCCGCTGCTGCTGGTGCTGGATGACCTGCACCTGCTCAGCGACACGGAGATATTCACCGCCCTCGGTCGCCTGGTGAAGATGGCGCCGGCCCACTTCACCCTGGCCATCGGCAGCCGCTCCCTGCCACCGATGAACCTCGCCACCCTGCGTGCCAAGGGCTGGCTGCTGGAAGTCGGGCTGGACGAGCTGCGCCTGACCGAGGAAGAGACCCGCGACTACCTGGACCGCAGCGGCCTGGAGCTGGACGAGGCGACCCTCGCCGCGCTGCACAGCCAGACCGAAGGCTGGCTGATCGGCGTGCACCTCGCCAGCCTCTGGCTGCGCCACCAGCCCCAGGCCTCCGACCAGGTGCTGGCCATGGGCGGCGACCAGGCGGCCGTGGGCGACTACCTGCTGACCACCGTTTTCGAGCAGTTGCCGGCGGACCTGCAGGACGCCCTGCTGGCCCTCGGCATCGCCAGCCAGTTGAGCGGTGACCTGGCCAACGCCCTGACCGGGCGCAACGACGGCCAGGCCCTGCTGGAGCAGCTGGAAACCATGCAGCTGTTCCTCCTGCCCCTGGACCGCGAGCGCCAGTGGTACCGCTTCCATCACCTGTTCGCCGACTTCCTCCGGGCCCGCCTGGTGGCCCAGGAGCCGGAACGCTTCAAGCAGCTGCACTTCAATGCCAGCCTGTGGTTCACCAACCACCACATGCAGAACCTCGCCATCGAGCACGCCTGCCTGGCCGAAGACCCGGAAATGCTCGCTGCGCTGGTGGACGGTTGCGGCCTGGAGCTGATCAACCGTGGCCAGCTGAACCAGATCTACCGCTGGCGCCAGTTCGTGCCCGACGACATCGCCGAGCGCTACCCGACGCTGATCCTCGCCGATGTGTGGAACCGCGCCACCGAGCTGGCCCTGCCCGAAGCCAACCAGATGCTCGACGAGCTGCTGGCGCGCTGGGGCGGTACCGGCGCCCAGGCGCCGCTCAGCGAGAAGTACCTGGCCGCGCTGGCGGTGAAGGCCGCCATCGCGCTGCAGAAGGACGACCTCGACCTCTGCGTGAGCCTGGCGCGCAAGGTGGAGGGCCTGCTCGGCCAGCACGAGGCCTTCCTCGAAGTGGCCATGCTGGTGATCGGTGCCCTGGCCCTGGTGATCCTCGCCCAGCCCGAACAGGCAAGGCGCCTGCTGGCCCTGGCGCAGCAGCGCAACCACTTCCTCGAGGGTCGCTACCTCGACATGCAACTGGGCAACGTGGAGGTGCTTCTCTCGCTGGAGCAGGGCCAGGTCAAGCAGGCCCAGTTGCTGCACGAGCAGATGCGCGCCCAACTGATGCCGTTGTTCGGCGAGAAGTCCCGGGCCCTGGCCCTGCCGGTGATCATCGAATCGCTGATCGCCTACCAGCAGGGGCGTCTCGACGGCCTGGAAGAGCGCCTGCGCTGGGCGCTCAACCATGTGGACGTGATCAAGCCCATCGATATCTATGCCCAGGGCATGCTCTTCCTCGCGCGCATCCAGCGCATGCAGGACAAACCCAAGGAAGCCCTGGCCAGCCTGGTGCTGATGCAGAACCTGGCGGCGCGCAACCACTCCTGGCGCTTCTACGTGCAGGCGGTGGCCGACGAGGTGACCCTGATCCTCCAGGAGCCGGCGACCGACCGCATCAAGCGGGCCGAGCTGCGTCTGAAGGCGGTGGACTGGGCCAAGCTCGCCGCCGACTACGCCAAGCGCGGCTTCAACCCGGTGCTCTGGACCCAGGGGCTGATCCGCGTACGCCTGCAGCAGGCGCGTGGGCATTACAGCGAGGCGTTGCACGAGATCAACCAGTTGCGTGCCCAGCTGCAACCCGGCTGGCATGGCCTGCAGCGCCTGCGCCTGGACCTGCTGGCCGCCCTCAGCTACCAGCGTCTGGGCTACCAGGAACGGGCCCAGAGCCTGCTGGTGCAGTGCCTGCTCAGTGCCGAGCGCGAGGATGTGCGCAGCCTCTTCGTGGAGGAGGGCGATGCCATCCGCCTGCTGCTGCAGCAACTGGAAGCCGCCGAGCGCCAGCCCGCGCTGCAGGGGTTCATTCGCAGCCTGCTGGCCATCTGGCCGGGACAGGACGTACGCAAGTCACAGGATGTGCTGGAAGAAGGGCTCACCGACCGCGAACGCGAGGTGGTCCTGCTGGCGGCCAAGGGACTTTCCAACGAGGAAATCGGCCAGCAGCTCTCGCTGGCCCTGGGGACCGTGAAATGGCACCTGCACAACATCTACGAGAAGCTCAAGGTGCGCAATCGCACCCAGGCGATACGCCGGGCGCGGGAACTGGGGCTGCTGGAAGCATGAGCGCCCCGTCCAACGATGCGCTGCCCTTCCCGATGCTGCGTACCAAGCTCTTCCCGCCGGATTCCGGCGGCCGTCCACGCCTGGCGCGCAAGGCCCTGATCGACCGGCTGTTCGAGGCTCGCAGCCAGCGTGTGATGGTGCTCAGCGCCCCCGCTGGGTTCGGCAAGAGCACCGTGCTCAGCCTGTTCCGCGAGAAGCTGCAGCAAGCCGGTGCACGGGTCGCCTGGCTGTCCTGCGATGATTCCGACAGCGAGCCCCAGCGCCTGCTGCAATACCTGGTCGCTGCGGTCGAGGCGGTGAAGCCGGGCTTCGGCAGCAACACCGCCGGGCTGCTGCGGGGTGAGGTGAACTGGCCGGTGGAGGCGATCATCGACGCCTTCGTCAGTGACCTGCAGCGCCTCGACGGCGAGCTCTACGTGATGCTCGACGACTTCCATCGCATCCGCCACGCCAGCCTGGAGCAGGGCGCCCGCCACCTGGTCGAGCGCCTGCCGCGCAACGTGCACCTGGTCAGCGCCACCCGCTTCACCCCGCGCAGCCTGTTCATCGAGGGCGAGGCCTTCACGCTGCAGGCCGAAGACCTGCGCCTGTCCCTCGAGGAAACCGAGGCGTATTTCCGCGAGGTCCGCGAGCTGGAGCTGAGCCGCAGCGAGCTGAAGCAGCTGCATGCCCGTACCGAGGGCTGGATCACCGCGCTGCACCTGGCCAGCCTGGCCCTGGCGCGGCACCCGGACCGCAAGGCCTTCCTCGCCAGCCTCAGCGGTACCGAGCGCAATATCGCCGACTACCTGGCCGAGGACGTGGTCAACAGCCTGCCCCTGGCCCTGCAGCAGTTCCTTGACCAGACCTCGGTGCTCGACGAGTTCTGCGCCGACCTGTGCAACGCCCTGACCGGCCGCCGCGATGGCCTGGACATGCTGATGCGCCTGCAGCGCGAGCAGCTCTTCGTCATCGCCCTGGACGAGCAGGGTGAATGGTTCCGCTACCACCACCTGTTCGCCGAATTCCTCCAGGGCCGCCTGCAACGCCATACCGACAGCGCCACGCTGCTGCATGCCGCCGCGCGCTGGTGCGAGAGCCACGACCTGCCGGACCGCGCCATCAAGTACGCCCTGCGCGGTCGTGACTACGGCTTCGCCGCCGAGTTGCTGGAGCGCCAGGGCGCTCGGCTGATCGCCGGCAACCGCGTCTACGGCATCCTCTCGATGCTCAAGGAAGTGCCCGCCGATGTGATCCGCGAGCACCCGGTGTTCCAGATCTTCTACGCCTGGCAGCTGGCCTTCGAGCAGAAATTCGCCGAGTCCGAGGCGCTGATCGAAGAGGTCAGCACCCGCCTGCTGCAGGGGCGCGGCAAGGTCATTCACTTCGGCCTCGGCGAGCTGCTGGCCGCCTCCCAGGTGCTCAAGGCGCTGGTGCTGCTGTACCAGGACAAACTGGAAAGCTGCCTCAAGGTCGCCCGCCAGTGGCTGGCCATGGTGCCGGACAACCAGCCGGTGTTCCGCGCCAGCCTGTCCTGCGTGCAGGCGGCGGCCTATGCGTTGCTGGGGGAGTTGCGGCGACGCGTCGAAATCCATCGCCACCGCACGGGATTGCTTGCGCATCGTCGACAGCGAATACCTGCATGTGATGACCAGCCTGATCGAGTCGCTGATCTGCAAGGAGAGCGGCGAGCTGGAACGCGGCCGCTCCATCGCCGAGATCGCCCGTGGCCGTGTCGAGCGGGTCTTCGGTCGCCGCAGCCGCGTGGGTGGGCCACTGGTGTTGGCCTACGCCGACCTGCTTTACGAGCAGGATCGCCATGCGGCGGTGCTCGCCGAACTGCCCCTGGCTACCACCTGGCGCGACGTGGCGACGCCGGTGGAGCTGATCAGCCGTGGGCAGTTGGTGATGGCGCGGGCGCGCTTCTTCGCCGGTGAGCCGGAGCAGGCGCTCAATCAATTGGATGACTGGCTCGCCGGCCTCCAGGGACCGGGTTACGAGCGGGTGTTCGCCCACGGCATGGGTTGCAAGGTGCAGTTCCTGCTGTGGCTGCGCCGCCCCAATGAAGCCGAGCGCGTGTGCCTGCAACTGGAGCGCCACCTCGCGGCCCTGCCGCTGGCGCGCTATGCCGATGCTCATACGGCGCTGGCCTTGTCCGTCGCCCGCCTGGCCCTGACCGAGCGGCGCCCGGAGAAGGCGCAGAGCGCGCTGGAAACCTGCCTCGCCCGCCAGGGCGCCGAGCACCAGCGCGACCGGCGCCTGCGCCTGTCCCTGTTACTTTCCGTGGCCTACTGGCGCAAAGGTAACAGCGACAAGGCCTTCGCCCTGTTCCTGCCCACCATCGAGGAAGCCTGGAACCGCGGCTACCGGCGCTTGTTCCAGGACGATGCGTTGTGGCTGCTGCCCCTGTGGGAAGCCTGGCGTGCCGCCGAGCCCAAGAAGGCCGGGGCCTGGCAGGGCATCGCCGAGACGCTGCGCGAGCAGTGCCGGCGCCTGGCGGTGGACCCGGAAACCTTCGACGAGAACCAGGATGTGAGCCACCGCGAGCGGGAAATCCTGCGTTTCGTCGCGGCCGGCCTGTCCAACCGGGACATCGCCCAGGCGGTGCACCTGTCGGAAGCGACCATCAAATGGCACCTGCACAACCTGTTCGCCAAGCTGGGCGTGCGCAGCCGCACCCAGGCGGTGCTCAAGGGCAAGAGCCTGGGCCTGCTCAGCGAGGCCTGATGCCACTAAAAAAACAGCAAGTTGCCATCCTCCATCCCTTGGATGGGCTGGCAGCGGAGCGGGGGCTCAGTAACGTGAGAACCAGGTCGAGAAGCCTAGTGCTTCACGAGTCCAGACCGGCGCGCATAGGGAAGCAGCGCTCGTGCTGGAGGTCGGTGCAAACCGACCCGACTGCCGCTGACAGGAGGTAGGCGGCAGGCCCCCGGGGCAACCCACCTGTGAACCTTGGAGATAACAACAATGAAAAGCTTCAAACAACTGGCTCTCGCCGCTGCTGTGCTCGCTGCTCCCTTCATGGCCCAAGCCGACCTGAAAGCCATGGATGACTCCGCTCTTTCCAGCGTTACCGGTCAGGATGGCATCAGCATCTCCGGTAACTTCAACGGCACCATCGGCAGTGTGGTTTACAACGACAAGGAAGGCAGCGCCACCGGCAGCCTGCGCCTTGAAACCATCGCCTTCTCCGGCTTCAACATCTCCGACAGCGCGCCGATCCTGGTTGACGTGATCGACGGTGGCAGCGGTGCCGGTGCCAGCGACAAACTGCAGATCACCCTGCCGACCATCACTGGCGAGCTGAGCGTCGGTGCCATCCGCATGGGCGACGCCTCTGCCGCCAGCATCGGTTCCCTGGCCGTCAGCGACCTGAACCTGGCCGGTACCACCATCAAGGTCTGGGGCCACTGATAGGTCGCTCCATCCTGTGATGCGGAAGGTCCCGTCGGCTCCGGCCGGCGGGCCTTTCTTTCGTAAGCCCTGTATTCGGAACGGCAATGATCGAGATCCTGGTCGGCAGTCTGCTGGGGTTGTTCGGATTCACCCAGGCCGTGGACACCAAGCCACAGCCCAAGGGCTCCGTGAACATCACCCAGGCCATGGTGCCCAACGGTCCCTACCGGGAGACCGTCAATCCGGAGCCCATGAGCCAGCTGCAGTTCCGCAACGTCATCCGCCAGGCCTATGACTACAGCTGCGGTTCCGCCGCGCTGACCGGGCTGCTGGACTACTACCTCGGGCGCAACCTCGAGGAGCGCCAGGTGATGGAAGGGCTGTTGCGGTATGGCGAGGCCGACAAGATCGTCGAACGACGCGGTTTCTCGCTGCTGGACATGAAACGCTTCGTGGGGGCGCTGGGCTACAAGAGCGGAGGATTCCGGGCCGAGTTCGAGGACCTCGACCAACTGGAACACCCCGCGCTGGTGCCTATTCACTACGGTGGTTTCAAGCATTTCGTAGTGGTGCGCGACGTCTACAACGATCACGTGTTCATCGCTGATCCCGCCCTGGGAAACATCAGCTTCACCCGCACCCGGTTCGAGGAGGTGTGGGATGGGAACGTGCTGTTCGTGATCTACCCGACAGGCAACGAACCGCCAAACGCCATGGCCTTGACCGAGCGCGACCTGCGCCTGGTGGACGATCGCACCGTCAGCCTGCTGGCGTTCCAGCAGTTCCCGCAGATCACCAAATTCACCGAGAACCAGATCGACCAGCTGGGCTCGGGAGGCGACATCCAGTACATAAGACGCAAATAAGAAAACCCGCATAAGTAAGAATAAAACCAGGGGTAAAGGTGCCATGGGAGTGAGGGGATACGCATGGCTGGCCGTGCTGGCGCTGGGCGCCTGTGGGCCGCTGTGGGCCGAGGAGAGCTCGGTGGACGATGCGCGTGAGGCGCTGACCAAGAAAGAAGGGGATGCCGACAGCGCCAAGGCGCTGGAGCAGGTATTCCAGGCCTCGGAGAAGAGCTACACCCTGCTGAAGAAAGGCGAGCGCACGCTCACCTACGGCTTCGATTATTCATTGGTGCGTGATGTGCAGATCGAACAGGTCCGCACCGGCACCAACGTCTACAGCGTGATTCCCCGCAGCGAAGCCCAGCACACCTTCACCAACTCCTTCACCTTCGACTACGGCATCTGGGACAACCTGACCTTCAGCGTGCGCCTGCCCTTCGTGGCCAAGTACGACACCGAGCGCGACGTCAACGTCTACAGCCTCGGCGACGTCTCCGGCAGCCTGCGCTGGCAACCCTGGTCCGCCACCCGCGGGCGCCCGGTCACCACCCTGTTCGCCACCCTCGGCCTGCCCACCGGCGAGAGCCCCTTCGACATCAACAACGAGACGGACCTGTCCACCGGCAACGGCTACTACAGCCTGGGCGTGGGGGCCAACACCTCCTACGTGATCGACCCGGTCGTGCTGTTCGGCTCGGTCGGTTACACCTACAACATGCCGGTGCACGACATCCACCAGAACCGGGGCGGACGCCTGCTGGAGGATGTGGACCCGGGCAACACCCTGTCCCTGAGCATGGGCTTCGCCTATGCGCTGTCCTACGACGTGTCCCTGGCCACCTCCTACCAGATGGCCTACACCACCAAGCCGACCTACACCTTCGGCGACGCGGAATTCGAGGGCACCGAGCAGACCAGCGCGATCATGAACTTCTCGCTCGGCCTGCGGACCTCTCCCGACTACATCGTCAACATCAACGCCGGTTTCGGCATGACCGAGGACTCCCCGGACGTGATGCTGGGGTTTTCCGTTCCTCTGGACATCAAGGGCCTGAAGGCCCAGTAACCGGCGAGGCAGGGACATGACGATGCGAATTTCGCCGCTGGCCTTGGCGCTGGCGGGGTTGGGGGCCGGTTGGGCGGGTGGCGTGCAGGCGCAGCTGGCCAACGACCTGACCATTGGCAACCCCAAGGCGATGGCCATGGCCAACGCCGTGACCGCCGACTCCACCGGGATCGACGCGGTGCACTACAACCCGGCGGCGCTGACCAAGCTCAAGGGCCGCCAGACCACGGTGAAGATGATCGCCGGGGTGATGGATATCCGCGCCGAGTTCGACGCACCGGAGGGCTACAACGTCATGGGCTTCACCGATGACCCCGTGGCCAACTCCAGCAGCCGCACTTTGACCCCGGCCATGTACCTGCCGGGCATGGGCGGCATGACCGACATGCCGCTGCTGGTGGCACCCCTGGCGGGCCTGTCGATCAACCCGCCGGGCTCCAAGTTCACCTTCGCCACCAACGTCTATGCACCCATGGCCCTGGGCTATTCGCGGGATTCGGACAGTGATCCGGGCCGCTACCAGGGGCGCGAAGTGGCGATCCAGCGCATCACCTATTTCTCGCCCTCCGTGGGTTACCAGGTGAACGACGAACTGGCGGTGGGTCTGTCGGTTGGCTTCTCCCATCAGGCCCTGGCGTTGAACGAGGACTTCCGTAACCCGAGCATGCTTACCGGGTTGGTGGGCTTGCTCAACAAGGTGCTCTGCGAGCCCGGGCTGGAAGAGATGATTGGCACGATCATCAACGTATGCGGTGGTCGATTCGGCCCCTTCGATACCCTGGCCAATATCGATCTGGACCTGCAGCAATCGCTGTCGCCCACCTGGAACATCGGCGTGCTCTGGGAGCCCACCGACTGGTTCGCCTGGGGCGCCACCTACCAGAGCGAGGCACGCATGCACCTCCAGGGCAAGTACCGGGTGGATTACTCCAAGGACTGGCAAGGGTTCTGGACCGGCTTCCAGGGCGCGATTTTCGGGCAGATCCTCAGCCCGCTTTTCCCTTACGGCAACGTCGACGAGGAAGTGGGCAATGCCAGCCTGACCATGACCTACCCCGACAACTTCTCCACCGGGATCAAGATCCGGCCCTTCGAGCGCTGGCAGTTCAACGCCGACCTGAAATGGAGCGGCTACAGCGACTGGAACGAGTTCGAGATCGAGTTCGACCGTGAGCTGGACGTGCTGCGCATCGCCAAGAACTTCGGCGGCGGCAAGGCCACGGCCACCACCCTGACCCTGGATCGCGGCTACCGCGACACCTGGAGCTGGGCCGTAGGCGCGCAGTACGACGTTACCGACCGCCTGGCCCTGCGCGCGGGCTACGAGTGGCGCCCCTCGGCCATCCCTGGCAACAAGGCCGACGTGCTGGCGCCCATCGGCGATGCCCAGCTCTATGGCCTGGGCCTGGGCTATCGCTGGGACAAGGACACCACCATCGACCTGGGCTTCAACTACTTCGTCACCACTCAAACCACCAAGGCCAACACCAGCTGCAACCTCAACTGCACCGGCATCGACAACCTGGTCTACAACCCCTATGCGGGCCAGGACGTGACGACCTCGGTGAAGGCCTACATCGTGGCCATGACCTACACGACGACTTTCTGATGAAGACCTGTGCCGCGCTTTTCCTCATCACCGCCCTGGCGATCCAGCCCCAGGTCCAGGCCGCCAGCGGGCGCTACCTGACCTGGATCGACGACAACGGTCGGGTGCACAACAGCTTCGTCGGCGAGCGCTACGGTGAACAGCAGCGCCAGGCGGCCCAGCGCATCAGCCGCAGCGACCTGGCGCGCCTGCAGGAGCAGGGCGCTACGGGCTGGCCGGGCAGCAACAGCGGTGGCGAGCAGAAGCGTCGCTACTTCACCTGGGTGGATGCCAGCGGCAACCTGCAGAACAGCTTCTACGCGGCAGGCCAGGTGCCGGCGGGGCAGCGCGACTACCTGCTGCCCAGCGGGGCACGCTCCACCGAGTACATCGACGCCGATGTGCTGGAGGGGCGCGGTTATTCGCGACCGGAGAACGGTGCGGGCTATTTCACCTGGGTGGACGAGCAGGGCCGTACCCACAACTCCAGGGTGCCGGCCAAGGGGGACGAACCCCAGGCGGAGGAGGGCGTCGGGCAACCGGTGGCCTACACCGAAAGCCGGCAGGTGGAGTTCGAGCGCAAGGCGGCCATCCTGCCGTCGCTGGACGGCCAGCCCAGCGAGGCGATGAAGGCCTTGCTGGAGGGCAGCGAGGAGCGGGACAAGTCGCTCTACCAGGGGCTGGTCGACCAATGCTGCGGGCAGTTGCCCGAGGGCGATTTCACCGAGCTTTCCGCCGAGGAGCCGCGCTACGAGGAACTCAACCGCTTCTCCCCCAGCTTCGCCTTCCCCATGGGGCGCAGCTACTACGCGGCCCTCAAGCTGCCGCGTTCCGGGCGCGCCTATGGCCTGCGCATTCGCAGCTTCGCCAATCGTCAGGTGGTCTACCCCTCGATCCTCTTCCTCGACGAGGCCAAGCGCCCGACGCGCCTGGTGAGCGACGCCGTCTACCAGCTGCATGGCGAGACCTGGTACCGCTACGCCTACATCGAAGGCACCGTGCAGGTCCGCGCCAACCAGGGCGAGCGCTACGCGCTGCTGCTCACCACCGACGAGGACCGCAGCCTCAACACCCTCGACAACAAACCCTTCAAGCGCCCGATGCAGGACCTGGCCGTCAGCGAGGCCGGCATGCAGGTGCACGAGCACGTGGACGAGGGCGCATTCGAGCTGGCGATCGTCAGGTAGTGGGGCTGAGGTGGATGGCGTAGGTCGGGTGCAACCCGACGAGCTCGCAGCGATGGGTTTCGCTCCGCTCGCGGAACGCCGCCCGACCCATCCTACGGACTACCCATCCCACGGATTGAGCACCTCTACCCCGAATCCCTGGCATGAAAAAGCCCGGCACATGGCCGGGCTTTTTTGTTGCCGCAGGGCGGATCAGAGTTCGGCGGGGTGCACGTGGCCGAACAGTTCCTGGGAGAAGCGCACGCGCTCCTCGGGCGTTTCCACGATGCCCTTTTCCTGCAGCTCGGCGATGCGGGCTTCCACCGCGTGGGCGCGATGGGTGAGGCCGCAGTCGTTGGCGATCTGGATGTTCAGGCCGGGGCGGGCGTTGAGCTCGAGGATCAGCGGGCCCTTCTCCTGGTCCAGCACCATGTCGACACCGATGTAGCCCAGGCCGCACAGCTCATAGCAACCGGCCGCCAGCTTCATGAAGCCGTCCCAGTTGGGCAGCTGCACGCCGTCCACCGCGTTGGTGGTGTCCGGGTGCTTGGCGATCTTGTTGTTCAGCCAGGTGCCGCGCAGGGTGACGCCGGTGGCCAGGTCCACACCCACGCCGATGGCGCCCTGGTGCAGGTTGGCCTTGCCGTTGGACTGGCGGGTGGGCAGGCGCAGCATCGCCATCACGGGGTAGCCCATGAGCACGATGATGCGGATGTCCGGCACGCCCTCGTAGCTGATGCTCTTGAAGATCTGGTCCGGGGTCACGCGGTACTCGATCAGCGCGCGGTCACGGTGCCCGCCGAGGGAATAGAGGCCGGTGAGGATCGAAGAGATCTGATGCTCGATCTCCTCGTGGCTGATGATCTTCCCGGAGACCGTCTTGTAACGGCCTTCGAAGCGGTCGGCGATCACCAGAATGCCGTCACCGCCGGCACCCTGGGCGGGCTTGATCACGAAATCGTTGCGCTCGCCGATGATCTCGTCGAGCTTGTCGATTTCCTTCTCGGTGGAAATGATCCCGTACATTTCCGGCACGTGGATGCCCGCCTCGATGGCGCGCATCTTGGTGATGATCTTGTCGTCGACGATCGGGTACAGGTGCCGTTTGTTGTACTTCAGCACGTAGTCCGCGTTGCGACGGTTGATGCCCATGATGCCTTTGGCTTCGAGGGCTTTCCACGTCTTGATCAGGCCGAACATGGCTCAGTCCTTCAGGAAGGCTTTGAAGCGGAACAGCTCCGTCAGGCGGTAGCCGCGGTAGCGACCCATCGCCAGCATGAAGCCCACCATGATCAGCAGCACGGCCGGGAAGGTGAAGATGAAGTAGGTCAGCTCCGGCACGGTCATCAGCAGGTGCGCCAGGGTGGCGGCGAACAGGGTGCCGATGGCGACCTTGAAGGCATGGCCACCGCCGCGCTCTTCCCAGGTGATGGACAGGCGTTCGATGGTCATGGTCAGGATCACCATCGGGAACAGCGCCACGGACAGGCCGCGCTCCAGGCCCAGCTTGTGGCTGAGCAGGCTTATGACCGCGATGAGGATCACCACAAACGTCAGCACCACCGATAGCCTGGGCAGCATCTGCAGCTTCAGGTGTTCGAGGTAGGACCGTAGTGACAGGCCCAATGCCGTGATGATGGTGAACAGCGCGATGCCGAAGCCCAGCTGCGTCTCGCGGAAGGCGAGGGCGATCAGCACCGGGGTGAAGGTACCCAGGGTCTGCAGGCCGCCGAGGTTGCGCAGGATCAGGATCACCAGCACACCGATGGGGATCATGATCATGATCTGGTAGGTCTGCTGTGTCTGCAGCGGCAGGCCGTAGAGCGAGTATTCGAGGAAGTCGGCGTCGGTGTTCTCGTCGGTCAGCTTGGCCAGGCGGATGGCGTTCATCTCGCTGTTGTTCAGGCTGAAGGTCACCTGGGCCTTCTTGCCGCCGTCGACGGTGATCAGGTTGTCGTCACCGGTCCACCACACCAGGCGGTCGGCGGGCAGGCCCTGCTCGCCGGTATCCGGGTTGAAGTACAGCCAGTTCTCGCCGTTGAAGCTGCGCAGCCAAAGCTCAGGGCTCTGCGGCTGGTCGGCGGCGAGGCGGATGGTGTGCACGCGTTCCATCGGGACGTGGGCGATGGACAGCAACAGCTCGATGGCCTTGGCCTTGTTCGAGGTGCTCTGGTCGCCGGCGAGCAGCAACTTGACGTTGTCGTCGTTCAGGTTGTTGGTGCGCTTGATGGTCTCGCTGATGAAGGTCTCGACGTCGGCCGAGTGCTGGCGGATGGGGGCCAGCAGGGCTTCGGCGGCGATCTTCTCGGCACCCTCGACCGGGATGCTGTCACGGAAGATCGGCCCCTTGTCCTTGGGCTTCTCGCCGCTGTAGCGCTTGGTCAGCACCAGGCGGTAGTAGAGGGTCTGGTTGCCGCTGGCGCGGCGGGCGGACCAGGTCACCTTGCGGTTGCCGTCCACGCGATTGATGCTCACGCCGTAGTTGTTGGAGATGAAGCTCTCGTTGAGGCTGACGTAATCCCGGTTCAGCGGCGGCACGAACATCTGCACCTTGATCGGGTCGCGCGGGCTGGCCTGGAATTCGACCTTGGCGTCGATGTTCCAGAGGTCGTCGGTCTCATCCTCGGTGATCGGGATGCCCTGAATGAAGATCTGGTAGGCCGTTATCAGAATGCCCAGGGTCACCAGCAGGGTGATCAGGACTTTCAGATGCAGGGTAAGAGAGCGCATGTGAGTTACTCGGCAGAGTTTGCGTCAGTGGCACAGCCGGGTTGGCCGGCAGCGTATTTAAGGCTCGGGTCGACCAGTGCATCGAAGCGCTTGAGCGCCTCGGAACCGATCAGAAGCGGGTATTGGAAAGCACTACGGTCGGTGAGGTTCACTTCGATCGTGCGCAGGGCGCTGCCCATGCAGATATCGAGTTCGATCACCGGGCGCGCGGTGTAGGTCTTGTCTTCATCCGGATCGTAGTCGCCGGCGCGGCGCTTGATCTTGCTGATACGTGCCAGCGGCCGCTCGATGGGGTGCGCATGGGCGTCGTCGATGGCCAGGTAGAAGCGCACCCAGGTCTCGCCATCACGCTTGAAGCGCTTGATGTCGCGGGCACTGAGGGAGGCTGTCTTGGCGCCGGTGTCGAGCTTGGCGGCGACCACCAGGTCGAGGCCGTCAAGACGGGCGTATTCGTTCAGGCCATAGATGGTCTTGTCGGCGGCGAGGCTGAGGCCTGGCAGTGCTAGCAGGCATATGAGCAATGCGAAGGGCTTGAGAGTCATGAGTCCTTGGGTAGCGTTCGAGATGCTGATGCCCGATGCCTGGCCTGATGGCCTCGGCGCCTGGCGTACGAGTCTAGCAGCGCCCCGCCAGGCGCATGAGCGGCGCATTCTAACACGCAGGTTTTCCGGGGCGACAGACGCTTATGGCGCTTTGTTAAGGCTGTGACGGGTTCAAATGAATTTTTTGCGATCTACGACGATTGTCGACAATGGCTGTGTTTTGGTTTGACTGAACTGCTTGTCGGCGTTAATTTTGCGGGGTGATTTTTCAATGTGTCGACAATCATGCTTGATGCAGCAGAAGCACCCGTCACCCAGGCCGAAGACTCGGAAACCCTCTCCGAGCACGTCTTCCGGCGCATCCAGGCGGCCATCGTCAAGGGCGAGATCGCGCCCGGCAGCAAAATCTCCGAGCCGGAGCTGGCTCGCGCCTATGGCATCAGCCGGGGCCCGCTGCGCGAGGCGATCCACCGTCTGGAAGGGCAGAAGCTGCTGGTTCGCGTGCCCCACGTCGGTGCGCGGGTGGTGTCCCTCAGCCATGCCGAGCTGATCGAACTCTACGAAATCCGCGAATCCCTCGAGGGCATGGCCTGCCGCCTCGCCGCCGAGCGCATGACCCAGGCGGAGATCGACGATCTGCGCGCCGTGCTGGAGACCCACGAGCGCGACGCTGCCTTCCAGGCCGGCGTCGGCTACTACCAGCAGGAAGGCGACTTCGACTTCCACTACCGGATCATCCAGGGCAGTGGCAACCAGACGCTGACCCGCATGCTCTGCGGCGAGCTCTACCAGCTCGTGCGCATGTACCGCCTGCAGTTTTCCAGCGTGCCCAACCGGCCGCGCCAGGCCTTCGCCGAGCACCACCGAATTCTCGATGCCATCGCCGACCGTGACGGCGAACTGGCCGAGCTGCTGATGCGCCGTCACATCGGTGCTTCCAAGCGCAACATCGAGCGCCACTACCAGGGCGCCGTCGCCAAACTCCCAAAAGATCAACGAGGTGAGTCATGAGTCAGAAATCCGCCGGCCTGCGCTTCCGCGACGCCATTGCCGAGGAAAGCCCGCTGCAGGTCATCGGCGCCATCAACGCCAACCATGCGCTGCTGGCCAAGCGCGCCGGCTACAAGGCCATCTACCTCTCCGGTGGCGGCGTGGCGGCGGGCTCCCTGGGCCTGCCGGACCTGGGCATCAATACTCTGGATGACGTGCTCACCGACGTGCGCCGCATCACCGACGTCTGCGACCTGCCGCTGCTGGTGGACATCGACACCGGCTTCGGCCCCAGCGCCTTCAACATAGAGCGCACCGTCAAGAACCTGATCAAGGCCGGCGCCGCCGCCGCCCACATCGAAGACCAGGTCGGCGCCAAGCGCTGCGGCCACCGTCCGGGCAAGGAGATCGTCTCCTGCGAGGAAATGGTCGACCGCGTGCGTGCCGCTGCCGACGCCAAGACCGACCCGGACTTCTTCCTCATCGCCCGCACCGACGCCATCCAGGCCGAAGGCGTGGACGCCGCCATCGAGCGCTGCCTGCGCTACGTGGAAGCCGGTGCCGACGGCATCTTCGCCGAGGCCGCCTATGACCTGCCGACCTACCAGCGCTTCGTCGACGCCCTGAAGGTGCCGGTGCTGGCCAACATCACCGAGTTCGGCGCGACCCCGCTGTTCACCCGCGATGAGCTGGCGTCGGTCGGCGTGGCCATCCAGCTCTACCCGCTGTCGGCCTTCCGTGCCGCCAACAAGGCCGCCGAAGCCGTCTACACCTCGATCCGCCAGAACGGCCACCAGAAGGACGTGATCGAGCTGATGCAGACCCGCGCGGAGCTGTACGACCGCATTGGCTACCACGCCTTCGAGCAGAAGCTCGATGCGCTGTTCGCCGCCGGCAAGAAATAAGCACTGCAAGGTAGGGATGTAGGGTGGGCCGGGCGGCGATCCGCTTCGGCCCACCGCATCAACTGAGCGCACCAGAATAAAAAGACTCGAGGAGATACCCGATGAGCACCACCGAAACCACCACTCCGGGCTTCAAGCCGAAGAAGTCCGTGGCCCTTTCCGGCACCGCCGCCGGCAACACCGCCCTGTGCACCGTCGGCCGCACCGGCAATGACCTGCACTACCGTGGCTATGACGTGCTGGACTTCGCCAACCGCTGCGAATTCGAAGAGATCGCCCACCTGCTGGTCCACGGCAAGCTGCCCAACGTGGCCGAGCTGGCCGGCTACAAGGCCAAGCTCAAGGCCCTGCGCGGCCTGCCGGCGGCGCTGAAAGCCGCCCTGGAACAACTGCCGCCGTCGGCCCACCCGATGGATGTGATGCGCACCGCCGTGTCGGTGCTCGGCTGTGTGTCGCCCGAGAAGGACGACCATAACCACCCCGGCGCCCGTGATATCGCCGACAAGCTGATGGCGTCCCTGGGCTCGGCCTTGCTGTACTGGTACCACTTCAGCCACAACGGCAAACGCATCGAGGTGGAAACCGACGATGACTCCATCGGCGGCCATTTCCTCCACCTGTTGCACGGCGAAAAGCCCCGCGAGTCCTGGGTGCGCGCCATGCATACCTCGCTGAACCTGTATGCCGAGCATGAATTCAACGCCTCCACCTTCACCTCGCGGGTGATCGCCGGCACCGGTTCCGACATGCATTCCTGCATCGCCGGCGCCATCGGCGCGCTGCGTGGCCCGAAACACGGTGGCGCCAACGAAGTGGCCTTCGAGATCCAGAAGCGCTACGACAACCCGGACGAAGCCGAGGCCGACATCCGCGCCCGCGTGGAGAAGAAGGAAGTGGTCATCGGCTTCGGCCACCCGGTCTACACCGTGGCCGACCCGCGCAACAAGGTGATCAAGGAAGTGGCGCGCGAGCTGTCCGCCGAGCAGGGCAACAGCAAGATGTTCGACATCGCCGAGCGCCTGGAAAGCGTGATGTGGGACATCAAGAAGATGTTCCCCAACCTCGATTGGTTCAGCGCCGTCAGCTACCACATGATGGGCGTGCCCACCGCCATGTTCACCCCGCTGTTCGTGATCGCCCGCACCTCGGGCTGGTCCAGCCACGTCATCGAGCAGCGCATCGACGGCAAGATCATCCGTCCGAGCGCCAACTACACAGGCCCCGAAGACCTGAAGTTCGTGCCGCTCAAGGACCGCCAATAACCAATCATGGAAAACACCATGAACGACACCGTGAATCGCCAACACCGCAAACGCCTGCCCGGCACTGCGCTGGATTACTTCGATGCCCCCGAGGCGGTCGAGGCGATCCAGGCCGGCGCCTGGGCCAAGCTCCCCTACACCTCCCGCGTACTGGCCGAGCAGCTGGTGCGCCGTTGTGAGCCGGAAGAGCTGGTCGCTGCCCTGGAGCAACTGGTCTACCGCAAGCGCGACCTGGACTTCCCCTGGTACCCGGCCCGCGTGGTCTGCCACGACATCCTCGGGCAGACCGCGCTGGTGGACCTGGCCGGCCTGCGTGACGCCATTGCCGAGCAGGGTGGTGATCCGTCCAAGGTCAACCCGGTGGTGCCGACCCAGCTGATCGTCGACCACTCCCTGGCCGTGGAGGCGGCGGGCTTCGACCCGGACGCCTTCGAGAAGAACCGCGCCATCGAGGACCGCCGCAACGAGGACCGCTTCCACTTCATCGACTGGACCAAGACCGCGTTCAAGAACGTCGATGTGATCCCTGCCGGCAACGGGATCATGCACCAGATCAACCTGGAGAAAATGAGCCCGGTGATCCAGGCGCGTGGCGGTATCGCGTTCCCCGACACCTGCGTCGGCACCGACTCGCACACCCCGCACGTGGATGCCCTGGGCGTGATCGCCATCGGCGTCGGCGGCCTGGAAGCCGAGACCGTGATGCTCGGCCACCCCTCGATGATGCGCCTGCCCGACATCGTCGGCGTGAAGCTCACCGGCCAGCGCAAGCCGGGCATCACCGCCACCGACATCGTCCTGGCGATCACCGAGTTCCTGCGCAAGGAACGCGTCGTGGGGGCCTACGTCGAATTCTTCGGGGAGGGTGCGGACAGCCTGTCCATCGGCGACCGCGCGACCATTTCCAACATGTGCCCGGAATACGGCGCCACCGCCTCGATGTTCTACATCGACGGCCAGACCATCGACTACCTCAAGCTCACCGGCCGCGAGCCCGAGCAGGTAGAGCTGGTGGAGAACTACGCCAAGACCCTCGGTCTGTGGAGCAGCGCGCTGAAAACCGCCGAGTACGAGCGCGTGCTGGAGTTCGACCTGGGCAGCGTCGTGCGCAACATGGCCGGCCCCAGCAACCCACACCGCCGCCTGCCGACCTCGGCACTGGCCGAGCGCGGCATCGCCGACGAAGCCAAGCTCGAAGCGGGCCGTGGCGAGGAAGCCCAGGGCCTGATGCCCGATGGCGCGGTGATCATCGCCGCCATCACCAGCTGCACCAACACCTCCAATCCGCGCAACGTCATCGCCGCCGGCCTGGTGGCGAAGAAGGCCAACGCGCTGGGCCTGCTGCGCAAGCCCTGGGTGAAGACCTCCTTCGCCCCTGGCTCCAAGGTCGCCAAGCTGTACCTGGAAGAAGCCGGGCTGCTGGCGGAGCTGGAGAAGCTCGGCTTCGGCATCGTCGCCTACGCCTGCACCACCTGTAATGGCATGTCCGGCGCGCTGGACCCGGTGATCCAGAAAGAGATCATCGACCGCGACCTGTACGCCACTGCCGTGCTCTCGGGTAACCGCAACTTCGACGGGCGCATCCACCCCTACGCCAAGCAGGCCTTCCTCGCCTCGCCGCCGCTGGTGGTGGCCTATGCCATCGCCGGCACCGTGCGCTTCGACATCGAGCAGGACCCGCTGGGCACCGATGCCCAGGGCAACCCGGTCACCCTGAAAGACCTGTGGCCGAGCGACGCGGAAATCGACGCCATAGTCGCGGCCTCGGTGAAGCCGGAGCAGTTCAAGCAGGTCTACATCCCGATGTTCGACCTGGGTAGCGTGGAAGAGGCGGAAAGCCCGCTGTACGACTGGCGTCCGATGTCCACCTACATCCGTCGCCCGCCTTACTGGGAAGGCGCGCTGGCCGGCGAGCGCACGCTCAAGGGCATGCTGCCGCTGGCGATCCTGCCGGACAACATCACCACCGATCACCTGTCGCCATCCAACGCCATCCTGCTGGACAGCGCCGCTGGCGAGTACCTGGCGAAAATGGGCCTGCCGGAGGAGGACTTCAACTCCTACGCCACCCACCGTGGCGACCACCTGACCGCCCAGCGCGCCACTTTCGCCAACCCGCAGCTGGTGAACGAAATGGTCGTGGTCGATGGCCAGGTGAAGAAGGGCTCGCTGGCGCGCGTCGAGCCGGAAGGCCAGGTGATGCGCATGTGGGAAGCCATCGAAACCTACATGAACCGCAAGCAGAACCTGATCATCGTCGCCGGTGCCGACTACGGCCAGGGCTCGTCCCGTGACTGGGCGGCCAAGGGCGTACGCCTGGCGGGCGTGGAAGTGATCGTCGCCGAGGGCTTCGAGCGCATCCACCGCACCAACCTGGTGGGCATGGGCGTGCTGCCGGTGGAGTTCAAGCCGGGCACCACGCGCCTGACCCTGGGCCTGGACGGCACCGAGACCTACGACATCAAGGGTGACGTTTCGCCGCGCTGCGACCTGACCCTGGTGGTCAACCGCCGCAACGGCGAGGTGGTCGAGGTACCGGTGACCTGCCGCCTGGACACCGCCGCCGATGTCAGCGTGTACAAGGCCGGCGGCGTGCTGCAGCGCTTCGCCAAGGACTTCCTCAAGGCGACCGCGGCCTGACGGGAACGCGGGGTGGGCGAGGCGATGCCCCCTGGGTATCGCTTCGCCCGACCCAACCTGCACAGCGCGTGCGGCCCTTGGGCCGCGTTGAGCGCGGCGATACCCAACAGATTCCAGGATGACGAAGCCATGGCTCATCTACCCCAAGTGAAAGTCCCCGCCACCTACATCCGTGGCGGCACCAGCAAGGGCGTGTTCTTCCGCCTGCAGGACCTGCCCGAGCCCTGCCAGGTACCGGGTGCGGCCCGTGACCGGCTGTTCATGCGGGTGATCGGCAGCCCCGATCCCTATGCCGCGCACATCGACGGCATGGGCGGCGCCACCTCCAGCACCAGCAAATGCGTGATCCTGTCGAAGAGCAGCCAGCCCGGCCACGATGTCGACTACCTCTACGGCCAGGTCTCCATCGACAAGGCCTTCGTCGACTGGAGCGGCAACTGCGGCAATCTGTCCACGGCGGCGGGCGCCTTCGCCATTCACGCCGGGCTGGTCGACCCGTCGCGCATTCCGGATAACGGCACCTGCGTGGTGCGCATCTGGCAGGCGAATATCCAGAAAACCATCATCGCCCACGTGCCGGTCACCAACGGCCAGGTGCAGGAAACCGGCGACTTCGAGCTGGACGGGGTGACCTTCCCGGCGGCGGAGATCGTGCTGGAGTTCCTCGACCCGTCGGATGACGGCGAGGAGGGCGGCTCGATGTTCCCCACCGGCAATCTGGTGGATGACCTCGAGGTGCCGGGTGTCGGCACCTTCAAGGCGACCATGATCACTGCCGGCATCCCGACCATATTCGTCAACGCCCAGGACATCGGCTACACCGGTGCCGAGCTGCGCGAAGCGATCAATGGCGACCCCGAACAGCTGGCGCGTTTCGAGAAACTGCGCATCGCCGGTGCCCTGCGCATGGGCCTGATCAAGACACCGGAGGAAGCCGCGACCCGCCAGCACACGCCGAAGATCGCCTTCGTCGCGCCGGCGAAGAACTACGTCACCTCCAGTGGCAAGGAAGTACAGGCCGGCGACATCGACCTGCTGGTGCGCGCGCTGTCCATGGGCAAGTTGCACCACGCGATGATGGGCACTGCCGCCGTCGCCATCGGCACGGCGGCCGCCATTCCCGGCACCCTGGTCAACCTCGCGGCCGGCGGCGGTGAGCGCAGCGCCGTGCGCTTCGGCCACCCCTCCGGCACCCTGCGCGTGGGCGCCGAAGCCCGCCAGGTGGACGGCCAGTGGCAGGTGACCAAGGCGATCATGAGCCGCAGTGCGCGGATATTGATGGAGGGAGTAGTAAGAGTTCCGGGGGAGGCGCTCTAGAGCATTAGCTTGAAGCTGGAAGCCTGAAGCTTGAAGTCGAATGCTTTCCCGCTTCCCGCTTCCAGCTTCCAGCTAAAAGACTTACTTGAGCCTCCGCTCCACGCCTTTCTCCACGAGAATCTTCGCTGAGATCTCTTCCACCGAGAAATGGGTGGAGTTGATGTAGGCGATGTTTTCGCGGCGGAACAGGTTTTCCACTTCGCGGACCTCGAACTCGCACTGGGCGAAGCTGGCGTAGCGGCTGTTGGGCTTGCGCTCGTGGCGGATCGCGGTGAGGCGGTCCGGGTCGATGGTCAGGCCAAATAGCTTGTCCTTGTACTTCTTCAGGGCGGCCGGCAGTTGCAGGCGCTCCATGTCCTCTTCGGTCAGCGGATAGTTTGCGGCACGAATTCCGTATTGCATTGCCATATACAGGCAGGTGGGCGTTTTGCCGCAGCGGGACACGCCGACGAGAATCAGGTCGGCCTTGTCGTAGTAATGGGTGCGGGCGCCGTCGTCGTTGTCGAGGGCGAAGTTCACCGCCTCGATGCGCTCCATGTAATTGGCGCTGTGGGCGATGGAATGCGACTTGCCCACCGAGTAGGAAGAATGCGACGTAAGTTCCTGTTCCAGCGGGGAAAGGAAGGTCGAGAAGATGTCGATCATGAACCCGTTGGACGTCGCGAGAATGTCACGGATTTCCTGGTTGACGATGGTGTCGAAGATGATGGGCCGGGCCCCGTCTGCCTCGGCAGCTATATTGATTTGCTGTACCATGGCGCGCGCTTTTTCGACGCTGTCTATATAAGGCCGCGTGAGCTTCGCGAAGGTAATGGTCTCGAACTGCGCCAACAGGCTCTGCCCGAGGGTTTCAGCGGTTATGCCGGTACCGTCGGAGATGAAAAAAGCGGTTCGTTTCATGCGCCAAAGGCCTTAAGTCGGGATCGATTCTTGGCTATCATAGGCCCGTTTTTGCTGGCCCATCGCCGGCCTGCATTGTGACTTATTTTTCCGGCCTCGCGCCAGAACGCTGCGGACCACTCCGCATGAGCTTATCCAACAGATAGTGGAGATTCCCCTTGGTAGAGTACGTAGTTTCCCTCGATAAGCTCGGCGTCCATGATGTTGAGCATGTGGGGGGCAAGAACGCATCCCTCGGCGAGATGATCAGCAATCTGGCCGGCGCCGGGGTATCCGTTCCCGGTGGTTTCGCCACTACTGCGCAGGCCTATCGCGACTTCCTCGAACAGAGTGGCCTCAACGACAAGATCCACGCCGCGCTGGACGCCCTTGACGTCGATGACGTCGCCGCCCTGGCCAAGACCGGCGCGCAGATCCGCCAGTGGGTGATGGACGCCGAATTCCCGCAGCGCCTCGATGCCGAGATCCGCAGCGCCTTCGCCGCCATGGCCGGTGGCAACGACAACATGGCCGTGGCCGTGCGTTCCTCCGCCACTGCCGAAGACCTGCCGGACGCCTCCTTCGCCGGCCAGCAAGAGACCTTCCTCAACATCCGTGGCGTGGACAACGTGATCCGCGCGGCCAAGGAAGTCTTCGCCTCCCTCTTCAACGACCGTGCCATCGCCTACCGCGTGCACCAGGGCTTCGACCACAAACTGGTCGCCCTGTCCGCCGGCGTGCAGCGCATGGTGCGTTCGGAAACCGGCACCGCCGGCGTGCTGTTCACCCTGGACACCGAATCCGGTTTCCGTGACGTGGTGTTCATCACCGGCGCCTACGGCCTCGGCGAGACCGTGGTGCAGGGTGCGGTGAACCCCGACGAGTTCTACGTGCACAAGCACACCCTGGAAGCCGGCCGCCCTGCGATCCTGCGTCGCAACCTGGGCAGCAAGGCGATCAAGATGATCTACGGCGACGAAGCCAAGGCCGGCAAGTCGGTGAAAACCGTCGATGTCGACCGTGCCGACCGCGCCCGCTTCTGCATCACCGATGCCGAAGTCACCGAGCTGGCCAAGCAGGCCCTGATCATCGAAAAACACTACGGCCGCCCGATGGACATCGAGTGGGCCAAGGACGGCGACGACGGCAAGCTGTACATCGTGCAGGCCCGCCCCGAGACCGTGAAGAGCCGTGCCAGCGTTACCGTGATGGAGCGCTACCTGCTGAAGGAAAAGGGCACCGTCCTGGTAGAAGGCCGTGCCATTGGCCAGCGCATCGGCGCCGGCCCGGTGAAGGTGATCCACGACGTTTCCGAAATGGACAAGGTCCAGCCGGGCGACGTGCTGGTCTCCGACATGACCGACCCGGACTGGGAGCCGGTGATGAAGCGCGCCAGCGCCATCGTCACCAACCGTGGCGGCCGTACCTGCCACGCCGCGATCATCGCCCGTGAGCTGGGCATCCCGGCTGTAGTCGGCTGCGGCAACGCCACCCAGGTGCTGAAGGACGGCATGGGCGTGACCGTTTCCTGCGCCGAGGGCGATACCGGCTTCATTTTCGAAGGCGAGCTGGGCTTCGACATCCGCAAGAACTCGGTCGACGCCATGCCCGAGCTGCCGTTCAAGATCATGATGAACGTCGGCAACCCGGACCGCGCCTTCGACTTCGCCCAGCTGCCCAACGAAGGCGTAGGCCTGGCGCGCCTGGAATTCATCATCAACCGCATGATCGGCGTGCACCCCAAGGCGCTGCTGAACTTTGCCGGCCTGCCCGCCGAGATCAAGGACAGCGTCGAGAAGCGCATCGCCGGCTACGACGACCCGGTCGGCTTCTACGTCGAGAAGCTGGTCGAGGGCATCAGCACCCTGGCCGCGGCCTTCTGGCCGAAAAAGGTCATCGTGCGCCTGTCGGACTTCAAGTCCAACGAGTACGCCAACCTGATCGGCGGCAAGCTCTACGAGCCGGAAGAAGAGAACCCGATGCTCGGCTTCCGTGGCGCCTCGCGCTACATCAGCGAATCCTTCCGTGACTGCTTCGAGCTGGAATGCCGTGCGCTGAAGAAAGTGCGCAACGACATGGGCCTGACCAACGTCGAGATCATGGTGCCCTTCGTCCGTACCCTGGGCGAAGCCAGCCAGGTGGTCGATCTGCTGGCCAGCAACGGCCTGAAGCGCGGCGAGAACGGCCTCAAGGTCATCATGATGTGCGAGCTGCCGTCCAACGCCCTGCTGGCCGACGAGTTCCTCGAATTCTTCGACGGCTTCTCCATCGGCTCCAACGACCTGACCCAGCTGACCCTGGGCCTGGACCGTGACTCCGGCATCGTCGCCCACCTGTTCGACGAGCGTAATCCGGCGGTCAAGAAGCTGCTGGCCAATGCCATTGCCGCGTGCAACAAGGCCGGCAAGTACATCGGCATTTGCGGCCAGGGCCCGTCTGACCACCCGGACCTGGCCAAGTGGCTCATGGAGCAGGGCATCGAGAGCGTGTCGCTGAACCCCGACTCGGTACTCGACACCTGGTTCTTCCTGGCCGAAGGCCAGGCGTGATCCTCTAACCGCAACCAGAAGAAGGGCGGGCTGCAAACCCGCCCTTTTTCATGCAAGTAGCATTCATGCAAAGCAGCAGTGATCTATTCCCCGTCGCGCTGATCAGCGCGGAACTCCGTGGCGACATCACGGAGGACGTCTATCGCCTCAAGCCCGGCAACAGCCCCGACTCCAGCGTCGAACTGGTCCTCACCCGCCTGGGCCTGGTTGGCCATGAAGAGCAGCGCGGCGTACCCGTGGTGCTCCTGCACGGCAGCTTCTCCAACCGTCGCTTCTGGTATTCGCCCAAGTGCCTGGGGCTCGGCCCGCACCTGGCCCGCGCCGGCTTCGATGTGTGGATCGCCGAGATGCGTGGCCACGGCCTGTCGCCGCGCAACCAGGATTACCGGCGCAACCGCGTCGCCGACTATGCCCGCTACGACCTGCCGGCCATCGCCGCCTTCGTCCGCGAACAGGCAGGCCAGGTGCCCCACTGGATCGGTCATTCGCTCGGTGGCATCACCCTCGCGGCCGCCCTGGGCGGGCATTACTTGGGCGAGGAAGAGGCCGCCTCCGTGGCGCTGTTCGGTAGCCAGATCAGCCGTGTCTACTGGCCGTTGAAGGTGCCGCCGGTGGAGTGGGGCGGGCGTTTCCTGCTCAAGCGCCTGGCGGTGCTGTCCGGCCCCGGCCTCAAGCGCGGGCCCGAGGACGAACCCATCGGCATCGGCCTGGAAAGCCTGCGCTGGCACGGCCTGTTCGGCCGTTTCGGCGATGCCGAGCGTGACTGGTGGAAAGGCCTTGCCGAAGTGCGCGTGCCGGTGCTGGCGGTGGGTGCCGCCGGTGACCTGCAAGACCCCGCCTGGGCCTGCCGCAAGCTGCTGGAACAGTTCGGCAGCGAGACGCGGCAGTTCCTCTGCCTGTCCCGCGAGAACGGCTTCGCCGATGACTACGGCCATATCGAGATGCTGGTCAGCAAGCACGCCCAGCAGGAAGTCTGGCCGCTGGTGGAGCATTGGCTCGACCGCCTGGAGATTCCCGGCTCGTTCGGCCAGGCGGTTCCCGCCGCCTGACCGTCGCGCCTTTTGCCGGAAGCCCCATTCCAGGGGCTCCGGTGCTGTGCTAAAGATGCAGGGCCGCATCGATTCCGGAGGGCGCATGTTCATTGCGCTGGAGCGTCTGATCAATCTGCAGGATGGCTATCGCGGAACCTTTCAGGTGCAGGGGCGGCAACTGCTGCTGATCGTCGTTGATCAGCAGGCGATCCTCCTGGAAAACCGCTGTCCACACCGTGGCGCGCCCTTGCACAACGGTACGCTCGAAGGTAGGGTGCTGCGCTGTTCCCGCCACGGGATCGCCTTCGATCTGGACAGTGGTCGCGCCCTCGATGCGGCCTGTTCGCCGCTGCTTCGGCTGACGCCGGCTTATGACGGTGATCGTGTCGGCCTCGACCTGTAAATCCATCAAGGAGCCTTGCCATGCAATACGTCACCCCTGATCTGTGCGATGCCTATCCGGACCTGGTGCAGGTCGTCGAGCCGATGTTCAGCAATTTCGGCGGCCGCGATTCCTTCGGTGGCGAAATCGTCACCATCAAGTGCTTCGAAGACAACTCGCTGGTCAAGGAGCAGGTCGACCTGCCCGGCCAGGGCAAGGTGCTGGTGGTGGACGGCGGCGGCTCCCTGCGTCGCGCGCTGCTGGGCGACATGCTGGCCGAGAAGGCGGCGAAGAATGGCTGGGAAGGCATCGTCGTATACGGCTGCATCCGTGACGTGGACGTCATCGCCCAGACCGATCTCGGCGTCCAGGCCCTGGCCAGCCATCCGATGAAGACCGACAAGCGCGGCATCGGCGACCTCAACGTGGCTGTGACCTTCGGCGGCATCACCTTCCGCCCGGGCGAATTCGTCTATGCCGACAACAACGGCATCATCGTCTCCCCGCAAGCCCTGAAAATGCCTGAATGACCGGACGGGGCGCTCGCTGAGGATGGTCGAGGAACGCAACGTACGCTGGGGGCTGGTGCATGCCTATGTCCTGGATGGGGAGGGCGGTGCACGCTCCGTCACCAAGGACGAGCTGGATGTCATCCAGTTGCAGGAGCGGGAAAGCCTCTGGCTGCACTGGGATCGTGGCCATGCCATGGCGCGCCAGTGGCTGCGCGAGGCCAGCGGGCTGAGCGAATTCGCCTGCGACCTGCTGCTGGAGGAAAGTACCCGGCCACGCCTGGTGAACCTCCCGGAGCACCAGCTGCTGCTGTTCCTGCGGGGTGTGAACCTCAATCCGGGCGCCCAACCCGAGGACATGGTCGCGGTGCGCATCTTCGCCGATGCGCAGCGCGTCATCTCATTGCGCCTGCGCCCCTTGCACGCCACTGATGAATTGATCGAGCAGTGGGGCAGCGGTACCGGGCCGAAGACCGCTTCCGAGGTGCTGCTGTACCTGGCCGAGCACCTGACCGACAAGGTCGATGCCCTGGTCGCCACGCTCTCCGAAGAGGTCGATGAACAGGAGGAGCTGCTGGACGCCAATGAGCGCTTCAATCCCGATCACGACCTGATGCTGCACATCCGCCGCCGCGCCGCCGGGCTCAAGCGCTTCCTCGCGCCACAGCGGGACATCTACGGCCAACTGATGCGCAACCGCATGAGCTGGTTCGCCGCCGACGACACCGATTACTGGAGTGAGCTGAACAACCGCCTCACCCGCTACCTGGAAGAGCTGGAACTGATCCGCGAGCGTGTCGGCCTGGTGCTGGAGTCGGAGAACCGGCGCATGAGCGAGCGCATGACCCGCACCATGTACCTGCTCGGTATCATCACCGGCTTCTTCCTGCCCATGAGCTTCATCACCGGTCTGCTGGGCATCAACGTCGGGGGTATCCCCGGGGCCGATGCGCCCTATGGCTTCGTCGTCGCCTGCCTGCTGATCCTCGGGGTGGCCACCTTCCAGTGGTGGCTTTTCCGTCGCCTGCGCTGGCTCTGATGTGACCTGTTGAACGCTGGCCTCGTCTAGCCGACATATCCACGCGAGGTGCGCATGCACGATCCGTTCGAAGAATCCCTGCGGGACCTGCTCAAGCGTTCGTCATCCGACCATGATGACAACGCTGCGCTGGGCCGCGTGCTCAAGACCGCCAACCGTCAGGTTGGCGTCGGCGATCTGTTCAGCCTGCTCGGCCATTGGGCCGAAGCCATGATGATCGCCCTCAACAACGGCTCGGCCCATGTGGCGCCGGTCTCTCGCCGCCCCTCATCGAAACGCTCTGCTGACAAGGCTGATTGAACATGGAATTCGACCCCTGGACCCAAGGTATCGTTAACGCCATGACCACGGTGTGGACACCGGTGGCCGGCTTCATCCCGCGCCTGTTCGGCGCCCTGGTAGTCGTCCTGCTGGGCTTCGTGGTGGCCAAGCTGCTCGACACCCTGCTGTCCAAGCTGCTGGCCAAGCTCGGCCTCGACCGCCTGATGGGCGGCACCGGGCTGACCAAGATCCTCGCCCGCGTCGGCATCCAGGTGCCGGTCTCCACGCTGATCGGCAAGATCGTCTACTGGTTCGTGCTGCTGATCTTCCTGGTCTCCGCTGCCGAATCCCTGGGCCTCGACCGTGTTTCCGCCACCCTCGACATGCTCGCCCTGTACCTGCCCAAGGTGCTGGGTGCGGCCCTGGTGCTGCTGGCCGGCGTGCTCCTGGCGCAGCTGGTCAGCGGCATCGTCCGTGGCGCCGCCGAAGGTGTCGGGCTGGACTACGCCCACGGCCTGGGGCGCATCGCCCAGGGCCTGGTGATCATCATCAGCATCTCGGTGGCCATCGGGCAGTTGGAGGTCAAGACCGACCTGCTGAACAACGTCATCGCCATCGTGCTCATCTCCATCGGCCTTGCTGCGGCGCTGGCGCTGGGGCTGGGCAGCCGGGACATCGCCGGGCAGATCATCGCCGGCATCTATGTGCGTGAGCTCTATCAGGTAGGACAGGACGTCAAGGTGGGCGATGTCGAAGGACAGATCGAGGAAATAGGCACGGTGAAGACCATCCTCCTCACCGATGAAGGCGAACTGGTCTCCGTGTCCAACCGGACATTGCTCGACCAGCGGGTAACGAGCCGCTAACACGGCGCGCCATCCCTGCTAATGTATGCCGCCATAGCGGAGCGCGTCCCCGCGCTCCAGCGGCTCCTGACCTGACTGTCGGCCCGACCTGTTTTGAACAAGCCCCAATCGCTTTCCCTGCGCTACGACCCCCGCGAGCTCTCCGACGAAGAGCTGGTGGAGCGCGCCCATGTGGAGCTGTTTCACGTCACGCGTGCCTATGAAGAGCTCATGCGTCGCTACCAGCGCACCCTGTTCAACGTTTGTGCCCGATATTTGGGGAACGAACGAGACGCTGACGATGTCTGTCAGGAGGTGATGCTGAAGGTGCTCTATGGATTGAAGAACTTCGAAGGGAAGTCCAAGTTCAAGACATGGCTCTACAGCATCACGTATAACGAATGTATTACCCAATATCGGAAAGAGCGTCGTAAACGTCGTTTACTTGATGCCCTGAGTCTCGATCCTCTCGAGGAGGCCTCGGAGGAGAAGGCACCCAAGCTCGAAGAGCGCGGAGGCCTTGAGCGATGGCTGGTGCATGTGAACCCGATCGATCGTGAAATCCTGGTGCTGCGCTTTGTCGCAGAACTGGAATTTCAGGAAATTGCTGACATTATGCATATGGGTCTTAGCGCCACGAAGATGCGATACAAGCGTGCGCTGGACCGCTTGAGAGAAAAATTTTCAGGATTGACCGAAACTTAGTTGGGGAAAATTAATCTCTTAGATCAGCGAGTTCTGGTAAACTTGCGCACCAAGTTGTCCTCGAGATTGTTCGACAACTTACTGACAACCAAGATGGGGATTTACGGATGAAACTGAAAAACACCTTAGGCGTAGCCGTTGGCTCTCTCGTCGCCGCACTTTCTCTGAACGCGCTGGCGCAAGGCCAAGGCGCTGTCGAGGTGGAGGCTTTCGGCAAGCGCTACTTCACCGACAGCTCGCGTGATCTGTCCAATGGCAACCTGTTCGGTGGCTCGGTTGGTTACTACCTGACCGACGACGTCGAACTGGCTCTGTCCTACGGCGAGTTTCACGACATTCGTTCCGAAAACGACACCGGTAACAAGAACATCAAGGGCAGCCAGACTGGCCTCGATGCCATCTACCACTTCGGCACTCCGGGTGTCGGCCTGCGTCCGTACGTCTCCGCTGGCTTCGCTCACCAGAGCATCAGCAACGTTCCGGCGCGTACTGGTCGTGACCACAGCACCTTCGCCAACATCGGCACCGGCCTGAAGTACTACTTCACCGAGAACTTCTACGCCAAAGCCGGCCTGGACGGCATGTACAACATCGATGTGGGCGAGTCCGAGTGGGCCGCTGGCGTGGGTGTTGGCGTGAACTTCGGTGGTGGCTCCAAGCCCGCTGCCGAGCCGGCCCCGGCTCCGGTTGCCGAAGTCTGCTCCGACAGCGACAACGACGGCGTCTGCGACAACGTCGACAAGTGCCCGGACACCCCGGCCAACGTCACCGTTGACGCCGATGGCTGCCCGGCTGTTGCCGAAGTCGTTCGCGTTGAGCTGGACGTGAAGTTCGACTTCGACAAGTCCAAGGTCAAAGAAGAAAGCTACGGCGACATCAAGAACCTGGCTGACTTCATGAACCAGTACCCGTCGACCACCACCACCGTTGAAGGCCACACCGACTCCGTCGGCACCGACGCCTACAACCAGAAACTGTCCGAGCGTCGTGCCAACGCCGTTCGTGAAGTCCTGGTCAACCAGTACGGTGTAGGTTCCGAGCGCGTCAACTCGGTTGGTTACGGTGAGTCCCGCCCGGTTGCTGACAACGCTACCGACGCTGGCCGCGCTGTTAACCGTCGCGTAGAAGCTGAAGTAGAAGCCCAAGCCAAGTAATTGGTCTGAGCTCTGAAAAACCCGGCCTCGGCCGGGTTTTTCTTTGCCTGGAGAAAAGTGCCAGGAGGTAAACGCGTGGCCCAGCGGCCGCACCGTAGGTTGGGTAGAGGTACGAAACCCAACATTGCGATGCCGAGCCGTGGAATGCCGCCCGATCAGGCACTCAACGCTTCGGCCATCGCTACGGCCTCGCCCGCCACCTCACCGATCACCAGGATCGCCGGGCTCTTCAGCTGGAAGTTGCCAGCGTCGGCCTGCATCTGTGCCAGCGTGCTGCGGCATTCGCGTTGATAGGGCAGGGAGGCGTTCTCGATCATCGCCACCGGCATATCCGCCGCCATGCCGCCGGCCAGCAGGCCTTCACGGACCGCCGCCAGGCGCGCCACGCCCATGTACACCACCAGCGTGGTGCCGCTGCGGGCCAGGGCCTGCCACTCGGGTTCGCTGTCGTCCTGGGTGTGGGCGGTGACCAGGGTGACGCCCCGGCTGATGCCGCGCAGGGTCAGGGGGATGCCGCACTGGGTGGCGCCTGCCAGCCCGGCGGTGATGCCGTTGACCAGTTCGCTCTCCACGCCACGCTCGGCCAGCCACTGCGCCTCTTCGCCGCCCCGGCCGAAGATGCACGGGTCGCCGCCCTTGAGGCGCACTACGCGCTTGCCCTGACGTGCGTAGCGCAGCATCAGGCGATGGATGAAGGCCTGGGGCGTCGAGCGGCAGCCCCCGCGCTTGCCGACTCGGATCACCCGGGCGCCCGGGCAGTGCTCCAGCACCGCCGGGTTGACCAGGTCGTCGATCATCACCACCTCGGCGCTGTTGAGCGCCCGCACTGCTTTCAGCGTCAGCAGCTCCGGGTCACCGGGCCCCGCACCCACCAGCCAGACCTTGCCATTCATGGGCTTCTCCTCAGGCATTCACTGCGGTCGGCATCGGTGGCGCCGCCAGCATTCTCTTGATTTCCGGTACGCAGGAGCCGCAACGCGTGCCGCACCCCAATGCTTCTTTCAGCCCCGCCAGGTCCAGCCCCTGGGCGATGCCCGCCTGCACGGCTTGCAGGCTGACGTTCATGCAGTTGCACAGGGTGCGATTGGCGCCGGCCGCCGCACTGGCACCCGGCGGTGCGCTCAGGGGAGCCAGCAGCCAGCGCCGCAGTTCCGTGTCCACGCGGCCTTCCTGCCACAGGCTCTTCAGCCAGCCCCATGCGGCGGTTTCGCCCGCCAGGCGCAGCGCAGTGATGCGCCCCTGCTCGATACGCACGCGCTTGCCCACCGCGCGCTGCGGGTCGTCGTAGCTCATCACCGGCCCCTGATCCAGTTGCAGCAGGCGGTCGATATGCGCCAGTAGCTCCGTATCCAGTGCCTGCCCGTGGGCCGTGCGCAGCACCAGGGCAGGGCGCTCACGCCCGACCAGGGCCAGGTTTGCGTAGGTGAAGGCCTCGCACAGCGGTCGGAGGGCTTCGAAGCGCGCCTGCACATCGCCCTCCACCAGCACGAAGAGCTGCCAGGGCAGCTCCACCCGCTCCACCTCCACGCCCGCATGCTTGAGTTCCGGTTGTTTCGAGAGCGGATCGTAGGCCGGCGTGGTCAGCACGTTGACGCCCAGCCCCTTGAGGAAGCGATCGCCCCAGTGCATGGGCAGGAAGGCCTGGCCGGGGCGCAGGGCCTCGTCGCCCATGACCGGCACCACCAGCTCGCCGCGACGGCTCCTCACCCGCACCAGATCACCATCCTCGAGCTGGCGGCGGCGCATCTCCACGGGGTGCAGCCCCAGTTGCGCCTGCTCCACGTGGCCGAACAACTGGGCCGCGGTGCCGGTGCGGCTCATACCATGCCACTGGTCGCGTAGGCGTCCCGTGTTCAGGGTCAATGGGTAGCGCAGTTCGCGACGCTCCTGGGGGGCGAGGTAAGGGTCGGCGACGAACTGTGCACGACCGCTCGGTGTGGGAAAGCGGCCGTCGCCATAGAGGCGCGCGGTGCCTTGCCGGGCGCCGGCGGGGTAGGGCCATTGCTGCGGACCCTGGGTGTCGATCAGGCCGTAGCCGATGCCGGTCAGGTCCAGGTCGCGGCCGGCGGTGAGCGGCTTGTACTCCTCGAACAGTGCTTCGGGGCTGTCGAAGTCGAACAGGCTGGGCTGGCCGGGGCGCAGGTGGTGTTCCAGGCGCCGGGCGAAGTCGCAGGCGATGGCCCAGTCCGGGCGCGCCTCGCCCGGTGCTGGCACGGCCGGGCGCACATGGCTGATGCGCCGCTCGGAGTTGGTCACGGTGCCTTCCTTCTCGCCCCAGCTGGCAGCGGGCAGCAGCAGGTCGGCGTGGCGGCAGGTCTCGGTGGTGAAGAAGGCTTCCTGCACGACCACGAAGGGGCAAGCAGCCAGTGCCGCGTGCACCCGCTGCTGGTCGGGGAGGGACTGGGCCGGGTTGGTGCAGACGATCCACAGCGCCTTGATGCGCCCGTCGCCCACGGCGTCGAACAGGTCGATGGCCGACAGCCCCGGTGTTTCCGGCAGGCGCTCGACGCCCCAGTAGGCCGCCACCTCGGCGCGGTGCTCGGCATTGCCCGCCTCGCGATGGCCCGGCAACAGGTTCGACAGGCTGCCGGTTTCGCGGCCACCCATGGCGTTGGGCTGGCCGGTGAGGGAGAAGGGCCCGGCGCCGACGCGGCCGATCTGCCCGGTGGCCAGGTGCAGGTTGATCAGTGCGCTGTTCTTGGCGCTGCCGGCGCTGGACTGGTTCAGGCCCATGCACCAGAGCGAGAGAAAGCTCGGCGTGCGGCCGATCCACTCGGCGCAGCGCAGCAGGTCGGCGCTGTCGATGCCGCACAGCTCGGCCACCCGCGCCGGGCCGAAGTCGCGCACGCGCTCCTTGAGCGCATCGAAGCCTTCGGTGTGGCGCTCGATGAAGCGCCGGTCCACCCAGCCCTCCCAGAGCAGGATGTGGAGGATGCCGTGGAACAGCGCCACGTCGCTGCCCGGGGTGATCGCCAAGTGCAGGTCGGCCAGCTCGCAGGTGTCGGTGCGGCGCGGGTCGACCACGATCAGGCGCATGTCCGGGCGCTTGGCCTTGGCCTCCTCCAGGCGGCGGAACAGCACCGGGTGGGCGAAGGCCATGTTGCTGCCGGCGATCAGCACGCAGTCGCTCTGCTCGATGTCCTCGTAGGAGCAGGGTGGCGCGTCGGCGCCCAGGCTGCGCTTGTAGCCGACCACGGCGGACGACATGCACAGCCGCGAATTGCTGTCGATGTTGTGGGTGCCCACCAGGGCGCGGGCCAGCTTGTTGAAGGCGTAGTAGTCCTCGGTCAGCAACTGGCCGGAGACATAGAAGGCGACGCTGTCCGGCCCGTGCTCGGCGATGGTCTCGGCGAAGCGGGCGGCGGCGTGGTCCAGGGCGCTGTCCCAGTCCGTGCGGCTGCGTGCCAGGCCTTTGCCCAGGCGCAGTTCCGGGTACAGCGCGCGGGCCTGGAGGTCGCCGGTCAGGTGCAGGGTGGAGCCCTTGCTGCACAGGCGGCCGAAGTTGGCCGGGTGCGCCGGGTCACCGGCGACACCGAGGATGCGCGCGTCGTCGTGCTCGATCAGCACGCCGCAGCCGACGCCGCAGTAGCAGCAGGTGGAGGCGGTGGTCCGGCTCATGACGAAGGTTCCTGTGAAGGGATCAGGCGCTTTGCAGCAGGCGCACGGGAATGCGCGCCGGCTCGGCGCAGCGTGGTTCGGCTGCTGGCTCGGTGCGCTCGACTGCCATGGCCTCGCCGAAAATCAGGCGGTCGCGCATGGCGCTGATGTCGGTGCGTGCCTGCACCTGGCGGAAGTACCAGCCGCCGTCAGCGGTGTCGCCGAACAGGCAGGCACCCACCAGCACGCCGTTCTTGATCACCAGCTTCTTGTAGATGCCGTCGATGGGGTTGGAAAGGGTGATGCTTTCGGTGCCTTCGCCGCCCATGAAGTCGCCGGCGGAGAACAGGTCGATGCCGGTGACCTTGAGCTTGGTGGAGACCACCGAGCCCTGGTAGCGGGCGAAGCCGAGCTGGGCCAGGTGGTTGGCGCAAACGCCGGCCTGGTCGAACAGCGGTGCCACCAGGCCGTAGGCGATGCCGCGGTGGCTGGCGCATTCGCCGATGGCGTAGATGCGTGGGTCGTTGGTCTGCAGGGTGTCGCTGACCAGGATACCGCGGTTGCAAGGCAGGCCGGCGCGCTCGGCCAGGGCGACGTTGGGGCGGATGCCGGCGGCCATCACCACCAGGTCGGCGGCGATCACCTCGCCGCCCTGGAACTGCACCGCGCAGACCCGGCCCTCGCCGTTGTTCAGCAGCTCCTCGGTGTGGGTGCCCAGGCGGAAGCGGATGCCGCGAGCCTCCAGCGCTTCCTGCAGCAGCTGCCCGGCGGTGCGGTCCAGCTGGCGGTCCAGCAGCCAGTCGGCGAGGTGCACCACGGTCACCTGCATGCCGCGCTGGCGCAGACCGTTGGCCGCCTCCAGGCCGAGCAGGCCGCCGCCGATCACCACCGCGTGGCTGTGGCTGCGGGCGGTGTCGATCATCTGCCGGGTATCGGCGATGTCGCGGTAGCCGATCACGCCCTGCAGGCGGTTGCCCGGCACCGGCAGGATGAAGGGCGAGGAGCCGGTGGCGATCACCAGGCGATCGTAGGCGGCCTCGGTGCCGTCGTCGGCGATCACCAGGCGGCGGCGCCGGTCGATCTTCACCACGCTGCGGTTGAGCAGCAGGCGGATGCCGTGCCCGGCGTACCACTCCAGGTCGTTGAGGACGATGTCCTCGAAGGCCTGCTCACCGGCCAGCACCGGCGACAGCATGATGCGGTTGTAGTTGGGGTGCGGCTCGGCGCCGAACACCGTGATGTCGTAGAGATCCGGGGCGAGCTTGAGCAGCTCTTCCAGGGTGCGCACTCCGGCCATGCCGTTGCCGATCATCACCAGCCTGGGTCTGTTCATGGGCGAGGCTCCTGCATGAATTCCGGGCAAACAAAAAAGGCGTCCCGCTGTTGCCAGCAGGACGCCTTTGTCCAAGTCCCGTTCTATCGGGAAAGTGCCATCTCTACGTTGAGGTGGGCGCTTTTTGTAGATTGTGATGGAGCCATTGCAGGGCTTGTGCCAACTCCGCCTGGCCCCGCTTTCCGTGGCTCCGGCGGGCCTTTGCGGGGCACGCCGAAGGCTCTGCTGCACCGCTTCGGGGCGGCTTGCCCGGCATCGGTGCGTCAGCCGTGCAGGCAGAGCACCAGCAGCGCCAGGTTGGTCAGCAACGACAGCAGGGCGATGCCGCGCCAGACCTTCAGCGGCTCGCGCTCCAGCAGTGGGCGCGGCTTGCTCGCCAGCGCCTTGCGCTCGCCCTGTTCCAGGGCCAGCAGCCATTCCTCCGCCGTCTCGAAGCGTTGCCCGGGGTCGCTGGCCAGGGCGCGGCCGAGGCATTCGTCGAGCCAGGCGGGCAGGTCCGGGCGGTAGCGGCTGGCGGGCGTCGGCGTGCCGAAGCGCGGGTGCTGGAAGGCCTCGATCTCGCCGAAGGGGTAGTGCCCGGTGAGCAGTTGATAGAGGGTGACGCCCGCCCCGTAGATATCCTGCTGCGCGGACGGTTGTGCCCCGTCGAAGGCCTCGGGGGCGATGTAGCTGGGCGTGCCCGGCAGGCTGTGGGCCTCGTCCTGGGACAGGCCCGGACAATAGGCCAGGCCGAAGTCCAGCAGGCGCAGCTCGCCGTCTTCGCCGAGCAGCAGGTTCTCCGGCTTGATGTCGCGGTGCAGGATGTTGCGCCGGTGCAGCATGCCCAGGGCCCTGACCAGGCGCGGGGCGAGGTCCTGCCACTCGGTCAGCGCCAGCGGCCCGGCCTGGCGCAGCCGTTCGGCCAGGGTCTGCCCCGGGTACTCGCGCTGCAGGTAGTACAGGTGCTGGCGCTGCGGCAGGGGGTGCACCTCGGCGAAGTGGCGCCCGGCCACGCGCCGCAGGAACCACTCTTCCTGCAGCAGCGCCGGCCCGGCGGCGGGTTCGTCGTGGCGCGCGGGCGGCAGGGTCTTCAGCAGCCAGGGCTGGCCGGCGTCATCGAGCACGCGGTAGAGCAGCGACTGGCGCGACTCGGCCAGCAGCCCCTGCACCCACCAGCCCTCGAACAGCTGGCCCGGGCGCAGCTCCGGCGGCAGCGGCCAATCCTCCAGTTGCGCCAGGGCATCGGCCAGGCCGCTGGGGGGCAGGCCGTCGACCCGCACCAGCAGCGCGCTGGCGTTGTCCTGGCCGCCGGCCAGGTGCGCGGCGGCGACCAGGGCGCGGCTGGCCGCCTCGGGCTCGGGTTCGTCCTGGAGGATGCGCAGGATGCCGGCATCGCCCAGCACCGCCCAGATGCCATCGCTGACCAGGAGGAAGTGCTCGTCCTCCTGCAGCTCGCCATCCAGGTAATCCACCACCAGGTGCTGGTCCAGCCCCAGCGCGCGCTTGAGCACGTGCTGCATGCCGGGCTGGTCCCAGACGTGGTCCTCGCTGAGGCGGTCGAGCTGCTCGCCGCGCCAGCGGTAGGCACGGCAGTCGCCGACATGGGCGAGGGTGAAGCGGCGGCCGCGCAGCACCAGTGCGGTGAGGGTGGTCAGCAGCGGCTGGCCGCCGCCGTTGGCCTGCAGCCAGCGGTTGTGGGCCAGCAGCAGGCGGTCGAGGGATTGCGCCACCGCCCAGGTTTCCGGCGTGGCGTAGTAGTCCAGCGCCAGCGCCTGCAGGGTGGCGCGTGCGGCCAGGCCGCCGTCGGCGCACTGGCTGACGCCATCGGCCAGGGCGAACAGGTAGCCCTTGCTGGCGGCCAGGGCCGGTGCGGGCGTCACCACCCGCAGGGCGTCCTGGTTCTCGCTGCGCGGGCCGATGGCGCTGGCCTCGCCGAAGCTCAGTTGCAGCCCCATGGCGCTCAGACGCGCGCCGCGGTGACGGCCGCTGAGCCCCAGGTGGTGCGCCAGCGCAGCTTCACGCCGTAGAGGCCGAACCAGGCCAGCACGCCGAGGCTGGCGAACAGCCACAGGCCCAGCTGGTAGTCGCCGGTGTGCTGCTTGATGGCGCCCAGGCCTGCGGTGAGGCAGAAGCCGCCGATGCCGCCAGCCATGCCGATGAGCCCGGTCATCACACCCATTTCCTTGTGGAAGCGCTGCGGCACCAGCTGGAACACCGCGCCATTGCCGGCGCCGAGGCTGAGCATGGCCACCACGAACAGGGCCAGGGCAGCGGTGGCGCTTGAGATGTGGAAGCCCACGGCGGCGATGCAGATGGCGGCCACGGTGTAGACCACCAGCAGGGTGCGGATGCCGCCGATGCGGTCGGCGAAGGCGCCGCCCAGGGGGCGCATCAGGCTGCCGGCGAAGACGCAGGCGGCGGTGTAGTAGCCGGCAGTCACCGGCTCCAGGCCGTATTGGTCGTGGAAGTAGCCGGGCAGGGTGCTGGCCAGGCCGAGGAAGCCGCCGAAGGTGACGCTGTAGAAGAACATGAACCACCAGCTGTCGCGGTCACCCAGGGCCTTCATGTAGTCGGCGAGGGATTTCGGCGCCGGGCGGTTGGGGGCATTACGCGCGGCCAGGGCGAAGATCGCCAGGGTCAGCACCAGCGGGATCAGCGCCAGGCCGAACACGTTGTTCCAGCCGAACAGCGCGGCCAGCCCCGGGGCGAACAGCGCCGCCAGCACGGTGCCGGAGTTACCGGCCCCGGCGATGCCCAGCGCCTTGCCCTGGTGCTGCGGCGGGTACCACTGCGAGGCCAGCGGCAGGGCCACGGCGAAGGAGGCCCCGGCGAAGCCGAGGAACAGGCCCAGCAGCAGCGCCTGCTCGTAGTTGTGGATGCCCAGTTGCCAGGCGGTGAACAGCGCGGCGATCACCACCACCTGGCCGAACAGCCCGGCGGATTTCGGTGACGTGCGGTCGGCCAGCAGGCCCAGCAGGAAGCGCAGCACGGCACCGGCGAGGATGGGCGTGGCGACCATCATGGCGCGTTGCTGGGTGGTCAGCTGCAGGTCAGCGGCGATCTGCACGCCCAGCGGGCCGAGCACGTACCAGACCATGAAGCTCAGGTCGAAATAGAGAAATGCGGCGAACAGGGTGGGGGCGTGGCCGGCCTTCCAGAAACTCGTAGTCATCGAACACCTCATCTGCGTCAGGGGGCCGGGAGGGCGCGCCGCGGGACAGCCCCGGCGGTCGCACCCTCCCGGAACACGTCGCGCTCGTGGCGCTTCGTGCCACGGCCTTGGCCGTGGCTGGGTAGGGTGGGTCGCATGCGGGCGCCCGGATCACGGCACGCCAGCCGCCCCATCGCTGGGGCCGGAACGAAAAAAGCGCCGCGCACTGGCTGCATTTCTGCGCAGTGACGCGACGCCTTTGTCGTTCAGTCGGGCAACCGCCGTTGGCTACCTGTGGAGGGGATGGAGCAAGAGACGGGCCAAGGAGCGGGGCCGGTGCCGCCGGCCGCCACAAGTGCCTGATTTACCGGGCTTCGGCCGGTGCGTGAGGGGCGCCGAGCAGTGGGCCTGCCGGCGTGGCCGGGGGCTGGCGCCGGTGCAAAAGGGGGCGCGCTGTCGCGCCCGTGCACCGGGGCGGAGCTGCGGGGGCGGGTTCAGTCCAGCCAGTTGACCTTGGGGAAGGTGCTGCGGAATTTCTCCGGCATCTCCACCACCTTCGACTGGCGGTAGTCGAAGAACACGAAGCCGGACTTGGCCATGGCCACCAGCTTGCCGTCGGCGGGGCGGGTGATGCGGAAGGTGATGTCGCCGCCGTAGCGGTTGAAGTCCATCACGCCCACTTCGAACAGCAACTGGTCGCGGGCGTGGGCCTCGGCGCGGTAGGTGGTGGCCAGGTCGGTGACGATGATGCCGGTGCCGTCGCCCTCGGTCTCGGTGATGCCGAAGTCGAAGAGGAAGCGCGCGCGGGCCTCGGAAATCATCGAGATCATCGAGTCGTTGCCCAGGTGGTTGGCGCCGTTGATGTCGGTGACCCGCACGGTCAGGTGGGTGGAGTAGCAGAACTGGTCTTCGGGGAAGTTCAGGGTCAGGCGGGCCATCGGGGTGCGAACCTCGTACGTCGGTAGGGAAGGGGCCGTGGCAACGGCGGGCGGATTCTACCCGCGCCGCCGCCGCTATGTGGCCATTCGCCGACTGAATGAGGCTTAGCGGTGCAGGCCGTTGAGCCAGTAGAAGGTCACCCGGCCGCCTTCGTTGCTCGGGCCGCAGTTGTCCTGGATATAGGCGCCGGCCTTGAAGTAGAGCTGCTGGTTGCCCCAGTAGCCGCTCAGCTGGCGGAACAGGCCGCCGTCATCGCCCTTGCTGGTGACGGTGATGCCCAGGCGCCCGCTGGGGGTGAGGCGCAGGTCGTAGCCGAAGCGCTCGCCCAGGTCGACGTTCTCGGCCAGCAGGATGTTCTCCACCTCCTTGTCGCCGGGGCGCTTGCGCAGCAGGGCCTCGAGGCGGCCGGTGCCGTCCTTGTAGTGGTACTGCAGCTTCAGCAGCGGGTCGTTCTCGCTGCCGGCTTCGTCCTTGCTGTGGATCTGCCCGATGATGATCTTGTTCTTGCTCGGCACCTGCTGCACCGAAAGCACCGCGCTCAGGTAATTGTCGGCGCTCTGGTAGTTCCAGTAGCTCAGGGTGCCGTCGGCCTGGGTCTCGCGCAGTTCGCTGCGGGGGTAGCGGGCGTCTTCGCTGGTGCTGCCGGTGACGGGCACCCAGAAGGTCACGCTGCCGTCGTCGTTGCGACGGAAGTACTGGCTTTCATAGCCGTTGTTGAGGCGCTGGGTGGTGATGAGCGTGGCGGATTGGTGGGCGGGGATGTCGAGTTTCCAGGTGCTGAGATCGATCACGGGCTGTCCTTGAGGCCGGGGGAATAAGCCCCTGTTGGGACCGGCACGATCCCGGAAGTTCAGCGAGGTTCCAGTTAGGCGACGAACTGCATCGTCGCGGGCCAGTGAGGCGGCACAGTGCCAGCAGCCGGGCGGTGTGCGGCCGCCCGGCCACAGGCAGGCGGCCGGTAACCCTTTACAGCGTCAGGTGGTAGACCCGTAGGCGGTGGCCGTCGGGGTCGATGCCGCTGAAGGTGTAGCCGAAGTCCATGGCCTCCGGCGTCTGGACGATCTCCACGCCCTGTTCCTGCCAGAGCTGATGCAGGCGGTGCACGTCGTCGTCACTGTCGACCTGGACGCACAGCTCGCTGCCACCGCCCGGTACAGTGGTGGCAGGCTTCACGCCGTCGCGGGCCCAGAGGCCAAGCTTGAAGCCGTTGTCGAAGACGAAGAGGGCGAAGCCCGGGCTATGCTCGACGGTCTCGCGCGCCAGCAGGCGCCGATAGAAAGCGGCACTGCGCACGGGGTCGTCGACATACAGGTTGAGCAGGTTGGGGGCGATCATTGGATGGGTCTCCGATGCGGAGCGACGGGCGTCGTCACTCGATGCGCGCAGGCTAGGCCCCACCTCTGTCAGTTTCTGGCAGCAGCCTCACTGCTCGGCGATGCCGTGCAGTTCGCGCCATTCGCGCAGCAGCACCTGGCGTCGTCGCGGGTAGCGCTGGCCCAGGTCGAGCAGGTCGTCCACCCGGTCGAGGCGGAAGTGGCGCATGGCCTGGCGCAGTTCGCACCAGGCGGCCAGCACACGGGTCTGCTCGAAGTAGCCCAGGGCGAAGGGCCAGACCACCCGTTGCGACGCCTGGCCCTCCACATCGCGGTAGCCGAGCTGCACGCGGTGTTCCCGGCGGATGACCTCGCGCACCTGCTCCAGCAGCGCATCGGGGATTTCGCTGGCCGGTGCCGGGCCGATCAGCAGGGTGCTGGTCTCCAGCTCCTCGCGCAGGGCCGGCGGCAGCACCGCGCCGACCTTGGCCAGCACGTCACGCGCGGCCGCCATCAGTTGGCGGTCGCCCCGGCGGCTGACCCAGCGCATCCCGAGCACCAGGGCTTCGATCTCGCCCAGGGAAAACATCAGCGGCGGCAGTTCGAAGCCGGGCCGCAGCACATAGCCCAGCCCGGCGCCCCCTTCGATGTTGGCGCCCTGTTGCTGCAGGGTGGCGATGTCGCGGTAAAGGGTGCGCAGGCTGATGCCCAGCTCACTGGCCAGGGCGTGCCCGGCGACGGGGTAGCGGTGGCGGCGGAGGATCTGCAGCAGGTCGAGCAGGCGCTGGCTTCGGGACATGGCGTTACCCGGCTCAGAGACGCAGCAGGCCGACGCTGCGCAGGAAGCGCTCGACGTCGGCGGTGTAGCCGTTGTCCTGGCCGAGCTCGTGGTTGATCTGCCGGTGCGACATGTCCACGCCCATCACCTCCACGCGCTTGCCCTGGTCGCGGCCCTTGGCGGCGAAGCCACGGGCTTGCGGGCAGGCGTCGTCGCGACGGGTGGAGCACACCGCCAGCAGCGGCGCGCCGGATTGCTCCAGGCGCAGGGTGGGGGAGGCGGCGCGCCAGGTGGCGGGGTCGTCGCCGAAGGCGCGGTCATAGAGCTTCAGGTGCGGGCCGCGCATCACCGTCTCGACGTTGAAGGCGGCGCTGTCCAGCGCCACGGTGCCGATCCACGGGCGCGCGCCATGCTGGGCGGCGATCTCCGGCGCGGCGTCGATCAATGCCACCAGGTGGGCGCCGGCGGAGTGACCCATCAGCACGAAGCGCGCCGGGTCGGCCTGCCAGCCGCTGGCCAGTTGCTGGGCCTGGGCCAGGGCGCGGGCCACGTCGTCGGCCTGGGCCAGCGGCGGGGTGTCGGGGAGCATGCGGTAGTTGGCGGAGACCAGCACCACGCCCTGGGGCACCCAGCGCAGGGCCTTGTTCAGGGCGACGCTGCCGTTGTCCTTGTCGCCGTTGGCCCAGCCACCGCCGTGGACCATGAAGATCACCGGGGCGGGCACGCGCGGCGCGACCTTGGGCTGGTAGACGTCGAAGCGCTGGCGCTCATCGTTGCCGTAGGCGACATCCCGTTGCACGCGGATGCCGGCGTCGTCGAGCTGGCGGGCTTCGCGGCGCTCCTGGAGCAGGCCGGCGCTGGCGGTCTGCAGCGTCAGGGCACCGAGCAGGGCGGCGCAGAGGAACAGCAGGCGGCTGGGCTTCATCGTTGGGTCCTTCGCTGATGGGCCGGGACGGCGCCCGGTACAGCCTTGATACGCCACCGGGGCACGAACCCCTGCGTGGGAAATGAAAACGGCGCCCCTGGGGCGCCGTTGCCTGTGTCACTCGGCCTTGCGGGCCTTGCCTGGCTGGATCAGCCCGTCGGCGCGGAACATCGCCTTGATGCCACGGATGGCCTGGCGGATGCGGTCCTGGTTCTCGATCAGGGCGAAGCGCACATGGTCGTCGCCGTACTCGCCGAAGCCGATGCCCGGGGAGACGCAGACCTTGGCCTCGGCCAGCAGCTTCTTGGCGAACTCCAGAGAGCCGAGGTGGGCATAGGGCTCGGGAATCTTCGCCCAGATGTACATCGAGGCCTTGGGGTTCTCGACCATCCAGCCCGCCTCGTGTAGGCCCTTGACCAGCATGTTGCGGCGCTGGCGGTACTGCTCGGCGATGTCGCGCACGCACTGCTGGTCGCCTTCCAGCGCGGCGATGGCGGCCACCTGCAGCGGGGTAAAGGTGCCGTAGTCGTGGTAGCTCTTGATCCGCGCCAGGGCGCTGACCAGCTCGGGGTTGCCGACCATGAAGCCGATGCGCCAGCCGGCCATGTTGTAGCTCTTGGACAGGGTGAAGAACTCCACCGCGATGTCCTTGGCGCCGGGCACCTGCATGATCGACGGGGCCTTCCAGCCGTCGTAGACGATGTCGGCGTAGGCCAGGTCGTGGATCACCAGCACGTCGTACTGCTTGGCCAGGGCCACCACGCGTTCGAAGAAGTCCAGCTCCACGCACTGTGCGGTGGGGTTGGAGGGGAAGCCGATGATCATCATCTTCGGCTTGGGGATGGATTCGCGGATGGCGCGCTCCATCTCGGCGAAGAAGTCGACGCCTGGCACCAGCGGCACCGAGCGCACCTGGGCGCCGGCGATCACCGCGCCGTAGATGTGGATCGGGTAGCTGGGGTTGGGCACCAGCACCGTGTCGCCGTGGTCCAGGGTGGCCAGCATCAGGTGCGCCAGGCCTTCCTTGGAGCCGATGGTGACGATGGCTTCGCTTTCCGGATCGATCTCCACGTCATAGCGGTCCTTGTACCAGCGCGAAATGGCGCGGCGCAGGCGGGGAATACCGCGGGAGGTGGAGTATCCGTGGGTATCTTCGCGCTGGGCGACCTGCACCAGCTTCTCGACGATGTGCGGCGGGGTGGCCCCATCGGGGTTGCCCATGGACAGGTCGATGATGTCCTCGCCACGACGGCGCGCGGCCATCTTGAGTTCGGCGGTGATGTTGAAGACGTAGGGGGGGAGACGATCGATGCGCGCGAAACTGCGCGGAGAACGCGTGTCAGCCATGCTTTCCTCGGATACGTAAGCGCCCGGAACCGTCCGAGCGACGTTGGCCACATGGGTGGCCTGGCGGCGAAGATAAGCGCAGCGGTGGGGCGTTGTCGAGAAAAATCCGAGGCGTTGCGGGGCGTTTTCTTTCAGGGCGAATGGGTGTGCCAATCAGCCTCAGCCTGCACGGGATACCCCGGGGCGTAGGGTGGATGCCGCTCTTTGCATCCACCCGCAGTGCCGACCTGGGCGCCGGTGCGGTGGACCGGTGAAGCGTGGTCCACGATTACCCGGCGTGCGGCGTTACTGAGGGATGAGAATCGAGAACTTCTTGTGGTGGGTGCTGCCGTTGACGTCACGCACCTGGGCCACGAACCAGTGGGCGGTGGTGGAGGCGGTGCCGGCTTCCGGGGTGCCGCTGACCAGGCCGTCGGAAGCCAGGGTCAGCCCGGCCGGCGGGTGGCCGCTGACCAGTTTCCAGGTGGCGCCGCCGAGGCCGCCGGTGCTGTAGAGCTGGGTTTGGTAGGCCTGGCCGACGCGGGCGCTGGGCAGGGCGGCGGGGCTGTTGACGAAGAGGTCGTCGTTGGGGTGGCTGGCGGCCAGGCGGTAGAACTTCACCCGCGCGCCTTCGGTGGCGCTGTCGCCGTGCATGTGCAGGTAGGCGCCGGCCTTGAAGTAGAAGGTTTCGCTGTTCCAGGCCGGGTCCATCGCCATGGTCGCCACGGCCCCGCCGTTGGCCGAGGCCATGGCGACGTTGTTGCTGACCTTCATCTGGTAGCTGAAGGTTTCGCCCAGGGCGATGTCGCTGGCCAGCACGTGGTTGGTATAGGGCAGGCCCTGCTCCGGCAGGCCCTGCAGCTTGGCGATGACGCGACCGGTCTTCTTGGCGAAGTCGTAGCGGTAGTAGAGGAGGATCAGCGGCGCGCTGCCGTAGCCGTGCACCTGGCCGACGATGACCAGGCCGTCGCTGGGCACCTGCATGACCTTGAGCAGGGCGTCCTGCACCGATTCACCGGCACCGCTCCAGGTCAGCCCGAGGTTGCTCGGGTCGAGCATCTCGCGCAGTTCCGAGCGCGGGCTGCTGGAGCCCCCGGCGGTAGCGCCGTTGACCGGCGTCCAGAAACTCAGGGAGCCGTCGCCCGGGTCGGTGCGGAACCAGCGCGACTGGTAGCCGTCGGGCCCGCTGAGCTGGTCGGGGCGCACGGTGACGGCCTTGCCCTCGGTGCCGCCCTCGGCGTCCTGTGGCACGGTGATGTTCCAGTTCTCCAGGGCGAAGTTGCCGCCCGGGGCGACGCCCTTGTAGAGCTCGGCCTGGGCTTCGCCGAGCAGCAGGCAGCCGAACAGGCCGAGCCAATAGGCACCGCGATGGCGGTGGGATGTGGAGTGGAGCGATTGGAACCTGTGCATGCCTTGCATCCTCGTTGTCGGGCCGCACTCCGCTCGAGACCGCTTTCCTTCGACGCGTACGTGCCTTCCCTGCGCTTGTATAGGGCCTGCCGCGTGGCAGGCCTTTCACAGACTCGTCGCCTTCAAGGAAGGTTCTGCCGCTGCGTTGCGGCGGCGACCGGTGGCGCACTGGCACCGGGGCATTGCGCAGGGCTCAGGGGCGGGTCTCGGCCTTGAGGCGGACCAGCAGCTCGGCGAGGCGCTCGATATCGGCATCCGTTGTGCGCCACGAGGAAACACTGAGGCGGAAGGCCGGGCGCCCCTGCCACAGGGTGGGGCCGAACCAGACATCGCCCGAGGCCTGGGCGGCGAGGCGGATGGCCAGGGTCTGCTCGTCGTTGTCGGCGCGCACCAGCACCTGGTTGAGCACCACGCGGTTGAGCACCTGGTAGCCGGCGCCGCGCAGGCGTTCGGCGAGGTGGCCGGCCTGGCGCAGGTGACGGTCGATCAGCTCGCGCAGGCCGTCGCGGCCGAGGCTGGCCAGGGCCGCCCAGATGGGCACGCCCCGGGCGCGGCGGGAGAACTCCAGGTTGAGGTTCTTCTGCGCATCGCGGGAGGCGCTGGCGTAGGCGGCGTCGCTGTTCATCGCCGTGGCCAGGGCCTCGACGTCGCGGCAGATGGCCATGGCGCCGTCGTAGGGGGTGTTCAGCCACTTGTGGCCATCGGTGGTCCAGCTGTCGGCCCGCTCGACCCCCTCGGTGAGCGCAGCGGCGGAGCTGGCGCGGGCCCAGAGGCCGAAGGCGCCGTCCACATGCACCCAGGTGCCGGCGGCGTGGGCACGGGGGATGAGTTCGGCGAAGGGGTCGAACTCGCCACCGTTGACCTCGCCGGCCTGCAGGCAGAGCACGGTCATGTCGTCCAGCGGCGGCAGCTGCGCCGGGTCGATACGGCCCAGCTCGTCGACGGGGGCCACCAGCAGGCGGTTGATGCCGAAGCCGAGGATGCGCAGGGCCTTCTTCACCGTGATGTGCACGCTGGCGGAGACCACCACGCGCACCTCGGGCGCGCCCATCAGGCCGTCGCCGTCGAAGTCCCAGCCCTTGCGTGCGAGCAGGGCGCGGCGGGCGGCGCTGAGGCATGCGAGGGTGCAGGCGGTGGCGCTGGTGCCGAAGCCGACGGCGCTTTCGGCGGGCAGGCGGAGGCTTTCCAGCACCCAGCGCGCGGCGGCCTTTTCGATGCGGTCGGCGGTGGGGGAGTTGTCGAAGGACGAGGCGCACTGGTCCCAGGCCAGCACCAGGCGCTCGGCCGCGGCGGCGGCGGGCAGGGTGGCGCCGATGACGAAGCCGAAGTAGCGCCCGCCGTTGGAGGCGGTGGTGGCGGGGGAGCCCAGCTCGTCCAGCAATTGCAGGGCCTGCTGGGCGGGCAGGCCCTGGGTGGGCAGGGGGCCGTCGAAGCCGGCCAGGGCGGCGATGGCCTCGGCATCGGGAAATACGCGGCGCCCGGGGATGCCGTCGAAGTAGGCGAGGGCGCGGCGGTCGGCGTCTTCGAGGAGCTGGCGTTCGGTGTCCATGGGCGTGTCCGGGCGGTGGCTGCGATGGGCTTACCTTAGCCGTCGCCACGGCGTGCCAGCAGATACACGCCACGCCGGCGATGGCCGTACAGTCGCGGTCGACGGACCCCGGACAGCAGAACAGTTACAACTCCCACCCGTACAGTTGCCCCTCAGTGCCCGAGCATGTCGTGCATCGCGATGATCTGCTCGGCGACCTGGACGAGCTTCTGCTGGCGGCTCATGGCCTGGCGGCGCATCAGCGTATAGGCGTCTTCCTCGTTGCAGTTCTTCATCTTCATCAGCAGCCCCTTGGCCAGTTCCACGCGCTTGCGTTCGGCCAGTTGCTGCTCGCGGGCGTTGAGCTGCGCGCGCAGGGCCTGGTCGCTTTCGAAGCGGGCCATGGCGACGTCGAGGATGGGCTGCAGGCGCTGGGCGTGGATGCCCTCGACTATGTAGGCGCTGACGCCGGCCTGGATGGCCTGGCGCATCACGCCCGGGTCGTGCTCGTCGGTGAACATGACGATGGGGCGGGGCTGGTCGCGGCTGACCAGCACCACCTGTTCCATGACGTCACGGCCGGGGGATTCGGTGTCGATGAGCACCACGTCGGGGCGCACGGCTTCGACCCGTGCGGGCAGGTCGATGGTCAGCCCGGATTCGTCGATGACCTCGAAGCCGGCCTCGACCAGGGCGGCGCGCAGGCGGCCGACTTTCTTTGCGGTGTCGTTGATCAGAAGGATGCGCAGCATAGGGTGGCCGTCCGGTTACAGGGCGAGGGCGGAAGACGTGCCGGCGAGGGCGTGCAGGCGGAAGCTGCGTGCATAGCCGGCCGGGTCGCTGCCATCCCAGGTGATGCCGTCCATCAGCGTGGCGCTGCGCATCTCGGCGGGCGCTTCGATACCGAGGGCTGCGGCGGCCTGGCGGTAGAGGTCGAGGCGCTGCACCTGGCGGGCGACGCCGAGGTAGTCCGGGTCATCGCGCAGCAGGCCCCAGCGGCGGAATTGGGTCATGAACCAGATGCCGTCGGAGAGGTAGGGCAGGTTGACCCGGCCGCCGTCGAAGAAGCGCAGCGGGTGGGCGTCTTCCCAGGTGTTGCCGAGACCGTCGCGGTAGTGGCCGAGGAAGCGTGGCTCGATGGCCGAGAGCGGGGCGTCGATGTACTCGGCGCCGCTGATCAACTGGGCGGTGCTGCGGCGGTTTTCCAGGCTCTGCTCGATGAAGCGGCTGGCTTCGAGCACCGCCATGGTCAGCGCGCGGGCGGTGTTCGGGTAGGCGTCGGCGAAGGCGGCAGTGACGCCGAGGACCTTCTCCGGGTGGTCGGGCCAGATCATCTGGCTGGTGGCGAGGGTGAAGCCCTGGCCCTGGTCCACCGCGAGCGCGCCCCAGGGGCCGCCGGCGCAGAAGCCGTCAATGCGTGCGGCCTGCAGGTGGGCGACCATCTGCGAAGGCGGCACCACCACGCTGCTGACGTCGTGCAGCGGGTGAATGCCCTGGGCGGCCAGCCAATAGGCCAGCCACATGGCGTGGGTGCCGGTGGGGAAGGTCTGGGCGAAGGTCAGCCGTGCACCACCTTGGCGCACGTGGGCGGCCAGTGCCTCGGCAGTGGTCACGCCGGCGCGCCGTAACGGTTCGGAGAGGTTGATGGCCTGGCCGTTCTGGCACAGACCCATGAGGATGGCCATGTCGGTGGCCGTGCCGCCGATGCCCAGGTGGATGCCGTAGACCTGGCCGTAGAGTGCCTGGGCGGCGTCCAGCTCGCCGGACAGCAGCTTGTCGCGCAGGGTGGCCCAGGAAGCCTGGCGCTTGAGGTTGAGGGTGAGCCCATAGGGCTGGGCGAAGCCCTGGGTGGCGGCGACGATCAGCGAGGCGGAGTCGGTGAGGGCCATGAAACCGAGGTCCAGCGTGCTCTTTTCAGGTGCGTCGCTGCCGGCGACCCAGGCCAGGTTGTCGGTGCGTGTGTGCAGTCGGTTGTCGCTCATGCTGTCGCCTTCCCATCAACAAAAAGGCGTCGCCACGGCGGATCGCGGGCTGCGATGGCCGATGACGACGCCATTGTCCGGTGGCCCGCTCCGCCGTTGGAGCGGGCCTGATGCCTTGGGCAAAGCAAGCGATGTGCCAGGGGCGGAAAGCGAAGCCCCCGCCGGAGCGGGGGCCTGGGTGGAGCGGGGCGGATCAGCGTTCGATGATCTGTTTCACCTGGGTCTGCGGGATCTGCTGCTTGCGACCTTCGCTGTCTTCGAACTCGAGCATGCCGGTGTCTTCATCCAGGTGCGGCTTGCCATCGCTGGTGAGCATCTGGCCGTCGGTGGTGTTGATCAGGTATTCGCTGGAGCAGCCGGCCAGGCCGACCAGGCAGAGGGCGATGAGAATCCAGTGCTTCTTCATGGTGGTACTCCTTGGAATGAGCGGTTGGGCGCTTCTCCTTGGAACATAGCCGCTGGCGGTGGGCTGGCAAGGCGGGAGAGGGTGAATTCGTGGTGTGCGGCACGGTTCGGCGAGATGGCGTTTCTTCGGTTCGGTTCTCGGTTCGGCGGACCTGGGGCAGCGAAGAGTTTCGCGAATGAATTCGCTCCCGCGGGGTTTGTGAGTGTGGTGTTCGGCGCAAATCGCGCCCATAAAAAAGCCCCGCACGGGGCGGGGCTTCTTCATGGCCGGTGAGGCTTAGGCTTGAACGACCGGGATATTGGCGTTCGCAGCGGCTTCGCGGTACTCGGCGATCTGGTCGAAGGACAGGTAGCGGTAAACGTCGGCAGCCATGCTGTCGATGCTCTTCGCGTATTCCATGTACTCCTCGACGGTCGGCAGCTTGCCCAGGATGGACGCGACGGCTGCCAGCTCGGCGGAGGCCAGGTACACGTTGGCACCATCGCCCAGGCGGTTCGGGAAGTTACGGGTGGAGGTCGAAACCACGGTGGAGTTCGACGCTACGCGTGCCTGGTTACCCATGCACAGCGAGCAGCCCGGCATTTCCATGCGCGCGCCGGCCTTGCCGTAGATGCCGTAGTAGCCTTCCTCGGTCAGCTGGTGCTGGTCCATCTTGGTCGGCGGCGACAGCCACAGGCGGGTCGGAATCGAGCCCTTGACCTTGTCCAGCAGCTTACCGGCAGCGCGGAAGTGGCCGATGTTGGTCATGCAGGAACCGATGAACACTTCGTCGATCTTGTCGCCGGCAACGGTGGAGAGCAGGCGGGCATCGTCCGGGTCGTTCGGAGCGCAGAGAACCGGCTCTTTCACGTCGGCCAGGTCGATCTCGATGATCTCGGCGTATTCGGCGTCCTTGTCGGCTTCCATCAGCTGCGGGTTGGCCAGCCAGGCTTCCATCGCTTGGGCGCGACGTTCCATGGTGCGGGCATCGCCGTAGCCTTCGCCGATCATCCAGCGCAGCAGGGTGATGTTGGACTGCAGGTACTCGGCGATGGCCTTTTCCGGCAGCTTGATGGTGCAGCCCGCAGCGGAACGCTCGGCGGAGGCGTCGGACAGCTCGAACGCTTGCTCGACGGTCAGGTCGTCCAGGCCTTCGATTTCCAGGATGCGGCCGGAGAAGGCGTTGATCTTGCCCTTCTTCTCGACGGTCAGCAGGCCTTTCTGGATGGCGTAGTAGGGGATCGCATGGACCAGGTCACGCAGGGTGATACCGGGCTGCAGCTTGCCTTTGAAACGCACCAGAACGGATTCGGGCATGTCCAGCGGCATGACGCCGGTGGCGGCGGCGAAGGCCACCAGGCCGGAACCGGCCGGGAAGGAGATGCCGATCGGGAAGCGGGTGTGGGAGTCGCCACCGGTGCCGACGGTGTCAGGCAGCAGCATGCGGTTCAGCCAGCTGTGGATGATGCCGTCGCCAGGACGCAGGGACACGCCGCCACGGGTGCGGATGAAGTCCGGCAGGGTGTGGTGGGTGGTGACGTCGATGGGTTTCGGGTACGCGGCGGTGTGGCAGAAGGACTGCATCACCAGGTCGGCGGAGAAGCCCAGGCACGCCAGGTCTTTCAGCTCGTCGCGGGTCATCGGGCCAGTAGTGTCCTGGGAACCGACGGTGGTCATCTTCGGCTCGCAGTAGGTGCCCGGGCGAACGCCGGCTACGCCGCACGCCTTGCCGACCATCTTCTGCGCCAGGGTGAAGCCCTTGCCGCTGTCGGCGGGCTGTTCCGGCTTCTTGAACAGGTCGGAAGAACCCAGGCCCAGTTCGGCACGGGCTTTCTCGGTCAGGCCACGGCCGACGATCAGCGGGATACGGCCGCCAGCGCGGACCTCGTCGAGCAGCACCGGGGTCTTCAGTTCGAAGGTGGTGATGACATCGTCGGTGCCGTGTTTGCAGACTTTACCGGCGTGCGGGTAGACGTCGATCACGTCGCCCATGTTGATGTTCGATACGTCGAACTCGATCGGCAGGGCGCCGGCGTCTTCCATGGTGTTGTAGAAGATCGGGGCGATCTTGGAGCCGAAGCAGAAGCCGCCAGCGCGCTTGTTCGGCACGTAGGGGATGTCGTCGCCGAAGAACCACAGCACCGAGTTGGTGGCGGATTTACGCGAGGAACCGGTACCGACCACGTCACCGACGTAGGCGACCGGGAAGCCCTTGGCCTTGATCTCTTCGATCTGCTTCAGCGGGCCGATGGCGCCTTGCTGCTCGGGGACGATGCCGTCACGGGCCATTTTCAGCATGGCCAGGGCGTGCAGCGGGATGTCCGGGCGCGACCAGGCATCGGGAGCCGGGGACAGGTCGTCGGTGTTGGTTTCGCCGGTGACCTTGAACACGCTCAGGCTGTACTTGTCAGCGATAGCGGGCTTGCTGGTGAACCACTCGCCAGCGGCCCAGGACTCCAGCACGGCCTTGGCGTGGGCGTTGCCAGCCTTGGCTTTCTCGGCTACGTCGTGGAAGGCGTCAAACATCAGCAGGGTGTGCTTGAGCTGTTCGGCAGCGGCGGCGGCCAGCTCGGCGTCATCCAGCAGCTCGACCAGGGTGGCGATGTTGTAGCCGCCCTGCATGGTGCCGAGGAGTTCGGTGGCGCGCTGCTTGGTGATCAGCGGGGACTTGGCTTCACCCTTGGCGACGGCGGAGAGGAAACCGGCCTTTACATAGGCCGCTTCGTCCACGCCCGGCGGAACGCGGTTGGTGATCAGGTCTACGAGGAATTCTTCTTCGCCGGCCGGCGGGTTCTTCAGCAGCTCTACCAGGCCTGCGGTTTGTTCGGCGTTCAGCGGCTGGGGCACGATACCCTGGGCGGCACGCTCTTGTACGTGTTTGCGATAGGCTTCAAGCACAGTTTTACCCTCATCAGTGGTCCCAAGGAGTTGTCCGGGACGCTCATCCAGGAATCCAGCGAACACGTGCGCCGCGCAGCTTTGTGAGCTGCCTGGCCAGGGTTTCGTTGGTTCCATCCAGAAGCTGTTTTCAAAGTTTTACGCCGGAAGGAAGGCCTGATGAGGGCTGGCGCAAGGCACTCGCTGGGGAGTGCCCAACGCCAATTTTCCTGCCGGGTGGACTGTGCTCGTGACGCTTTGAAAACAGCTTCCAACGGACATTGGCGCCTAAAATGGCGGGCCAATTCTAAAGGAAAGCTGAGCCGAAGTTAAGACAAAAGCCCTGGGTTTCTTGGGGTGACCCTGCCTAGACAAAGGGCTAAGATGCCGGCCTGTTCGTGCTTTCCCAGACCCTCCCGCCATGTCCAATCAGCGCATCAAGACGCCCTGCGTCGGCCTCTGCTCCACCGTCTACGGGGATCTCGTGTGCCGTGGCTGCAAGCGCTTCCACCATGAAGTGGTGAACTGGAACCTCTACAACGACGAGGAAAAACGCGCCGTCTGGCGCCGTCTGGAAATCCTCCTGGTCCAGGTGATGACCGCAAAACTCGAGGTTTTCGACGAAGATCGCCTGCGCATGCAGCTGGAGCAGCGCCAGGTCCGCTTCGTGCCGGAGCAGTCCGCCTATTGCTGGGCCTACCAGCTCATCGCCCGTGCCTCGCGCATGATCAACCGCCTGGACGCCTACGGCGTGGCGCTGATGCCCGAGTTCCGCGGCTGGACGTTGCCGGAGCTGCGCGAGGCCATCGATCGGGAGTTCTTCCTTTTGTCGGAAGCCCACTACGATCGCTACATCGCGCCGCGCTTCCTGCTGGAGGGAATGGAGAGCCGCGTCTGAGCCCCCTCCCTCCATGGCAGCGAAACGCCAGGCACGAAAAAGCCGCCCATCGAGGCGGCTTTTTCATGGGGCGGGTCAGCGCTGGGCGACCAGCTCTTCCAGGTGGGCGATGATTTCGTCCGGCTTGAGGACCAGCACGTCACTTTCCAGCGAGTCCAGCACCACTTCGGCGGTGTTGCCGATCAGCGCGCCGGAGAGGCCGGTACGGGCGATGGTGCCAATCACCGTCACCGCCGCCTTGAGCTTGTGGGCGACATGGGGGATGAGCACGTCGGCCGGGCCTTCCTCCACGTGCAGGCGCTCGTCGCTGACGTCGAACTCCTCCTGGAAGCTGCGGCATTCGGCGCGGTAGCGCGCCTCGATGCTTTCCTTGAGCTGGAAGGTCGGGTCCGCCGCCGAGAGCATCGGCGAGGGGTGGGCGCTGATCACGTGCAGGGTGCCCTTGGCCAGCCCGGCGATGTCGTAGCCGTGGCTGATGATGCTGGCGTGCAGGGTGCGGTGCTCGCCGTCGCTGTTGCCGACGTCCACGGCCGCGAGAACGATGCCGCCGGTCCAGGGCGTGTCGGTCTTCACCATCAGCACCGGGCCGGGGCAGTAGCGCAGCAGCTTCCAGTCGTCCGGCGTCAGCAGGAAGCGCTTCAGCGGGTTGTCCGGCACATGCTGCTTGATCACCAGGCCGCAGCCTTCGGCCTGCTGCACGGCGATCACGGTCTGGTGCAGGTTTTCGTTCCAGGCCTGCTGGCTGGTCACGCTGTAGCCTTCGCTGGCGAGCGCGCCGGACAGGTCGGCGAGGTAGGCGGCGTGATCCGCCTTGCGGTCGCAGATCAGCAGGTGCAGGTGCGACTGGGTCACCCCGGCGATCAGTTTGGCGCGCTTGAGCGCCAGGCCATCGGGGTGGTTCGGATCAACTACCACGAGGATGCTGCGGATGGCTTGCATGGTCGTGCTCTCCCTGGAAGACATATAGCTGGAACCACTGTAGCTGCCCTGGACGCTTCGCGTTCTTGACATATATCAGTGCATCAAGCTGGCTGCGGCCTGCAGCCCCCGTATAATGCTCCGCCATTGCCCGCCCGACCAGATTGCCATGCCCTTGTCCGCCATCCCCGCCGTTCCGTTTTCCCTCGTCATCGCCCGCCAGGGAGCGCCTCGCCCATGAACCTCCCGGAAATCCACGACTTCCTTGGCTGCCGCACGCCTGCCGCCTGGGTGGAGGCCGCGCTGGCGGACCAGGAAACCCTGCTGATCGATCACAAGAACAACGAGTACAAGGCGGCGTCCACCGCCATGGCGCTGATCGCCAAGTACAACACGCGCCTGGACCTGATCAATTTCATGTCGCGCCTGGCCCGTGAGGAGCTGGTCCACCACGAGCAGGTCCTGCGCATCATGAAGAAGCGTCGCGTGCCGCTGCGCGCGGTATCTGCCGCGCGTTACGCCTCCGGCTTGCGCAAGGTGGTGCGCAACCACGAGCCGGCCAAGCTGGTGGACACCCTGGTGGTGGGTGCCTTCATCGAGGCGCGCTCCTGCGAGCGTTTCGAGGCGCTGGTGCCGCATCTGGACGAAGAACTGGGCAAGTTCTACTTCGGCCTGCTGAAGAGCGAGGCGCGCCACTACCAGGGCTACCTGAAGCTGGCCTACCAGTACGGTGAGGCGGCGGACGTGGATGCGGTGATCGAGAAGGTCCGGGACGTGGAGCGCGAGCTGATCGAGAGCACGGACGAGGAGTTTCGCTTCCACAGTGGCGTGCCGGTCACCCAGTGAGCCGACGACACCCCACATGAAAAAAGCGCCCCGAGGGGCGCTTTTTTTGTGGCCGGAGAGGGCTCAGTCCTTCACTTTCAGGTCCAGCGCCAGGTCACGGGCCGCCTTGGTGGCGAGCACGCCCATCAGTTGGCCGATCTCGTCCTGGCGGCTGCTGGCGCCGTTCTGCCCGGCGCCCATCATCACGCTGGGTACTGGCGCCTGGGCGGCGGCCTCGGCCCACACCTTGTTGATGGCGATCAGCGCATCGAGCTTGGGTTGCAGCGCGCCGTCCGCCTTGATCACCGCTTCGCGGGCATAGGCTTCGGCGTCGGCGGTGATCTTGGTGGCCTGGGCGGTGATGCTGGCCTTGTCACGCAGCAGCTCGGCGGTCTGCTTCTCGATCTCGGCACGGCCCTTTTCGCGCTCGGCGTTGATGCGCGCCAGCTGCTTCTCGGTCTCGGCCTGGGTGGTGCGCTCGATCTGGTCGCGCAGGGTTTCCTGGCGGCGGGCTTCCACTTCCTTCTCACCGCGGGCGGTGACCAGCAGCTTCTCTTCCTCTTCCTTCAGGCGGTTCTGCCGGGCCACGGCCAGCTCGGCCAGGGCCTGCTGCACCTTGACCATGCGCTGCTTGTACTGCGGGTTGGGGTCGACGTTGGTGATGCGCGCCTCCACCACTTCCACGCCGTATTTGCGGAACTGCTGCTGCTTGCGCACCGGCATGCCCTTGGCGTCGATCACCTTCTCGGTGATGAACTGGCTGGCGTTGTTATCGCCGAAGCTGCCCTGCTCGGTGCCGGCCTGGAGGATGGCGGTCTGCTGCGGCACGTGGCCACGCGGGCCACGCACTTCCTTGCGCTTGATCAGGTAGAGGCCGTCGTTGAGCTGGTTTTCGAACTCGGCGGCGAACTCGCTGCGGGCGCCGGCGTAGAAGTCATCGGCGGTCATCAGCGAGGCTGTGGCCTGCAGGGTTTCCTTGATCGCCGGTACCAGCGCGGTGCGGATGAAGTTCTCCGGGTTGCGGTATTCCTGGGCGATCTTGAGGAACTGCTCGCCACTGGGCAGGCGGAAGCGCGCGGAGGATTCCACCTTGGCGTCGACGTTGCCGAGGAAGACGATGGGGAAGGCCTCGATGGTGGCGCCCAGGGAGTCGTTGTCGCTGGTGTCGTCGATCTGGTTGAGCGCTTCGGTGAGCACCGATTGCACGCTCAGGGCCTTCTTCCAGGGCGTGGCGCGGCCGAACCACTTGGTGGCGTAGCCGACGTCATCCACTACTTTCTCTTCGCCGAAGATGGTCCGCACGTGGGTGGCGAAACCGGCTTCGTTGTAGAAGAAGATGCCGTTGAACAGCACGAAGGCGGCGGCCAGGCCGGCGACGGCGCCGACCAGGTACTTGATATAGGGGGAATCGCTGAACGGCATGGTCGCTCCTTGACGTGAAATCGAAAGCGGCGATGCTGCTGGCCGCGTGCCATCCCGTCAAGGAGAGTAGGCGCGGCCTGCGGAGGAGTTCGCGTTGCGCGGCTCAGTCGAGGGCGAACGGTGCCTGGCGGAAGCCTTGTTCGTCGACTTCCAGGGCCCAGCCCTGGCGATCCCAATCCCCGAGGACGATGCGCTGCGCGGGCAGGCCGCCGACCTGCAGTTCGTGCACGGCGGGGCGGTGGGTATGACCGTGGATCAGCGTCGGTACGCCCTGTTCGGCCAGCAGGCGCGGGATTTCTTCCGGGGTGACGTCGGTGATTTCCACCGCCTTCTGCCGGGTCTGCATGCGGCTTTCGCTGCGCAGCTTGCGTGCCAGCTTGTGACGGGTGGCCAGCGGCAGGTGGCGCAGTATCCACAGCACGACGGGGTTGCGCAGGATGCGCCGCATGCGCATGTAGGCCTCATCGCGGGTGCACAGGCTGTCGCCGTGCATCAGCAGCACCGGGTGGCCGGCGAGCACGACGCGGCTCGGGTCCGCCAGCAGGGTGCAGCCGGCTTCGCGGCAGAAGCGCGTGCCGATCATGAAGTCGCGGTTGCCATGCATCAGGAAGATGCGCGTGCCGCCATCGGCCACCTGGCGCAGGGCCTGGGCGATGGAGCGTTGGAAGGGGGTCATGGCGTCGTCGCCGATCCAGGCCTCGAAGAAGTCACCCAGTATGTAGAGCGCTTCGGCCTGGCTGGCGCGGGTCTGCAGGAAACGAAGAAACGCCCGGGTTATATCCGGGCGCTCCTCTTCAAGATGCAGATCGGAGATCAGCAGGATCACTCGACGATCTCGGCCTTCTCGATGATCACGTCTTCGACCGGTACGTCCTGGTGGCCGGACTTCATGGTGGTGGCCACGCCCTTGATCTTGTTGACCACGTCCATGCCTTCGGTCACTTCACCGAACACCGCGTAGCCCCAGCCCTGCACGGTCGGCGCGCTGTGGTTGAGGAAGCTGTTGTCGGAAACGTTGATGAAGAACTGCGCGGACGCCGAGTGCGGCTCCATGGTGCGGGCCATGGCCACGGTGCCGACCTTGTTCGACAGGCCGTTGTTGGCCTCGTTCTTGATGGAGGCGCGGGTGGTCTTCTGTTTCATGCCCGGCTCGAAGCCGCCGCCCTGGATCATGAAGTTGGAGATCACGCGGTGGAAGACGGTGCCATCGTAGTGGCCGGCCTTCACGTACTCCTTGAAGTTGGCCACGGTTTCCGGGGCTTTGTCTTCGAAGAGTTCCAGGGTGATGACGCCATGGTTGGTGTGCAGCTTGATCATTTCGGTATTCGCTCTGTCGAGAATTCGAAGGCCTGTCAGGGGGTTGACAGCTTCGGCTATGATAAGCGCTTTGATTTGACCGGCCTACCCTGTGCCGCGCACCCGTAGACCTAAGGATCCCATGAGCAAGCCTGAGACCCCCGCCGCCGCCAACTTCCTCCGCCCCATCGTCCAGGCCGACCTGGATGCCGGTACGCACGCCAAGATCGTCACCCGCTTCCCGCCGGAGCCCAATGGCTACCTGCACATCGGCCATGCCAAGTCGATCTGCCTGAACTTCGGCCTGGCCCAGGAATTCGGCGGTGACTGCCATCTGCGCTTCGACGACACCAACCCGGCCAAGGAAGACCAGGAATACATCGACGCCATCGAAAGCGACGTGAAATGGCTGGGCTTCCAGTGGTCCGGCGAGGTGCGCTACGCCTCCAACTATTTCGACCAGCTGCACGCCTGGGCCATCGAGCTGATCAAGGCCGGCAAGGCGTTCGTCTGCGACCTCAACGCCGAAGAGATGCGTGAATACCGCGGCAGCCTGCACGAGGCGGGCAAGAACAGCCCGTTCCGCGAGCGCTCGGTGGAAGAGAACCTGGATCTGTTCGCCCGCATGAAGGCCGGCGAGTTCCCGGATGGCGCCCGCTCCCTGCGCGCCAAGATCGACATGGCCTCGCCGAACATCAACCTGCGCGACCCGATCCTCTACCGCATCCGCCACGCCCACCACCACCAGACCGGCGACAAGTGGTGCATCTACCCCAGCTACGACTTCACCCACGGTCAGTCGGACGCCATCGAAGGCATCACCCACTCCATCTGCACCCTGGAGTTCGAGGACCATCGCCCGCTCTACGAGTGGTTCCTGGCCAACCTGCCGGTCCCCGCGCAGCCCCGCCAGTACGAGTTCTCGCGCCTGAACCTGAACTACACCATCACCAGCAAGCGCAAGCTCAAGCAGCTGGTGGACGAGAAGCACGTCAGCGGCTGGGACGACCCGCGCATGTCGACGCTCTCCGGCTACCGCCGTCGCGGCTACACCCCCGAATCGATCCGCAACTTCTGCGAGATGGTCGGCGTCAACCGTGCCAGTGGCGTGGTCGACATCGGCATGCTGGAGTTCAGCATCCGTGACCACCTGGACGCCACCGCTTCCCGCGCCATGTGCGTGCTCAAACCGCTCAAGGTGGTCATCACCAACTACCCGGAAGGCCAGGTCGAGAACCTCGAACTGCCGCGCCACCCCAAGGAAGACATGGGCGTTCGCGCGCTGCCCTTCGCCCGCGAGATCTACATCGACGCCAGCGACTTCGAAGAAGTCCCGCCGGCCGGCTTCAAGCGCCTGATCCCGGGTGGCGAAGTGCGCCTGCGCGGCAGCTACGTGATCCGCGCCGACGAAGCCATCAAGGATGCCGCCGGCAACATCGTCGAGCTGCGTTGCTCCTATGACGAGAACACCCTCGGCAAGAACCCCGAAGGCCGCAAGGTCAAGGGCGTGATCCACTGGGTGCCGGCCGCAGCCAGCGTCGAGTGCGAAGTGCGCCTGTACGACCGCCTGTTCCGTTCGGCGAACCCGGAGAAATCCGAAGAGGGCGGCAGCTTCCTCGACAACATCAACCCCGAGTCGCTGGTGGTGCTCACCGGCTGCCGCGCCGAGCCGTCCCTGGCCAATGCGCAGCCTGAGGAGCGCTTCCAGTTCGAGCGCGAAGGCTACTTCGTCGCCGACCTCAAGGATTCGCAGCCCGGCAAGCCGGTGTTCAACCGCACCGTCACCCTGCGTGATTCCTGGGGGCAATGATGGCGCTGTCGATCTACAACACCCTCAGCAAGGTCAAGGAAGCCTTCCAGCCCCTGGAAGGCAACAGCGTGCGCATGTACGTGTGCGGCATGACCGTGTACGACTTCTGCCACATCGGCCACGCCCGCGTGATGGTCGCCTTCGACGTAGTCACCCGCTGGCTGCGTGAGCGCGGCTACGACGTGACCTACGTGCGCAACATCACCGACATCGACGACAAGATCATCCGTCGCGCCCAGGAGAACGGCGAGCCGTTCGAGGCCCTGGTCGACCGTATGATCGCCGCCATGCACGAAGACGAGGCGCGCCTCGCCGTGCTGCGCCCGGACATCGAGCCCCGTGCCACCGGCCACATCGCCGGCATGCACACGATGATCCAGACCCTGATCGACAAGGGCTTCGCCTACGCCCCCGGCAATGGCGACGTCTACTACCGCGTGGGCAAGTTCGAGGGCTACGGCAAGCTGTCCCGCCGTCGCATCGACGAGCTGAAGATCGGCGCACGCATCGAGGTCGACGAATCCAAGGAAGACCCGCTGGACTTCGTGCTCTGGAAGGGCGCCAAGCCCGGCGAGCCGAGCTGGGAATCGCCCTGGGGCCCCGGTCGTCCCGGCTGGCACATAGAGTGCTCGGTGATGTCCACCTGCTGCCTGGGCGAGACCTTCGACATCCACGGCGGCGGCCCGGACCTGGTGTTCCCCCACCACGAGAACGAGATCGCCCAGAGCGAGGCGGCCACCGGCAAGCTCTACGCCAAGGCCTGGATGCACGCCGGTGCGGTGCGCGTGGACGGCGAGAAGATGTCCAAGTCCCTGGGCAACTTCTTCACCATCCGCGAGGTGCTGGAGAAGTACCACCCCGAGGTGGTGCGCTACCTGCTGGTCTCCAGCCACTACCGCAGCCCGATCAACTATTCCGAAGACAACCTCAAGGAAGCCAAGGGCGCGCTGGAACGCTTCTACACCGCCCTGCGCGGCCTGCCCGAGGCGCCCGCCGCCGAGGGCGAAGCCTTCGTCGAGCGCTTCAATGCCTCCATGGATGACGACTTCAACACCCCCGAAGCCGTCGCCGTGCTGTTCGACATGGCCCGCGAGGTCAACCGCCTGCGCGACACCGACCTGGCCGCCGCGGCAGCCCTGGCGGCCCGTCTCAAGGCCCTGGGCGGCCTGCTCGGCCTGCTGCAACTGGACCCGGACGCCTTCCTCCAGGCCGGCGCCACCGGCAAGGTCGATGCGGCCGAGGTCGAAGCCCTGATCCAGGCGCGCCTGCAAGCGCGTGCGGACAAGAACTGGGCCGAGTCCGACCGCATCCGCGACCAGATCACCGCCCTGGGCGTGGTCCTGGAAGACGGCAAGGGCGGCACCACCTGGCGCCTCGCCGAGTAGTCGTACGCGTTATGAACGAGGCCGCTTTCGAGCGGCCTTTTTCTTGGGCGCCGAAACCTTCACCGAAACTCCACGGCAACTCCATCTGCGGTCCACGCAGCCTGCACGGCGCGCGTGCATAAAGGCGACCCGCCCCGAGGAAAAGGACGTCGCCGTGGACATCACCCTGATCAACCCGCCCCACACCGCCATCGGCAGCCGCCTGCCCCGCGAGCACCTGCCGCCCCTGGGGCTGCTCGCCATCGGCGGGCCGCTGCTGGATGCGGGCTTCCACGTCTCGCTGCTGGATGCGGACCGCGAGGGGCTGAGCGTGGCGCAGACCGTGGCGCGCATCCAGGCGACGGCGCCGGATGTGGTGATGCTCGGGCACTCCGGCTCCAGCTCGGCGCACCCGACGGTGGTGGACATCTGTCGTGCCCTCAAGGGCGTGCTGCCCGAACTGGTCATCGTCTACGGCGGCGTGCACCCCAGCTACCACTGGGACGAAATCCTCCAGGAGGTGGTGGAAGTCGACTTCATCGTGCGCGGGGAGGGCGAGCAGACCGCGCTCTCGCTGATGCAGGCCCTGGCGCAGGGGCACCCGCCACTGGACGTCCACGGCATCGCCCTGCGCTACCTGGGCGAACCCTACGCCACGCCTGCCGCCGCCATGCTGCGCAACCTCGACGACTACCGCGTGGGCTGGGAGCTGATCGACCACGCCCACTACTCCTACTGGGGCGGCAAGCGGGCAGTGGTGGTGCAGTTCTCCCGGGGGTGTCCCTACCTGTGCAACTACTGCGGCCAGCGCGGGTTCTGGACCCGCTGGCGGCACCGCGACCCGGTGCGCCTGGCCCGGGAGCTGGCACGCCTGCACCGGGAACAGGGCGTGGAGCTGATCAACTTCGCCGACGAGCTGCCCACCGGCTCGCGCAAGATGTGGAAGGCCTTCCTCGAAGCCTTGATCGCCGAAGACGTGCCGCTGCTGCTGGTGGGCTCCACCCGTGCCGGCGACATCGTCCGCGATGCCGACATCCTCCACCTGTACCGCAAGGCCGGGGTGATCCGCTTCCTGCTGGGTATCGAGAGCTACGACGAAGGCACCCTTGAGGCGATCCGCAAGGGCGGTACCACCCGTGAGGACCAGGAGGCCATCCGCCTGCTGCGCCGGCACGGCATCGTTTCCATGGCCACCTACGTGATCGGCTTCCAGGAGGAAACCGACGCCGACTACTGGCGCTCCCTGCGCCACCTGCTGCGCTACGACCCGGACCAGATCCAGCTGCTCTACGTCACCCCGCACCGCTGGACGCCCTTCTACGAAACGGCCGAGCAGCGCCGGGTGATCCAGACCGACACCCGTCGCTGGGACTACAAGCACCAGGTGCTGGCAGTGCAGCGCGTGCCGGCCTGGCGGGTGTTCCTCTGGTTCAAGACGATCGAGGTCTGCATGCAGGCCCGCCCCAGGGCCCTCGGTCGCCTGCTGTTGCACCCGGATGCGGACTTCCGCCATGCCATGGCCTGGTACACCCGTATCGGTCGTCGCGTGTGGTTCCACGAGCTGGCGGAGTTCCTCTTCGCCACGCGGCTGCTCAAGGCGGGGCCGACGCTCCGCGAGTTCCTTGGCGCCTCGCTGGCAGGGCGTGAATACCTGCTGGACAAGCGCAAGGGCAGGGCGGCGGTGGAGGTGATCGCGCGGGCCGCGAGCTGAATGGGGGAGCCGCGCGCTCCCCGGTCGCTCAGCGGGTCAGACCCACTGGTCGCTGCGCTTGCGTTTGACCCGCAGCATGGTCGGCAGGATCAACCCGAGCAGCAGGCCTGCGCCGGCGATGCTGCCGCCGTAGACCATGTAGCGCATCAGCACCTGCTTGTTCTCGTCACCCAGTTGCGCCTGCACCTCGCGCAGCTCGGAGCGGGCCTGGCTCAGCTCGCTGTCCAGGGCCGCGCGGGCGGCCTGGGCTTCGTCGATCAACGCCTTGCGCGAGTCCATGGTCTCCTGCATGCCTTGCACGCGGGTTTTCCAGGTCTCGTCGATACCGCCCAGTTCGGTGCTCAGCTCGGTCACCTTCTGTTCCAGCTGCGGCAGGCGCTCGGCCTGGCCGGGCACCGATTGCAGGTCGCGGGTGGGGATCCACACGGCGCTACCGTTCTCGCCGCGCACCTGGCTGTAGTCGCCCTGGGCGCTCAGCAGCTCGACTTTCTGCCCGGAAACCAGGGTGCCGACAATGCGGTAGCCATCGGTGGGGCCGCTGCGCACATAGGTGCTCAGGCTGTCGCTCACCCAGCGCGTGTTGTCGGCTTTCTCCTCGGCCTGCGCGGGCATGCCGGCCAGCAGCAGGCCGCCCAGCAGGCAGGCGCCGATGGCGCGGGAGGAGAACGAAGGAGCACGGGCGAGCAGATGACGGGTCAGGGGCATGGGGCAATCTTCACTGGCTATGGAACGGAACCCGAAGCGCGGGCGTGATAAACGCCGGCCAGGCGAGCATCGCATTCAGAAAGAGCGATGGCTGCGCAGCGTCCGGGTGGCGAATGGCCACGCCATCCACCCGGTTCGAGCCGACAGCGAACTGACAATCCGCGACCCCGCGTAGTTCACTCATGGCCCCGCAAGCGAGACGGGTGGTCGAGCGGAAAAGGGAGCTCATGTCGGATAGCTAGTCGAGATACAAGGGTGGCCCTCACTCCACCGGGCACTCCGTGCAGCTGCACCGCATGGGTTTCGCAAAGCTCTACCCATCCTACGGGGCCGTATTCGTATGGGGCCGCATTCGTAGGATGGGTAGAGCGGAGCGAAACCCATCATTTCGCAACACGACGATTATCCGGGTGTAGCAGGTAGGTCGGGTGCAACCCGACATCGTCGATGCATGAGCCACGCGGGTTTCACCCGCCCTACGGAGCTGATCGATGTGTAGGGTGGATGACGCTCTTTTCATCCACCAGCGATGCCGAGCCGAATCGCGTTGCCAACCCAGGGCACCCCGTAGCCCGGGCTTCAGCCCGGGAAGGCAGGCCTCAATGCAGCGCCCGGGTCACCAGGTAGGTGAGCAACTGCGGGTCGTCGCCCGGGTCGAGGGTGCGCACCGGCTTCGGCAGACCCTCCATCACCGTGTGCCAGAAGGCCTGGGCGGCTTCGTCGTCGCGGTAGAAGCGCACCAGCCAGTCGGTGCTGCCGTCCATCAGCACCTGGGTCGCCAGCAGGCGGCCGATGCCCTGGCGGCGGTAGCGCTTGAGGATGAACAGGTCCGCCAGTTCCAGCGCATCCATGCCCGGCAGCTCGCTGCGCTCGATCAGCAGGAAGCCGGCGATGAAGCCATCCACCAGCACCAGGTTGGCGCTCCATTGCGGTTCCTGCCAGTAGCGCGCCAGGTGCTCCTCGTGGATGTAGAAGCGCCCGTCCGCCTCCACGTCTTCCTCCTCCCAATCCGAGGACTCATAGGAGTAGAACTGGTACAGGTTGCGGATCAGCTCGGCCTGTTCGGGGCCGGTCTGCAGCAGTTCGAGGGTGACGTCGCTCATGGTCGGGGTTCGTGATGGAAGAGGGCGCGGCATTCTACCCAAGGCGCCGTGGCCATGCGCAAACGGGAGCCCCATCGAGGCTCCCGTTTTCGTTTCAGGTTTGCGCCCGCTCCGTTACTTGTTGCCGGTCAGCGCCGCGTAGCTGGTCATCAGGTTGCGGTAGTCCGGGATGTGGTTGGAGCACAGGGCGGCCAGGCCTTCCACATCGTTGCGCCAGTCGCGGTGCAGTTCGCAGGCCACGCCGAACCAGTTCATCAGCTGCGCACCGGCCTGGCTCATACGGTTCCACGCCGCGTTGCGGGTCATCTCGTTGAAGGTGCCGGAGGCGTCGGTCACCACGAACACTTCGAAGCCTTCCTCCAGGGCAGAGAGGGCCGGGAAGGCCACGCAGACCTCGGTCACCACGCCGGCGATGATCAGCTGCTTCTTGCCGGTGGCCTTGATCGCCTTGACGAAGTCCTCGTTGTCCCAGGCGTTGATCTGGCCCGGGCGGGCGATGTAGGGCGCGTCCGGGAACAGCGCCTTCAGTTCCGGTACCAGCGGGCCGTTGGGGCCGGTTTCGAAGCTGGTGGTGAGGATGGTCGGCAGCTTGAAGAACTTGGCGAGGTCGGCCAGGGCCAGGACGTTGTTCTTGAACTTGTCCGGCTCGATGTCGCGGACCAGGGACAGCAGGCCAGCCTGGTGGTCGACCAGCAGGACGACGGCGTTGTCTTTATCGAGACGGTTGTAGGTGAAGTGGGTCATGGTGCGTTCCTCGCTTTTCGATAATGGGTGCCGGTTCGGCGCGGGTGTTCTCTGCTTCGCTGCAGTGGCTGACTGCATGGAGGAAAGATTAAATTTGGCACCCTTGATCCGCTAGACTGCGAAAATTGCCTCTAGCGTTCTATATGGAGAACGAGTGTGGAAGACCTGAACACCCTCTACTACTTCACCCAGGTGGTGGAGCACGGCGGCTTCGCCCCCGCCGGCCGCGCGCTGGACATGCCCAAGTCCAAGCTCAGCCGACGCATCGCCCAGCTCGAGGAGCGCCTCGGCGTACGCCTCATCCACCGTACCAGCCGGCACTGCTCGCTCACCGAAATCGGCCAGGAGTACTACCAGCGCTGCGTGGCCATGCGCGTGGAGGCGGAAGGGGCGGCGGAGGTGATCGAGCGCAACCGCTGCGAGCCGCGCGGCCTGGTGCGCATCGCCTGCCCGACCACGTTGCTCAACTCCTGGGTCGGGCCGATGCTCACCCGCTACATGCTCAAGTACCCGCTGGTTGAGCTCTTCATCGAGAGCACCAACCGCCGGGTGGACCTGCTCCACGAGGGCTTCGACATCGCCCTGCGGGTGCGCTTCCCGCCGCTGGAAAACACCGACATGGTGATGAAGGTGCTCGCCGACAGCACCCAGTGCCTGGTGGGCCGGCCGGACTTCCTCACCCGGTTGCCGGCAGGCTTCGCCCCGGAGGAACTGGGCCGCCTGCCGAGCCTGCACTGGGGCGGCGCGCAGCGGGACTACCAATGGGAACTGTTCGGCCCGGATGGGGCGCGGCTGACCATCCCGCATCGCCCGCGCATGGTCACCGACGACCTGATGGCGCTGCGCAACGGCGTGCTGGGCGGGGTCGGCATCGCCCACCTGCCACGGGTAGCGGTACGCGAGGACCTGGCCAACGGCACGCTGGTGGAAATGCTGCCGGGCTTCTCGCCCAAGTGCGGCATCGTCCACGCCATCTTCCCGTCGCGGCGCGGGCTGTTGCCCTCGGTGCGCTCGCTGATCGACTTCCTCGGCGAAGAGTTCGCCGGCAGCGACATGGCCTGAGTGGCGCAGGGGGGGGCGGTTGGCTGAAGCGGAGCGCCGCCCGGCCCACCCAACGCCCATCTGGGACTGAAGCGGGGAGGGGAGCCGGCGTCAGCCGAACTCCTCCATGCTGGCGCGCACTTCCTCCAGGGCCTCGCCCAGCAGTTGCACCAGCGGCTGGCCCGGGATGCCGTCGCGCAGCATCTCCTTCAGCGCCTGCTTGGCGCCGGCGAAATCGTCCTGGTGGTAGTAGAGGCTGCCGAAGCGGCCCTCGCGGTCGAAGAACAGGAAATAGGCGCCTTCGAGGATGTCCGCCACCCTGTACCAGCCGTAGCCGATGAAGCGCTCATTCAGCGCCGCGATCTCCTCCGCGCTGAAGTGGCGGCCCGCGTCGAACTGCGGGCGATCACCGCCCCAATGGGCGCGGATCACGTCGATGATCCCGGCCGAGCCGTCCTGCTCCTGCAGCCAGTCCGCCAGCTCGGCGGGGGCCGGAATCCAGAAGCAGTGGGAGTCGGATTCGGTCTGGTTCTTCAACGCGCCGAGGGTGCGGTAGAAGCCTTGCAGCTCCGCCGGCAGCGGGCCGGTGAGGGTGGTCAGCTGTTCGATTTCCTCCTCCGACGCAGGGCCTTCGGTAAAGAGCTCGTCGTCTTCCCCATTGATCTCGAGGTAGGTCTGGTTATAGGCATCGATACCGTCGCGGATGGTGTCCATGCTGTCCTCCGGTGTGCTGGCTAAGCCCCGTGGGGCGGATGGCACGCACCTTAGCCGAACGCCTTGAAGGCATTGTGAAACCAGTGCGCGTTTGTGCGAGCCGGTGGTCGGGCTATGCCGTCTTGGCTAGCTCGTAGGATGGGTAGAGCGCAGCGAAACCCATGCTGCAAGGGGGAATCGCTCCGCGCTCCCTGGGCGAATGAATTGGCCCCTACAGGTATCCGGCCTGTATCACCAATCGCCGAAAGGCACGTGCCTCCAGCTTGGCTCATCACTCAGGGCCGGGCGATCCAGATATCCCCCTGCCATTTCAGAATGCCAATCCGCTGATTGGCCCAGCTCATGGCGGCCCGCCGGGGGGCCGCTTCGGGGTTGCGGTGGCGGTCATATAGCGTTGGCACCACCGCCTCGCTAAGCCATTGGCTGATGCATCTGTGTTCCGGGTGATCGAAGCGGTACAGCAGCCGATAGGCGCCGGCCTCGCTGATGGCCAGTACCTCCTCGCTGCCACCGCTGGCGTGGCGCAGTACCACGAAACGGCGCTGGTGCGGGTCCACCAGGCGGGTCATGCGGTAGGGACGCAGAGCGCCGATCAGGCGAGCGAAATCGTGGGCGACGAACCAGGGCTGGTTGTCGATCATCACGGTGCGCAGCTGGTGGTTGTGGCGTTGGAAAACGATGGGGGTGGATGCGTCGTGCATGGCGGAGCTCCTACTGGGTCGGAAGAGCTGCCACCCACGTCGCCAAACGAGGGTGGCAGACCACGCGGGGTTGGCGAACCGGCTAGTAGGAACCGGCAGACCCGGAGGTCTCCCCGCGCGATCTGCCATAACGCAGAGCAGTGCATGACTGCATGCGTGCGGGGGCCTGCAAGAACATTCGCCGTTCTCGCAAGCACCTCGGCGCCATCGCGCTTACTAACTCCCGGGCCGCCAAACCCGGCCACGGGATTGACCGTGGAGGGGGGAGGATCGAGAGCGGGGATGAGGTGGGCAATAGGTTCTTCGGAGGCTTAAGCGTAAGACCTCTCTAAGTAAACCAAGCCAAAGCCCTCCGTTTCAAGTTGCTTCAGGTCGCTTAAAGTCTCTATAGGAGTGAGCTTAGCTAGCGGCGCCCTTCATTCTGAGTGGGGCTGGAATAATCTCCTATCGTTGACCAGACCATGACTGCAAGTTTGAACATCTTGCCCACAACTCGGTTGGAGCGAATATCCAGTCCGATTTGATAGGCCCTATATAGTTCGTTTGAAACCATTCCACGAATAACTCCAGCGTTCCCACTAACCATCCGCCACTCTGATACGTAGTCGCCTGCCCATTCGCCCTGCGCTACTCCGGAGGGTTTGAACTGATTTCCCATTGAAAAGATCAGGCTTTCCGCATAGCTAAGGTCATCATGAATGTTGATATGGCGAGGTGAGTCATTTATCAATTTTTGCGTCATTTGCTCACATTGACTCTTTAGATAGGACGCATTTCCTCTCATGGATTCGACTCGGAGTGCTGCCTCAATTCCGTCTTGAAATAAGTAACTCATGGTTAATAGCTCCTTGCTATGGATTTTGCGCTATGCGAGTGGTGCAATTTGGCAGCGCAAAACAAAAAATAGTAGTGGCGAGCGCCATTGGGAAGTGGGAGCTGGCTGTGGCTGCGTTGGAGTTTAGGGTGAAGCCGATGTAACCAGCCAAAATGAAGGTGTGTTTCTTGAAGGCAAGACTTTAAATAGCCAAGCCTCAGTGGCGATATGTCTTTCAAGGAGCAACAGTAGTGACTACGGACGATCTGATAACCATGTACCGCCCCTGCGGCGAGAAGGAGCTTGCCCTGGTTGCCGCCAGCGGGTTCAAGCGCTGGCCGCCCAGGCTGCCGGGGCAGCCGATCTTCTACCCGGTGACCAACGAGGCCTACGCCATCGAGATCAACAAGTGGAACGTCACGGACTTCAAGAAGGGTTACGTGACCCGCTTCAGGGTGCGGCGCGAGTTCGTCGAGAAGTATCGGATCGAGCAGGTCGGCGGCAGCCGCCATACCGAATGGTGGATTCCGGCCGAGGATCTCGAGGCCCTCAACGACAATATCGTCGGCGAGATCGAGGTGATCTACGAGGAAGGGCCGAACCCAAAATAAGCGGCCCCGAAGGGCTGCCGGGAGCTGAGCACCCAGGAAATGAAACGGGCCCTTCCGGGCCCGTTTTTCTTGTCACTTCGACAGGAACTTCATCCCGTCTTCCAGCCCGCTCAATGTCAGCGGGTACATCTGGTCCTCGATCAGCTCGCGCACGATGTTGGTCGAGGCGGTGTAGTTCCAGGTGTCCTTGGGGTAGGGGTTGATCCAGATGAGCTTCTTGTACTTCTCCATGAAGCGCTTGATCCACACGTAGCCCGGCTCCTCGTTCCAGTGCTCGACGCTGCCGCCGGCCTGGGTGATTTCGTAGGGGGCCATGGCGGCGTCGCCGACGAACACCACCTTGTAGTCCGGGCCGTACTTGTGCAGCAGGTCCAGGGTGGAGGTGCGTTCGGAGGTGCGGCGCAGGTTGTTCTTCCACACCGATTCGTACACGCAGTTGTGGAAGTAGAAGTACTCCAGGTGCTTGAACTCGGTCTTGCAGGCGGAGAAGAGTTCTTCGCAGACCTTCACGTGGGCGTCCATGGAGCCGCCGATATCCAGCAGCAGCAGGAGCTTCACGCTGTTGCGGCGCTCGGGGCGCATCTGGATGTTGAGCAGGCCGGCGTCGCGGGCGGTGTGGTCGATGGTGCCGTCCAGGTCGAGTTCGTCCTGGGCGCCCTGGCGGGCGAACTTGCGCAGGCGGCGCAGGGCGACCTTGATGTTGCGGGTGCCCAGTTCCACCTGGTCGTCGAGGTTCTTGTACTCGCGCTGGTCCCACACCTTGGCGGCCTTGCCCTGGCGCTTGCCGGCGTCGCCGACGCGGATGCCCTCGGGGTTGAAGCCGCCGGAGCCGAAGGGGCTGGTGCCGCCGGTGCCGATCCACTTGTTGCCGCCGGCGTGGCGTTCCTTCTGCTCTTCCAGGCGCTTTTTGAACTCTTCGATGAGCTTGTCCAGGCCGCCGAGGGACTGGATCTGCGCGCGCTCCTCGTCGGTCAGCATGCGCTCGAATTCCTTGCGCAGCCATTCATCGGGGATCAGTGCCTCGATGTGCTGGTTGAGGTTCTCCAGGCCCTTGAAGTAGGCGCCGAAGGCCCGGTCGAACTTGTCGAAATGGCGTTCGTCCTTGACCAGAATGGTGCGCGACAGGAAGTAGAACTCGTCCATGTCGGCGAACACCACGTTGTGCTTCAGCGCGTTGATCAGGTCCAGCAGCTCGCGGACGGAGACCGGCACCTTGGCCGCGCGCATTTCGTTGAACAGGTTGAGCAGCATGGCTGCGCCCTCTTGCTGGTTGGCCTCAGGAACGGGGTTCCTGGGGCAGGCCGTCGGCTATGGCGTACCAGTCGGCCTTGGATTCGGGGTAGATGTGTTTCTGCGGGATCTCGCCCAGGGGCGAATCCAGCGTGCCCAGGGCGATCGACACCCAGTTCGGGTGGGCGTTGTCGCTGTACCACTGCAGGGTGGCGCCGCACTGCCGGCAGAAGCTGCGGGTGACGCCGGGGCTGGAGTGATAGTGGGTCACGAAGTCTTCGCCCGCGGTCCAGCGGAAGTCGCTCCAGCGCACGTTGCCGTAGCTGGCGAACGCGGCACCGTGGCCCTTGCGGCACTGGCTGCAATGGCAATGGGTGGCGGATTCGATGGGGGCGTCGATCTGGTACTTCACCGCGCCGCACAGGCAGCTGCCGTTATGCATTGTCGCTGGCCTCTCCGTTGAGCTGGCGTTGGACTTCCAGGGCCCAGGCACCGTCGCTGACACCCGTCCCGCGGTTATGGCGGGAGGTCGAGGTCTGCTCTGTCACGTCATGCCAAAGGTTGCGGCCTTTGGCATCCAGCTTGGAGTAGTCCTCGTTGGTATCGAGGTCGAACTCAATGAACCGGCAGTCTTGGGTCAGCAGCAGGCCGCTGACTGAATGACCGCCGTATTGCTCTATATGCAGGTCGACCATGATGGTGCGGCTCCAGTCGATCCCCAGTGCCTGCGGGTGGTGCAGGAGCACGCGAGGCAATTCGTCTGGCTGGTTGCGGTAGTACTCGGCGGTCAGTCGCAGGCCTTCACGCCGGAGCAGAGACTGCTCCTGAACGTTCTTCTGGCGCTTGCGTCTGATCCGCTCGATGTCCATCGCAGCCTCAGCGGCTGGCGCGGCGGCTCATGAACGCCAGGCGTTCCAGCAGCTGCACGTCCTGCTCGTTCTTCACCAGGGCGCCGGCCAGGGGCGGGATAGCCTTGGTGGGGTCACGCTCGCGCAGTACGGCTTCGCCGATGTTGTCGGCCATCAGCAGCTTCAGCCAGTCGACCAGCTCGCTGGTGGAGGGCTTCTTCTTCAGGCCCGGCACCTTGCGTACGTCGAAGAACACGTCCAGCGCCTCGGCCACCAGGTCCTTCTTGATGTTGGGGTAGTGCACATCGACGATCTTCTGCAGGGTCTCGCGATCCGGGAAGGCGATGTAGTGGAAGAAGCAGCGGCGCAGGAAGGCGTCCGGCAGTTCCTTCTCGTTGTTGGAGGTGATGATGATGATCGGGCGCTGCTTGGCCTTGATGGTCTCGTCGGTCTCGTAAACGTAGAACTCCATCTTGTCGAGTTCTTGCAGCAGGTCGTTGGGGAACTCGATGTCGGCCTTGTCGATCTCGTCGATCAGCAGGATCACGCGCTCTTCGGACTCGAACGCCTCCCACAGCTTGCCTTTCTTGATGTAGTTGCGAACGTCCTGGACCTTCTCGGAGTTCAGCTGCGAATCACGCAGGCGGCTCACCGCGTCGTACTCGTACAGGCCCTGGTGCGCCTTGGTGGTGGACTTGATGTGCCAGGTGATCAGGCGGGCACCGAAGGACTCGGCCAGTTGCTCGGCGAGCATGGTCTTGCCGGTGCCCGGCTCGCCCTTGACCAGCAGTGGGCGTTGCAGGGTGATGGCGGCGTTGACCGCAAGCTTGAGGTCGTCGGTGGCGACGTAGGACTGGGTGCCTTCGAACTTCATCAGGGAATCCTCGAACGGTAACGCCCGGCTCGGCCGGGGCCTTCAGTATTTACGGAAAGGCCGACTATAACGCGCGGCCCGGCGCACTGTGAACGCAGACGGGGCATTCAGTCACTGAATGGGCGGTCACTCTCCTTCCAGCCTAGACACTCCCGGCCCGGCGCGTACCCCGACCTGCGATGGGCGGTGGCTCAAGCACGGGCCTGGCAGGCGGGCGGCTGTCACCTTCGGCAACAGCCATGCGCCCCCTGGGAGGGGCGCCGGGGCTCGCCCGGCTGTCGCCCTCAGTCGTTCTTCTCCGGCGGCGGTCGTTCGAAGCGGGTGGTGAAGGCTTCGATGAAGGCGTTGCGCAGGATCGACAGGAAGGCCTGGAAGGCGCTGATGTCCTGGCGATGCACGTTGCCGCTGAGTTCCACGCGGGTGGCGAACTGGTCGCGCTGCTGGTTCTTCAGCACCGTCTCGCCGCCGCCGACCAGGGCCTCCCACAGGGAGCGGAGGAAGCCCTTGTCGTCGTTCTCCACGTCCTGCTCCCAGTCGAACACGTCGACGTTGCGCAGCAGCGGCTTGATGTAGCCGCTGAGCTGGGCGTTATCGGCACGGGCCTCGATCACCAGGTCGCCGCTGCCGGCCTTGAAGTCGAAGCGGCCGTAGGCGCGGGAGAAGTCGTTGAGCCGGGGCAGGTCGACGTCGCGGGCGCGCAGGCGCAGCTCGAAATCCTCGAAGTTCTTGAACGGGTCGAAGCGCGCCTCCACCTCCAGCGGCGCGTGGCCGAGCAGCTGCGCGCGGCCCTCGAAGCGCGCCACGCGCTCGCCGCTGTCGTCGGCGACGTTGGTCAGGTTGTAGAGGCTGGCGTTCACCTCGCTGGCATCGATGTCCACCTTGGGCGTCGAGCTGAAGTTGTGGAAGGCGATGCGGCCGTTGACCACGCGCACCTCGTCGAGGGTGATGGGCAGCAGCTTGTTCAACTGGTCGCGCCAGTCGGTGCCGGCACCGGTCTGCGAGTCCTGCCTGTTCTTGCCGCCGTCGACGAAGTTCACCTCCGGCGCCTCGAAGATCACCCGCGCCACCACGCTGTGGTCGTACCAGAGCGAGTGCCAGCTCACCGCCAGGTCGATGCCCGGGGCGTCCAGCAGCGGCACCGGGATCGCGCCGTCGGCCTTGACGATGGACAGGCCGTTGATGCGATAGGCGCCGCGCCACCAGGCCAGGTCGACATCGGCGATATGGCCGCGGTACTCGCCCATGTCGGCGAGCTTGCCGTTGAGGTAGTCACGGATCAGCCAGGGCAGCGCGAAGTGCGCCACCACCAGCAGCAGGATGAGGGTGAGGAGCGCCCGGAGGGGCAGGCTGTAGCGTCTTTTCATGGGGGCATCCGCCGGGGGCGATTCTCTTTCATGGACTGCCGCCCACTGCAATGAGTTCGGCTGGACTGCACCGGCACACGGGCATAGGCTGTTCGCCTTTCATCTGCCCGCTACCTCTAAGGACAGGACCATGACCCGCATCTACGCAGACAACTCCAAGGCCATCGGCAACACCCCGCTGGTGATGATCAACCGGCTCGGCCCCAAGGGCGTGACCATCCTCGCCAAGGTCGAGGGGCGCAACCCGGCCTATTCGGTGAAGTGCCGCATCGGCGCGAACATGATCTGGGACGCCGAAGAACAAGGCCGCCTGCGTCCGGGCATGACCCTGGTCGAGCCCACCTCCGGCAACACCGGCATCGGCCTGGCCTTCGTCGCCGCCGCCCGTGGCTACAAGCTGATCCTCACCATGCCGTCCTCCATGAGTCTGGAGCGCCGCAAGGTGCTCAAGGCCCTGGGCGCCGAGCTGGTGCTCACCGAGCCGGCCAAGGGCATGAAGGGCGCCATCGAGAAGGCCACCGAGATCGCCGCCGGCAACCCCGAGCAATACCTGCTGCTGCAACAGTTCGAGAACCCGGCCAACCCGGCCATCCATGAAAAGACCACCGGCCCGGAAATCTGGAACGACACCGACGGCGCGGTGGACGTGCTGGTGGCCGGCGTCGGCACCGGCGGCACCATCACCGGTGTATCGCGCTACATCAAGCAGCAGTGCAATAAGCCGATCCTCTCGGTGGCCGTGGAACCGGCCACTTCGCCGGTGATCAGCCAGACCCTGGCCGGCGAAGAGGTCAAGCCCAGCCCGCACAAGATCCAGGGCATCGGCGCCGGCTTCGTGCCGAAGAACCTCGACCTCTCCATCGTCGACCGCGTCGAACTCACCACCGACGACGAATCCAAGACCATGGCCCTGCGCCTGATGCGCGAGGAAGGCATCCTCTGCGGCATCTCCGGCGGCGCCGCCATGGCCGTTGCCGTGCGCCTGGCCGAGAAGCCGGAGATGCAGGGCAAGACTATCGTCGTCATCCTCCCCGACTCCGGCGAGCGCTACCTCTCCACCATGCTCTTCGACGGCCTGTTCACCGAGCAGGAATTGCAGCAGTAAGGTCTATCGGCATGCCCCCGGCTCGCTGGGGGCATGCGCCCTCGTGGGAGCGAATTCATTCGCGAAATCCCGGCACCGATGCGCCGGGTTCCACCCGACCTACCGCCATCGCACGACCTGAACCGGTAGGGCGGGTGCAACCCGCGTAGGGGCGAATTCATTCGCCTGGGAGCGCGGAGCGATCCCCAGCAGCATGGGTTTCGCTTCGCTCTACGCCATCCTACAAGGCGCGTCTCCCTTCCAGCTTCCCGCTTCTAGCTTCCAGCTGCCTTCGCTTCATAACTCCCCGACTCATAACTGACCCCGTGCCTCACCCGTGGCGGCTCCTCGCCTTCGTGGAGCATGGTCACATTGTCGATGATCGCCTTGTCGGCGATGGTCAGCCGGTCGAGCATGCGCAGGTGCTGCAGCCAGTTGTCCACCAGGAGGATTTCCTGCCAGTTCTCCTGGTCGCTGGTGTCGCGGTACAGCGCCCAGCGGTCGGCACCGTTGCGCAGGCGCAGGCGGCGGAGTATCTGCATGGCGCGGACGAAGTCGCGGGTGCGCTCCACCGGGATGCGGTATTCGATGGTCACCAGCACCGAGCCGCGGCCGGGGTTGAAGACGAAGGTCGGCTGGCCGGGCAGGGTGGTCACCGCGTGGGCGATGCTGGTGGCGTCCAGTTCCGGCAGGCGTGACTGATAGAGCAGGAAGGCGCAGGCGATCATCAGGCAGCCGGCGGCGAACAGCGCGCCCTTCACTCCCATGGTTTCCGCCAGGTGGCCCCAGAGGAACGAGCCCAGCGCCAGGCCGCCGTAGAGCGCCGTCTGGTACAGCGCCAGGGCGCGCGCCTTGACCCAGTCCGGCACCAGTATCTGCACCGCCGAGTTGTAGCTGGCTACCGCGGCGATCCAGCAACCGCCGCCCAGTATCAGCGCCGGGAAGATCACCCACAGGCTGTCCAGCGAGCCCAGCGCCAGCAGCACTAGGCCCAGCAGCAGGCCGCCGAAGCTGATCAGGCGGCTGGTGCCGATGCGCCGTCGCGCCAGGTTCACCCCCAGGCTGCCGAGGATGGCCCCCACGCCCAAGGCGCCGAGCATGTAGCCGTACACCGCCGCGTCGCCGTCCGGGTTGCGGTGCGCCAGCAGCGGCAGCAACGCCCACACGGCGGAGGCGGAGATGCCGAAGGAGAAGGAGCGCAGCATCACCAGGCGGGTGACGCTGGAGTACTGGGTGAAGCGCAGCGCGGCGACCACGCCCTCCATCAGCCGCTCCGGCGGCAGGCTGCGCGCCGGCAGAACGCGGCGCCAGCGCCAGATGGCCCAGATCAGCCCCAGGTAGCACAGGCAGTTGAACAGGAAGACCCAGGCCGGCCCCACCGCGCTGAGCATCAGCCCGCCGATGGCCGGGCCGGCGGCACGGGCGACGTTGTAGTTGACGCTGTTGAGCAGCACCGCATCGCCCACCATCTTCGCCGGCACCTGCTCGTTCACCGCCGCCTGCCAGGCCGGGATGGTGATGGAGCCCCCGATGGAGATCCACAGGATGGAGACGATCAGCAGCAGCGGGTCCAGGTAGCCGAAGAAGGCCATGGCGGTGAGGAAGGTCGCCCCGCTCATCTCGAAGGCCAGGCCCGCCATCATGATCTTGCGCCGGTCGTGGTTGTCGGCCAGCACGCCGGACATGATCGACAGCAGCACCAGCGGCAACGCGGCGGCGACCTGGATCATCGCCACCGTCGGCGGGCTGGCGTGGGCCTCGGTCACCACCCAGGCGGCGGCCACCGATTGCGCCCAGGTACCCAGGTTGGCGAACAGGTTGGCGATCCAGATGATGCGGAACGCGGTGATGGTGAAGGGGCTGAACAGGCCGCTCTTGGGGGCTTCCTCGGATTCGGGTGTGCGCGGCAGGTCGTTCTTCGGCGATACGGACTGGAGCATGGGGTGGTTCCTTGCGAGGCCGGACCGGGCCATGGGCGCCGGTCCCTGGTTACCGCGCAAGTGTAGTCAGCGTCCCGGCGGACAAAGGCCGGATCGGCGGTTTTCGCCAGTGGCATTCTTCCTCGCGGGTCCGCTGGGACTTTTGTGCAATTGTCTCGCCTGGCCACCGGGGTAAAGCTGGCGCAACGGCAGTATCGACTACGCTTGCCGAGCCCCGACTCCAATCCGCAGCCAGGAAACAAAGACAATGAGAAGTTCCTTCGCGCCTCTGCTCCTGACCCTCGCCGTGTCCGGTGCCGCACAGGCCGCCGAAACGGTGAAGATCTACAACTGGACCGACTACATCGCGCCGGACACCGTCGCCACGTTCAGCAAGGAGACCGGGATCCAGGCGACCTACGACGTCTACGACAGCAACGAAACCCTCGACGGCAAGCTGATGACCGGCAAATCCGGCTACGACATCGTCGTCCCGTCCAACCACTACATGGCCAAGCAGATCGAGGCCGGCGCGCTGAAGAAGCTCGACAAGAGCCAGCTGCCCAACTGGAAGAACCTCAACCCGGCGCTGCTCAAGGCCCTGGAAGTCAACGACCCGGGCAACGAGCACGGCTTCCCCTACCTCTGGGGCAGCACCGGCATCGGCTACAACCCGGCCAAGGTCAAGGAAGTGCTCGGCGACAACGCCCCGCTGGATTCCTGGGACCTGATCTTCAAGCCCGAGAACATGGAGAAGCTCGCCAAGTGCGGGGTCGCCATCCTCGACAACGGCCCCGAGCTGCTGCCCATCACCCTCAACTACCTGGGCCTGCCGCACCACACCAAGAAGCCGGAAGACTACAAGACCGCCCAGGCCGCGCTGCTCAAGGTCCGCCCCTACGTGCGCTACTTCCACTCGTCCAAATACGTGGGTGACCTGGCCAACGGCGAAATCTGCGTGGCCGTCGGCTTCTCCGGCGACATCCTCCAGGCCGCCACCCGCGCCAAGGAGGCCGGCAACGGCGTCGAGATCAAATACTCCACGCCCAAGGAAGGCTCGCCGATGTGGTTCGACATGGTCGCCATGCCGGTGGACGCCCCCGACGAGAAGGCCGGCTATGCCTTCATGAACTACCTGCTGCGCCCCGAAGTGATCGCTGGTGTGAGCAACTACGTGCACTACGCCAACGGCAACAACGCCGCCGAACCCCTGGTGGAAGCCGACATCAAGGCCGACCCGGCGATCTACCCGCCGGCCGACGTCATGGCCAAGCTGTTCGCCCTGGAATCCATGCCGCAGAAGATCGACCGCGTGCGCACCCGCACCTGGAATACCGTCAAGACCGGCAAATGATCCAACGCTGAAACGAAAACGCCCCGGCTTGCCGGGGCGTTTTTCTGGTGGGCATTGTTCTTGTGGGAGCGGATTCATCCGCGATCAGTCAACACCGCAGCGTCGGGTTTCACCCGACCTACAGGGGTGGCAACGCGTAGGGCGGGTGCAACCCGCGTCGGGCCCCACTCACCTAAGACGCCTGCTCCACCTTCACCGCCGCCACCGTCGGGCGCAGCACCAGCCACAGCGCCAGGGCGATCAGCACGCCGCCCTGCAGGTGCGCCCAGGACAGCGACTCGTCCAGCAGCAGTGCGCCCCAGAACACCCCGAACAGCGGGATGAGGAAGGTCACCGTCATGGTCTTCACCGGGCCGACGTTGGCGATCAGGCGGAAGTAGATGACGTAGGCGAACGAGGTGCACAGCAGCCCCAGCCCGGCCAGGGCCAGCCAGATGCCGGGCTCGGCCAGGGGCGCCAGGGGCATGGCGTGGCTGCTGGCGAGGAAGATCGGCAGCAGGCACAGCGTCGCACCGGCCTGGGCACCGAAGGCCGAGAGGCCGCTGTCCAGGCCACCGGCATCGTTGATCCAGCGCTTGGTGAAGAAGCCGGCGAAGCCGTAGCAGGTGGTCGCCATCAGGCAGGCCAGGGCACCGCGCAGCAGGTCGGCGTCGAAGGCCACCGGGCCGGCACCGGTCAGCACCGCCACGCCGGCCAGGCCCAGCAGCACGCCGGCGGCCTTGGGCAGGGTCAGCTTCTCGCCGAAGAACAACCCGCCGATCAGCACGCCCATCAATGGCGTGGTGGCGTTGAAGATGGCCGAGTAGCCCGCCGGCAGCACCTCGGCGGCGAGCGCGTACATGGCGGCGGGAATGCCCGAGCTGACCACGCCTATCAGCAGGATCTTGCCCAGCTTGCCGCGGAAGTCCCAGGTCACCCGCAGCAGCGCCAGGATCGCCACCAGGCCGATGGCCGAAATGGCCACGCGGAAGAAGGCCGTCGGCAGTGCGCCGATTACCGGCACCAGCACGCGCATGAACAGGAAGCTGGCGCCCCAGATGGCGGCGAGGCTCAGCAGGCGGACGAGGTCGGCGGGTTTCATTGAGTGGCTCCGAGGCAGGAGCGGCACAGCTTACGCCGCCCCGGTAGCGGTGCAATCGACAACTTGCGATCAAATCGGCGGCACAGTTTGGCAAGGTGTCTGGGCTGGGCGTTGTGTGGGGCGGGTGGTCCGCAGGGCTACAAAAGAGCCTGCGCCCTGCCGAGCTCGTAGGATGGGTAGAGCGCAGCGAAACCCATGCTGTCATCGGGCCCAGCGCAACTGCGCCGGCCCACTTCGCGAATGAACCCGCTCCCACAAAGGAGCCTGCGCCCTGCCGGGTTCGTAGGATGGGTAGAGCAGCGAAACCCATGCTGTCGTCGGGCCCGCTGCGCGCGCCTTGGGCGAATGAATTCGCCCCTACAGGGCCTTTAGAACGACTTGCTGACGCTCGCCACCACCGTCGCGCTGCAGGTGTCGGTGAAGCCGTAGTTGCTGGCGCACTGGCTTTCCGAGAGGTCGGTGTCGACGTAGGCGAGGCCCCAGGTGACGCCGAGGAAGTCGCGGGTCAGCTTGGCTTCCCACTCGCGGTACGACTCGCTGCCGGTGCCGCTGCGCGACCAGAACAGCGGGTCCTTGAAGTCCATGCGCCCGTAGCGCAACTCCAGGCCCACCTCCAGGGGCAGCTGGGTCTCGTAGCCGACCCAGGTGTAGAGGGTGTCCTGGTCCTCGCCGATGATGTTCGGCGCGTCGTCCGAGTAATAGGCGGCGGCCTTGAAACCGTAGGCGCTGAGGATGGCGTACACCTCGCTCTGGTTGAACTGGCTCTCCTTCGGGTAGGCGTACTTGATCACGCCCAGGTCCAGGCTCACATCGTCCGTGGCCTGCCAGTACCAGCCGGCGTAGTAGTCCACTTCCTGGCGGGTCTTGAGGCCGAAGCCGAAGTCGACGTTGGAGGTCCAGGCGCCGGCGTACAGGCCACTGGAGTGCAGCAGCGTGGCGCCGGCCTGGATGGCGGGGTCGCCCTGGGTCTGCGAGATGCCGCGGGTGCGGTAGTCGCTGGCCAGGTTGAGGTCGACCGCGACGGCGAAGTCGTCGGTGATCGGCAGCGCGGCCTGGCTGCGCAGCGGGGCCAGCGCGAGGCCGGCGAGGAGGAGGGTGGTGGTGGAACGCTTCATGGTGGATTCCCGATCTTGTGGTTGTTATGGGCAGATGAAGGGCAAGGCTCCGCCCGACCCCCATGCAGCGGGGGCCAGGCATCACCGGTGGTGCAGTTGTTGTTATGGGGCGGGGGCGTAGATCTCGCGGCCGCCGAAGTAGGTCTTGAGCACCTGGGTTTCGGCCAGGGCCTTGGCGTCCACCTTGAACACGTCGCGGTCGAGGACGATGAAGTCGGCCTGCTTGCCGGCGGCCAGCGAGCCGATGCTCTTCTCCTGGCCGATGGTCCGGGCGGCGTTGAGGGTGTAGGCGTAGAACATGGTCTCGCGGTCCAGGCGCTCCTCGGCGTTGAGCACGCCTTTCTCGCCTTCGCGGGTCACCGCCTGGGCCATGGCCGCCCAGGGGTTGGGCGAGGACACCGGCCAGTCGCTGGCGCCGGCGATGGTCGCGCCCTGTTGCAGCAGCGAGTGGGCCGGGTACTGGTAGCGGAAGGCGAAGGCACTGACGTAGGGCTTGACCATGTCCAGCGTGTAGTCGTCACCGGCGGCCCACAGCAGCTGCATGGAGGCGATCACGTTGAGCGGCTTGAAGCGCGCGAACTCCTTGGGGTTGACCAGTTGCAGGTGGGTGATGGAATGCACCACGCCGCTCTGCCGGTCCTTGCGTGCCTGCTCGATGCCGTTGAGCGCCTCGCGCACCGCGCGGTCGCCGATGGCGTGGATGTGCACCAGCCAGCCGCGTGCGTCCGCCGCGCTGACCAGCTCGCCGAAGTGCGCCGGGTCGATCAGCAGCTCGCCCTGCTTGTGGCTGTTGCTGTAGGGGTCGATCAGCGCCGCACTCTGCGCCGGGTACTCCAGCACGCCGTCGGCGAAGATCTTGATCCCCGGCAGGCTCAGGTTGTCGATGCTCTGGAACTGCTGGCGCACCTTCTCCAGGGTGTCCAGGTCGGCGGGGCGGCTCTTCGGGTGGGCCACCAGCAGCGCGGCGACGTGGGCGGTCAGCTCGCCTTTCTCGGCCAGCGCCTTGTACACCGGCAGCACGCCGACGGACTTCTCCGTGGGCTTGAGGGCGAACAGCGGTTCGCCGGGGGCGCCGTTGGCGGCCGGGTCCATCCAGGCGGTGATGCCCAGGCTGTTGTTGGTGCGCACCGCGTTCTCGCCGGCGCGCAGCAGCAGGGCCGGGTCGATGGGCGGCAGCACGGCGGCGACGCGGTCCCAGCCGGCGTCCACCAGGAAGCCGTTGGGCTCGCCATCCTTGCCCAGGCCGATGGTGCCGCGCTCGGCCTCTGGCAGGGCGGCGACCAGCTTGGCATCGATGCCGGCGCGCTTGCGCATGGCGGCGTTGGCCCAGGCGGTGTGGTGGTCGCTGCCGACGAAGACGATGGGCACCTCAGCCCACTCACCTTGGTCGAAACGCTGGCCCATGGCGTCGGCCTGGGCCCAGTAGGCGGAGGTCATGCCCGCCACGTTGAGGGTGTCGCCGTGGCGCGCGGTGCCGTCGTCGCGCCAGCCGCGCAGGCGTTTTTCCAGTTCCTCCAGGCTCACCTGCTCATCGCCCATGTTGGCGGTGGACATCTCCAGGCCGCCGAAGATGGCGTGGGAGTGGGTGTCGATCAGACCCGGCATCAGCGCCTTGCCGGCCAGGTCGATGCGTTGGGTGGAGGCGTCCGCCAGGGCCTGGATCTCGGCATCGCTGCCCACCGCCAGCACCTTGCCGTTCTCCACGGCGATGGCCTGCACCATGGGCCGGGCCTTGTCGGCGGTGAACACCTTGCCGTTGAACAGCACCATATCGGCCCCGGCCATGGCTTCCATCGAGGAAAAAGCCACCGCAGCGGCCAGTAGTCGTGGAACGAAGTTTTTCACGGGCTCCCCCCTTTGTTTTTATCGGTCTGCCAGCGAGACTAGCGGCTCCCCGGGGCTGGCAGAACGCCGGCAGCGTGCAAAACCCTTTTGCCTGAATGGAAAAACCATGGACAAGCTCGGTGCCATCGCCATGTTCGTCGCTACCGCCGAACAGGGCAGCTTCAGCCGTGCCGCCGAGCAACTGGGCAAGACTCCCTCGGCCCTGACCAAGGCCGTCAGCCACCTGGAGGCCGAGCTGGGCGCGCGCCTGTTCGAGCGCAGCACCCGGCGCATCGTCCTCACCGAAGCGGGGCGCCTCTACCTGGACACCGCGCGCCAGCTGCTGCAGCGCCTGCACGACGTCGGCGAAGAAATCGGCCAGCTGCAGCACGGCTTGCAGGGCAGCCTGCGGATGACCGCGCCCCTGGCCTTCAGCCGCGCCTTTCTCGATGACGTCTGCGCCGGCTTCCTCGCCGCCTACCCGCAGATCAGCCTGCGGGTCGATCTGTGCGACGCCTTCGTCGACCTGGTGGAGGCGGGCTACGACCTGGCCCTGCGCGAAGGGCAGAGCGACCTGCCGGGGCTCATCGCCCGGGTCGTCGGGCGCAACCGCCTGGCCCTGTGCGCCAGCCCCGCCTACCTGGCACGCAAGGGCGTGCCGACGCTCGATGACCTCGAGCGCCACGACTGGCTGGCCTACCGCCACCCGGCGCTGAGCCGGCAGTACTGGTGGGTGGAGTGCGACGGCCAGCGCACGCGCCTGGCCCAGCCCGCCGCGCCGCGGCTGGAAAGCGACAACTACGACCTGCTGCTGGCCAATGCCCTGGCCGGTGTCGGCGTGCTGCACACCCCGTTGTGGAGCGCGGCCCCCTACATCGCCGACGGCCGCCTGGTGCGCCTGCTGCCCGACCACGAGATCGACCCGGACGCCTTCGGTGACCAGATCCTCGCCGTCTACCCCAGCCATCGCCGGGCCACCGGCAAGGTGCTGGCGTTCATCGATTACCTGGCGACGTTCCTCGCTGCACGGGGCCTGGCCTGAGCCTGTGACCGGCCGGTCGCAAGCGGTCCGGCCGGGGCCGATGCAGCGGGAGCTTTTTTTCGGCGCGGGCTGTGGCTAAGCTCCGTCTTCCGAATTCCCAGCTGAGTGTTCCCCATGGCGCAGCAATGGCCGGCCGCAGATATCGCGCGACTGATCCTCGATGGTTTCGACGACTACCGTGAACATTTCCGTCAGATCACCGACGGCGCCCGTGCCCGCTTCGAGCAGGCGCAATGGCAGGAGATCCAGCAGGCGGCCGCCGCGCGGATCGCCCTCTACGAAGAAAAGGTCAGCGAAGTCAGCGAGCGCCTGCGCGGCGCCTTCGATGAAGAGGTGCTGCTGGACGTGCAGCTCTGGCCGCTGGTCAAGAGCGCCTACATCAAGCTGATCGACCTGCGCTTCGACGACGAACTCTCGGAAACCTGGTTCAACTCGATCTTCTGCGGCCTGTTCAGCCATGACCAGATCAGCGACGGCTGCATGTTCATCCACACCACGCGGCCGTCCCTGCGCGCCCATGAGCGTGCCCCGCAGACCCGCAGCTACCACCCGCGCGGCGACCTCAAGGCGGCGCTGCTGCAGGTCCTCGACGACTACCGCTTCGCCGTGCCCTTCGACGACCTGGACCGCGACCTCGAACGCCTGGTGGCCCAGCTGCGCGACAGCCTGCCGGACTGGGTGATCAAGGACCCGGAGCTCTGCGTCGAGCTGTTCTCCTCCACCCTCTACCGCAACAAGGGCGCCTACCTGGTGGGCCGCATCTACACCCGCGACGAGCAGTGGCCGCTGGTCATTCCGCTGCTGCACCGCGAGGGCAAGGGCATCCAGGTGGACGCGCTGATCACCGACGAAGCCGACGTTTCGATCATCTTCTCCTTCACCCGCTCCTACTTCATGGTGGACGTGCCGGTGCCGGCGGAGTTCGTCAGCTTCCTCAAGCGCATCCTGCCGGGCAAGCACATCGCCGAGCTGTACACCTCCATCGGCTTCTACAAGCACGGCAAGTCGGAGTTCTACCGCGCCCTGATCAACCACCTGGCCAACACCGACGACCGCTTCATCATGGCGCCGGGCGTGCGCGGCATGGTCATGAGCGTGTTCACGCTGCCGGGCTTCAACACCGTGTTCAAGATCATCAAGGACCGCTTCTCGCCGTCGAAGAACGTCGACCGCAACACCGTGATCGAGAAGTACCGCCTGGTGAAGAGCGTCGACCGCGTCGGGCGCATGGCCGACACCCAGGAGTTCGCCGACTTCCGCTTCCCCAAGGCCAAGTTCGAGCCCGAATGCCTGGCCGAGCTGCTGGAGGTGGCACCCTCCACCGTCGAGCTGGAAGGCGACACCGTGCTCATCCGCCACTGCTGGACCGAGCGCCGCATGACCCCGCTGAACATCTACCTGGAAAGCGCCAGCGAACCCCAGGTACGCGAGGCGCTGGACGACTACGGCCTGGCCATCAAGCAGCTGGCCGCCGCCAACATCTTCCCCGGCGACATGCTGCTGAAGAACTTCGGCGTCACCCGCCACGGCCGCGTGGTGTTCTACGACTACGACGAGATCAGCTACCTCACCGAGGTCAACTTCCGCTTCATCCCGCCGCCGCGCTACCCCGAGGACGAGATGTCCTCCGAGCCCTGGTACTCGGTGGCCCCGCACGACGTGTTCCCCGAGGAGTTCCCGCGCTTCCTGTTCGCCGATCTCGGCCAGCGCAAGCTGTTCAACCAGCTGCACGGCGACCTCTACGACGCCGACTACTGGAAGAGCCTCCAGGACGCCATCCGCGCCGGCAAGGTAATCGACGTCTTCCCCTACCGGCGCAAGGAACGCCCGGATTCCATCCAGTGACGGCCTGAAGGCCATGGGCGACTCGCTGTTCTCCCGGGCCACCTGGCTCAACTCGCTGCACATGTCGACGCTCACCGTGGCCTGCCTCGGTGAGCGCGGCATCGACGCCGCCAGCCTGCTGGAAGGCAGCGGCATCACCGAGGACGACCTGCGCGCCCTGCAGCGGCTGATCAACCCCGGGCAGGAGCAGCAGGTGTTCGCCAATGCCCTGCGCCTCGCCGACACCCCGGCGCTGGGGCTGGAGCTGGGCCAGCGCACGCGCATCTCCGCCTACGGCCTGCTGGGCTACGCGCTGCTCTCGGCGCCGACCCTGGGCGAGGCCCTGCGCATCGGCCTGGGCTACCCGGTGCTGCTGGGCACCTACTTCCACCTGCGCCTGGTGGAGGAGGGCGACCTGGCTTGGCTGCTGGCCAGCGGCTACGGCGAGCGCGAGGCGCTGAAACCCTTCAACACCGAACTCTGCCTCGGCTCGCTGCGGGTGACCTGTGCCGACTTGCTCGGTCAGCCGCTGCCGGTGGCCGCGCTGGAGCTGGACTACCCTGAGCCCCCCGGCGCCGCGCCGCTCTACCGCCAGGCCTTCGACCGCGCCCCGCGCTTCGGCCGTGCGCGCAGCGGCTTCGGCTTCCCCCGCCAATGGCTGGAACGTCCGCTGCCCCTGGCCGACCCGGTCACCCACCGGGAAATGCTCGAACAGTGCCGCCGGCAGAACGCCGAATTCGCCACCCGCCGCGCCTGGCTGGAGCGCGTGCGCGACCTGCTCGCCCAGCGCCTGGCTGCGCCGCCGGGGCTGGAGGAACTGGCCCGCGCCATGAACTGCTCCGCCCGCAGCCTGCGCCGCCACCTGGCCCAGCAGCAGACCAGCTACCAGCAACTGCTCGACGACCTGCGCTTCGCCCGCGCCAAGGAACTGCTGCAACAGGGCGAGCTGCCCATCTACCGCATCGCCGAGGAACTCGGCTTCAGCGAAACCGCCAGCCTGCGCCACGCCTTCCAGCGCTGGAGCGGCCAACCCCCCAGCCAGTTCCGCGGCTGAGCCCCGGCACAGACCACCCGGGGGTGTAGGGTGGATGGCGCTTCTCCCATCCACCAAACGGAGCCCCCAATCGCGCTGAATCCACCAGTATGTAGGGTGGGCCGGGCGGCGCTCCGCTTCAGCCCACCGCTTCTGTACTCCGCCCTCACACATTGCCTTCGTGTACGCCCCGTCGGGTTGCACCCGACCTACAAAGGCGCTCTGTTGCAGGTCGCTCGTCCCCGTGCCTTCCGGCAACACCGCCGGTGGATGAAAAGAGCGCCATCCACCCTACGCATCGATCGGCGCCGAGCGCAGCCTGTAGTTTTTGTAGGATGGGTAGAGCCCCGCGAAACCCATCATTGCGCGGCTGCAAGCGGGCAAGACATTGCGCCGGCCTGTCGCATCGGCAGCATGGGTTTCGCTTCGCTCTACCCATCCTACGAGTTACATCGCGGCCAGTCAGATTGGCCATTTCGATCCCCTATTGGCCGCCCGTCCCCCTGCGCAAGGGGCCTCGATCCGCCACAGAATCCATCCACCAATAACAAGATGAGGTTCCCGGCATGCTGACCGTGTACAGCGACGACCACCGTCTCCATTTCGGCCAGTCCGAACTGGTGGATGGCAAGCTCCAGCCCTGTTTCGAGATGCCCAGCCGCGCGGACACCGTGCTGGCGCGAGTGCGCCACCAGGCGCTGGGGGAGGTGATCGAGCCCCGTGACTTCGGCCTGGAACCCATCCTGCGGGTGCACGACGCCGCCTACGTGGACTTCCTCAAGGGCGCCTGGGCGCGCTGGGCCGCCGAGGGCCACAGCTGCGACATGCTGCCGAGCACCTTCCCCGCGCGCCGCCTGCGCCGCGACGGCCCCATCCCCACGGCGCTGCACGGCCAGCTCGGCCACTACTGTTTCGACACCGAGGCGCCCATCACTGCCGGCACCTGGCAGGCCGTGTACAGCTCGGCGCAGGTCGCGCTCACCGCCCAGGACCACATGCGCAACGGCGCCAGCACCGCCTTCGCCCTGTGCCGCCCGCCGGGCCACCACGCCGGCAGCGACTTCATGGGCGGCTACTGCTTCTTCAACAACGCCGCCATCGCCACCCAGGCCTTTATCGACCAAGGCGCGCGCCGCGTGGCCATCCTCGATGTCGACTACCACCACGGCAACGGCACCCAGGAGCTGTTCTACAGCCGCGACGACGTGCTCTTCGCCTCCATCCACGGCGACCCGCTGGTGGAATACCCCTACTACCTGGGCCACGCCGACGAACGCGGCGAGGGCGCCGGCGCGGGCTGCAACCACAACTACCCGCTGCCCCACGGCACCGGCTGGGACGGCTGGGCCGCCGCCCTGGAAGACGCCTGCCGCAAGATCGCCGCCTACGCGCCCGATGCGCTGGTGATCTCCCTCGGCGTCGACACCTACAAGGACGACCCCATCTCCCAGTTCAAGCTGGACTCGCCCGACTACCTGGCCATGGGCCGGCGCATCGCCGCCCTCGGCCTGCCCACGCTCTTCATCATGGAAGGCGGCTACGCGGTTGAGGCCATCGGGGTGAACGCCGTCAACGTGCTGCAAGGCTATGAAGAGGTGGCCCGATGAACGCCCGCCATCTCGTCGCCCTGGCGCTGCTGGGCGCCTCCTTCAACGCCGCCGCCGAGCCGGTGGTGCGCATCTACAACTGGTTCGACTACATCGCCCCGGACACCCTGGAGAACTTCCGCAAGGACAGTGGCATCACCCCCAAGTACGACGTCTACGACAGCAACGAGGTGCTGGAGGCCAAGCTGCTCTCCGGCCACTCCGGCTACGACCTGGTGGTGCCCAGCGACGGCTTCCTGCCCAACTACATGAAGGCCGGTGTGTTCCAGCCCCTGGACAAGAGCAAGCTGCCCAACTGGAAGAACCTCAACCCGGCGCTGCTCAAGGTGCTGGCCGCCAAGGACCCGGGCAACCAGTACGTGATGCCCTACATGTGGGGCACCAACGGCATCGCCTACAACCTCGACAAGGTGCGCGCGGTACTGGGCGAGAATGCGCCGGTGGATTCCTGGGAGCTGATCTTCAACCCCGACAACCTGGCCAAGCTCAAGCAGTGCGGCGTGGCCTTCCTCGACTCGCCCACCGAGGTGATCCCCGAGGTGCTGCACTACCTGGGCCTGCCGCCCAACAGCCGCAACCCCGACGACTACGCCAAGGCCGAGGCACTGCTCACCCGCCTGCGCCCGAGCGTCACCTACTTCAGCTCTTCGAAGTTCGTCAGCGACCTGGCCAACGGCGAAATCTGCGTCGCCCTGGCCTGGTCCGGCGGCGCCATGCAGGCCGCCGCCCGCGCCGAGGAAGCCGGCAACGGGGTGAAGGTGGAGTACCGCATTCCCAAGGAAGGCACCGCCGCCTGGTTCGACGTGCTGGCCATCCCCAGGGACGCGCAGAACGTCGAGCAGGCCCACGCCTTCCTCAACTACCTGCTGCGCCCGGAAGTGGTGGCGCCCATCTCCGACCACGTGGCCTACGCCAACCCCAACCAGGCGGCGGACGGGCTCATCTCCGCCACCCTGCGTGACAACCCCAACGTCTACCCGCCGGCGGAGGTGCAGGCCAAGCTGTTCTCGGTGGAGATGCTGCCGCCCAAGCTGGAACGCATCCGTACCCGCACCTGGACCAAGATCAAGACCGGTACCTAATGCGCTCGCTCCCATGCCCGTAGGATGGCGTAGAGCGAAGCGAAACCCATCACTGCTGCAGGTGATGGGACGCAACAAAGAAGGGCCGCACTGCGGCCCTTTCTCATTTGCGATTCCAAAATGAAATGCTATGTTATGTAGCGTTTCGTATATGGATCGATTGCCATGGGTATCGTCAAGATTTCCGATGTACTGCACGAAGAGGCGCGCATCGCCTGCCGCGCCATGTCCCGCTCCATCAACGCCCAGGCCGAGCACTGGATGCGCATCGGCATGCTCGCCGAGGCCCAGCCGGAGCTGACCTACGCCGACATCATCAAGCGCCTGATGGAAGAGGCCCGCGAGCTGGAGCTCTCCGCCACGCCGCCGGTGGAGGCGGTGGAGTGAGCAAGGTCACCCTCAAGAACGCTGCCGAGATCGAGCGCATGGTCGTCGCCGGCCGCCTGGCCGCGCGGGTGCTGGAGGCGCTGGATGACTTCATCGTCCCCGGTGTCACCACTGCGCAGATCGACGCCTTCGCCGAGCGCTACATCGTCGAAACCCTGCAGGCCATCCCCGGCAGCAAGGGCCAGTACGGCTACCCCTTCACCGTCAACACCTCGGTCAACCAGGTGGTCTGCCATGGCTGGCCCTCGGCGGAGGAGGTGCTGCAGGAGGGCGACATCGTCAATGTCGACGTCACGGTGATCAAGGACGGCTTCTACGGCGATACCAGCAAGATGTACTGCCTCGGCACCATCAGCGACGACGCCCGGCGCCTGGTGCACACCACCCAGCAGTGCCTCTACGACGCCATCCGCCTGGTGCGCCCCGGCGCCACGCTGGGCGACATCGGCCACGCCATCCAGAGCCGTGCCGAGGAGGCGGGCTACTCGGTGGTGATCGAGTACTGCGGCCACGGCATCGGCCGGCAGATGCACGAAAGCCCGCAGGTGGTCCACGTCGGCCACCCCGGCACGGGCCTGCGCCTGCAGCCGGGCATGACCTTCACCATCGAACCGATGATCAACCAGGGCCGCCGCAGCGTCCGCACCCTCGCCGACGGCTGGACCGTCATCACCCGCGACGGCAGCCTCTCGGCCCAGTTCGAGCACACCATCCTGGTCACCGAAACCGGCTACCGCGTGCTCACCCTGCGCGAGGAAGAGCGCGACGCCTTCCCAGCGACGCCGTAGCAGGCAACCTGTAGCCCGGGCTTCAGCCCGGGAGCGCGCTGCGCAAGGGGTCCCCGTAGGGCGGGTGAAACCCGCGTCGCCACCGTGCCGAGCCCTGTCGGGTTGCACCCGACCTACCACCACTCGGCACCGTAGGTTGGCGCCGAGCGCAGCGAGGCCCAACGGGGCCGGGCCGGTCGTCACCTTGTGGGCGCGCCACCGCATGGGTTTCGCTTCGCTCTACGCCATCCTACGGGTGTGCGTCTGCGCCTTTGTAGGATGGGTAGAGGCACGAAACCCATCGATGCGGATCAGCCGGTTATCACTCGCTTACCCCCGGCACGCCGCCACGGTTTCCACCTTCACCTCTTCCCGCGCCTTGAGCATCAAGCCACCCGCCAGCAGCAGGGCGCCGGCGGCGAGCAGCAGGGCGGGGCGCAGGCCACCGCTGAAGTGGCTGCTCAGGGCCGCCAGCAGCGGGCCGCCGAGCTGACCGAGGGCGAAGCCGGCGGTGAGCAGGCCGACATTGCGGGCGTGGCCCAGCGGGTCGATCTCCCGGGCCCGCTGCATCACCAGCAGCATGCTGGCGAGGAAGGGCCCACCGCAGAAGATCACCCCCAGCGCCAGCCCGGCCATGCCCGGGAACAGGCAGGCCAGCACCCCCAGCGCCTGCAGCCAGAGCGCGCCCACCAGCCAGCGGCCGGTGTTGCCGGAACCCGGGCGGCGCAGGCTTACCAGCAGCACGCCGAGGGTGGCGACCAGGCCAAAGGCGGGCCAGAACAGGTCGGCCAGCCACTGGCCGTAGAACTGCGCGGCGGCCATCTGCGAAAGGAAGGTGGCGGGGATGATGTAGCCGATGCCCACCAGCGAGTACGCCACCAGCAGCGGGTAGAAGGCCTTTGGCCGCGGGCCCGTCTGTTGCGGCGCGGTATCGGCGCGGGCCTGCGGACGCGGCAGCAGCGGGTGGATGGCTGCGGTCAGCACCAGCGAGGTGACGCCATACAGCAGCCAGGCGCTGGACGAACCCTGGCCCAGCAGGTTGAGCGCCAAGGCCATCAGCCCGGTGGCCAGCACGCCCAGGCTCGGCCCGGTGAAGATCAGCCCGGCCAGGCGTGGTCGACCGGCCTGCACCGCCACCTGGGCGGCCAGGGCGGTGAGCACCACCAGCACCCAGGCGCTGGCCACGCCGGCGGCGAAGCGCAGCGCCACATGGGGCCAGAAGCCGAATGCCCAGGCGGAAGCGAGGGTGATGGCGACGCCGGCCCAGAGCCCACCGAACAGGCGGCGCCGTGCCTGCTCGGGCGCGGTGGCGCGCAGGGCATCGAGGGCACCCACCAGGTAGCCGAGGTAGTTGGCGGCGGCGATCAGCCCGGCGCCGGTGAGGTCAACCTGGCCTTCGGCGATCAGGTGCGGCAACTGCGGGGTGAGCGAGAAGCGCCCCACGCCCATGGCAACGAACAGGGCGAGGATGCTGGCGAGGATGCGGATGATGGGCGACATGGCGGCCTCCAGGGTGGCGATGGAAGCCATGCTAGGGTTTTGACTTGTTCAGTTAAAACGAATAATAAAGAACAACTTGTTCAACTAAAGAGAATGCTTTCCATGGAACTCAGCCAGCTGCGCATCTTCCAGGCGGTCGCCGAGGAAGGCTCCATCGCCAAGGCCGCGGTGCGCATGAGCCGCGTGCCGTCGAACCTGTCCACCCGCCTGCGCCAGCTGGAGGAAGCCCTGGGCGTGGACCTATTCCTCCGCGAGCGCCAACGCCTGCAGCTGTCCGCCGCGGGCAAGGTGCTGCTGGGCTACGCCGAGCGCATGTTCAAACTGCAGGCCGAGGCGGAGGCGGCACTCAAGGGTGGCGAGCCGGCGGGCGACTTCGTCATCGGCTCCATGTACAGCACCGCCGCCATCCACCTGCCGGGGATGCTGGCGCGCTTCCACCGGGCCTGGCCAGCGGTCAACCTGCAAGTGCAGACGCTGCCCAGCGGCGAGCTGATCGAGGGCCTGGTCAGCGGCAAGCTGGACGCGGCGCTGGTGGACGGCCCCATGGACTACGCCGAGCTGGACGGCCTGCCGCTGTTCGAGGAAACCCTGGTGCTCATCACCAGCCTCGGCCACGCCCCGGTGGCGTCGGCGGCGGATGTGCTGGGCGAGGCGGTATACAGCTTCCGCCCGCGCTGTTCCTACCGCAAACGCATCGAAAGCTGGTTCGCCGCCGCGCGGGTGCCCATGGGGCAGATCATGGAGATCGAGTCCTACCACAGCATGCTCGCCTGCGTGGTCGCCGGTGGCGGCGTGGCGCTGATGCCGCTGTCCATGCTGCAGACCCTGCCCGGCCGCGAAGCGGTGGCGGTGCATCACCTGGCCGAACCCTTCGACCACACCACCACCTGGCTGATGTGGCGCAAGGGCATGCTCGGCGCCAACCTCAAGGCCTGGATCGAGGTGATGGACGTAGAGCCCATGCAACCCGCGTAATCATTGCCTGTAGGGGCGAATTCATTGGCTATGTCTGCGTTAAGTGTTGCTAGAGGATTTGAGCCCAACTGATTGCCGAGTTTTGTTGGTGCTTATGGTTTCGCCCCCCGGGCGAGTCCCTTTTAACAATCGCCTTAAAAGGAACCAAAAGCGCTCGCCCCTGCATACGGGTCTGGCTTCGCCAGACTTCCCTCGCTCCATCATCGTTCCAGGGGCACGCCGCGAAGGGCCATCCCTGGCCCATCGCGGCTCTCGCGACATCCATGTCGCTCAACCCCCTACACGACGATTGCGCTCGGCCTCCTGAAAGGGGCATTTGGCCGCTGCTCCAACGTCTTCGCCAGAACTTTCATCAATGTGCGCATCACGCTCGGGCCGTAGTCGCTTCCGTAGGGTGGTGTAGAGCGAAGCGAAACCCACGCGGTGGGCGTGACAAGGAGTCATAAATGCCTGGAAAGCACCGTGCTTAAGCCCTTGTTTTAGAACCACAACAGCTAATGCAGACAGAGCCAGTTCATTCGCTCAGCGCTGCCAGATCGTGGGAGCGGATTCATCCGCGATAAGACCCGACCCTTGCACGAGGCCCGATACCCAGCGTTGGGCCTCGCTGTGCTCGGCGCCAACCTACGGTGAGCCGATTACGGGGCTACGCCACACTCCCCTGGAAACTCTGCCGCCACGCCGAGGGCGAGACGCCGAAGGCACGGCCGAAGTGGTGGCGCAGGGAGACGGGGGAGCCGAAACCGGCGAGGGTGGCGATCTTCTCCACGCTCTGGTCGGTGCTCTCCAGCAGGCGCTGGGTCAGGGCCAGGCGCTCGGCCAGCAGCCAGTCGCCGAGGGTGCTGCCGGTGAGCTGGCGGAAGTGGCGGCTGAAGGTGCGCCGGCTCATCAGCACGCGCTGGGCCAGGCTGTCGAGGCTGTGCTCCTGCTCCAGGTTGCTGCGCACCCAGTCCAGCACGCAGGTGAGGCGGTCGTCGCGCGGGCTGGTGGGCAGGGGTTGCTCGATGAACTGCGCCTGGCCGCCCTGGCGGTGGGGCGGCACCACCAGGCGCCGGGCCACGCGGTTGGCGGTCTCGGCGCCGCAATGCTGGCGCAGCAGGTGCAGGCAGCAGTCGATGCCGGCAGCGGTACCGGCCGAGGTGAGCAGTTCGCCGTCTTCGAGGTAGAGCACGTCCGGGTCCAGCTGCACCTGCGGGTAGCGCTCGGCGAAGTCGCGGGCCCAGGCCCAGTGGGTGGTGGCGCGACGGCCGTCGAGCAGGCCGGCTTCGGCCAGCACATAGGCGCCCAGGCACAGGCCGACCAGCTTCGCCCCGCGCGCGTGGGCGGCGACCAGGGCGTCCAGCAGGGCCTGCGGCGGGCGTTCATCGGGGTGGCGCCAGCTCGGCACTATCACCGTGTCGGCGCTGGCGATGGCCTCCAGGCCCAGTTCGACGGCGATGGTGAAGCCCGCCGTGGTGCGCAAGGGCCCCGCTTCGGCGGCGCACACGCGCAGGTCGAAGGGCGCCATCTCCGGGCAGGTCTCGCCGAACACCAGGCAGGGCACGGAGAGGTGGAAGGGGATGATGCGGTCGAACGCGACCACGACTATCACGTGTTCCTGCATGGGCGGGGGCTCCTCGGGGTTGGCCCGATATTAGCGGAAGTTGGCAGTTGGGCCACTCACCGGCTGGGGTCGTCAGGGCGAAGAATGCGCACCAACCCACCCACAACAAGGAGCTCCACCATGTCCCAGCCGAAGCGTGCGCTGATCGTCATCGATGTGCAGAACGAATACGTCAGCGGCGATCTGCTGATCGAATACCCGCCCGTGGACCAGTCCCTGGCCAATATCGGCCGGGCGATGGACGCCGCCACCGCCGCCGGCATCCCCGTGGTGCTGGTGCAGCACCTGGCGCCGGAGGATTCGCCGATCTTCGCCCGGGGCAGCCGTGGCGCCGAACTGCACCCGCTGGTGGCCGACCGCGCCCATGACCATCGGGTGCAGAAGGACTTCCCCAGCGCCCTGACCGGCACCGACCTGGGCCCCTGGTTGCGCGAGCGCGGCATCGACACCCTGACCATCGTCGGCTACATGACCCAGCACTGCGACGAATCCACCGCCCGCCAGGCCTGCCATGAAGGCTGGAACGTCGAGCTGCTGCACGATGCCACCGGCTCGGTGCCCTTCGCCAACGCCTTCGGCTCGGCCAGCGCCGAGGAGATCCACCGAGTGTTCACCCTGGTCTCCCACACCGGTTTCGCCGCCGTGGCCAGCACCGAGCAATGGCTCGCCGCCCTGGCCGCCGGTGAGGCGTTGCAGGCGGACGATCTCTACCTCTCCAACCAGCGCGCGGTGAAGGCACGCGGCTGACGCAGCGGCAGGCCCGTCCCGGCGCTCTGGGACGGGGCTGCCGGCGTTGCAGAAATATTCCCTGAACCCTGCTGGCAGGGCCCGGTCGATGCAGTGTGCCCCTCACACGAAAAGGACCGAGCCATGGGCGAGCCCAATCCCCTCAACGTCGTCTTCAGCCTTGCCGCCGGGCTGTTCCTGGTGATCGTCCTGGCCGGCTTCGCCCGTGCCGGGGAGCTGCCGCCAGCCGATCCGCTCCACCCGGCCGAGCACGGCGCGCTCCAGGGCTAGGCTGCGTGCCCTGGGCAGCGCCGGAAACAGCCTGTGATAAATCCACGCCATGCCCCGGGGGGAAATTTGATCCAGGGCATTTTCGCTTTGGCGTGGCAGGACTACTCTGTACTTGGCAGCGGAATCGTTCCGTTCGCCGAGGGCGGCCAACCTGTCTCGGGCCGCCCGACCAACCTTTTGATCGACTGGAGGGGCCCATGAAAGCTTGGCTGAGCCATATTGCCTGGCAGTTGTCCGTGACCCTAGGGCTGACCGAGCGTCCGCGCCTGCAACCCATCCCCGTTCGCAGCGACGAGCAACGTCGCCTGGCCGAGCAGCGTCGGCGCCGCTAGGGCGCCGGTTCCGCAGCGCCTTGCGCGGTCAGTCGTGCGCCTTGAACCAGGCACCGATCAGTTCGCGCAGACGCTCCCCGGAAAAACTCGGGAAATGCCCGCCATGCACGGTGCGAACCGGAAGGTCGCGCAGCCGTGCGAGGCTCTTCGCGTAGTCATCCAGACTCGAGTGGTAGGCGTCCTCGATCAGCGGCCCGTCATAGACGATATCGCCGCTGAACAGGGTGCCGGTCCGCTCTTCCCACAGGCTGATGCCGCCGGGTGAATGCCCGGGGGTGTGCAGCACTTCGAGTGTCCTGTCCCCCAGGTCCAGCACATCGCCTTCCTCGATCAGCCGCGTGGCCGGCGCCGCCTTGACGCGGTACTCGGCGTAGCACAGCGGGCAGTCCGGGTGCGCCTCGAACATCTCGTCGCCGACGAAGGCGCGGGCCAGGGTGTTGTCGCCGTCCGGTGCGGCGAGGATGTCCGCCTCGGCGGGGTGCACCAGGCGTTCGTCGAACTCGTGGTGCCCGGCGATATGGTCGAAGTGGGTATGGCTGGCCACCGCCAGCAGCGGCCGCTCGGTGAGCCAGGGCAGCTGCTCGCGCAGGCTGACCAGGCCTGAGCCCGAATCCACCAGCACGTCGCGGTCGCGGCCCTGCACGTGCCACAGGTTGCAGCGGTAGAAGGGCCTCACATAGGGCTCGCTGATCAGGCTGACGCCGTCGTAGAGATGCTCGACCTCGAACCAGCGGTCTCGGCTGACGATCTTCATCGGGGGCTCCCTTGTTGTGGTTGTGGGGGCAGCATACCTGTCCGGTGCGGGCCATGGCGGTGGCGATTCCAGCATGGGCCTGTGCCGCACCCTGCTCCGCCTGGTGGAGGTAAAGAGCGACCTCCACTCTACGACTGTGGGAGCGAATTCATTCGCGAAACGCCCCCGCACGTAGCCCGGGCTTCAGCCCGGGAGCCCGGTTTCACGGCGCAAAGGGCGCGGCCTCGGCCACCTCGATGATCAACGGTCGGTCGCTTGGTGCATTGCGCAGCAGTTCCTGCAGGTGCGCGTGGTCGCGGGCCTTCTCGGCCTGGCAGCCGAAGCCGCGGGCGATGGCGATGAAGTCTGGGGTGTAGATGTCCACGCCCAGCGGGGTGATGTCGCGGCGTTCCATGTAGCGCTTGATCTCGCCGTAGCCCTGGTTGTTCCACAGCAGCACGATGACGCCGACCCGCGCTTCCACGGCGCTGGCCAGTTCCGGCAGGGTGAACTGGATGCCGCCGTCGCCCATCAGGCTGATCACCGGGCGGTCCGGTTCGGCCAGCTTGGCGCCGATGGCCGCCGGCAGGCCGTAGCCCAGGGTGCCGTAGCCGGTGGAGGCGTTGAACCAGCGGCGCGGGCCCTCCAGCTCCACCAGGTGGTTGCCGCTGTACACGGTCTGGGTCGAGTCGCCGACGAAGCGGGCGTCCGGCAGGGTCTCGAGGATGCAGTCGAACAGCTGGCGGTAATGGGCCCAGCCGGAAAAGTCCTCGGCCAGTTGCGCGCGCACCCCGGCGGCGCGCTGGGCGCCCGGGCTGCTGGTGCTGGCTTCGCGCGCCGGCAGCTCGGCCAGCAGCACGCGCATGGCCAGGCGTGCATCGCTGTGGATGGCCAGGGCCGGGGTGTGGTTGCGCACCAGTTGCTGCGGGTCGATGTCGATGCGGATCAGCTCGCCGCCGATGCGGAAGTTGCCGTCGAACACCACGTCATAGTCGGTTTCGCCCAGCTCGGTGCCGATGGCCAGCACCACGTCGGCCTCCAGGGCCAGTTGGCGCACCGGAACCAGCGACTGGTTGCTGCCCACCAGCAGCGGGTGGTCGGGTTGCAGCAGGCCCTTGGCGTTGATGGTCAGCGCGGTGGGGGCGTCCAGCGCGGTGGCCAGGGCGCGGGCCTCCGCCTGGGCCTCGACGCAGCCGCCGCCGAGCAGCAGCAGCGGGCGCTTGGCGTTGCGCAGGCGGCTGGCGGCCTCGCGCAACTGGGCCATGGCCGGGGCCGGGCGCGAGAGGGCAGGGCGGGGCTGCACCTGCAGGTGCTCGGCGGGCGCGGTGATGATGTCCAGCGGCAGCTCGATGTGCACCGGGCGTGGGCGCTGGCTGTCGAACACGGCGAAGGCGCGGGCCAGCACGGCCGGCAGCTCCTCGACGTTCATCAGGGTGTGGCTGAAGGCGGCGACGCCGGCCACCAGGGCGCGCTGGTTGGGCAGCTCGTGCAGGTAGCCGTTGCCCAGCCCCAGGCGCGAACGCTCGTTGACGCTGGAGATCACCAGCATGGGGATGGAATCGGCGTAGGCCTGGCCCATGGCGGTGGTGATGTTGGTCATGCCCGGGCCGGTGATGATGAAGCACACGCCCGGCTTGCCGGAGACGCGCGCGTAGCCGTCGGCCATGAAGCCGGCGCCCTGTTCGTGGCGCGGGGTGATGTGGCGGATGCCGCTGCCGGGCAGGCCGCGATACAGCTCGACGGTGTGCACGCCGGGGATGCCGAACACGGTGTCGACGCCCCAGGCTTGCAGTTGCTTGACGAGGAATTCACCGCAGGTGGTCATGGCAGGTTCCTTGCTCTTCCGGTCTTGAATAAAACGAATCCCGGCCTGCGGGCGCAGGCCGGAATTCAAGGGTGGCCGCCGGGATGGTGCGGCCGTTCACGCAAACTCAGGCCAGGCTGGTGCTGGCCGCCGGGCGACGGGACAGCAGGCTGACCAGCACGAAGCTGACCAGGCCCACCGCCAGGCTGTAGTAGATCGGGGTGTTGGCGTCGAGGCCATCGATGACCATGAAGGCGAGGACGGTGGCGAAGCCGAGGACCATGCTGGTGATGGCGCCGACGGTGGTGGCGCGCTTCCAGTAGATGGCGCCGATCAGCGGGATGAGCATGCCGCCCACCAGCATGTTGTAGGCCACGGTCAGGGCGCTGATGACGTCGCTGACCACCAGGGCGATGCCGAGCATCACCAGGCCCAGCAGCAGGGTGGCGACGCGGTTCTCATGCACGTCGCCGTTGCCGCTCTCACGGCCTTTGCGCAGCAGCGGCAGCAGGTCCTGGGTGATGGTGGTGGAAGCGGCCAGCAGGCCGGCGCTGGCGGTGGACATCAGCGCGGCCAGGGCCGCAGCGATGACCAGGCCGCGGATGCCGTTGGGCAGGCTGTGCTCGACGACGCTGGCGAAGGCGTTGTTGACGTTGTCCAGGTCCGGCAGCAGCACCTTGGCGGCCATGCCGATCAGGGCGCCGGCCAGGCCGTAGAGGATGCAGTAGAGGCCGGCGGCGGTGCCGGCCACCTTGGCCACGCCCTCGCTGCGGGCGGTGAACACGCGCTGCCAGATGTCCTGGCCGATGAAGATGCCGAAGAAGTAGATGAGGAAGTAGGTGACGATGGTGTCCCAGCCGATGGCGGTGAAGTCCAGGTAGCTGGCGGGCAGCTTGTCCATCATGGCGCTCCAGCCGCCGGCGTCGCTGATGGACATGGGCATCAGCAGGAACACCAGGCCGATGGTCATGATCAGGAACTGCACGATGTCGGTCAGGGTCAGCGACCACATGCCGCCGATGGTGGAGTAGAGCACCACCACGCCTCCGCCGATGAGGATGGCGACCCAGAAGTGCAGGCCGAACAGCACCTGCATGACGGTGCCGATGGCGATGGTCGAGGTGGCGCCGATCATCAGCGCGTAGACCAGCATGATCAGGGCGCTGGCGTGACGCGCGGCGGGGTTGTAGCGGCGCTCCAGCACCTGGGTGACGGTGTAGATCTTCAGCTTCAGCAGCGGCTTGGCGAGGAACAGGCTGAGGCCGACGATGCCCAGGCCGATGGCGCCGCAGAGCCAGAAACCGGAGATGCCGTGGACGTAGCCCAGGCGCACGGTGCCGATGGTGGAGGCGCCGCCGAGCACGGTGGCGGCCATGGTGCCGAGGTAGAAGCCCGGCCCCAGGTTGCGCCCGGCCACCAGGTAGTCGTCACGGGTCCTGGCGCGGCGCATGCCGTACCAGCCCAGGGTGAGCATCGCGGCTACGTATAGCAGTACGACGAAGATATCCAAGGCCATTGTTCAGCTCTCTCTTTCTCATTGTTGTAGTTCAGGCGGGTCAGGCCTGGCGTAGCACGTAGCGTGTGCAGCACCGGGGCGGTTGCCCCGGGTTGGGCGAGTCACCGGCGGCCGGGCTCCGGCCACCGCTGCACGGGATGCGGATCAGGCGATTTCAGCATTGCCCAGGCCGCTGGGGGCGCGCTTTGCGCGTACCCAGCGCGGGCCCTTTGGGCCGTACACCTCGGCGGGCTCGGGGAACAGGTTGAGCAGCGCCAGGTAGAGTAGGGCGGCCATGCCCAGGGTCACCGGCAGGCTGATGTCGATGCCGCCGGCCAGCTCGCCCAGGGGGCCGACGAACTGCCCCGGCAGGTTGACGAAGCACAGGCCCACCAGCGCGCTGGGAACCCAGGCGCCCATGCCGCGCCAGTTCCAGCCGTTGTGGAACCAGTAGCGGCCGCCGGTCTCGCCACGGGTGAACACCTGCAGGTCGTCCGGGCAGTAGAAACCACGGCGGATCACCAGGCCGAGGATCATGATCACCATCCAGGGGCTGGTGCAGGTGATGATCAGCACGGCGAAGGTGGACACGCTCTGCACCAGGTTGAAGGCGAAGCGGCCGATGAAGATGAAGGCGATGGACATCAGCCCGATCATCACCGTGGCCTGCACGCGGTTGAGCAGGCGCGGGAACACCGAGGACATGTCCAGGCCGGTGCCGTAGAGCGAAGTGGTGCCGGTGGACATGCCGCCGATCACCGCGATCAGGCACACCGGCAGGAAGAACCAGGTCGGCGAGACGGCCAGCAGGCCACCGACGTAGTTGTTCTGCGCGATGTAGTCCGGTGCCTGGACGGCGACGATGGTGGCGGTCACCAGGCCGAAGAAGAAGGGGATCAGGGTTGCCAGCTGCGCACCGATCACCGCCAGCATGATGCGGCCCTTGCTCGCCTCGCGGGGGATGTAGCGCGCCCAGTCACCGAGGAAGGCGCCGAAGGACACCGGGTTGCTCATGGCCAGCAGGGCGGCGCCGATGAAGGCGGCCCAGAAGCCCTCGCTGCCCACCTGCACCGAGCCGGCGTAGCTGGCGTCGAAGGGGCCGGCGAAGGCGAAGATGCCCAGCAGGAACAGCGCGCTGGCGCTCCACACCGCCACCTTGTTGACCCACAACAGGAAGCGGAAGCCGTAGATGCACACCGTCAGCACCAGCACCGCGAACAGGCCGTAGGCCAGGCCCAGGGTCAGGTCGGTTTCCGGCAGGCCCATCAGGCGCTTGGCACCGCCGATCAGCGCGTCGCCCGAGCTCCACACCGAGAGGGAGAAGAAGGCGATGGCGGTGAGCAGGGAGAGGAAGGAGCCGACGATCCGCCCGTGCACGCCGAAGTGGGCGCCCGAGGAGACCGCGTTATTGGTGCCGTTGAGCGGGCCGAACAGGCCCATCGGCGCGAGGATCAGCGAGCCGACCACCACGCCCAGGAGGATGGCCCACACGCCCGCCTCGAAGGACAGGCCGAACAGCACCGGGAAGCTGCCCAGCACGGCGGTGGCGAAGGTGTTGGCGCCGCCGAAGATCATGCGGAACAGGTCGACTGGCTTGGCGTTGCGTTCGTGATCGGGGATCTGCTCGACACCGAAGGTTTCGATTCGGGTCAGGCTTTGCTCGTTATTGTTGTTATGCATCGTTGTTCTCCCGGGGGAGCCTCATCAGGTTTGGGGCAGGTGCTCCGGCATTGCCGACAAGTGCTCGTGACAGGCCAGCCAACGGCCCTGTTCTTGTTGTTGGCGGAAGACGATGGTCTCCCGTTCCAGGCTCGTGATCGCCTCACCGCCCACACGCAGGCGGGTGATCACTTCGTGCATGAAGATCGCCACCTCGCCCTGCACGCTCAGCAGCGGATTGCGCGATTCGCAGCCCAGCACGCGGAAACCCTCGCGTTGCCAGGTGTCCCAGAGTTCGCGGTAGGCCGCGCGGCCCTGCAGCACACCGGGGGTGGTGTGGAACAGGAAGCTGGCGTCCTCGCTGAAGGCGGCGAAATAGGCCTCGGTGTCGTTGCGGGCGAAGGCGGCCACCAGTTCCCTGGCGGCCTCCATGACCTGGGCGTGGCGGTCCATGCTCAGCGGTGCTCCACGCCGGGGAGGATGCAGAGCATCTCGTACAGCAGGTTGGCGCCCAGCAGCGAGGTGTTGCCGGTGGTGTCGTAGGGCGGGGAGACCTCGACCAGGTCGCAGCCGATGATGTCCAGGCCCTGGCAGCCACGGATGATCTCGATCGCCTGGATGGTGGTCAGGCCGCCGATTTCCGGGGTGCCGGTGCCGGGCGCCCAGGCCGGGTCGATGCCGTCGATGTCGAACGACAGGTACACCGGGCCGCCACCGACCTTCTCGCGCACTTCGGCCATCAGCGGGGCCAGCGACTTGTGCCAGCACTCCTCGGCCTGGACCACGCGGAAGCCCTGCTTGCGGCTCCAGTTGAAGTCCTCGGCGGTGTAGCCCTGGGCGCGCAGGCCGATCTGCACCACGCGGTCGCAATCGAGCAGGTCCTCTTCCACCGCGCGGCGGAAGGTGGTGCCGTGGGCGATCTTCTCGCCGAACATGTGGTCGTTGACGTCGGCGTGGGCATCGATGTGCACCAGGCCCACCTTGCCGTGCTTCTTCTTGATGGCACGGAGGATGGGCAGGGTGATGGTGTGGTCGCCGCCCAGGGTCAGCGGCAGGATGCCGTGGCCGAGGATGCGGTCGTACTCCTCCTCGATGATGCGCACGGCGTCGAGCAGGTTGAAGGTGTTGATGGCGACGTCGCCGATGTCGGCCACGTTCAGCGAATCGAAGGGCGCGGCGCCGGTGGCCATGTTGTAGGGGCGGATCATCACCGACTCGGCGCGGATCTCGCGGGGGCCGAAGCGGGTGCCGGAACGCAGGGAGGTGCCGATGTCCAGGGGCACGCCGACGAAGGCGGCGTCCAGGGCGTCGAGCTCGGCAGGGGTCTGGATATGGGGCAGGCGAAGCATGGTGGCGATGCCGCCGAAACGGGGCATTTCATTGCCGCCCAGGGGCTGGTGGAGTTTCTTGTCCACGGGGTGGCCTCACGTTTGTTGTGGTTGTCGTGGGCCGATTCTGGTGACCTGGCGACGCGGGAAGAATCCCCACGGGCAAATAATCACTTCAGGTATTTCTAAACTATCCGCAGCGGGTAGACTGCGCCGATCTGTCGCAGGCGCGTCGTGATCGTGGGAGCGGATTCATCCGCGAAACGCCGCAACGCGGCGCCTGGGCGGGCCTGCGGCCCGCATCGCGAATGAATTCGCTCCCACCGAGCCCCATAGCCGATAGTTTTGCCGGAGCCCCATGTCCAACACCCTCCCCGATATCAAGCTCCTGCGCATCTTCGCCACGGTGGTGCGCAACCAGGGCTTCGCCGCTGCCCAGCAGGAGCTGAACCTCTCCACCTCGGCCATCAGCACCTACATGAGCCAGCTGGAAGCGCACCTGGGGCTGACCCTCTGCCACCGCGGCCGGGGCGGCTTCAGCCTCACCAGCAAGGGCGAGCTGTTCTACCAGGAGACCCTGCGCCTGCTCGGCGAGCTGGAGGGCTTCGAGCGCTATTCCGCCTCCCTCAAGGGCGAGCTGCGCGGCACCCTCAACCTCGGCGTGCTCGATTCCACCGTCAGCGACCCGGCCCTGCCCCTGGCCGAGGTCATCGGCGCCTACAGCCGGGAACACGCCGGCGTGCACCTGCACCTTTCGGTGATGAGCCCCTACGACCTGCAGCTGGGCGTGCTCGACAACCGCCTGGACCTGGCCATCGGCGCCTTCTCCACGCGCATGAACGGCCTGGTCTACCAACCGCTGTACCGCGAACAGCACTGGCTCTACTGCAGCGACCGCCACCCGCTGTTCACCGAGCGGCGCATCCCCGCCGAGGTGATCACCCAGCAGCGCATGGTCGGGCGCGGCTACTGGAGCCAGGCGGAGCTGGCGCGCCACGGCTTCAAGCACAGCGCGGCGACGGTGGAGTCCATGGAGGCGCAGCTGATCCTGGTCCTCTCCGGCGCCTACATCGGCTACCTGCCCGAGCACTACGCCCAGCCCTGGGTCGACCAGCAGCGCCTGCGGGGCCTGCTGCCGGCCACCTTCGGCTACCAGGCGCCGTTCTCCATGATCCTGCGTCGGGGCCGTGCCCGCGAGCCGCTGATCGTCACCTTCCGCGACCTGCTGCGAGCCCAGTTGAACCTGCACTGAGCTGCCGCTTCGCTGGCGTTTCCCTGACGCATGGGAGGTGTTCCAGCCCTTGATGCCAAAATAATGGCTGGCGCCTCTGGCGGCCTCGCAACCCTGTGCTAGACCTAATTTCTGTGGGTCAGGAAGTACACACGTACCAATCACCAGGGATTTGCGTATGCGCCAGAATCTACCCGTCACCCAGCGTGAAAGAACCTTCCCGGCCAACGAACGCCTGATCTCCACCACCGATCTCAGTAGCAAGATCACCTACTGCAACGACGCCTTCGTCGAGATCAGCGGCTTCTCCCGCGAGGAGCTGGTCGGCCAGCCGCACAACCTGGTGCGTCACCCCGACATGCCGCCCGCCGTCTTCGGCCACATGTGGGACACCCTCAAGCAGGGCAAGCCCTGGATGGGCCTGGTGAAGAACCGCTCCAAGAACGGCGACTTCTACTGGGTCAGCGCCTATGTCACCCCGGTGTACGAGAACGGCCAGATGGTCGGCTACGAGTCCGTGCGCTCGCTGCCCACCCGCGAGCAGGTGCAGCGCGCCGACGCCCTCTACGCGCGCCTGCGGGCTGGCAAGGCGCCGGTGCCCTGGATCGAGTACTGGACCTACGATCTGGTCCGTTCCTGGCCGGTGATCCTCGCCACCCTGGTGATCCTCGGCGGTCACCTGCTCATTGGCGGTCCGGCGCTCGTGGGCCTGATGCTGGTGACCATGTTCGCCCTCGGCTCCTACCAGCTCTACAGCAAGCGGCAGACCATCCGCCGCACCCTGGCCGAGCATCCCAAGGCCTTCACCAGCGGCCTGGTATCGCTGACCTATTCCAGCAACAAGGGTGCGCAGGCGCTGCTCGACATGGCCATGATCAGCGAGGAGGCGCGCCTGCAGACGGCCCTCACGCGGCTGGAGGATGCCGGCATCAACGTCAAGCTACGGGCCTCGGACTCCTCCCGGCTGTCACGCTCCAGCGCCGAGTTGCTGGAGCAGCAGCGCTCCGAGACCGACCAGTCCGCCACCGCCATCAACCAGATGGCGGCGACCATCCAGGAGGTCTCGCACAACGTGCAGAACACCGCCCATGCCGCCGAGGAGGCCGACCGCCTGGCGCAGCAGGGGCGCGGCCTGGCCGGGGATAGCCTGAGCGCCATGCAGCACATGGCCAGTGCGGTGAGCGAGATCGGCCAGGCGGTGAACGAGCTGGCCAACTCCACCCAGTCCATCGGCAGCGTGGCCGACGTCATCACCTCCATCGCCGAGCAGACCAACCTGCTGGCGCTCAACGCCGCCATCGAAGCGGCCCGGGCAGGCGAGCAGGGCCGGGGCTTCGCGGTGGTGGCCGACGAGGTGCGCTCGCTGGCCTCGCGCACCCGCCAGTCCACCGAGCAGATCCACCAGATCATCGCCTCGCTGCGCTCCGGTGCCGACCGCGCGGTGGCTACCGCCAACCGGGGCGAGGAAATCTCCCGTGACAGCGTCGGCAGCGTCGAGGCCGTCGGCAAGGCGCTCGATGGCATCAGCCAGGCGGTGACGCGCATCACCGGCATGAGCCAGCAGATGGCCGCCGCGTCCGAACAACAGAGCCACGTGGCCGACGACATCAGCCGGCAGATCACCCGCATCGCCCAGCTCTCCGACCACAGCGCCGGCCAGGCCCAGGAAGGCGCGCAGATCAGCCAGGACCTCGAGCACATGGCCGAGTACCTGCACAGCCTGGCGGAACGCTTCAACCGCTAACGACCGAGCATGGGCGGGCGGAGCCACGCAGGAGGGCGCGGTTCCCGGGGCAGGGATGCCCCACTTTCCCGAACCCCGCCCCCGTGTCCGTAGGATGGGTCGGGCGGCGTTCCGCGAGCTCTGCGAAACCCATCAACGCGGCGTTTCAGGCACCACAACGTGCCGCGCTCGACTCCGCCCGGTGGAGGTAAAAAGCGACCTCCACCCTATGCAGCGGTCATGCCCTTCGCGATCTTGTGGGAGCGAATTCATTCGCGAAAAGGGCCCACGCCGTGCTCGGCATCCATGGCAAAATCCCCGCCCATGTCCCGCCCCCAATGCCCCCGCTGCCAACGCCCCGCCAGCCATTGCCTGTGCCCGCTGATCCCCAGCCTGCCCAGCCGTACCCGCGTGCTCGTCCTGCAGCACCCGAGCGAGGTGGGGCATGCGCTGAACACCGCACGGCTGGCGGCGCTGGGTCTGGAGAACGCCGAGCTGCGGGTGGGCGAGCATTTCCCTGAGCTGGCGGCCGAACTGGCCGACCCGCGCCATGACGCGCGGCTGCTGTTCCCGGGGGACGAGGCCGTGTCGCTGGCGGAAGTGGACGGCACCGCCGGGCGCCCCGTGCTGCTGGTGGTGCCCGACGGCACCTGGCGCAAGGCGCGCAAGCTGTTGCACCTCAATCCCGCCCTGGCGGCCTTGCCCCGGGTCACGCTGCCGGCCGGCGGCGTCTCCCGCTACCGCCTGCGCAAGGCTCCGGCGCCGGGGGCGCTGTCCACCGTCGAGGCCATCGCCCAGGCGCTGGACCTGCTGGAAGCACCGGCCCGTTTCGATGCCCTGCTCAAGCCCTTCGAAGCGTTGATCGAAGGCCAGATCGCCGCCATGGGCGAGGAGACCTTCCAGCGCAACCACGGCCAGCCTCAGGCCGGTTCCCCCTCGCGAGAGAAGCCGTAGGCGCGCTCCACCCGGGCGATGCGCACCTCGAAGGCGCTGTACCAATCCGCCCGGCCCCGTGCCCGCGCCAGGCTGTGTTCGCCCTGGCGCTTCCAGGCGAGGATCGCCGCCTCGCTCTCCCAGTAGGAAACGGTGATGCCCAGCCCGTCCGTGCCCCGTGCCGACTCCACGCCGAGGAAGCCCGGCTGCTCGCGCGCCAGGTCCACCATGCGCTCGGCGGTGTCGCCGTAGCCGTCGTCCGTGGCGGTGCGCAGCGAGGTGAAGATCACCGCGTAGTAGGGCGCCGCCGGCGTCTGGGCGAACGCCTGCCCGTCGCCGCCGCTCATTGGGCGCAGGCCGCGACGAAGGCCGCCACCAGCGCGGGCAGGCGACCGGCGAGGGCGGCACGTTCCGGCTGGAACAGCGTGGCGACGAAGAAGGGATGGCCCTCCAGCTCCACGGCACGCACCTCGCCGCTGGCATCCCGCGCGCTGGCTTTCAGCGGCCCGCCCAGCAGCGCCGTGGCGAACTGCGGGTTGAGCCCGTAGCGGCAGTGGTAGCCCTCGAAGGCCAGCTCCGCACCGTGGGCCCGGGCGATGCGCGAGCCGGGTTCCAGGCGCACCGAATCGATGGCCTCCACCAGCGAGCACGACAGCGGCGCAATCACCTGGCGGGCGGCCTCGGGCGCGCTCTCGCCGTGCTCGGCATCGGCCCAGCCCAGCACATTGCGCGCGTACTCCAGCAACGCATGCTGGAAGCCGCCGCAGGTGCCGAGGAAGGGCACGCCCTCGAGCCGGGCATGGCCGATGGCACGCAGCGCTGCTTCGGTGTCGCGGTAGGGGCTGCCCGGCACGCACCAGAGGCCGTCGAAACCGGCGAGGGTGGCCGTATCGAGGGCATCGGTGGCCAGCCAGGTGGGCGCCAGGCCGATGTCCAGCGCCGAAGCGGCCAGGGACAGCGCCTCGGGAATGGCCTGGTGGGCGGTGATTTCGGGGTTGCGGTCGCCGATCAGGGCGATGCGCAGGCGGGTGGCGCGGGGGAGGGTGGAAGCCATGTCCGTTCCTTGTCTGCGGCGCGATATGCGCGGTGGCAGACGGACTATATAGTTGCGTCCTGGCACTCAATATTGGCGAAAACACAATTGATCATTGCAGCTGCGCACTATCGCCTGGAGCACGGCGACCTGGCCCTGGTGCTCGCCCTGGTCCGGGGCGGCAGCCTGGCGCGGGCCGCCGAACTGCTCAAGGTGGATGTCTCCACGGTGTTCCGCGCGGTGCGCAAGCTGGAGAAGGCCCTGGGCGAGGAACTGTTCGAGAAGAGCCGCGCCGGCTACCTGCCCGGCAGCACTGCGCTGCTCCTGGCCCAGCAGGCGGAACAGGCCGAACAGGCCCTGGAGGCGGCACGGGTGGCCCTGGAGCAGGGCCGCGAGGTGCTCAACGGCACGGTGCGCCTGACCTGCACCGACTCGGTGTTGCACGGCCTGTTGCTGCCGGCCCTGGCGCGCTTCATGCCCAACTACCCGGCGCTGCACCTGGAGCTGGCCACCTCCAACGACTTCGCCAACCTCAGCCGCCGCGACGCCGACATCGCCCTGCGCCTGACCAACGCGCCGCCGCAGCATCTGGTCGGCCGCTGTCTGGGCCAGGTCGCCTACGGCCTGTGCGCCAGCCCGGCCTATCTGCAGGGGCGCGACACCAGCGACCTGGCCGCCATGGCCTGGATCGCCCCGGACGAATTCCTGCCCAACCACCCCAGCGTGGTCTGGCGCCGCCAGCGCTACCCGGCGCTGGTGACGGCCTACCGCTGCAACAGCATGCTCTCGGTCGCCGAAATGGCCCGTGCCGGGCTTGGCGTGGCGGCCCTGCCGCGCTTCCTCATCGGCGACGGGCTGCAGGCGCTGGAGGGCGAACTGCCGGATTGCGACACCGCCCTGTGGCTGTTGACCCGTCCGGATTGCCGCGCCCTGCGCTCGGTGGTGACGCTGTTCGACGAGCTGGGTGGCGCCATCCGCCTGGGTCCCTGAAGGCCGGGGTCAGATACCCCAGCGCGCCGCCTTCAGGCTGTCCCCCAGCTGGTGCGGTTGCAGCCGTGCGGGGCGACGCTGGAGGATTTCTAGCAACTGCTGCAGGCCGTCCCCCAGGCGCTGGCGCAGGTCGTCGGCCAGGGTGCCGCCCTGGTCGTCGTAGCTCACCTGGGCGTCGATGGCGAAGATGCCGTGCAGCACCTGCTGCGCCTTGAGGGCCGAGAGCACCGGCTTCAGCGCATAGTCCACCGCGAGCATATGGGCCAGGCTGCCGCCGCTGGCGATGGGCAGCACCGGCTTGTCGCACAGGGCGCGCTCCGGCAGCAGGTCGAGCAGGGTCTTCAGGGCGCCGGAGAAGGACGCCTTGTACACCGGGGTGGCGATCACCAGGGCGTCTGCCGCAGCCACCGCCTCGATCAGCACCTGCACGTCCGGGCTGTCGAAGCGCGCGTGGAGCAGGTCCTCGGCCTTGAAGTCGTGGATGCCGAAATGGCGCACGCTGGCGCCGTGCTCCATCAGCCAGCGCTGGCCGTGGGCGAGGATCACGCCGGAGCGTGAGCGCAGGCCGGGGCTGCCGGCGAGGGTGACGATCCGCATGCTGCGCTCCTCAGGCCGCCTGGCCGGCGGTGGGGGTGTCGTGGCCGGTCAGCTCGGTGAGCAGTTCCTCCTTGAGCGTCTGCAGCAGCGGCGAGGCACGGTCGCGCGGGTGCGGCAGGTCGACCCGGATCTCGTGCTTGATGCGCCCCGGGTGGGAGTCGAGCACGATCACCCGGTCGCCCAGGTAAAGCGCTTCCTCCACATCGTGGGTGACCATGATCATGGTGCTGCGCTGCTGGATCCAGATGCGCTGCAGTTCCCGCTGCAAGTGCACGCGGGTCAGCGCGTCGAGGGCGCCCAGGGGCTCGTCCAGCAGCAGGATCTTCGGCTTGTTCACCAGCGCCCGGGCGATGGCCGCGCGTTGTGCCATGCCGCCGGAAAGCTGGTGCGGCCAGGCGTTCTCGAAGCCCTGCAGGTTGACCAGGGCGATGTGCTCGGCCACCAGACGCTCCTTCTCGGCGGCGCTGAGGCGGTGGTTCTTCAGGGCCAGGGCGATGTTCTCGCGCACGGTCATCCAGGGGAACAGGCGGTGGTCCTGGAACACGATGCCGCGCTCCAGGCTGGTGGCGGCGATGCGCTGGCCGTCGAGGAGAATCTCGCCCTGGTAGTCGTTCTCCAGGCCGACGATCAGCCGCAGCAGGGTGGATTTGCCGCAGCCGCTGGCGCCGACGATGCTGACGAACTCGCCGGGGGCGACCTTCAGGTCGATGCCTTCGAGCACCGGCAGGTCGCGGCCCTCGATGCGGTACTGCTTGCTCAGGCCGCGGATCTCCAGGGCGCCGGGCAGGGTCTGTTGCTGCCCCGTGGGGGCGTGCTGTGCGAGTGCTGTCATGGTCATCAACCTGCGTTCAACGGGTGTTGCGCCAGCGCAGCAGATAGCGCGCCAGGCGGGAAAAGGTGAGGTTCATCAGGTAGCCGAGCAGGCCGATGCAGAGCACCGCGAGGACGATCACTTCCATGCGCGAGCCAGCCTCGGCGCTCATCATCAGGTTGCCCAGGCCGGCCCCGGAGGAGAGGAACAGCTCGCTGCCCACCGCCGTCACCCAGGCGAAGGCCAGGGCGTGCAGCAGGCCGGTGGCGATGCTCGGCAGGGCGGCCGGCAGCAGCACATGGCGGAACTGCTGCAACGGGCCCAGCTCGAAGACCCGACCCAACTCGCGGTAGCGCTTCTCCACCTGGGTGAAGCCTTCATAGGTGTTGAGCACCATGGGGTAGAAGGCGGCCAGGGAAACGATCAGCACCTTGGAGAATTCGCCGTTGCCGAACCACATGGCGATCAGCGGGATCCAGCCCAGCATCGGCACCTGGCGGATGGAGTGGAACAGCGGGCCGATGACCCGGTCGGCCACCTTCGACAGCGCCATCAGCACGCCCAGGCCCAGGCCGAACAGCACGCCGAACAGCAGCCCGCCGCTGGTGCGTGCAAGGCTGGCGAAGAGGTTGACCAGCAGCTCGCCGTTGCCCAGCAGCTCCACCAGCGCCTGGCCGATGCGGCTCAGGGGGACGAAGGCGTAGGCGTTGGCGGCGTCCTGGCGCGACAGGGCTTCCCAGCCGGCCACCAGCAGCAGCGGCAGCACCAGGCCACGCAGGCGCGGCAGCAATGAAAGGATTCGGGACATGACGGGCTCCTAGCGCGACTGCCAGCGGAACAGGCGGCGTTCCAGCAGGCGGAAAACGAAATCGAGGCTGAAGCCGATCACCCCGGTGACCAGCACGCCGACCATCACCACGTCGATGCGCAGCATCTGCCGGCCCATCTCGATCATCTGCCCCAGGCCGCTGTCGGCCGCCAGCAGCTCGGCGGCCACCAGCACCACCCAGGCGCGGGTCAGGCTGATGCGCAGGCCGGTGATTATCGGCGGCGCGGCGGCGGGGAAGGCCACCTCGCGCACCAGGGTCGGCCAGCGCAGGCGGTACACGTCCGCCACTTCGAAGTAGCTGCGCGGGATGGCCTTCACCCCCTCGCTGGCGGCCAGGGCCACGGGGAAGAACGCCGCCTTGGCGACGATGACGATCTTGAAGGTCTCCTCGATGCCGAAGAACAGCACGAACATCGGGATCAGGGCGATGCTGGGGATCTGCCGCAGGCAGTGGAACAGCGGGCCGCAATAGGCCTCCACCTGCTTCGACAGCGCCATCAGCACGCCGAAGGCCAGGCCGCCGACGGCGCCGAAGCAGAAGCCCAGGCCCAGGCGCGACAGGCTGCCGCCCAGGTGCTCCTGCAGCTCGCCGCTCTGCAGCAGTTCCTCGAAGGCCTGCAGCACGTGCAGCGGCGGGATCAGCAGCTGGCGCGGGAACAGGCCGGCGTCGGCCACCAGGGCCCAGAGCGCAAGTAGCGCCAGGGGCGAGATCAGCCAGGTGAGCGCACCCGGCAGGCGTTTCAGGGTCGCGGTCATGTCAGGCCTCATTCAACAGCGAGGGGGCGTTGGCCGGCGTGCGGCGCCGGGCGCGCAACCAGCAGGCGAGGGTGGTGGCCAGCACCAGGGGAATCCAGCAGAGGAACAGGTTGCCGAGCCCCACCAGGTGGCTGACCAGCCCGCCGAGCATGGCGCCGCCGAAGCCGCCGAGCATGGTGGCGAGGTTGAACAGGCCGGAGATCTTGCTCTTGTCCATGGCGTGGCTGGCCAGCTGCGCCATGTTCACCAGGTGCACCTGGGCCGCCGCGATGCTCAGCAGCACCGCGCCCAGGGCCAGCAGCCAGTAGTGGTGGGCCAGCCCCAGCAGAACCAGCGCCACCACCGCCGCCAGCAAGCTGGAGCCATAGGCGAAGGCGCGGCCGCCGAGCTGCACCAGGCGGCCGAGGCCGAACAGGGCGAGCACCGAGGCCAGCCCCTGGATCATCACCAGGCTCACGGCCTGGCCCTGGGTCAGCCCGGCCACCTGCATGGCCAGCAACAGGATGAAGGTGCCGTAGAGGGAACCGGTGGAGGCGCTGACCGCCTCGATCAGGCAGCTCTCGCTGATCGCCGGGTTGGCCAGCATGCCGCGCACCTCGCCAAGCAGCCTGCCACCGGGTGCGCTGGCGGCGCTCTCGTCGCCGCCGGCCTCGTTCCAGAAGCCCAGGCTGTACGCGGCCATGGCGCCGAAGCACAGGCCGATCACCACGAAGCCCAGGGTGAAGCTGCCGGTGCCGCTCAGGGCATTGCCCAGCAGCGGCCCGATCAGCCCCATGCCCAGGGTCAGCGCACCGCGGTACCAGCCGGCCTTGGCGTGGCCGATATGGCGCAACTGGCGGAGGAAGGCGCTGTTCATCGAAACGATGCGGAAGGGGATGCACAGGCCGATCAGCAGCCGCGCCAGCGCCAGCCACCACCAACTGGCGAACACCGGGATCAGCAGGTTCAGCAGCATCGGCCCGAGGCTGGCGAGGAAGTACACCCGCCGCGCGCCGAAGCGGGCGATGACGAAACCGGCGGGCAGGGTGACGAAGATCATCCCCAGGGACTCCATGGCGGCGATCACGCCGATCTGCATGGAGTTGGCACCCAGCTCCAGCGCATAGAGGGTGGTGACGATCTTCGCCATGCCGATGGTGGCGCCACTGAAGGCGGCCAGCAGCAGGAAATTGAACAGGAAGGCGGACGGGCGCTGGCTCATGGTCGCGCCCCGCATGGCGGGAACGATGCCGTGAAGGGCGAGGGTGGAACAGGTATCGGCTGCATGGGTGGAGTCCTGGGCGAACAGCTGGCAGTCGGTAGCGCAAGGCGCATCGACCGCATGGGCCAGGTGACATAGCAGCATGCGTGCCGCTTTTTGATTTCAATTCAAGTCATTGAATTAAAAGGGATTTATTTTGATGGGTGGCGCGATTGCGGATGCCGTGCTGCAAGGCCAGCAGCCCGGTGCTTGCGCGGTGTTGCTGGGGCAGCAGTGCAGCGACAGGGTGTTTTTGCCGGTGCGCAGGTGCGGTTTATGGGGGGAACTGTGTGTGGAATTCATTCGCGATGCTTTTCGCGGTTGAAACCGCTCCCACAGGAGTAGGGTGGACCCCGCTTTATCGGTCCACCAATCGGGGTCATGCCGGGCTCCGCTGGTGGATGAAAAAAGCGTCATCCACCCTACAAGGGGCAACCGCAAGGCCTCGGGATGGGAGGGCTTTTTATGTAGGGTGGGTTTCAGCCCACCAACCCCCCCCGCACAAAAGCTTCGCGAGCAGAGCTCGCTCCTACGGTGAGGCCCTCGCTCATCAACTGTTGTTCCAGCAACACCTGACCAACAGATTGCCTGCCCCAGCCGCCATGAAGTGTTGGACTAAAACTCTATCTAATTGAATTTAAAGGAAATAAAAATCAGGCACGGCTTGTGCTTTGTCTCTTTGCAAGCAAGGTCGCGGGTGTTCGCGATCCAACAGCGCTGACGGAGAAGCTGGTTTTCCCCTTCGCGCTTCCACCTTTCCCGCCTTGCTTGCCTCCGCCTCCTTCGTGTCCGGAATCCCGGATGAAGGAAGCCTGAACACGCACATTGCCCAAGGCCACATGCATGACTAACGAAACCGAACCCAAGGTTCTTCGTGATGAAGCGCCACCGCTACTCCCGGCGGCGCTGATCGAGAACGATGCCCAGGCCCTGCTCGCCGCCCACGAAGTGGCGAAGCTGGCCAAGGAAGGGGCTGCACACCGTGACCGCGAACGCCTGCTGCCCTGGCGCGAGCTGGAACGCTTCACCCGGCTCGGCCTGGGTGGCATCCGCATCCCGCGCGCCTATGGCGGCGCCGAGGTGTCCTACGTCACCCTCGCCGAGGTGTTCCGCATCATCTGCGCGGCCGACCCGGCGCTGGGGCAGATCCCGCAGAACCAGTTCGGCCTGCTCAGCGTCATCGAGTACGTCGGCAGCGAGGAACAGAAGCGCAAGGTCTTCGCCGGCATCCTCGAAGGGCGCCGCCTGGCCAATGCCGGGCCCGAGCGCAACACCCGGCACACCCTGGAGATCAAGGCGCGCATCACCCGCGGCGATGCCGGCCTCGAGGTCAGCGGCGAGAAGTTCTATTCCACTGGCGCGCTGTTTGCCCACTGGGTGGCGGTCAAGGCCATCGACGACAGCGGTGTCGGCGTGCTCTCCCTGGTGGAGCGCGGGGTGCCGGGGCTGGCGATAGTCGACGACTGGTCCGGCTTCGGCCAGCGCACCACCGCCAGCGGCACCGTGTTGCTGGACCGCGCCCCCGTGGCCGACGACCTGGTGTTCCACAACGGCCGCCTGGCCGAGGTGCCGAGCATCCAGGGCGCGCTGTCGCAGCTGATCCAGGCGGCCATCGATGCCGGCATCGCCGAGGCCGCCATCGACGACGCCATCGCCTTCATCCGCGAGCGCTCGCGGCCTTGGGTCGACGCCGGCGTCGAGCGCGCCAGCGAAGAGCTCTACACCATTGCCGAGATCGGCCGCCTGAAGGTCGAGCTGAACGCCGCCAACGCGCTGCTGGAACGCGCCGGGCAGGTACTCGACGAGATCGCCGCCGCGCCCATCGACGCCGCGGCCGCCGCCCGCGCCTCCATCGCCGTCGCCGAGGCCAAGGTGCTGACCACCGAGATCAGCCTGCTGGCCAGCGAGAAGCTGTTCGAGCTGGCTGGCAGCCGCGCCACCCTCGCCGAGTTCAACCTCGACCGCCACTGGCGCAACGCCCGGGTGCATACCCTGCACGACCCGGTGCGCTGGAAGGTCCACGCCGTCGGCAACTACCACCTCAATGGCGCCTTCCCGGCGCGTCATTCCTGGATATGAGGCAGCGCCCATGACCCTCCTGCAACCGCAACAGGGCCCGGCGGTGGCCATCATCCGCGACGACGCCGAGGCGCTGGCCGTGGCCCGGCAACTGGCCGAGGAATTCCGCAGCGGCGCTGCCGAGCGCGACCGCGAGCGGCGCCTGCCCCATGCCGAGCTCGACACCTTCAGCCGCTCCGGCCTGTGGGGCATCACCGTGCCCCGCGAGTTCGGTGGCGCCGGGGTGTCCCGCGTCACCCTGGCCCGCGTGGTGGCGATCATCTGCGCCGCCGACAGCTCCATCGGGCAGATCCCGCAGAACCATTTCTACGCCCTCGAAGTGCTGCGGGTGAACGGCAGCGAGGCCCAGCAACGGCGCCTGTTCGCCGCCGCCCTGGCCGGCGAGCGCTTCGGCAACGCCCTGGCGGAAATCGGCACGCGCACCTCCAACGACCGCACCACCAGGCTGGTCGGCGACGGTGACGATTTCCGCATCCAGGGCCGCAAGTTCTACTGCACCGGTGCGCTCTATGCCCAGCGCGTGCCGACCCTGGCCATAGGCGAGGACGGCCACCAGCACTTCGCCTTCGTCGAGCGCGATGCACCGGGGCTGGAGATCGTCGACGACTGGTCCGGCTTCGGCCAGCGCACCACCGGCAGCGGCACCGCGATCTTCGACGACGTACCGGTGGCGGCGGAGGACGTGGTGTCGTTCCAGGCCGCCTTCGAGCGCCCGACCACGGTCGGCCCCTTCGCCCAGATCCTCCACGCCGCCATCGACGCCGGCATCGCCCGCGAGGCCTATGAAGACGCCCTGGCGTTCGTGCGCACCCGCTCGCGGCCCTGGATCGACGCCGGGGTGGACAAGGCCAGCGACGACCCGCTGGCGATCCACGAATTCGGCCGCCTGGCCATCCGCCTGCATGCCGCCGAGGCCATCCTCGACCGCGCCGGGCGCATCCTCGACGCCGCCACGGCGGAGCCCACGGTGGAGAGCGTCGCCGCTGCCTCCATCGCCGTCGCCGAGGCCCGCGCGCTGACCACCGAGGTCTCGCTCAGTGCCGGCAGCAAGCTGCTGGAACTGGCCGGCACCCGCGCCACCCTGGCCGAGCACAACCTCGACCGCCACTGGCGCAACGCCCGGGTGCATACCCTGCACGACCCGGTGCGCTGGAAGGTCCACGCGGTGGGCAACTACTACCTCAACGAGGTACTGCCACCACGACGGGGGACGATCTGATGGCGCGCAAGCAGATCCTCCTCAACGCCTTCAACATGAACTGCGTGGGGCACATCAACCACGGCCTCTGGACCCACCCGCGCGACCGCTCCAGCGACTACCGCACGCTGGCCTACTGGACGGAGCTGGCGCAGCTGCTGGAGCGCGGGCTGTTCGACGGGCTGTTCCTGGCGGACATCGTCGGCGTCTACGACGTCTACCAGGGCAACGTCGACCTGACCCTCAAGGAGAGCATCCAACTGCCGGTCAACGACCCGCTGCTGCTGGTCTCCGCCATGGCCGGGGTGACCCGCCACCTGGGCTTCGGCCTCACCGCCAACCTCAGCTACGACGCCCCCTACCTGTTCGCCCGGCGCATGAGCACGCTGGACCACCTCAGTGACGGCCGCGTGGGCTGGAACATCGTCACCGGCTACCTGGAAAGCGCGGCGCGGGCCATGGGCCTGACCCAGCAGGTGGAGCACGACCGCCGCTACGACCAGGCCGACGAGTACCTGGAGGTGCTCTACAAGCTCTGGCAGGGCAGCTGGGAGGAGGGCGCGGTGCTCGGCGACCGCCAGCGGCGCCTCTACGCCCAGCCGGAGAAGGTGCACAAGGTCCACCACCACGGCGAGTTCTACGACGTCGAGGGCTATCACCTCTGCGAGCCCTCGCCGCAGCGCACGCCGGTGCTGTTCCAGGCCGGCTCCTCGGCGCGCGGCCTGCGCTTCGCCGGCGAGCATGCCGAGTGCGTGTTCATCAGCGGCAACAACCGCGAGGCCACCCGCGCCCAGGTGGACAAGGTGCGCGCCGCCGCCCAGGCCGCCGGCCGCGATCCACAGGCGGTGAAGGTGTTCATGGGCATCAGCGTGATCGTCGCGCCCACCGAGGCCGAGGCCCGCGCCAAGCACGCCGAGTACCTGGCCTATGCCAGCGCCGAGGCGGGTGTCGCCCATTTCGCCAGTTCCACCGGCATCGACTTCGCCGAGTACGGCCTGGACGAGCCCATCCGCCCGGTGAAGACCAATGCCATCGAATCGGCCACCAACAAGCTGCGGGAGAACAGCCTGACCCGCCGCCAGCTCCTGGAGCAGCACGCTCTGGGCGGCCGCTACATCCTCCTGGTGGGTTCGCCGACCCAGGTGGCCGACGAGCTGCTGGCCTGGATCGACGAGACCGGGCTCGACGGCTTCAACCTCACCCGCATCGTCACCCCCGAGAGCTACGCCGACTTCATCGACCTGGTGATCCCCGAGCTGCAGGCCCGCGGTGCCTACAAGACCGCGTATGCCGAAGGCACCCTGCGCCACAAGCTGTTCGGCGCGGGTAACCACCTGCCGGCGGACCATCGGGGGGCCCGTGTGGGAGCGAATTCATTCGCGAATCGGCCCGAAGGGGCGACCCCGGACTTCCAGGGGAAGGCTGCGCCTTCCATCGCGAATGAATTCGCTCCCACGACCTGAACCCATTACCCAAGGATAGAAACCATGCCCAGACACAGCCTCAAGACCCTCACCCTCGGCCTGCTCCTGGCCGCCGGCATCGCCCAGGCCGCCGAGCAGCCCCTGAAGGTGGGCACCACCGCCGCCTTCGCCCCGCCCCTGGAAGTGGCGGTGGAAGAAGTCGCCAAGCAAGGCCTCAAGGTGGAGCTGGTGGAGTTCACCGACTGGAACACGCCGAACATCACCCTGGCCCACGGCGACATCGACGTGAACTACTTCCAGCACACGCCCTTCCTGGAGAACGCCAACAAGGAAGGCGGCTTCGCCCTCAAGGCCTTCGCCCCCGGGGTGATCAACAACGTCGGCCTGTATTCGACCCAGTACAAGGCCATCGCCGACCTACCCGAAGGCGCCAAGGTGGCCATTGCCAACGACCCCATCAACGGCGGTCGCGGCCTGCAGCTGCTGCAGAAGGCCGGGCTGCTCAAGCTCAAGGACGGCGTGGGCTACAAGGCGACCCTGGACGACATCATCGACAACCCCAAGCACATCGACATCATCGAGCTGGAAGCCGTGCAGCTGGTGCGCGCCCTGGACGACGTCGACCTGGCCCAGGGCTACCCGCACTACATCCGCCTGGCCGGCACCCTCGACCCCAACAGCGCGCTGCTCTTCGACGGCATCGAGAACAAGGAATACATCATCCAGTTCGTCACCCGTGGCGATTACCAGGACGACGGCCGCCTGGCCAAGTTCGTGGATGTGTACCAGCACTCGCCGCAAGTCCGCGCCGCCTTGGATAAGGCGCACGGAAGTTTGTACCAGCCCGGCTGGCAGTGATGCCCCTGGAATCCAGGGCTACCGGAGGCACGGTGTCATTGCTGTTTGTGGGAGCGAATTCATTCGCGAAAGGAGCGCGCAGCGCTCCCCGGGCGGCCCTGGCAGTCCTTCGGCCTGCAATCGCGGATGAATCCGCTCCCACAGGTTCTGCGTCGCTCGGCCATTGGAAATCAGCGTGTAGCCCGGGCTTCAGCCCGGGAGCGGCGTGGATCATTCCCGGGCTGAAGCCCGTGCTACTGACTCCCAAGGCTCCTGTTTTCGGGCTTTAAACATATTTTCGAGAGGCCCTTATGGTCAGTTTCAACCGCACTATCAGCCTGGACCTGCCGCACATCCGCCTGCAGGGGCTGGGCAAGGCCTACCAGGGCAACCAGGGGCCGGTGCAGGCGTTGCAGGGCATCGACCTGGAGATCCGCCGGGGCGAGGTGTTCGGCATCATCGGCCGCAGCGGCGCCGGCAAGTCGTCGCTGATCCGCACCCTCAACCGCCTGGAGAAGGCCTCGGTGGGCCAGGTGGTGATAGACGAGGAAGACATCGGTGCCTTCGACGAGAAGCAGCTGGTGCTGCTGCGCCGGCGCGTCGGCATGATCTTCCAGCACTTCAACCTGATGTCGGCCAAGACCGTCTGGCAGAACGTCGCCCTGCCGCTGAAGGTGGCGGGCGTGGCCAAGGCCGATATCGAGCGCAAGGTCGGCGAACTGCTGGCCCTGGTGGGCCTGTCGGAAAAGCGCGACGCCTACCCGGCGCAGCTTTCCGGCGGGCAGAAGCAGCGTGTCGGCATCGCCCGGGCGCTAGTGCACCAGCCGGAGATCCTGCTCTGCGACGAGGCCACCTCGGCGCTGGACCCGGAGAGCACCCAGTCGATCCTGGCGCTGCTGCGCGACATCAACAAACGCCTGGGCCTGACCATCGTGCTGATCACCCACGAGATGGGCGTGATCCGCGAAATCTGCGACCGCGTGGTGGTGCTGGAACGTGGCCGGGTGGTGGAGCAGGGCGAGGTTTGGCGGGTGTTCGGTGACCCGCAACATGAGGTCACCCGCACCCTGCTGGGCACCCTGCGCCACGAGCTGCCGGACGACCTGCAAGGCCGCCTGGCCAGCGAGCCGGTGCCCGGCGGCGACCTGCTGCTGGACCTGCACTTCACCGGCGCCAGCGGCCGCGAGCCGGACCTGCTGGCCATCACCCAGGCCCTGGGCACGCGGGTGAGCCTGCTGCACGGCGGCATCGACCGCATCCAGGGCCGCGCCCAGGGGCACCTGCTGGTGCGCATCAGCGATGTGGGGCAGGGCGGTGCCTGGGTGCTGGAGCAGGCCCACGGCCTGGCGGACAAGGCGGAGGTGCTCGGCTATGTCGCCCATGCTTGACCGCCTGCTGCAGGGCATCCTCGACACGCTGCTGATGATCGGCGCCTCGTCGCTGATCGTATTCCTGGTGGGCATCCCCCTGGCGCTGGTGCTGGTCACCACGGGCCCGGGCGGGATCTTCGAGGCGCGTGCGCTCAACCGTTCGCTGGGCAGCGTGGTCAACGTGCTGCGCTCGATCCCCTTCCTGATCCTGATGGTGGCGCTGATCCCCTTCACCCGGCTGATCGTCGGCACCAGCTACGGCGTCTGGGCCGCAGTGGTGCCGCTGACCATCGCCGCCACGCCGTTCTTCGCGCGCATCGCCGAGGTGAGCCTGCGCGAGGTGGATTTCGGCCTGGTGGAAGCGGCCCAGGCGATGGGCTGCCAGCGCCGCCACATCATCTGGAACGTGCTGCTGCCCGAGGCGCGCCCGGGCATCGTCGGCGGCTTCACCATCACCCTGGTGACCATGATCAACTCCTCGGCCATGGCCGGCGCCATTGGCGCGGGCGGGCTGGGCGACCTGGCGTATCGCTACGGCTACCAGCGCTTCGACACGCAGATCATGCTCACGGTGATCATCCTGCTGGTGGTGCTGGTGACCCTGATCCAGTTCGGTGGGGATCGGCTGGCGCGACTGCTCAACAAGCGCTAGCCGGGCGAGGGCTCCTCGGGGACCTCGCGCTTCACGTAGCGATGGGCGCCGCAGCGTGTGCAGCGTTGACAGAGCATGGGCTCGGCGCCCACGTCGGTTTCGTGTCCTTCGGTCCAGCTGCATCCGAACAGAAAACAATGGAGTCGCATGTAACCTCCCGGGGCTCGCCCCGTTCAACCAGGCAGGGGTTGGGGTGCAGTGCATGCGCCTTGTTGTTGTGCGTGTCGGCCAGGGGAGCATCCGCGCTGCGGTCTAGAGCGGACAACCTAAATTGCCGGCGGCGGGCGATCCGCCATTTCAGGGTGTTGCGCATCAGCGGTTCCTCTCGCGGTCCAGCAGGCCTTCCAGCCAGTCGATGAAGGCCCGCACGCGGCGGGGCAGGTGGCGGTGGGCGTAGAGCAGGTTGAGCGCCAGGGGCGGCGCCGGGTAGCCGGGCAGCAGCTCCACCAGGGCGCCGCTGGCCAGGTGCTCGCGCAGGCCCATGCGCGGCGCCTGGATCAGCCCCAGGCCGCCGAGGCAGGCGCCCTCGTAGGCATCGGCGTTGTTCACCGTGAGGTTGCCGGCCATGGGCACCTGGTGGACCTTGCCGCCCATCAGGTACTCGAAGCCGTCGGGCCGCGCGCCGAGCACCGGCAGGTAGTGCACCAGGCGGTGCCGGGCGAGGTCGTCGAGGCTGTGCGGCGTGCCGTGGCGGGCCAGGTACTCGGGGCTCGCGCAGTTGACCATGGGCATGGCGCCGAGGGAGCGCGCCACCAGGGTCTCGTCTACCAGGTTGCCGGCGCGCAGCACGCAGTCGAAGCCCTCGCGCACCAGGTCGACGCGGCGGTCGGTGCCGCTCAGCTCCAGCTCCAGGCCCGGGTGGGCGTCGAGGAACTCCCCCAGGTGCGGCATCACCAACTGGCGGGCGATGCGGCTGGGCATGTCCACCCGCAGGCGCCCGGCGAGCACTTCGCCGTCCTGGCGGAACATGCCTTCCAGCTCGTCCATCTGCGCCAGCAGCGCCTTGCAGCGTTCATACAGCGCCAGGCCATCCTGGGTCGCCTGCACCTTGCGCGTGGTGCGTTGCAGCAGGCGCGCGCCCAGCAACTGCTCCAGCGCCTGCACCTGCTCGGAGACGCTGGAGCGGGGCAGGCCGAGGCTTTCCCCGGCCTGGGTGAAGCTGGACAGCTCGGTGACCCGGGCGAAGGTACGCAACAGCTCGAGCTTGTTCATGGCCCGTTTCCGTTTGTTCGGTTGAGGCGATCAGTATTTCCGATTTCGCGGCGTTTATCAGTATTCGGCCGGACAATAAGCTGGCTCCACTTCCAATCCCCTGAGGAGCTCCACCATGACCCGCAAGATCGCACTCATCACCGGCGCCAGCCGTGGCCTCGGCAAGAACGCTGCCCTGCACCTGGCGGCCCAAGGCGTCGACATCATCGGCACCTACCACAGCAAGGCCGACGAAGCCCAGGCCGTGGCCCGCGAAGTGGAGCGCCTCGGAGGCCGCGCCCGCATGCTGCGCCTGGACGTGAGCGACAGCACGGGCTTCGGCGCCTTCGCCGCCCAGGTGGGCGAGACCCTGCAGCAGGCGTTCGGCCGCGAGACCTTCGACTTCCTGGTGAACAACGCCGGCATCGGCATCCACGCCAGCTGCGCCGAAACCACCGAGGAGCAGTTCGACACCCTGGTGAACATCCAGCTCAAGGGGCCGTTCTTCCTCACCCAGAAACTGCTGCCGGTGCTGGCCGACGGCGGCCGCATCATCAACATCTCCACCGGGCTGGCGCGCTTCTCCCTGCCGGGCTACGGAGCCTACGCGGCGATGAAGGGCGGCATCGAGGTGTGGACCCGCTACCTGGCCAAGGAGCTGGGCCCGCGCGGCATCACCGTCAACGTGCTGGCCCCCGGCGCTATCGAGACCGATTTCGGCGGCGGCGTGGTGCGCGACAACAGCCAGGTCAACGACTTCATCGCCGGCAACACCGCCCTGGGCCGCGTCGGCCTGCCGGACGACATCGGCGGCGCCATCGCCATGCTCCTCTCCGACGGCGGCCGCTGGGTCACCGGCCAGCGCATCGAAGCCTCGGGCGGCATGTTCCTCTGATCGCCCCGCTGGGCGGGTGAAACCCGCGTGGCCCGATGCACGGCGGCCTCGGGTTGCACCCGACCTACAGGCCCGGTGGGAGCGAATTCATTCGCGATCGAAGACCAGCAGCTGCGTTTCTGGACACCCGGGCGGCGGTCACAGGCAAGTCCGCGCCGGGCATCCTGCCTATGGTGGCCGCTCGATTCCGCCAAGCATGGAGCTCACATGTCCGATTTCATCACCGTCCTGCGCGAAACCTGCCCCGTCCCCGTGGTCGACGCCACCAAATGGAAGCGCATCGGCGGCGACCCGCACACGGTCAACCTCAACGCCTACCTCTCGGCCGACGGCAGCAAGATCATGGGCACCTGGATCTGCACCCCCGGCAAATTCGAGGTGAACTACGAGAAGTGGGAGTTCTGCCACTTCCTCGAGGGCTACTGCATCATCACCCCGGAAGGCGAAGCGCCGGTGCACCTGCGCGGCGGCGACGTCTTCGTCATCGAACCCGGCATGAAAGGCACCTGGGAAGTGGTGGAGACGGTGCGCAAGTACTTCGTCTTCGCCTGATCGCGAAAACGATGGGTGCCATGCATGGCACCCAGCTTCCCGGTGTGTAGGGTGGATGACGCTCTTTTCATCCACCAAGCGGAGCCCCAATGGGCGTAGGGTGCTCCGTTTCAGCTCATCGCTCTTCTTCGCCGGCTGCCTCAACGTCCTTCGATCATCTTGAACCGTGGGTGCGCACCCTCTTCTCGGTGCGCAGCACACCCTACGACGGGGCTGCGAGCTATTCGTAGGATGGGACGGGCGGCGTTCCGCGAGCTCCGCGAAACCCATCATTGCGGTGATTGGCGTGCGTGGGCCTGCATCGTTGCGTTGGGCCTCGCTGCGCTCGGCGCCAACCTACGTCGATCCGCGGCACCATCCTTTCAAGCTTCAAGCTTCAAGCTTCAAGCTTCCCGCCGCTTTCCTGCGAGCAAAAAAAGACCGTCGAAGTCGACGGTCTGAAAGGGATGGAGGCCTTGCTGCGGGGTCGGGCCTCCACCGAGCCCTGGGGTTGAATTACTGCGGTACGGTTTTCAATTCGATGCTTTTCAGCCATTTCACGTGGCGCGGGCCGGCGTGGCGGTCGCAGCCGGAGACCAGGGCGATGCGCCCGGCTTCCGGTGGCAGCGCCTCGCCGTGCTGGGCGTAGACCACCAGCACGCCGTCGCCGACCTGGGTGTTGAGCAGTTCGTTCCAGCTGAACAGCGCGATATAGGCGTCGCTGGCATGGGCGATGACGTAGGCGCGCTTCCAGCCCTTGGGGTCGTCGCCGGCCAGCGCGGCCTTCTGCACCAGTTCGCGCAGCAGCACGCCGCGGTAGTCCTTGTACTCGGCGTTGGCCACGTCGCCACCGCAGGCGGCAGCCACGGCCTTGTAGTCGTAGGAGGGCAGGCGCTTGAGGTCGTCGACCGTGAAGCGCAGCGGGTTCTGCACCTCGCCGGTCATTTCCAGGGTTTCGGTCACGTAGGTGCTGGGGTCGTCGGGGACGAACTCGGCGGCATGCAGCGCCGGGCTCAGCAGGGCGAGCAGGGCGATGCGCAGGGAAAGTCTCAGGTCCATGGTCAGAACTCGTAGCGCAGGTTGGTGAAGTACTGGCGGCCGGCTTCGGCGTAGCCATCGGAGAGCTCGTAGTCCTCGTCGCCCAGGTTGCTGACACCGGCCTCGACGCTCAGCTCACGGGTCAGCGCCAGGCTGGCCTTGAGGTCGACGCGGGTGAAGCTGGAGACCTTGGCGGTGTCCGAGGACCAGCGCTGGTCGGCGTGCTCGAGCATGGCGATCAGGTGCAGGCGCTCGATGGGCGCGAAGTCGGCCCAGAGGTTGAGCCTGTTGCGCGGGGTGTCGGTGAGGCGGGTGGACGAGCTGAGGTTGCGTCGCTCCAGGTAGGTGTAGGCGAAGCCGGTTTCCAGCTGTTCGCCCAGCTCCTGGCGCAGGCTCAGCTCGACGCCTTCATGGCGCGCCTTGTTGATGTTCTGCATCTGGTCGCGGCCGGGCTGCACGTTGCGCACGCGCTGGATCAGGTCCTCGATCTCGCTGCGGAACAGCGCCGCTTCCAGCTGGCCGCCGGCCCAGGGCTGGCCCTGGTAGCCCAGCTCGTAGTGGGTGGCGTGCTCGGGGGCGAGGCCGGGGTTCTCGATGAAGGTGCCGAAGCGCAGGGAGTAGCGGTCCTTGAGCGTGGGCAGGCGGCTCTTGCGGGCGATGCTGGCGTAGAGGCGGTGGTCCGGCGCCGGGTCGAAGTAGAGCGCGCCCTGCCAGTTGTTGGCGTGCTGCTCGTCGGGCTTGGCGTAGACGTCGGCGTCCAGCGGCTTGAGGCTGTCGCGGCTGGCGCCGAGGGACAGGTGCCAGCGGTCGGCGAGGCGGATGGTGTCCTCCAGGGCGATGGAGGTGAGGCGATCTTCCAGGCGCTTGGTGGTGCGCACGCCGTCGTCTTCCTCGTGGCGGTCCTGCTTGAGGGCGTACTGCACCTTGATCTGGTGGCCGTCGAGGCGGTCGCTCTGCAGCTGGATGGAGCCGCCGCGGCTGTGGTCGTCGTAGTTGCTGCTGCCGGTGTTGGAGGGCGACTGCGGGTTGTTGCCGCTGGTGGCCAGGCGCGTGTAGGTGGCGTTGGTGTAGCCGTCCAGGCCGTTGGCGTAGTGGTCGGCGAAGGCGCGCACGCGCAGGGTCTCGTAGTCGGTCAGGGCGTGGTTGCCGATGAAGTAATAGCTCTCCTTGTCCCAGTATGGCCAACGCCAGTAGCGCTGGGTGGCGGCCGGGTCGGTGCTCGGCGGCTGGCCTTTCTGGCCGTCCTGGCGCACGTAGCCGAAGGCGTACTCGTCGGTCTCGTTGGGGGTGAGGCCGATCTTCAGCGACTGCTTGCGGTCCTTGAAGTCGGAGTTCTCGCGCTTGTTGCCGTTCTCGCGGACGGTCGGCTCGAAGTCGTCGGAAAGGCGGTAGTAGTCGGCTTCGTCCTGGGAGGCGGAGGCCTGCACGTACCAGCTGCCCTGATTGCTGCCAAGGTTGACGCCACGGCGCAGCAGGCGGCCGCTGCCGGCGCCGAGGCTGACATCGCCCTCGAACTCGCTTACCGGCTTGCGCGTCACCAGGTTGATGGCGCCGCCCAGTGTGTTGGGGCCGTACATGGTCGAGCTCATGCCCTTGGCCACCTGGATCGCCGCGAGGTCGCCGGTGGTGAAGCGGTCGAGGTCGACGTAGCCGTCATAGGGCACGTACACGGGGATGCCGTCGATGAAGATCGGCGCCTGGCGCGAGTCGAAGCCGCGCAGGCTGATGGTCCCCTCGTTGCGTGCGTTGGTGGAGGTGCTGACGCCGCTGAGCAGGCCCAGCGCCTCGGTGACGGTGTGGCGCTCGAAGCGCTGCATGTCATGGGCGCTGACCGAGGAGGAAACCTGGTCGCCGAAGCCGTCGCTGCGGTTGGACGGCGCGCGGATCAGCAGCTCGCCGAGGCTGAACACCTGGCTTTCGGTCTGGCCGGCGGCCAGCAGCGGTGGGGCGAAGACGCTCGGCGTTAGCAGTCCCAATGCCAGGCAGCGGGAGAGGATCTTGTCGTTCATGGATGCTCGCTATGTATTTTTGTATATAGCGATTGCCGTGACTTCTACAGGGTCGGTACGACCGGCAAACGCTTGAGCTCGGGGAATGCGACCGGCGTTGGCTGACCGGCCTTGCGCCGGGAGGGAAGGCCCGGCGGGCCACAGAGTAATCGAGCCGTTTGCGTAGCGCTATATATTTTCATGCATAACGGTTTTGGGGGAGAACGGCCCGCGAAAACCGGGCCTTCCGGGGGCTCGCCTGGGCGTCCGATCGCGAATGAATTCGCTCCTGCGAAGGCCCGGCACGGAGATGACCGTTGTGTAGGGTGGATGGCGCTTTTTTCATCCACCAGGCGGAGTCGGGATCGGCACAGGCTTATGCCGGGGCCTCGCATTGATGGGTTTCGCGGAGCTCGCGGAACGCCGCCCGACCCATCCTACGGTGATCACCCCAGACTCAAATTCCCCTGCTTGCAGCACCTCATCAACGCCGCCTCCAGCTTGCGATCCGGCATCGCATGGGCGCGCAGGCTGTTGACGGTTTTTTCCACGTAATCCCGGGTGGTGCCGTAGTGCCCGCAGGCCCCGGCGAAGACCTGGGTGAGCACGTGGTCCGGCAGGGCGCCGGCGTAGCAGGGGAGGTTGCGCCGCAGGACGAAGCCCAGGGCCTGCACGCGCTGGCCGTCCGCCAGGTGGCAGTTGAGCCAGCGCGGCTCGTAGCCGGCATCGGGCATTTCCCGTTGCCAGAGGGCGAAGAGGTGTTCGTGCAGCTGCTCGTCGGGCAGGCGGTAGGCGAAGCCGGCGCAGGAGCCGCCGCGATCGAGGCCCAGCACCAGGCCGGGGGATTCCGGGGTGCCGCGGTGGATTTGCGACCAGAGGTAAAGCCCGCGGTGGTAACCGTGGATGCGCGCGCGGCGGGTTTCCACCGTGGGGCACTCGGGGCGCCAGATCAGCGAGCCGTAGGCGAACAGCCAGACCGGCCCGCCACGGTGGGCCTTCATCGTCGCTTCGAGGGAGGCCAGCAACTCACCGGGGGTCAACCGCACCGGCTGATCCAGCTGGGGCGGGTAGGGCGGGTGAATATCGTGCTGGCCTGACATGGATAACGCGTATCTCTCGGTGGTGCGCGACGCTGCTGGGGCCGCGCCTTCGTTGTACCAGTTGCGGGGCCTGCGGAGGAACGGGCAATCGTCGCCTGGGCGTGATTTTTTCGTCGGTAAGGGCCGCTGTTGCTGCCGGGTCAGCTAAACACGCGGTTATCCCCGCTACAAAGGAATGAATAGCGATGCCCTGATAACCAGGGTGCATAAGCGAAATGGGCAACTGTTGCTGGGCGAACACTTGATCAGCAGGCTGTCGCTGCAGCGACAGTGGAGCGCTCCGGGGCACGTCGCCAAGCCCCGTGGGACGGGCACCGAGCCTGCTGGCACGAGTGCTGCAATATTCCTTGCAGAAAGCGAAAGCGCAGCCTGACCTTACTCGAAAGAATAAGCACGGCGCGCCGAGCCCACCCATCCAGCGGCAAGGAGCGACACCATGCACACCTTCACCTCGCGGGCCCGCAAGCCCGGCAAACTGGCCCGTTTGTTCGGCCTGCTCGGCGCCTCGGCGGTCCTCGCCTTCGGCACCTCCGCCGCCAAGGCGGAAGCCCTGCCCAAGGAGCTGCGCCTCGACTACGCCTACTACTCGCCCACCAGCCTGGTGCTCAAGCACTTCGGCTGGCTGGAGCAGGAGGTGGGCGCCGGCACCCAGGTCAGTTGGGTGCTCAGCCAGGGCAGCAACCGCTCGCTGGAATACCTCAACGGCGGCAGCATCGACTTCGCCTCCACCGCCGGCCTCGCCGCCGTGCTGAGCCGCTCCAACGGCAGCCCGATCAAGACGGTGTACATCGCCAGCCGCCCGGAATGGACCGCGCTCGCCGTGCGCAAGGACTCGTCCATCCAGAGCGTCGCCGACCTCAAGGGCAAGAAGATCGCCGCCACCAAGGGCACCGACCCCTACCTGTTCACCCTGCGCAGCCTGGAGCAGGCCGGCCTGAGCAAGGACGACGTCGAGCTGGTGCACCTGCAGCACCCGGATGGCCGCGTGGCCCTGGAGAAGGGCGACGTGGACGCCTGGGCCGGCCTCGACCCGCACCTGGCCGCCAGCCAGGTGCAGGCCGGCTCGCGCATCCTCTACCGCAACGTCGCCTTCAACAGCTACGGCGTGCTCAGCGTCACCGAGCGTTTCGCCAAGGAGCACCCGCAGGCCATCGCCACCGTACTCGGTGCCTATGAGAAAGCCCGCAAGTGGGCCCGGGAGAACCCCGAGGAGCTGGCCCAGCTGCTGGCCAAGGAATCCGGCCTGCCGCTGGAGGTGGCGCGCCTGCAACTGTCGCGCACCGACTTCTCCAACGCCCAGCCGGGCCCGGAGCACATCGCCGCACTCAAGGCCGCTGCGCCGATCCTGGTGACCGAGGAGCTGGTGCGCCGTGGCGTGCAGGTCGAGCAGGTGGTGGACCAGCTGATCGACCCGGCCTTCAGCGCCCAGGCCATCGCCAGGCAGTGATCCGCACGTCCGCCGGGGTGTGCGCAAGCCGCCCCGGCATTGGCGCCTGCGGGACCACCCCGGCGCCGGGAGCAGAGACATGAGCAAGAGCAAGACCCTGCCGGCGCCCGCCGTCGGCCCCTGGAAACCGACCTTCTCCGGCGTCGCGCTGCGGCGCCGCCTCAAGGGCCTGGCGATCCCGCTGCTGGCCCTCGCCCTGCTGGAGGTGCTGGTGCGCATCGGCTGGGTGCCGTCCTACCAGATGCCCGCGCCCAGCGAGATCTTCCTCACCCTGCGCGACCTCGCCACCGGCTCCCTGTGGAGCCACATCGGTGTCAGCCTGGCGCGGGTGGCGGCGGGCTTCGCCATCGGCGCGGTGCTGGCCCTGGGCGTCGCCGCCTGGGTTGGCCTGAGCCGCGAGGCCGAGGCCTATCTCGAACCCACCTTCGCTGCCCTGCGCGCCATTCCCAGCCTGGCCTGGGTGCCCCTGCTGCTGCTCTGGCTGGGCATCGACGAAACCTCCAAGGTGGTGCTGATCGCCATCGGCGCCTTCTTCCCGGTCTACCTCAACGGCGTGGCGGCGATCCGCAACATCGACCGCAAGCTGGTGGAGGTGGGGCAGATGTACGGCTTCGGTCCGGCGCGCCTGGCCTGGCGCCTCCTCCTGCCGGCCGCCTTGCCGGGGCTGTTCACCGGCCTGCGCAGCGGCCTCAGCCTGGCCTGGATGTTCCTCGTCGCTGCCGAGCTGATCGCCGCCACCAAGGGCCTGGGCTACCTGCTCACCGACGGCCGCGAAACCTCGCGACCCGACCTGGTGCTGGCCTCGATCATCGTCCTGGCGCTGCTGGGCAAGCTCAGCGACGGCCTGCTGGCGGCGCTGGAAACACGGCTGCTGGCCTGGCGCGACGCCTTCGCCGGCCAGGGCGGGGAGGGCTGAACATGAATGACGCATTGCTGGATATCCAGGTCGAGCGCAAGCAGTTCGCCGGCCATACCGTGCTGCAGAACGTGCAGTTGAAGCTGCAGGAACGCGAGGTGGTCAGCCTGCTCGGCCCCAGTGGCTGCGGCAAGAGCACCCTGCTGCGCATCGTCGCCGGGCTGGAGCGCGACTACGTCGGGCGCACCCTGCGCGGCGAAGGCGAGGTGGCCTTCGTGTTCCAGGAGCCGAGGCTGATGCCCTGGCTGACGGTGGCGCAGAACATCGGCTTCGCCGACGACCGTGGCTACGACCGCGAGCGCGTGGCGCGGCTGATCCGCGAAGTCGGCCTGGAGGGCTTCGCCGACGCCTTGCCCAAGCAGCTTTCCGGCGGCATGGCGCAACGCGTGGCCATCGCCCGTGGCCTCTATTCGCGGCCCCGCGTGCTGCTGCTGGACGAGCCCTTCAGCGCGGTGGACGCCTTCACCCGCATGAAGCTGCAGGACCTGCTGCTGCAACTGGCCGAACACCATGCCATCGCGCTGCTGCTGGTCACCCATGACATCGACGAAGCCCTGTACCTGGGCGACCGTGTGCTGGTGATGGGCGCCCGCCCGGGCAACGTGCGCCAGGAGCTGGCCGTACCCCTGCCGCGCCCCCGCGACCGGCGCGACCCGGAGCTGGCGCGGCTCAAGGCCGAGGCGCTGACCGAGCTGCATCTGGCGCATGTGATCTGAGGGGCGGATGTAGGGTGGATGACGCTCTTTTCATCCACCAAACGGGCTCACCGGCGGGCATGGGATTTCCATCGCGGGTTTCACCGGCCTTAGGTCGAGAGCAGGCGGGCGACCACTGTGTGGAAACGGGCTCCGTAAGGGTGGATGGGTGAAGCGTCATCCACCCTACGCAGCGGTCACGTCCATACGCTGGCACATGTGATCTGAGGGTGGATGTGGATGACGCTCTTTTCATCCACCAAACGAGCTCACCGGCGAGCATGGGATTTCCATCGAGGGTTTCACCCGCCCTAGGTCGAGAGCAGGCGGGCGATCACTGTGTGGAAGCGGGCTCCGTAAGGGTGGATGGGTGAGGCGTCATCCACCCGCGGTGGTCATGCCCATCCGCTGGCACGTGCTGTCAAACCGTCAACTGCACCACCCGCTCGCCATCGATGCGGGCGTCGTTGCCACGGCGGTTGACCACCAGTTCGCCGATGGCGATCAGGCGGCTGCGGGTGACGTTGCGGCTGAGGCCGAGCAGGTTGGCGGTGTGCACCTGGTTGCAGTGGCAGTGGCGGTAGGCGGCGCGCAGCAGGGCGTCTTCGACCTTCTGGTGCAGGTCGCCGCCCTGTTCCTCGAACAGGCGCTGGAAGGCGTGGAGCATCTGCGCCTCGGCCGAGCCGTCGTGGCCGCGGGGTTCTTCCGGGCGTTCGATGCGCAGGTTGGAGAGGTGCAGGTCGTCGGCCTGGATCACGCCGTCGCGGCAGATCAGCAGGGTGTGGTGGATGACGTTCTCCAGCTCGCGGATGTTGCCGGGCCAGGAGTAGGTGCGCAGCTTCTGCGCGGCCTCGGGGCTGAGCTCGCTCTGGCCGTAGCCCAGGCGGCGGCTGTATTCGCCGATGAAGTGCCGGGTCAGCGGCAGGATGTCGCCGGGGCGCTCGCGCAACGGCGAGAGCTCCAGGCTGACGACGTTGAGGCGGTAGTAGAGGTCCTCGCGGAAGTGCCCGGCGTTGATCGCCTTTTCCAGTTGCACGTTGGTGGCGGCGAGCACGCGCACATCGATGGGGATGCTGCTGCGCGAGCCCAGGCGCACCACCTCGCGCTCCTGCAGCACCCGCAGCAGTTTCACCTGGATGGGCATGGGCAGGTCGCCGATCTCGTCGAGGAACAATGTTCCGCCGTTGGCCGCTTCGAACCAGCCGGCCTTGGCCGCCAGGGCGCCGGTGAAGGCGCCTTTCTCGTGGCCGAACAGCTCGGCCTCCACCAGCGACTCGGAAAAGGCGCCGCAGTTGACCGCCACGAAGGGGCCGTCGCGGCGCGCGCTGAGGTTGTGGATGTGGCGGGCCACCAGTTCCTTGCCGGTGCCGGTCTCGCCGATCACCAGCACGCTGGCCTCGCTCGGCGCCACCTGCTGCAGGTGTTCGAGCAGGGCCTGGGATTTCGGGTCCTCGAACACCTGGGCGGTGGCACGCACCGAGGTGGCCAGGGCCGGGGAAGGGGGCAGGGTGAGCAGGCCGGAGCCGTTCGGACGGGGTGCTTTCATGAGTAGAAGGTCGGCTGTGGCAGGTTCTGGTTCAGGGCCCAGTCGCCCAGCTCGCGGACCTTGTAGTCCACCGGGTCGTGCAGGGTCTGGGTGCGCAGGTTGCGCCAGTAGCGGTCCAGGCGCAGGGCGGCGTGGGTGGAGCGGGCGCCGGTGACCTCGAACATGCGGTTGCACAGTTCCAGGCCGTTGCGGGTGGTGGCGACCTTGGCCGTGGCGATGGCCAGGGCCAGTTCGCCGCGCTGCGCCTCACCCAGGGCGGTGCCCTGGTTCCAGGCGGCGTCCAGCAACTGGTTGGCGCGCTGGATCAGCGCGCGGGCGCTTTCCAGGCCCACCCAGAAGTCGCCGTAGCGGGCCAGCACGTAGGGGTCTTCGCTGGCGTTCTCGACACCGGAGCGGAACCAGGGGCGGGCTTCGCGCAGGGTGTAGGCGCGGGCTTCCTCGAAGGCGCCCTCGGCGATGCCGAGGAAGATGTTGCTGAAGATCAGCTGGGCGATCAGCGGGCGCAGGCAGGCGAAGGGCGTGCTCAGCGGGCCGGGCTCCAGCAGCAGTTCGTTCTCCTCCACCCGCACCCGTTCGAAGGTGGCGCTGCCGCTGTCGGTCTGGCGCTGGCCCATGTTGTCCCAGTCCTCGGCCAGGCTGATGCCGCTGCGGGCGGTGGGGATGGCGGCGATCAGCAGCTTGCCGCTCTCTTCGTCGAGGCCGGAGGCGATCAGCATCTGCGAATCCAGGGCGCCGGAGCAGAAGCTCTTCTTGCCGGAGAACTCGCGGTAGCCGTTGAAGCGCCGCACCGTGGTGCGGGTGTCCAGCGGGTTGAGGGCATTGCCCCAGAACCAGCGGTTGCGTGCGGTGAGTTCGAACCAGGGCTGCCACTGCTCGGGGCGCGAGAACAGGCGCACGGTGGCCAGCATCAGATGCTGGAAGGCGAAGACGTGGGCGATGGAGCTGTCGACGCGGGCGAACTCGCGGACCACGGCGAGGGTGGTCTGCCAGTCGGCGCCGAGGCCGCCGTATTCGCCGGGGATCACCAGCGACAGCAGGCCGCTCTGGCGGATGGCGTCGCGCTCGGCCTTGGGGGTGCCGCCCTGGGCGTCGCGTTCGGCGGCGCTGACGGCGAAGCCGGCGGCCAGCTCGCGGGCGATCTGCAGCGGCGTGGGGGTGGCGAGATGCTGAGGGGCATTCACGCTCGGGTCCTCTTCTGATGGGGGCTTGTCGGGTGCGCCCCTCCGCACGGGGAGGGGCGGGCGGTTCAGTGGGCGGCGACCTGGGTCGGCAGCACGTCGTTGGCGATCATTTCGCCGAAGGGCCCGGTGAGGTTGGTGACGCCGCGGCCGGCGAGGCTGGCGTAGGGCTCGGGCAGCAGCGGGAACACCAGTTCGGCGAAGCGGTAGGCCTCTTCCAGGTGCGGGTAGCCGGAGAAGATGAAGCTCTCGATGCCGAGGTCCGCGTACTCCTTGATGCGCTCGGCCACCTGCTGCGGGTCGCCCACCAGCGCGGTGCCGGCACCGCCGCGCACCAGGCCGACGCCGGCCCAGAGGTTGGGGGCGATCTCCAGGTTGTCGCGGCGGCCGTTGTGCAGCGCGGCCATGCGCCGCTGGCCTTCGGAGTCGAAGCGCGAGAAGGATTTCTGCGCCGCCTCGATCGTCTCGTCGCTGATGTGCTCGATCAGCTTGCTGGCGGCCTGCCAGGCTTCGTCGGCGGTCTCGCGGACGATCACGTGCAGGCGGATGCCGAACTTCACCGTGCGGCCGTTGCGGGCGGCGCGCTCGCGCACGTCGGCGATCTTCTCGGCCACGGCGGCCGGCGGTTCGCCCCAGGTCAGGTAGACGTCCACCTGCTCGCCGGCGAGGTCGTGGGCGGCGTCGGAGGAGCCGCCGAAGTACAGCGGCGGGTAGGGCTTCTGGATCGGCGGGTAGAGCGCCTTGGCGTTCTGCACCTGCAGGTGCTTGCCCTCGAAGTCCACCGACTCGCCCTGCAGCACGCGACGCCAGATGCGCAGGAACTCGTCGGTCACCTCATAGCGCTCGGCGTGGCTGAGGTGGATGCCGTCGCCACGGTTTTCGTCCGGGTCGCCGCCGGTCACCACGTTGATCAGCAGGCGGCCGCCGGAGAGGCGGTCGAGGGTGGCGGCCATGCGCGCGGAGACGGTGGGCGAGATGATCCCGGGGCGGATCGCCACCAGGTAGCGCAGGCGCTCGGTCAGCGGCGCCAGGGCCGAGGCGACCACCCAGGAGTCCTCGCAGGAACGGCCGGTAGGGATCAGCACGCCGTAGTAGCCGAGGCTGTCGGCGGCCTGGGCCACCTGCTTGAGGTAGGGCAGCGACACCGGGCGTGCGCCCTGGCTGGTGCCGAGGAAGTGGCCGTCGCCGTGGGTGGGGAGGAACCAGAACACGTTCATGGGGCTGTCCTTCAGGCGATCTTCTTGAGGGCGTCGGCGCGGCTGCCGAAGAGGCTGGCGGCACGGTCGGCGGCCAGGGAGATACGGGCCTTCAGCGGCTCGCTGGTGACCTGGTAATCGACGAAGTCGGCCTCGGAGGCGTAGACGCCGATGGGCAGGGTGAGGGCCTGGAAGAAGCTGAACAGCGGGCGCAGCTGGTGGTCGATGACCAGCGCGTGGCGCTCGCTGCCACCGGTGGCGGCGAGCAGCACGGGGGTGTCGATCAGGGCGTTCATGTCGATCAGGTCGAACAGGTGCTTGAACTGGCCCGGGTAGGAGCCGCGGTAGACAGGCGCGGCCACCACCAGCAGGTCGGCGGTCTCGATGGCGCGCAGCTCGTGCTCGACGGTTTCCGGCAGCTCCTTGCGCGACAGCGCGCCGCCGACGGGGCGGGCGATATCGCCGAGTTCGATGATGCGCACGTTGACCGGCAGGTGCTTGCCCAGCTCGGCCACCAGGGCCTGGGTCAGCACCAGGGTGCGCGAGGGGCGGAAGGTGCCGCCGGAGACGGCGACCACGTTGATGGCGTTGCTCATGGGGTTGTCCCTTGTGATGTTGCGCTATGTACAGAGGGACAGAGCAAGGGCCGTACCAAGAGCCGAAGTGTGCGGAAACAGGGCAGTTGGGCGGGTTGGCGGCAGGAAAACCTGCCAGGTGGGCAACACTTCTGCTGATCGGGTGTTGCTGGGGAAACACTTTGCAGGGTTGCGGGCATCGCGAATGAATGGCGGCGTAGGTCGGGTGAAAACCGACGCCCTTGCACGTGGCCATCGCGAATGAACTCGCTCCTACAGGGATGGAGCAGGGGGGGCTGCGGGGTTGGGGGCTGCTGGGTGGAGGTCGCTTTTTACCTCCACCGTGCGGAGTTCGGGGCGACATCGGCCGCATGGGTTTCGCGGTGCTCTACCCATCCTACGAAGGACGGAGGGCAGGAGTGAAAACGCGGGAGGCCGATCGCTCGGGCTCCCGCGTGGGTGTGGCGGTGGGGATCAGAAGCGGGTGGTGAGGCTGACGCCGACGGTGCGCGGGTCGCCATAGGTGATGACGTACTGGCCGCTGCCGACGGCGCCGTTGGGGCGGCCGTGGACCTGGTAGCGGCGGTCGGTGAGGTTGTTGACGAAGCCGGTGACGCTGATCTTCTCGTCGTGGTTGAACCAGGTCAGGCGGGCGTTGGCCAGGGTGTAGTGGGGCTGGCTGAGGGTGCTTTCGGCGCTGCTCTGGCGGTCGGCGAGGAAGTATTCCTTGCCGCGGTAGCTGACGTCGCCGCCGGCCACCAGTTTGCCGCCGACCTCCAGCGGGATGGTGTAGTCGGCGCCCAGGGAGATGACCTGCTCGGGCGAGCGCACGAAGCGGTTGCCGCTGTAGTCGGCGGTGACCGCGCCGGTGTTGGGGTTGATGTTCTTGAAGTCGGTGTATTCGGTGTCCAGGTGGGAGAGGGCGGCACGCAGGTGGAGGAACTCGGTGGCCTGGGCCTCGATCTCCAGTTCCGCGCCCTTGACCTCGCCGGCGGCGCCGTTGGTGAGGGCGGTGGTGAGCACGCCGTTGTTGACGGTGAGCAGGTTCACCTGGATGTCGGAGTAGTCGTAGTAGAAGACGTTGGCGTTGGCGGTGAGGCGGCCGTCCAGCCACTCCGACTTCAGCCCCAGCTCATAGGAGTCCAGTTCTTCCGGGTCCACGGTGGTGAGGCCGGAGAGACCGCCGGAAAGGCCGGTGTTGAAGCCGCCGGAGCGGAAGCCGTGGGCGTAGCGGAAGAACACCCGCAGGTTGTCGTTGATGCGGTATTCCGGGGTCAGGTCGTAGGTCCAGGCGTCCCAGGTCTTGTCCTTCTCGCTGGTGCCGTTGTTGTCGGCGCCTGCGATGGGCGCGCCGGTCGGGCCGAGCTGGGTCAGGACCAGGTCGATGTCCTTCTTCTCCTGGGTCCAGCGCAGGCCGCCGGTCACGCTGAATTTTTCGGTGAAGTCATAGGTGAGGTTGCCGAACAGGGCGATGCTGTTGGTCTTGTGGGTGTAGGCGAGGTCCCGGTACACGGTGCCGGTCTGGTTGCTGCCGGTGCCGTTGGGCGTGGTACCGGGGCGCACGTAGCGCAGGGCGTCGCTGTCGAGTTTCTCGTGGAAGTAGTGGCTGCCGGCGAGCCAGCGCAGGGCGTCTTCCTGGGGGGAGGCGATGCGGAATTCCTGGCTGTACTGGTTGTACTCGTTGTCGACGTCGCTGACGCCGTTGACCTCGTAGGGCGTGTAGTCGGCGTCGCTGACACTCTGGTTGCGGATGTAGTCATAGGCGGTGATGGAGGTGAGTGTGTAGCCGCCCAGGTCCCAGTTGAAGGTCAGCGAGGTGCCGTCGTGGTCGAGCTTGGCGTCCTCGTCGACGTTGAGCTGGATCTTGCTGCCATGGGGGCGTACGTAGCCGACGTTGTAGTAGCGGCCCACCGGCAGCGAGCCGTTGCTGCCGTCGCCCTTGTGCTCGCGGCTGTGGATCTTCCACAGGGCTTCCAGGTCCGGGGTCAGCTGGGCGAGGAACTGCAGGCGCACGGCCTTCTTGTTGACGTCACCGTAGGTGTGGTCGTTGCTGAGGTTCTGGGTGAAGCCGTCGCGCTCCTCGGAGTAGACCGCCACCCGCGCCGCCAGGCGCTCGTCCACCAGGGCGCCGCCGATGGCGCCGTTGAGGATGCGTTCGTTCTTGCTGCCGAAACCGATGGTGCCGTAGCCGTCGGTGTCGAAATCGGGCTTCTTGGAAATGATGTTCACCGCGCCGGCGGTGGTGTTCTTGCCGTACAGGGTGCCCTGGGGGCCACGGAGGATTTCGATGCGCTCCAGGTCGTAGAGCGGGCCGCCGCCGGCGATGGGGGCGTTGAGGTAGACGTCGTCGGCGTAGATGCCCACCGGGAATACGGTGGCGGCACCGGTGTCGCCGGTGCCCAGGCCACGGATGTACCAGCGCGGGCGGCCGTCGCCGTCGGGGTTCTTGGCCGCGGCGTTGGGCACGAAGGTGGTGATGTCGCCGATGGCGCGCACGCCGTCGGTGGTGATGTTGGTGCCATTGATGGCGGAGACGGTGGTGGGCGTCTCCTGCAGGGTTTCTTCACGGTGCTGGGCGGTGACGGTGACCGTCTTCAGCGCGGTGGTCGGCTGGGCCTTGGCGGCCGCTTCGGCCTTCTTCGCATCGGTCTGTTCGGCGGCTACCAGCGAGCCGCTGGCGGCCAGCAACAAGGCCAGCCAGATGCCTCGGGTAATCGGATTGGGTGTGTGCATGTTCTCTCCCCTTTTATATGTAAGGCACGGGTCGCCAAGTGGGCGGTCGCAAGGCGTGCCATGAATAAGCCAAGAGGGTGAGAGCAGGAGTCGTGCCAGTCTTTTGTTGGGCGGAACGGTTATTTCGTTAAATTCGCAACTAGCTGTTTTTAAAGGATTTTAATGTTTGTTTTGGCGCGGCTTTGTAACAACTAAGGGCGCAGGGGAGTTGGCCGAATCGAGGGCCGGGAGAGGGGCTGGAAAGTGTGCGTTGTCGGCAGCAGGAAGTTGCTGGGAAGTTGCTGCTGGGGAAGCAGTCGCCCGGGCATTGCTGCCCGGGCAGCAGCCTTATACGGCGACTCGCGAGGTGGAGCCGATGACCTTCTCCAGCACGCTGAAATCGATCCAGTCGCGCACGTCGAAACGGCGCGGGATGAAGTCCCAGCGATGGAGGAAATCGGTGAAGTCCTGCAGCGCGGCGATCGAGCGTTCGTCGAGGGTGGTGCGCAGGCGCCGGTGGGCATCCTCGCCGTAGGCGGCGGCGACCCAGTACTCGCTGGTGTTGAGTTCGCGGGCGAGGAAGCGCCGGGTCTCGTCCGGGTTGGCCCAGGCCCATTGCTCGGTGCGCAGCACGGTGTCGACGATGCGCACCGAGGCATCGAAGTGCTCGTGCAGCAGGTGGGTGTCGACGGTCAGGGTACGCGGCGTGCCGTTGTTGGAGCGGATCAGCGGGTCGGGGTGCGAGCCGGTGTCCACCACCACCTGCAGGCCGAACTCGTTGGCCAGGTGGGCGGCGTGGGCGCCCTTGAGGAAGATGGCGTCGATGTCGCCGCGCAGCAGGCCGATCAGCTCGTTGTTGCGGCGTTTGACGCGGTCCACCCCGAGGCTGACTTCGGCGCCATGCAGGTGGTGCTTCTGCTCGTCGCTGTAGGTGCCGCCGTAGGGATAGTCCACCAGCTCGACGTCCTGCACGGAGAGGCCTTCCAGGCGCAGGGCGTTCTCCAGGCCGCGCAGGGCCTGGGCGCGGGTGAAGTCGATCTGCACGTTGGCCCACTTGGGCAGGCCGAAGCGGCGGTTCTTCAGGTCGCGGATGCTGTTCACCCCGGATTCCGGCGTGGTCAGGATCAGCTGCACCTCGTCGCTCCAGGACAGCCCGACGACGCGGGTCTGCACGCCGCTGGCGTAGGCCCAGATGGCCGGGATGTTGCCGCCGTGGCGTACCGAGTTGGGCAGGTGGTGGTCGTAGTGGGCTTCGCGCACCTCGCGCTCGCTGGATTCGCGCAGCGACTGGATGCTGGTGCCGAAGGGGCGGAAGGCCTCGGCCAGGCGGCCGGACTGCACCGCGATGCCGAGCCCGGTGGGAACCGGGCTGTGGGTGTACCAGAGGGTGTCGAGTGGCTTGCTCATAAGTGGCTCGGTTGAGGTCAGTAGAGCCCGGCCGATCAGCCTGCCAGCGCAGTGGCTGCGCGCAGGGAATCCAGCGGTCGGGTATCGATCCAGTCACGCACGTCGAACAGCTGCGGGATGAAGCCCCAGCGGTGCAGGAAGGCGGTGAAGTCCTGCAGCGCGGCGATGGCCTGTTCGTCCAGCTCGGTGCGCAGGCGGCGGTGGGCGTCCTCGCCATAGGCCACGGTCACCCAGTACTCGCTGCTGTTGGTTTCGCGGGCGAGGTAGCGGCGGGTGTCGTCGGGGTGGGCGTGGGCCCATTCCTCGGCGCGCAGTACCGCGTCGAGGATGCCGGCGGCGGCTTGCGGGTGCTGCTCCAGCAGGTGGGCGTCGACAGTCAGGGTGCGCGGCGTGCCGTTGTTCGAGCGCACCAGCGGCTCGGGGTGCGAACCGGTGTCGATCACCGTGCGCAGGCCGAAGTCATGGGCCAGCTGGGCGGCACTGGCGCCCTTGAGGAAGATGGCGTCCACCTCGCCGCGCAGCAGGCCGACCAGCTCGGCGTTGCGCCCTTCGGCACGGCGCGAACTCACCGGGGTGCCGGCCACTGCCTGCACCGGCTCGTCACTGAAGGTGCCGCCGTAGCGGTAGTCGACGCGCTCCACGTCGGCCACTTCCAGGCCCTCCAGGCGCAGGGCGTTTTCCAGGCCGCGCAGGGCCTGGGCGCGGGTGAAGTCGATCTGCGCGCCGTGCCAGTCGGGCAGGCCGAAGCGGCGACCCTTGAGGTCCTTGACGCGTTTGATGCCGCTGTCCGGGCGGGCGAGGATCAGCTGCACCTCGTCCGCCCAGGAAAGGCCGATGACGCGGGTGTCGCGGCCCTGGGAGCGCGCCCAGATGGCCGGGATGTTGCCGCCGTGGCGTACCGAGTTCTGCAGGCTGTGATCGAAGTGCGATTCGCGCACCGCCTGCTCGGTGGATTCGCGCAGGGACTGGATGCGCGTGCCCTGGCTGGCCAGGGTCTGTTCCAGCCAGCCTTTCTGCACGGCGATGCCGAGCCCGGTGGGGACCGGGCAGCGGGTGTACCAGAGGGTGTCCAGTTGGCTCATGGTGGGGCTCCGGTCAGGCACTTTGCTTGAGGGTGGCGGCGGGACTGGCGGCGCTGCGCTGGTGCACCAGCGGCAGCACTTCCTGGCCGATGCGCAGGGCTTCTTCCAGGTGCGGGTTGCCGGCGAGGATGAAGGTGGAGAAGCCGGCGTCGCGGTATTCCACCAGGCGTTCGGCGATGTTCTCGTGGCTGCCCACCAGGCCCACGGTCGGGCCGGGCTTGGCCTTGGCGAAACCGGCCCAGAGGTTGGGGCCGAGGATCAGGTCGTCGAAGCGGTCGATGTTCTGGTGGTAGGCGGTCTGGCGTGCGCCGCCCACCGAGTCGGAGCCGCTGGTGAAGGTCTTCACCAGGGAGCTGGGCTTGCCTTCGAGGCGGTCGAACTGGGCACGCAGGTCGCGCCAGGCGGCTTCCTCGGTCTCGCGGGCGAAGAGGTCGACGCGCAGGCCGAAGCGCACCGTGCGGCCCTGCTTGTCGGCCAGCTCGCGCACGCGCTCGATGTGCGGCTTGAGCTTGTCCACCGGCTCGGCCCAGTTGAGGTAGACGTCGGCGTGGCGCGCGGCCACGTCCAGGGCGGCGTCGGAGAAGCCGGAGAAGTACACGCCGGGCTTGCGCTCGTCATGCAGGCCGGGCGGCAGCGCGCCGTTCTCCAGCTGGTAGATGTCGCCGTCGTAGGAGAAGCGTTCGTTCTCCCAGAGGCCCTGGATGATGTCGAGGAACTCGCCGGTGCGCTTGTAGCGCAGGTCGTGTTCGAGGAAGTCGCCATTGGCGCGCTGGCTGGCCGGGTTGCCGCCGGTGATGATGTTCCACTCCAGGCGGCCACGGCTGAGGTTCTGCAGGATGGCCGCCTGCTGCGCGGCGTAGGCGGGCAGGGTCCAGGTGGCCTGGAAGGCGATGAGGAACTTGATGCGGCGGGTCTCCCGCGCCAGGGCCGAGGCCACCACCCACGGCTCGGGGCCGGTGGGCAGCAGGGCGCCTTCGAAACCGGCCAGCTCGGCGGCCTTGGCCACCTGGGCGATGTAGTCGATGTAGCCGAAACCGTCGGGCTCGCCGTTGGGCAGGCGGCCGGGGGCGATGTTGCCCGGGCGGTGCGCGTGGCTGCCACGGTTGTGCTTGTCGGTGGACAGCTGCGGTCCGTCGGTGCCCAGCGGCAGGCGCCAGAAGAATTCAGTGCTCATATTCGCTCCTGATGAGGTGGCCGTGGTTCCCGCCGGGGCCGGCGAGCCACGCTGTGAAGGAGCGAGTGCAACCGCCATGCCACGGCCTGCCGGCGGGCCTGTACGCCAGGCGTGGCAAGGGCTGCGTGGGCGTCGGGCGAGGGTGTGGGGTGCTGGGGTGCGTCTCCAGCAACACCCCGCCAGCAGCCGGCTGTTGGGGGCGCAACAGAATCGCCTACAGCATGCCCTTGGATAGTGTGATGGATGGCGCCAGGCCTTGTGTTTCAAGGGGTTGAAGGAGTCGGCACAAGTCCTGCTCTGCATCGCTGCAACCGCACACCGCGGCGGCAACGGAGCTTCGTTGCAAGACCCCTTGAAGGACGGACAACCCCATGACTCAGACCAGCACCACCCTCGGCAACGCCATCCTCGAACAGGTGGAGCAGGCCAAGCGCGATTTCGCCAAGGCCTTCCGCGTGCTCCAGGAGACCCGCACCCTGACCGCCACCAACACCCTGCAGGCCTACTTGCGGGTCCCCGGCACCGAGCTGGTGATCGCCCTGCGCGCACCCTCGCCCTGGGACGACGAGCCGGGCATCCGCGCCTCGGTGGTCAGCTACGACGGCGTGGTCCACCTCGACGAGACCCTGGGTCGCGCCCAGACCCTGAGCGAAAGCCGCGAGGCCGGCAGCGGCAAGCGCTACGCCCAGGTGCTGCGCGAGCGCGCCGAGGTGAATGTGGTGATCCACGTGCACACGCCCTACCTGGGTGGCTGGGCCGGCACCCACCGCGTGTTGCCGCTGCGCTACGCCGCCTCGCAACGGGTGACCCTGGCCCGCGAGCTGCCGGTGTACATCGACCGCCGCCAGCCGGAGCCGGCCTTCATCGTCGACGCCATCAAGGCCAACCCGCACACGCCGGGGCTGCTGGAGGCCAACGGCGGGGCGACCTTCTGGGGCACCGGCATCCTCCAGGTGGCCAAGCTGGTCCTGCTGGTGGAAGAGGGCGCCTACTTCCAGGCGCTGGCGGAAAACCTCGGCGGCTCCAAGGAGTTCGGCCCCGGCGTGCTGGAGCAGCAATGGAAGATGACCGGCCTCTGGGCCGAGGGGCAGAAGCTGCTGGGCGAGGTGGCCTGACGCGGGCGGCGCGGTGCCCGTTACTGCACGGGCACCGTGGGCGCCGCGGGCGCGACGGTGGCGGCACCGATGGACTCGCTGAACTCGGTGTCGATGAGCACCGTGCGCACCTTGTAGCTGTCGAATTTGCGCGCCTTCACCGGCACCGAGAAGCGCCACGCCTGGCCACCCTCGATGCCCTTGGCGCGGAAGGTCTCGGTGTCCACCAGCTTGTCGCCCTGGTAGATGTCGAACACCACCGTGACGGTGGAGAAGGACTTCTCGGTGGTGTTGGCGGCGGTGCCGTTGATGTAGCTGTCGTGCCCGGAACGGGTGAGGGCGAGGTTGCGCACCTTGACGTCATCGGCGAGGGCGCAGAGAGGAACCAGGGCCAGCAGGGCGAGGCAGGATTTACGCAACATGGCGAACGACTCGAGGCCTTAACCTGCCATTGATACATCGGCGCAAAATCCTTGTCGACTACCGCTCGGCGCCACGTAATCCGAGGCTTACGGCTGCGACCCACGGATGTGCCTGCGGCGTGGGGTGGACCCCGCTTTATCGGTCCGCCGCTCGTGCTTGCCGGCTGCTCCGCTGGTGGATGAAAAGAGCGTCATCCACCCTACAAACGAGCCACTGCGAGGTGGCGGAGACGGGGTTGTGCCAATGGCCCCGTTCGCCTGGCTCAGGCCACGCCAAGGGTGAGGTGAACCCGCCGGCCCAGGGCGGTGGCGATGTTCACCAGGGCGTCCAGGGAGAAGCGCGAGATGCGCCCGCGCAGCAGGTCGTTGATCCGAGGTTGGGTCACACCGCAGCGAGCTGCGGCTTCCGCCTGTTTCCAGCCGTTCTCTTCGATGAGGGCCGCGATCTGCTGCATCAGCTCGGCGCGTGCCTGCAGGTTGGCTGCCTGTTCGGGCGTGTCAGCGATGGCATCCCATACGCTGTCGAAGCTTGCGATCTCGCTCATTTCAAACCTCGCATCAGTTCCTGGTAACGGGCCTTGGCCAGTTCGACGTCGCGTTTGGGTGTGGCCTGGGTCTTCTTCTGGAAGGCATGCAGAACCCAGATGGCATCGGCCACCCGGGTGGTGTAGATCACCCGGTAGGCCCCGGACTCGTCCCTGATCCGTATCTCTTCCACGCCGGCACCGATGCTTGGCATCGGCTTGAAATCCATCGGCATGCAACCGCGTTGCAGCCTGTCCAACTGGTAGCCAGCGTCCTGTTTTGCCGCACAGGGAAAGCCGCGCAGGCACTTCAAGGCATCGCCCAGAAAGCGTAGTGGTTTCATCATCGAAAATATACTGGTTTGGATATGTTTCCGGAGGCCTAGCCTTGCACCCGGCTCTTCCGGCGCCAACACGACGAAATACCGCTGGAGCGTGTAGGGCCGCAAGGCGGAAGGGCTGTGAGGATGTTCGGATCGGTTGGTGGGCGTAGGCGCGGAGCATGATCCGGCCTGCTGTCGCTACGTAGGGGCGAATTCATTCGCCCGCTTCTGGGGGCCGGCGAATCCGCTCGTTAGGCCTTCACCGAGGTGCCTGCCGCGTAGGATGGCCCCCGCTTTATCGGTCCACCTTTCGTGTTTGCCGGCCACTCCGCTGGTGGATGAGAAGAGCGTCATCCACCCTACAAGCGTGCCACCGCCAGGCCCGGGAGATGGGGGCGCATGGCACGCCTCGCAGGTCGGGTGAAACCCGACGTCAATGAGCCAGGCCCACTCGTGGGTTGCACCCGCCCTACAGGCCGCTTGGGCTCCGCGCTCGCTATGGGCGTGGTGCCGCAGGGGCCGAAGAGGAGAGGTGTTGCCCCGTGGTGGCGCCCTCGCTCTGCTTGGCGTTGAGGATGGCGGTGTACTCGCCCGGGTCGATGCCGTTGAGGTAGTAGTTGCCGACGTGGTGCAGGCGCCAGCGGATCGGGTCGTGGGTGGTGTGCACCCGCGCGTTGCGCCAGAAACGGTCGAGGTTCCACTTGGTCAGCGAGGCGCTGGCGCCGAGCAGCGAGAAGATGTCGCTGGAGATCTTCAGCGAGGCACCGTCGGAGTGGGCACGGGCGGTGGCCACCGAGAGGATCAGCTCGTCCTGCAGCTCCTTGTTGTCTGGGTCCTGCTCGTGGCGGTCGAACACCCGCGCGGCGTCGCGCAGCAGGGATTCGGCGGCGCGCAGGGCCACGGCGTATTCGCCGATCTGGCGGATGATGTGCGGCTCCTCGTTGGCGCGCTCGACGCCGCTTTCCACCCAGGGGCGGGAATGGTGGTTGAGGTAGTGCACGCCGGCCTGCAGCGCGCCGGCGGCGATGCCGGTGTCGATGGCGGCGTGGAGGATCTGCGGGAAGGTCAGCCCGGTGCGCTTCATCGGGCCTTCGCGGCGGGAGACGAAGCGTTCGTCCAGTTCGATGTTGTCGAAGATCACCGTGCCGCTGACCGAGTTGTTCTGGCCGAAGGCGTCCCAGTCGTCCACCAGGGTCAGGCCGGGGGTGTCGCGGTTGAGCAGCACGCCCACGCCGCCGTCATCGGAGCCGGCGGTGAGGGAGATCCACTCGGCCAGGTAGGCGCCGGTGGAGTAGAACTTGCTGCCGTTGAGGACCAGCTTGCCGTCAGCGCGGCGCTCGACGCGGGTCTTGAGGGCGAACTTGTTCTTGCCGCCGACTTCGGCCAGGGCGTTGCCGAAGCGCTTGCCGGCCAGCACGTCGGCCACCAGGCGGTCGCGCACCGCGTCCGGGTAGCCGGTGAAGATGCCGCGCAGCATTACGTTGTGGATCTGCAGCAGTTGGCCGACACCGCCGTCGGCGACGGAGATGAGGCGCACCGTCTCGACGATGGTTTCCACCGAGGCGCCCAGGCCGCCGAAGGCCTTGGGCACGCCGATGGCGGTAAGCCCGCTGTCGGACAGCAGTTGCGCCTGGCGCCTGGGCAGCTCGCGGTTCTGCGAGCTGTCGGCGGCGATCTCGGCGATCTCCCTGGCCACTTCCTTCGCCACCGCGATGGCATCCGCCTCGCTGCGCAGGATGTTCACCGCCGCGTGCGGCTGTTCCGTGGCGAAATTGCGTTCGGCCGTACTCATGGTTCACCTCTGTGGATTCAAACGTCGCGATACCAGGCCTGTGCCGGGCGCTGTGGGGGCTTGAGCAGGTTCTATGCCAGCGGTTTTCCGACGGCCGCCGAAGCCTTGCGCGGCGCGGCTTGCACGGAATGACGGGGGCCATGCCCGGGTGGGTCGTTGTTGCTGGGGCAGCAGCGGTGCGGGGGCGTTTGCTCGGCAGGCAACAATGGCCGCGCAACCCTGCTGGCTGGACAGCAGGGTGGCCGCCGGGGTTTCCAGGCGATCCGCTGCAGGCCACGGAACATGGGGCTTTTGGGCACTGGCACGGGCATTGCGATGGCGGGGCGAATGGCCGTGAAAGGCCGCCATGCCCCTCTTATCTGGAGCCACCATGACCCTAGCCGCCACCGCACCCGCGCAGCCGACCTTCGCCGAGAAGGCGCCGCTGGAGCAGATCTGGTTCACCCGCTGCCCGGTGCCCACCGCCTCCGGTATCGCCTACAAGCTCGGCTGGCTGGCCGAGGAGTTCGCCGCCGACGGCCTGCCGGTGGCCACCCTGCAGGAGGCCCGCCAGCTCGGCCACCACCACTACGACCACGAGCTGCCCGGGCTCTTCCGCGAGGGCGGCAACGTGCCGGCCCTGGCCGCCCGCGCCGCCGGGGCGCCGAGCCGGCTGATCGGCCTGACCTGGATCGAGGAATGGCAGACCATCCTGGTCCGCCCCGACTCGGGCATCCGCGGCCCCGCCGACCTCAAGGGCAAGCGCCTGGCGCTACCAGCCTGGGGCGACAGCCGCCCCGGCAGCATCGCCCGGGCCATGAGCCTGCACGGCTACAAGGGCGCCCTGGCCCTGGCCGGGCTGGGCTTCGACGATGTGCAGCTGGTGGAGGTGCCGTTGCTGGACCAGGCCGCCGCGCACACCCCGGAGGAGGGCCTGCAACGCCTTTGGTCGGGCCTCGAACCCCTGGCCCGTGGCGAGCTGGACGCCGTCTACGTCAAGGGTGCCGCCGCTGCCGATGCGGCCCGCCGCCTGGGCCTGGTGGTGGGTGTCGACCTCGACTTGGTGGACCCGCGCCAGCGCATCAACAACGGCACGCCCCGGCCGATCACCGTGCACCAGGAGCTGCTCGACGACCATTTCGACCTGGTGGTGCGCTTCCTCGCCCAGACCCTGCGCGCCGCCGAGTGGGCCGCCGACAACCGCGATGACCTGTACGCCATTCTCGAAGTGGAGACCCGTGCCGGTCGCGAAGGCGTGGCCGAAGCCTACCGCGGCGACTTCCACACCACCCTGGCACCGGACCTCTCCGCCCAGCGCCTGGAATTCCTCGGCATCCAGAAGAACTTCCTCAACCTGCACGGCTTCCTCGAGCGCGATTTCGACATCGCCGATTGGGTCGATGCCCGTCCGCTGCAGGCCGCCCAGCAACTGCTGGCCCGGCGCCGCGCCTGATACCGCGCCGGGCCATGACCCGTGCCGCTGCGTGCACCCCCTTCAATGCAATCAAGGACACGAACATGGCTGTGAAGATTCTCTGGTACCTCACCACCCCCGATGGCCCCTATCCCTGGGAGGCCGAAGGCCGCTGGAAGAGTGATTTCCAGCACCTCAAGCAGATCGCCGTGACCGCCGACCGCCTCGGCTACTACGGCTCCCTGCTGGGCTCCAGCCCCAACGAGAGCCTGGCGGTTTCCGCCGCGCTGATCGACGCCACCGAGCGTTTGCGCTTCCTCGTCGCCCAGCACCCGGGCGAGCTGTCGCCGGCGGTGCTGGCGAAGTGGGCGCTGACCTTCGACCAGTTTTCCAACGGCCGCCTGCTGTTCAACGTGGTCAATGGCAGCGACGCCAGCCTGGCCACCTACGGCATCCACTACGGGCATGACGAGCGCTACGACTTCAGCCTGGAGTACTGGCGTGCCTTCCAGAGCATCTACGCCGGCGAGACCGGGGGCTACGACGGCTGCTACGTCAAGCTCGCACCGCGTCAGCCGGGGGCCGCCAGCCACCCGCTGGGCGGCTGGCACCCGCCGAAGCAGAAGCCCGGCATCCCGCTCTGGGGCGCCGGTACTTCCGGCCCGGGCGTGGCCCATTCGGTGCAGCTGCTGGATGTCTACCTGAGCTTCGCCGACACCCCGCCGAAGCTGGGCGAGAAGTTCGCCCGGGTGGCGGCCGAGGCGGCGAAGATCGGCCGCGAGCTGACCTTCGGCACGCGCCTGCAGGTGATCGTCCGCGAGACCGAGGAGGAGGCCTGGGCCCATGCCGAGAAGCTGCTGCGGCGCACCTCCATCGAGACCGCGCGCAACGCCATCCTGCGCCAGCTGCCGCCCGGCGAGACCCTGGACAGCTTCGTCAGCGACGACCCGCAGATCCAGCGCAACCTGGAGAGCATCCGCGCCGGGCGCCTGCCTAGCGCCCGCGAGCTGGAGATCTACCCCAACGTGTGGGTCGGCCCCAGCCTGTTCGGCTTCAACATCCTCGGCCCGGCCGCCGGCTCCTACCTGGTGGGCAGCGCCGAGCAGGTGGCGGAGCGCATCCGCGAGTACGAACGCCATGGCACCTCGGCTTTCATCCTCTCGGGCTTCCCGCTGATCGATGAGGCCCAGCGCGTGGCCGACCTGCTGTTCCCGCTGCTGGAGCTGGACCACGGCTTTGAGGTGCCGCAACTGGGCGTGACGGCGCGGGCGCCGGAGGTGGAGCAGGTCTAGGGAGGGGATGTCCCGGGCTGAGGCCCGGGCCATCTGTGGAGGCGACGTCATCTGAACGTGGGAAACCGTGCGCAGCGCCGCACGGTGCTTCCGGCGGGCGCAGTCCACCCCACGTCCATAGTGAGCAACGAAAGCAAAGCCTCGCGCCAAGGCCGTGGCTGTCTGCTCGCCTGGCGGCCCCCGAGGGCGGCCAGGCGGATGTTCAAGCCCCGGCCGGGCCGCCGTTGACAGCGCGCAGTTCGATGGGGGCGTCGGTGCTCTTCACCAGGGCCGCGCGTTCGTTACGGAAGTGCGGCAGCACGTGTTCGCCCAGGCGATAGGCCTCTTCCAGGTGCGGGTAGCCGGCGAGGAAGAACAGGCCGATGCCCAGTTCGTTGTATTCGCGGATGCGCGCCACGACGTTGGCGTAGCTGCCCACCAGGGCGCAGCCCGGGGGGATGCCGATGTAGCCGAAGCCGGCCCAGACGTTGGGGTGGACGAAGAAGTCGTCGAACTCCGGGGCGGCGTCCTTCTCGGCGTAGCCGTGCTCGTAGCTGAGCTTGCGCGCGGTACGCAGGCCGGCGTGGGCGGCGACGGCCTTGACCGCGCCACGGGCGACGCCTTCGTCGAAGAAGCGCTTGGCTTCGGCCTGGGCTTGTTCCTCGGTCTCGCGGGTGATGACGTCGATGGACAGGCCGAAGCGGATGTCGCTGCGGCCGTACTTGAGGGCGCGCTCGCGCACGTCGGCGATCAGCGCGCGGACCTCGTCCGGGTGCTCGGCGCGCATCAGGTAGTAGTCGGCGTGCTTGGCGGCGAATTCACGGGCGGGGATGGACGAGCCGGCGGTGCAGATCAGCGGCAGCTCGGCCTTTTTCAGCGGGCCGCGCAGGCCACCGCCGTCGGCCTTGTAGTAGACGCCGTCGTAGTGGAAGTTTTCGTTGTGCCAGTAGCCCTTGACCACGTCCATGAATTCGATGGCGCGGGCGTAGCGGTCGTCGTGGCCGCTGTAGTCGCCGACCTGGCGCTGGATGGCGTCGGAGCCGCCGTTGATGATGTTCCACACCAGGCGGTTGCCGGTGGCGCGCTGGTAGGTGGCGGCCTGCTGCACGGCGACCCAGGGCGTGTAGTGGTAGGGCTGGAAGGCGGTGACGAACTTCAGCGTGCGGGTTTCGCGGGCCAGCAGCGAGCAGACGGTCCAGGGCTCTTCGCCGGTGGGGGCGTTGACCATCAGCGCGCCGCCGAAGCCGTTGATCTCGGCGGCGCGGGCGATCTGGCCGAGGTAGTCGATGTAGGTGAAGTGGTCGCCGACGGCGAAGCTGGAGACCGCCCCGGTGCTGGGACCGCCGCGGTGCCAGTCGCCGCGGTTGCGCGGGTCGCCCGGCAGGTATTGGGTTTCGCCGTGCAGCGGCAGGCGGGTGAAGAATTCGATGCTCATGGGGTTCCTCCTTGGATTCAGTCGCGGGCGCTGATCTGGCCCTTGAGGCTGGGCCAGTAGTCTTCGAGGTGCAGGTCGATCAGGGCCTGGTTGGTGAAGCGGGTGGCGAGGGACTGGCCGATGTCGACGTCCTCGCGGATCAGGCGGTTGTCCAGGGCGTAGCGGGTGAGGGCCTGGTAGTGGGCCTTGAGCTGCTGGTCGCTCTTAGGGGCCCAGCGGTCCTTCCAGGCCACGGGATCGCCTTGGTCGTCGCGGCGCAGGACGCTTTCCGGGGTGCCGGCGCGGGAGGAGATGAGGTAGTAGGCGTCCTGGTTCTGCTCCTGGGAGATCCACCAGGCGGCCTTGATCCAGGCGGTGGCGAGCAGTTGGGTGACCTCGGGGTAGCGCTGGATGAAGTCGTCGGTGCCCCAGAGGTCGGAGACCAGACGCCAGTCGTTGGAGCCCTGCTTGGTGGACCAGATGATGCGGCCTACGCCCTTGTCTTCCAGCAGGTAGGACTCGCTGAGCAGCACGGCGGCGTCGACCTTGCCGGCGGAGACGGCGGCGGCGCCGACCTGGGGGTTGAGGTTGGCGATCTTGAAGTCGGTGAGGGCCAGGTTCTTGCTGGCGAGGAAGTTGCTGAAGGCAAACTCCCAGGGACGGCCACGGTGCAGGGCGATGCGCTTGCCCTTGAGGTCTTCGATGCTCTTGGCTTCGGAGTTGGCCGGTACCACCAGGTAGACGTTGTTGCCGTTGCCGCCGGGGACGATCAGCTTGCCGGGCACGCCACCGGCGGCGCCGATGACCGAAGGCAGGTCGCCGCGCACGGCGAAGTCGATGCTGTTGTTGGAGAAGCCTTCGTTGATCTGCGGGCCGGCGCCGGCGTGGGGGAGGGCGATCCAGTCGAGCGTGATGCCGCGCTTGCCCAGCTCGGCGGCGAGCCAGCCGTCTTCGATGACTCGCCCGGGGATGCCGCCGAATACCGGCTTGCCGCCCTGGGTGTAGGCGACGATGGCGATCTTCACCGAGGCGGGGGCCTCGCTGGCGAACGCGCCGAGGCTGAAGGCCAGGGCGGCGAGGGCCACCAGGCTGCTGCGCCAGATTCTGTTCATGGTTCCACTCCTTGCAATGCGGGCCGGTGAGCCCGGCTGATGGAGCGGCGGGAGCAGGATGCATGCCATGGAACGGACGATAGGCCTTGGCGCCAGTGGTGGCGCGGGCTTCGCGGTGCAGGCGGTGTGGCGGGGCGGCCGCTGCATTGCTGGTGTCGACGCAGGGGGCTGCTGACGCGTTGCTGCTGCAGCAGCAATCCGCCGCCTTATATCGTTTATGGAATATATAAATGCTAATTAATAATTTTTTAGTCTATTTGGATTGATGCACTATGGCGGCGCGCCCATCTCTGCCAGGAATGCATCATGTCGCTGCTCACCCACCCCAATGCTCGCGAGTTGACCAAGTCCGTGCGTGCCACGGTGCTGGTCTTCAAGGACCCGCGCTCGCAGGAGCTGCTCAACCGTATCGAGCGGCTGGCGCCGAGTGAGGCCAATGCCCTGATCATCGGCGAGACCGGTACCGGCAAGGAGCTGGTGGCCCGCCATATCCATCACCTCAGCCGACGCGGCAAGGAGCCCTTCGTGGCGGTGAACTGCGGCGCCTTCCCCGAATCCCTGGTGGAGAGCGAGCTGTTCGGCCACGAGAAGGGCGCCTTCACCGGTGCCACCAACAGCAAGGCCGGCTGGTTCGAGGCGGCCAACGGCGGCACGCTGTTCCTCGACGAGATCGGTGACCTGCCGCTGAACATGCAGGTGAAGCTGCTGCGCGTGTTGCAGGAGCGCGAGGTGGTGCGCCTGGGTTCGCGTACGCCGATCCCGATCAATGTGCGCCTGGTGGCGGCGACCAACGTCAACCTGGCCGACGCGGTGGTGGCGGGGCATTTCCGCGAGGACCTGTTCTACCGCCTGCACGTGGCGACCATCCGCCTGCCCCCGCTGCGCGAGCGGCCGGGCGATATCCTGCCGCTGGCCGAGTTCTTCCTCGAGGAGCATTGTCAGCGCCTGGGCTACAACCGTGCCTCCCTGAGCGTGGAGGCTGAACGCAAGCTGCTGACCCACAGCTGGCCAGGCAACATTCGCGAGTTGGAGAACGCCATCCACCATGCGCTGCTGGTGTGCCGCAACCAGCAGGTGCAACCCAATGACCTGCACCTGGTGGACATGCGCCCCGCCGGCGTGCGCCACGATGCTCACCAGGGCGTGCTGCCCGGTCCGGCCGCGCCGGTGGACCTGGAGGCGGCGCTGACGGCGCTGTTCGAACAGAACCGCCCGGACCTTTACGAGCACATCGAGGAGACGGTGTTCCGCACCGCCTACCGCTTCTGCCACGGCAACCAGTTGCAGACCGGGCGCCTGCTGGGCATCAGCCGCAATATCGTGCGGGCGCGGCTGGAGAAGATCGGCGAGCTGGAAGTGAGCCCGAGGAGTGCGCGTATCGCCTGAGTGGCGGCTGGAATTCGCGGGCTGGAGCCCGGGCTACGGACGGATGGACGAGAGAGGGGCGCAACGAAGGTTGTGCCCCTTTTTTATGGGGGCGTGGGTAGCGCGCAGCGAAACCCATGCAGAGATCCAGTGCGGTTTAGTGGCGGTGCTTGAAATATCGAACAGTCGGTGCGTATTTTGTGCACGCCGCCATTTCGGCGTGACCGCAGTACCCACAAGGATAATAAGCATGACTACCGACGTCCCAGGTTCCCTCGCAGAACGACTGGCAGGCATCGACGAGATCGAGTGCGTCACCCCCGACCTGAACGGGGTGATGCGGGGCAAGGTGATGACCGGCGAGGGCTTCCTTTCCGGCCGCCGCTTGCAGCTGGCGCGTGGCGTGCTGCTGCAATGCATTATGGGTGGCTACCCGGCGGCGAAGTATTACGGCAGCGATGACGGCGACCTGGCCCTGGTGGCCGAGCCGAGCCAGGTGCACCGCCTGCCTTGGAGCTCCAACCCCCGCGCCCTGGCCATCTGCGATGCCCAGGAGCTGGATGGCCGCCCCTCGGGCCTGTCGACCCGCGGCCTGCTGCGTCGCGTGCTGGAACGCTATGCGGCCCATGGCTGGGCGCCGGTGGTGGCGACCGAGCTGGAGTTCTTCGTCTTCGCGCCCAACCCCGATCCGCACCAGCCGTTCCTGCCGCCGCTGGGCCTGGACGGGCGCCGCGAGGACGGTTGCTCGGCTTTCAGCGTGACCTCCAACAACGGCCTGCGGCCGTTCTTCGAGGAGGTGTATGCCTGCATGGAGCTGCTGGGCATGCCCCGCGATACCTTCATGCACGAGATGGGCGTGAGCCAGTTCGAGATCAACCTGCTGCACGGCGATGCGCTGCTGCTGGCGGACCAGACCTTCCTGTTCAAGCACATGCTCAAGGAGGTGGCGCTCAAGCACGGGGTGACGGTGGTGTGCATGGCCAAGCCGCTGGCGCATACGCCGGGCAGCTCGATGCACATTCACCAGAGCGTGGTGGAGATCGACGGCGGGCGGAACATTTTCAGCGATGGGGCGGGCGAAGCCACCGATGCCTTCTACCATTTCATTGGCGGGCAGCAGGCGGCGATGGCGGATTTCACCGGGTTGTTCGCGCCGAACGTGAACTCCTACCAGCGTCTCTGTCATCCTTACGCGTCGCCGAACAATGCCTGCTGGTCCCACGACAACCGTGCGGCGGGGTTGCGCATTCCGGCCAGTGCGCCGGTGGCGCGGCGGGTGGAGAACCGCCTGCCCGGCGCCGACGCCAACCCGTACCTGGCCATTGCGGCCAGCCTGGCGGCGGGGTTGCACGGCATGGAACAGCGGATCGCGCCGAGCGCGCCCATGCAGGGCGAGTTCGATATTCCCGAATCCCTGGTCCTGCCCTGTACCCTGCATGCCGCTCTGGAGCGTCTGAAACGCAGTGATCTGGCCCGGGAACTGTTCGGGGATGAGTTCATCGAAGGCTACATCGCCACCAAGACGATGGAGCTGAGCAGCTTCTTCGACCAGATCACCCCCTGGGAGCGCCGCGTGCTGGCTGCCCAGGCGTAGCACCCTCTCGCGGGCCGCGCATTGCGGCCCGCCCTGTTCAAGGAGCGCATGGAAAGCCAATGGGTCGTGTCTTGAAGTCGTTTCGTGCCCTTTACTTCGCCACGCTGCTGATGCTGATCGGCTCCGGCCTGCTGAGTACCTACCTGGGCCTGCGCCTGGCCGCCGACAAGGTGGACGGGCTCTGGGTGGGCGCGCTGATGGCGGCCAACTACCTGGGCCTGATCCTCGGCGGCAAGCTGGGGCATCGGCTGATCGCGCGGGTGGGGCATATCCGCGCCTATGTCGCATGCGCCGGGCTGGTGACGGCGGCGGTGCTGGGGCATGGCCTGATCAACTGGCTGCCGGCCTGGCTGTTCATGCGCATGCTGGTGGGCCTGGGGATGATGTGCCAGTACATGGTCATCGAGAGCTGGCTGACCGAGCAGGCGGAGGCCGGCCAGCGTGGCCAGGTGTTCGCCGGCTACATGGTGGCCTCCTACCTCGGCCTGGTGCTGGGCCAGTTGGTGCTGGTGCTGCATCCGGGGCTGGGCCCCGAGCTGCTGATGCTGGTGGCGATGTGCTTCGCGCTGTGCCTGGTGCCGGTGGCGGTGACCCGCAAGATCCACCCCGCGCCCTTGCACCCGGCGCCCCTGGAGCCGCGCTTCTTCATCAAGCGGGTGCCGCAGTCGATGACCACGGTGCTGATCTCCGGCCTGATGCTGGGTTCCTTCTACGGCCTGGCGCCGCTCTATGCCACGCGCCAGGGGCTGAGCACCGAGCAGATCGGCCTGTTCATGGGCTTCTGCATCCTCGCCGGGCTGCTGGTGCAGTGGCCGCTGGGCTGGCTGTCTGACCGCCACGACCGCGCCATGCTGATCCGCACCATCGCCGCGCTGCTGGTGCTGGCGGCGCTTCCCCTGGCGCTGATGCCGCAGGTGCCGATGGAGATGCTGTTCCCCATGGGCTTCCTGGTGTGCATGCTGCAGTTCACCCTCTACCCGCTGGCGGTGGCCTTCTCCAACGACCATATCGAGGCGGAGCGGCGGGTTTCGCTGACCGCCATGCTGCTGATCACCTTCGGCGTGGGCGCGAGCATCGGCCCGCTGGTGACCGGCGCGTTGATGAAGCAGGTGGGGCCGAACATGTTCTATGCCTTTGCCAGCGTCTGCGCCCTGGTGCTGGTGCTGCGGGTACGGCCCGACAAGGTCACCGGCCTGCACCGCGTCGACGAGGCGCCGTTGCACCACGTGGCGACCCCGGAAGTCAGCTCGCCCCTGGTGGCCGCCCTCGACCCGCGCGTGGACGAGCAGGTGGTGCACGACCAGATGGGCGGCGACAGCTTCACCCCGCCGCCTCCGGCGCCTGAGGAGCCCCGTCCCAGCTGAGGGTGACAGGTACTCCCTGCGGTCCCGTTCGTACCCCGGGGCCGGCCATTCCAATCGTTACAGGCAGACGCCATGACCCACGGGCAGATCCCGGGGGCGTGGCGGTTTACGCCCCATGAAAACGGCTGCCAGTGCTGTAGGCGCTGGGTCGGCTGGAGGCTTGTAGGGGGTGTGTCGAGAGGGGTGGCGCCGGTCGCGGAGGCGAGCGGCGCGGAAGGACTAGAACAGGTCGTCCTTGTCGAAGCGGCGGGCTTCGCGCTGCAGCTGGTAGACGAAGCGCTCGATCAGGCGTTGCTCCTGGCCGCTGGAGCGGTAGAAGCGCATGCCGGTGAAGGTCATGTCGAGCTTCTCGTCATAGCTGGCGTGGCGCAGCTCGACGGCAGCGACCAGGGTGCCCACCGGCAGCTGGGCGCTGAGGCGTTCGTAGACCTGGCCGGCTTGCAGGCGGCTGGTGAGGTCACCGGAGAAGCGCAGTTTGCAGCCGGTGGCGGAGATATCCAGCATGTGCCCAGGCAAGCCCTTGGGCAGTTTGTCGCCGGCCAGTTCGATGACCACCAGCTGGCTGAGCATCAGCGGCGCGCGGAAGGCGTTGCGGCGCTGGTGGTAGATCACCTCTTCGGGCAGCGGGCACCAGTAGCAGGCGTCGCCTTCGAACTCACCGACACGGACCGGCTGCGGGCATTCCCAGGCGATGCGCACGCCATCGCGGAAACCTTCCACACGGAAACTTTCACCGTTGCGCAGGAAGCGCTCGCCATCGTTGGGAATCATCTCGTCGAGGGCCAGCAGCTTCTTGTCCTTGTCGATCTCGACCAGGTAGCTCTGGAAGCGCTGGCTGCGCTCGTGGAAGGTGATGATCAGCGGGTCGTGGTTTTGCTGCAGCAGACGAAGATTGGCGTGAATCTCCACCGGTGCCTTCAGCACCTTGGGCGGTTGCGGCCCATCTTCTTCGATAAACGCATTGGACACGGTCCAGGACTCTCCAAGCACGAAAGACTTCCGGCACTAGCATACTGGCAATTTGCCGGTAATGTCGTCGTGCCGTTGTTGTTATCAGGCCTGGCTAAGCGGGCGCTGTCGCTGGATTTTAGCGGCACCGCCACGGCTGTCATAGAGGCTGGGCGCATCCTGACCGCGGAGAATCGCCAAGGTGCTGCCAACCGAGGCCTGGTTCGCACGAATCAGCCGGCCATTGCGCTGGTTGGCGTTCTGGCACTGCTCGAGCACGGCGCTCAGTTCTTCGCTGCGGGCGATCAGGTCGGCCCCCAGTGGCGAGGTTTCGGCGAGGGTGTGCAGGCCGGTGCGGTCGGCGCTGAGGCCAAGGGCCACGAGTGCTTCGGTGCGCTGCTTGCCATGGGCATCAAGCAGGGCGAGCAGGGGCTGCTTGTCGGCGAGGATTTTTTCGAGGTGGCCCAAGTCACGCTCGGTGAGGGCCTTGAATTCGGTATCGATCAGCTCAAGCAACTGCTGGGCGTGGCCGATATCGTGGGTGAACAGGTCGAGCAGGATAGTGTCTTGCATCGCGGGCTCTGGGGATTGGGCGTCCAATATCCCCAGCGCTGCCCTGAGACTAGCGCTGGGATTCGAAGTCGAGCAATTTGCTGGCCACGCGCTGACTGTCTACCTGATAGGAGCCGTCGGCAATGGCCTGTTTCAGTTTTTCGACGCGTTCCTTGTCCACGGTGGGCAGGTCACGCAGCTTGTCGGTGGCTTTCTGCAGGTTCTGCGCATCACTGCTCAGCTGCACGTTTTCGCCGGTCTTGGCGGTCTTGGCCGCATCGACGCTGGCCGCCTGCGACGGAGTCGTGGTCGAGCTTGCGACGGCTTCGTTCTTGCCGCCGGACTGGGCATTGCTCGTACGGCCCGTACCGGGCGGCGTAGCGGCGTTATTCAGCCGGTTGAAGTCGATGACCATGATGCAAAACCTCTGGGTGTTTGGACGCTTACCGACGCTATCGGCCATACGGAAATAAACTTTAGGGCAGATTTCCGATTTTTTTCCGGCCCCCGGAAGCGACGTAGAAACGGCACTCTACACGAGATGGCGTATTTGCATACAAGACTCGTGCCTAACCAAGGTTACATCGCCACCTCGACCTGGCCGGGCCCGGTGACCCGCGCCTTGACCACTCGCTTGGACTGCAGGTTGCGCACCCTGATCTGCTGCCCGGGGGAGCCGTCGGAGAGCGCCTCGCCGGGCATGCGCACGCTGATGCTGGTGCTCTTGGCGATGATCACCACCTGGTCGCCCTTGCGGATCACCTCGGCCATTTCCAGGTGAACCGGCGCCAGCACCTGGTCGGCGACCACGGCGCGGGTGAGCTTGTAGCCTTCTACCTGTGCCGGATCGGTCAGGTAGCCCTGGTTGAGCAGGCCCACCTCGCGTTCCACCAGGTTGTAGTCGTCCGCACTGACGACTGCCCCACGGCGCAGCGGACGGGCTACTACTATTACTTCGCGGAACAGCCGGACCTGCGCGGGGACGTAGACGCTCCATGGCGTGCTGCCTTCGCAGCGCACGCCGACGGTGACCCGACCGATGGGTTGTGCCGGGCTTTCGAGTGTGACCGTCAATTCCCTGTCGCAGGCCGCCAGGCGCAACCTGGGGTCGAGCCGGTTGATCTGGATGTCGTAACGACCGGGGATATTGTTGGTCTGCAGATAATCCTCCACCGTGAACTCAAGAAAGCCTTGGGTGGAGCCGATAAGGACTTCGGGCGATGTGAGTTCCTCCGCCGAGGCGCTGTTGTGGCCGAGGCAGAACAAAACAGGTAAAACGACCTTAAAAAGGTGGCGGCGTTGTGCCATCGTGTGTCGGAAAATCGTCGTCATAGCGTTCATATCAAGATCAAAAGCAAGGCCCGTGCCGCCTGCTACTCTAAGGCGAAGCGTGCTGAAGCTAATAACGGGAGAGTCCTGGCATGGCCGGTGTATTGGATTCGGTTAACCAGCGTACGCAACTGGTCGGTCAGAACCGGCTGGAGTTGCTGCTGTTCCGGCTGGATGGGACCCAGCTATACGGGATCAACGTGTTCAAGGTGAAGGAGGTGCTGCAGTGCCCCAAGCTCACCATCATGCCCAAGTCGAGCCCTGTGGTTCGCGGCGTGGCCAATATCCGTGGGGGCACCATCCCGATTCTCGACCTGGCCATGGCCACCGGTCGACGTGGCCTCGATGACCTGAAGAACAGCTTCGTCATCATCACGGAATACAACACCAAGGTGCAGGGGTTCCTGGTGCGCTCGGTGGAGCGCATCGTCAACATGAACTGGGAGGAGATCCATCCGCCACCCAAGGGCACCGGTCGTGAGCATTACCTGACCGCGGTTACCCGGGTCGACAAGAACCTGGTGGAGATCATCGACGTGGAGAAGATCCTCGCCGAGGTCGCACCGACTTCCGAAGTGATTTCCGAGGGCGTGATCGACCAGAACACCCAAGCCAGTGCCGTGACCAAGCGGGTGCTGATCGTCGACGACTCGTCGGTGGCCCGCAAGCAGCTGATCCGTTGCCTGGAGACCGTCGGCGTCGAGGTCACCGCGCTCAACGATGGCCGGCAGGCGTACAACTACCTGCATGACCTGGTGGAGCAGGGCAAGGCGCCGGAGAAGGAGCTGCTGATGATCATCTCCGACATCGAGATGCCGGAAATGGACGGTTATACGTTGACGGCGGAGATCCGAGGCGATGCGAGAATGCAGAAACTGCACATCCTCCTGCATACTTCGCTCTCCGGCGTGTTCAACCAGGCGATGGTGAAGAAGGTCGGCGCGGATGATTTCCTCGCCAAGTTCCGACCCGATGACCTGGCTGCACGTGTGATCGAGCGGATCAGAATCGCGGATGGCGGCTGAGGGATGATTCCCCCAGGAAACAGATATGAATGAGGCGGGCCTAGTGTCTTCAGGTAACTTGGATTTCGAGCAGTTCCGGATCTTCCTGGAAAAAACCTGCGGCATCCTGCTGGGAAGCAACAAGCAGTACCTGGTATCCAGCCGCCTTAACAAGCTGATGGAACAGAACGGCATCAAGTCGCTGGGTGAGCTGATACAGAAGATCCAGGGTTCCCCGCGTGGCGGCCTGCGCGAGCAGGTCGTCGATGCCATGACCACCAACGAGACCTTGTGGTTTCGCGACACCTACCCCTTCGAAGTACTGAAGAGCCGGGTGCTGCCGGAAATGATCAAGGCCTCGCCGAACCAGCCGCTGCGCATCTGGTCGGCCGCCAGCTCTTCCGGGCAGGAGCCGTTCTCCCTGTCCATGGCGATCGACGAGTTCGAGAAGGTCAACCTGGGCCAGCTCAAGGCCGGCGTGCGCATCGTCGCCACCGACCTGTCCAGCTCGATGCTCGCCGCCTGCAAGGCCGGCGAGTACGACAGCCTGGCGATGGGGCGCGGGCTTTCCCAGGAACGCCTCACCCGCTACTTCGACCCCAAGGGGCCGGGGCGCTGGGTGGTCAAGCCGGCGATCCGCAACCGTGTCGAGTTCCGTGCGCTGAACCTGCTGGACAGCTACGCGGCGCTGGGCAAGTTCGACATCGTGTTCTGCCGCAACGTGCTGATCTACTTCTCCGCCGAGGTGAAGAAGGACATCCTCACGCGCATCCACGCGACGCTGAAGCCCGGTGGCTATCTGTTTCTAGGTGCGTCCGAGGCGCTCAATGGCCTGCCGGAGCTGTACCAGATGGTGCAGTGCAGCCCGGGGATCATCTACAAGGTCAAATGACCGGGTAGCGCGACATGGGAAAGGGAGGCGAAAGCCTCCCTTTTTATTGGCCTGCTTTATTTGCCTGCGGGCGGGCTCAAACCAGTGTGCGGGTGACGTTGATATTGCCTTGGGTGGCGTTGGAGTAGGGGCAGACCACATGGGCCTTGTCGACCAGGTCCTGGGCCACGGCCTTGTCGATGCCGGGCAGGGAGATGCGCAGCTCCACTTCGATGCCGAAGCCGGTGGGCAGGGTGCCGATGCCTACGATGCCTTCGATGGAGGCGTCGTCCGGCAGGCTGACCTTCTGCTTGCCGGCGACGAACTTGATGGCGCCGAGGAAGCACGCCGAGTAGCCGGCGGCGAACAGCTGCTCCGGGTTGGTTCCTTCGCCGCCCGCGCCACCCAGCTCCTTGGGCGTGGTGAGTTTCACATCCAGTACTCCATCGGACGATACGGCACGGCCTTCACGGCCACCGTAGGCTTCGGCGTAGGCGCGATACAGGGCTTTTTCGATGGGCATTTCGATCTCCTCGGGTTCGTCGATCAAGGGGTGATGGCGGCGTTGCACAGCGGCTGCCGCCAGACGGAAACCAAAGCCTAGACCACGCAGATGAAAGGAGAGGGCGGGGCGGCAATCACCGCTGCCGGCCATTGCCGCTCAGCGGCAAGACCGCTCGTCCGCGTTGCCGCCGGCACCGGCAAAAGCGGTAATGCCTTGCCGTTGCCGCCTCGATTGCTGCGAGGATTTATCTCAAGCCATTGAAAATAAAGGGATTTAAAAGTTGGCACAGCCTTTGCTGAATGTCATGCAGGTAAACCGACATTGCCAGCCGGCAAAGGTTAGAGACATGAGCATCAGCTTCGAAAGCGCCCTCGGCATCCATGAAAAGGCCCTCAGCTTCCGCACCCAGCGTGCCGAAGTGCTGGCCAACAACATCGCCAACGCCGACACGCCCAACTACAAGGCGCGTGACCTGGACTTCAAGGCTGTGCTCCAGCAGCAGGTGGAGAACAGCAAGGGCACCTTCCATGCCAACCTGACCAACCAGCGTCACATCGCTGCCGAAGGCGCCAGCCTGTTCGACGAAAGCCTGAAGTACCGGATTCCGTTCCAGCCCTCGATCGACCAGAACACCGTCGACCTGCAGCAGGAACAATCGACCTACACCGAGAACTCCATGCAGTTCCAGGCCAGCTTCACGATGCTCAATAGCAAATTCAAAGGGCTGGTCGCTGCCCTGCGCGGCGAATAAGGGAGAACACCACCATGTCACTGTCCAGCGTCTTCAACATTGCCGGCACCGGGATGAGCGCTCAGAGCACTCGCCTGAACACCATCTCCAGCAACATCGCCAACGCCGAGACGGTGTCCTCCAGCCTCAACCAGACCTACCGCGCTCGCCACCCGGTGTTCGCCACCATGTTCCAGAGCCAGCTCAACAGCGAGAGCGGCAGTGGCAGCAGCTCGCTGTTCGCCGGCGAAGACGAATCCGGCCGTGGCGTGCAGGTGCTGGGCGTGATCGAAGACCAGAGCGCGCTCACCCCGCGCTACGAGCCGAACCATCCGGCCGCCAACGCCGACGGCTACGTGTACTACCCCAACGTCAACGTGGTGGAGGAGATGGCCGACATGATTTCTGCCAGCCGTGCCTTCCAGACCAACGTCGAAATGATGAACACCGCCAAACAGATGATGCAGCGCGTGCTGACCCTGGGTCAGTGATTGCGTGAGGGAGCGACCAGATGAGCGTTGACGTAGGCGCCACTACCAGTACCTCGGTACTGGACCAGTACAAACTCAAGGACACCGCCAAGTCCAAGGAACTGGGCAAGGACCAGTTCCTTCAGTTGCTGGTGGCACAGATGAATAACCAGAACCCGCTGGACCCGCAGACCAACAGCGAGTTCGTGGCGCAGTTGGCCCAGTTCAGTACGGTCGAGGGGTTGGATAACCTGAACAAGAGTGTGAACACCATTCTTTCCAGCACCCAGTCATCCCAGGCGCTGCAGGCTTCGTCCCTGGTCGGTCGCAAGGTCATCGTCACCACCAACAAGGCGGTGGTGGACACCAGCGAGACCATGAAGGGCAGCGTCAACCTCACCGGCGCCAGCACCAACGTCTACGTCAACGTGCTGGACAGCAAGGGCAACGCCGTCAACCGCATCAACCTGGGCGCCCAGAGCGCCGGCCAGGTCAGCTTCATGTGGGACGGCAAGGATTCGAGCGGAGCCGTTGCACCCAACGGCACCTACACCTTCCAGGCCGAGGCGGCCATCGACGGCAAGACGGTGGCGATGTCCACCAACCTGCCGGCGAACGTGGACAGCGTCACCCTCGGCCTGAATGGCGGCGAGATGACGCTCAACCTCGCCGGGCTGGGCAGCGTCGCACTCTCCAAGGTCAAGGTCATCGGTCAATAATCGTCGGCGGCGCCGGCGTTACAGGAGCATCCCATGTCTTTCAATATCGGACTCAGCGGCATCCGCGCCGCCTCCAGTGACCTCAATATCACTGGCAACAACATCGCCAACGCCGGCACCGTGGGCTTCAAGCAGTCCCGTGGCGAATTCCAGGACCTGTACTCGGCGTCCGTGCTCGGCTCCGGTAGCAAGACCATCGGCAGCGGCGTGCTGCTGGGCAACGTCGCCCAGCTCTACAACCAGGGCACCATCGACTACACCGAGAACGCCCTGGACCTGGCGGTGAACGGCAACGGCTTCTTCATCACCAGCAACAACGGCGCCATCAGCTACACCCGTGCCGGCTACTTCGGCACCGACAAGAACGGCAATATCGTCGACAACAACGGCTATCGCCTGCAGGGCTACTCGGTGGATGCCAACGGTGCGCTGCAAAGCGGCGTAGTGGGCGATCTGGTGATCCAGACCAACAACCAGCAGCCCAAGGCCACCACCACCATTACCCAGCCGTTCAACCTGAACTCCACCAACACGGTGCCCACCAAGACGCCGTTCGACCCGGCCGACCCGACCACCTACAACTCGTCGACCTCGGTGAACATCTATGACGCCCAGGGCAACGCCCACGTCATGACCCAGTACTTCGTCAAGGCGGCCACCCCGGTCAACACCTGGACCATGAACGTGCTGATCGACGGCCGTAGCCCGACCAACCCGGCCAGCGCCGCGCCGATGAGCACCACCGTGGGCTTCACCACCTCCGGCCAGCTCGACACCAGCACCTTCACCAACACCGGTGGCTTTGCGGTCAATGCCGACGGCACCCTGGGCATCACCGGCTGGGTGCCGGCGCAGTCCAATGGCGCCACGCCGCCGGTATGGAGCGCCAACGGTGCTGCTGCCGCGCCGACCATCAGCTTCGATATCCGCGGCTCGACCCAGTTCTCCAACGCCTTCGCGGTGACCAAGGTCGCCCAGGACGGCTACACCACCGGCCAGCTGTCGGGCCTGGAGATCGACGACGAGGGCAACATCTTCGCCCGCTACACCAACGGCCAGTCGAAGATCCAGGGCCAGGTGGTGCTGGCCAACTTCGCTAACGTCCAGGGCCTCACCCCGGTGGGCAAGACCTCCTGGGTGCAATCGTCGGAGTCCGGCGAGCCGGTGATCGGCACCCCGCGTTCCGGCACCCTGGGCGCGCTGCAGTCCGGTGCCCTGGAGGCGTCCAACGTGGACATCTCCACCGAGCTGGTCGACCTGATCGTGGCGCAGCGCAACTACCAGGCCAACGCCAAGACCATCGAGACCGAGAACGCGGTCACCCAGACCATCATCAACCTGCGTTGAGTGGTGTTTGCCGCCCGGCTCATCGGGCGGCAAAGACCTTGCCGCTGGCGGCAGCCCCTCGCCGCCACGGCATTCGAAGGCCCTTTGCTCGGGCCTTTTTATTTTCTGTTTTTCCTTTGTAATCAGTGTCTTGTGGTTGTTTTTCGAGTTATGGCACAGCAATTGCTGAATAGCCTGCAAAGAGTCAGCGGGCGTCAAAAGCCCACTCGGAGAACCCCATGGACAAGATGCTGTACGTCTCCATGACAGGCGCCAGCCAGAACACCCTGGCCCAGCGTGCCCACGCCAACAACCTGGCGAACATTTCCACCACCGGCTTTCGTCGCGACTACGAACAGGCGCGCTCGATGCCCGTGTTCGGCGAAACCTTCCCGGCGCGGGTCTACGCCATGAGCGAGCGCCCCGGCACCGACTTCACCCCCGGCCCCATGCAGGAGACCGGTCGTGACATGGACATCGCCATCGGTGGCCAGGGCTGGATCGCCGTGCAGTCCGCCAACGGCAGCGAAGCCTATGTGCGTACCGCCAGCCTGCAGGTAGATGCCCTCGGCCAGCTGCGCACCGGCAACGGCTTGCCGGTGATCGGCAATGCCGGCCCCATCGCCATTCCCCCGGAGCAGAAGGTGGAGATCGGCGCCGACGGCACCATCAGCATCCGTGCCCTGGGCGAGGCCCCCAACGTGATGGCCGAGGTCGACCGCATCAAGCTGGTCAACCCCGATCCCAAGCAATTGGAGAAGGGCACCGACGGCCTGATCCGCCTGAAGAGCGGCCAGCCGGCCGGCGTGGACGGCAACGTCCAGGTCACCTCCGGCTTCCTCGAGGGCAGCAACGTCAATGCCGTGGAAGAGATGACCGCGATCCTCTCGCTGTCCCGCCAGTTCGAACTGCACGTGAAGATGATGCGCACCGCCGAAGACGATGCTTCGGCGATGGCACGGGTCATGCAACTCAGCTAATTACCAGTACGCGGCGCCATGAAACCGGCGCCCGAGGAGAACGAAGATGCTTCCGGCACTCTGGGTCAGCAAGACGGGCCTCGCGGCTCAGGACATGAACCTGACCACCATTTCCAACAACCTGGCGAACGTGTCGACCACGGGCTTCAAGCGTGATCGCGCCGAGTTCGAGGACCTGCTGTACCAGATCCGCCGTCAACCCGGCGCCCAGAGCAGCCAGGACAGCGAACTGCCCACCGGCCTGCAGCTGGGTACCGGTGTGCGCATCGCCGGCACCCAGAAGATCTTCACCCAGGGCAGCCTGCAGACCACCGAGCAGCCGCTGGACCTGGCGGTGAACGGCCGCGGCTTCTTCCAGATCCTGATGCCGGATGGCACCGTCGCCTATACCCGTGACGGCAGCTTCCACCTGAACTCCGACGGCCAGGTCGTCACCTCCCAGGGCTATGCCCTGGAGCCGGCCATCGTGCTGCCGGCCGAAGTGCAGACCTTCACCGTGGGCGAGGACGGCACCGCCTCGGTGACCACCTTCGGCAACCCCACGCCCCAGGTGATCGGCAACATCCAGACCGCCGACTTCGTCAACTACGGCGGCCTGCAGGCCATCGGCAACAACCTGTTCCTGGAGACCGCTTCCAGCGGCGCTCCGCAAGTCGGTACCCCGGGCCTGACCGGCCTGGGCAACGTGCTGCAGAACACCCTGGAAAACTCCAACGTCAGCGTGGTCGAGGAGCTGGTGAATATGATCACCACCCAGCGCGCCTACGAGATGAACTCCAAGGTCATCTCCACGGCCGACTCCATGCTTGGTTTCCTCTCGCAGAACCTGTAATACCCCCGAGGTAAGTTGTCATGAACCGGCTGATCCTTCCTGTCTCGCTGCTCGCCGCCCACCTGCTCACCGGGTGCGTCGCGCCGGCCGCCAAACCGAACGATCCCTACTACGCCCCTGTCCTGCCGCGCACGCCCATGCCCGCCGCGCAGAACAACGGCTCCATTTATCAGGCCGGCTTCGAAACCAACCTCTACGACGACCGCAAGGCGTATCGTGTGGGTGACATCATCACCATCACCCTCAACGAGCGCACCCAGGCCAGCAAGAACGCCACCTCGCAGATCAAGAAGGACAGCACCGCCAACCTCGGGCTGACCTCGTTGTTCGGCGGCGGCGTGCGGGTCGACAACCCCAGCACCGGCCTCAACCCGCTCAAGGCGGAGAACCTGTCCATGGACGTCGGCTACAGCGGCACGCGCGACACCAGCGGCAACTCCCAGGCGGGGCAGAGCAACAGCCTCAGCGGCTCCATCACCGTCACCGTCTCCGAAGTGCTGCCCAATGGCATCCTCGCCGTGCGGGGCGAGAAATGGATGACCCTCAATACCGGCGACGAGCTGGTGCGCATCGCCGGCCTGGTCCGCGCCGATGACATCGGCACCGACAACAGCGTCTCCTCCAACCGCATCGCCGATGCGCGTATCACCTATTCCGGCACCGGCGCCTTCGCCGATGCCAGCCAGCCAGGATGGTTCGACCGCTTCTTCATGAGCCCCCTGTGGCCATTCTGAGCAGGTGATTGCGAAGATGAAACGACTGACCGCTGCCCTTTGCCTGTTGCTCGCCGCCACGGCCGTTCATGCCGAACGCCTGAAGGACCTAGCGAGCATTCAGGGCGTGCGTAACAACCAGTTGATCGGCTACGGCCTAGTGGTGGGCCTCAACGGTACCGGCGACCAGACCACCCAGACGCCCTTCACCCTGCAGACCTTCAACAACATGCTGGCGCAGTTCGGCATCAAGGTGCCGGCCGGCTCCGGCAACGTGCAGCTGAAGAACGTCGCGGCGGTGTCCATCCACGCCGACCTGCCGCCCTTCGCCAAGCCGGGCCAGGCCATCGACGTCACCATCTCCTCCATCGGCAACGCCAAGAGCCTGCGCGGCGGCAGCCTGCTGATGGCGCCGATGAAAGGCATCGACGGCAACGTCTACGCCATCGCCCAAGGCAACCTGGTGGTGGGCGGCTTCGATGCCGAGGGCAGCGACGGCTCGAAGATCACCGTCAACGTTCCGTCGTCCGGCCGCATTCCCGCCGGTGCCACGGTCGAGCGCCCGGTACCCAGCGGCTTCGACCAGGGCAACTACCTGACGCTGAACCTCAACCGCCCGGACTTCACCACCGCCAAGAACATCGTCGACAAGCTCAACGAGCTGCTTGGCCCGGGCGTCGCCCAGGCCCTGGACGGCGGCTCGGTCCGCGTCACCGCGCCCATGGACCCGAGCCAGCGCGTCGACTACATGTCGGTGCTGGAGAACCTCGAGGTGGAAGCCGGCCAGGCGGTGGCCAAGGTCATCATCAATTCGCGTACCGGCACCATCGTCATCGGCCAGAACGTCAGGGTGCAGCCAGCCGCCGTCACCCACGGCAGCCTGACCGTGACCATCACCGAAGACCCGATCGTCAGCCAGCCCGGTGCCCTGTCCGGCGGGCAGACCGCCGTGGTGCCGCGCTCCAAGGTCAAAGCCGACCAGGAGGCCAAGCCGATGTTCAAGTTCGGCCCCGGTACCACCCTGGACGAGATCGTCCGCGCGGTGAACCAGGTGGGCGCGGCCCCTTCCGACCTGATGGCCATCCTCGAGGCGCTGAAGCAAGCTGGCGCCCTCCAGGCCGACCTGATCGTGATCTGAGGAGGCGACCATGGACTCCAAGTTTTCTGCCGGCCTCGGGGGCTCCAGCCCCGTCGACTCGGGCGCCTACACCGACCTCAACCGCATGGCCCAATTCAAGGTGGGCAAGGGCCGGGACAGTGACGAGAACATCAAGAAGGTCGCCCAGGAGTTCGAGTCGCTGTTCCTCAACGAAATGATGAAGGCCATGCGCTCGGCCAACGAGGTGTTCGCCGAGGGCAACTTCCTCAACAGCAACGAGAGCAAGACCTACCAGGACATGTACGACCAGCAACTGGCCGTGACCATCTCCAAGGGGCAGGGCATCGGCCTGTCCGACGTGCTCACCCGCCAGCTGTCGAAGAACAAGGGCGCATCCAAGTCCACCGGGCCCAACCCCTTCGCCCAGGTGGCCGAGACCAACGGCATCAGCTGGCCGCAGAAGGGCAGCAAGCTCGAAGCACCGGCCGAGGGCCGTGATGATTCCAAGATGTTGGCCATGCGCCGCATCAGCCTGCCGGGCAAGCTCACCGACCGCCTGCTGGCCGGCATCGTGCCGTCCGCCAGTGCCGGGGAGGGGGCGGCGGCCCAGGCGGCCACTGCGCAGAACCAGGCCCTGGCGGGTGCCGACTGGGTGCCGGCCAAGTCCTATGGCGCGCCCGAGAGCGGCGCCACGCGGGTGGATGGCACCGACGCGGTACTTGGCCGGCGTATCGCCCAGCCGCCGCTGGCACCCGGCAAGTCGGCCTTCCGTTCGCCCCAGGAATTCATCGACACCATGCTGCCCATGGCCCAGGAAGCGGCGAAGAGCATCGGCGTCGATCCGCGCTACCTGGTGGCCCAGGCAGCCCTGGAGACCGGCTGGGGCAAGTCGATCATCCGTCAGCAGGACGGCAGCAGCAGCCACAACCTGTTCGGCATCAAGTCCCACGGCTGGGACGGCCAGTCGGCCCGCGCCCTGACCACCGAATTCAAGGACGGCCAGGCCGTCAAGGAAGCGGCATCGTTCCGCGCATACGACTCCTATCAGCAGAGCTTCCACGATTATGTGAACTTTCTGCAGGGGAACGATCGATATCAAGAGGCACTGGAAGTAACCGACAAGCCTGAGCGATTCGTCCGCGAACTGCAGCAGGCCGGCTACGCGACCGACCCGCAATACGCGCGCAAGGTCGCCCAGATCGCCCGACAGATGCAGACCTATCAGGCTGTAGCGGCGGGCGATGCGGTGGTGCCGCGTTCATGAGGATGAGACATGGCTGACCTGTTATCCATCGGACTGTCGGGCCTGCGTACCTCGCAGACGTCCCTGACGGTGACCGGACACAACATCAGCAACGTGAACACCCCCGGCTACTCGCGGCAGCAGGCGGTGCAGCAGACCAACGTCCCGCAGTTCACCGGCGGCGGCTACATCGGCTCCGGCAGCCAGGTGGTCGACGTGCGCCGGCTGGCCAGTGAATTCCTTACCTCGCAATTGCGCACTGCCACCAGCCAGAACAGTGAGCTGCAGACCTTCAAGAGCCAGATCGAACAGCTCGACGGCCTGTTGTCCAACACCACCACCGGCATTAGTCCGGCGTTGAAGAGTTTCTTCACCTCGCTGCAGACCGCCTCCCAGGACCCATCCTCGGTGGCCGCACGCGAGGCGGTGCTGTCCCAGGCCAAGGGGCTGGAAGACGCTTTCAACACGCTCTACGACCAGCTGGACAAGCAGAACAGCCAGATCAACGACCAGCTCGGCGCGCTGACCACTCAGGTCAATTCCCTGGCGGCCAACGTGGCCAACTACAACGATGCCATCGCCAAGGCCCGCGCCAGTGGCGCCGAGCCCAACGACCTGCTGGACGCCCGCGAAGAAACCATCCGCCAGATTTCCGAAATGATCGGGGTCAAGACCCTGGAGCAGAACGACGGCAGCGTCAGCCTCTTCGTCGGCACCGGCCAGCCCCTGGTGGTGGGCAACACCGCCTCCACGCTGCGCGCCAAGCCCGGTGTCGACGACCCGTCGCGCTACCAGATCGACCTGGTCACCGGCGGTGTGTCGCAAACCATCACCACGCAGATTTCCGGCGGCGAGATGGGCGGCCTCTTGGCCTACCGCGATACCACGCTGGACCAGTCGTACAACAGCCTTGGCCAGTTGGCGATCACCATCTCCGACACCATCAACAAGCAGCTGGGGCAGGGCTTGGACTCCGCCGGTCGCGCCGGCAGCCCACTATTTGGCAACATCAACGACCCCCAGGACGCCTCGCTGCGGGTGCTGTCGAACGTCAACAACACCGGCACCGCCAGCGCGGCGCTGAACATCACCGATACCAGCAAGCTGGGCACCAGCGACTACCGACTGGATTACGACGGCACCAACTTCACTGCCACGCGCCTGTCCGACAACGCGCCGATGACTGTTTCGGTGACCGGTACCGGGCCGTACACACTGAGCTTCGCCGATGCGGCGGGCAACAGTCAGGGCTTCCAGGTGCAGACGAGCACCCTGCCGGCGGCCAACGATCGTTTCACCCTGCAGCCGACCCGGCGCGGCGCCACGGATTTCGAGAGCACGCTGAAGTCGTCCGACCAGCTGGCCTTCTCCGGCTCGGCGCGGGCCGAGGCGACCACCAACAACCGGGGCACGGGCACCATCGGCCAGCCCGGGCTGGTCAGCGGGCCGTCGCCCATCGACATCACCGACCTGCAGGACCTGTTCGGCGCCAATGGCATTTCGCTGACCTTCGATGCCGCCACCAACACCCTCAACGGTACCCTGCCGGCCGGCGCGACCCTGAGCTACGTCTCGCCTTCGACCACCGCGCTGACCCCGGGGCAGACCAACACCCTGCGACTGAACTACACCGACCCGTCGACCAACAACAGCTACACCTACGAATTCACCATGGGTGGCACGCCGCAAAGCGGCGACAGCTTCAACCTGGCGTTCAACAACAAGGGCACCGGTGATAACCGCAACGCCCTGGCCCTGGTCGGCCTACAGACCAAGCCGGTGGTCGGCAACGGCAGCACCGGCGCCACCTACACCGACGCCTACAGTGGGCTCGTCGAGCGGGTCGGTTCGCTGACCGCTCAGGTGAGGGTCAATGCCGATGCCGGCGAAGCGGTGCTGAAGCAGGCGCAGGAAAACCGCGACTCGCTCTCGGGCGTGAACCTGGACGAAGAGGCGGCGAGCCTGGATCCAGTTCCTCGAGCAGTACTACAATGCCAACGCTCAGGTCATTCAAGTTGCGCGCGCGTTGTTCGATACATTGATCGGCGCCTTCAACTAAAGGCTGATGTGAAATGAGAATCTCGACTATCCAGGCTTTCAACAACCAGGTCGCGGGCTTGCAGAGAACTACGGAACGTGACCCGGACCCAGGAACAGATCAGTACCGGCAAGCGCATCCTTACGCCTGCCGACGATCCGGTGGCCTCGGTGCGCCTGCTGCAATTGAGCCAGGAAGAGGCGCTCAACGGCCAGTACAAGTCCAACATCACCGCCGCGAAGAACAGCTTGAACTCCGAAGAGAGCATCCTCACTTCCGTCGGCAACGTGATGCAGCGCATCCGCGAGTATTGCCGTGGAGGCGGGCGACGGCGCCCTTGACGCCACCGACAAGGCCTCCCTGGGCACCGAGTTGCAACAGCGTGAAGACCAGCTGATGAGCCTGCTCAACAGCAAGGACGCCAGCGGCAAGTACCTGTTCTCCGGCTCCCAGGCCGACACCCAGCCCTTCGTGCGAAATGCCGATGGCACCTACAGCTACCAGGGCGACGAAGGCCGCCGCGAGGTTCAGGTAGCGAGTAGCACCTTCCTGGCCCTGGGCGACAACGGCAAGGACCTGTTCGAGAACGTGTTCGACGCCAACCGCGTGACCACCTCGAAGGGGGCGACCGGCACCGGCAGCACCGCGAGCATTTCCCAGGCCTGGCGATCGACAAGACCGACTACGACACCGTGTTCCCCGCCAGCAACCCGCCGGCGGCGACCGATGCGATCGGCATCCACTTCCTCGATTCCCAGCGCTACGTGGTCTACGACCCGGCCACCCTGCCGGTGGGCTATGACTGGAACACCTACAACCCCGCCACGCCGCCCGCCGGGCAGCTGGCCACCGGGGCCCTGGACACCAACTCGCAGACCTCCGACTTCATCACCTATGGGGGGGTGAAGGTGCAGATCGACGGCACTCCCGTCGCCGGTGACGACTTCTCCGTCAACCGCAAGCCGGACGCCGAGAAGCGTAGCCTGCTCAATGTGGTTTCGGACCTGCGCAAGGCGCTGCAGTCCTCCGCGGACACCCCCGAGGGCAACCGGAGACCGCGACGCCGTGGCGGTGGCCACTTCCAACCTCGACGCGGTCAACACCAAGGTGCTGGGCGTGCAGGGTTCGGTGGGGGCACGGCTCAACACACTGGACACCACCGAGGGCTTCGTCGATGACGTGAGCCTGGTGAACAAGTCGGCGCAATCGTCCCTGAAGACCTCGACTACGCCGAGGCCCTGTCGCGCCTGACCATGCAGTCCACCATCCTCCAGGCGGCACAGCAGAGCTACGTGAAGATCAGCGGCCTGAGCCTGTTCAACTTCCTCAACTGACCCCGCCACCGCGCGCCAGGCGCGTGGTGGCCCGCCGTCGCCTGACCCCTTGCCGACCCGCCTTGCATTTCAACGGGTTGGCACCATGCTTGCTTTGGGTCTCGACATCAAAAGCGAGTGCCATAAAACTGTCGGCAATAAAGGCAGCGCGCTCATCCGGCGCAGGGCCGGCTGATATGGGCAGGGGAGAGCAGCATGTTCGATGGCAAGTCCGTATTCGTTTCCGGGGGCACCGGCTCGTTCGGTCGCGCGTTCATCCGCACCCTGCTGGCGAACTACCAGCCCAAGCGGGTGGTGGTGTTCTCCCGCGATGAGCTCAAGCAGTACGAGATGCAGCAGGAGTTCAACGCCCCCTGCATGCGCTACTTCCTGGGTGACGTCCGCGACGCCGAGCGCTTGCAGCAAGCCATGCGCGGCATCGACCTGGTGGTCCACGCCGCCGCCCTGAAGCAGGTGCCGGCCGCCGAATACAACCCCACCGAATGCATCCGCACCAACGTCAGCGGTGCCGAGAACATCATCAACGCCGCCCTGGCCAACGGCGTGCAGAAGGTGGTGGCGCTGTCCACCGACAAGGCCTCCAGCCCGGTAACCTCTACGGTGCCACCAAGCTGCTGAGCGACAAGCTGTTCGTCGCCGCCAACAACATCACCGGTGACCACCAGACCCGATTCGCCGTAGTGCGCTACGGCAACGTGGTCGGCTCGCGCGGCTCGGTGCTGCCGTTCTTCCGCTGCCTGCTCGCCGATGGCGCCCGTGAGCTGCCCATCACCGACCCGCGCATGACCCGCTTCTGGATCACCCTCGACGAGGGCGTCGACTTCGTCCTGCGCAGCTTCGAGCGCATGCACGGTGGCGAGCTGTTCGTGCCGAAGATCCCCTCCGCGCGCATCACCGACATGGCCGAGGCCCTGGCGCCCGGCATGCCGCACAAGCTGGTGGGCATCCGTCCCGGCGAGAAGCTGCACGAAATGATGATCTCCCGCGATGACAGCACCCACACCTTCGAATTCGACCGGCACTTCGTCATCGCCCCGTCGATCACCTTCAACACCGAATACGACTACACCCGTGATGGCCTGGGTGGCCAGGGCGTGGCGGTGGAAGAGGGCTTCGAGTACGTCTCCGACAGCAACCCCCACTACCTGAGCGTGCCCGAGCTGCGCCAGTTGGCGGACACCTGGGCCTGACCATGATCCCTTACGGTCGACAGAACATCTCCCAGGCGGACATCGACGCGGTGGTGGACACCCTGCGCTCCGACTGGCTCACCCAGGGGCCGGCGATCGAGCGCTTCGAACAGGCCGTCGCCCAGCGCTGCCAGGCTGGTCATGGCGTGGCCGTGAGCAACGCCACTGCGGCGCTGCACATCGCCTGCCTGGCCCTCGACCTGGGGCCGGGCGACCGGCTCTGGACCAGCCCCAACACCTTCGTTGCCAGCGCCAACTGCGGCCTGTACTGCGGCGCGCAGGTGGACTTCGTCGACATCGACCCGGCCACGCTCAACCTCGACGTCGGCCAGTTGGAAGCCCGGCTGGAGCGCGCCGAGCGCGACGGCACCCTGCCCAAGGTGGTCATCCCCGTGGCCTTCGCCGGGCAGAGCTGCGACATGGCGCGCATCGGCGAGCTGGCGCGGCGCTACGGCTTCCGCGTGATCGAGGATGCCTCCCACGCCATCGGCGCCAGCTATGGCGGTCGGCCGGTGGGCTGCTGCGAGCATGCCGATATCACCGTGTTCAGCTTCCACCCGGTGAAGATCATCACCACGGCGGAGGGCGGCCTGCTCACCACCAACGACCCGCAACTGGCCGAGCGCCTGCGTCGCCTGCGCAGCCACGGCATCACCCGCGACCCGGCCGCGATGACCGGCCCCAGCGAAGGCCCCTGGTACTACCAGCAGCTGGAACTGGGCTTCAACTACCGCATGACCGACCTGCAGGCCGCCCTCGGCCTGTCCCAGTTGCAGCGCCTGGATGCCTTCGTCGCCCGCCGCCGGCAACTGGTGGCCCGTTATGGCGAGCGGCTGGCCGGTTTGCCCCTGGGCCTGCCGCAGCTGCAGGCGGGCGCCGAGCCGGCCTGGCACCTGTACCCGGTGCGCCTGCGCCTGGAGCGCCTGCAACGTAGCCACCGTGAGATATTCGAAGCCCTGCGCGGCGCCGGTATCGGCGTCAACCTGCACTACATCCCGGTGCACCTGCAGCCCTATTACCAGCAGCTGGGCTTCGCCCCGGGCGACTTCCCCGAGGCCGAGCGCTACTACGCCGAAGCCCTGAGCCTGCCGCTGTTCCCCGACCTGACCGACGACCAGCAGGACCAGGTGGCGAGCACTCTCGCCAGCGTCCTGCAGTGACTGGAGAAACCCGTGCGTGAGCTGACCGAGCAAGAACGATTCTGGCAGGGCGAGTTCGGCGACCAGTACGTCGAGCGCAACGACGGCGAGGTGCCCGTAGCCAGCGCGACGTCCTTCTTCGCCCAGGCCCTGCGCCGGGCGGGGCGCATCGACAGCCTGCTGGAGCTGGGCACCAACCGGGGCCTCAACCTGCGCGCGCTCAACCGGCTATTGCCCCAGGCGACGCTGCTGGGCGTCGAGCTCAACGCCAAGGCCCGGGAGATCGCCCAGGGCCTGGGTATCGCCGAGGTGTGGCACGGCTCGTTGTTCGACTACCCGGTGCAGCAGCAGGTGGACCTGGCCTTCACCCGTGGCGTGCTCATCCACCTGTCGCCGGAGCTGCTGCCCCAGGCCTATGCCAAACTCCATGAGGCCAGCCGCCGCCATGTGCTGATCGCCGAGTACTACAGCCCCTCGCCGGTGGAGATCAGCTACCGCGGCCACGCCGGCAAGCTGTTCAAGCGCGATTTCGCCGGCGAGATGCTCGACCTGTATCCCGACCTGCAATTGGTCGACTACGGCTTCGTCTATCGGCGCGACGTCAATTTTCCGACCGACGACATCAACTGGTTCCTTCTGGAAAAACGCCCATGAGCAAGGTCGCCATCATCCCCGCGCGCGGCGGCAGCAAGCGGATTCCGCGCAAGAACATCCGACCCTTCCAGGGCCAGCCGATGATCGCCTACTCCATCCGCGCGGCCCTCACCTGTGGCCTGTTCGAGCGGGTGGTGGTGAGCACCGATGATGGCGAGATCGCCGAGGTGGCCCTGGCCCTTGGGGCCGAAGTGCCCTTCCTGCGCCCGGCCTCCCTGGCCGATGACCATACCGGCACGGTCGAAGTCATCCAGCACGCCTTGCGCGAGCTGGCCGCCGCCGGCTACCACCCCGACTACGCCTGCTGCCTCTACGCCACCGCGCCCTTCGTCCTGCCGGAGAAGCTCTGCGAAGGCTTCGAACTGCTGGCATCGCGCCCGGACAAGGACTTCGCCTTCACGGTCAGTGACTACGCCGCACCGGTGCAGCGCGCCCTGCGGGTGAATGCCGATGGCGGCGTCGAATCGCTCTATCCCGAATACCAGCAGACCCGTTCCCAGGACCTGGAGCGCGCCTACCACGACGCCGGGCAGTTCTACTGGGGTCGGGCTGCCGCCTGGGCCGAAGGCAAGGTGCTGCACGGTTCGCATTCCCTGCCACTGGTGCTGCCGCGCTACCTGGTGCAGGACATCGACAGCCCCGAAGACTGGCACCGCGCCGAACTGATGTACGCCAGCCTCCTGCTGGAGGGGGACATCTGAGATGCGCGTGCTGATCCGCGCGGATGCGTCGCTGCGTATCGGTTTCGGGCATGTCATGCGCTGCCTGACCCTGGCGGACGCCCTGCGCGATAACGGCTGCGAGGTCGTGTTCGCCTGTGCCGCCGAGCCGGGCAATGCCCTGCAGCTGATCGTCGACAGAGGGTTCTCCACCTGCGCGCTGCCGGGGGGCGACCTGCGGCAGAGCGCGGAGGCGCCCTTGCCCTGGGCGGCGGATATCGCCGCGCTATGGGTCGCGCTGGACGGCGCCGGAACCTTCGACTGGTGCATCGTCGATCACTACGGGCTGGGGGCCGACTGGCAGCGTGCGGTCCGTGCACGGGCGCGCCAGGTGATGGTCATCGATGACCTCGCCAACCGCGACCACGATGCCGACCTGCTGCTGGACCAGAACCTCACCGCCTCGAACCGGGCCTATGCCGGGCGCCTGCCCGCGCCGTGCCAATCGCTGTTGGGGACGCGCTTCGCCCTGTTGCGCCCTGAGTTCTTCGGTGGGCCCATCGAACTGGCCGGCGAGGCACGCCGGGTCGTGGTGAGTTTCGGTGGCGTCGATCCCACCGGGGAGACGCTCAAGGCCATGGAGGCATTGCAGGGATTGCCGGCGCTGGAGGTGGATTTCGTCGCCGGGGCTGCCAACCCGGCCTGGGACGAGCTCGTCTCGCGTTGCGAGGGCCAGCCGAACTGGCGGCTGCACCGTCACCTGAATGATTTCGCCGAGCTGCTGCGGCGCGCCGACCTGTGCATCGGCGCGGGCGGGGCGACCAGTTGGGGAGCGTGCCGTACTCGGCATCCCGACCCTGTGCATCGCCCTGGCCGAGAACCAGCGGCCCAATGCCGAGGCCCTGGCCGAGGCGGGTGCCCATCTCTACCTGGGCGAGTCCTCCGCTGTAACGGCCGCTGACCTGTGCGCCGCCGTGCAGGTGCTGGCCGGCAACCTCGGCTTGCGCCGCAGCCTCGCCGCGCGCTCACGCGCCCTGGTGGACGGCATGGGCGTGGGGCGAGTGCTCTGCGCCCTGTTGGCTCCGGCGCTGACGCTGCGCCCGGCATCCCTCGCCGATGCACGGCTGCTGTTCGAGGGGCGCAATGCCGAGCCGGTGCGCCAGGCCTCGCTCAGCCGCGAGCCGGTGTCCTGGGAGGGGCATCTGCACTGGCTGGAGGGCGTGCTGGCATCCGAGCGGCGTTGGCTGCTGGTGGCCGAACTGGCGGACGGCCCGGTCGGCGTGCTGCGCTATGACCGCCTGGAGTCGCGCCCCGACACCGCGGAGGTGTCCATCTACCTGCTCCCCGGCCGCGCTGGCGTCGGCTGGGGCCACCACCTGCTGGCCGCCGGCGAGAAAGCCCTGCGTGCCCACTGGCCCGACCTCGGGGTTGTCGAGGCGCAGGTGCGTCCCGACAATGCCGCCTCCCTGGCGCTGTTCGCCCGCGCCGGGTACCAGCAGGAACACTGTCTTTTCCGTCGACCCTTGCCGGGAGAAAACCCATGAGCACCCTGCATATCGGCACGCGGGCGATAGGGCGCGACGCGCCGCCGTTCGTGATCGCCGAAATGAGCGGCAACCACAACCAATCGCTCGACCGTGCGCTGGCGCTGGTGGAGGCCGCTGCCAAGGCCGGGGCCCATGCCCTGAAGCTGCAGACCTACACCCCCGATACCATGACGCTGGACCTGGACGAGGGCGAGTTCCATATCGGTGACCCCGACAGCCCCTGGACCGGTACCTCTCTGTACCGCCTCTATGGCGAGGCGCACACGCCCTGGGAATGGCACGAGCCGATCTTCCGTCGTGCCGCCGAGCTGGGCATGCTGGCGTTCTCCACGCCCTTCGATGCGACGGCAGTGGATTTCCTCGAATCCCTCGATGTGCCGGCCTACAAGATCGCCAGCTTCGAGAACGTCGACCTGCCGCTGATCCGCCGCGTGGCGGCGACCGGCAAGCCGCTCATCGTTTCCACCGGCATGGCCTCCCTGGCGGAAATCCAGGAGTGCGTGGAGGCGGCGCGGGGCGCGGGGTGCGAACAGCTGATCCTGCTCAAGTGCACCAGCACCTACCCGGCCAGCCCGAGCAACACCAACCTGCGCAGCATTCCGCACATGCGCGAGCTGTTCGGCTGCGAGATCGGCCTGAGCGACCACACCCTGGGCGTCGGCGCTTCGGTGGCGGCGGTGGCCCTGGGCGCCAGCGTGATCGAAAAGCACTTCACCCTGAGCCGCGCCGATGGTGGCGTGGATTCGACCTTCTCCCTGGAGCCGGACGAGCTGGCCGCCTTGGTCGCCGAAACCGAGCGCGCCTGGCAGGCACTGGGCGGTGTGAGCTACGGGCCCACGGCCGCCGAGCGCAAGTCGCTGGTGTTCCGCCGTTCGCTCTATGTGGTGCGCGACATGGCCGCCGGCGAGGCCTTCAGCGAAGCCAACGTGCGCGCCATCCGCCCCGGGCTGGGCTTGCCGCCCAAGTACCTGGAGCAGGTGCTGGGCAGTGTCGCCGGCGAGCCGCTCAAGCGCGGCCAGCCACTGGCCCTGCGCCACCTGAGGGACGCTCCCCGATGACGCGGGTGTGCATCCTCGACTACGGCTCGGGCAACGTGCGCTCGGTCGCCAACCTGTTCGCCACCCTGGCGGAGACCCAGGTGTCCAACGCCCCGGCGGTCATCGCCGCTGCCACCCACCTGGTGCTGCCCGGCGTGGGTGCCTACGGGGCGGCCATGGCGCGCATCCAGCGCAGCCTGCCGATGGAGGCCGTGCGTGAGGCGGTCTTCACCCAGGGCAAGCCCTTCCTCGGCATCTGCGTGGGCATGCAGGTGCTCAGCGACGAGGGCATGGAGTTCGGTGCCACCGCTGGGCTGGGCTGGATTCCCGGCCGGGTGGAGCGCCTGGAGGCCCCCGGGCTGCCGCTGCCCCACGTGGGCTGGAACGATATCCGCGAGGCGCGGCCGCACCCCTTGCTGGCCGGGCTGGAAAGCACGCCGGACTTCTATTTCGTGCACAGCTACGCCTTCCAGGCGGTGGAGCCGGGCGACGTCATCGCCACGGTGGAGTACGGCAGCCGCTTCGCTGCGGTCATCGGCCGGGATAACGTGCTGGGCGTGCAGTTCCACCCGGAGAAGAGCCAGCGTGCCGGCGCCCAGCTGCTGAAGAACTTTCTGGAGCTGGCATGAAGAAGAAACGCCTGATCCCCGTCCTGCTGCTGAAGAATGGCCAGCTGGTGCAGAGCAAGCGCTTCACCCGTCACCAGGTGCTGGGCAACCCCTCGGCGGCGGTCAAGCGCCTGAGCGACTGGGCAGCGGACGAGCTGATCTACCTCGACATCAGCCGCGACGACCATTACGACATGGGCCGCGATGACCTGGGTGGCGGCAACCTGCGCGACATCGATGCCATCGTCGCCGAGGTGGCGCGGGCCTCCTTCATGCCCATCACCCTGGGTGGCCGCATCCGCAGCCTCGACGATATCGCCCGGCGCCTGGCCACCGGCGCCGACAAGGTGACGCTCAACACCGCCGCCCTGGATGACCCCGGCCTGATCGAGGCAGCCAGCCGCGAGTACGGCTCCCAGTGCATAGTCGTGTCCGTGGACGTGGCCCGGGAGGAGGGTGGTTACCGGGTGTTCGCCGAAGGCGGCAAGCGCCCCACCGAACGCTTCGTGGCCGATTGGGCGAGCGAGCTGCAGGCGCGCGGTGCTGGCGAGGTGATGATCAACTCCATCGAACGCGACGGCGCCCGCCAGGGCTACGATCTGCAACTGCTGGATATCGTCTGCCGGCAGGTGAGCATCCCGGTGATCGCCCTGGGCGGCGTGGGTGAGTGGGAGCACCTGGCCCAGGCCCTGGAGCAGACCGGGGTGGACGCCGTGGCCGCCGCCAACGTCTTTCATTACACCGACCAGAGCGTCTATCTGGCGCGCAAATATCTATTCGATCGCGGGCTCAACGTACGCAGCCCGCAATTGCTGAGTCTCTAGGAGAGTTCCGTGGAATATTGCAGCCGCTGCGTGTACCCGAGGGCCAGTGTCAACCTGATGCTGGACGAGCAGGGGGTCTGTTCGGCCTGCCAGGTGGCGGAGCAGTTCGCCCAGCTCCCCGAGTCATTCTGGGATGAGCGTCGCAAGCGCTTCGAGCGGGTGCTGGAGGAGACCGGTGCCGGCAAGCGCAACGACAATTACGACTGCATCATCCCCGTCAGCGGTGGCAAGGACAGTTACTACCAGGCCCATGTGATCGCCGCCCAGTACGGCCTCAAGCCGCTGCTGGTGACCTACCACGGCAACAACTACCTGCCCGAAGGCGACTACAACCGCGACCGCATGCGCCATGTGTTCGATGCCGACCACATGGTCTTCGGCCCCAGCGTGGAGGTGCTCAAGCGCCTCAACCGCCTGTGCTTCCGCAAGATGGGTGACATGAACTGGCACGCCCACTGCGGGATCATGACCTACCCCATCCAGGTGGCGGTGAAGTTCGACATTCCGCTGATCATCTGGGGCGAGACCGCCTGGGACATTTCCGGGATGTTCGACCCGGACGACTACGTCGAATTCAGCGCGCGGGTCCGTCATGAGCACGCCCTGCGCGGCTTCGAGTGGCACGACATGCTGGACGACCCGGCCGAGCCGCTGCGCGAGAAGGACCTGCTCTGGGCGCGCTACCCCAGCGATGCAGAGATCCTCAAGTCGAACGTGCGTGGCATCTACATCGGCAACTTCTTCCCCTGGGACGCCAACCAGCACACGCGCCTGGTGCACGAGAACTACGGCTGGAAGATGGCGGACAAGCCCTTCGAGCGCACCTACCGGCAGATGTCGAACCTGGACGACCGCTACGAGAACGGCGTGCACGACCTGCTCAAGTTCATCAAGTTCGGCTACGGCCGGGCCTCCGACCACGCCTCCAAGGATATCCGCGCCGGCTACATGACCCGCGAGGAAGGCGTGGAGATCGTGCGCAAGATGGACCACGTGGTGTCCAGCGACCTGCAGCACTGGCTGGACTACGTGGGCCTGAGCGAGCGCGAGTTCTGGGAAGTGGCCGACACCTTCCGCTCGCCGCGCGTCTGGTGGATCGAGGATGGCCAGTGGTGGAAGGACAATATCTGGGGCGAAGCCAGCGCCTACGGGCCGGTGCACCTGCCGGAAGACCAGCAGCAGAAATACCGTCGGGCCAACTGAGCACCGGGAGGAGGGGACATGAAAGAAGACGACATCCGGCCTTCCCGCCTGCAGGCGGGGCAGCGCGTGGCCCTGCTGCGCGACATCGCCATGCTGCTGGCACGCAACGACGAGTTCGTCGAGGCGGCCTGCCCGGCGTGCGGCTCCGTTGATGCGCGCTTCAAGTTCGAGAAGAACGGCTTCCGCTACCAGGACTGCCAGGCCTGCACCACCTTCTACGTCAACCCGAGACCGGGGGAGGCGCTGCTCGGCGACTTCTACCGCAGCAGCGAGAACTACGCCTATTGGGCGCGGCACATCTACCCGGCGTCCGCCGCCGCCCGCCACCAGTCGGTGATCGTGCCGCGCGTGGAGCGGGTGCTGGAGCTGTGCCATGAAATCGGCCTGCCGTTCGGCGAGATGCTGGAGATCGGCGCCGGCTACGGCTCCTTCTGCAGCGAGATGCAGCGGCGCGGGTTGTGGCGGCACATCGTCGGCATCGAGCCCACGCCCGACCTGGCGGGCATCTGCCGCGAGCAGGGCTTCGAGGTGGTGGAGTCGCGGGTCGAGGATTTCGCCGCTACGACCGACCGCCGCTTCGACCTGATCGTCGCCTTCGAGGTCATCGAGCACCTGTTCGACCCCGGCCAGGTGGTGGCCAGCCTCGAATGCCTGCTGCGCCCGGGCGGGGTGCTGATCCTCACCTGCCCCAACGGCGCCGGCTTCGACGTGCAGCAACTCGGCCCCGACAGCCCCTGCGTCGATCACGAGCACCTCAACTACTTCAATACCCGTTCGCTGCCGCTGTTGCTGGAGCGCCACGGCCTGGCCACGCTGAAGTGCATCACCCCCGGCAAGCTGGATGCCGAGCTGGTGCGCAAGGGCATCGCCGCCCAGGGGCGCGAAGGGCAGCTCGAGCCCTTCCTCCACGAGGTGCTGTTCGAGCGCTGGGACGAGCTGGGCGCTGCCTTCCAGTGCTTCATCGCCGATGCCGGCATGTCCTCCCACATGTGGGTGATGGCCCGCAAGCCGGGCGCTGCCGATGTCTGACTACGAGGAGTTCGCCCGCGCCCTGCGCCAGACCTACCAGGACAACGGCTTCGCCCTGATCAAGCAGTTGCTTTCGCCGGAGGTGGCGCAACGGCTGCGCAAGGACATGGCGGTGCTGTTCGAGCGGGAGCCGCGCTATGCCGGCGACATCTACGACAACCCCGGGCTGGGCGACATCCGCATCGATGTGTTCAGCCGCTATCCCTCGGTATGGAAGGCGATCTTCGACAGCGAGATCCTCGCCGTGCTGAAGATCCTCCTGGGCGAGGACTTCGCGCTCCTGCCGGAGTCGGCGCTGCACCGCAAGGGCTATGGAACCTGGCACAAGGACACCGACTCCCAGCAGAAGGCCGGGCACCGGTTCCAATGGGAGCCGGATTGCGACATCGTGCAGATCGCCTTCTATCTCCAGGCCAACACGCCCGAGCACGGGGGCGGCCTGGAGGTGATCCCGGGTTCCCACCGGGTGGACATGCGCTGGTACGAGGAGAGCCAGAAGGGCCTGCGCGTGCTGAGCGAGGCGGGGGACATGGTCATCTTCAACACCCGCCTCGATCACAAGGCCTGCTGGCCGGTGCAGCCGGTGCCGGAAGGCCAGGAAAAGTACGCGGTGTTCTTCATGGCATCGCGCAACAACGATCATGCACGCCGCTACATCGACTTCATCCGTGGCCGGCCGGGCTACCTTTTCATGGATGGCTTCAGCTATCCGGCCGCTCTGCAGAGCCTCGCGCGCCAGGCAGGTGTCAACTTGCTGGTGTGAATCTTGCTGCAGCGCGGGATACGTCAATTTTCCGTTCAGGTCGGGACGCCCGCCGTGCCGCCTGAACCGCTTCCAGACAGGTAGGTTATGGTCGGACTCGTGCTCCCCCCCTCGATGCAAGGCAAGCCCGTGTGGCGCAAGTTGCTGCCCACCGGCTTCAGCGGGTTCGACCCCGAGCAGCCGTGCGGCTACTGGCCCGTGCTCTGGCAACGCTGGCTGGGCTACCGCGAAAGCGATGCCGCCTTCGGCGATTTCCTGGCGTTCCTCGAATCCCTGCCCAGTGGCCCGGCGCTCGACAGCGAGGCCCTGGCGCAGCAACTGCAGCCGCACCTGGCGCGGCCGCGCAACCGCTTCTTCCTGTTCATCCTCTGGTTCTTCCGCGAAGGGGCCCGGCCCACGCCGCTGGCCGAGCTGCCCGACCTCGAGACGTTGCTCGGGGCGGAGCACTGGGCGCACTTCACGCGCTGGCACCGCAAGTACCACACCGACTTCGTGGCGCTGGAGTGCCTGCTCGCCTGGCAGCAGCAGCCGGAGGTCCGCGCTGCCTACCTGTATCGCGGCGTCGAACTGCAAGGCGTGCTGGATTACCCGGCCTTCCCGCGCATGCTCGATTCGCTGTTCCACGCCTTCACGGACGAGTGATACCCATGTCCCAGCCCTTGCGCGCGATCATTACCCAGCTCTGGACCAAGAACGTTCCATTGCTGGAGCAATACCTGGCCGATTACGGCCCCCGTACCGTCCTGACCTTCCAGGGCTGCGTCACCCCCGAATTCGAAAGCATGCTGGAACGCCACGGTAGCGACGTGGTGCTCATCGACTCACTGCTGGAAAGCATGGTCACCGCCACCACCGAAACCTTCAATGAGCGGGCCGCGCTGCCCTTCAGCGATACCGTGCGCCAGGGCATCCAGCCGCAGCTCGAGGCTGCCGGCCTGACCTGGGAAGACTGGGTGCGCACCCTGCAGGACGTCGCCACCCGCACGCTGCCGGTGTCCTTCGCCCTGGTGGACGCGCTGGATCGCCTGGCGACCCTCTATGAAATCGAACTGATCGCCGTCAACGAAGACTGGATGTTCGGCTCCAAGACCCTGGTGGCCTGGGGCAAGGCGCGGGGCATCCCCAGCCTGCACGTCGAGCACAACCCGACCCTGTGCTACCCCTACACCGTCCACGACCAGCAGAACGCCGACCGGATGGTGGTGTGGAGCGAGGACAGCCGCCGCCTTTACGGCGACGCCGGCTACGACACCGAGCGCCTGCAGGTGATGGGCCTGCCGCAGTTCGACGACCTCTTCGCCGTGCGTGGCGAACGCCAGGCCAGCCGTGAAGCGCTGTGCGCGGAGCTGGGCCTGGACCCGTCCCTGCCCATCGTGGTGCTGGGTACCACCCTGCTGGCCGAGCATGCGCTGCCGCCGGAGCTGAACATCGACGAGCAGGTGCTGCGTGCCTACCTCGGCGCGATCGGCACCCTGGGCAAGGGCGTGCAGGTGGTGATCAAGGGGCGCAGGCCCCAGGGCCGTTTCGGCGCCGAGCAGGTGGCCGTGCTGGCCGCCGAGTACGGCCTCACGGCCGCTGACTACCGGTACGCCGATGGCGCGCCGCTGCCGTTCCTGCTGTCGGCAGATGTGCTGGTGGCGGTGGATTCCGGCCTGCAGGTGGAGGCGATGCTGGTGGGCACGCCGGCACTCAACCTGATGACCGAGACCGGCTTCTTCTATGGCCCCGGCCTGGTGCCGGGGCAGGGCGTGGACACGGTGGACGGCAATGAGCTGGCGCCCGCCATCCGTCGACTGCTGGATGACCCGGAGCACCGGCAGCGCATGCTCGAGCGGGCCAATGCCTGCATCGAGCAGTTGCCCCGGGGCTCCACCGCGGCCATCGCGGCGTTCATGTCGCAGCTGGCGTTGCCCGCACCGCGTCGCCTGCAGGCCAGCGACCAGTTGATGGACTGGTTGGAATCCGCCGCGCCGACCGGCAATGCGCTGAGGATCATCCTTGATCACCTCGCCGCCCACAGCCCCCGGGCGCCACAGCTGGGCGTCGTGATACTGGACCGCCAGGGCAGCCTGGCTGATGTGATCACCACCGTGGGCAGCCTCTCCGAAAGCCGTTACCCGGAACTCGTGCCGATGCTGGTGAGTGCCAATGCCGAAGTCGTCGGTGAGGCGAACATCCCCGCCCGGCTGGTGCAGGACGGCAGCCATGTGGAGGCGATCAACGAACTGGTGGCCGGCGCGGATCTGGACTGGGTGCTGGTGGTGGATGCCGGGGTGGAGTTCACCTCCACCGGCCTGCTCGCCATCGCCCAGAAGGTCGCCTCCGACCCGCAGTGCCGCGCGCTCTATGCCGATGAATTCCAGCTGACCGAGCTGGGCGCGCGCGGGGCCTGCTTCAAGCCGGACTTCAACCTCGACCTGCTGCTCAGCTTCCCCCTCAGCCTGTGCCGCTACTGGTTCATCCGCGCCGACGTATTCCGGACCGAGGGCGGCTTCGACCCGATCTTCGCCGACGCCATGGAGCTGGAGTTCATCCTGCGCCTGGTGGAGCGGGACGGCCTGGTGGGCCTGGAACATGTCGACGAGGTGCTGCTCACCAGCCGGGTGCCGCAGTTGCGTGCCAACCCGGTGGAGCAGGTGGCCATCGAACGCCACCTCGAACAGCGTGGTTACCAGGCGCGGGTGGAGAGCTTCCTGCCGGGGCGCTACCGCATCGACTACGGCCACGAGGTCGGGCCGAAGGTCTCCATAGTAGTGGCGGTGCGTGACCACCTGTCGCTGCTGCAGCGCTGCGTGGATAGCTTGCTGGAGAAGACCCGTTACGGTCATTACGAGCTGCTGCTGGTGGATTGCGAGAGCCAGGAGCCGGCGACCCGCCAGTGGCTGGATGGCGTCGAGGCGCTGGACAGCGAGCAGGTGAAGGTCTGGCGCTTCGCTGGCGAGCTGAATTATTCGGCGATGGTCAACGCGGTGGCGATGTCGGTGGAGTCCGACTACCTGCTGCTGCTCAGCCACGATGTGCGCATCGTGCACGAGGACTGGCTGGAGCAACTGCTCAACCACGCGCTGCGGCCCGAGGTGGGGGTGGTTGGCGCCAAGGTGCTGGATGCCATGGGCTGCATCGAGCAGGCGGGGATCATCCTCGGCCTGCACGAGGTGGCGGGGCGCACCTTCGTCGGCGAACCGGGCGATGCCGCCGGCTATATGAACCGTTTGCAGGTTCCCCAGAACTACAGCGCGGTGGGCTCGGCCTGCATGATGGTGCGGCGCGAGGCGTTCATCGCGGTGGACGGCATGGACGCGGAACGCCTCGGTGCCTTCTATGGCGATGTCGATCTGTGCCTGCGCATCCGCGCGTCCGGGCTGCTCAACGTGTGGACCCCCGATTGCGTGGTGATGCGCGACGGCATCGACCTGCCGGTGCTGGCCATCGACGGCGCCCTGGCACGCCAGGCCGCGCTCAAGGCCGAGCGCGAGCAGATGCTGCAGCGCTGGCTGCCGGTGCTGGCCCGCGACCCGGCCTACAACGCCAACCTGTCTCTGTCCGGCCACGGCTTCGGTTTTGAATACGGCACGCGGCGCGTGCGTCATCCGCTGCTGCCCCAGGTGCTCTGCTACCCGGCGGACGCCACCGGCTGCGGCCACTACCGGATTCGCCAGCCACTGGAGGCGCTGCGTGAGGCGGGCCTGGTGGAGGGTACGTTCAGCGGCACCCACCTGACGCCCGTGGAGCTGGAGCGCTTCGGTGCACAGACGGTGGTGTTCCAGCGGCAGATCATGGACCCGCAGATCGAGGGCATGCGCGAAGTGAAGGCGCTGTCCGGGGCATTCCGCGTCTACGAACTGGATGACTACCTGCCCAACCTGCCGCTCAAGAGCGCGCACCGGGAAACCATGCCGCGCGATGTGCTCAAGTCATTGCGCCAGGCGGTGGCGCTCACCGATCGCTTCGTCGTTTCCACCGCGCCGCTGGCCGAGGCCTTCGCCGACCTGCACAGCGATATCCGCGTGGTGCCGAACTGCCTGCCGTTGCCCTGGTGGAGCAATCTGCGCAGCCGGCGCCGCCGTGGCAGCAAGCCCCGGGTTGGCTGGGCGGGTGGCAGCAGCCACCAGGGTGACCTGGAGCTGATCGCCGATGTGGTCCGTGAACTGGCGGGGGAGGTGGAGTGGGTGTTCTTCGGCATGTGCCCGGAGAAGCTCCGGCCCTACGTGCACGAATTCCATATCGGCGTGCCGATCGAGTTGTATCCGGCCAAGCTGGCCAGTCTGGACCTGGACCTTGCCCTGGCGCCGCTGGAGCAGAACCTGTTCAACGACTGCAAGAGCAACCTGCGCCTGCTGGAATACGGCGCCTGTGGCTTCCCGGTGATCTGCAGCGACGTGCTCTGCTACCGCGGCGACCTCACGGCGACCCGGGTGAAGAACCGCTTCAAGGATTGGGTGGACGCCATCCGCATGCATTTGAGCGACCTCAAGGCCACCGCCGCCGCCGGCGACACCTTGCGTGCCCAGGTGCTGGGGAACTGGATGCTGGACGGGGAGAACCTGGTGCGCTGGCGCGCCGCCTGGTTGCCGGATTGACCGTCCTGGCGCTCACCGACGAACGGCGTGGCAAAAGGCTAAACCTTCGCTACGCCTGCCGATAACAGGAGTACGAACACTGTTCGCGGCTGCGCGGCAAGCCCAAAGAGAAAAAATTTCAAATTTCTCCTAAAGCTCCACCGGCAAGCGCCGATAAACAGTTCGAATGCGAATTCTAGGGGCACCTGAGCAGCAGGTCCTGAAGGTCGCAAAGCTCAGGTAAATACTAGGTACTTCGGGAGACGCCAAATGGCACTTACAGTCAATACCAACATTGCTTCGCTCAACACTCAGCGCAACCTGAACGCATCGTCCAATTCGCTGAATACCTCGCTGCAGCGTCTCTCCACCGGTAGCCGTATCAACAGCGCCAAGGACGATGCCGCCGGCCTGCAGATCTCCAACCGTCTGACCAACCAGATCAGCGGCCTGAACCAGGCGACCCGCAACGCCAACGACGGTATCTCCCTGGCGCAGACCGCTGAAGGTGCACTGCAGCAGTCCACCAACATCCTGCAGCGTATCCGCGACCTGTCCATCCAGGCAGCCAGCGGCTCGAACAGCGACGCCGACCGCGCCGCCCTGCAGAAAGAAGTGACCGCGCAGCAGGCCGAACTGTCCCGTATCGCTGAAACCACCACCTTCGGTGGTCGCAAGCTGCTGGACGGCACTTTCGGTACCACCAGCTTCCAGGTCGGCTCCGACGCCTACCAGACCATCGACGTGACCCTGAAGGATGCGTCCTCCGCCAAGCTGGGTTCCTACCAGGTCGGTGGTGGTGCTTCCACTTCCGCGGCCGGTGCCTCGGCATCCGGTACCACCGTGGCCGGTAGCGTGGTTGCGGGTAGCGGTGGTGCGTTCGCCTCCGGCACCGTCACCGTGGTCGGCAACGGCCAGACCAAGGACGTGACCCTCGCCGCGACCGACAGCGCGAAGAGCATCGCCCAGAAGTTCGACGGCTCGATCGCCGGCCTCTCCGCCAGCGCCCGTACCGTGATTCAGGCCGACGTCAACTTCACCTCCGGTGCAGCCTCGTTCAACCTGACCGTTGGTTCCAACACCGTGCAGATGGTAGGTGTGACCTCCAACGAAGACCTGGCCAACCAGATCAACTCCAACGCCGGTAAGCTTGGCCTCACCGCCAACTTCGACCAGCAGAACGACAAGATCACCATCACCTCCGCGACTGGTGAGACGATCGAGTTCGGTGCTGCTACCGGTAGCTCCGCAGGCACCATCGACGTGGCCGCTCAGGGCAACGACGGTACCTACGGCGGCGCGACGGATGTGGCGGCGACTGGCGGCAAGGCCTTCGGTTACGTGCAGCTGGATTCCCCGGTATCCTTCGCGGTGACCGGCGATACCACCCAGGTGTTCAGCACCAGTTCGTCGACCCTGAACACCGTTGCCAACGTCGATATCTCCACCGCCGACGGTGCTCAGCGCGCCCTGGCAGTGGTAGACAGCGCCCTGGCAGCGATCGACTCCCAGCGTGCCGACCTCGGTGCTGTGCAGAACCGCTTCGATAACACCGTATCGAACCTGCAGAACATCTCCGAGAACGCCTCTTCTGCTCGTAGCCGGATCAAGGACACCGACTTCGCAGCTGAAACTGCGACCCTGTCCAAGAACCAGGTTCTGCAACAGGCCGGTACTGCGATCCTGGCCCAGGCGAACCAGCTGCCGCAGTCGGTTCTCAGCCTGCTGCAATAACGCAGGAAGAGCGCCCAGCAACAATGGGGGGAAGGGGATGACCCTTCCTCCCATTTGGCCATTGTGAGGTATGAAAAATGGATATCTCGAACATTACGTCGGTCGGTGCCCTGCCCAGGTTGGCCAAGGACCCCGTCGCCAGCGTAACGCCCGGCCAGGAGGCTGCCAGGAAGGTGGCTCCGGCAAGCACTGCGGTCAGCAGCGCTGAAGCGGACGCCCAGTCCCAGCAGTCCCAGGCGCAGGGGGGCAACCTGGAATCCGCTGTCGCTGATATCCAGTCCTTCGTCCAGACCGTCAAGCGCGGGCTGGATTTCAACGTCGATGACTCCAGTGGCGAAGTCGTGGTGAAGGTCATCGATACCGATTCGGGCAAGCTGATCCGGCAGATTCCTTCCGAGGAATTGCTGAAGCTCGCTGAACGGCTGGAAGACATCCGCAGTCTGATGTTCGAGGCCAAGGCTTGAGTTGGTACGTTTCTTGAGTACCAAACTCTTGATCGTTCCCTGGAAGGGAACTCGGGACGTTTTTTTGACGGAGGTGTGAGATGGCTACCACCATCGGTACTGTTGGATCTGGACTCATCGATATCGATACCACTGTGAAAGCGCTGGTGGCCAACGCCCGTGCGCCCAAGCAGAACCAGCTCGATACCCTGGAGTCGAAATCCACGACCAAGCTCACCGCCCTCGGCTCCCTCAAGAGCGCCGTCAGTGAATTCCAGAGCGCCATGGCGTTGCTCAACAGCCCCACCAGTTTTCTGGCGCGGACTGCGACTTCGTCCAACACCGCGGCGCTGAACGCCACCGCGACCCCGAGTGCGGTTTCCGGCAGCTACAAGATCAACATCACCCAGTTGGCTGCAGGCAGCAAGATCGCTTCGGCGGCCTTCAGCACCGGGGCTACCACGGCCTTCAACGAAGGTTCGCTGGACATCAAGATCGGGGGTGGCGATGCGCTGACCATCGCTGTCGACAGCACCAACAACACCCTTTCCGGTATCCGTGACGCCATCAACAAGCAGGGTGCGGACAAGGGCATCAGCGCCACCATCGTGACTGACAGCCAGGGTTCGCGCCTGGTGCTGAGCAGCAGCAAGATGGGGGACGGCAAAGACATCACCCTGACCGGCACCAGCACCTCGGGCAGCAAAACCGACCTGAGCAAGCTGAACTTCCCCGGCCCGACCCTGAATCCTTCCGACTTCGGCTCGACCGCCGAGTACGACGCGGCCGTGGCCAAGGCCGGCAAGACACTGTCCACCGCCCAGAGCGCCAAGTTGACGGTGGACGGCCTGAGCGTGGTCAGTGACTCCAATACCGTCACCACCGCGATCGATGGCATCACGCTCAATCTCACCGGTGAGACCGAGGCGCTCAAACCCTTGACGCTGACCGTCGGGCAGAACAGCAGCGCGGTCAAGACCAACGTGCAGAACTTCGTCACCGCGTACAACAAGATGGCCTCCGCCATCAGCTCGCTGACCAAGGTCACCCCCGTGGAAGGCAGCGACCCGGTGGTTGCCGCGCTGGCCGGCGACTCCACCGCACGCGCACTGTTGAACTCCATGCGCAGCGAACTGGTCACCCCGAGCAGCAGCGATGGCTCGGTCAAGGCGCTGGCATCCTTGGGCATCACCACCAAGCAGGACGGCACCCTGGACCTAAACTCCGCCAAGCTGGATGCGGCCATCGCCTCCGACTACCAGGGCATCGCCGACTTCTTCACCGGTGACAACGGCCTGGCTGCGCGCATGACCGCCAAGGCCAAGCCGTACACCGACTCTGGTGGCGTCATCGAGCAGCGCAGTTCGGTGCTGCGCGACACCATCAAGGGCGTCGACAACCAGCAGAAAGCGCTGGACCTGCGCATGACCGCGCTGCAGACCCGTCTGTACAAGCAGTTCACCACCCTGGACTCGTTACTGGCGCAGATGCAGGGCACCAGCGACAACCTCGCTTCGCAGCTCGACGCCTTGCCTGGCCTGGTCAAGAAGAACTGACCGAGCCCGAGGTTTGGTCCGCTCGCGTCTTAATGACGAAAAATGCTCAGCAGAAGGCTTAAAGCTCCCGTGAAACCAGCCGATATTATGGATATCGAAGAAACACCGGTTCACGAGGAGTTGCGAAATGAGAGCGATGTTGGCCATGAAGCAGTATCAGCAGGTGAACGTGCAGGCTCAGGTGTCTGACGCCAGCCCGCATCGTTTGATCCAGATGCTGATGGAAGGCGGCCTCGAACGCATGGCGCAGGCCCAGGGTGCGATGATGCGCGAGCAGGGACCGCTGAAAGGCGAGCTGATCAGCAAATCCATCGGTATCATCGGCGGCCTTCGCGAGGCGCTGGACCCGTCTCGCGGTGGCGAAGTCGCGGCCAACCTCGACCGCCTCTACGAATACATGATCGCGCGCCTCATCCACGCCAACAAAGCCAACGACCCGGCGGTGCTCACCGAGGTGGCCGGCCTGTTGCGTGAAGTGAAGTCCGGCTGGGATGCCATTGCGCCCTGAGTAGGAGAGCAACATGAGCCACATCATGCTCAAGCAGATCGAAGAAACCCGCCTGGCCCTGGTCTCCGCCTTCGAGAGCCAGGACTGGGAGAGCGTGAGCCAGCTCGACCGCCAGTGCCGCGATCAGGTGAACGTCGCCATGCTCGATTGCGCCGATATCGAGGAGGGCCTGCGCACGCAACTGGAGGCCCTGATCGACGTCTACCGTCGTCTGACCGAATCCTGCGCCCAGCAGCGCGACCAGGTGGCCAGCGAGCTCAGCAATCTCGTCCGCTCCAACCAGGGTGCCAAGGTCTATCAGCTGTTCGGTTGATGGCACCCCGATGCGGCACTGATGGCATATCGGTGCTGCGTCCTCAGTCTCTTAGGCTTTCTGTCGATCTCCTCAAAAAAAGCACGCCATAAATTTGACTCTGTTCGCTTTTTTGACTTTACTAGTGGCCAATTGCCGTTGCCGATCGCGATTTTGATGGCACCGGCTGCCCTTGTGCCGCTCTAACGCGGCATCAGTCCTCGAGCAAAGACCAGAACAAGCATGTGGCGTGAAACCAAGATTCTGCTGATTGACGACAACAGCGATCGCCGCCGTGATCTGGCGGTCATTCTGAACTTTCTCGGCGAAGAGCATCTGGCCTGCGCCAGCCGCGACTGGCGTGACGCCGTCGGCGCGCTGAGCGCCACCCGTGATGTGCTTTGCATCCTCCTGGGCGATGTCGAGTCCAAGGGCGGCACCACCGAGCTGCTCAAGCAGGTCGCCACCTGGGACGAGTTCCTTCCCGTGCTGCTGATCGACCAGGCGGTGCCGGCCGACTGGTCCGACGAGGTCCGCCGCCGCGTGCTGGCCAGCCTCGAGATGCCGCCCAGCTACAACAAGCTGCTGGATTCCCTGCACCGCGCCCAGGTCTATCGCGAGATGTACGACCAGGCCCGCGAGCGCGGCCGCCAGCGCGAGCCGAACCTGTTCCGCAGCCTGGTGGGCACCAGCCGTGCCATCCAGCAGGTGCGGCAGATGATGCAGCAGGTGGCCGATACCGACGCCAGCGTGCTGATCCTCGGCGAGTCGGGCACCGGCAAGGAAGTGGTGGCGCGCAACCTGCACTACCACTCCAAGCGCCGCGATGCGCCCTTCGTGCCGGTCAACTGCGGCGCCATCCCCGCCGAGCTGCTGGAAAGCGAGCTGTTCGGCCATGAGAAGGGTGCCTTCACCGGTGCCATCACCAGCCGTGCCGGGCGCTTCGAGCTGGCCAACGGCGGCACCCTGTTCCTCGACGAGATCGGCGACATGCCGCTGCCGATGCAGGTCAAGCTGCTGCGCGTGCTGCAGGAGCGCACCTTCGAGCGCGTGGGCAGCAACAAGACCCAGAACGTCGACGTGCGCATCATTGCTGCCACCCACAAGAACCTCGAGCAGATGATCGAGACCGGTGGCTTCCGCGAGGACCTCTACTACCGCCTCAACGTCTTCCCCATCGAGATGGCCCCGCTGCGCGAGCGCGTGGAGGACATCCCGCTGCTGATGAACGAGCTGATCTCGCGCATGGAGCACGAGAAGCGCGGCTCCATCCGCTTCAACTCCGCCGCCATCATGTCGCTGTGCAACCACGATTGGCCGGGCAACGTCCGCGAGCTGGCCAACCTGGTGGAGCGCATGGCGATCATGCATCCCTATGGCGTCATCGGCGTGACCGAGCTGCCGAAGAAATTCCGCCACGTGGACGACGAGGACGAGCAACTGGCCGCCAGCCTGCGCGAAGAACTCGAAGAGCGCTCCGCCATCGGCGCCGGCCTGCCCGGCGTCAGCAGCCCGGCGATGCTCCCGCCCGAAGGCCTGGACCTCAAGGACTACCTGGGCAACCTGGAGCAGGGGTTGATCCAGCAGGCGCTGGACGATGCCGCCGGTGTCGTGGCCCGTGCTGCCGAGCGTTTGCGCATCCGCCGCACCACCCTGGTGGAGAAAATGCGCAAGTACGGCATGAGCCGTCGCGACGACGAAATGGCAGAAGATTGACGCTGATTTCGTAAATGTATGTTTTACAAGGGTATTTTTTTAGGCACGGGTATTGCTATGTCTCTCTCGACTGACCGTCTCCTGACGGTTTGCCGAGCGAGAGAGAACCATGACCGCCAGTGCCAGCCCATCGCAGAAACCTGAGTCCGCCAGTGCGGCGCCCGTAGAAGAGGCCGGCAGAGCCAGCCTCGAACAGGCGTTCGCCATGTTCAACCAGATGTCCAACCAGCTGAGCGAGTCGTACAGCCTGCTGGAGGCACGGGTGACCGAGCTCAAGGGGCAACTGGCCCTGGTCAGCGCCCAGCGCATGCAGGAACTGGCGGAGAAAGAGCGCCTGGCCCTGCGCCTGCAAAGCCTGCTCGACCTGCTGCCCGGTGGCGTCATCGTCATCGATGGCCAGGGCGTGGTCCGTGAAGCCAATCCCGTGGCGCGCAGCCTGCTCGGCAAGCCGCTGGTGGGGATGCTCTGGCGCGAGGTTATCGCGCGCAGCTTCGCTCCGCGCAAGGACGACGGTCACGAGATCTCCATGAAGGATGGGCGTCGCCTGTCTATCGCCACCCGTTCCTTGAACGGCGAGCCCGGGCAACTGGTGCTGCTCGCCGACCTCACCGAAACCCGTCTCCTGCAGGATCAGCTGGCCCGCCACGAGCGGCTTTCTGCCCTGGGGCGCATGGTCGCGTCCCTGGCCCATCAGATCCGTACGCCGCTCTCCGCCGCGCTGCTCTATGCCAGCCACCTCACCGAGCAGGTGCTGCCGGTGGAGCAGCAACAGCGTTTCGCCGGTCGCCTCAAGGAGCGGCTGCACGAGCTCGAACACCAGGTGCGTGACATGCTGATCTTCGCCCGTGGCGACCTGCCGCTGCCGGATCGGCTGAAACCGGTGATGCTCTTCGCTGCGCTGCGCTCGGCCGCCGAATCCCATGTCACCGGCCTTTCGGTGCGCTGGCAATGCGACGCCAGCGGCGGCGAGCTGCTGTGCAACCGCGACACCCTGGTGGGGTCGCTGCTCAACCTCATCGAGAACGCCATCCAGGCCTCCGGCCGCGATGTGCGCCTCAAGATCCACCTGTACAGCCGCGACGGCACGTTGCGCCTGTGCATCAGTGACAACGGCCCGGGCATGGATGCCGCTACCCTGGCTCGCCTGGGCGAACCCTTCTTCACCACCAAGACCACCGGAACGGGCCTCGGCCTCGCGGTGGTCAAGGCGGTGGCGCGCGCACACCAGGGCGAGTTGCTGCTCAGCTCCCGCCCGGGTCGTGGCACCTGCGCCACCCTGGTCCTGCCGTTGCTTGGCACGGCACAGCCGGTAATTCAGGAGTAACCCCATGACCGTCAAAGTTCTGTTGGTCGAAGACGACCGTGCCCTACGCGAAGCGCTTGCCGACACCCTGATGCTCGGCGGCTACGACTTCCGCGAAGCGGACTGCGCCGAAGCGGCCCTGGTGGCCCTTGGCGAAGAGCCCTTCGGCATGATGATCAGCGACGTCAACATGCCCGGCATGGACGGCCACCAGCTGCTCGCGCTGGTGCGCACCCGCTATCCGCAATTGCCCGTGCTGCTGATGACCGCCTATGGCGCCGTCGAGCGCGCGGTGGATGCCATCCGCCAGGGTGCTGCCGACTACCTGGTGAAGCCCTTCGAGCCTCGTGCGCTGCTGGAGCTGGTCGAGCGCCATGCCCTGGGGCGCGCCACGGCTGGTGAAGGGGAGGGGCCCGTGGCCCAGGAGCCGGCCAGCCTGCAATTGCTGGAATTGGCCGCCCGTGTCGCCCGCAGCGACTCCACCGTATTGATCTCCGGTGAGTCCGGTACCGGTAAGGAAGTGCTCGCGCGCTACATCCACCAGCAATCGCCGCGCGCGGCCAAGCCCTTCATCGCCATCAACTGTGCGGCGATCCCCGACAACATGCTCGAGGCCACCCTGTTCGGTCACGAGAAGGGCGCCTTCACTGGCGCCATCGCCGCCCAGCCCGGCAAGTTCGAACTGGCCGACGGCGGCACCATCCTCCTCGACGAGATTTCCGAGATGCCCCTGGGCCTGCAGGCCAAGCTCCTGCGCGTGCTGCAGGAGCGCGAGGTGGAGCGGGTCGGCGCACGCAAACCCATAGAGCTGGATATCCGCGTGCTGGCCACCACCAACCGTGACCTGGCCGGCGAAGTGGCGGCGGGGCGCTTCCGTGAAGACCTCTACTACCGTCTCTCGGTCTTCCCCCTGGCCTGGCGCGCGCTGCGTGAGCGCCCGGCAGACATTCTTCCCCTGGCCGAGCGCCTGCTGGGCAAGCACGTCAAGAAAATGAACCATGCCCCGGTGCGCTTCTCCGCCGAAGCGCGGCATGCACTGGTCAGCCACCCCTGGCCGGGTAACGTGCGCGAGCTGGACAACGCCATCCAGCGAGCGCTGATCCTCCAGCAGGGCGGCCTGATCCAGCCTCACGACCTGTGCCTCACCGCGCCCATCGGCATGGCCGTCGCACCGGTATCGGTACCCTTGAGCCCGATTGCTGCCATCGTTCCGGCGCCGGTCGGCCTGCCCGTCAATCCTGCCGCGCCCATTGCGGACGCCGCAGGCGCGCTGGGCGAAGACCTGCGTCGCCACGAGTTCCAGATGATCATCGACACCCTGCGTTCCGAGCGCGGCCGCCGCAAGGAAGCCGCCGAGCGCCTGGGCATCAGCCCGCGCACCCTGCGCTACAAGCTCGCGCAGATGCGCGACGCGGGGATGGATGTGGAGGCGTATTTGTATGCCAGCTGACGCTGAAGTTTGACGCTGGAAGCCTGAAGCCTGAAGCCTGAAGCCTGAAGCCGGGTGGGTGTCGCTCTTTGCATCCACCGGTGGGGCTTGGCATGGCTGCGAAGTTCACCGGGCTGAAGCCCCGGGCTACGCGCAGAGTGCGGAAATAAATCAGCCCAGGGGTTGACGGTGTCCGCCGATCCCCAGGCTCTTCCAGCTTCCAGCTTCCAGCTTCCAGCTTCCAGCTTCCAGCTTCCAGCTTCCAGCTTCCAGCTTCCAGCTTCCAGCTTCCAGCTTCCAGCTTCCAGCTTCCAGCTTCCAGCTTCCAGCTTCCAGCTTCCAGCTTCCAGCTTCCAGCTTCCAGCTTCCAGCTTGCCCGCCTAATTGGCACCCTTGTTGCAACCTCCCCCACAAAGACCGCTCTAGCGTCAAAAAACTGCGGTCGCGGAGGAATGTGATGAGCCAGGGTGTCGAATTCAATCGCCTGATGTTGGAAATGCGCTCCATGCAGATGGAGGCCATGGCCCGTACCAAGCCCGTGGTCAGCGCTACGCCCGAGGTCAATGCGCCGAGCTTCTCCGACATGCTCGGCCAGGCCGTCAATAAGGTGAACGAAACCCAGCAGGCGTCCAGCCAGCTCGCCACCGCCTTCGAGACGGGGCAGAGCGGCGTCGATATCACCGATGTGATGATCGCCTCGCAGAAGGCCAGCGTGTCGTTCCAGGCCATGACCCAGGTGCGCAACAAGCTGGTCCAGGCGTATCAAGACATCATGCAGATGCCGGTTTAAGGGCAGGGTTGAGAAATGGCAGACGCGGCAACCGCTAACGTTCCGGCCCCGGCGGGCGAGCAGGGCGAGAAGAAACCCCTCTTCGGCCTGGCATTCCTGGAAAACCTGTCGCAGATGAGCATGCTGCGCCAGATCGGCCTGCTGGTCGGTCTTGCCGCCAGCGTGGCGATCGGTTTCGCCGTGGTGCTCTGGTCGCAGCAGCCGGACTACCGTCCGCTCTACGGCAGCCTGAGCGGCATGGATGCCAACCAGGTGATGGAGGCGCTCAACGGCGCCGACATCCCCTACAAGATCGAACCCAATTCCGGTGCCTTGCTGGTCAAGGCCGACGACGTGGCCCGTGCCCGCATCAAGCTGGCCGGCGCCGGCATCGCGCCCAATGACGGCAACGTCGGCTACGAGATCCTCGACCAGGAGCAAGGCCTGGGCACCAGCCAGTTCATGGAAGCCACCCGCTACCGCCGCGGCCTGGAAGGCGAGCTGGCGCGCACCGTTTCCAGCCTGAACAACGTCAAGGGTGCCCGCGTGCACCTGGCCATCCCGAAAAGCTCGGTGTTCGTCCGTGACGAGCGCAAGCCCAGCGCCTCGGTGCTGGTCGAGCTGTACCCGGGCCGCTCCCTGGAGCCGAGCCAGGTGATGGCCATCGTCAACCTGGTCGCCACCAGCGTGCCGGAACTGGAGAAGGGCCAGGTCACGGTCGTGGACCAGAAGGGCACCTTGCTGTCTGACCAGCAGGAGCTTTCCGAGCTGTCCATGGCGGGCAAGCAGTACGACTACACCCGCCGCATGGAAGGTCTGTTCACCCAGCGCGTGCACAGCATCCTGCAGCCGGTCCTGGGCAATGGCCGCTACAAGGCCGAAGTCTCGGCGGACGTCGACTTCAGTGCGGTGGAATCCACTGCCGAGATGTTCAATCCGGACCAGCCGGCGCTGCGCAGCGAGCAGAAACTCAACGAAGAGCGCCAGGCCGGCTCCGGCCCGCAGGGTGTGCCCGGCGCGCTCTCCAACCAGCCCCCGGGCCCGGCCAACGCGCCGCAGCAGGCTGCTCCGGCAGCCGCCGCACCGGCCGTGGCACCCGGCCAGCCGATCCTCGACGACAACGGCCAGCAGATCATCGACCAGGCCACCGGCAAGCCGATGCTGGCGCCGTACCCGACCGACAAGCGTGACCAGACCACGCGCAACTTCGAGCTGGACCGCTCCATTAGCTACACCAAGCAACAGCAGGGTCGCCTGCGCCGGCTTTCCGTCGCCGTGGTGCTGGACGACCAGGTCAAGGTCAACGCCCAGGGCGAGACCACCCATGTGCCCTGGACCGCTGACGAGATCGCTCGCTTCACCCGTCTGGTACAGGACGCCGTGGGCTTCGATGCCAGCCGTGGCGACAGCGTCAGCGTGATCAACACGCCGTTCGTCGCTGGTGGCGATGAGGTGATCGAACTGCCGTGGTACGAGCAGGTCTGGTTCCAGATGGTGGCCTCGGCGCTGAAGCAGCTGGTTCCGGTGCTGCTGATCCTGGTCCTGATACTGTTTGTGCTGCGCCCGGTGCTCAACAACATCTCCGGCGGCGGCAAGGGCAAGGACCTGGTCGGCGGCGGTCGCGACGGCGACGTCGAGCTGGGCGAAATGGGTGGGCTGTCCGGCGAGCTGTCCGATGATCGGGTGAGCCTCGGCGGGCCGCAAAGCATCCTGCTGCCGAGCCCGAGCGAGGGGTATGATGCACAACTGAACGCGATCAAAAGCCTGGTAGCCGAAGACCCGGGTCGCGTGGCCCTGGTAGTCAAAGAGTGGATCAACGCCGATGAGTGATAACCGCGCTCCCAAGCTGACCAAGGTGGACAAGGCCGCCATCCTCCTGCTTTCCCTCGGCGAGACCGATGCCGCGCAAGTGCTGCGCCACATGGGCCCGAAGGAAGTGCAGAAGGTCGGCGTGGCGATGGCGCAGATGCGCAACGTGCACCGCGAGCAGGTCGAGCAGGTGATGGGCGAGTTCGTCGAGATCGTCGGCGACCAGACCAGCCTGGGCGTCGGTGCCGACGGCTATATCCGCAAGATGCTCACCCAGGCCCTGGGCGAGGACAAGGCCAACAACCTGATCGACCGTATTCTCCTGGGCGGCAGCACCAGCGGCCTGGACAGCCTGAAGTGGATGGAGCCGCGCGCCGTGGCCGACGTCATCCGCTACGAGCACCCGCAGATCCAGGCCATCGTGGTCGCCTACCTCGACCCCGACCAGGCCGGCGAGGTGCTCAGTCACTTCGATCACAAGGTGCGCCTGGACATCATCCTGCGCGTGTCCTCGCTGAACACCGTGCAACCTTCCGCGCTCAAGGAACTCAACCTGATCCTCGAGAAGCAGTTCGCCGGCAACTCCAGCTCCACCCGCACCACCATGGGCGGCGTGAAGCGCGCGGCGGACATCATGAACTTCCTCGACAGCTCGGTGGAGGGCCAGCTCATGGACTCCATCCGCGAGGTGGACGAGGACCTGTCCGGCCAGATCGAAGACCTGATGTTCGTTTTCGACAACCTGGCGGACGTCGACGACCGCGGCATCCAGGCGCTGATGCGCGAGGTGTCTTCCGATGTGCTGGTGCTGGCCCTCAAGGGCTCGGACGAAGCGATCAAGGAGAAGGTCTTCAAGAACATGTCCAAGCGCGCCGCCGAGCTGCTGCGCGACGACCTCGAAGCCAAGGGCCCGGTCCGCGTCAGCGACGTGGAGACCGCGCAAAAGGAAATCCTCACCATCGCCCGCCGCATGGCCGAAGCCGGAGAAATCGTGCTCGGTGGCAAGGGCGGCGAAGAAATGATCTGAGGCGCGCCCGATGGCTACCAAGGAAGCACAGAGCGAGCTGATTCGCGCCAAGGATGTGAACGCCTTCGATCGCTGGTCCCTGCCCAGCTTCGATCCCGAAGGCCCTGCCGTGGTCGCCGAGGAGCCGGCCGAGCCCGCCCAGCAGCCGGACGCACCCGTGATGGCCGAAGCTGCACCGGTCACGGAGGCCCCGCAGGCCGTCGAGGACGTCGAGCCGGAGGCCGTCAAGCCGCTGACGCTCGATGAGCTGGAAGCGATCCGCCAGGACGCCTACAACGAAGGCTTCGCTACTGGCGAGAAGGACGGCTTCCATGCCGGCCAGATCAAGGCGCGCCAGGAGGCCGAGGTGGCCACCAATGCGCGCCTGGAGTCCCTGGAAAGCCTCATGGGCCAGCTCATGGCGCCCATCGCCGAGCAGGACCAGCAACTGGAAGAAGCCATGGTGCACCTGGTCGGGCAGATCACCCGGCAGGTCATTCAGCGCGAGCTGGCGATGGACTCCACCCAGATCCGCCAGATCCTCCGCGAAGCGCTCAAGCTGCTGCCCATGGGCGCCAGCAACCTGCGCATCCACATCAACCCGCAGGACTTCGAGTTGGTGAAGGCCCTGCGCGAACGCCACGAAGAAACCTGGCGCATCCTCGAAGACGAGACCCTTCTGCCCGGCGGTTGCCGCATCGAAACCGAACACAGCCGCATCGACGCCAGCATCGAGACGCGCATGACCCAGGCGCTGAAGCAGCTTTTCGACCAGCAGCGCGAACAGAAGGTGCACACGCCACCGGCCGATATCGCCCTCGACCTGAGCCCGCCGGAACCGCCCCATGCGTCTTGAGCGGACCAGTTTCGCCAAGCGCCTCGGCGGCTACGCCGATGCCGTGCAACTGCCCACCCAGCCCGTGGTGGAAGGGCGCCTGCTGCGCATGGTCGGCCTTACCCTGGAAGCCGAAGGCCTGCGCGCCGCCATTGGCAGCCGTTGCCTGGTGATCAACGACGACAGCTACCACCCGGTGCAGGTGGAAGGCGAAGTCATGGGGTTCTCCGGCAACAAGATCTACCTGATGCCGGTGGGCAGCCTCGCCGGCATCGCCCCCGGCGCCCGCGTGGTGCCGCTGCCCGATACCGGCCGCCTGCCCATGGGCATGTCCATGCTCGGGCGTGTACTCGACGGCGCCGGCCGCGCCCTGGACGGCAAGGGCGGGATGAAGGCCGAAGACTGGGTGGCGATGGACGGCCCGGTGATCAACCCGCTCAACCGCGACCCCATTTCCGTGCCGCTGGACGTTGGCATCCGCTCCATCAACGGCCTGCTTACCGTCGGCCGTGGCCAGCGCCTCGGCCTGTTCGCCGGCACCGGCGTGGGCAAGAGTGTGCTGTTGGGCATGATGACTCGCTTCACCGAGGCGGAAATCATCGTCGTCGGGCTGATCGGCGAGCGGGGCCGCGAGGTCAAGGAATTCATCGAACACATCCTCGGCGAGGAGGGCATCAAGCGCTCCGTGGTGGTCGCCTCGCCCGCGGACGACGCGCCGCTGATGCGCCTGCGTGCCGCCATGTATTGCACGCGCATCGCCGAATACTTCCGCGACAAGGGCAAGAACGTCCTGCTGCTGATGGATTCGCTGACCCGTTTCGCCCAGGCCCAGCGCGAGATCGCCCTGGCCATCGGCGAACCGCCGGCCACCAAGGGCTACCCGCCCTCGGTGTTCGCCAAGCTGCCCAAGCTGGTGGAGCGGGCCGGTAACGGCGAGAAGGGCGGCGGCTCGATCACCGCCTTCTACACCGTGCTTTCCGAGGGTGACGACCAACAGGACCCCATCGCCGACGCCGCGCGGGGGGTGCTCGATGGCCACTTCGTGCTGTCACGGCGCCTGGCGGAAGAGGGCCACTACCCGGCGATCGATATCGAGGCGTCCATCAGCCGGGTCATGCCCCAGGTGGTCAGCCCCGAGCACATGAAGATGGCCCAGCGCTTCAAGCAGCTGTGGTCGCGCTACCAGCAGACCCGCGACCTGATCAGCGTCGGCGCCTATGTCGCCGGCGGTGATGCCGACACCGACCTGGCCATCGCCCGGCAACCGGCCATGGCCAAATACCTTCACCAGGGGCTCAACGAAAGCGAGCCGCTGGCACAGAGCGTCGAGCGCCTCGCCGCGGTGCTGAACACCGGCAGCGCGGGTTGATGAACCATGGCCCGTGACCGCGCCGCGCGCCTTGCTCCCGTCGTGGACATGGCGCAGAAAGCCGAACGCGATGCCGCCCGCCTGGTCGGGCATTGCCAGGGGTTGCTGGGCCAGGCCGAGGGCAAGCTCGGTGACCTCGAACGCTTCCGCTCCGATTACCAGCAGCAGTGGATCACCCAGGGCAGCCAGGGCGTTTCCGGCCAGTGGCTGACCAACTACCAGCGCTTTCTCTCGCAATTGGAAACGGCCGTCGCCCAGCAGACCCAGAGCGTGGCCTGGCATCGCGACAACCTGGCCAAGGCGCGGGAGGCCTGGCAGCAGCGCTACGCGCGGCTGGAGGGCCTGAAGAAGCTGGTGCAGCGCTACATCGACGAGGCGCGTGCAATCCAGGACAAGCGCGAGCAGAAACTCCTCGATGAACTCTCGCAACGCCTCATCGGGCGCGAGGAACGCTAAATCGCGGTTGCCGAGGCTCCAGGCGGGTGCTAAATCTTCTGCACGCGTTTACATTTCTGATCAAGGAGTCTTGCATGGCCATCACCTCGCTGCCTTCGAGCGACGGGCAAGAGCTGACCATCGTCATCCAGGGACGTTTCGATTTCGGGGCTCACCAGGAATTTCGCGACGCCTACGAGCGCGTGAGCATCAACCCCAAGCGCTACGTGGTCGACCTCAAGGGCACCACCTACCTCGACAGCTCCGCCCTCGGCATGCTGCTGTTGCTGCGTGACCACGCCGGTGGCGACAGCGCGCAGATACGCCTGGTCAACTGCAACCCCGACGTGCGCAAGATCCTCGCCATCTCCAACTTCGAACAGCTGTTCCAGATTGCCTGACACCGCCATGTCGGCGCGCCTGTCCATTCTCATCGCCGAGGACAACGCGGCCGACCGCATGCTGCTTTCCACCATCGTCAACCGCCAGGGCCACCGTGCCCTGACGGCCGCCAATGGCCTGGAAGCCGTCGCGCTGTTCCAGCAGGAGCAGCCCGACATGGTGCTGATGGACGCGTTGATGCCGGTCATGGATGGCTTCGAGGCCGCGCGGCGGATCAAGCAGCTGGCGGGCGAGGAGCTGGTGCCGATCATCTTCCTCACCTCGCTCACCGAGAACGAAGCGCTGGTGCGCTGCCTGGAAGCCGGTGGCGACGACTTCCTCGCCAAGCCCTATAACCGCGTCATCCTCGAAGCCAAGATCAAGGCCATGGACCGCCTGCGCCGCCTGCAGGAGACCGTCCTGCACCAGCGCGACCTGATCGCCAAGCACAACGAGCACCTGCTCACCGAGCAGCGCGTGGCCAAGGCGGTGTTCGACAAGGTGGCCCACTCCGGCTGCCTCAATGCCTCCAATATCCGCTACCTGCAATCGCCCTATGCGCTGTTCAACGGCGACCTGCTGCTGGCCGCCTACAAGCCTTCCGGTGGCATGCATGTGCTGCTGGGCGACTTCACCGGCCACGGCCTGCCGGCGGCCATCGGGGCCATGCCCCTGGCCGAAGTCTTCTACGGGATGACCGCCAAGGGCTACGCCATGGCCGACATCCTCCGCGAGATGAATGCCAAGCTGAAGCGCATCCTGCCGGTGGGCGTGTTCTGTTGCGCGACCCTGCTCAATCTCAGCTTCCAGCGGCGTGTGCTGGAGGTGTGGAACGGCGGCTTGCCCGACGGCTACCTGCGCCGCGCCGATGGCGGCCCGGTGGTGCCGCTGGTATCGCGGCACCTGCCGCTCGGGGTGCTGGAGCCGGCCCAGTTCGATGACAAGTACGAGGTCTACCCGATTGATGTCGGCGACCGCGTGTTCCTCTGGTCCGATGGCGTGCTGGAAACCTGCAACGAGGCCGGCGAGCTGTTCGGTGACGAGCGCCTGCGGCGTGTTTTCGCCAGCAATACCGCGCCGGAGCAGCTGTTCGACGAGATCCAGCGCACCCTGGCCGCCTTCCGGGGCGAAGCCCAGGACGACGTCAGCATGATCGAGGTGACCCTGGTCGAAGACCTCGAACAGCGCCCGCAGCTGGCGTTCACCGATAGCGGCCAGCTGAGCCCGCTGGACTGGTCGGCCAGCTTCGAATTCCGCGCCCAGACCCTCAAGCGCTTCAACCCCTTGCCCTTCCTCCTGCAGCTGTTGCTGGAGGTGCAGGGCCTGCGCGACCAGGGCGGGGCGCTCTACACCGTACTCGCCGAGCTTTACTCCAACGCCCTGGAGCACGGTGTGCTGGGCCTGGACTCCGCGCTCAAGCGCGATGCCCGTGGCTTTGCCGAGTACTACCGCGAGCGCGCCACGCGCCTGGCCGGGCTCGAGCACGGCCATGTGCGCATCCACCTCGAGCTGTTGCCGGTGGGCGAGGAGGGCGGGCGCCTGCTGGTGCGGGTCGAGGACAGCGGCAAGGGCTTCGATGCCCGGTCGGTGCTGGAGCGGGATATCGATACGTCGAGCCTGAGCGGACGTGGCCTGACGCTGGTCAGACAACTTGCCGCGCGCTGCGACTTGCCGGAGGATGGCAGGGGCATCCGCGTGGAGTTCGTCTGGCCACGCCCATCCTGATTCCCATCGTGTCGTTCAAGGAGTGATCCGGTTGTCCGATCTGCATATCGACAATGGCGTACTGGCCGCTTTGCAGGAAGTCATGGAAGACGAGTACCCGGTGTTGCTGGACACCTTCCTGGTCGACTCGGAGGAGCGTGTACGCCTGCTCCACCAGGCCTGCGACCAGCAGGACGCCCAGGCATTGCGCCTCGCCGCGCACAGCTTCAAGGGCAGCTGCAGCAACATGGGCGCGCCCTTGCTGGCGACCCTGTGCAAGCAGTTGGAGGAAAGCGCCCGACGCGAGCGCCTGGAAGACGCGCCGGACCTGGTCGAACGCATCGAGCGGGAGTTCGCCATCGTGCGCATCCTGTTCCGCTCCGAGCGCCAGCGTCACAGCTTCTGAGGCGCTGATGGGGGCTCGGCCGAAACTTGGCCCGCCCCTTGCAATCCCCCTGGCACGAACCAACCCCTCAGCGGAGAGTGCCCATGCCCGTTGCCCCCGATATTCTTCTGCAGGCGAACCCTGGCGTGAAGACGAAAGTGCAGGCGGCAAAAACCCAGGTCAAGACACCGGAACCCGTCAAGAACGCGGCCCCGAGCTTTGCCCAGGTGTATGCGAAGGAGCAGCAGGCCAAGCCTGTAGAACGAAACGAGCCTGCGGCCAAGCCTGCCCGTGACAAGCCCGATGACACCCGCAAGGCGGACGATTCGGCGGACAGGCCGGCCAATGACAACACCGGCAAGCCGTCGACGGTTGCCGATAGCGGCAACGGCTTGCCGGCCGACCGCGACAGCGGGAAGGGCAGCGGCAGTGGTGGCGATACCCCTGACGACAGTGTGGCCGCCAGCGACGGCACCCAGCCCGAAGACCCGGTCATCGATCCGTTGCTGCTGATGGCCATGAGCGGCCAGATCGCGCCGCCGGTGGTCGAGCCGCCTGCGCCGGAAGTCACCTTGCCGACCGGCTTGCCCAGTGTCGCGCCTGCTACCCAGGGCACCGCCACGCTGGAGGTCGATGCCCAGGCAGATCCGCTGCAAGGCTTCGCCGGCATGCAGATCGGCCTGCAAACCGAGGGTGAGGGCGACCAGGTGCAGGTGGCGACCACCACCACCGTCACCACGCAGAATTCGGCCAATGCCGGGCAGAACTTCGCCAGCGCCCTGGCCGCCTTCGGCGACAAGACGGCGGAACCGGAAGAAGTCCCGGTGGATGTCGAACTTCCAGTGGCGGAACTCTCCGAGCAGCTCACCCAGGGCCTGGGCGAGAGCAAGTCGGAAATCCGCAGCGAAGTCCTCGATAGCCGCCTGAATGCCATCGGCCAGACCATCAGCCAGCAGTCGGCCCTGGCCCAGCGCACGCCGGCCCTGGTTCCCGGCCAGCCGGTGGCGATGAACCAGGGCGGCTGGAGCGAAGCGGTGGTCGATCGGGTCATGTGGCTGTCCAGCCAGAACCTCAAGTCGGCCGAGATCCAGCTCGACCCGCAAGACCTGGGGCGCCTGGAAGTGCGCATCAACATGGGCCAGGACCAGACCCAGGTGACCTTCGCCAGCCCCAACGCCGGGGTGCGCGAGGCGCTGGAAGGGCAGATGCACCGCCTGCGCGACATGTTCTCCCAGCAGGGCATGAACCAGCTGGATGTGAACGTCTCCGACCAGTCCCTGAACCGTGGCTGGCAGGGCCAGCAGAGCAATGAGGGCGGCAGCGGCCGAGGCAATGGCGGCGGCTCGCACCTGGGCGGTGGCGGCGACGAGGAGATCGCCGTCGGCATCAGCGAGATACGCAGCCCCACGGCAACTGGCGGGCGCGGCCTGGTGGACTACTACGCCTGATCCGCATCCCCGCAATCGTCATGTTCTAGACTGAAGGCGCCCGGTGGCTCGATAAAAAGCCACCGGGCGCCTTTTTTCGTGGGTGACAGGCGCCAAGGACACTGGTATATCCGCTGCGGCGTTTGGTGAGAAGCTGGCATAACACTTGCTCTCAACCCATTGAATGCGGGCATTAACCCGATCAGCGACGGAATTTTGGCATGGCGAAGAAAGAAGCGAAGGCGGATGCGGGCGGCGACGAAAAGCCCGCCGGCAAGAGCAAGCTCAAACTGATCATCCTGCTGACCGTGGTGCTGCTGGTGGTCGTGGGCGCCTCGGTCGGCGCGACCTGGTTCCTGCTGGGCCGCGGTGGCGACGCCAAGAAGGATGACAAGAAGGACGAGGCCGCCGCCGAGCACGCTGCTCCGGTCAAGCAGATCGCCTTGTACGAGCCCCTGGCTCCGGCCTTCGTGGTCAACTTCAACCAGAACGGCCACCAGCGCTACATGCAGGTCACCGTGGCCCTGATGGGCCGCGACAAGGCCGAGATGGATGCGCTCAAGGAGCACATGCCGGTGGTGCGCAACAAGCTGGTGATGCTCTTCTCCAGCCAGACCTTCGACACCCTGGTCACCCCGGTGGGCAAGGAGATGCTGCGCCAGCAGGCCACCGCCACCATCCAGGAAGTGGCCAAGGCGCAAACCGGCAAGGTGGCGGTCGAGCAAGTGCTGTTCACCAATTTCGTATTGCAGTAGCAGGGGAGACCCATGGCAGTCCAAGACCTGCTTTCCCAGGACGAGATCGACGCGCTGCTCCATGGCGTGGACGATGGCCTGGTCGAGACCGAGAACGAGGCGGAACCCGGGAGCGTCAAAAGCTACGACCTGACCAGCCAGGATCGCATCGTCCGTGGACGCATGCCGACCCTGGAGATGATCAACGAGCGTTTCGCCCGCTATACCCGCATCAGCATGTTCAACCTGCTGCGCCGTTCCGCCGATGTGGCGGTAGGGGGCGTGCAGGTGATGAAGTTCGGCGAGTACGTGCACTCGCTGTACGTCCCCACCAGCCTCAACCTGGTGAAGATGAAGCCGCTGCGCGGCACCGGCCTGTTCATCCTCGACGCCAAGCTGGTGTTCAAACTGGTGGACAACTTCTTCGGCGGTGACGGCCGTCACGCCAAGATCGAGGGCCGCGAATTCACCCCCACCGAACTGCGTGTGGTGCGCATGGTGCTCGACCAGGCCTTCGTCGACCTGAAGGAAGCCTGGCACGCGGTGATGGACGTGAACTTCGAGTACATCAACTCCGAGGTGAACCCGGCGCTGGCCAACATCGTCAGCCCCAGCGAAGTGATCGTCGTCTCCACCTTCCACATCGAACTCGATGGCGGTGGCGGCGACCTGCACATCACCATGCCCTATTCGATGATCGAGCCCATCCGCGAGATGCTCGACGCCGGCTTCCAGTCCGATGTCGACGACCAGGACGAGCGCTGGATCAAGGCCCTGCGCGAAGACATCCTCGACGTCAGCGTGCCGGTTGGCGCCACCGTGGTGCGCCGCCAGCTGCGCCTGCGCGACATCCTGCACATGCAGCCGGGCGACGTGATTCCAGTGGAAATGCCCGAGCACATGATCATGCGCGCCAACGGCGTGCCGGCCTTCAAGGCCAAGCTGGGCGCCCACAAGGGCAACCTGGCCCTGCAGATTCTCGATCCGATCGACCGTCAGCGCTGACGGTCGACCCACACCCTATTTGAGCCAGCCGAGGTCAACCGATGGCAGACGAAGAAAGCACCACCCCCGAGGAACAGGCGCTCGCCGATGAATGGGCGGCGGCCCTGGCCGAGGCGGGCGACGAGGCCAGCCAGGACGACATCGACGCACTGATGAACCAGGGCGGCGGAGCGGCGGCACCGGCCAACCCCCGGGCACCGATGGAAGAGTTCGGCAGCATGCCGCGCTCCAACGCACCGGTGAGCCTGGATGGCCCCAACCTCGATGTCATCCTCGATATCCCGGTGTCCATCTCCATGGAAGTGGGCAACACCGACATCACCATCCGCAACCTGCTGCAGCTCAACCAGGGCTCGGTGATCGAGCTGGACCGCCTGGCCGGCGAGCCGCTGGACGTGCTGGTCAACGGCACGCTCATCGCCCATGGCGAAGTGGTGGTGGTCAACGAGAAGTTCGGCATCCGCCTGACCGACGTGATCAGCCCCAGCGAACGCATCAAGAAACTGCGCTGACGCCATGGGACGACTCCTGCTCGCGCTGTTCTGCCTGCCCCTGACGGCGTTCGCCGCGGAGCCGGCGGCAACCGCCGCATCCGCCACCCCGGCCGCCGTTGCCGCGCCTGCCGTGGCTGCCACTCCGGTGGTCAATGCCGGGGGCGGCGTCGCCGCGCAGCTCGGGCAACTGACCATCGGCCTGTTGCTGGTGGTCGGCGTCATCTTCGTGCTCGCCTGGCTGCTGCGCCGGGTCCAGCAGATGGGCCCCCGCGGCGGCCAGGTGATCAAGCTGGTCTCCAGCCAGGCGCTGGGCCCGCGTGATCGGCTGGTGCTGGTGCAGGTGGGCGGCGAGCAGATCCTCCTGGGCCTCACGCCCGGGCGCATCACCCCGTTGCATGTGCTCAAGGAACCGGTGCACATGCCCGACGCCGAGCCTGCCACCCCGGAATTCGCCCAGCGCCTGATGGAGCTGCTGGGCAAGGACAAGGACAAGAGCTGATGGGTTACTGGCGCATCCTGATCGCCCTGCTGCTGGCAGTGGCGGCACCCCTGGTGCTGGGCGCCGACGACCCGTTGTCGATCTCCGCCATCACCCTGTCGACCAACGCCGAAGGCCAGCAGGAGTACTCGGTCAGCCTGCAGATCCTGCTGATCATGACGGCGCTGAGCTTCATCCCGGCGTTCGTCATGCTGATGACCAGCTTTACGCGGATCATCATCGTCTTCTCCATCCTGCGCCAGGCGCTGGGCCTGCAGCAGACGCCGTCGAACCAGATCCTCACCGGCATGGCGCTGTTCCTGACGATGTTCATCATGGGGCCGGTGTTCGACCAGGTGAACCGCGACGCCCTGCAGCCCTACCTCAACGAGCAGTTGCCGGCCCAGGAGGCGATCAAGCGCGCCGAGGTGCCGGTGAAGAACTTCATGCTGGCGCAGACCCGCTCCAGTGACCTGGAGCTGTTCGTGCGCCTGTCCAAGCGCACCGACATCCAGTCGCCCGACGCCGCGCCGCTGACCATCCTGATCCCGGCCTTCATCACCTCGGAGCTGAAGACCGCGTTCCAGATCGGCTTCATGATCTTCATCCCGTTCCTGATCATCGACCTGGTGGTGGCGAGCGTGCTGATGGCGATGGGCATGATGATGCTGTCGCCGCTGATCATCTCGTTGCCGTTCAAGATCATGCTGTTCGTGCTGGTGGATGGCTGGGCGCTGATCATCGGCACCCTGGCCGGAAGCTTTGGAGGGGTTTAGCCATGACACCCGAAGTCGCCGTCGACCTGTTCCGTGAAGCGCTTTGGCTGACCTGCGTCATCGTCGGCATCCTCGTGGTGCCCAGCCTGGTGGTGGGCCTGATCGTCGCCATGTTCCAGGCCGCCACGCAGATCAACGAACAGACCCTGAGCTTCCTGCCGCGCCTGTTGGTGATGCTCATCTCGCTGATGTGGGCCGGGCCCTGGCTGACCCGGGAGCTGATGGAGTACATGACCAACCTCTACCACAACATCCCCATGTTGATCGGCTGACATGCTGGAGCTGACCACAGCGCAGATCGGCGGCATGGTCGGCAGCTACCTGTTGCCGCTGTTCCGCATCGCCTCGCTGCTGATGACCATGCCGCTGATCGGCACCCAGCTGGTGCCGACCCGGGTGCGGCTGTACCTGGCCCTCGGCATCACTGCGGTGATCGCCCCTTCGCTGCCGCCCATGCCTCCGGTGGACGCTGTCACCCTGCAGGCCTTCCTGCTGATCGCCGAGCAGATACTGGTGGGGGCGGTGATGGGTTTCGCCCTGCAGCTGTTCTTCCATGCCTTCGTCGTCGCCGGGCAGATACTCGCGGTGCAGATGGGCCTGGGCTTCGCTTCCATGGTCGACCCCACCAACGGCGTTTCGGTGCCGGTGATCGGGCAGTTCTTCACCATGCTGGTGACTCTGCTGTTCCTGGCCATGAACGGCCACCTGGTGGTGTTCGAGGTGCTCGCCGAGAGCTTCGTGACCTTGCCGGTGGGCGGGGGCCTGATGGTCGAGCACTACTGGACCCTGGCCACCAAGCTGGGCTGGGTGCTCGGCGCCGGCCTGCTGCTGGCGTTGCCGGCGATCACCGCCTTGCTGGTGGTCAACATCGCCTTCGGCGTGATGACCCGCGCCGCGCCGCAACTGAACATCTTTTCCATCGGCTTCCCGCTGACGGTGGCCCTGGGCCTGGTGATCATCTGGATCGGCATGGCCGACATCCTCTCCCAGTACCAGCTTCTCGCCACCGACGCCTTGCAGCTCCTGCGCGAGCTGGCGAGGGCGCGCTGATGACCTCCCGCTGCGGCTGCATGCCGCCCATTACCCGTCCCGGTCGGTTAGCCGGGCCTTCTGCCGAGGTGCGCCATGGCAGAAAGTGAGAGCGGGGCGGACAAAAGCGAAGAACCCACCGCGAAACGCCAACAGGAGGCGCGAGAGAAGGGGCAGATAGCCCGTTCCAAGGAGCTCAATACCCTGGCCATCACCCTGGGTGGGGCAGGGGGCGTGCTGGCCTCCGGCGGCGGCCTGGCGGACATGATGATGCGCATGATGCAGGCCAACTTCACCCTGTCGCGCGAAGCGCTGATGGACGAGCGCAGCATGGCGCTGTGGCTGTTGCAGTCGGGGCAGATGGCACTCTCGGCCGTTACCCCGTTGCTGGTGACGCTGCTCATCGTCTCGCTTGTGGCGCCCATCTCCCTGGGGGGCTGGCTGTTCTCCTTCGAGGCCCTGGCGCCGAAATTCAGCCGCATGAACCCGCTGTCCGGCATCAAGCGCATGTTCTCCATGCACGCGGTGGTGGAGCTGCTCAAGGCGCTGGGCAAGTTCGGGCTGATCCTGATGGTGGCGCTGATGGTGCTGTCTTCGGATGCCGACGACCTCCTGTCCATCGCCCACGAGCCCCTGGAGCAGGCCATTCTGCACAGCGTCCAGGTGGTGGGCTGGAGCGCGCTCTGGCTGGCTTGCGGGCTGATCCTCATCGCCGCCATCGACGTGCCGTATCAGCTCTGGGACAACAAGCAGAAGCTGATGATGACCAAGCAGGAAGTGCGCGACGAGTACAAGGACAGCGAGGGCAAGCCCGAGGTCAAGTCGCGTATCCGTCGCATGCAGCGGGAGATGGCCGAGCGCCGCATGATGTCCGCCGTGCCCGAGGCCGACGTGGTGATCACCAACCCGACGCACTTCGCCGTGGCCCTGAAGTACGACCCGGCCAAGGGCACCGCGCCGCTGCTGCTGGCCAAGGGCAACGACTTCACCGCGCTGAAGATCCGCGAGATCGCCCAGGAGAACAAGATCACCGTGTTGGAATCCCCGGCCCTGGCGCGGGCGGTGTTCTACTCCACCGAGCTGGACCAGGAAATCCCCGCCGGCCTGTACCTGGCGGTGGCTCAGGTACTGGCCTACGTCTACCAGCTCAAGCAATTCCGCGCGGGCAAGGGCAAGCGCCCTGCGCCCTTGACGGAGCCGCCGATCCCCGCTGACCTGCGTCGCGACGACTGACCCTGCGCTGCCCCTGCCTGTAGGCAAAGGTCGCTGCGCACCCCTCTGCACCGCCACCTCCGGGAAGTTGGTGAGCTTCTTGCACAAGCTCTGCTGCGCGCATCCGCGCGTCAAAAGATTGAATGGGCGAGGGCTGTGTTTCGCCACTGCTTGAGGGTAGAGATTTGGATCGTTCGCAACTGATCGGCAACGTGCGCGGCAATGTCGCCAGCCTGTCCCGGGGCAACCTGGGGGTGCCGCTGCTGGTGCTGATCATGCTGGGCATGATGACGTTGCCGGTGCCGCCGTTCCTTCTGGACGTGTTCTTCACCTTCAACATCGCGCTCTCCATCGTGGTTCTGCTGGTCAGCGTCTACGCCCTGCGCCCGCTGGACTTCGCGGTCTTCCCCACCATCCTGCTGGTCTCGACCCTGCTGCGCCTGGCGCTGAACGTGGCCTCCAGCCGCGTGGTACTGCTCCACGGCCAGGACGGCCACGACGCCGCGGGCAAGGTGATCCAGGCCTTCGGTGAAGTGGTCATCGGCGGCAACTACGTGGTCGGTGCGGTGATCTTCGCCATCTTGATGATCATCAACTTCGTGGTGGTCACCAAGGGTGCCGGCCGTATCTCCGAGGTGAGTGCACGTTTCACCCTGGACGCCATGCCCGGCAAGCAGATGGCGATCGACGCCGACCTCAACGCCGGCATCATCGACCAGGTCGAAGCCAAAAAGCGCCGCGCGGAAGTCTCCCAGGAAGCCGATTTCTACGGTTCCATGGACGGTGCCAGCAAGTTCGTCCGCGGTGACGCCATCGCCGGCCTGCTGATCCTCTTCATCAACCTGATCGGTGGCATGGCCATCGGCATCATCCAGCACGGCCTGACCTTCGGCGACGCCGGGCGCATCTACTCCCTGCTGACCATCGGTGACGGCCTGGTGGCGCAGATCCCCTCGCTGCTGCTGTCCACCGCCGCTGCGATCATGGTGACCCGTGTTCCAGCTCCGAGGACATGGGCCAGCAGGTCAACCGCCAGATGTTCGCCTCGCCCAAGGCGCTGGCCGTCTCCGCCGCCATCCTCATCGCCATGGGCCTGGTCCCGGGCATGCCCCACGTGTCCTTCCTCGGCCTCGGCCTGATCGCCGCTGGCGGCGCCTGGTGGATCTGGCGCAAGGGCCAGAAGGAGAAGGAAGTGGCTGTGCAGGAAGCGCAGCGCCAGCAGGAACTGCTGCCGGCCCAGCGTGCCCCGGAAACCAAGGAGCTGGGCTGGGACGACGTCACCCCGGTGGATATGGTCGGCCTGGAAGTCGGCTACCGCCTGATTCCCCTGGTGGACCGCAACCAGGGTGGCCAGCTGCTCACCCGCATCAAGGGCGTACGCAAGAAGCTGTCCCAGGAGATGGGCTTCCTCATGCCGTCGGTGCACATCCGCGACAACCTCGACCTGCTACCCAACGCCTATCGCCTGACCCTGATGGGCGTCAGCGTGGCCGAGGCGGAGGTCTACCCGGACCGCGAGCTGGCGATCAACCCCGGCCAGGTGTTCGGCACCCTCAACGGCATCGCCGCCAAGGATCCGGCGTTCGGCCTGGAGGCCGTGTGGATCGACGGCAGCCAGCGTGACCAGGCGCAGTCCCTCGGCTACACGGTGGTGGACGCCAGTACCGTGGTCGCCACCCACCTCAATCAGATCCTGCACAAGCACGCCCACGAGCTGCTGGGGCACGAAGAAGTGCAGCAGCTCATGCAATTGCTGGCCAAGAGCTCGCCCAAGCTGGCGGAAGAGCTGGTTCCGGGCCTGGTTTCGCTGTCGACCCTGCTCAAGGTGCTGCAGGCGCTGCTGCAGGAACAGGTGCCGGTGCGCGACATCCGCACCATCGCCGAGGCCATCGCCAACGTCGCACCCAAGAGTCAAGATCCCGCCGCTATGGTGGCAGCTGTTCGCGTGGCGCTGAGCCGCGCAATCGTGCAAAGCATTGTGGGACTAGAGCCGGAGCTGCCTGTGATCACCCTGGAGCCCAGGTTGGAACAGATATTGCTCAGTAGCATGCAGAAGGCCGGACAAGGCTCCGAGGATGGCATCCTCCTGGAGCCTGGCATGGCTGAGAAGCTGCAACAGTTCGCCTGGTGGAAGCGGCGCAGCGCCAGGAAATGCTCGGCAAGCAGGCCATCCTGCTGGTAGCTGGGCCGATCCGGGCGATGCTGTCGCGCTTCGCAAGGCTCGCCGTGCCAACCATGCACGTACTGGCCTACCAGGAAATACCGGACAACAAGCAGGTCACCATAGTCTCGACTGTGGGGCAGAACTAACCGAGGTCACAGGCCATGCAGGTCAAACGCTTCTTCGCTGCGGATATGCGCCAGGCCATGAAACTGGTGCGGGACGAACTGGGCGCGGATGCCTCCATCATCGGCACCCGTCGGGTCGCCGGTGGGGTGGAGATCACCGCCGCGCTCGACTATCCCATGCCGGCTCCCGCCCCGAGCAAGCCCAATCCGGCCCTCGAAGCCGAGCTGCGCCGTACCCAGACCCGCATCGCCGAGGCCCATGCCGAGCTGAGCAACCGCGGTGGCCAGGCCGACGCCGGCAAGAACCGCCAGCTGGTTGCCGACCGTTCGGACGTGTCTGCGGAAAGCCTCGCCGCCGCCATGCGTCCGCAACGCACCGAGCGTGCAAGTGCCTCACCGCTGGCGGCACCTGCTGCCCAGCCGAAGGCCGCCGCACCGGCCGCCGCCGACCAGCGCAGCCTGGATGCCATGCGTTTCGAGCTCAACGGCCTGCGTGAACTGATCGAAGTCCAGCTGGGCTCCATCGCCTGGGGCCAGATGCAGAGCCGCCGTCCGCAGCAGGCCGGCCTCTGGCGTCGCCTGCAGCGCATGGGCCTGTCCGCCGAACTGTCCCGTGCCCTGATGGAGCGTGTCGCCTCCGTCAAGGACCCGCGCCAGGCCTGGCGCATGGTCCTGGCCCATCTGGCCCACGCCATCCGCACGCCGCAGCAGGAGCCGCTGGAAGAGGGCGGTGTGATCGCCCTGGTCGGCCCGGCCGGCATGGGCAAGACCACCACCCTGGCCAAGCTGGCTGCGCGCTACGTACTGAAATACGGCGCCCAGCAGATCGCCCTGGTGAGCATGGACAGCTACCGCATCGGCGCCCAGGAGCAGCTGAAGACCCTCGGCCGCATCCTCAACGTGTCGGTGACCCATGTCGATCCCGGCCAATCCCTGACCCAGGCGCTGGCCCCGCTGGCGCGCAAACGTGTGGTGCTGATTGACACCGCAGGCCTGCCGGCGACCGATCCTGCGCTTAAAATGCAGTTGGAGACCTTGGCCAGCCGTGGTGTCAAAGCCAGGAACTATCTGGTGCTGGCTGCAACGAGTCAGAGCCAAGTGCTAAAGGCGGCCTACCATAGTTATAAGCGTTGCGGTCTTTCTGGCTGCATCCTGACCAAGCTCGACGAAGCGGCGAGCCTGGGAGAGGTTTTAGGACTGGCTATCGGCCAGCATCTCCCGGTAGCCTATCTTGCTGACGGGCCTCGGATTCCGGATGACCTGCAGATCCCCCGCAGCCACCAGCTGGTGAGCCGTGCAGTGAGCCTGCAGACGCCGGAGGACCCCAGCGAAGAAGCCATGGCCGACCTGTTCGCCGGGCTGTACCAGAACCCGGCCCGCCGAGTCGGATAGAACCCCAGCCACTCCGGATGAGTGGCACGAGCCCGCCAAGTGGCCCAGTCGACGTGAGACAAGGTGTAATAAATGGGTAGTTTGCATCCCGTACAGGTGATTGCCGTAACCGGCGGCAAGGGTGGCGTCGGCAAGACCAACGTGTCGGTGAACCTCTCGCTGGCCCTCGCCGATCTCGGTCGCCGGGTCATGCTGCTGGACGCCGACCTTGGCCTGGCCAACGTCGACGTACTGCTCGGCCTCACCGCCAAGCGCACCCTGGCCGACGTGATCGCCGGCGAGTGCGACCTGCGTGACGTGCTGCTGCAGGGCCCGGGTGGGCGTTCGTATCGTGCCGGCCGCCTCGGGCACTCAAAGCATGGTGCAGCTCTCGCCCATGCAGCACGCCGGCCTGATCCAGGCTTTCAGCGAGATCAGCGACAACCTCGACGTCCTGGTGATCGACACCGCCGCCGGCATCGGCGACGCGGTGGTCAGCTTCGTGCGCGCGGCGCAGGAAGTGATAGTGGTCGTCTGTGACGAACCCACTTCCATCACCGACGCCTATGCTTTGATCAAGCTCCTCAACCGCGACTACGGCATGAGCCGTTTCCGCGTATTGGCCAACATGGCACATAGTCCACAGGAGGGTCGCAACCTCTTTGCTAAGCTGACCAAAGTGACTGATCGCTTCCTGGATGTGGCCTTGCAATATGTCGGCGCGGTGCCCTATGACGAATCCGTACGCAAGGCCGTGCAGAAGCAGCGCGCGGTTTACGAAGCCTTCCCGCGCTCGAAGTGCGCCCTGGCGTTCAAGGCGATAGCCCAGAAAGTGGACAGCTGGCCCCTGCCGGCCAACCCACGCGGTCATCTGGAGTTCTTCGTGGAGCGCCTGGTGCAGCAACCGATCGCGGATTCGGCCATATGACACCCGCTAGTGGACTTCGTATGTACAACAAGGCACAGGCTAGGGATTCCCAGCACCAGCTGATCGAGCGCTACGCGCCGCTGGTCAAACGCATCGCCTACCACCTGCTTGGGCCGCTTGCCGGCCAACGTGCAGGTGGAGGACCTGATGCAGGCCGGCATGATCGGCCTGCTCGAAGCCTCGAAGAAATACGATTCCAGCAAGGGCGCAAGTTTCGAGACCTATGCAGGCATACGCATCCGCGGTGCCATGCTCGATGAAGTGAGAAAAGGGGATTGGGCACCACGCTCGGTCCATCGCAACACCCGGATGGTGAGCGATGCCATCCGGAAAATTGAGGCAAGAAACGGGCGAGACGCTAAAGATCAGGAAGTTGCGGCCGAACTTGGATTGAGTCTCGAAGATTACTACGGCATCCTGAGCGACACTTTGGGCAGCCGCCTGTTCAGCTTCGACGACCTGTTGCAGGACGGTGAGCATGGCGCGACGCACGAAGACACCGGAGTCACCCATCTCGAACCTTCGAATGATCTGGAAGACGAGCGCTTCCAGGCGGCGCTGGCTGACGCCATCGCCAATCTGCCGGAACGAGAGCGCTTGGTACTGGCGCTGTATTACGACGAAGAGCTGAATTTGAAGGAAATCGGCGAAGTGCTGGGGGTCAGTGAATCGCGGGTCAGCCAGTTGCACAGCCAATGTGCCGCACGCTTGCGGTCACGGCTGGGTGAATGGCGCGCGCACTGATTGGCACGCCGGTTTTTCGATTGATCGACGCCCCCGTTCTACGGGGGCGTTTAGGCTGTACGGAGGTCGATTTGGACAAGAACATGAAAATCCTCATCGTGGACGATTTCTCGACGATGAGACGCATCATCAAGAACCTCCTGCGTGACTTGGGTTTCACCAATACCGCAGAGGCCGATGATGGCACCACCGCTCTACCCATGCTGCACAGTGGCAACTTCGATTTCCTGGTCACCGACTGGAACATGCCGGGCATGACCGGGATCGATCTGTTGCGCGCCGTGCGTGCCGACGAGCGCCTCAAGCACCTGCCGGTGCTGATGGTGACGGCCGAGGCCAAGCGTGACCAGATCATCGAAGCGGCCCAGGCCGGTGTGAACGGCTATGTGGTCAAGCCTTTCACCGCCCAGGTGCTCAAAGAGAAGATCGAGAAGATCTTCGAACGGGTCAACGGCTGATGCCAGTCGCGAGGACGCCATGGACCAAAAAGATTCCCAACCGGGAGACCTTGAGTCGACCCTGAAAAACCATGCGCGCGAGCTGGTCGATACCCTTGAAAAAGGCAATTTCGGCGATGCCGTGCAACTCATCCATGAACTCAACAAAGTCCGTGATCGCGGCTGTACCAGGAAGTCGGCAAGCTGACGCGCGAGCTGCACACCGCGATCGTCAACTTCCAGATCGACCCGCACCTGCCCCATGCCACCGAGGTTTCGCAGATCGCCGACGCCGCGGATCGTCTTTCCTACGTGGTGAAGATGACCGAGAAGGCCGCGAACCGGACCATGGACCTGGTGGAGGAGAGCGCACCGCTGCTCAATGGTCTAGGCGATGAAGCCCAGAGCCTGGGAGAGGAGTGGGGGCGCTTCATGCGTCGGGAAATTGGCGCGGATGCCTTCCGCGACCTGGCCGAGCGCATCGGGACTTTCCTTGCTCGCAGTCAACGCGATACCGAACAGCTTTCGTCGAGGATGAACGACATCCTCCTTGCCCAGGACTATCAGGATCTCACCGGCCAGGTGATCAAGCGCGTCACCCAACTGGTCACCGAGGTCGAGAGCAACCTGGTGAAATTGGTACTGATGGCCAGCGATGTCGATCGCTTCGCTGGTATCCACCACGACCGTGCGGAGATCGTGGCTGAAAAAGAAAAACAAAAAGAGCCTTCCAGGGGTGAAGGTCCGCAGATCAATGCCGATAAGCGTGATGATGTCGTGTCCGGTCAGGTCGATGTCGATGATCTGTTATCCAGCCTTGGATTCTAGGGAGCAACCGAATGAGCTTCGACGCCGATGAAGAAATCCTCCAGGACTTCCTGGTTGAGGCCGGCGAAATATTGGAGCAATTGTCCGAACAGCTGGTCGAGCTCGAGAGCCGTCCGGACGATATGGATCTGCTCAATGCCATTTTCCGCGGCTTCCACACGGTCAAGGGTGGTGCCGGCTTCCTCCAGCTGAATGCGCTGGTGGAGTGCTGCCACATCGCCGAGAACGTCTTCGACATCTTGCGCAAGGGCGAACGCCGTGTGACGGCGGAGCTCATGGACGTGGTCCTGCAAGCGCTGGACACGGTCAACGAGATGTTCAGCCAGGTACGCGAGCGCGCCGAGCCGACGCCGGCCACGCCGGAGCTGCTGGCTGCCCTGGCACGCCTGGCCGAGCCGGGTGGTGACGAGGCGGCTGCCGAACCGGAGTACGAGCCCGAGCCTGAGCCCGTTGCTGAAGCCGAAGCCGCGTCCGGTGATATCACCGACAGCGAGTTCGAACAGCTGCTCAACGTGCTCGATGAGCCCGCCGCCGAGTCGAGCGTCAGCGCGGCCTCATCGGCCGCTGCCGGGGCTGACGAAATCAGCGACGACGAGTTCGAAGCGCTGCTCGACCAACTGCACGGCAAGGGCAAGTTCGTGGCCGAGCAGGCCCCTGCTGCGCCTGCCAAGGCCGCCGCCCCGGCGCCCGCGCCTGCGGCACCTGCCGGTGGCGGTGACGAGATCAGCGACGACGAGTTCGAAGCGCTGCTCGACCAGTTGCATGGCAAAGGCAAGTTCGTGGCCGCCGCTGAGGTCGAGGCCCCTGCGGTTGCCGCTCCGGCCGACAAGGCTCCTGCGGCACCTACTGCCGGCGCCGGCGAAAACATCACTGACGACGAATTCGAAGCGCTGCTCGATCAGCTCCACGGCAAGGGCAAGTTCGTTGCCGACGCCGCGGAGGCAGCCCCTGCCAAACCGGCTGCTCCGGCCAAGCCCGCTGCCGCTCCGGCCGCCAAGCCTGCCGCCGCGAAACCGGCTGCTGCTCCCAAGGCGGCTGAGCCGCCCAAGCCCGCTGCCAAGCCTGCGGCCGCTCCCGCGCCTGCCGCGGGTGGCGACAAGGCCGCGTCCGCCGCCAGCGAGGCCGAGACCACGGTACGCGTCGACACCGCGCGCCTGGACGAGATCATGAACATGGTCGGCGAGCTGGTATTGGTGCGTAACCGCCTTGTGCGCCTGGGCCTCAACAGCGGTGACGAGTCCATGGCCAAGGCCGTGTCCAACCTCGACGTGGTCACCGCCGACCTGCAGACCGCGGTCATGAAGACCCGCATGCAGCCGATCAAGAAGGTCTTCGGCCGCTTCCCGCGCCTGGTCCGCGACCTGGCGCGCAACCTGAAGAAAGAGATCAACCTCGAGCTGGTGGGTGAAGAGACCGACCTCGACAAGAACCTGGTCGAGGCCCTGGCCGACCCGCTGGTCCACCTTGTGCGCAACGCCGTCGATCACGGCGTCGAGACGCCCGAGGAGCGCGAGGCCGCCGGCAAGCCGCGCACCGGCCGCGTGGTGCTCTCCGCCGAACAGGAAGGCGACCACATCCTTCTGATGATCACCGACGACGGCAAGGGGATGGACGCCAATATCCTCCGCGCCAAGGCGGTGGAGAAGGGGCTGCTGGACAAGGACGCCGCCGACCGCCTGACCGATCTCGAGTGCTACAACCTGATCTTCGCCCCGGGCTTCTCGACCAAGACCGAGATTTCCGACGTCTCCGGCCGCGGTGTCGGCATGGACGTGGTGAAGACCAAGATTTCCCAGCTCAACGGCACGGTCAACGTGTTCTCGCAGAAGGGGCAGGGCTGCGAAGATCGTCATCAAGGTGCCGCTGACCCTGGCGATCATGCCGACCCTGATGGTGATGCTGGGCAACCAGGCCTTCGCCTTCCCGCTGGTCAACGTCAACGAGATCTTCCACCTCGATCTGTCGCGCACCAACGTGGTGGACGGCCAGGAAGTGGTGATCGTGCGCGACAAGGCGCTGCCGCTGTTCTACCTCAAGCGTTGGCTGGTGCGTAACGCGGCCCACGAGGAACAGGGCGAAGGCCATGTGGTGATCCTCTCCGTGGGCACCCAGCGCATCGGCTTCGTGGTGGACCAGTTGGTCGGCCAGGAAGAGGTGGTGATCAAGCCCCTGGGCAAGATGCTCCAGGGCACTCCCGGCATGTCCGGCGCCACCATCACCGGCGATGGACGCATCGCCCTGATTCTCGACGTGCCGAGCATGCTCAAGCGCTACGCGCGCCGCGGTTGATCGTTTAGGCGGCCCTGGCGGGCCGCCTGTTAGGAGTGTTTATGGCAGTCAAGGTTCTGGTGGTTGATGACTCCGGTTTCTTCCGTCGTCGTGTCTCGGAGATTCTGTCCGCCGACCCCAATATCCAGGTGATCGGCACCGCCACCAACGGTCGCGAAGCCATCGATCAGGCGCTGGCGCTCAAGCCGGACGTGATCACCATGGACTACGAGATGCCGATGATGGACGGCATCACCGCAGTGCGGCACATCATGCAGCGCTGCCCGACCCCCGTGCTGATGTTTTCTTCCCTGACCCACGAAGGCGCCCGGGTGACCCTGGACGCCCTCGACGCGGGTGCGGTGGATTTCCTGCCGAAGAACTTCGAGGACATCTCGCGCAACCCCGACAAGGTCAAGCAACTGCTCTGCGAGAAGGTGCACAGCATCGCCCGCAGCAACCGTCGCTACAGCAGCTACAGCCCAGCGCCGGCAGCCCCGGCGTCGGCGCCCAGCCCCGCTGCGCCCACGCCGGCCCCGTCGCGCCCCAGCGCCGGTGCCGCACCTGCGCCGGCTTCCAGCTCGGGGGGCTCGTCCAGCCCGGCTCCCAAACGCAAGTCTTACAAGCTGGTGGCCATCGGCACCTCGACCGGCGGCCCGGTGGCCCTGCAGCGGGTGCTGACCCAGCTGCCCGGCAACTTTCCGGCGCCCATCGTCCTGATCCAGCACATGCCGGCAGCCTTCACCAAGGCCTTCGCCGAGCGCCTCGACAAGCTCTGCCGGATTTCCGTCAAGGAAGCTGAGGACGGCGATGTGCTGCGCCCCGGCCTGGCCCTGCTGGCACCGGGCGGCAAGCAGATGATGGTCGACGGCCGTGGCACCGTGCGCATCCTCCCGGGTGACGAGCGGCTGAACTACAAGCCCTGTGTCGACATCACCTTCGGCTCTGCGGCCAAGGCCTATAACGACAAGGTCCTGGCGGTGGTGCTCACCGGCATGGGCGCCGATGGCCGGGAAGGCGCTCGCCTGCTCAAGCAGGGCGGCAGCCAGGTCTGGGCGCAGGATGAAGCCAGCTGCGTGATCTACGGCATGCCCATGGCCATCGTGAAGGCCAACCTGGCCGACGCCGTCTACGGGCTCGACGATATCGGCAGGCACATAGCCGAGGCGTGCCTGTAATGGAGAACGCGCGTCAATGGATGTACTGAGCGTTGTCGGCGTCATACTCGCACTCGTCGCCATCATCGGCGGCAACTACCTCGAAGGTGGCCACGCGGGGGCGTTGCTCAACGGCCCCGCTGCGCTGATCGTGGTGGGCGGTACCCTCGGGGCTGCGTTCCTGCAGACCCCGATGAGTGTGTTCAAGCGGTCCCTGGTGACCATTCGCTGGATCATCTTCCCCCCGCAGATCGACCTGGCCGGCGGCATCAACCGCGTGGTCGGCTGGAGCATGGCTGCCCGCAAGGAAGGCCTGCTGGGCCTCGAGCCCATCGCCGATTCCGAGCCGGACCCGTACGCCCGCAAGGGCCTGCAGCTGTTGGTGGACGGTGCCGAACCGGAAGCTATCCGCAGCATCCTCGAGGTGGACCTCTACACCCAGGAAGCCCGTGATATCCAGGCCGCCAAGGTGTTCGAAAGCATGGGCGGCTACGCGCCGACCATCGGCATCATCGGTGCGGTAATGGGCCTGATCCATGTCATGGGTAACCTGGCGGACCCCAGCCAGCTGGGCGGTGGCATCGCCGTGGCCTTCGTCGCCACCATCTATGGCGTCGGCTTCGCCAACCTGCTGCTGCTGCCGATCGGTAACAAGCTCAAGTCCATCGCCATGCGCCAGTCGCGCTATCGGGAGATGCTGCTCGAAGGCATCCTCTCCATCGGCGAGGGCGAGAATCCCCGCTCCATCGAGTTGAAGCTGCAAGGCTTCATGGATTGATGGAGGCGACATGGCCCGCAGACGTCATCAGGAAGAACACGAGAATCACGAGCGTTGGCTGGTCTCCTACGCGGACTTCATCACCCTGCTGTTCGCCTTTTTCGTGGTGATGTACTCCATCTCCTCGATCAACGAAGGCAAGTACAAGATCCTTTCGGAGACCCTCACCGGCGTCTTCAGCCAGCCGGATCGCTCGATCAAGCCGATCCCCGTTGGCGATGAGCGCCCGCGTACCACCGAGGCGGACAAGTCCATGACCGACAGCGGCTCCAGTGATACGCCGAGCGCTGCTACCGATCCGCTGCAGGAGATCAGCCAGGACATCAGCGAGGCCTTTGGCGAGCTGATCAAGGACGGGCAGATGACGGTTCGCGGCAATGAGCTGTGGGTGGAGATCGAGCTCAACTCCAGCCTGCTGTTCCCCAGCGGCGACGCGATACCGGCCAACGAAGCCTTCACCCTGATCGAGAAGGTGGCCAAGATCCTGGCGCCCTACGAAAACCCGGTGCACGTAGAAGGTTTCACCGATAACCTGCCGATCAATACGGCGAACTATCCTTCCAACTGGGAGCTGTCTACGGCACGGGCCTCGAGCATCGTGCGCATGCTCTCGATGGATGGCGTGAACCCGGCGCGCCTGGCCGCAGTCGGCTATGGCGAGTTCCAGCCGGTGGCGGACAATGCGACGGCCGAAGGGCGCGGGCGCAACCGGCGCGTGGTATTGGTGGTGTCGCGCAACCTGGACGTGCGTCGTGCGGTCAGTGGCGTAGGCAGCGCCAACGCAAAACCGGATGGCGCCCTGCAGCGTGCTGGCACGCAACCTGCACCAGCGCCAGAAGCGAGGCCCCCAGCAGCGGGGGCCGTCAATTCCCCGTCGCCGGCCCCTGCGGGCGGACAATGATTCTCGGCAAGGCGGCGTTTCTGCCGGGAGGATGAAGACCATGAGAGTTTGGGCGGTAGCCAATCAAAAGGGTGGAGTGGGCAAGACCACCTCGTCGATCGCACTGGCGGGCCTGCTGGCCGATGCCGGCAAGCGCGTGGTCGTGGTCGACCTCGACCCCCACGGTTCCATGACCAGCTACTTCGGGCATGACCCGGACACCCTGGAACACAGCTGCTTCGACCTGTTCCTGCACCAGGGCACGGTGCCCGATGGCCTGCCGCGGCAGCTGCTGCTGCAGACCAGCCACGAACGCATCTCGCTGCTGCCTTCGAGCACCGCGCTGGCTACCCTGGAGCGCCAGTCGCCCGGGCAGAACGGCCTGGGCCTGGTGATCGCCAAGAGCCTGGCGCAGCTGTGGCAGGAGTTCGACCACGCCATCATCGACAGCCCGCCGCTGCTGGGCGTGCTGATGGTCAACGCCCTGGCCGCCAGCCAGCAGCTGGTGATCCCGGTGCAGACCGAGTTCCTCGCCGTCAAGGGCCTGGAGCGCATGGTCAGCACCCTGGCGATGATCAACCGCTCGCGCAAGCAGGCGTTGCCCTACACCATCGTGCCGACCCTGTTCGACCGCCGTACCCAGGCCTCCCTGAATACCCTGCGGGTGCTGCGCAATTCCTATCCCGAGCACCTGTGGCCGGCCTATATCCCGGTGGATACCCGCCTGCGTGATGCCAGCCGCGCCGGGGTCACGCCTTCGCAATACGATTCCAACAGCCGCGGGGTGATCGCCTATCGCGCGCTGCTCAAGCATTTGCTCAGTCAGCAACTGGCCGCCCAGGTAGCCTGAAATGACCGACTATGCTGAACTGCATACCTCAAGTCCCGCAGCCTTGCTGCCGATAGACTGTGGAGTCCACTCCTGCAGGTCCCATCCATGAGCCGTACCGTCGCCACCGCCACAAGGCCGCAGCTGGCCTTGCAGTCCTACCTCGATTCCCTGCTGCAGGAAGCGGCCGTCGAATTCGCCGACAGCATCAGCCTGGACGAGTTCGAGGCTGCCGTGCTGGAGGAACAGGTTCGTGATGCCCGGCTGACCGTCAAACCGGTGATCGCCGCTGTGCCGGCCCCTGCGCCTGCCCCGATCGCCGCGGCGGTATCGGCGCCTGCGCCCGTGGCCAGGCCGGTGCTGGAGGCCACGCCGCTGCGCACCCTGGTCGCCGCACCGACGGAGTTGCGTACCGAGGTCAAGCCCGTAGCGCCGGTGCCTGTCCCGCCGCCTGCCGCCCCGATCGCCCGCCCGACCCTGGTGGAGCCGGTTGCCGAGCTGAAGACCGCCAATGCGCCGCTGCTGGACAGCGAGCCGGTGGCTTCCGACGGCCGCCCCAGCTGGGCTGAAGAACCCTTCGAGTGCCTGCTGTTCGATGTCGCCGGCCTCACCCTCGCGGTGCCGCTTGTGTGCCTGGGCTCCATCTACCCGCTGGCAGGCCAGGAACTCACGCCGCTGTTCGGCCAGCCCGACTGGTTCCTCGGCATCCTGCCGAGCCAGGGGGGTAACCTGAAGGTGCTCGACACCGCGCGCTGGGTCATGCCGGACCGCTACCGCGATGATTTCCGCGAAGGCTTGCAGTACGTTATCTCGGTCCAGGGGTACGAGTGGGGCCTGGCCGTGCACCAGGTGAGCCGCTCCATCCGCCTGGACCCGAGCGAAATCAAATGGCGCAGCCAGCGCACCCAGCGTCCGTGGCTCGCCGGCACCGTGATCGAACACATGTGCGCGCTGCTGGACGTCGCCGCCCTGGCTGAACTGATCGCCAGTGGTGCCGTCAAGAAAATGTCGCTCAACTGAACACCGGCGCCTCGCGAAAGCGCGGCGCTCCGGATTTGAAACAAGCGGGCAGAACCCGCGAACGCCGCCCCGGGCGGTTCTAGAAGAGGCTAGGGAACATGAAGAAATCGTCAGGGCAAGGTTCCGAAGATCCCATCCTGCAATGGGTGACTTTCCGCCTGGATAACGAGACCTACGGCATCAACGTGATGCAGGTCCAGGAAGTCCTGCGTTACACCGAGATCGCGCCGGTCCCGGGTGCTCCGAGCTATGTGCTGGGCATCATCAACCTGCGCGGTAACGTGGTCACCGTGATCGACACCCGCCAGCGCTTCGGCCTGGATTCGGCGTCGGTCACCGACAACACCCGCATCGTCATCATCGAAGCGGACAAGCAGGTCGTGGGCATCCTCGTCGACAGCGTCGCCGAAGTGGTCTACCTGCGTCAGTCCGAGGTCGAGACCGCGCCCAACGTGGGCAACGAGGAATCGGCCAAGTTCATCCAGGGCGTCTGCAACAAGAACGGCGAGCTGCTGATCCTGGTCGAGCTGGACAAGATGATGAGCGAGGAAGAGTGGTCGGAGCTGGAGAGCATCTGACGTGCTGATCGAGATCGCGCTGCTGGTCCTGGCGATCGCTTGTGCAGCCCTCGCAGTCACCTGCGTGCGGCTGCAGAAGGGGCAACGCCTGGCGGCCGAGGAGCAGGCCAAGCGCGATGCGGTGCGCGACCAGCGCATCAAGGAACTGGCGCGTCGGCTCGACGCCTACCTCAGCGGCTCCATCCGCATGGGCGAGGAGCTGCACGAGCTGCGCCGCGTGGTGGCGCCGCTGCCGGACAAGGTCAGCCAGATCGAGCAGCGTGACCCCAGCAGCCTGTCCTTCACCCAGGCCGCGCGCCTTGCCGGCATGGGTGCCAGCGTCGATGACCTGACCCATTCCTGTGGCCTGACCCAGGCCGAGGCCGAGCTGGTCAGCAAGCTGCAGTTGGCCCGCAAGCAGAAACAAGGCTGAACCCCGCTTTAACTCCCTCCTGCTCTAACGAGCGCGCCCGCCCTGAACCAATAGTTCCAAGGCCGGCTCCCCTCGCTGCCTAAGCTCAAGACTCGGGTCCCGACTCCGCGAGCGCCGCCATGCGTGTTCTGTCCTTCCTGCTGCTTTGCGTTCTGCCCCTGGCCCAGGCCGAGGAGGCGCCCCTGCGCGTCAAGGGCGCGACCACGGTCAACGTGCTCCAGGCCAAGCGGCTGTATGACTACGGTGCCCTGTTCATCGATGTGCGGCCTTCGGCGGAGTGGAGCTGGGGCCATGTGCACGGGGCGGTGCACCTCGACCTGGCCGACCGCTTCGCCGGGCTGGCCATGCCCCACTGGCCCCGGCATGTGCCCCTGGTCATCTACTGCGACAGTGACGTCTGCCCCCGTGGCGCCTTGGCGGCGCAGCTCGCCGTGAGCTGGGGCTACAAGCAGGTGTTCTACTTCCGTGAAGGCTATTTCGCCTGGCAGCTGCTGGACTTCCCCCTGGGCAAGGGGGTGGAAGGCGAGGTGCTGGCCCTCAGCCCCTAGGGCCGCCCAGCAGCGGTACCGGTGGGGTGACGTCGCGTTCGCCGTCGGCGACGAAACCGGCGGGGCACTTGCCCTTGAGGTACCAGGCGAAGGCGATGATTTCGGCGAGGGTGCGATACAGCGCCTCGGGAATCGCCTCGCCCAACTCCATGCGCGCCAGCAGGCGCACCAGTTCGGCGTTCTCGTAGATCGGCACTTCGTATTCGCGGGCGATGGCGAGAATCGCTTCCGCCAGCTCGTCGTCGCCCTTGGCGGTGAGGCTCGGGGCGGAGACACCGTCATAGGACAGGGCGATGGCCTGGCGCGGCTGCTTGGCCTGGGTCATTGCGGGTTGCTCCGGGGGCGCGGGAAGGAGAGGGGGCTCATGCGGTTTCGTCCACCCAGCGCTGTTGCAGGTTGGTACGCGGGCCTTGCGGCGGTATGCCTTGGCGGCAGGCCAGCTCGCTGACTTCGAGGCCGGCGGAAACCAGGCGCTCGCGCAGGTTGGGCAACTCGCCGTCGATCAGGCTGGCGGTGCGGGCCCGCTCGGCCCAGAGCTGGCTGGAGATGGCGCCGCGCAGCAATTGCGCCTGCACCTGCAGCGGCCCCAACGGCTCCATGTCGAACGCCAGCTCGATGCGCCACAGGGTGTCCTTCTGCTCTTCCTTGCTGCGTTTCTGCGGGCTTTGCTCCTGCTGCACCTTGACCTGCAGGGGCACGATGTCCTGGTTGTTGCGCATGGGCAGTTCCAGCTGCCAGGTGGTCAGCAGGTTGCCCTCGGGAGTCATCTGAGATTGGGCCAGGCTCGACAGCTGGTGGGTCTGCAGGCGCGAGACCGCAGCGGCGGCCATCTTCAGCAGCAGCTCCAGGTCACCTTCGCCTTCGGCCTGCTGCGCCAGGCGCGAGGGCAGGGGAAAGCTCAGTGCCTGCTGGCGGGCGCTGGCCTGGCCGAGGGAGCCCAGGGCGCTGCGGATGAAGGCCGGCAAGGCCTGGGCCATGGCGTTGCTGGCGCCGGCGGTGGGCAGTGCGGCTGGGCCATTGGGCAGGTTGGGCAGCAACTGGGCGATCAGGCGCAGCAGGTTGCCCTTGATGTCCTGGCCCAGTGCGGCGCCGTGGCCGGCCAGCAGCCGGGCCTCCAGCAGCGCGCCGCTGTTCTCCATGGCCTTGGCCAGGAGCTTGGAGTCACTGAGTTGGGCCGCGTCGGGCAAGCTGTTTAGCAGCCGGTCGACGGTGCCACGCAGGTTGCTCGGCAGCTCGTCGCCCATGCCCTTCAAGGCTTGTACCAGGCCTTCCAGTGAGCCCTGGCGGCTTTGCTGGTTGGCCAGTTGCTGGGTCAGGGCGAGCTGGTCGAGCTGGGCGGAGAGGGGGAGAAACTGCAGCGACTGGCTGCTCTGCACCTGAGCGCTGAGCAGGCTGCCGAGGGGCAGCGGCAGCGGGCCTTCCACCGCCATCTGGCGGCCGGCCAGGGGGGTGTTGATCAGGTTGATCAGCGAGCGATAGACCGTGGCGCGCGCTTCGGCCAGTTGCTCGCTGGAAACCACCTTGCCCTGCACCAGGGTGCCCACCGGCAGCTGGTCGAGGTCGATGCTGTCCAGCGCTGCGGTGCCGCCGGGTTGCAGGGCCACCATCAGCTTGGTTTCCGAGACGGCGGTGACGTTGATCAGGCTGCCCTGGGCCAGGGGGCGGTTGCTGCTGGCTTCCACTGTGGCCTGCTGGCCGCCGTTGAGGGTGAGCTTGAGCAGCACCTGGAAGCTGTTCTGTGCCGACTCCTTGACGCTCACCACTTCCGCGTCTGCGCTTTCCCCCGCCGAGAGCAGGCCGTTGATCGGTTGCAGCAGCTTGACCGCGGCTTCCGCGACCGTTTGCACGGGGCGGCTGGCCGGTGGTGTGGCGCTGATGGGGCGCGAGGTGCTGATCTCGGTCATCAAAGGGTTACAACCTGTTGAAAGCCCCCTTCGGGGGCCGTGGATGACATGTATAATGCCGCCCCGTCCGGGCCGGGCGCTGTTTTGCGCGTACCTGAGTATAGCGGCCGGCACCTCCATGACTTGAGTTCCCCCCAGGGTATCCGTTGCCGTGACCAGTCCTTATCTCGAGACCCACGATCTCGCCTGCGAGCGCGACTGGCGCATGCTGTTCGAGCGGCTCGACCTGCGCCTCGGCCATGGCGAGATGCTGCAGGTGGCCGGCCCCAACGGCAGCGGCAAGACCAGCCTGCTGCGCCTGCTCTGCGGGCTGATGCAACCCACCGCCGGCGAAGTACGGCTGAAGGGCGTTGCCCTGGCCGGGCAGCGCGGTGAACTCGCCCGCGAACTGCTCTGGATCGGCCATGCCGCCGGCATCAAGGGGCTGCTCAGCCCCGAAGAGAACCTCGCCTGGCTCTGTGCCCTGCACCAGCCGGCCAGCCGCGATGCCATCTGGCAGGCGCTGGAAGCGGTGGGCTTGCGCGGCTTCGAAGATGTGCCCTGCCATACCCTGTCCGCCGGCCAGCAGCGCCGCGTGGCCCTGGCGCGCCTCTACCTCGACGCGCCGCCGCTGTGGATCCTCGACGAACCCTTCACCGCCCTCGACAAGCAGGGCGTGGCACAACTGGAAGAGCACCTGGCGCAGCACTGCGATAACGGCGGCCTGGTGGTGTTCACCACCCACCACAGCATGAGCCGCGTTCCCGCCGGCTACCGCGAACTCGACCTGGGGCGACGCGCTGCATGATCCGTGTATTCAGCCTGGTCGTGGCCCGCGAGGCGCGCTTGCTGTTCCGCCGACCGGCGGAGCTGGCCAACCCCCTGGTGTTCTTCGCTATCGTCATCGCTCTGTTCCCCCTGGCCGTCGGCCCGGAGACGCAATTGTTGCAAAGCCTTTCTCCGGGGCTGGTCTGGGTGGCGGCCCTATTGGCCGTCCTGCTCTCGCTGGACGGGCTTTTCCGCAGTGATTTCGAAGATGGCTCGCTTGAACAGTGGGTCGTTTCGCCGCACCCCCTGCCGCTTCTGGTTTTGGCCAAGGTGCTGGCACACTGGCTTTTTTCCGGGCTGGCATTGGTACTGCTGGCGCCCCTGCTGGCGCTGATGCTGGGCCTGCCAGCGCGCTGCCTGCCGGTGCTGCTCGGCTCGCTGCTGCTGGGAACGCCGGTGCTGAGCCTGCTCGGTGCCGTCGGTGCGGCCCTGACCGTGGGCCTCAAGCGCGGCGGGCTGTTGCTGGCGCTATTGATTCTGCCGCTGTACATCCCGGTGCTGATTCTTGGCAGCGGGGCGATGCAAGCGGCCCTGCAAGGACTGCCTGCAGTCGGCCACCTGTTGTGGCTGGCCTGCCTCACCGCCCTGGCGGTGACCCTGACTCCCTTTGCCATAGCCGCCGGCCTGACCATCAGCGTCGGCGAATAAGAAACAGAGTTGCCTGATCATGAGAAAGCTGTTGAAAAACGTAGCGAGCGCAGCCGAGACAAGGCGAAAGCAGGCGAGGGCGCGGAGTTTAGGCGCCCTAAATGAGCAGCCCGAGCCTGCTTTCAACGCCGTATCGGCAAGCGCAGTAGTTTTGAGGCAGCTTTCATGAACTGGACCTGGTTCCACAAGCTGGGCTCGCCCAAATGGTTCTATGAGATCAGCGGCCGCTGGCTGCCCTGGTTCGCCTGGGCGGCGGGCATCCTGATAACCGCCGGCCTGGTCTGGGGCCTGGCCTTCGCGCCGCCGGACTACCAGCAGGGCAACAGCTTCCGCATCATCTACATCCACGTGCCGGCCGCCTTCCTGGCGCAGTCTTGTTACGTGATGCTGGCGGTGTGCGGCGTGGTCGGGCTGGTGTGGAAGATGAAGCTTGCCGACGTCGCCTTGCAGGCCGCCGCCCCCATCGGTGCCTGGATGACCGCCATCGCGCTGCTTACTGGTGCCATCTGGGGCCGCCCGACCTGGGGCGCCTGGTGGGTCTGGGATGCCCGACTGACGTCGATGCTCATCCTCCTTTTCCTCTACTTCGGTGTCATTGCCCTGGGCCAGGCGATCAGCAATCGTGACAGCGCCGCCAAGGCCTGCTCGGTGCTGGCCATCGTCGGCGTGATCAACATTCCGATCATCAAGTACTCGGTGGAGTGGTGGAACACCCTGCACCAGCCGGCGACCTTCACCGTGACCGAGAAGCCGGCCATGCCCGCCGAGATGTGGGTGCCGCTGCTGATCATGGTGCTGGGCTTCTACTGCTTCTTCGCCGCGGTCCTGATGATGCGCATGCGCCTCGACGTGCTGCGCCGCGAGGCGCGGGCCAGCTGGGTCAAGGCCGAGGTCAAGGCGCTGGTGGAGAAGGCATCGTGAATTTCGCGTCGTTCGGTGAGTTCATCGCCATGGGCCATCACGGCCTCTATGTCTGGAGCGCTTACGGCATCAGCCTGGCCATCCTGATTCTCAACGTCGCGCTGCCGCTGCTGGCGCGCCGTCGCTACCTGCAAGACGAGGCGCGTCGTTTGCGCCGGGAGGAGTCGAAGTGAATCCGATCCGCAAGAAGCGCCTGTTCATCATCCTGGCCATCCTGGCCGGTGTGGGAATCGCCGTGGCGCTGGCGTTGTCGGCGCTGCAACAGAACATCAACCTGTTCTACACCCCCACGCAGATCGCCAACGGCGAAGCGCCCAAGGACACCCGCATCCGCGCGGGCGGCATGGTCCGCGACGGCTCGGTGCAGCGCTCGCAGGACTCCCTCGAAGTGCAGTTCGTGGTCACCGACTTCGCCAAGGACGTGACCATCCGCTACCACGGCATCCTCCCGGACCTGTTCCGCGAAGGGCAGGGCATCGTCGCCCTGGGCAAGCTGGACGCCGACGGCGTACTGGTGGCCGATGAAGTGCTGGCCAAGCACGACGAGAAGTACATGCCGCCGGAAGTGACCAAGGCGCTGAAAGAAAGCGGCCAGATGGCCCCCGCGAAGAAAGAGGGCTGACCCATGATTCCCGAACTCGGCCACCTGGCCCTGATCCTCGCCCTGTGCATGGCCGCCGTGCAGGCGACTCTGCCGCTGATCGGCGCCTGGCGCGGCGACCGCCAATGGATGAGCCTGGCCCAGCCAGCAGCCTGGGGGCAGTTCGCCTTCCTCGCCTTCGCCTTCGGCTGCCTCACCTACGCCTTCATGGTCGACGACTTCTCCGTCTCCTATGTGGCCAGCAACTCCAACAGCGCGCTGCCCTGGTACTACAAGTTCAGCGCCGTATGGGGCGCCCACGAGGGCTCGCTGCTGCTCTGGGCGCTGATCCTCGGCGGCTGGACCTTCGCCGTGTCGGTGTTCTCCCGCCAACTGCCGGAGGTGATGCTGGCCCGCGTGCTCGCGGTGATGGGGATCATCAGCATCGGCTTCCTGTCGTTCCTGATCATCACCTCCAACCCCTTCAATCGCCTGCTGCCGAACATGCCGGCCGACGGCAACGACCTCAACCCGCTGCTGCAGGACTTCGGCCTGATCGTCCACCCGCCGATGCTCTACATGGGCTACGTGGGCTTCTCGGTGGCCTTCGCCTTCGCCATCGCCGCGCTGCTGGGCGGTCGCCTCGACGCCGCCTGGGCGCGCTGGTCGCGCCCGTGGACCATCGTCGCCTGGGCCTTCCTCACCGTCGGCATCGTGCTGGGCTCCTGGTGGGCCTACTACGAACTCGGCTGGGGCGGCTGGTGGTTCTGGGACCCGGTGGAAAACGCCTCCTTCATGCCCTGGCTGGTGGGCACCGCGCTGATCCACTCCCTGGCGGTGACCGAGAAGCGCGGCGTGTTCAAGAGCTGGACGGTGCTGCTGGCCATCGCCGCCTTCTCCCTCAGCCTGCTGGGTACCTTCCTGGTTCGCTCCGGCGTGCTCACCTCGGTGCACGCCTTCGCGTCGGACCCGGAGCGTGGGGTGTTCATCCTGATCTTCCTGCTGATGGTGGTGGGCGGTTCGCTGACCCTGTTCGCCGTCCGCGCGCCGGTGGTCAAGAGCCAGGTGGGCTTCGCCCTCTGGTCCCGCGAGACCCTGCTGCTGGTGAACAACCTGGTGCTGGTGGTGGCCGCCTCGATGATCCTCCTCGGCACCCTCTACCCGCTGGTGCTGGACGCGATCTCCGGCGCCAAGCTGTCGGTGGGGCCGCCGTACTTCAATGCCCTGTTCGTGCCGCTGATGGCGCTGCTGATGCTGGTGATGGCCGTGGGCGTGCTGGTGCGCTGGAAGGACACCCCGCTGAAGTGGCTGCTGGGCATGCTCGGCCCGGTGCTGCTCGCCAGCCTGGTGCTCGGCGTGGTGGCGGCGTACGTCTACGGCGACTTCCACTGGGCGGTGCTGGCGGTGTGCTGCCTGTCCGCCTGGGTGGTACTGGCCGGTGTGCGTGACCTGCTCGACAAGACCCGCCACAAGGGCCTGCTCAAGGGTTCCCGCAGCCTGACCCGCAGCTACTGGGGCATGCAGCTTGCCCACCTCGGCATCGCCGTGTGTGCACTGGGTGTGGTGCTTTCGAGCCAGTACAGTGCCGAGCGCGACCTGCGCCTGGAGCCGGGCGAGTCCATGGAGCTGGCCGGCTACCGCTTCGTGTTCGAGGGCGCTGCCCACCACGAAGGCCCCAACTTCACCTCCGACAAGGGCACCGTGCGCGTGCTCGACGGTGACCGCGAGATCGCCGTGCTGCACCCGGAGAAGCGCCTGTACACCGTGCAGCAATCGATGATGACCGAGGCCGGCATCGATGCCGGCCTCACCCGCGACCTCTACGTGGCCCTGGGCGAGCCCCTGGGCGATGGCGCCTGGGCCGTGCGCGTGCACGTCAAACCCTTCGTCCGCTGGATCTGGTTCGGTGGCCTGCTGATGGGCCTCGGCGGGGTGCTGGCGGCGTTCGACCCGCGTTACCGGGTCAAGGTGAAGACCCGCGTGCGTGATGCGCTGGGCATGGCTGGAGCACAAGCATGAAGCGCCTGATCCTGTTGCTGCCCCTGGCGATCTTCCTGGGTGTGGCGGTGTTCCTCTACCGCGGGCTGTTCCTCGACCCCGCCGAGCTGCCCTCGGCGCTGATCGACAAGCCGTTCCCAGCGTTCTCCCTGCAGTCCGTGGACGGCTCGCGCACCCTCACCGAGGCGGACCTCAAGGGCAAGCCGGCGCTGGTCAACGTCTGGGGCACCTGGTGCATTTCCTGCCGGGTCGAGCACCCGGTGCTGAACAAGCTGTCGCAGATGGGCGTGGTGATCCACGGCGTCAACTACAAGGATGACAACGCCGCTGCGCTGAAATGGCTGCAGGAGTTCCATAACCCCTACCAGCTGGACATCCGCGACGAGAAGGGCAGCCTCGGGCTGGACCTGGGCGTCTATGGCGCCCCCGAGACCTTCCTGATCGACAAGAACGGCATCATCCGCCACAAGTTCGTCGGCGTGATCGACGAGGTCGTCTGGCGCGAGCAACTGGCGCCGCTGTACCAGGCCCTGGTCGACGAGGCCGGTCAATGAAGCGCCTGATCGCTGCCCTGGCCCTTGGCCTCGCCCTTACCGGCGTGGCCCGCGCCGCCATCGACACCTACGAGTTCAAGGACGAGTCGGAGCGCGAGCGCTTCCGTGTGCTCACCGAAGAACTGCGTTGCCCCAAGTGCCAGAACCAGAACATCGCCGACTCCAACGCCCCCATCGCCACCGACCTGCGTCGCGAGATCTTCCGCATGCTGGAAGAGGGCAAGGGCGACGACGAGATCGTCGACTTCCTGGTGGCCCGCTATGGCGATTTCGTGCGCTACAAGCCGCCGGTCAACGGCCGCACCCTGCTGCTCTGGTACGGCCCGGCGGGCCTGCTGGTGGGTGGCCTGCTGGTGCTCGGGGTGATCGTGCTGCGTCGCCGTCGCGTGGAGAACGCGCCGGGTGATGCACTGCTTACCAGCGATGAGCGTGCCCGTCTGGATGCGCTGCTCAATCAAGAGACTCAGGACAAGAACCACTGATGATCGATTTCTGGCTCGCCGCCGGCCTGCTTCTGCTGGTCGCGCTCGCATTCCTGCTGATCCCCGTGCTGCGTGGCCGCAAGGCCCAGGCCGAAGAGGACCGCACCGCACTCAACGTCGCCCTGTACCAGGAGCGCCTGGCCGAACTCCAGGGCCAGCGCGCCGCCGGCACCCTGACCGAAGCACAACTCGAAGCGGGCCGCGCCGAAGCCGCCCGTGAGCTGCTGGCCGACACCGAAGGCGCCGACCTGGGTCGCACCTCGCGCCTGGGCAAGGCCTTGCCGCTGGCCGCCGCACTGGCGGTGCCGCTGCTGGGCATCGGCCTGTACCTGCACTGGGGCGCCAGCGACAAGGTGGAGCTGGCCCGCGAAATGCGCGAGCAGCCGCAGACCATCGAAGAGATGACCACGCGCCTGGAGAAGGTCGTCAAGGCCCAGCCGGATTCCGCCGAGGGCTGGTACTTCCTCGGCCGCACCTACATGGCCCAGCAGCGCGTCGCCGATGCCGCCAAGGCCTACGAGCGTGCCGTGGAGATCGCCGGCCGCCAGCCTGAACTGCTGGGGCAATGGGCGCAGGCGCTGTATTTCGCCAGCGACAAGCGCTTCACCCCCGAGGTGCAGGCACTGACCGAGGAGGCCCTGAAGGCCGACGCCAACGAAGTCACCAGCCTTGGCCTGCTGGGCATCGCCGGTTTCGAGGATGGCCGCTTCACCGACGCCATCGGCTACTGGGAGCGCCTGATCGCCGTGCTGGCGCAGGACGACCCGTCCCGCGCGGCGCTGCAGGGCGGTATCGACCGGGCCCGCGAGAAGCTCGCCGAGAAGGGTGAAGCCCAGCCCGAGCCGGAGACCTTCACCAAGTCCATGCCGCAGCTGAAGGTCCGTGTGGACCTGGCCGCCGCGCTCAAGGACAAGGTGCAGCCGGACGACGCGGTGTTCATCTTCGCCCGCGCCGCCGAAGGCCCGCCCATGCCGCTGGCGGTGAAGCGCCTGACGGTGAAGGAACTGCCGGCCGAGGTGTTGCTCAGTGACGCCGACGCGATGATGCCGCAGTTGAAGATCTCCAACTTCGCCCAGGTGCAACTGGTGGCGCGCATCTCCCGCGAGGGCAATGCCAAGGCAGGCGAATGGATCGGACGCAGCGCGCCGTTGTCTAGTGCTGTACAGGAGCAGCAGCGCCTGACCATCGACAGCCCGGACCAGCCCTGATCCACCGACCGACGAGCATGCAGCCATGAATTCGACCCTTCGACTTTCCCTTGCCTGCCTGCTCCTCGGCCTTGCCGGTTGCTCCCTGCAACCGCCAGCCCCTGATCACGGCGGCAGCGCGGGTACGCCCCAGCAGTTGCCGCCGCCCGGCCAGCAGAACCGCCCGCCGGTGACGCCCTCCCAGCCGCTGCCGCCCAAGGTCACGCGGATGAAGTCCCACCCGCGCTACGCACCGCCGCCCGGCGCTGCCTGCTACTGGGATACGGCCCTGGGCGTCTATGTGCTCGAAGGCCAGCAGGACCTCTATTACCGCGAGCGCACCTACTACCGCTGGAACCAGGGCTGGACCTGGTCCAACAGCCCCACGGGCCCCTGGCAGCCGACCGACTCCAGCGGCGTGCCCGCCGGCCTGGGGCGTCGCCATCCCTGAGCCCATGACCGCGCACCCGGACGCGCGGTCATGGCCATCCGACCACTGCCCATCTGCCGCATGGACAGCGTTCTACCCCTTGTGTACTGTGCTGGCGTTCTGCCATTTGGAGCACAAGGATGTTCGCTCGTCTTGCCTTGGTCTTCCGTGACCCTTCTCACCACCTCCAGCGCGTTCGCCCAGGTCTACCAGTGGCGCGACGAGCAGGGGAAGGTGCATTTCACCGACACCCCGCCCCCTGAAAGCCGCAATGTCACCGAGCAGAAGCTGCAGGTGAACACCATCCAGGGGCTGGACGACTCTGAGGTCCAGCGCACCTCGTCCCGCAAGATGTTCGAGGACGACGAGGAAGAGCTGAACCCCGGCCAGCTGCACCAGAAGGGCATGGTGCAGTGTGCCGCCGCCATCCGCCGCATGCCGTCCTTGATCACCGAGACGCAGAAGATCGGCCGTGAGGCGGTGCGCCAGAAGCGCGCCACCCAGGCGCAGCTGGATGACGCCATGTACAAGATGGACACCGCCTACAAGGAAATGAAACGCAACGAGAAGGCCTGCGCGAGCGACTACGCGAAGGGTGGCACCGCGCGCCTGGCGGTGAACTGCCTGGCCGATACCGACGACGTGATGAGCTTCGGCCTGTGCATGAAGTTCGGCGAGTGGGCGAGCACCTTCGGGCAGTGATGCCGATCGCTCCAGCCTGATCCGCAATGAAAAACGGCGACCCGAGGGTCGCCGTTTTCGTGTCTGCCGCCTGCCTTACTGGCCGGTGTAGACCTGGTCGAATACGCCACCGTCGTTGAAGTGGGTCTTCTGCACGTCACGCCAGTTGCCGAAGGTCTTCTCCACGGAGAGGAACTCCACCTTGGGGAAGCGATCAGCGAACTTGGCGAGGATCTCCGGGTTGCGCGGGCGCAGGTAGTTATTGCCGGCGATGGTCTGGCCTTCGTCGCTCCACAGGTACTTGAGGTACGCCTCGGCGGCCTCGCGGGTGCCTTTCTTGTCCACCACCTTGTCGACCACGGCCACCGGCGGCTCGGCTTCGGCGGAGACGCTCGGGTAGACCACTTCGAAGCCGCCACGGCCGAACTCGCGGGCGATCATCTCGGCTTCGTTCTCGAAGGTCACCAGTACGTCGCCGATCTGGTTCTGGATGAAGGTGGTGGTGGCGGCGCGACCACCGGTGTCCAGGACCGGGGCCTGCTTGAACAGCTTGCCGACGAATTCCTTGGCCTTGTTCTCGTCACCGCCGTTCTTCAGCACGTAGCCCCAGGCGGAGAGGTAGGTGTAGCGGCCGTTACCCGAGGTCTTGGGGTTGGGCACGACGACTTGCACGCCGTCCTTGAGCAGGTCCGGCCAGTCTTTCAGGCCCTTGGGGTTGCCCTTGCGCACGATGAACACGGTGGCGGAGGTGAAGGGTGCACTGTTGTTCGGCAGGCGCTCGGCCCAGTTCTGCGGCACCAGGCCGCCGTTGTCGGCCAGGGCGTTGATGTCGGTGGCCTGGTTCATGGTGATGACGTCGGCGGGCAGCCCGTCGATCACCGCACGGGCCTGCTTGCTGGAGCCGCCGTGGGACATCTGCAGGGTGATGTTCTCGCCTTTCTCCTGCTGCCAGTGCTTCTGGAAGGCGGTGTTGTAGTCCTTGTAGAAGTCGCGCATCACGTCGTAGGAGACGTTGAGCAGGGTGGGGGCGGCCTGGGCCGCGCTGGCCAGTGCCAAGCTCGCTGCCAGCAGCGAAGCGGAGAACAGACGTTTCACGGATCGTTCCTTCTAGGGAGTGAGAGCAAGGGAATATAGCGGTGTGCCATATATTCTTTTAAATACTGAAAACGAATTTGCTTATTCTCAGGCCAATGCTTGCAGCGCGCCAAGCAGATTCGCGCGCGCCGGCTGCTCCCAGCGCTGCGCCAGCGGTCTCTTGTGGTAGAGGCGGGGCATGTCCAGCAACTGCTTCAGCAACTTGCTGCGGGCTGCGCGGAACAGTGGCTCGGGCACCCATTCGTACTCGGCGCGCACGGCCTTTTCATAGGCGTCGTACTGGGCGGGCGGTGCGGCGAGGATCGACAGGTCCAGGTCCACCACCAGCTCGGCATCCCCGGCGCGCGGCGGCTCCATGTGGCGGGTGGCGAGGATCAGCCCGCGCAGCGCTTCGCCATGGTCGCCGAGCCCGGCTTCCAGCAGCCAGATGACCGTCTGCTCGGCGCTGGCGGCTTCGTTGTCCTGGCGCTGCGGGTCGTACACCAGGTCATGGGTCCAGAGCGCCAGCTCGACCCGGTCGGGGTGGTCGGCCAGGTGGCTCCACTCGTCGAAATGGCCCAGGCACGCGGCGATGTGGGTGGTGCTGTGGTACTGGCGCTGGGGCGTGCCATAGGCCGCCTGCAGGTGCTCGAAGCTGCCTTCGGGAGCCGGGGCGCCCAGGCGTAGCCAGAGGGCGTCCCAGCGTGCCTGATCAAGTTGCTTCATGTTCGCCTCCTCGGGGGAAGAGCGGGTTGCCGCAGCGGCTGCAGAAGCTCGCGGCGGATTCGTGGCTGCGTTTGCGGCAGGTGGGGCATTCCTGGTCCAGCTGCCCCTCCTGGCGCATGGCGTTGGCCAGCTCGGCGCTGAAGATACCCGTGGGCACGGCGATGATCGAGTAGCCGGTGATCATCACCAGGCTCGCCACCGCCTGGCCCAGCGCCGTTTTCGGGGTGATGTCGCCAAAGCCGACGGTGGTCAGGGTAACCACCGCCCAGTAGATGCTGGTGGGGATGCTGGTAAAACCGTTCTCCGGCCCTTCGATCACGTACATCAGCGCGCCGAAGACCACCACCAGGGTGGAGACGCTGAGGAGGAATACCACGATCTTCTGGCGGCTGCTGCGCAGCGCGCTGAGCAGGAAGTTCGCCTGCACCAGGTAGTGGCGCAGCTTGAAGATGCGGAACACCCGCACCAGGCGCAGGGCGCGGATGATCAGCAGGTACTGGGCGTCCGCGTAGAAGAGCGCGACCACGCCGGGGATGATGGCCAGCAGGTCCACCAGGCCGAAGAAGCTGAAGGCATATCGCAGCGGTTTCGGTGAGCTGTACAGGCGCAGCAGGTACTCCGCCGCGAACAGCCCGGTGATGACCCATTCGAGGCCGGACAGCAGCCCGGCATGACGGGTGTGGATGTGCTCGACGCTGTCCAGCAGCACGATCACCAGGCTGGCCAGGATCAGCCAGATGAGCCAGGTGTCGAAGCGCCGCCCGGCCGGGGTATCGGCCTGGAAGATGATGCTGTGCAGGCGCGCGCGCCTGCTGTTTGCCTCGGCCATGGAGTCCTCCTCAGGAGACGAACCTTAGCAGAGCCGAAGCCGCCCGCCGCCTCTCAGTGGCGCAAGCGGGTAGGGCGCGGCCCGGTGCCGTTCTGGCGCAGCAGGCGGCCACCGGCGATCACCAGCCAGCAGGCGAGGATGAAGGGCGCCGTCATGGCGGGCAGCTGGAAGGCGACGAAGCCCGGTTGCAGCAGTGCGCCGAGGGCGACGCCGATGACGACCACCGGCAGGCTGGCGAGGCGCTTGCCCAGGGTGATGCCGATGAGCACGCCGTTGAGGCTGAACAGCCCGGCCAGCAGGGCGTCGGTGGGCAGCCTGAGCCAGAGGCCGAGGGCCAATGACAGCGTGCTGCCGAACAGGGCCCAGAGCGCCACCCGCCAGGAGGCCAGCAGCAACCCGAGGAACACGCAGGCCCCGGCCAGCGGGTCGGCGAGGAAGATCACCTGGCCGAAGCCGCGCAACAGGGCGAGGGCCAGGCCGGCGGCATCGGCGTCGAGAATGGCTGCCGGCGGGGTTGGCAGGGCGGTCAGTTGCAGTCCATGGGCCAGCCACAGCAGCACCCAGCCGAAGCCGACGAAGGGGCTGGTGAAGGCGGGCAGCCACTCGCGTTCCCGGGCGTTGCGCAGCAGGCGGTGCAGCAGCAGGGTGGAAAGGCCGGCGCAGCAGATGATCAGCAGTGGCAGGTGCAGCGTCCAGGCGAAGCGCGTGCACAGCAGCATGCCCAGCAGCACGCCGTTGTAGCCATAAAGGCCGGCCTCCACGTCGTCACGCGGGTAGCCCCGGCGCAGGGCGGTGAGCCAGCTGGCGAAGCCGCCGAGCAGTGCACCACCGAGCAGCTCCGGCGCGCCGATGGCGATGGCGCAGAGCAGGAGGATGCCGCAGCCGGGGTGGCGCTGCAGGAATATCTGGCTGAAACCGTTGAGCTGGGCGCTGGCCCAGGAACGGGCATCACAAGGCAGAGAAAGGTGTCGCATGGCAGTGGCCGGTTGAAAGGGAAAAGGCGCCCGTCCCTGGGGACGCGGCGCCTGCGAGTGGCATTCGACCTGCCGAAGCAGGGCGGCCCGGTGCGTCTATGCGCGCCGTGGCCGTGCGTGGATCAGTCCAGGTGCTCGATGCGCAGCATGTTGGTGGTGCCCGGCTGGCCCAGGGGCACGCCGGCGGTGATCACCAGGGTGTCGCCACTGCGGGCCATGCCCTGGGCGCGGGCGATCTCCAGGGCGGTGCCGGTGACGTCCTCGACCTTGTCCAGGCGCTGGTTGACCACCGAGTAGATGCCCCAGGCGACGGTCAGGCGGCGTGCGGTCTCCAGGCTCGGGGTGAGGCTGAGGATCGGCGCCTTGGGCCGCTCGCGGGAGGCGCGCAGGCTGGAGCTGCCGGACTCGGTGTAGTTCACCAGGGCCGCCACCGGGAGGATGCTGCTGATGCGGCGGATGGCGCAGCTGATGGCATCCGAGGCGGTGGCTTCGGCCTGCGGGCGGCTGACGTCGAGCTGGGACTGGAAGTCCGGGCCCTGTTCCACCTGGCGGATGATCTTGCTCATCATCTGCACGGTTTCCAGCGGGTAGTCACCGGAGGCGGTCTCGGCGGAGAGCATCACCGCGTCGGTGCCTTCGGCCACGGCGTTGGCGACGTCCGTCACCTCGGCGCGGGTCGGCGCCGGGGAGAAGCGCATGGACTCCAGCATCTGGGTAGCGACCACCACCGGGCGGCCGAGCTGGCGGCAGGTGCGGATGATGTCCTTCTGGATGCGCGGCACGTTCTCGGCCGGCACTTCGACGCCCAGGTCGCCACGGGCAACCATGATGGCATCGCACAGGCGGGCGATTTCTTCCAGGTGCTGCACGGCCGAGGGTTTCTCGATCTTGGCCATCAGCGCGGCACGGCCCTGGATCAGGCCGCGGGCTTCGACGATGTCTTCAGGGCGCTGGACGAAGGAGAGGGCGACCCAGTCGACGCCCAGTTCCAGGCCGAAGTCGAGGTCGCGGCGGTCCTTGGGCGTCAGCGGGGAAAGCTGCAGCACCGCTTCGGGGACGTTGACGCCCTTGCGGTCGGACAGCTCGCCACCGGCGATCACCTGGGTGTCGATGGCATCGGCGTGCTTGGCGGTCACCTGCAGGCGCAGGCGGCCGTCGTCCAGCAGCAGGTTCATGCCCGGCTGCAGGGCTTCGATGATTTCCGGGTGGGGCAGGTTGACCCGGGTGGCGTCGCCCGGAGTGGCGTCCAGGTCCAGGCGCAGGGCCTGGCCGCGCTCGAGGTGGACCTTGCCTTCGGCGAAGCGGCCGACGCGCAGCTTGGGCCCTTGCAGGTCCATGAGGATGCCGATGGGGCGGGACAGCTGGCGTTCGACCTCGCGCACCCACTGGTAGCGCTGGGCGTGGTCGGCGTGTTCGCCGTGGCTGAAGTTGAGGCGGAACAGGTTGACCCCGGCCTCCACCAGTTGGCGGATGTCGTCGACGCCTTTGATGGCAGGGCCGAGGGTGGCGAGGATTTTGACTTTCTTGTCGGCGGTCATTGTGCGGGGCTCTCGAGAATCAGGATGGCGCGGAAGTCGTTGACGTTGGTGCGGGTCGGCTCGGTGACGATCAGGCTGTCCAGGGCGGCGAAGTAGCCGTAGCCGTTGTTGTTGTCGAGCTCGTCGCTGGCGGACAGGCCGAGTTCGGCGGCGCGGGCATGGCTGGCCGGGGTCATGATGGCGCCGGCGTTGTCTTCCGAGCCGTCGATGCCGTCGGTGTCGCCGGCCAGGGCGTAGACGCCGGGCAGGCCCTTGAGGGTGTTGGTCAGGCTCAGCAGGAATTCGGCGTTGCGCCCGCCGCGGCCGTTGCCGCGTACGGTGACGGTGGTCTCGCCGCCGGAGAGGATCACGCAGGGCGGCTTGATCGGCTGGCCGTGGAGGACGATCTGCCGGGCGATGCCGGCATGGACCTTGGCCACCTCGCGGGATTCGCCCTCCAGGTCGCCGAGGATGATCGGCGTGAGGCCGGCGGCGCGGACCTTCTCGGCGGCGGCATCGAGGGACTGCTGGGGCGTGGCGATCAGCTGGAAGTGGCTGCGCGAGAGCACCGGGTCACCGGGCTTCACGGTCTCGGAGCGCGGGTCCAGCAGCCAGGCGCGGACGTTGGCCGGCACCTCGATCTGGTAGCGGGCGAGAATCGCCAGGGCTTCGGCCGAGGTGGTCGGGTCGGCGACGGTGGGGCCGGAGGCGATTACGGTGGCTTCGTCGCCGGGCACGTCGGAGATGGCGTAGGTGTAGACGCTGGCCGGCCAGCAGGCCTTGGCCAGGCGGCCGCCCTTGATCGCCGAAAGGTGCTTGCGCACACAGTTCATCTCGGAGATGGAGGCGCCGGATTTCAGCAGGGCCTTGTTGATCGCCTGCTTGTCCTTGAGGCTGATGCCTTCGGCGGGCAGCGCCAGCAGCGAGGAGCCGCCGCCGGAGAGGAGGAAGATCACCCGGTCGCTCTCGGACAGGCCGCTGACCAGCTTGAGCACGCGCTGTGCGGTTTCCAGCCCGGCGGCATCCGGCACCGGGTGTGCGGCTTCGACCACTTCGATGCGGCGGCAGTTGGCGCCGTGCCCGTAGCGGGTTACCACCAGGCCGGAGATCTCACCCTGCCATTCCTGCTCGATCACCTCGGCCATGGCGGCTGCGGCCTTGCCGGCACCGATGACGATGACGCGGCCGCTGCGGTCGGCGGGCAGGTGGTCGGCCAGCACCTGGCGGGGGTGGGCGGCGTCGATGGCGGTGGCGAAGAGGTCGCGCAGCAGGCTTTGCGGATCGAAGGACATGACAGACTCCGGAGGGGTGCTGAATTCTTGTTCTGGTGGTGCTTTCGAGGGCGATTGCAGTCCCCAGCCGCCGCGTGCAGCGGCTCGGGACTGGAATCGACCTCCCTGGCCATTGGGCCGTGACTCCGCCAGCCAGGAAGGTCGAAAGGGGTGCCGGGCGGGTGCCCGGCGAAGTGCGGCTTACTCTTTACGGATGGAGAAATTGGCCATGTGCTCCAGGCCCTTCACCAGTGCGGAGTGGTCCCAGTTGCTGCCACCGATGGCGGCGCAGGTGCTGAACACCTGCTGGGCGTTGGCGGTGTTGGGCAGGTTCAGGCCCAGCTCGCGTGCGCCGGCCAGGGCCAGGTTGAGGTCCTTCTGGTGCAGGCTGATGCGGAAGCCCGGGTCGAAGGTGCCCTTGATCATGCGCTCGCCGTGCACTTCGAGGATCTTCGAGCCGGCGAAACCACCCATCAGCGCTTCGCGGACCTTGGCCGGGTCGGCACCGTTCTTGGCGGCGAACAGCAGGGCTTCGGCAACGGCCTGGATGTTCAGGGCGACGATGATCTGGTTGGCGACCTTGGCGGTCTGGCCATCACCGTTGCCACCGACGCGGGTGATGTTCTTGCCCATGGCCTGGAACAGCGGCAGGGCGCGTTCGAAGGCGTTCGGGCAGCCACCGACCATGATGCTCAGGGTCGCGGCCTTGGCGCCGACTTCACCGCCGGATACCGGGGCGTCCAGGTAAGAAGCGCCGGTGGCCTTGACCTTCTCGGCGAAGGTCTTGGTGGCGGTCGGGGAGATGGAGCTCATGTCGATCACGACTTTGCCGGCGCCAACGCCTTCGACCACGCCGTCCTTGCGGAACAGTACGTCGTCGACCTGGGGGGTGTCCGGAACCATGATGATGATGAATTCGGCTTCCTGGGCCACTTCGCGCGGGTTGGCCAGGGCAACGCCGTTGTCGCCGACCAGGTCGGCGGGCGCCTTGTCGAAGTGCTCGGAGAAGAACAGGGTGTGGCCGGCTTTCTGCAGGTTCTGAGCCATGGGCTTGCCCATGATGCCGGTGCCGATGAATCCGATCTTGGCCATGTGGATTACCTCTTTTCTTAGATGGCGTTATGGGTTTTCAGCCAGCCAAGGCCGGCGGCGGTGGTGGTGGCGGGCTTGTATTCACAGCCGACCCAGCCCTGGTAGCCGATGCGGTCCAGGTGCTCGAAGAGGAAGCGGTAGTTGATCTCGCCGGTGCCCGGCTCGTTGCGGCCGGGGTTGTCGGCCAGCTGCACGTGGTTGATCACGGCGAGGTTGCCTTCCACGGTGCGGGCCAGGTCACCTTCCATGATCTGCATGTGGTAGATGTCGTACTGCAGGAACAGGTTGGCGCTGCCGACCTTCTCGCGAATGGCCAGGGCTTGCTTGGTGGTGTTCAGGTAGAAGCCCGGGATGTCGCGGGTGTTGATCATTTCCATGACCAGGCGCAGGCCGGCGGCTTCCAGCTTGTCGGCGGCGTACTTCAGATTGTCGACGAAGGTCTTCTCGACGGTGGCGCAGTCCGGGCCCTGGGGGCGGATGCCGGCCAGGCAGTTGACCTGCTTGTTGCCGAGCACCTTGGCGTAGGCGATGGCCTTGTCCACGCCGGCGCGGAATTCCTCGACGCGGTCGGGGTGGCAGGCGATGCCGCGCTCACCCTTGGCCCAATCGCCAGCGGGCAGGTTGAACAGCACCTGTTCCAGCTTGTTGGCGTCCAGGCGGGCCTTGATCTCTTCGGCCGGGAAGTCATAGGGGAAGAGGTATTCGACACCGGTGAAACCGGCTTCGGCAGCGGCGGCGAATCGGTCCAGGAAGTCGACTTCGGTGAACAGCATCGACAGGTTGGCGGCAAAACGGGGCATGAAGTTTCTCCTCGGTAGACGTCCCTCTCCCGCCACGAACGGGAGAGGGGGCATTGCTCGTCAGTCCAGCATCGAGATGGCAGTCGGGGCGTCGGCGCCACGCAGGGCCAGTTCCTCGAACTCGTTGACGGCGTTGATCTCGGTACCCATGGAGATGTTGGTGACACGCTCCAGGATGACCTCGACTACGACCGGTACGCGGAACTCTTCCATCAGCTTGCGAGCCTGGGCGAAGGCACCCTGCAGCTCGTTGGCGTCGAACACGCGGATCGCCTTGCAACCCAGGCCCTCGACCACGGCGACGTGGTCGACGCCGTAGCCGTTGAGCTCCGGTGCGTTGATGTTTTCGAAGGACAGCTGCACGCAGTAGTCGATCTCGAAGCCACGCTGCGCTTGGCGGATCAGGCCCAGGTAGGAGTTGTTCACCAGCACGTGGATGTAGGGCAGGTTGAACTGCGCGCCCACGGCCAGTTCTTCGATCATGAACTGGAAGTCATAGTCGCCGGACAGCGCGACCACTTGGCGAGCCGGGTCGGCCTTGACCACGCCGAGAGCGGCGGGGATGGTCCAGCCCAGCGGGCCGGCCTGGCCGCAGTTGATCCAGTGGCGCGGCTTGTACACGTGCAGGAACTGGGCACCGGCGATCTGCGACAGGCCGATGGTGCTGACGTAGCAGGTGTCCTTGCCGAAGAACTCGTTCATCTCTTCGTAGACGCGCTGGGGCTTGACCGGCACGTTGTCGAAGTGGGTCTTGCGCTGCAGGGTGCGCTTGCGCTCGCGGCAGGATTCGGCCCAGGCGTTGCGGTCCTTCAGCCTGCCGGCGGCTTTCCACTCGCGGGCGACTTCCAGGAAAGCGTCCAGCGCGGAACCTGCGTCGGAGACGATGCCCAGGTCCGGGGTGAATACGCGGCCGATCTGGGTCGGTTCGATATCGACGTGGATGAAGCGGCGGCCTTGGGTGTAGACATCGACGGAGCCGGTGTGGCGGTTGGCCCAGCGGTTGCCGATGCCGAACACCAGGTCGGATTCCAGCAGCGTGGCGTTGCCGTAGCGGTGCGAGGTCTGCAGGCCGCACATGCCGGCCATCAGCGCGTGGTCGTCGGGGATGGTGCCCCAGCCCATCAGGGTCGGGATCACCGGCACGCCGGTCAGCTCGGCGAACTCCACCAGCTTCTCGGAGGCGTCGGCGTTGATGATGCCGCCACCAGCGACCAGCAGCGGGCGCTCGGCGTCGTTGAGCATGGCCAGGGCCTTCTCGGCCTGGATGCGGGAAGCGGACGGCTTGTTCACTGCCAGCGGCTGGTAGGCCTCGATGTCGAACTCGATCTCGGCCATCTGCACGTCGAAGGGCAGGTCGATCAGCACGGGGCCGGGGCGGCCGCTGCGCATTTCGAAGAAGGCCTTCTGGAAGGCGTAGGGAACCTGGCCCGGCTCGAGGACGGTGGTCGCCCACTTGGTCACCGGCTTGACGATGTTGGTGATGTCGACGGCCTGGAAGTCTTCCTTGTGCAGGCGTGCACGGGGAGCCTGGCCGGTGATGCAGAGGATCGGGATGGAGTCGGCGGACGCCGAGTACAGGCCGGTGACCATGTCGGTGCCGGCGGGGCCGGAGGTACCGATGCACAGGCCGATGTTGCCCGGGTTGGTACGGGTGTAGCCCTCGGCCATGTGCGAGGCGCCTTCGACGTGACGAGCCAGTACATGGTCAATGCCGCCGATTTTGTTCAGTGCAGCGTAAAGCGGGTTGATGGCGGCGCCGGGGATGCCGAACGCGGTGTCGATACCTTCGCGGCGCATCACCAGGACGGCGGCCTCGATTGCTCTCATTTTGGCCATGTTTTGTGCCTCTTTTCTTGTGAAAATTGTATACAAAGTGCTTGGGCCGGATTCTATTCAGCTGCCGACTCAAGGGTCAAGGAGATTTGTCGGGCGAAATGTCGCAGGCTGGTGAATCTTTAAAACGCCCGTTTGATGCGGCTTCTAGAGCTTTATAGGTACAGTGGCAGAATGACTGTATACAAAATTAATTTTAATTGTATATCTGGATTGATTTTTTTGTGTTCGGTGAGATAGTTGAGAAAAGCACCGCCATTCGTACCCCGGCTCCGTGAAGGCCAGCACCACCCGGCGACGTGCCAATGGTTTCAACCACTCCCCTGAGGAAGCCTCACGATGAGCACCCTGTCCCTGGAAACCGCCGTCAGCATCTCCAACCGCGCACTGGCCATCGGTCGCGAGCTGCGTACCGCCCCCCTGACCATCGCCGTGCTGGATGCCGGCGGTCACCTGATCACCCTGCAACGTGAAGACGGCGCGAGCATGCTTCGCCCGCAGATCGCCATCGGCAAGGCATGGGGCGCCGTTGCCCTGGGCAAGGGCTCGCGCCTGATCGCCGCCGACGCCCAGCAGCGCCCGGCCTTCATCGGTGCGGTGAACAACCTGGCGGACGGCAACCTGGTGCCGGCGCCGGGCGGTGTGCTGATCCGCAACCAGGCGGGCGAGGTGATCGGCGCCATCGGCATCAGCGGCGACACCTCCGACATCGACGAGCAGTGCGCCATCAGCGGCGTGGAGTCGGTGGGCCTGAAGGCCGATGCCGGCATCGCTGCGGCCTGATCCCCTCCCGTGCCTCCCGGCTGCGGGAGGCACCCTGGCGCAGGTGTTGAATCGCCCCGGCGATGCCGCTACCATCCGCGCCGTCCCTTTCTGCTGCTGACGGACATCCACATCGCCAATTCGGCGATGTCTTTTTTCGTCTGTCGAAAAAGCAGCATTCCATGAAGAAGACTCCCTTCAAGCGGGTTCAGCAGAAGCTGGCCCGATCCGGCGTGGCCATCAGCCGCGTCAATGGCAACACCCTGTCCGTTTCCTCACTGAACAGCGCCGGCCTGGGTGCCAGCATCCTGTTGCCCGAATCCTTTCCCATCGAGGAAAAGGCGGTGCTGCAGCTGCTGGATTTCGCCGGTGTGTCTCACCCCGAAGGGGGTGAGGTGCGTTGCGCCTGCGCGACGCCGGACTTTCACGCCGGCTCCGGCATCCCAGTGGGCTCGGTGATCGTCACCAGCCCCGACATGGTGATTCCCCAGAGCATCGGTACCGATATCAACTGCGGCATGCGCCTGCATCGGCTGGGCATCCACTACGACGCCTTCCTCGCACGCAAGGCGGAATGGGTGGAGCGGGTGCGCGGCGACCTGTTGGGCGGCACCCGCAACATTCCCACCGCGCCGGGCGACATGACCGCGCTGTTCGCCGGTGGGCTGGGTGATTTCTGGAGTGCGGTGGGGGCGTCGCTCCAACCGCGACGGGCTCCTGGCGCGGCTCGACCTGGAGCAGGTGACGCGTGAACTGGCCGGGCTGCACCCGTCGTCGTTCGCCCGTGGCGAGGCGGCCTACGCACCCGAGGCGCTGCAGAACACGGGCCGCGCGGTACTGCGCGACCCGGGGCTGGGCACCATCGGCGGTGGCAACCACTTCGTCGAGGTGCAGGTGGTGACCGAACTGGTGGACCGGCGCGCCTGCTTCGAGCGCGGGCTGTCAGTGGGGCAGGTGGTGGTGATGATCCACACCGGCTCGCGGGATGTCGGCTTCCATGTCGGCCGTCGCTGGATGGACAAGGCCCGGGAGCTGTGGCCCAAGGGAATGAAGCACCCCGAGTCCAAGGTGTTCGCCCTGGTGGGCGAGATGGCCGGGCAATACCTGCTGGCCATGCACAGTGCGGCCCATTACGCCGATGCCAACCGGGCGCTGATCGCCGAGATGGTGCGCCAGCGCACCCGCGAGCTGTTCGGGCCGGACACCGAAGCGCCGCTGCTGGTGGATGTGCCCCACAACATCGTGCTGCAGGAGGCGGTGGGCAACGTGCATCGCAAGGGCGCGACGCCGGCCTATGCGGGGCAGGACCTGCTCATCCCCGGCAGCATGGGCCATGACTCCTACCTGCTCACCGGGCTCGGCAACGAGCGCTGGCTGAGCTCGGCCAGCCACGGCGCGGGGCGCTCGATGTCGCGCAGCGAGATCCTCTTCAAGGGCCGCAAGGACCCGGGCATTCTCGGACTGGAGCGGGTGCAGTGCATCACCACCCGCGAGGAGCGGCTGATCGAGGAGGCGCCTGGTGCCTATAAGGAGATCGGCGAAGTGGTGCGTTCGCAGGTGGAGGAGGAAACGGTGGCGGTGATCGCCCGGTTCAGCCCGGTGCTCACCTTCAAGGCCTGAGGGGAGCCCCTCAGGCGCTCTGCGCCTGGGGGACTTCTTCCACTTCGCAGCCTTTCAGCACGAGGCGGATGATGGTGTCGGCGGCGGCTTCGTAATCGGCATCGCTGAGGCTGGCCTTGCCGGTGACGACGGAGATCTGCCAGTCGAAGTCGGCATAGGTCTGGGTCGCGGCCCAGATGCTGAACAGCAGGTGGCTGGGGTCGATCCTGGCCATCAGCCCCTGGTCGATCCAGCTCTGGATGCAGGCGATGTTGTGGCGGGCCTGCTCGTTCAGGTGGGCGGTCTGCTCGGCGGAGAGGTGCGGCGCGCCGTGCATGATCTCGCTGGCGAACACCTTGGAGGCGTAGGGCAGCTCGCGGGAGATGCGGATCTTCGAGCGGATGTAGGCCTTGAGCACATCACCCGGGTGCCCGCCCGCATTGAACGGGTGGGAGGCGGCCAGCAACGGCTCGACGATGCTTTCGAGCACCTCGCGATAGAGGTTCTCCTTGGACTTGAAGTAGTAGTAGACGTTGGGCTTTGGCAGGCCGGCCTTGGCTGCGATGTCGCTGGTCTTGGTGGCGGCGAAACCCTTGTCGGCAAACTCTTCACTGGCTGCCCGCAGGATCAGCTCTTTATTGCGCTCGCGAATGCTGCTCACATCTGCTCCTCTGTGCACTCGCCGGTGCCGTCACGGGTCGGCTGGCGGGCGGTCGGGCATGGTAGCACCGGGCTCCCGGGCCTCTCAAGCAAGCGGGTAGGGCGCTGCAGGGGCCGGGCGAAAGGTTTCTGTATACAAGATTTGCGATTTCTGTTTTTATTCCGCATCCGTCCATGCCGCCGGGGTCCTGACCGGCGCGTGTTGCGGCAGGCTGCACCATGCAAGACAGCACATTGCGCGACCCCTTCGGTCGCCGGATCACCTACCTGCGCCTCTCGGTCACCGACCGTTGCGACTTCCGTTGCACCTACTGCATGAGCGAAGACATGGTCTTCGCTCCGCGGGCGCAGATACTCAGCCTCGAAGAACTCTACGCCGTGGCCGATGCTTTCATCGGGCTCGGGGTCAAGCGCATCCGCGTGACCGGTGGCGAGCCGCTGGTGCGCAAGGGCGTGACCGGCCTGCTGGCCCGGCTCGGCGCCCGTAGCGAACTGGATGACCTGGCCATCACCAGCAACGGCTCGCAGCTCGCCCACATGGCCCAGGACCTGCGCGCCGCCGGCGTTACCCGCCTCAATATCAGCCTCGATTCCCTGCAGCGCGAGCGCTTCGCCGCCTTCACCCGTCGCGATAGCCTCGACCAGGTGCTGGCCGGCATCGACGCCGCGCGTGCGGCCGGCTTCCGTCGCATCAAGCTCAACACCGTGGTGCAGAAGGGCCGCAATGACGATGAGGTGGAGGACCTGGTGGCCTTCGCCGTCGAACGCGATCTGGATATTAGCTTCATCGAGGAGATGCCCCTGGGCAGCATCTCCAGCCACGAGCGCAAGGTCACCCTGTGCACCTCCGAAGAGGTGCGCGAGCGGGTCGAACAGCGCTTCCAGCTGCTGCTCAGCAGCCATCGCACCGGTGGCCCCTCGCGTTACTGGCAGGTGATCGGCAGCAATACCCAGGTCGGTTTCATTTCCCCCCACAGCCGCAACTTCTGCGGCGACTGCAACCGCGTGCGCGTCACCGCCGAAGGCAAGCTGGTGCTGTGCCTCGGCCACGAAGGTGCACTGGACCTCAAGGCCCTGATCCGTCGCCACCCCGGTGACAACGATCGACTCCGCGCAGCCCTGGTGGATGCCCTGAGGCTGAAGCCGGAGCGGCACCATTTCGAGGCGGACTCCCAGGTACAGGTAGTCCGCTTCATGAGCACCACCGGCGGCTGATCGGGCTGCTGGGCTTAGGCCCGGCTGCGTTGCGCCCTCTCGCCGTACGTACCGTACTGTCTTCGAGGGCGCGCCTTGCCGGTCCGTCTCCCAGCAACCCGATCCGTTGCTGCATTCCTTTTCAAGAACAAGAGCGCCCTGAAGGGCTGAGGAGATTGAGGCATGGGCAAGACATTGCTGGTGAAGAACGCTGACCTGCTGGTCACGATGGACGGCGAGCGCCGTGAGCTGAAGCAGGGCGGGCTGTTCATCGAGGACAACATCATCCGTCAGGTGGGGCCGAGCGCCGAGCTGCCGCAGACCGCCGACGAGGTGCTGGACCTCAAGGGCCATATCGTCATCCCCGGCCTGGTCAACACCCACCACCACATGTACCAGAGCCTCACCCGCGTGGTGCCGGCCGCCCAGGACGGCGAGTTGTTCAACTGGCTGACCAACCTCTACCCGATCTGGGCGCGGCTGACCCCGGAGATGATCCAGGTCTCCACCCAGACGGCCATGGCCGAGCTGATCCTCTCCGGCTGCACCACCTCCAGCGACCACCTGTACATCTACCCCAACGGCTGCAAGCTGGACGACAGCATCCACGCCGCCGGGGAGATCGGCATGCGCTTCCACGCTGCGCGCGGCAGCATGAGCGTCGGCCGCAGCCAGGGCGGCCTGCCGCCGGATTCGGTGGTGGAGAAGGAGGCGGACATCCTCAAGGAGTCCCAGCGCCTGATCGAGGATTACCACGACGCGTCCCACGGCTCGATGCTGCGGGTGGTGGTGGCGCCGTGCTCGCCCTTCTCGGTGAGCCGCGACCTGATGCGCGAGGCGGCGGTGCTGGCGCGCCAGTACGGCGTGTCGCTGCACACCCACCTGGCGGAGAACGTCAACGACATCGCCTACAGCCGCGAGAAGTTCGGCATGACCCCGGCCGAATACGCCGAGGACCTGGGCTGGGTCGGCCATGACGTGTGGCACGCCCACTGCGTGCAGCTCGACCAGCACGGCATCGACCTGTTCGCCCGTACCGGCACCGGTGTCGCCCACTGCCCCTGCTCGAACATGCGCCTGGCGTCCGGCATCGCGCCGATCCGCCGCATGCGTGACGCCGGCGTACCGGTCGGGCTGGGTGTCGACGGTTCGGCGTCCAACGACGGCGCCACCATGATCGGCGAGGTGCGCCAGGCGCTGCTGCTGCAACGCGTGGGCTTCGGCCCTGATGCGATGACCGCGCGCGAGGCCCTGGAGATCGCCACCCTGGGCGGCGCCAAGGTGCTCAACCGCAACGACATCGGCGCCCTGGCGCCGGGCATGGTGGCGGACTTCGTCGCCTTCGACCTGAAGCAGATTGCCTTTGCCGGTGCCCTGCACGACCCGCTGGCGGCGCTGGTGTTCTGCGCCCCGGCCCAGGTCTCCCACAGCGTGATCAACGGCCGCCAGGTGGTGAAGGACGGCCAGCTGGTGACGGTCGACCTGCCGCGGGTGATCGAGCGCCACAACCGCCTCGCCCACCAACTGGTGCTGGGTGAGTGATGACGAGCTGGCCGCGCTTGCCTCGCGGCCGGCCCCTGTTCCTCGACAGAAGGAGAGTCTCTTGAGAACACGGTATCTGGGTTGGCTGCTGGCCGGCCTGTTGCCCCTGGGCGCCGCCCATGGGGAAAGCTATGTGGTAGGCGTCGAGCGCCAGTCCTTCCAGCCGCACTACTGGGTCGACGAGCAGGGCGAGTACCGCGGCTTCGCCCGCGAGGTGCTGGACCTTTTCGCCCGCAGCGAGCACATCGAACTGAGCTACCGCGCAGTGCCGGTCACCGAACTCACCGGGCGCCTGCTCAAGGGCGAGGTGGATCTGAAGTACCCGGACAGCCCCGAATGGGCCGACGACCTCAAGGCCGGCAAGCCCATGGCCTATAGCGAGCCGGTAGTGGGCTACGTGGATGGCGTGCTGGTGGAGCCCCAGCGGGTCGGGCAGGGCGTCGAGACCCTGCAGCGGTTGGCCATGGTGCAGGGTTGGACGCCCCGTGGCTACCAGTCGCGCATCGACGAGGGCAAGGTGCAGCTGGTGCAGGGCAACGACCTGCGGCAGATGATCCGCCAGGCGTTGAAGAAGCAGGCTGACGGCGCCTATTTCAACGTGGTGGTCGCCACCTATTACCTGGACAACATCCGTGCCCGCCCGGGTGCGCTGGTGTTCGACCCCTCGCTGCCGCACACCCGTGGCACCTTCCAGCTCTCCAGCTCCCGTCACCCCGAGCTGATCCAGCGCTTCAACCGCTTCCTGGCCGAACACAAGGGCGAGGTGGACGCGCTCAAGGCGCAGTACCGCGTCGAGGCCAACCTCGATTCCGAGTACATGGGCCTGGAGCAGTGGAAGGTGGATTACCTGAAGCGGCAGAAGAGCAAGGACGCCCCCGCCAAACCCTGATCGACGAACGGGCCGCTCCGCGTGGGGCGGCCCGTATCCCGCCGACTCGCTCCGCTTGCGGTGAACCGCCCCGGCCTGCCTCGTGGCCGAAACCTTGAACCATCGGAAATCCCGTCCGGTCCATTTTCCTGAGTGGCTGAGGAAGAAACTCGGCTGGAACCCGTAGCGGAAAAGAGGAAAGCACGATGGATAACCACAAGGCTATCTCCGTTCTCAACGACCTGATCGAAACCAGCAAGGATGGCGAAAAGGGGTTTCTCGAATGCGCCGAGGACATCAAGAATCCCCAGTTGAAAGCCACCTTCACCCAGCGCTCCCAGGAATGTGCACGCGCCGCTGCCGAGTTGCAGCAGGTGGTCCGTTCCATGGGCGGTGACCCGGAAACCTCCTCCAGCGTGGCGGGTGCCGTGCACCGTCGCTGGATCGACCTCAAGGCTCTGGTCACCGGCAAGGACGACACGGCGATTCTCAACGAGTGCGAGCGCGGCGAAGACGTGGCGCTGAAGCACTACAAGGAAGCACTGGGCAAGGAGCTGCCGGCGCCCGCGCGTTCCATCGTCGAGAAGCAACTGCTCGGCGTGCAGCGCAACCATGACCAGATCAAGGCCCTGCGCAATCTGGCCAAGGCCAGCTGATGCGGGCCCCGGTGGCTTTCGGGCCACCCCATGAAAAAGGGACTGGCGTTTTGCGCCGTCCCTTTTTTCATGCCGCGAACCTGATCAGAAGTGCACTTTGACCAGCAGGCTGGCGGTGTTCTGGTCGGTGCCGCCGAGAATCTCGTCGCCGAGGAAGCTGTCGTTGTCGATGCCGTACTTGTTGCTCCAGTAGTCGTACTCGACACCGACGTAGAGTTGCTTGGCACCCAGGTTCATGGCCTTGCCCAGGTCGTACTTGATCTGCGGGTTGAAGTGCAGGTTGGCGTGCAGGTCGTTCGGGTGGCTGCTGGTGCCGTCCTTGTTGTTCCACACCCAGTCCATGAAGCCGTCGATGAGGATGTCGGAGTTGCCCACCGGAATGGTGTACGACCACACCGGGGTGACCTGCCACTGGCCGGCGGGGTTGTTGGTGATGCCGTCGGGCTTGCGGTAGTAGAAGTTCAGCTGGAAGAAATCGAAGCCGGGGATGGCCAGGTCGAAGCCTGGGCCGAGCAGGTAGTTCTGGTTGCGGTTCTCGCCACGCTCGTAGGTGGCGGCCAGCAGTACGTCGGCCACCGGGCCGAAGGCGATCTTCTGATCGAACAGCTTGCCGAAGGACAGGCGCGGCTGGATTTCACCGTAGTAGGTGTTGTTGCCCGCATTGGCGTCGGCCTTGCCGTTGTAGTTGATCTGGTCGGCGAAGATGAACAGGTCGCCCCAGGTCCAGCCGCTGGCGTGCTCGAAGGTGAAGGTCTGCTGGATTTCCGGGTTGACCTTGAAATCCTTGCCATAGAGGTAGGTGACGCTGTTGTTCTGCCAGAGCAGCGGGCCGTCGGCCATGGCCTGCCCTCCCGCCAGGAGGCCTGCGGTAAGGGCGATGCAGTGAGGCAGATGCTTCAGGTTCATGCGGTTTTCCTTATTTTTCAGGGCTTCAGGTTGGCCTCTACGCAGCCGGCAGGAAGCCGCCCGACGGAGCAGGGCGGTCTTGCTGGAGGCGTGGAGGGATTCCGGGTTGGCCGTCCTGGCGTCAGCTCGGCATGACGACGCGGTCGGTCTTCGGATTCCAGGGCGGCGACGGGCGATCTTCAGCGCTGGGCTGTTCGGCTGCGTCGTGCGATATGCGCCGGGCCTCGTGGGGGAAGGCCGCGGTGGGGAATGTCGTGAACGGGGAGGGCAGGACAGTGGGCATGTCGCGGTCCGGGCGGCGGACGGCGCCGGATGTGCCGGTCTGGGCGGATGCGTTCATCGTTCAAAGCCTGCCTGTTGTTTTTGTAGGTCGTGGGCTTGCGGGTTACAGCCGTCCCGCGGGCCGCCTCGCGTTCGGAAACTGAACTGCGGGTCAGGTTTTGCGAATATAGCATCCTGTTTACAAGCTGGGTAACAAAATAAATCAAAATTGTGTACATAAAATCGGCTGTTTTGCCTGCGACCGATCGACTCGCCACGCGCCTCCCCCGAACGCCCTGTGAAGCACGCCATCCCTGCACGAAGCCTCTACGTGCCTCGCCGTTCCGTTCGGAGATGGATGCCATAAAAAAGCCCGCTTTGTAGGCGGGCTGTAATTCCTGTCCTCACCGGGTGGGTGCATTCAGGTGGGAGCAAAACTCAGTGGGCGGCGCAGTGTCGGCTGCGTTCCTTCTCACCCAGGATGTTGAACAGGATGTTGAGCACCAGGGCGCTGACGGTGGCCATGGCGATGCCGCTGTGGGTGATGGGTTCCATCCAGTGGGGCAGGTGGGCGAAGAATTCGGGGCGCACCACCGGCGCCATGCCCATCCCCATGCTCACGGCCACCAGCAACTGGTTGCGACGGTCGGTGATGTCCGCTTCGTGGAGGATCTTGATGCCGGTGGCGGCGACCATGCCGAACATCGCCAGGCCTGCGCCGCCCAGGACCGCAGGTGGAATGGAGGCCACCAGGAAGGCGGCCTTGGGCAGCAGGCTGAGGGTGATCAGGAACAGGCCGGCAACGGCGGTGACGTAGCGGCTGCGCACGCCGGTCATCTGCACCAGGCCGATGTTCTGGGCGAAGGAGGAGTGGGTGAAGGTGTTGAAGAAGCCGGCGAAGAAGGACGCGCCGGCGTCGCACAGCAGGCCACGGCGCAGGGCTTTCGGGCAGACCTCGCGGCCGGTGATCTTGCCCAGGGCGAGGAACATGCCGGTGGACTCGACGAAGATGATCACCACCACCAGGCACATGGACAGCACCGGGGCCAGTTCGAACTTGGGCATGCCGAAGTGCAGCGGGGTGACCACCTGGAACCAGGGCGCCTGTTCCAGTCCTGCAAGGTCGACCATGCCCATGCCGCCGGCGACCAGGTAGCCCACGGCCATGCCGATCAGCACCGAGACGTTGACCCAGAAGCCGCGCATGAAGCGGTTCACCAGCAGGATGATGCCGAGCACCAGGGCGGCGACCGCCAGGTATTCCAGGGCGCCGAACTGCACCGCCTTGCTGCCGCCGCCGGCCCAGTTCACTGCGACGGGGAAGAGGGTGAGGCCGATGGAGGTGATCACCGTGCCGGTTACCAGCGGCGGGAAGAAGCGCACGATTCGCGCCATGAAGGGGGCCAGCAGCAAGCCGAAGAAGCCGGCTGCGATGGTCGCGCCGAAAATGCCCTGCAGGCCGACGCCGGGCATGCCGGCCATCACCACCATGCTGCCGACGGCGGCGAAGCTCGCGCCCATCATTACCGGCATGCGGATGCCCACCGGGCCGATGCCGAGCGACTGCACCAGGGTGGCGATGCCGGCGACCAGCAGGTCGGCGTTGATCAGGAAGGCGATTTCCTCGCGGGACAGGCCAGCCGCCTGGCCGACGATCAGCGGCACGGCCACGGCGCCGCCGTACATCAGCAGTACGTGCTGGATGCCGACGAGCAGGAGTTGCAGCAGAGGCAGGCGTTGATCGGCGGGCGGAATGGCGAGCTCGGGCTCGGTCAGCTTGGTCATGCAACACCTCTGGCGCTTTTGTTTTTGTTGAGCCGTTTAGGCCGCAGCCGGCAAAGGCCGGCTGCGATCCTGGTATTCATGTTTCTGCCATCCAGGCCCAGCTGTGGGCGATGGATGGGGCACGCGGAAGAAATGGCGGGGCCTGATGCTGGAGGTGCACCGGAACGCCGTGCCGGAAGACGATAAAAAAAGCCTGCCTGGGGCAGGCTTGAAACACGGGCCGCAGCTTGGGGATGCGGCCCGTCGTGGTCGAGATCAGTTGGTCTTGGCGCCCTGTGCGATCCAGGAGCCGATCAGGTCACGCTCGGCCTGGGTCATCTGGGTGATGTTGCCCAGCGGCATGATCTGGGTGGCGACGGCCTGAGCCTGGATCTTCGGCGCGAGGGCCTGGATCTGCTGCGGAGTGTCGAACATCACGCCACCCGGAGCCGCCGTGAACAGGGGGCTGGTGGGGGTGGCGGAATGGCAGACGGAGCAGCGTTCCTGGATCACGCTGTGGACCTTGTCGAAGTCCGCACTGCCGGCATTGGCCTGGGCGGTAGCGGGCGCCTGCTCGGTGGCGGGCTGGGCCGGAGCCTGGGCCTGCTCAGCGGGCTTGCTGGCTTCGGTGGTGGCTGCCGGCGCTGCGGCTTCGGTCTTGGCCGGTGCGGTGACCGGGGCGACGTTGGCGGTGGGCGCGGTGGCGGCCTTGTAGTTCGGCGAGGTGACGAAGGCCAGGCAGATCATGCCCAGTGCGCCGGCCGGGAGGGTCCAGGCGAACTTGTTGCTCTCGTGGCGGGTGTTGAAGTAGTGGCGCACGAGAACGGCGATCACCGCGATCCCGGCCAGGATCAGCCAGTTGTACTTGCTGCCGTAGGTGCTCGGGAAGTGGTTGCTGATCATGATGAACAGCACCGGCAGGGTGAAGTAGTTGTTGTGGCGCGAGCGCAGCAGGCCCTTGGCCGGCAGGGCCGGGTCCGGGGTGCGGTTCTCTTCGATCGCCTTAACCAGTGCACGCTGTGCCGGCATGATGATGCGGAACACGTTGCCGACCATGATGGTGCCGATCAGTGCGCCGACGTGGATGTAGGCACCACGACCGCTGAACACCTGGGTGAAGCCCCATGCCGCGCCGATCACCAGCACGAAGAGGATCAGGCCGAGCAGGGCGGGTTGCTTGCCCAGGGGCGAGTCGCACAGCAGGTCGTAGATGAACCAGCCGGCGATCAGCGAACCCACGCCGATGGCGATGGCTGCCGCAGGGGCGAGGTCCAGGCCGGGGGCGATCAGGTACAGGGTCGGGTTCAGGTAGAACACCACGGTCAGCAGGGCGACGCCCGACAGCCAGGTGAAATAGGCTTCCCATTTGAACCAGTGCAGGTTGTCCGGCATTTTCGGCGGGGCGAGCTTGTATTTCTCCAGGTGGTAGATGCCACCCCCGTGGATCGCCCACAGGTCACCGGCCAGCCCGTCGCGCGGGGCCTTGCGGTTGAGGTTGTTCTCCAGCCAGACGAAATAGAACGATGCGCCGATCCAGGCGATACCGGTGATCATGTGAACCCAGCGAATGCTCAGGTTCAGCCATTCGGTCAGATGTGCTTCCACAGTACGTACCTCTTTCCCGAACGATCGGCACGGCGATCGCTGGGCTTCTCTTATTAGTGGTGGGGGTCGAGGAAGAGCTGTTCGTCCTCGGTGAAGTAATGCTCATCGCAGTTGTTGCCAGAACCACTGCGATCAACCACCAGGAAGTCATCCCGCTTTTCGATCGTCAGCACCGGGTGGTGCCAAACGCCGCGATGGTAATTAACGCCCTGCTTGCCATTGGTGAGGAAAGCGCGGACCAGACCCGGTACAGGTGCATCGCCAACGGGCGCGACCACGACCAGAAAGGGGTTGCCGAGCAGCGGTATGAAGGCCTGGCTGCCCTGCGGATGTCGTTCAAGCATGCTGATGGGGCGGGGCATCTCCAGGGATTCGGCGCTGAAGATGCTGATGATCGCCTTGTCGTCCGGCTGGGCCGTTTCGACGGTGGCCAGCTTGTGGTAACGGCGGGTGGAGCCGTTGTTGATCATGAAGAATTCGCTGCCTTCGGTTTCGATGACGTCACCGAACGCGGCAAAGGCTTCTTTGGTCAGGGGCTCGATCTTGAGAGTGCGCATGCTGTTCTTCTTATCCTTACTGTCGCCCCGCCACGGTGACGGGGGTTGCCGGAAGCTGTCCGGCGTTAACTGGCCACCTTGCCGAACAGGCGCAGGCGGCTGACGCCTCCGTCCGGAAACACGTTCAGGCGTACGTGGGTGACGGGGCCGAGGGCCCGGATCTGTTCGGTGTATTCGTGCTCGGCGTGCATCGAGAGCTTCTGGCTCGGCAGCAGTTCGCGCCAGAACAGGCTCTGGGTCTCGATCTGGCTGTCGGTGCCGCCTTTGACGAAGGCCGCCTGGATCGAGCAGCTGTCGGGGTAGTTGCCCTTGAAGTGCAGGGTGTCGACCACGATGCGCTCGATCTCGCCGGGGTGACCGAGGGCGACTATCACCCAATCGTTGCCAGGCGTGCGGCGGCGGGCGGTTTCCCAGCCGTCACCCATGTTGATGCCACGGCCCGGGTTGAGGATGTTGCCCATGCGGCCGAAGTGCTCGTCGGAGCAGGCCAGCGCGCGGCCGCCATTGAGGGCGGCGGCGAGGTCGACCTGCTCGTTGTCGCCGACCGCGCTCCAGTCGCGATGGGGCACGCCGTATACGCGCAGGCGCGCCACACCACCATCGGGGTAGATGTTGAAACGCAGGTGAGTGAAGGCCTGGTCGTTGTCGATCGCGTGGTAGTGGTGGCTGTCGCCCTTGAGCTCCACGGCGCCGAGCACGTCGCTCCACTGGGTGTTCTCGTCCGGGTCGCCGTTGGCCACGAAGCAGCCTTCGAGGGACGCGGACGGCGGGTAGTTGCCGGTGAAGAAACTGGTGTCGATGTCCACGCCCTTGATCGAGCCCGGTACACCCAGGCGGATCACGGCATGGTCGTAACCTTCGAAACGCTTGCGGCGGGATTCCCAGCCGTCCATCCACTTGCCGTTGTCGTCGAACACGCCTTCCTTCCAGACGGCCGCGGTCGGCTGGAACAGGCGGTTGACGTCAGCGAACCAGTCGTCGGTGACCGAGAGTGCTCGGGTCCCGAGGCGGGCATCGGCGAGGTTGACGTACTTTTCGAAGGGTACTGCGTAGCTCTTCATTACGGTCTGCCTTGGAACTGGGGCATTACGTGGTGCGGCGTGCGTGCAGCTGGGGTTACATCTGCTGCAGGCGGAACAGCGCGATCTTGTTGATCTCGGCCAGGGCCCGGCTGAACTCGGCTTCGGGGGAGTTGTGGATGCGCTCCTCGAAGGCCGCCAGGATCTGGTGCCGATTGCTGCCCTTCACCGCCATGATGAAAGGGAACCCGAACTTGGCCTTGTAGGCGTCGTTCAGCTCGGTGAAGCGCGAGAACTCTTCAGCCGTGCATTCGTGGATGCCGGCACCGGCCTGTTCGCTGGTGCTGGCTTCGGTCAGTTCGCCACGGACGGCGGCCTTGCCTGCCAGGTCCGGGTGAGCGTTGATCAGGGCCAGCTGGGCGTCGTGGCTGGCGCTGAGGAGGATGTCGGACATGCGCTTATGCAGGCCGTCGATCTGATCGACGCTGGCGTCCAGGCCGAGGTCATAGGCCTTCTCGGCGACCCAGGGCGAATGCTCGTAGATGTCGGCGAAGGCGCTGACGAAGGCATCGCGGGACAGGCTGGACGGGGTGATCTTCTGGAAGCTGCTCATTGGGCGTTGCCTTGGAAAGGGTGGGTGGTGTGCCAGTGGCGGGCGATGTCCACGCGGCGGGCGAACCAGACCTTGTCGTGGCTCTTCACGTATTCGATGAAGCGGGCCAGGGCGGCGAGGCGCGCGGGGCGGCCCAGCAGGCGGCAGTGCATGCCGATGGACAACATCTTCGGCGCGCCGGCGGCGCCTTCGGCGTAGAGCACGTCGAAGGCGTCCTTCAGGTATTCGTAGAAGTCGTCGCCCTTGTTGAAGCCCTGCACCTGGGTGAAGCGCATGTCGTTGGTGTCGAGGGTGTAGGGGATGACCAGGTGCGGTTTCTCCACGGTGCTGGCCGGGTCCCAGTAGGGCAGGTCGTCATCGTAGGTATCGGAGTCGTAGAGGAAGCCACCTTCTTCCATCACCAGGCGGCGGGTGTTCGGGCCGGTGCGGCCGGTGTACCAGCCTACGGGGCGCTCGCCGGTCAGTTCGGTGAGGATGCGGATGGCCTCGAGCACGTGCTCGCGCTCCTGCTCCTCGCTCATGTACTGGTAGTCGATCCAGCGGTAGCCGTGGCTGCAGATCTCGTGGCCGGCCTCGACCATGGCGCGGATGGCGTCCGGGTGACGCTGGGCGGCCATGGCGACGGCGAAGATGGTCAGCGGGATGTCGTGCTTCTTGAACAGGTTGAGCAGGCGCCAGACGCCGACGCGGCTACCGTACTCGTAGAGGGATTCCATGCTCATGTTGCGCGCGCCCTGCAGGGGCTGCGCCGCGACCATCTCGGAGAGGAAGGCTTCGGATTCCTTGTCGCCATGAAGGATGTTGCGTTCGCCGCCTTCCTCGTAGTTGAGGACGAAGGAAAGGGCGACGCGAGCCTCACCCGGCCAGTGCGGATGCGGGGGATTGCTGCCGTAGCCGATCAGGTCGCGGGGGTAGTCGAGGCTCACTACTGGATTCCTTCTTGTCTATTGAGGGTTCGCGGAGCCGTGGCTGCGCGAACGCGATGGGTGATTGTATACAAATGTCGTTGCGTTTTGTAAATCGAATATTTGCCCAAGTCGACGTTCTGCAGGTTTGCAAAAAACTTGCCTGATTGGTCAGCTCTTTGCAATAAAACCCTTGTCGGGTGGAGGTATGCATCAAAATGGTGCCAGCTGCCCGAGCTCTTATGGAGGTGGGAAAAATTCTCGAATAATTGTGTACAATTCTGAAGAATAATGTCTTATATTTGTCGCATCGCGGTGCCCTCGATGCCCTTTCATGGGGCGGTAGGCACCCTGGATGCACCGAATTCAACGAGAAGAGGAGGCGTGGCAACCGCGGGTCGACGACTGCAGCGGGAGCCCGGAAAGCAATGGGACGATTGACCACCCACGTACTGGATGCCGCCCACGGTTGCCCTGGCAGCGACATCAGCATCGAGCTCTACCGCGTCGAGAACGGCGGCATGGAGCTGATCACCCGCACCACCACCAACGACGACGGCCGTTGCGATGCTCCCCTGCTGCAGGGCGAGAGCTACGCCACCGGCGTCTATCAGCTGCACTTCCATGCCGGCGACTATTACCGCAAGCGTGGCGTGAAGCTGCCCGAGCAGGCCTTCCTCGACGTGGTCGTGCTGCGTTTCGGCATCAGCGCCGAGCAGGACCACTACCATGTACCGCTGCTGATCTCCCCCTACAGCTACTCCACCTACCGCGGTAGCTAGTACCCGTCTTACCCCCTGACTCATCAGCGAGTCCTTTTTCCCAGCCCGTCCACACTGCGGGCTTTTTTTTGCCTGCGATTTGGTGCCTGTCAGCATGGAGCTAGACAGGAGAGTCCTGTCTGGACTGCGGGGTATGGCACTTCCGTACCAGGGTGATGGCATTTCGCCCCCTCTCTGACGAGTGGTTCGCATTTGGTCGGGAAAGGGCTTGAGCAAAGTTCCCGGCGCCATAAAAATGCCGCCCCGATGTCGAGATGCCACTATTCCAAGGACGGTCGCAATGCGTCTGCAGTCTTTCGCTGCGGGCTTCTGCCTGCTTTTCCCCGCTTTTTCTGTTTTTGCCGCTGACAGCCCCGGCGCGCCCTTCGCGGGTGACCGCGACCTGATCCGCGAGCGTCAGGACCGCATCCTCGAAGAACAGCGCAAGCGCCTGCAGGACCTCCAGCAATTGCCCGGCCGCGAGGCTCCCGTCCAGCCCAGCACCCCCACCAGCCAGGGGCCGTGCTTCGACATCCGCAGCATCCGCCTGCAGGGCGCCAGCCTGATTTCCGCGTCGCGCCAGCGCGAGCTGCTCAAGCCCTTCGAAAACCAGTGCCTGGACAGCGGCCGCCTCAACGAGCTGCTCAAGGCCATCACCCAGCACTACATCGACAAGGGCTACGTCACCTCCCGCGCCTATCTGCCGCAGCAGGACCTGGCCGACGGCGAGCTGGACGTCATCGTGGTCGAAGGCAAGCTCGAAGGCCTCGACAGTTCGGCCATCGCCAGCGACCGCGAACTGGCCATGGCGTCGCCCGCACGCAACGGCGAAGTGCTCGACCTGCGTGAAATGGAACAGCTGGTGGACCAGATCAACCGCCTGCCGTCGCGCCCCGCGCAACTGGAGCTGGTGCCCGGCGCGGACGTGGGTGGCAGCCGCGTGCAGCTCAAGGGCGAGCCGAGCAAACCCTGGCGCGTGGGCCTGAACCGTCACAACGACGGCCAGCGCAGCACCGGCGAGCAGCAGTGGGGCGCCAGCCTCGACTGGGACAGCCCCTTCGGCCTGGCCGACCAGCTCAGCCTGCGTGGCGGCGGGGACCTGGCCAGCGACCACTGGAAGCACTCGGCCAACCAGAGCTTTCTCTACAACCTGCCCTACGGCTGGTGGAACTTCAGCTACGCCTACAGCCAGAGCTACTACCGCACCCGTAACGACAACAGCGGCTTCCCCTTCGTCACCGACGGCGAGAGCAAGAACCACCAGTTGCGCGCCGAGCGTGTGCTGCACCGCGACAGCGTCAGCAAGACTGCGGCCAGCCTCGGCATCGCCCATTTGGAAACGCGCAACTACGTGGAGAACAGCCTGCTCGGCACCTCCAGCCCGCGCCTGACCGAATCCCAGCTGGGCTTCAACCATGGCCGCCGTATCGGCAACGCCTTCGTCAACGTCGATATCGGCTGGCAGCGTGGTATCGGCGCCTTCGATGCCCAGCACGATCGCACGCCGTTCCATGGTTCGCCCGAGGCCCGCTACAACAAGTACAGCCTCACCGCCAGCTACCTGCAGTCCTTCCAGTTGCTGGGGGAATCCTTCAGCTTCGACAGCCTGGTCAACGGCCAACACAGCGAAGACGTGCTCTACAGCCCGCAACGCATCAGCGTCGGCGGCCTCAGCTCGGTGCGTGGCTTCAAGGAGCAATCCCTCTCCGGCGACACCGGCGCCTACTGGCGCAACCAGCTGCGCTGGCGCCGGCCGGTGACCTGGGCCGCATTGCAGCCCTTCGTGCAGGAATACGGTGCCGCCTTCGCCTACGACCTGGGGGTGATCCACGGCGATCGCTACAACCCCGGCCAGAGCGGCCGCCTCAGCGGCAACGCCTTCGAGTTCAGTGCCCGTGGCCAACACCTGGCCGCCTCGGTCACCTTCGCGCGGTCCCTGGAACGTCCTGACGCCATTACGCGCCAGGAGCACCCGGTGTATTTCCGCTTCGACCTCTTCTTCTGATTTCAGCTTCGCCCGGAGTTCCAGTACATGGACGTTCGCAGCCCCCTGTTCCAGAACATCGCCACCCTCCTCGTCGGCGTGATGTTCCTCAACCCCATCGTCTCCACCGCCGCCGACCTGGCAGTGGATGCTGCTGCCGGTGGCAACACCAGCATCGGCAGTGCCGGCAATGGCGTGCCCGTGGTCAATATCGCCACGCCCAACGCCAACGGCCTGTCCCACAACCGCTTCACCGACTACAACGTCGGCCAGCAGGGGCTGATCCTCAACAACGCCACCGACAAGCTGCAGAACACCCAGCTCGGCGGCTACATCATCGGCAACACCAACCTCAACGGCCGCGCCGCTGGTCTCATCCTCAACGAGGTCAACGGCGGCAGCCCCAGCCAGCTCAAGGGCTACACCGAAGTGGCCGGGCAGGGCGCCCATGTCATCGTCGCCAACCCCCACGGCATCACCTGTGACGGCTGCGGCTTCATCAATACGCCCAAGGTCACCCTGAGCACCGGCAAGCCGGTGGTGGAGAACGGCCGTCTCGACCGCTACGACGTGGACGGCGGCGCCATCGCCATCGAGGGCGCCGGCCTCAACGCCGGCAATGTCGACCAGTTCGAACTGATCACCCGCAGTGCACAGATCAACGCCGAGCTGCACGCCAAGCAGCTGGCCATGGTCACTGGCCGCAACGAGGTAGACGCCGCCACCCTGGCCGTCACTGCCAAGGCCGACGACGGCAGCGCCAAGCCGCAACTGGCCATCGACAGCTCCGCCCTCGGCGGCATGTACGCCGGCGCTATCCGCCTGGTGGGCACCGAGCAGGGCGTGGGCGTGAAGCTCGCCGGCGACATGGCCGCCAGCGGCGGCGACATCCAGATCGATGCCAACGGCAAGCTGACCCTGGCACGCACTGCCGCCAGCGGCGACATCGCCCTCAAGGCCACCGACGTCGACCTGACCCGCAGCGCCTACGCCGGCGGCAAGGCCAGCGTCACCAGCGGCGGCACGGTCGAGGTGAAGGAAAGCCTGGCTGCCGCCGGCGACCTGAGCCTGAATGCCGCGCGCATCGACAACCAGGGCAGCCTGGAAGCCGGCGTGCGCGCCGACGGCAGCGCCAACACCGCCAGCGTCCTCGACATCCAGGGCGGCACCCTGACCAACCGCGGCAAGGTGCTGGCCCAAGGCACCCTCACTACCGACCTGGCGAAGCTCGACAACCAGGGCGCGCAGCTGGTCGCCGCTGGCTCCGCCCAGGTGAAGGCCCAGACCCTGGAAAACCAGGGTGGCCAACTCATCGGCCGGCAGGACCTGAAGGTCGATGGCAAGCAGCTGGACAACAGCGGTGGCACCCTGGCCGCCAACAAGGCGCTGACCGTTACCGTCACCGATGAGGTGAAGAACCTCGGCGACGGCCTGATCCTCTCCAAGTCCGACGGCCTGACCCTCACCACCGCCGTGCTGGACAACCAGGGCGGTACCCTCCAGGCCGACAGCGGCGAGCTCAAGGCCACCGCCCGCACCCGCCTGGACAACCGCAGCGGTAAGGTCCTCGCCGGCGACGGCACGCTGACCCTCACGGCCGGCGAACTGCGCAACCAGCAGGGCCGCCTCAACGCCCAGGGCGGTGCCCTCACGGCCACCGTCGACAGCCTCGGCAACGGCCAGGGCCGCATCCAGGGCGACAGCGTCGAGCTCACCAGCACCACCCGCCTGGATAACGGCCAGGGCCAGATCGTCGCCACCCAGGGCGACCTGAGCATCAAGCGCGGCGAGGTCATCAACGACGGCGGCCAGCTACTGGCCAAGCAGGCGGTGACGGTCGATGCCGACAGCCTGCGCAACCAGGGCGGCACTGTGGGTGGCGACAGCGCCAGCCTCACCCTGACCGGCAAGCTGGCCAACGACGGCGGCCTGATCGAAGCCAGCAAGACCCTCGCCCTCGACATCGGCTCCGCCAGCAACGCCGGCGGCAAGCTGCGCGCACTCGGCAGCACCGGCACCAGCGCTTTCGCCATCGGCGGCCGCTTCGACAACGACGGCGGCCTGGTGGAAATCGGTAACGCCGGCTTCAGCCTCACCAGCGCCAGCCTCAGCAACCAGCAGGGCACCCTGCGCCACGTCGGTACCCAGGGCTTCGCCCTCAGCCTGGCCGATGCCGGGCAGGCCGGCGGCAGCTTCATCACCAACGGCGTGCTCAGCCTCGACGTCGCCGACTGGACCAACAGCAGCCTGCTGCAGGCCCAGCGCCTGGACCTCAAGGTCGGCACCTTCACCCAGACCGCCAGCGGCAAGCTGGTGTCCATCGACGACATCACCGCCAGCGGTGGCGACTGGACCAACGACGGCGCCATCGAAACCGAAGGCAGCCTGCAACTGGCCCTCACCGGCCGCTACCAGGGCAATGGCAGCCTGAAGAGCCTGGGCGACCTGACCCTCAGCGCCGCCAATGCCGAACTCGGCCAGGGCGCGCAACTGCGCAGCGGCGGCAAGGGCGAGTTCCGCCTCGGCAGCAGCCTGGTCAACGCCGGCACTATCAGCACCGTGGGCGATACCCTGCTGATCGTCGCCAGCCTCGACAACCGCGGCACCCTCGGCGCCGCGCAGAAGCTGCGCATCGAAGCCCCGACCCTGCTCAACCAGGGCCTGGTCTTCAGTGGCGCCGACATGGCCCTGCGCGCCAACAGCCTCACCAACCTCAAGGGTGACATCTACAGCCTGGGCGCACTGAGCGCGGCGAAGGACGATGCGAATGGGCAGATGGCGTTGCTGGAGAACCGTTCCGGCACCGTCGAAAGCGCGGGCGACATGCGCCTGGACGCGGCCTCACTGATCAACCGCAAGGATGTCTTCGCCTCCACCATCAGCCAGACCAGCGGCCGTATCACCCTCACGGGTACCGACAACTGCAAGGGCAATCATTGCGAAGCCTCCTACGTGGTGGATGAGGAGTTCGGCCTCAAGATCATCCAGGATTCGGCGCGCGCCAGCCTCATCGCGGGCGGCGACCTGACCTTCGTCGGTGGGGATTTCGATAACCGCTTCAGCACCGTATCCGCCGGTGGCGACATCAGCCTCGACACTCGCAACTTCCTCAATACCGGTGCAGCCGGCGGAGAGAAGCGCTACTACGACTACTACATTTACACCAAGAGCGAGAGCCAGTATTACGGCTTCATCGCCAACATCGGTCGCTACAACGATTACAACGACCCCAACTCGCCGAACTACAACCCGGCGGCCATGCCGCTCGGCGCCATCGCCATCGGCAGCGTGCGCAATTCCAGCGTCTCCCAGACCTCGGGTGGTGGCGACATCGCCAACGCGGTGGTCCAGGCTGCCGGGCGTGTCGATATCAAGGGCACCCAGACGATCGAGAACGGCCTGCTGCGCCCGGGCGAGCAGATCGACCGTGGCGCAAGCCGTGTCGGCCAGACCGCTGTAAGCAGCGATGCCAAGCCGGTCGCTACCCTCAATGCCCAATTGGCGCCGGATAGCCACCAGCAGTCGGTTGATCCGCTGGCCCTGCCAAGCTTCAGCCTGCCCCAGGGCCAGAACGGCCTGTTCCAGGTCAGCAACAACCCCAGCCACCGCTACCTGGTGGAGACCAACCCGGCCTTCGCCAACCTGAAGAACTTCCTCAGTTCCGACTACCTGCTGGGCCGCCTCGGCTTCGACCCCGACCAGGCGCAGAAACGCCTGGGTGATGGCCTCTACGAGCAGCGCCTGATCCGCGAAGCTGTCATTGCTCGCACCGGCCAGCGCCTGATCGCCGGCCTGGACAGCGACGAGGCCATGTACCGCTACCTGATGGACAACGCTATCGCCAGCAAGAGTGCGCTGAACCTTGCCCCGGGCGTGGCCTTGACCTCCGAGCAAGTCGCAGCCCTGACCCACGACATCGTGTGGATGCAGGAACAGGTAGTGAATGGCGAGAAGGTGTTGGTGCCGGTGCTCTACCTGGCCCAGGCTAACAATCGCCTCGCACCCACCGGCGCGCTGATCCAGGGGCGCGACGTCAGCCTGATCAGTGGCGGCGACCTCGCCAACAAGGGCACCCTGCGTGCCAGCGCCGGCCTTCAGGCCAGCGCCGAAAACATCGATAACAGGGGCCTGATCCAGGCCGGCGACCGCCTGGCGCTACTGGCCACCGACAGCATCCGCAATGCCCAGGGCGGCATCATCAACGGCAAGGACGTCAGCGTCGCGGCCGTCAAGGGCGATATCACCAACGAGCGCTCCGTCGGCTACACCGAGCACAGCGGGCGTTTCAGCTGGAGCCAGGCGTCGGTTGATAGCGCGGCGAGGATCGAAGCGACCAACAGCCTTGATCTGGACGCAGGTCGCGATCTGAACAATCTGGGCGGCGTACTCAAGGCTGGAGGCAACGCCAACCTGAGCGCCGGGCGTGACCTCACCATCGGTGCAGTCGCTGAGGTGGACAGTGCTGATGCCCGGTACAAGAAGTCCTATGCGACCCAGTCGCAGGTCACCCAACACGGCAGTGAAGTTCAGGTCGGTGGCGCTCTCCGAGCTGAAGCGGGCCAGGACCTGGGGATAGTTGCCAGCAAGGTGACTGCCGGTCAGGAGCTGGCGCTGGTCGCAGGGCGCGATGTCAGCATCGAGTCGGCTGCCAATGAGAGCCATCGCGCCTCCCGGAGCAAGAAGGTCCAGAGCAGCAACGACCAGATTCGTCAGCAGGCGTCCGTCGTTCAGGCGGGTGGTGATATCTCCATCGAGGCAGGCCAGGATCTGACCCTGGTCGCTAGCCAGATCAAGGGCGCGAAGGATGTGGCCCTGGATGCCGAGCGGGACACGAACCTGCTTTCCGCGAAGGATGAGGACGCCAGCTTCTACTTCAAGAAGAGTAAGGGCTCCTTCGGGCGCAAGAAGACCGAGCAGCGGGAAAGCTACGACAGCACCAATATCGCGTCCGTCGTCGAAGCGGGTGGCGATCTCACCCTCAACACCAGCAAGGCGGCCGATGGCAGTCTGAACATCGACGGTGGGCGCAACGTCACCGTGATCGGCAGCGAACTGCATGCCGGTAATGACCTGCTGGTAGGCGCGACTGGGGATGTCGCGATCCTGTCCGGTGTCGAGGAGCACGGCTCCTACAGCAAGAAGACCAAGTCCGGTTTCCTCGGCATGTCGAAGAGCGGCAAGAGCCAGCTCAAGACCAGCGCGACCCAGGTCGCCAGTGAGCTGGAGGCTGGCAACGATGTCGTGATCGCGGCGGGTAACGACATACGCCTGCGCGCCAGTGAAGCCAGCGCGGGTAATGACGTGGAATTGCGCGCCGGCCTGGTGAAGGACACCGGCGACATCAACCTCGTTTCCGCCAACGACACGGCGTACAGCCTCACCAAGGAATACAAGAAGAAGGTCGGTCTCTCCACTTCGGGTGGCTTCCTGTCGATCTCCTCGGCCAAGGAGGCCGGTCGCGAGGCGCAGAGCAGTACCAGTGTTGGCAGCCAGGTGTACGCGGACCGGGATGCGACGCTGCAGGCGGAGCGCGACATTAACGTGATCGGCAGTGGTATCAATGCGGGTCGCAATGTCAGCCTGGACGCCGGCCGGGATGTCAACGTCGTGGCTGCTCAGAACAGCAATGCCGAACGTGACTGGGAGAAGAAGAAGCAGGTCGGTATCGGCATTTCGGGTAATGACAACGGCATCAACCTGTTCATCGGTGCTGATCGTGCCCAGGAAAAGAATCGCCTTGAGCAACAGACGGCTGCGGCCAGCCAGATCACTGCCGGGAAGGACCTTGGCGTCAATGCGGGGCGCGATATCAACCAGATCGGATCCGACCTGGCGGCATCCAACGACATCAACCTGAAGGCCGGGCACAACATCAATATCGATGCTGCCCGCGAGACCAAGGTCATCGAGCATGTCGAAGTCCAGGAGCGTCAGGGCCTGGGTATCAGCCTCAATCACAACTTCGGCAGCACCAAGGATGCGGTGAGCAACGCTGGCAAAGGTGAGAACAGCGTCAGCCAGGGCTCCAGCGCCTTGCGTGGTGTGGATGCGGTCAGCCAGTTCCTGGCCGGCCCGACGGCGGATGTGAAACTGGGCAACTCCAAGCAGAGTTCGAGCCAGGAGATCACCGAGCAGACTACTCGTGCTTCCACTCTGGAGGCTGGCAACGACCTGAACATGACCGCGGGCAACGATGTGCAGGTGAAAGGCAGCCAGCTCGGCGCCGGACGCGACATCAACGTCAAGGGGCGTGACATCACCCTGGACGTGGCCAAGGGCGAAACCCGCGAGGAGAACCAGGAGCGGCAGAGCTGGGGCGGCATACATGGCGGCACGTCCGGCGGCTTCAAGGTCGGTGTCGGCGGCAGTAATGGCGTCGCGAACGAGGACCGCAGCCAGGGCAGCTCCAGTGCGACTCAGCTAGACGCGGGGCGCGACATCAACCTCCAGGCCAGCAACGACCTGAGCTTGATCGGTACCGAGGCGAAGGCCGAGCGGGACATTAACCTGAACGCGGGCAACGACCTCAAGATTCTTTCCGCGCAAAACGCCAGCAACAGCGAAAGCAACCGCCATAACGGCGGCGGCGAGGTCGGCCTGACCTTCGGCTCGCAAGGGGTGGGTGTCTATGTCAGCGTGAACATGGGCAAGGGCGATCTGGAGAGAGAGGCGGATCGCCAACAGGAAGCCTACCTCTACGCGGGGAACAGCCTGAACTTCAACAGTGGTAAGGACACCACCATCTCAGGCGCCACGCTACGCGGCGATGAGGTCGTCGGGCGTGTTGGTGGGGACCTGCACGTTTCCTCTGCCGTTGATACCGGCGAAGTGAAGGGCAAGGAGTTCGATGTCAGTGCCACCGCCACCTTCGGTCCTGGCGCGGGCTTCAGCGGCTCTGTCGGTTATGGGCAAACCACCGGCAAGACCAACTGGGTAGGTGAGCAGACAAGCATCACTGCCAAGGACAAGTTGGATATCCGCACCGAAAACCACACTCAGATCGACGGCGCACTCATCGCGTCCGATAGCGGCAACCTCAAGCTGGACACCAACACGCTGGGACACAGCGACATTGCTGGTGTGGACAAAGAGCATGGCTACTACCTTAACGTTGGCGGTACCTATAGCGCCGGGGGCAGCAGTGGCGGCACAACGCAGGATGCCAGCCAGGTTGGCAAAGGCAAGGAAGGCGAAGCCGGCTGGAGCGTAAACGGCTGGGAATACGAGAAGGATCGCCAACAGATTGTCCGCGCCACTGTGGGTGATGGCGACGTCATCGTGCGTAAGGACTCCGAGACTGGCGCCGACTCCACAGCTGGGCTCAATCGGGATATCAGTAAAGCGTACGAGATCACCAGGGACCATGAAGAGCGTACAGATCTTTATGTAACCAAGTCGTCTGTGGAGGCGGTGAGCAACCCCAAGGAAACGCTGCGCACATGGAAAGAGAATGCTGATAACTATGGAAGGAATTCCGTTGATGCTTTTGCAAACCTCGGTGTGCTGAGAGATCAAGCGCTATCTGCTGCAGAGCATGATAAGTTGGTGGCTGCGCTAGCGTGGGCTCCAGATTTACTCGTAAACGCGATGGATGGTTTGGCGGACAGAAGCTACGGAATACTTCCCGGTGTGAAAAATAATGGAGGGCTCCTTACGCAACTGCCGGTTCTAGTTGCTGGAGACCTCAGGCCTCTACGGGTGCAAGCCATGCTGGAAGTTGATTCAGAGGGTGATCTTGTGCTGGATGAAGGCGGGAAGCCCAAGGCTGCTGGAGTAGAGGTCTCGCGCTTTGAGGGATTCAGGAACGGGGAAGAGAAAATATTCACCAATGGAATTATGAATAGTTTGAGTGAGGCAATTGTTAATGGCCTCATGCAGTCTGGAAGTGGAGATGGAGACTCCAGTTTTGTGCTTGCTTATAATCCAACCCACGGTTTGGTGGGGGATCTTATTGAATCTGCATTTGATAAGAATCTTCAGGGGGCGGTCCGGTCCGGGACGGCAAGAAATCTGAATGGGCTATTTCAGGAGGGGATTAACTCAAGCTCTGAGAGTCTCTATATTTATGGGCATAGTCAGGGAGGGCTGCTTACTTGGGTCGCGCTGAAAGGGTTAGATTTTTCGAAGGGAAGTAAGCCTTCGGTTCAGATTAATTCTATTCAACTGTCCGGGGCGCCGGTGGACGCTGTTAAGTTTCATGGGGTAGCAAAGGAGGCTGGTTTTAAGAGTGATGAGTCTCGTGTCTTTCAAATAAATAGGCCCAATGAAAAAACCTCCTTAGGACTACCAAAAACTGATGCCGTTGCAGATCTCCCCTATATCCTGGGTGGGAACTCAAAGTACTCAAGTGACCCTGCTGCTCTTGGGCTTGGGGCTTTCTTTAGCCTTGCTAGCCTTATGGGTAAGGATAGTCCACACAGCAATTATAGTTGTGTTAATTGCCCGCCTTCTCCAGGAGGAGTTAATGAGAAGATTAGGGATATTGTGATTTCTCCCACAGTCATTGATGAAGGCGGGGCGATAAGGAGACTTAAGTGAATCGGCTATTTTTATTGCTTCTGTTTTTAATCGTTGTAAGTGGGTGCGCTCATAGAGTCGAGTATGGCGTTGAAAGAAACGGAAGTGTCTATTACCCGCTATGCGAAAAGGCAAAACAAAGAGTTCAGGATATGCAGAGGGTTAGCTTTGAATTGCCGGAAGTATTTAAGCGTGTGCCATGTGATGATAGTTGGCCGGGCTATATTTACGACGTGAGAAGCAATAGCCTCAATGTAGAGAGCCTAGGGGAGGTCCATGATGGGGAGCTTTTACGGGGCTATAATGTGGAAATTCAGGCAGGTTTTGGGCGCGCAGAGTTATTTCTTTCTCCGGCAGATCTATTCGAAGAAAGAGTCGATTATCTGAGTAACTATGATAGGTCCTCCAGATTGGTTGGAGCATCTTGGGTGGCATGGCCGCTGGGGCGATGTGCACGTCTCTATTCGGATGCAGATAGTGGCTCTAGTACCTTCAGAAAGGTTGAATACTATTGCTGGGAGTCGCTTGGTGGATCTCCTTATTCCATTTATCTATATGCGTCAGAGAGAGTCTCCAAGGGGGATGCTGGAAGAGATTTAGACAAAATTCTCATATGGCCTTTGTTGGCTAGTATGCAAGTTAAGCCAGTCTCGCCACTTTTGCTTGCGAAATGGGATGCGTCCAAGGTCGATTTTTGTAAGGGGCTGAAATTTAAATACGACAATAAGTTGTCGGCGGGCTTCTCCGATGCACTTGATCAGGCGCGTATGAGAGTTTTTTTACGGGGCTGTGGCTATAAAATTCCTGATCCTGTGAAGCTTGTAGCAGATTTGAAGAGGTGGGACGAGTTGTTTAGGCCAGATGGGCGGTTGCTCGGTGAGCAGGTTGGTAATGATCCGACACTTAGAATACTGGCTAAGTCTGAGTTTGATGCTCTAGAGGAAAAACTATTGGCATTGAGGGTGAAACCATCTAAAAGGCCGGAAGCAAAATATATGAAGATTTCTAAGGATGGTAATTTTGCAGTCGAGGCTTTTAGGATGGCAGGAGAGTATCCGGGAACATGGTATCAAGTTCCCCCATACTATAGTGATAGCACTGGTTTTGGGATTCGAGAAGATAAAGATATTGGTCGTGTCATAGATATCTACAAGTTGAGTAGCCACATTCCTTTTGGTTTTAGATTCGTATCTGAGTAACTGGCTGTAAGTTCTATGCTTGTGATCTTCGTTCATCTGTGGGGAGCGAGTCGCCCGAGCAAATAAATCAGCGCAATGTTCGGAATTGCCACAATTTGATGATTATTCCCCAGCAGCTACTTGCAGTGGCACAATAGCCCGGAGGTTTCTCAGTGCGTCCATTTTCTATCGGCTAGACCCAGGGTTGATTGATTAAACATGGTTTGTCGGCTCTTCTGGTCCCCACTTTTTCTGGTGCTAGAAGAGGGCTCGGAATGAACGCACTAAAACTAAGCTAATTGAAGTGGCGAAATAATGGCTGCTAGTGATTCTGATGTGCCTAGTAAAAGTTTTGATGTTCTTAGGCGCTTGAAGGGTAAAGAAATTCTGAAGGCTGTTAGGTTTGGTTGGTGGCCGGCAGGGGAATTTATAAATTTATTTAAAATCAAAGACAGTGAGCTCTTTTCTTTCACTGAGGGGACGCTTCTTATTTATTTGGGGTCGGGGGAGGTTGCTGGCTTTACTAGTGCTGACTCTTTGAATTCGCTAATTATTTGGATGGAGCGAGAGGGGGAGGAAAAGGGGGAGGCTGAATTGGAAATTGAAAGAAATGAGGAGTTTTTCCCTGTCTTTCATGATGATGAAAGATTTAGCCAAGGCGTATGGCGTGAGATTTCTGGTAAAAAAATAGAACGTGTTTTTCTGATAAAGCGAAAGCCTATAGATGTGATGTACGAAGATCTGCCAAATGAGGTGGGGCTTATGTTTGTTATGGATAACCGAGAGCAAGTTTTTTTGTGTCATGGATTATGCAGTAAGCCTAATGATTTCTCTGTGTGTGGCTACGAGGATTTAAGGGTCGATGTTATTGGTGAGTTGAGCTTTTTAGAGGTTTTTTAATGGCTGCCTACTAGTAATGTACTGCCTGATAGATGATCGGCTTTGTTTTGCTAGATGGTTATCTGGGGAGTGTTTGGCTGCGCTCTTTGAAAAATGTGCATTAAAATTTTTCCTAGTGAGAGGGACTCCACTGAAAGTATGTAGTGACTGTTTTCGAGTCGCGTAGATAAGTCATCCTTGGGATGGTATTCACCCAGAGCAGATCTGGCTTTTCTTCAATGTGATGAAGGCTTTTTTCTCAGCTCATGGTGTGGGGTTCTCTAGTGCTGAAAGCAGTGACCTTCAAAATAAGATGAATTCAATTTTTAACTGCTGGGGGAAGGCGACTTCGCGAGTGTGATTGACCCAATTTGCTTAATCTTATGCTGTGTGCAGTATTGGAAGTGATGGGCTTTCAAGGTTAAAGAGTGATCAGTATTACGTGTTTGCCTACTACCTTAGTCGGGTTGAGGAAGAAATATATTCTGTCTGTGTAACTGGGCGATGGGTGAGGGGTGAAAGTCTGCTTGGGCGGATGCCGGTCAATGGTTTGTTGTGCTGCTTATAGTTGAGCTCTTTGGGCATGTGCTAGGGCTATGATCTGAATAGGCTGTAAATGAAAGGGTGTTAAGGAAATATGAAACGTACTTGTCTTGTCGCGGTCATGGCTCTTATGACTGCCTGTTCCAATAAAGATCCAGCAACTCTTCCAGTTGCCTCTAATGAAGCACCTTCTGCTGCTATTCAGGCCTTCCGTGATATCTGCCTGAAGACTGCGCCCGACTTCTCTCAGGCCGCAGTGGTCGCCAAGAAATTTGGTGTCGAAGTTACCGATATGGGCTTCATGATGGCGGGCTTCAACGCTGACAAGAGCATGAGTGTCCAGATCCAGGCAGGGAAGGAGTGTGCTGTGACCACGCCTTCGCAGCGGGACGAAAGCCTTACCCGGCAATTGCTGGACTCTGCTCGTGGTCTATCCGGCACTCCGGTTGCGCAAACCGCTCCTTCCATGGTCACGCTCGGCGGCCAGGTTTTCATCCTCGCTCATGACCGAAGTGGCGGTGAGGCGTATGTCCTGCTGAAAGCAAAAGACTGACGTTAAGTCGATAGTGCCGGCACAGGTTACGGTGCCGGCGTCACTCCCCTCAGATATTTTGCTTCCGGCCATTACCCGGTCGGGACAGCCATTTCTTTCTTCGTTATCGGTCGCCTAATGCTCCAGAAATTCTTTATCGCTCTTGCCCTTGTCAGTCTGGGGGGCTGCTACAGCATGCCCACCTCATCGGTACCTGCCTCCTACGAACCTACCGCCACTTCTGGCACCAGTTATCTGATCGGTGTCGTGGGTATCTGGTCGGATGCCTATATCGCTGCCGAAGAGCAGAAACTGCTACTGCGCCAGCGCGGCGGTCATGAGTTCGCCTCTGCACAGTCGCTCAATGGTTGGTTCGTCCAGACGCCTCGAGATGTACGTGATCGATCGAAAGGAGTTGGCTCGTTGTTCGTGATGCCGTTGAAGCCTGGACGCTATGAGCTCTTCAACGTCTGGTTCGATACTGGGCGTACTCGCTCCTGGAGTCGGGAGGATTTCTCGATTCCGCTGAATCTGGAGGCTGGCAAGGCCTACTACATCGGTGATTTCCGCAGCGCCTGCATTATCGTCGGGAATGCCTGTACCTATTTCCATAGCCGCCATCCGGAGCGGGATTTAGCGCTCGCAAGGACGGCGCACCCTGAGTTGCCTTCCATTGAAGAACTCGACCTCAAGTACCTCGATGGTGCTTATCCGACGATTATCGACCAGAACGGCCCCAAAGCTTCTGTCTACAAGGCGCTGATGTCCGGGGAGCTGAAATGAAGAAGTGCATGCTATTGCTTGCAGCATTACTGCTCCTGACAGGCTGCCAGATCCATCACACGCTCAAGGAGCCGGACATCGTACTCGGCGAGCCGCTGCCCCCCATCAATGTCGTGATGAGTGGAGATGTACCGGCGCCTCTCATTCGCAACTATCTGCGAGGTACCGGGGCGTTCGAGCAGGTGACCGAGGGCTATGATCGGAACGGCTACAACCTGGTGGTCATTTCCCAGAGCAACTACTGGCAGTGGCACAACATCCCCAGGATGTTCCTGAGTGCGTTCACCTTCTTCCTCGTGCCCGCCCCGACATACTGGGATAGCCGTATCGGCTTCCTTGTCAGCAAAGGTGAGAAGCCGCTCCGCGCTTACGAGATCGTCAATCACACCGAGCACAGGATCGGCCTGATCCCGACTGGGGATGCTCGAGGAGCGAACGTGCGGGTGATCGTCGATACCTTCGTCGCCCAGGTGCTCGCCGACCCGCCCTTCGACGAGGTGGCCTACGAGCAATCCGAGAACGTTTCATCCTCCGCTTCAAGTGGCCGCGATTGTGGCAAGCCGGGGTGCTTGACCGAATAGTCCCCGCGCCCCGTGGTTATGGAGCTACAGGACGCGCTTGTGTAGCCCGTTCACAAGGAACGTCATGCGTGCACTCTCCCTTATTCTCATCGCCTTCTTCCTGTTCTTGTCCTGCGTCATGGTGCTGATCACCATGCCAGTACTTGGAGAGCGCCTGCTGCTATCCCACTGGACGCTCACACGGGAATGTGGCTCAGCGCAGCGGTGGTATCGGCGCTTTACATGGTGTCGTGGTTGCTGGCCAGCAAGGTGCAGGGACGTCCTCATTTCGTGGTGCTCTGGACTTATATGCCGGCCTTGGTGATTAGCCTTATCACCGGGGCCTCTTGGGGCGTCGAGGGGCATGTGATGGAGATCGAGAAAGCGGACTTCGCAACTGCGTTTGATTACTCGATGCTAATCTTTAGCGTCGGCTATGGGTTGGTTGTAATGCTCTATTGCATTGCACTGATCTATGTCATCCGCAAACGGAATGTCCTGCCGACTAGTTAGCGCTTATCAAGAATAGAGGAGCCAAGAATGGCTGTCTGGCATTTCAGGATCTATCTGGTTCCCACATCCGGGTTGCTGAAAGTATATGGATGTATTCCTCTGAGCCTAGACGAATACAAACCCCATTCTGTCGACTCTGAGTTCGACGAGAACAAGCAGTACCCTGATTACTGGATGGGAGAGGGCGTTTCCCCACTTATTCGGTCGCGCGTCGAGTCTCGGTATCCGTTATCCGGCTCCTGGAGCGAAGAGGCGGCTATGTTTGGGCGCGATAACGGTACGCGGGTGGAACTCTGGACAGATGATGTGGTGGTTTTTGTCGACGCCCGTGAGGCAGTGGTAGATGAGTTGAGATTTTTTTCTGATCTTGCCAGGGACGCGGACTGTCTGATCGTTCTCGGCCAAGATGGACGGGTTGTAGGGCCCTCTCTGGAGCGACTGACAAGACTATTTGAAGGGTCGAGAGCGTATCGCTTCATTGCCGATCCCGTCGGGGCGCTAAGCGATAAGTAGATCCAAGTAAGCGTTATCGACGATCACGGTTGCAAGGTATGGATAGTCATTTTTGCATGAACTGTAATGATGAATATTTCAGAAATTGAGGCTTATATTTCCGTTGGCTCTACTAACAGCGTTTGCGTAAGCAAGCACTTGCTAGATGAGTATCCCGGCTTGGTAAGGTCGGTCAGCATCGCTGCAGGTAATAGAGTTCTAGTTGAGTTTGATACGTATGGGTACGATGAAGGTGGGCTACTCGTAGAGTTTATATATGGTTCGCTGAGCGAAGCGATCTATTCTATTGGATTATATTTGGGTGCTGGGATTGAGCATTGGGAGAATTTCAATAGAAGTGGTAATTATCCATCGTCGTCTGGTGATGTCGATTTTTTATCTTCTGGAGCTCTGTTTGAACGAAATTTGAGTATGTGTGCCGTTGAACTCCCTACGGGCTGGCTGGAAAAGCGAATACCATCAACGTATTGGCGTGAAATTGCGGGTGAGCAGGAGTAGCGTTCGTTTCTAAACAGGAGGGTATGACGATGCTTGGCAAGGATTGGGTGCCTGGCTTTGGCGTTATACATACGTGGTTTGCTATCGATATAAATGGTTGCTTGGCAATGATGGTGAATAACGGTTTTGGAGGTCTACCAAGCCAGTTATTGAGGGTTGATCAGGTTGAGATATTGCTAGATAAGATGAATGAGTTCATATGGGAGGAGTCTGCTGAGTACGTGGAATACCCCCAAGATAAAGGCGGTTCGTTTGAGGTGGATCTGTACTCTGCATTTATGTGGCGTGAGTTTTCCTCTCGAGAGGAAGTGCGTGGCAGGCTTCAAGAGGAGTTGTTAAGGAGAGGCCGGTTTGCGGATGCCAACGTGGCTAAAAACAAGGGGTTCTATGTTTATCATGCAGTGGAAGGGAGTTTTCCTGGTGATGATTACCCCGTCGGGCATATAGGTGAATCCAAGATGGGGGATTATTACAGGTTTATGGTCCCTGGTGTGCTTGGGTCAATCAATGACTTTCCTTCGGAGCTCCGTAAGGGAGTTGCGGTTTCAACGAGCGTGGATTTTTCTGTTGATAGGCTTCTGCCAAGTGATAGGCTCAGTGAGCTCTTTCCCTGTCTTTATTTTTGCAGTTTGTCGTAATTGCTAGGCTCTAATGGAGTTGCTGAAGGAATTTGTAGTGGGTGATTATTATAACATTTGCTGTAGGGATTGTGAGGTGTCTCTGAATTTCGGTAAAAAAATTGCGAAGGGGGAGAGGCTGGTTTTACAGGGGATGTTCTCCGAGCAGGAGATGAAATGGGTTGATGAGGGCAGAGTTTGGCTTGCGCTTCAAGCTTTTCTGCAAAAGCATGAAGGGCATGCTTTGATATTTGATAGTGATGCTAAGTTTCCAGAAATGCAGTTCTATGAGCGGCAAATGTTTGATGAGCTTTGATAGGCTTCTTGAAAGGCGTGGCTGGAGCTGTCGTATGATACTTTTGTCTGCTCGCGCATGTTTAGATGGAGGTGGTGTTTCGGTCTAGTCATGTGAGCGCCATTTGGCACTCAGTTGCCAAGGAGGGTTTCGGCATGTGCATGTGGGTGATGGTGGCACCCTATTTAGGGTGATCGTTGCTGGTAGGGTCAGTTTACTGAGTGCTTTTATATTCGCTGGGACTCTCTTGGTTGAGAGAGTGCATAAGTGTGCTATTGCTCTCAGGGTGTTACAACGGTAGTAACCTTGCTAAGACGAAGAGGGTCGAATACTGCTAATGAATTTTTTGATGATGAAAAACTCTGAGTGCCATCGATCATTAACCGAGGAAGCAGCACCTGAAGCTGTTCGCTATGAAATCGAAACGCTTCTACAGACACAAGGTGATATGGAAGTGCTCCCGTTCATGGAGGCGCTTGACGAGTTGGCTGACCGCCAATGGCATACATATTCTTTATTGCCAGAGCCGCTGAAATCTCGTGTCGAACAGTTGATCATCTTATGTTGGCGAGACCAGCCAGAAATAACCGATTACGCCTTGTCGATCGTATCTAAATTAGGACTGGTAGAAGCCTGGGAATTTCTTCTAGGGCTTGATAGGCAGGTGATGTCCATTGCCAGTCGAGAGGCAATTGAGGAGGCAGAAGCTGAGATGTCCTCAACGATTGCGGATCCCTACAGTGGTATGCGTTGAGCAGGTGGATCCGCTTTCCCTGTCCTCCACTCTGATAGCGGGGTGAGTGGCTGCGGCTTGGCCGGTACGGTCAATCTGCTGCTGGATTCTTGTGTCTGTTTCGCTGAGTAGTTCGACGAGCTCGTTTGAGCGCCTGCAGCTAAGCCCTCTCGCCCCATCATAAAAAGCCCGGCATCCGCCGGGCTTCGTCATTTCAGAGGAACCGTTTCAGCGAGATATCAACGCCGCTGTTCCCGCCGCACCGAACAGCCCGGCGCTGACGCGGTTGAATCAGGCCTGGCCCTGGCCGGAACGCAGGTAGCGGTCGGCGGCGTGGGCGCTGAGGCCGTAGAAGAGTTTGCAGACGAGGTCCAGCACGGCCCAGGTGGCGATCATCACCGAGAGCTGACCCAGCAGTGGGAGGTCGGCGCTGATGAACTGGGGTGGAAAGGCGGGAAAGAAGAGGATGCCCTTCAGGTTGCTCGCGGCAAGGCCGAAGGCTTTCCAGTGGAGGGCTCGGAAGCCCGGCTTGGCCGGTTGCTCCTCGGCTGCTACCGGCTTGGCAGCACTGCGTGATTGCTTCCAGTACAAGAGAAAGAGCGTTCCAATGAGCTTTTCCACGCAAAGCGAGTGCTGTCGACTACCTGCGCTTTGGCTTCTGAAGCATTGAATCGAGTGCTCTTGCGCCCCCATAAAAAAGCCCGGCACTAAGCCGGGCTTTTTTGTATCTGCGAACAGTCAGCTCATACCCAGCCAGTTGGGCAGTGCCAGGGAGATCCAGGGCACGTAGGTGATGAGGATCAGGAAGGCGAGCAGGATCATCAGCCAGGGCATGGCGGCGCGGATGGTGGAGGTCAGCGGCATGCCGGTCACCGCGGAGGTGACGAAGAGGTTGAGCCCCACGGGTGGGGTGATCAGGCCGATCTCCATGTTGACGACCATGATGATGCCGAGGTGGATCGGGTCGATGCCCAGCTTCATGGCGATGGGGAAGAGGATGGGCGCGAGGATCAGGATGATCGCCGAGGGCTCCATGAAGGCGCCGGCCACCAGCAGCACGATGTTGACCATGAGCAGGAACATGAAGGGGGTGAGCCCCGCTTCGATGACCCAGGCGGTGATCTGCTGGGGCAGTTGCTCGGTGGTCAGCACGTGGGCGAAGAGCATGGCGTTGGCGATGATGAACATCAGCATGATCGACAGCTTGCCCGACTCCAGCAGCACCTTGGGCGCTTCGCTGAGCTTCATGTCCTTGTAGACGAACAGGGCGATGAAGGCCGAGTAGACGGCGGCGACGGCGGCGGCTTCGGTGGGGGTGAACATGCCTGAGTAGATGCCGCCGAGGATGATCACCATCAGCAGCAGCCCCCAGATCGCCTTGCGCGCGGCGCTGAGCCATTCGCGGAAGGTGGCGCGGGGCATGGCAGGCAGGTTCTTCTTCACCGCGATGATGTAGATCGCCACCATCAGCACCAGGCCAAGTAGAAGACCGGGGACGACGCCCGCCATGAACAGCTTGCCCACCGAAGTTTCGGTGGCGGCGGCGTAGACCACCATGACGATGGACGGCGGGATGAGGATGCCCAGGGTGCCGGCGTTGCACACGATGCCGGCGCCGAACGCCTGCGGGTAGCCGGAGCGCACCATGCCGGCGATGGCGATGGAGCCCACAGCGGCCACGGTGGCGGGGCTGGAGCCGGAGAGGGCGGCGAACAGCATGCAGGCCAGTACTGCGGCGATGGCGAGGCCACCGCGGATGTGGCCGACGCAGGCGTTGGCGAAGTCGATCAGGCGCTTGGCCACGCCGCCGGTGGTCATGAAGGCGCCGGCCAGCAGGAAGAAGGGAATGGCCAGCAGGGTGTAGTGCTCGGAGGTCTCGAACAGCTTGATGGCCAGCGAGCGCACCGAGTCGGGGCTGAACAGCATGATGGTCAGCGAGCCGGCGAGGCCCAGGGAGATGGCGATGGGCACGCCGATGAACATCAGCAGGAACAGCAGGAGGAAGAGGAACAGGATGGTCATTGCTTGCCTTCCTCGAGCTCGGTGAGTTTCAGGGCGTCGGCGGCTTCATCGGCCAGGCCGAGACCGGTCTGCCGGTTCTGCAGCAGGCGCACGAGGATTTCGCCGTAGCGGATGAAGACCATGGCGAAGCCGAGGGGCACGATCAGGGCGATATGCCATTGCATGACGCCGTAGTGGCCGAGGTCTTCCGCACCGATGGCGGCGGTGAACAGGGTCTGCACCCACTCGAAGCTGGCCACGCCCAGCAGGCCGGCGTAGGCCAGGCAGCAGAGGCAGGCGATGACGCCGATGATGCGTTGCACCTTGCGCGAGGTGAGCTTGACCAAGGCGTCGACGCCGATGTGGCCGGCGGTACGTACGCCGTAGGAAAGGCCGAAGAAGATCAGCCAGGCGAACAGGGCCTTGGTCAGCGAGGTGCTCCAGGTCATGGCCTGGGCCATGCCCATGATGCTGTCGCCGATGGCGAAGAGGCTTTCGCTGGCACCTTCCCAGCGGTCGGCGAGGTTGTAGAAGAGGGTGTAGAGGTTGTTGAGGATCACGTAGACGAAGGTGACCAGCGTCATGGCCGCCAGGAGGAAGGCGATGAAGCCTTCCTCGAAGTGGTCCCAGACGCGCCTTAGGGCGTTCATGGATGGTGTCTCCCGATGGCTGGAGGCGGTGCCGGCGCGGTGGTCCCGCGCCGGCTGGCGGTTACTGAGCCTGGTTGGCCGCTTCGGCGGCCTTGATCAGGTCGGCGCCGATCTCGCCTTCGAACTTCTTCCACACCGGCTTCATGGCGTCGCGCCATTCGTTGCGCTGCTCGGGGGTGAGCTCGATGATCTCGCTGGTCTTGGCTTCGATGATGCGCTGCTTGTCACCCTGGTTGAGGGCTTCGGCCTGCTTGTTCACCTCGGCGGTGACTTCCTGGGTGATCTTCTCCAGCTCGCTGCGTACATCCGGCGGCAGGCCGTTCCAGAACTTGGTGTTGGTGATCAGCATGTAGTCGAGCACACCGTGGTTGGACTCGGTGATGTACTTCTGCACTTCATGCATCTTCTGCGAGTAGATGTTCGACCAGGGGTTCTCGGCGCCGTTGACCACGCCGGTCTGCAGGCCCTGGTAGACCTCGGCGAAGCTCATCTTGCGCGGGTTGGCGCGTACGGCCTTGAACTGCTCCTCGAGCACGGCGGAAGCCTGCACGCGGAACTTCAGGCCGCGGGCGTCCTTGGGTTCGCGCAGGGGCTTGTTGGCCGAGAGCTGCTTCATGCCGTTGTGCCAGTAACCCAGCCCGGTGATGTTCTTGCTCTCCATGGACTTCAGCAGGCCCTGGCCCTCGGGGCTGAGCTGGAAGCGGTCGACGGCCTGGATGTCGTTGAACAGGAAGGGTAGGTCGAACAGCTGCACCTGCTTGGTGTACTGCTCGAACTTGGCCAGGGAGGGCGCGATCATCTGCACGTCGCCCAGCAGCAGCGCTTCCATTTCCTTGCCGTCGCCGAAGAGCGAGGAGTTCGGGTAGACCTCGACCTTGACCTTGCCGGGCAGGCGTTCTTCCGCGAGCTTCTTGAATAGCAGCGCGCCCTGGCCCTTGGGCGTGTGTTCGGCGACGACGTGGGAGAACTTGATGACGATGGGATCGGCAGCATGCGCCAGGCTGGCGGCACCCAGGGCGAGTGCACAGGCGAGAGCTTTTAGCGTGGGTTTGAACATGGGACTTCCTCTTGTAGTTGTAAGCAGATCCATGCGCGGGTAGCGCTACTACGGCTGACAAGAGCAAGTCTAGGCGCTGACCAGGGGGAAAGCGGTCAGTACCTGAATCACGGCCAGTCTTGTTCTTGTCGGCTCGTTGGCGATGCAATGGCAAGACCCGTACCAGGCGCGTTGAGGCACGGATTCTGGGTCCTGCGGAGCAGCGCTTGCGAGCGCTGCGGGGAATTCATGGCGGGAAACCGCCACGTTTCTGGGTGTTTCTGGCGGAAATCCGCCCTTGTCGAGCCGGCGGAAGGCGTCAGCGCGAGATCAGCGCCGCCGTCCCCGCTGCGCCGAACAGCCCGGCGCTGACGCGGTTGAACCAGGCCTGGCCCTGGCCGGAACGCAGGTAGCGGGCGGCGGCGTGGGCGCTGAGGCCGTAGAAGAGCTTGCAGGCGAGGTCCAGCACGGCCCAGGTGGCGATCATCACCGAGAGCTGGCCCAGCAGCGGGCGGTCGGCGCTGATGAACTGGGGCAGGAAGGCGGCGAAGAAGAGGATGTCCTTGGGGTTGCTGGCGGCGAGGCCGAAGGCTTTCCAGTAGAGGGCGCGGAAGCCCGGGTTGACCGGTTGCTCCTCGGTCGCCACCGGTTTGGCGGCGTTGCGCGATTGCTTCCAGCTTTGCCAGGCGAGGTAGAAGAGGTAGAGCGCGCCCACCAGCTTGAGTGCGCTGAACAGTTGCTCGGAGGCCAGCAGCAGGGCGCCGAGGCCGAGCGCGGAGGCGGCGAGCAGCCCGGTGGCGGCGCTGACGCCACCGAGGAAGGCGGGCAGAGAGCGGCGGATGCCGTAGTTGAGGCTGTTGCTGACCATCAGCAGGGACAGGGGGCCGGGGATCAGGATCACCACCAGCGCGGCGCTGCTGAACAGCAGCCAGGTTTCCAGGCTCATTCGCTCGTCTCCGGGAAATGAAAAGGCCCTGGCGCTTCAGCGCCAGGGCCTTGGGGTGTTGCGGGGCGAGCTTACAGGAAAATGAACTTGGCGACGAAGATGGCGCAAAGTGCATACAGGCTGGGCGATACCTCGCGGTATTTGCCAGTGCAGGCCTTCATCACCACATAGGTCACGAAGCCCAGGGCGATACCGTCGGCGACCGAGAAGGTCAGCGGCATCATGATGACGGTGACGATCGCGGGAATGGTTTCGGTGTGCTCGTCCCAGTCGATGTGGGCCATGCCGCCCATCATCAGCATGGCGACGTAGATCAGCGCGCCGGAGGTGGCGTAGGCGGGGATCATGCCGGCCAGCGGGGCGAAGAACATGGCGGCGACGAAGAGGATGCCGACGGTGACGGCGGTCAGACCGGTGCGGCCGCCTGCGGCGACGCCCGCGGCGCTTTCCACGTAGCTGGTGACCGGCGGTACGCCGAGCACGCCGCCGAACACGCTGGAGGCGCTATCGGCCTTCATGGCTTTCGACAGGTTCTCGATGCGGCCGTCTTCCTTCACCAGGTTCGCGCGCTGGGCCACGCCCATCAGGGTGCCGGCGGTGTCGAACATGTGCACGAAGAGGAAGGCCAGGATCACGCTGATCATGGTCACGTCGAACGCACCGGTGATGTCCATCGCCATGAAGGTGGGCGCCAGGCTCGGCGGCATGGAGAAGACGCCGCCGAACTTGACGATGCCCAGGCCGACGCCGATCAGGGTGACGGTGAGGATGCTGATCAGGATGCCGCCGAACACGCGGCGATATTCCAGCACGGCGATCATCAGGAAGCAGATGGCGGCCAGCAGGGGAGCGGGGGAGGTCAGGTCACCGATGTGCACCAGGGTGCTGGAGTTCGGTACCACGATGCCTGCGGTCTTCAGGCCGATGAGCCCGAGGAACAATCCGACCCCCGCGCCCATGGCGAAGCGCAGGCTGCTGGGGATGCTGTTGAGCAGCCATTCGCGGATGCGCGAGAAGGTCAGGATCATGAACAGCACGCCGGACAGGAACACCGCGCCGAGGGCGATCTGCCAGCTGTAGCCCATGGTGTTGACCACGGTGTAGGTGAAGAAGGCGTTGAGGCCCATGCCCGGTGCCAGGCCGACCGGCCAGTTGGCGTAGAGGCCCATCAGGAAGCAGCCGAATGCCGCGGCCAGGCAGGTGGCCACGAATGCCGCACCGTGATCGATGCCGGCGTCCGCCATGATGTTGGGGTTTACGAAGATGATGTAGGCCATGGTGATGAAGGTGGTGAGGCCGGCGGCCAGCTCGGTTCTCACGGTGGTGCGGTGTTCGGTCAGCTTGAAGAGGCGTTCAAGCAGGCCTTTGGCGGGAGGGCTCGCAGCATACGTTCCTTGTTCTTGTTGTTTGGTGCTTTCCACAGCAGGTACCTCTCATTTAGTTGTTTTTAGCTGTTTCGGCCGGCTGGTTACCTGGGTCCCTTGCGCAGCGAAAAGCCTGAGGTTTGGTGCCTCACGGGGCAGTGCGAGATTTCTGACTTTTGGGTCAAAAAGTACGCAGTCGGATTATGTGTTTGTGTACAAAAAAGTCAATTAATGTTTGTCGGCTTGTGTGCAGCTTTTTGGGGGCATAGACTGCGCGTGCTGGACTGACCGGTAAGACCACAACAACAAAGCCTCCGGATCTCGCACAAGGGCGTAGCCACGCCAGCGCTCCGGGGGCACCGCAACGGAGATTCCCCCATGCTCAAGTGGTGCTCGCGCTCGATATTCCTGCAGGTCGTCATTGGCCTGGTCATCGGTATCCTCTGCGGTATCGGCTTCCCCGAGTTCTCCGCGCAGCTCAAGCCCTTGGGCGATGGCTTCATCAAGCTGATCAAGATGCTCATCGCGCTGATCGTGTTCTGCGTGGTGGTGAGCGGCATTTCCGGGGCGGGTGACCTGAAGAAGGTCGGCCGCATCGGCTTCAAGGCGGTGGTGTATTTCGAGGTGCTGACCACGGTGGCGCTGCTGATCGGCCTGCTGGTGGCCTATGGCGGCGGGTTGGGCGTGGGCGCCAATATCGATCTCGGCCAGTTGCCGGCCGGAGACGCTGCGCTCTACACCTCGCGCACCGGCGACCTGCACGGGCCGGTGGACTTCGTCATGGGGCTGATCCCGGCCTCGGTCGTTGGCGCCTTCGCCAGCAACGACATCCTCCAGGTGCTGCTGTTCTCGGTGCTGTTCGGCTGTGCGTTGAACCAGGTGGGCGAGGCCGCCTCGGGCGTGGCCCGGCTGATCAACGAGATGAGCCATGTGATCTTCCGCATCATGGGCATGATCGTGCGCCTGGCGCCCATCGGCGTGTTCGGCGCCATCGCCTTCACCACCAGCAAGTACGGCGTGGATTCGCTGCGCCACCTGGGCGGGCTGGTGGTGGTGTTCTACGCCACCTGCGCGGTGTTCGTGCTGCTGGTACTGGGCACCGTGCTGCGGGTTTCCGGGCTGCGCCTGTGGCCGTTCCTCGGCTACCTGCGCGAGGAATTGCTGATCGTCCTCGGCACCGCCTCCTCGGATGCGGTGCTGCCGCAGATCATGCGCAAGCTGGAGCACCTGGGCATCCGCAGTTCCACGGTGGGTCTGGTGATTCCCACCGGCTATTCCTTCAACCTGGACGGCTTCTCCATCTACCTGACCCTGGCCATCGTCTTCATCGCCCATGCCACCGGAACGCCGCTGGCGATGAATGACCTGATCACCATCCTGCTGGTGTCCCTGGTGACCTCCAAGGGCGCCCACGGCATTCCAGGTTCGGCGCTGGTGATCCTGGCCGCCACGCTCGCGGCCGTACCGGCCATACCCGTTGTAGGCCTGGTGCTGGTGTTGTCGGTGGACTGGTTCATGGGCATCGGCCGGGCGCTGACCAACCTGATCGGCAACTGCATCGCCACCGTGGCCATCGCCCGCTGGGAGAAGGACATCGACCTGGGCCGCGCCCGCAGCGTATTGGCCGGCGAACAGGGTTTCGCCTTCAAGGATCGCAGTGGTGTGAGCACAACGGCGGATTGAGAACGATGCTGGTGGGCTGCATGATGCTGCGGCCCGATCCGGCTCGCCTGGTTTCACAAGGAGGAAATCACAGTGAACAGCTCATCGACCCTGGTGGGTTCCATCGTCCAGTCCCTGCGCGAGTCCATCGAGCAGGGGCGCTGGCCCGTCGGCGAGATGCTCCCGGGCCAACGAGAGCTGGCCGAGCAACTGGGCATAAGCCGGCCCTGCCTGCGCGAGGCGGTAACGGTGCTGGAAACCCTCGGCATGGTCCGCTCGCTGCCCGGCAAGGGCGTGCAGGTGCTGGGGCGGGAGGCGACAGAGCACGCCATCACGGCGCCCCGGGACCACAGCATCGAGGATGTGATCCAGCTGCGCTATGCGCTGGAACCCTTCATCGTCGGCCTGGTGGCGCAATCCATCGCATCAAGCGACCTCGACCGCCTGCGCCTGCGCCTGATGGACCTGCGCGATGCCGCCGAGGATGACGACATGGATGCCTTCGTCGAGGCCTATATAGGCTTCCATCAATTGCTCGGCTCGCTGACCACCAACCCCATCTTCCAGTCCCTGGTGACCCAGGCAGGTGACGCCCTGGCCCGCAGCGATGCCTTGCTGCGCCAGCGCGGCGACGAGCTGCAGGAGCGGGTGCGCGAGCACGAAGCGCTGGTGCAGGCCATCCGCCGACGGGACAGCCTGCTGGCGTCCTCGCTGATGCGTGACCATCTGGTGAGCGAGGGGCGGCGCATGGGGTTGCGCCTGGAGCTGCCGGAGGGCTCCAGGGCCCTGTAGAGGTGAGGTTGAGCGGAGCGGCACTGCTTTTGTTCGGTCAGATTGTGTACAATGCGCACATTTTTCCGAGGCTTTCCCCGCCGGAGGCTGGCAATACGATGCCGACTCGGCGTAGTGTCAGCCCTATTGCCGCTTTCGAAACCTTCTACGTGGGCCCCCATGAACGACGTTGAACACAGTTTGAAGAAGCCGCCGCGTGCCGCCAAAGGCACGCGCAATGGCACCCAGGACGAAGTCGTCTACGCACACATCTTCGAAGCCATCCTCGAACAGCGCCTGGCCCCGGCCACCAAGCTGAGCGAAGAAGCCCTGGGTGAGATCTTCGGCGTCAGCCGCACCATCATCCGTCGCGCCCTGTCGCGCCTCGCCCATGAAGGCGTGGTGCTGCTGCGTCCCAACCGTGGTGCCGTCGTGGCCAGCCCCGGTGCCGAGGAGGCGCGGCAGATCTTCTATGCCCGTCGCATGATCGAGCGCGCTATCACCGAACTGGCCTGCGTCAACGCCACCCCCGAACAGATCGCCGGCCTGCGCCAGATGGTCATCGAGGAGCGCGAATGCTTCGCCCGTGGTGACCGCGGCATGGGCATCCGCCTGTCCGGCGAGTTCCATCTGAAACTGGCCGAGGCCGCCGGCAACTTCACCCTGCTGGGCTTCCTGCGCAGCCTGATCTCGCAGACCTCGCTGATCATCGCCCTCTACGAGAGCAACAGCCGCACCCACTGCTCGGACGAGGAGCATGACAAGGTCATCGACGCCATCGAATCGCACAATGTCGAGGTCGCGGTCGACCTGATGATGCGCCACATGGACAGCGTCGACGCCAAGCTCAACCTCGAAGGCGAGACCGCCTCCGATGACCTGCACGCGGTGTTCTCGCACCTGCTGCAGAGCAAGAAGAAAAGCACCCGCGCCACTTCGCGCAGCGCCTGAGCCTGGCGCAATGAAGAAGCCCCGCAATGCGGGGCTTTTTTGTGGGCGGGTGGTTTGGGGGAGGCGGGTAGGTCGGGTGCAACCCGACGGCCTGGCGCAACGGCCACCGGCCTCTGTGGGAGCGGCTTCAGCCGCGAAAAAGGGCGCAGGTTGCTGGCTTCATCGCGAATGAATTCGCTCCCACGAGGCGGGCATGCGTGTGGGCTGGAAGGTCGCTTGGTGGATGAAAAGAGCGCCATCCACCCTACACACCGGTCCGCTCCGTAGGGCGGGTGAAACCCGCGTGGTTCCACGCAGGAGCCCTGTCGGGTTGCCCCCGACCTACAGCGGCACGGCGTCGCAGGTGCTTCCCGTGGGAGCGGCTTCAGCCGCGAAAGATCCGCCGCCGGCATGTGGCTGCATGTGGCCGGATATCCCATCGCGAATGAATTCGCCCACGGGCGGTGCACAAAGAAAAAGCCCCGCAAAGCGGGGCTTCTCGGGAGGGGCGCTGGATCAGTCGCGTTTGTGCACGGAGCGGCCGGCGGCGAAGGTTTCCTTCACGGAGCGGTCGTCGCCGAGGATGGTCAGCGCGAAGAGCTTCTCCTCGATGGTCTTGGCCTGCTGCATGCGGTAGGCGATCAGCGGGGTGGCCTGGTAGTCGAGGGCCACGAAGTCCGCGTCCTTGCCGCTGGCGAAGTTACCGATCTTGTCGTCCAGGTACAGCGCGCGGGCGCCGCCCAGGGTGGCCAGGTACAGGGATTTGAACGGGTCGAGCTTCTTGCCCTGCAGCTGCATGACCTTGTAGGCCTCGTTCAGCGACTGCAGCTGGGAGAAGCTGGTGCCGGCGCCGACGTCAGTGCCCAGGCCCACGCGCACGCCGTGCTCTTCCAGCTTCTGCAGGTCGAACAGGCCGCTGCCCAGGAACAGGTTGGAGGTGGGGCAGAAGGCCACGGCCGAGCCGGTTTCCGCCAGGCGCTTGCACTCGTCGTCGCAGACGTGGACGCCGTGGGCAAAGACCGCGCGTGGGCCGATCAGCTCGTAGTGGTCGTACACGTCCAGGTAGCCCTTGCGCTCCGGGAACAGCGACTTCACCCATTCGATCTCCGCCTTGTTCTCGGAGAGGTGGGTGTGCATGTACAGGTCCGGGAACTCGCCGAACAGCTTGCCGGCCAGGGTCAGTTGCTCCGGGGTGCTGGTGGGGGCGAAGCGCGGGGTCACCGCGTAGTGCAGGCGGCCCTTGCCGTGCCAGCGCTCGATCAGCTCCTTGCTGTCGGCGTAGCCGCTTTCCGGGGTGTCGGTCAGGTAGTCGGGGGCGTTGCGGTCCATCAGCACCTTGCCGGCGATCATGCGCAGGTCCAGGGCTTCGGCGGCTTCGAAGAAGGCGTCGACCGACTGCTTGTGCACGGTGCCGAACACCAGGGCCGTGGTGGTGCCGCTGCGCAGCAGTTCCTTGAGGAAGATGGCCGCCACGTCCGCCGCGTGGGCCTTGTCGGCGAAGGCTTTCTCGGTGGGGAAGGTGTAGGTGTTCAGCCAGTCCAGCAGCTGTTCGCCGTAGGAGGCGATCATGCCGGTCTGCGGGTAGTGGATGTGGGTGTCGATGAAGCCGGGGGTGATCAGGGCGTCGCGGTATTCGCGCACGTCCACGCCCTTGAGACCGGGCAGCAGGTCGGCGGCATTGCCGGCGCGGGCGACCTTGCCGTCCTCGATCACCAGCACGCCGTCCTCGAAGTATTCGTAGGACTGCTCGATGCCCACCTCGGCGGGGTCGGCGATGCTGTGCAGGATGGCGGCGCGATAGGCTTTTACAGGGCTGGTCATGTTGAATCTCGTTCTTTCGTGATCGTGATGCCCCGTGTCGGGGCTCCGCGCAGGCGAGCGCCGAGCTGAAGCAGCTCGGCGTCCTTCTGCATGAATCGGGGTGTCAGGCCTGTTCGCGGCGGGAAGAGGGCACCAGTTTGGCGACTGTTTCCCTTTTCTTCACGTCCTGGCCTTCTTCCTTCTGACCGAAGGTGGCGTTGTAGGTGGCGATGATCTCGCCGGCGATGGAGATGGCGATCTCGGCGGGCAGCTTGCCTTTCACCTCGGCGATGCCCATGGGGCAGCGCATGCGTTGCACGGTCTCGGCGGCGAAGCCGCGGTCGCGCAGGCGGTGTTCGAACTTCACGCGTTTGGTCTTCGAGCCGATCAGGCCGTAGTAGGCGAAGTCGTTGCGCTTGAGGATCTCTGCGGTGAGCTCCAGGTCGAGCTGGTGGTTATGGGTCATGACGATGAAGTAGCTGCCGACGGGCATGCGCTCGACTTCATCGACCACTTCATCATTGACCACCCTCTCGACGCCTGCCGGGATGAATGCCGGGAATTCGTTCTCCCGCGAGTCGATCCAGCGCACCTTGCAGGGCAGGCTGGCGAGCAGCGGAACCAGGGCGCGGCCGACGTGGCCGGCGCCGAACAGGGCGATGTGCGCCTGGGGCTGGCCCATGGGTTCGAACAGCAGCACCGTGGCACCGCCACAGCATTGGCCGAGGCTGGCGCCCAGGCTGAAGCGTTCCAGGCGGGTGTCCTGGGTGCGGGTGCGGAGCATTTCCCGGGCGATTTCCATCGCCTTGAACTCCAGGTGGCCGCCACCGATGGTTTCGTAGATGCGGTCATCACTGACCACCATCTTCGAGCCGGAATTGCGCGGGGTGGAGCCGCGCTCTTCGATGATGGTCACCAGCACGCAGGCTTCGCTGCGTTGCTGGAGTTCGGCCAGGGCGCTGATCCAGCTCATTTGCTCAACCTCCAGGTACGCAGGGGTTTGGCGGAGCGCGAGAGGCGCCAGACATCCTGTTCCGGGCGACGCAAGGCTTCGGTCGGCAGGACGGGAGCGGCCTGCTGTTCCGGGGTTTCGCGGCTGAAGGCGGGTTGGCTGTTCATCTCGGCTCCCGGCCCGCCGTCAGGCGGGCTCTACCTGGCTGGCAGCGGGCTTGCTGGCCGCCTGCTGCAGCTTCTTCATCTGCTCCACGCCCCAGAGCACACGCTCCGGAGTGGCCGGTGCATCGATGTTCGGTTGCGCCTTGTAGTCCGCCAGGCTGGCCACGGCGTCCTTGAGTGCGCACCACACGGCGATGCCGAGCATGAAGGGCGGCTCGCCAACGGCCTTGGAGTGGAACACCGTCTGCTCGGGGTTCTTGCGGTTCTCTACCAGCTTCACCCGCAGGTCGATGGGCATGTCGGCGATGGCGGGGATCTTGTAGCTCGCCGGGCCGCTGGTCATCAGCTTGCCCTTGGCGTTCCACACCAGCTCTTCCATGGTCAGCCAGCCCATGCCCTGGACGAACGCGCCTTCCACCTGGCCGATGTCGATGGCCGGGTTCAGCGAGTCGCCCACGTCATGCAGGATGTCGGTGCGCAGCATCTTGTACTCGCCGGTCAGGGTATCCACCAGCACTTCCGCGCAGGCAGCGCCGTAGGCGAAGTAGTAGAAGGGGCGGCCGCTGGCCTTGTCGCGGTCGTAGAAGATCTTCGGCGTGCGGTAGAAACCGGTGCTGGAGAGCGAGATCTGGTTGAAGTAGGCGAGCTGGATCACTTCCTCGAAGGACAGGTAGTGGTCGCGTACGCGCACCTGCTCGTTGCTGAACTCGATGTCTTCGTCGGTCACCTTGAAGTGGATGGCGAGGAAGTCCACCAGGCGCTTCTTGATGGTTTCGGCAGCGTTCTGCGCGGCCTTGCCGTTCAGGTCGGTGCCGCTGGAGGCCGCGGTCGGCGAGGTGTTGGGCACCTTGTCGGTGTTGGTTGCGGTGATCTGGATGCGGCCGATGTCCACCTGGAAGACCTCGGCCACCACCTGGGCGACCTTGGTGTTCAGGCCCTGGCCCATCTCGGTGCCGCCGTGGTTCAGGTGGATCGAACCGTCGGTGTAGATGTGCACGAGCGCGCCGGCCTGGTTGAGGAAGGTGGCGGTGAAGCTGATGCCGAACTTGACCGGAGTCAGCGCCAGGCCCTTTTTCAGCACCGGGCTCTTGGCGTTGAACGCGCGGATCTCTTCGCGGCGCTTGGCGTATTCGCTGCTGGTCTCGAGGTCGGCGGTCATCTCATCCAGCAGGTTGTGCTCGACCGGCTGGTAGTAGTGGGTGACGTTGCGCTCGTCCTTGCCGTAGTAGTTGGTCTTGCGCACCTCCAGCGGGTCCTTGCCCAGGTGGCGCGCGATCACGTCCATGATCTCTTCGATCACCACCATGCCCTGCGGGCCGCCGAAGCCGCGATAGGCGGTGTTCGACGCGGTGTTGGTCTTGCAGCGGTGGCCGTTGATGGTGGCGTGTTCGAGGAAATAGGCGTTGTCCGAGTGGAACATCGCGCGGTCGACGATGGAGCCGGAGAGGTCCGGCGAGTAGCCGCAGTTGCCCGCCAGTTCCAGTTCGATGCCGGTGAGCAGGCCGTTGTCGTCGAAGCCGATGTCGTACTCGGCGTAGAACGGGTGGCGCTTGCCGGTGATGCTCATGTCTTCGACGCGCGGCAGGCGCATCTTGGTCGGGCGGCCGGTGAGGTGCGCGATCACCGCGCAGAGGCATGCCGGGCCGGCGGCCTGGGTTTCCTTGCCGCCGAAGCCACCGCCCATGCGGCGCATGTCGATGACGATCTTGTGCATGTGCACGCCCAGCACCTCGGCCACCAGCTTCTGCACCTCGGTGGCGTTCTGGGTGGAGGTGTAGACGATCATGCCGCCGTCCTCGGTGGGCATCACCGAGGAGATCTGGGTTTCCAGGTAGAAGTGCTCCTGGCCGCCGATATGCAGGTTGCCCTGCAGGCGGTTCTTCGCGCTGGCCAGGGCGCTGGCCGAGTCACCGCGCTTGTGCTGGTGGCTGTCGAGGACGAAGTGCTTCTTGCGCAGCGCGTCGACCACGTCGAGCACCGGCTCCAGGTCTTCGTATTCGATGATCGCGGCCATGGCCGCCTTGCGGGCGGTTTCCAGGCTGTCGGCACCAACGGCGATGACCACCTGGCCGACGTACTCGACCTTGCCGTCCGCCAGCAGCGGGTCGCCGGCCACGACCGGGCCGATGTCCAGCTGGCCGGGAACGTCCTCGGCGGTGATGGCGATGGCCACGCCCGGGAAGGCGTAGCAGGGGGTGGTGTCGATGCGCAGGATGCGGGCATGGGCGCGGTCGCTCATGCGGGCATAGACATGCAGCTGGTTGGGGAACTCCAGGCGGTCGTCGACGTAAACGGCTTCGCCGGACACGTGCTTGGGCGCGCTCTCGTGCTTGACGCTCTTGCCGACGCCGTTGGTGATGTCGGCGCGGAACAGCGCGGCCAGTTCTTCCTGGGATTTGATCTTGTGGTGGTTAGACATGCTCTGTGCCTCCAACGACTGCTGCGCCCGCGTGAACGGTGACGGGCGCGACGTGCAGATTAAGCCGACGGTACTGCGCTTCCTGGCCAGCAACTGCCGGGTGCGGCGCTTGGTGCGCGACATGCTTGAAATCACACATAGGCAGTCACCCGGGTTTCGACTTCGGGGGCCTGCAGTTCGAGGAAGAATTTGCGCAGCAGGTTCTGTGCGGTCAGCAGGCGGTATTCCTTGCTGGCACGGAAGTCCGACAGCGGGGTGAAGTCCTGGGCCAGGGCTTCGCAGGCGCGCTCGATCACGCCCGGGTACCAGGCGGCGCCCACCAGCGCGGCTTCACAGGCTGCCGCGCGCTTGGGAATGCCGGCCATGCCGCCGAAGGCGATGCGGGCTTCACGCACCACGCCGTTTTCGATCACCAGGTTGAAGGCGGCGCAGACGGCGGAAATGTCGTCGTCCAGGCGCTTGGAGACCTTGTAGGCACGGAATGCCTGGTTGGTGCGGGCGCGCGGCACGAGGATCTTTTCGATGAACTCGGCTTCCTGGCGCACCGTCACCTTGTAGTCGAGGAAGTACTCGTCCAGCGGCAGGGTGCGGGTCTGGTTGCCCTTGCGCAGGACGATCTTCGCGCCCAGGGCGATCAGCAGCGGCGGGGCGTCGCCGATGGGGGAGGCGTTGCCGATGTTGCCGCCCAGGGTGCCCTGGTTGCGGATCTGCAGCGAGGCGAAGCGGTGCAGCAGTTCGCCGAAGTCCGGGTACTCGCGGGCCAGGGCGCTGTAGCAGTCGGAGAGCGCGGTGGCGGCGCCGATCTCGATGAAGTCGGGGCCGATCTCGACGCGCTTCATGGCGTCGATGTGGCCGACGTAGATCATCACCGGCAGTTCGCGGTGGAACTGGGTGACTTCCAGGGCCAGGTCGGTGCCACCGGCCAGCAGGCGGGCTTGCGGGTTGGCGGTGTAGAAGTCGGCCAGGTCGGCGACGGTCAGCGGCACCAGGCAGCGCTTGTCACCGCTGTTGAGCTCGGCGGTCTCGCGCGGGGCGATGGCCTGGAGCTGGGCCACGGTCTGGGCCTCGAAGGCGTCGAACTGGTCCGGCTGTTTCTGGCAGCAGGCTTGCTCGGCGGCGTCGATGATGGGGCGGTAGCCGGTGCAGCGGCACAGGTTGCCGGCCAGGGCTTCCAGGGTCTGGGCCTTGTCGTAGCCGTCGCTGTTCTTTTGCAGGGCGAACAGCGACATGACGAAGCCGGGGGTGCAGAAGCCGCACTGGGAACCATGGCAGTCGACCATGGCTTGCTGCACGGAGTGCAACTGGCCTTTGTGCTTGAGGTCTTCCACGGAAATCAGCTGCTTGCCGTGCAGGGACGAGACGAAGGTCAGGCAGGAGTTGAGGGTGCGATAGCGGATGCGATCCCCCTCCAGCTCGCCGACCACGACCGTGCAGGCGCCGCAGTCGCCCGAGGCACAGCCTTCTTTGGTTCCGGGTTTGGCCAGGTGTTCACGCAAGTAGTTGAGCACGGTGACGTTGGGATCGAGATCGCGCTCGGTGCGCAGCTCCCGATTGACTAAAAACTGGATCAAGGACGACCTCCAGGCACTTTATTGTTTTTACGAGGGCTCGTATGGCCGCGAATTTAGAATCCCCTGACTTTCTGGTCAATAAATATTTGACTCAAAAGTCAGAAAATCTTCATGCCGATGGGCTATAAGGGCGGCGCGCCCGCTCTGGTACGGCAAAGTTGCTTAATCCGTGCCAGTCATCTGCAAGTGTAGAAACGCCGACGCCCCCATGCGGGGGCGTCGGTCGAACGGTGGGGGTGGGGAGGGCGGTCAGGCGGCCTGCTGGGAATCCGTCAGCTGGTGTTCCTCGCCGGCGTAGTAGGCCCGCACGCGGGGGTCCATTACCGCGCGCCAGAGCGGCGGGATCAGCGCCAGGACGATCATCCCCGCATAGCCGTTGGGCAGTTGCGGGCTGTCGTCGAAGTGACGCAGCACCTGGTAGCGGCGCTTGGCGTAGGCGTGGTGGTCGGAGTGGCGCTGCAGATGGAAGAGGAACAGGTTGGTGAGCAGGAAGTTGCTGTTCCAGGAATGCGCCGGGCTGGTCCGCTCGTAGCGGCCGTTCTCCAGCTTGCGCCGGTGCAGGCCGTAGTGCTCCACGTAGTTGACGATCTCCAGCAGGGTGAAGGCCATGGCCGACTGGCCGAGGAAGAACAGCACGCCGAGCCAGCCGAACGCCAGGCCGAAACCGACGGTGAAGGCTGCACTGATGGCGTACCACCAGATCAGCTCGTTGCGCCAATGCAGTGCAGGCAAGCCCTTGCGCTTCAGGCGCTCGGACTCCAGGTGCCAGGCATTGAGGAAGTTGTGCTTATAGGCATGGGGCAGGAAGGCATAGAGGCTTTGCCCGTAGCGCGAGGAGGAGGCGTCCTCGGGCGTCGACACATGGACGTGGTGGCCACGCACATGCTCGACCTTGAAGCCCCCGTAGCAGACGGCCGCCAACAGCAGGCCGCCGGCGTTCTGCTCGATCTTCGGGTCCTTGTGGATCAGCTCGTGGGATACGGTGATGCCGATGGCACCCATCACGGTGCCCACCGAGAGCAGCCAGCCGAGGCGGCCGACCCAGTTCCAGTCCTCGTGGTGGATGAAGACCCAGCCGCTCCAGACCAGCATCCCCAGCAGCAGCGGCACGGTGGCCAGGCTGAGCACCTGGTAGTAGTCCTGGCGCTCCATCTCCGGCACCTGCTCGGCTTCATCCGGGTTGGCCGGGTCGCGGCCGACGATGGCGTCGAGGAGCGGGATCACCCCGAAGACCACGGTGATCACCAGCCAGGGCCACGCATTGGCGTAGCTGCTGTCCAGCGACCAGTAGAAACTCATGGGGATTCCGGCAACCGGGATCAGCCAGATCCAGTAGCCGACCTTTTTCAGGGCGAGCATCCAGTTGGAAGGCAGGCGTTCGAACATGGGTGTTCTCCGTGTCGAGGTGGATGGGTTCTTGTAAAATTGTCAGACAATCCTGCGCTTCCCAGCCCCACCCGGCGACCGACCTTTAGGTCTGAATGCCCGCTTGTTGTCACCTTTGCCAGGTAACACCCTGTGTTACACTTCGCCCCCTGCAGCGTTCCGCTGCGGGCCGCAATCCCTTGAAGCTGCTGCGTTCCCGGGCCGATATAGCAACGCCGGAGCTATCGCCGAGGGCGCCTTACGGACATTCCCAGCCTCCATGACCGAAGGAAAACCATGACGTTCAAGGCACCGGACAGCCTCGCCGAACAGATCGCCCGCCACCTCGCCGAGCGCATCATTCGCGGGGAGATGAAGGAACGCGAGCGCATTCAGGAGCAGAAGGTCACCCAGTCCCTCAACGTCAGCCGCGGTTCCGTGCGCGAGGCGTTGCTGATCCTCGAGCGCCGCCACCTGATCAACATCCTGCCGCGCCGTGGCGCCCAGGTTTCCGAGCTCACCCCCCATCACGTGCAGAGCCTCTATGCGCTGATGATGGAGATGTACATCCTCCTGGCCAACGCCGTGGCCCAGCGCTGGAAAAGCGAAGCGGACCTCGCCCCCTTCCGCGCCATCCAGCTGCGCCTGGAGGAATGCCTGAAGGAGCACGACATCGGCAACTTCGTCGATGCCAGCTTCGACATCATGCGCGCCGCCTTCCCCTTCGCCGACAACCCCTACCTGGAAGAGACGGTGGAGAACCTGCTGCCGGCCATCAGCCGCACCTATCACCTGGCGCTGGAACAGCGCAAAGGCGAGATGGCCCAGTTCATGCTGGCGTTCGCCGAGTTGCTGCAGGCGGTGATCGCCCGTGAGCCGGCGCGCATCCGCGACGTGCTGCACGCCTATGGCCAGCACAACTGCCAACTGGTGCTTGCGGCGCTGGCCGGGCGCTGATCGTTCACTGACCGAGGGAGGCAGGGATGCGGCTCAAGTGCATCAAACTGGCGGGGTTCAAATCCTTCGTCGACCCGACCACGGTCAACTTCCCCAGCAACATGGCGGCGGTCGTCGGCCCCAACGGCTGCGGCAAGTCCAACATCATCGACGCCGTGCGCTGGGTAATGGGCGAGAGCTCGGCGAAGAACCTGCGCGGCGAGTCGATGACCGACGTCATCTTCAACGGCTCCAACACCCGCAAGCCGGTGGCCCAGGCCAGCATCGAGCTGATCTTCGACAACTCCGACAACACCCTGGTGGGCGAGTACGCGGCCTTCGCCGAAATCTCCATTCGCCGCCGGGTCAGCCGCGACGGGCAGAACACCTATTTCCTCAACGGCACCAAGTGCCGGCGCCGCGACATCACCGATATCTTCCTCGGCACCGGCCTGGGGCCGCGCAGCTACTCGATCATCGAGCAGGGGATGATTTCCAAGCTGATCGAGGCCAAGCCCGAGGACCTGCGCAACTTCATCGAGGAAGCCGCCGGCATCTCCAAGTACAAGGAGCGCCGCCGCGAGACCGAGAGCCGCATCCGCCGCACCCACGAGAACCTCGCCCGCCTCACCGACCTGCGCGAAGAGCTGGAACGCCAGCTCGAACGCCTGCATCGCCAGGCCCAGGCGGCCGAGAAGTACCAGGAATACAAGGCCGAAGAGCGCCAGCTGCGCGCCCAGCTCGCGGCCCTCAAATGGCAGGCCCTGAACGAACAGGTAGGCCAGCGTGAGGCGGTGATCGGCAGCCAGGAGGTCAGCTTCGAGGCGCTGGTGGCCGAGCAGCGCAGCGCTGATGCCAGCATCGAACGCCTGCGCGATGGTCATCACGAGCTGTCCGAGCGCTTCAACCTGGTACAGGGGCGTTTCTATTCCGTGGGCGGCGACATCGCTCGCGTCGAGCAAAGCATCCAGCACGGCCAGCAGCGCCTGCGCCAGTTGCAGGACGACCTGCGCGACGCCGAGCGCGCCCGCCAGGAAACCGAATCCCACCTCGGCCACGACCGCACCCTGTTGGCCACCCTGGGCGAGGAGCTGGAAATGCTCGCGCCCGAGCAGGAGATCAGCGCCGCCGCCGCCGAGGAAGCCGCCGCTCAGCTGGAAGAAGCCGAGACCGGCATGCATGCCTGGCAGGAGCAGTGGGACGGCTTCAACCAGCGCAGCGCCGAGCCCCGGCGTCAGGCCGAAGTGCAGCAGGCGCGCATCCAGCAGCTGGAGCAGAGCCTCGAGCGCCTGCTGGAGCGTGGGCGCCGCCTCAATGACGAACGCGCCCAGCTCGCGGCTGACCCGGAAGACGCGGCCATTCTCGAGCTGAGCGAGCAGCTCGCCGCCGGTGAATTGCAGCTGGAAGAGCTGCAGGCCGCTGAAGAGGCCCAGGTCGAGCGCCTGGAGCAACTGCGTGAAGAACTCCAGCAGGCGACCCAGGCCCAGCAGCGTGCCCAGGGTGAACTGCAGCGCCTCAACGGGCGCATCGCCTCCCTCGAAGCCCTGCAGCAGGCCGCGCTCGATCCCGGTAGCGGCACCGCTGAATGGCTGCGCAACCAGAAGCTCGACCAGCGCCCGCGCCTGGCTGAAAGCATGCGGGTGGAAGCGGGTTGGGAGCTGGCGGTGGAAACCGTGCTCGGTGCCGACCTGCAAGCCGTGCTGCTGGACGATTTCAATGCCCTGGACCTGAGCGGCTTTACCCAGGGCGACCTGCGCCTGGCGGCTGCCGTCAAGGGCGGCGCCCGGGTGCCCGGCAGTCTGCTGGACAAGGTCGAGTCCGCCATCGACCTGGCGCCCTGGCTGGCGCGGGTACGGCCCGTGGACAGCCTCGACCAGGCCCTGGCCGCGCGTTCGACGCTGGCCGCTGATGAGAGCCTGATCAGCCGTGATGGCTACTGGGTCGGGCGCAATTTCCTTCGTGTGCGCCGCGCCAGCGAAGCCGAGAGTGGCGTGCTGGCCCGTGGCCAGGAGCTGGAGCGCCTGCATGCTGAGCATGATGAGCAGCAAGCGGCCCTGGAAACCCTGGAAGAGCGCCTGCAGCACCTGCGTGACAGCCAGCGCCAGCAGGAAGAGAGTCGCGAGCAGCAACGCCGCCGCGCCCAGGATGAATCCCGCCGCCTGGGCGAGCTCAAGGCGCAGTTGTCTGCCCAGCAGGCCAAGGTCGAGCAGCTCACCTTGCGTCGCCGCCGCCTGGAAGCGGAGCTGGCCGAGCTGGACGAGCAGCGCGCCATCGAACACGAGCAGCTCGGCGAATCACGCCTCACCCTGCAGGACGCGCTGGATGCGATGGAAACCGACACCGAGCAGCGCGAGAAGCTGCTCGCCGAGCGCGACAGCCTGCGCGAGCGCCTCGACCGCATCCGCCAGGAGGCCCGGCAGCACAAGGACCAAGCACACCAGTTGGCCGTGCGCGTCGGCTCCCTGCGTGCCCAGCATGATTCCACGCGCCAGGCGCTGGAGCGCCTGAGCCTGCAGTTCGAGCGCCTCGAAGAGCGCCGCGAGCAGCTCAACCTCAATCTGGAAGAGGGCGCCGCGCCACTGGAAGAGCTGCGCATGAAGCTCGAAGAACTGCTGGACCGGCGCATGGGTGTGGAGGAGGAGCTCAAGCTCGCCCGCCTGGCCCTGGAAGATGCCGACCGTGAGCTGCGTGACGCCGAGAAGCGCCGCACCCAGGCCGAGCAGCAAGCGCAACTGTTGCGCGGCCAGCTGGAGCAGCAGCGCATGGACTGGCAAGCCCTGAGCGTGCGCCGCAAGACCCTGCAGGACCAGCTTCACGAAGACGGCTACGACCTCCACGGCGTGCTCGCCACGCTGCCCAACGAGGCCAGCGAAGCGGCCTGGGAAGAAGAACTCGAACGCCTCGCGGCGCGCATCCAGCGCCTGGGGCCGATCAACCTCGCGGCGATCGACGAATACCAGCAGCAATCCGAGCGCAAACGCTACCTGGACGCCCAGAACGACGACCTGGTGGAAGCGCTGGACACCCTGGAAAACGTCATCCGCAAGATCGACAAGGAGACCCGCAACCGCTTCAAGGAAACCTTCGACCAGATCAACTCGGGCCTGCAGGCATTGTTCCCCAAGGTCTTCGGTGGCGGCCATGCCTATCTGGAGCTGACCGGGGAGGACCTGCTCGACACCGGCGTCGCCATCATGGCGCGGCCGCCAGGCAAGAAGAACAGCACCATCCACCTGCTTTCCGGTGGCGAGAAGGCGCTCACCGCGCTGGCCCTGGTATTCGCCATCTTCCAGCTCAACCCCGCGCCGTTCTGCATGCTCGACGAGGTGGACGCGCCGCTGGACGACGCCAACGTCGGGCGCTATGCCCGCCTGGTGAAGGAGATGTCGGAGAAGGTCCAGTTCATCTATATCACCCACAACAAGATCGCCATGGAAATGGCCGATCAACTGATGGGCGTGACCATGCACGAGCCGGGATGCTCGCGTCTGGTCGCGGTGGATGTCGAGGAGGCTCTTTCCCTCGTAGAGGCCTGACCGGGCGGGGAGAATCCTCACCGCTCCAGGGGCCGTGAAGCCTCTATCAGAGGTTTCTCTGCTGGGCTGGCCGTGCTAGCTTAATGCCCACTTTTGTCGCACGTGGAAAACGCCATTCAGAACATGGAGTTGGGCGCCACGTTTTCAGGGGACCGGATGTCCTTTCTTCACCATCATCAGAATATTTTTTGACCAGGGGACACAGGATTAATGGATATCGGTCTGCGCGAGTGGCTGATCGTCATCGGCATCATCGTAATCGCCGGCATTTTGTTCGATGGCTGGCGCCGCATGAGCGGCGGCAAGGGAAAACTCAAGTTCAAGCTCGATCGCAGCTTCTCCAATCTCCCCGATGACGACGAGGACCCCGGCCTGATGGGGCCCGTCCGCGTCAAGGAACGCCACCAGGAGCCCTCGCTGGACGAGGAAGACCTGCCGCCCATGAGCGCCAAGGAGCTGAACAAGCGCCGCGGCGAACCGCACCAGGGCGACCTCAATCTCGATGAGCCGGTACCGACCCTGCTCAACCCCGTGGACGATGGCACCCCGGCCAAGCCCGCCAAGAACGGCAAGACCCATGCTGCACCGGCCCAGGACCTGCCTCCGGTGGAGGAAGTGCTGGTGATCAACGTGGTGGCGCGCGACGGTGACGGCTTCAAGGGCCCGGCCCTGCTGCAGAACATCCTCGAGAGCGGCCTGCGCTTCGGCGAAATGGATATCTTCCACCGTCACGAAAGCATGGCCGGTAACGGCGAAGTGCTGTTCTCCATGGCCAACGGCGTCAAGCCCGGCACCTTCGACCTGGACGACATCGACCACTTCAGCACCCGTGCGGTGAGCTTCTTCCTCGGCCTGCCGGGCCCGCGTCATCCGAAGCAGGCCTTCGATGTGATGGTCGCCGCGGCGCGCAAGCTGTCCCAGGAACTGAACGGCGAATTGAAGGACGATCAGCGCAGCGTGATGACGGCGCAAACGATCGAACACTATCGGCAGCGCATCGTCGAGTTCGAGCGCCGCAGCCTGACCAAACGCTGAATCACAGGATCCAACGAAAGAGCGGCCCAGGCTGCTCTTTTCGTTTGCACAGAAAAGAGCACGAATCATGACCGACGCCCAGACCGCCGCCCAGCGCATCCACCAATTGCGTGCCGAACTGGATGAGCACAACTACCGCTACTACGTGCTGGACGAACCCAGCGTCCCCGATGCCGAGTACGACCGCCTGTTCCGCGAGTTGCAGGCCCTGGAGGCCGAGCATCCGGAGCTGGTGACGCCGGAGTCGCCGACCCAGCGTGTGGGCGGCGAGGCCCTGAGTGCCTTCGGCGAAGTGCGCCATGAGGTACCTATGCTCAGCCTGGGCAACGCCTTCGAGGAGGACGACCTGCGCGCCTTCGACCGCAGCGTGCAGAGCGGCCTGGGGCTCTCTTCCGGCGACCTGTTCGGTGGCGGCGCCGAGGTGGAGTACAGCTGTGAGCCCAAGCTCGACGGCCTGGCGGTCAGCCTGCTGTACCGCGACGGCCAGCTGGTGCGCGGTGCCACCCGTGGCGACGGCAGCACCGGTGAAGACATCAGCGCCAACGTGCGCACCATCCGCAACGTGCCGCTGAAGCTCAAGGGCGAGGGCTGGCCCGCCGTGCTCGAAGTGCGCGGCGAGGTGTACATGCCCAAGGCCGGCTTCGATGAGCTGAACGCGCGCCAGGCGGAAAGCGGCGGCAAGACCTTCGCCAACCCGCGCAACGCCGCGGCCGGCAGCCTGCGTCAGCTGGACCCGCGCATCACCGCCAGCCGCCCCCTGGAGTTCTGCTGCTACGGCATCGGCCAGGTCAGCGGCGAGCTGCCGGCCACCCAGGTCGGCATGCTGGAGAAGCTCAAGGGCTGGGGCGTGCCCATCAGCCGTGAATTGAAACTGGCCAAGGGCGTCGAAGCCTGCCTGGCCTACTACCACGACATCGGCCAGCGGCGCATGGACCTGGCCTATGACATCGACGGCGTGGTGTTCAAGGTCAACAACATCGAAGACCAGCAGCAGCTGGGTTTCCGTGCGCGCACCCCGCACTGGGCGCTGGCCCACAAGTTCCCCGCCCAGGAGGAGCTCACCGAGCTGCTGGACGTGGAATTCCAGGTCGGCCGTACCGGTGCCGTCACCCCGGTGGCGCGGCTGAAGCCGATCAAGGTGGCCGGCGTCACCGTGGCCAATGCCACCCTGCACAACATGGACGAGGTCGCACGCCTGGGCCTGATGATCGGCGACACGGTGATCATCCGCCGGGCCGGCGACGTGATCCCCCAGGTGATGCAGGTGGTCACCGAGCGCCGCCCCGCAGATGCCCGCGAAGTGCATGTCCCCGAGCAGTGTCCGGTGTGCGGCTCGGCTGTCGAGCGCACCCAGCTGGTCAAGCGCGCCAAGGGCAAGGAAACCACCAGCGAAGGCTCGGTCTACCGCTGCGTCGGTCGCCTGGCCTGTGGCGCCCAGCTGAAGCAGGCGATCATCCACTTCGCGTCCCGTCGCGCGCTGGATATCGAAGGCCTGGGTGACAAGATCGTCGAGCAACTGGTGGACACCGGGCTGGTGGCCTCGCCGGCGGACCTGTTCACCCTGACCTACGAACAGGTGGTGGCGCTGGAAGGCTTCGCCGATCTGTCGACCCGCAACCTGCTGGCGGCGATCCAGGACAGCGCCAAGCCGACCCTGGCGCGCTTCATCTATGCGCTGGGCATCCCCGATGTGGGGGAGGAAACCGCCAAGCTGCTGGCCCGCGCCCTCGGTTCCCTGGCGCGTATCCGCCAGGCGCTGCCCGAGGTGCTGACCTACCTGCCGGACGTGGGCCTGGAGGTCGCCTTCGAGATCCACAACTTCTTCAGCGATGCCCACAACCTCCAGGTCATCGACGACCTGCTGGCCCGTGGCGTGGTGCTGCAGGAGGAGGGCGACCTCAGCCCCGAGTTCGCTGCCTGCGCGACCCTGGCGGGCTTTATCGACAAGCTCAACATCCCCTTCATCGCTGCCACCGGTGCAGAGAAGCTGGCAGTGAAGTTCGGCAGCCTGGAGGGCGTGATCAAGGCCGACTGGCTGGACCTGCGCCAGGTGGAACGCCTCAACGAGAAGGCGGCCAAGTCCCTGCGCGACTTCTTCGGCCAGCCCGCTAATGCCGAGCGCGCCGCGCTGATCGAAGCGCAGCTGCGCGACTTCGGCATGCACTGGGAGAGCGAGAAGAAGACCGTCGAAGGCCTGCCCCTGGCCGGGCAGACCTGGGTGCTGACCGGCACCCTGGAAGTGATGAGCCGCGATGTGGCCAAGGAAAAGCTGGAAGCCCTCGGCGCCAAGGTGGCGGGCTCGGTCTCGGCCCGTACCCACTGCGTGGTGGCGGGCCCCGGTGCCGGCTCCAAGCTGGCCAAGGCCACCGAGCTGGGCGTGCGCGTGCTGGACGAGGAGGCCTTCCTGGCCGAATTGAAAGGGATGGGCGTTTCGCTGTGATCCGTCGTGGCCATGCTCAGCGAGCGTGCTCTTGCTGAAAGGCGGCACACATGAAAAGGCCGGGCATTAGCCCGGCCTTTTTTATTGCGTTGTCGCTTACTTGTTCACGGCGTCGCTGAGGCCTTTGGCCGGCACGAATTTGACGACCTTCTTGGCCGCGATGTCGATGCTCTTGCCGGTCTGCGGGTTGCGGCCGGTGCGGGCCGGACGCTCGGTGATCTTCAGCTTGCCGATGCCCGGCAGGGTGATCTCATCACTGTTTTCCAGCGTATCGCTGACGATCTCGCTCAGCTGTTCCAGCACGGCACGCACGGAGGCCTTGGTGGTGTCGGTGGCTTCGGCGATGTCTGCGATCAGTTGGTCTTTGGTGATTGCCATGGTGTAGCTCCAGTGGATGTGGGTTCGGTTCGCGTTCGGGTTGGCGATGCCAGCGCGGGTTCAGACCCGCGCTCGCGCTGAAAGTGCGATGGCGCCAGGTGCCATTAGCGAAGCGGGCGGCACGCTAGCATAAAAGCCAGGGCACTCCTGCCACCAAGTGTTTCTGTTCGTCGCCACGGCCTTTTCGCAGAAGCCCGACAGGCGGTGATGGGCGGTCTACGCTTGCTGTTACATCGCTATGACATCGCGGAGAGTCGCCATGCTACGTGCCTTTGCCGACCTGGGGTTTCGCTGGAAGATCGCCCTGCCCATCCTGCTCCTGGTGGTGCTCCTGGTGCTGATGGGGGGCCTGGGCATGCAGGGGGTGTCCCAGGTGGCCGATTCCAGCAAGCAGCTGACCAATCGCTACCTGCCCGCCATCAGCCTGCTGCTCAACGCCGACCGCGATCTCTACCAGGCCTTCACGGCCGAGCGCAGCCTGCTGGACGAGGGGGCAGGTACGCATATCGAGCAGCTCAAGGCCGACCATGCGGAGAACCTGCAGCAGGCCTATGACCGCGTGCACAAGTACGCAGAGATGGGCGCGAGTGCCGAGGCGCGGCAGCTGGTGGCCCAGTTCGACAGCGGCTTCCAGCAGTGGAAGGTCACCTCCCTGAAAGTGGTCCAGCTGGCGACTTCCGACCCGGAAGCCGCCAGCGTCCTCAGCTTTGGTGACAGCGAAAGCCAGTTCCAGAACATGCGCGATGCCATCGATAAGCTCGGCGAGCTCGAGGACAACGCAGCCAATGCCGAGGGGCAGCGGGCGATTGCCATCGGCGAGACGCGCAGCTGGCAGCAGGGGGTGATCATCGTCATCGGCCTGGCCATCTGCCTGGTGCTGGTGCTCGGCTTCCCGACTCTGGTCACCCGGCCCCTGCATCGCCTGCTGGAGCGCATCGAGCAGATCGCCGATGGCGACGGTGACCTGCGTGTGCGCCTCGATGTTACCTCGCGGGACGAGCTGGGCAAGCTCAGCCACGCCTTCAACCGTTTCCTCGACAAGCTGCAGCCGCTGATCAAGGAGGTCGGGCGCGTCACCGGCGAGGTTGCCGACTCGGCGCAGAACCTGGCCGGCCTGGCGGCGGCCAACGACCGGCTGATCAGCAGCGAGCACGCGGCGGTCGACCAGGTCAGCACCGCTGCCACCGAAATGAGCGCGGCCGTTCATGAGGTGGCACGCAACGCCCAGAACGCCGCCGATGCCGCGCGCTTCGCCGAGGTGCAATCCCGCGAGGGGGCGCAGGTGGTCGGCGCCACCATCAAGGCAATCCGCCAGTTGGCCCAGGAGGTGGAAAGCGCCTCCACCACCATCGGCACCCTGGAGCAGGAGACCGCCAACATCGGCGCCGTGCTGGCGGTGATCAAGGGCATCGCCGACCAGACCAACCTGCTGGCGCTCAACGCAGCCATCGAAGCGGCGCGGGCCGGCGAGCAGGGCAGGGGCTTCGCGGTGGTGGCCGACGAGGTGCGTGCCCTGGCCGCGCGCACCCAGGAGTCCACCAAGGACATCCAGCAGATGATCGAGCGCCTGCAGGTGGGCGTGCAGAATGCCGTGCGCGCCATGCATTCGGGCAGCGCCCAGGCCCGTGACAGCGTGGAGCGCGCCGCTGGCGTCGACCAGGCGCTGACGGACACCGGCGATTCGGTGCAGCGCATCAACGACATGGCTGCGCAGATCGCCACCGCCTGCGAGGAGCAAAGCAGCGTCACCGAAGAGATCGCCCGCAACATCAGCGACATCCGCGACCTCTCAACCGAAGCGGCACAAACCTCCGACCAGAGCACCCAGGCGAGCCGTCATCTCTCCGAGCTTTCCAGTGGCCTCGCCAAGCTGGTCGGGCGCTTCCGGGTATGAGTCGCAAGTGCTTGTAACGGAAATGTTTTTAGCAGTTGTAAGTTGGCGAAGAGCCGGTACAATGGCGCGGCTCGCCGATCTGGCGAGCTGCGTTATGGTGGCCCTGCCGGTCCCCCCGCAACGATTACCCGTCAACCTGGTCAGATCCGGAAGGAAGCAGCCACAGCGGGAACATTGTGTGCCGGGGTGTGGCTGGTAGGGTCACCCCCATCTCCCAGCGCTGCAATTCACCGGTAGCGCGACACGATTCTCTCTATCTCTCCCGATGTCCGCATGCGCGCCAGTGCACGCACGATTTCGTTCGCCGGTATCTCCGGTGCATTGCGCACCAGGCAGGCCACGGGCTCTTCCTCCAGTACCGCCACCGCCGCCAAGCGTTCGCTCGCCGGCATGCCGCGGTTGAACCATTTCAGCGCCAGTTCGCTGCTGACTGCGTAGCGGTAGCGCCCCGCGCCGAGTTTCTGCAGCACCAGGCCCTGGTTGCGGGCCTCGTCTCGTTGCAGGGTGCCGTCATCGAACCGCTCCTGCAGGCCTGGATAGGAATAGCCCAGTACGGTGCCCACGCTCTGCGCCGGTAGGCGTTGCGGGTCGACGGGGCTCGCGTTGTCGGGGGCGCTCACCAGCAGGTCACGCTGCACCAGGATCGGCTCGCTCCACAGGTAGTTCACGCCCAAGTCGCCCATCCAGTTGGGGCTCACGTAGCAGCGGACGTCGACATCGCCATGCTCCAGGGCCAACTGCACGCGGGTGCGGGGCAGCACGTTGATCTGCGCCTCGCGCCCGAGTTGCCGGGCCAGGCCCTGGATGATGTCGAAGATGATGCCGCCGGTCAGCTCGTTGCTCTCGATCTGCGCCACCGGCATGGCCCAGCTGTCCACCGCGGAGAAGCGCAGGGGAGCCGTTTCGGCGCGAGCCAGCGCACTGGTGATCAGCAACAGAAGGAGCAGCGTTGGACGCATCGAGCACCCTCGAACGGGTATGGCGAGGCATCCACGATGCCCCGTGTCACACCTGTTGAACATAGAGCACTTCGCATCGGATGCAATTTGCGGTTTGCTCCGCTAGCATTAGCCCCTTCCGATTCCCCAGCTGCGACGGTTTTCAATGAGTTATCAGGTTCTTGCACGTAAATGGCGTCCGCGCTCGTTCCGCGAAATGGTCGGCCAGACCCATGTGCTGAAGGCTCTGATCAACGCGCTGGACAACCAGCGCCTGCACCATGCCTACCTGTTCACCGGCACCCGTGGCGTGGGCAAGACCACCATCGCACGCATCCTCGCCAAGTGCCTGAACTGCGAAACCGGCATCAGCTCCACGCCGTGCGGCCAATGCTCGGTGTGCCGCGAGATCGACGAGGGCCGCTTCGTCGACCTGATCGAAGTGGACGCCGCGAGCCGCACCAAGGTCGAAGACACCCGCGAACTGCTGGACAACGTGCAGTACGCGCCGAGCCGTGGCCGCTACAAGGTCTACCTGATCGACGAAGTGCACATGCTCTCCACGCACTCGTTCAACGCCCTGCTCAAGACCCTCGAAGAGCCGCCACCCCACGTCAAGTTCCTGCTGGCCACCACCGACCCGCAGAAGCTGCCCGTGACCATCCTCTCGCGTTGCCTGCAGTTCTCCCTGAAGAACATGCCGCCGGAGCGTGTGGTCGAGCACCTGACCCACGTCCTCGGTGCCGAAAGCGTGCCGTTCGAGCCCGACGCCCTGTGGCTGCTGGGCCGTGCCGCTGACGGCTCGATGCGCGACGCCATGAGCCTCACCGACCAGGCCATCGCCTTCGGTGAGGGCAAGGTCCTCGCTGCCGATGTGCGTGCCATGCTCGGCACCCTCGACCATGGCCAGGTCTATGGCGTGCTCCATGCGCTGCTGCAGGGCGATGCCCGTGGCGTGCTCGAGGCCATCCGCCACCTGGCCGAGCAAGGCCCGGACTGGAGCGGCGTGCTCGCCGAAATCCTCAACGTGCTGCACCGCGTGGCCATCGCCCAGGCATTGCCGGATGCGGTGGACAACGGCCAGGGCGACCGCGACCGCGTGCTGGCCTTGGCCGAAGCGCTACCCGCCGAGGACGTGCAGTTCTATTACCAGATGGGCCTGATCGGCCGCCGCGACCTGCCATTGGCGCCGGACCCGCGTGGTGGCTTCGAAATGGTGCTGCTGCGCATGCTCGCCTTCCGTCCTGCGGATGCCGACGGCGCCCCGAGGGTCACGCTAAAGGACCCGGGAATCAGCAGGGCCACGGCTGATTCCTCGAACCCCCCAGTGGCCGGCGCTGTCGTGGCGCCGGTTGCCCCCGTATCCCCCGTTGCCCCGGTAGCGGCTCCCCAGCCGCCTGTCGAGCCCGTGGTCGCCCCGGCGGCCGTGGTGCCGGTGCAGGTTGCACCCGAGCCGGTGGTTGCTGCCCCTGTGGTGGAAGCCCCGGTCGCGCCCCGCGTGGCTGAAGTGGCTCCTGCTGCTGAAGTGGCGCCGCAGCCTGTAGCCGAGCCTGCCCAGGTCGCTCAGCCTGCTCCCGAGCCCGAGCCCGAGCCCGAACCTGTTGCCCAGGCCGAGGTGATCGACCTGCCCTGGGAAGAGCGTCCCGCCTCGCCGGTCGCGCCTGCCCAGCCCGCAGCCGAGATCGCCGAGCCGGCCGCAGTCGCCGAGATTGTTGAAGCCGTTGCAGTAGTCGAGGCGGTCGAGCCGCCTGCTCCGGTGGTGGAAGCGCCAGCCCCGGTCGTCGAGCCCACTCCCGAGCCGCAGCCCGTTGCCGAGCCCGTGGTGGCGCAACCCCAGGGTACGGAGCTGGTTGTCGCCTCGGATGCGGATGACGACGAGCCGCCACCCGGCGACTACGACGATTATTACGAGGCGGACGTCGAATCCATCGCCTACATGGATGAACTGCCCGTCGCCGAACCTGAAGCCGCCGCCGTGCCGGAGGTGCTGCCCGCCGCGCAGCCCGCCACGGGGCTTGCCGCCGAGTGGCTGGACCTGTTCCCGCGCCTGGGCATCAGTGGCCTCACCGGCAACATCGCCGCCAACTGCACCCTGGTGTCCGTGGAGGGCGACGTCTGGCGCCTGCACCTGGACCCGGCGCAGAGCGCGCTGTTCAACTCCACCCAGCAGCGCCGCATCAACGACGCGCTGAACCAGTACCACGGTCGTACCCTGGTGCTGGAAGTAGAGGTGCGCAAGCCCGAGCAGGAAACCCCTGCCCAGGCCGCCGCCCGCAAGCGTGCTGCCCGCCAGCGCGATGCCGAGGAATCCATCTCCCTCGACCCGCTGGTACAGAAGATGATCGAACAGTTCGGCGCGAGCGTTCGCCCGGACACCATTGAACCCCTTGACCGCTGAGGACAACCATCATGATGAAGGGTGGCATGGCAGGCCTGATGAAACAGGCCCAACAGATGCAAGAAAAGATGCAGAAGATGCAGGAAGAGCTGGCCAATGCCGAGGTTACCGGCCAGTCCGGTGCCGGCCTGGTGAGCGTGGTGATGACCGGTCGCCATGACGTCAAGCGCGTCACCCTGGACGACAGCCTGATGCAGGAAGACAAGGACATCCTCGAAGACCTGATCGCCGCCGCCGTCAACGATGCCGTGCGCAAGGTCGAGCAGAACAGCCAGGAAAAGATGTCCGGCATGACTGCCGGTATGCAACTGCCGCCCGGCTTCAAGATGCCCTTCTAAGTGGGGAGCGCCCAGCCAGCACGCATTACTGCGTTGCGAACGGCCCCGGGCATCCTCATTTACAGACGTAAACTCCGGTGCCCGTAGCCGTTCACGCCTTGTACTGCATACCGTCTGATCGCTCCTGGCGACAGCGGTTGAGGTAAAGGTCGGAACAGAGCAGGGCACCGGAGCCCGTTTCAGCCCCAATCCCGAGATTTCTTGATGAGCTTCAGCCCGCTGATCCGCCAACTGATCGATGCCCTGCGCATCCTGCCCGGTGTCGGGCAGAAGACCGCCCAGCGCATGGCGTTGCAGATGCTCGAGCGTGACCGCAGCGGCGGGCTGCGCCTGGCCCAGGCGCTGACCTCGGCGATGGAAGGCGTGGGGCATTGCAAGCAGTGCCGCACTCTCAGCGAGGATGATCTCTGCCCGCAGTGCGCCGACCCGCGCCGCGACGATTCGTTGTTGTGCGTGGTGGAGGGGCCGCTGGATGTGTTCGCCGTCGAGCAGACCGGTTATCGCGGCCGTTTCTTCGTGCTCAAGGGCCACCTCTCGCCCCTCGATGGCCTGGGCCCGGAAGCCATCGGCATTCCCGAGCTGATGGAGCGTGTGGATGCCGGCGCCTTCAGCGAAGTCATCCTCGCCACCAACCCCACGGTGGAAGGCGAAGCCACTGCCCACTACATCGCCCAACTCCTGGCCCCCAAGGGCCTGGTGGCCTCCCGCATCGCCCATGGCGTGCCCCTGGGTGGCGAACTGGAGCTGGTGGACGGCGGCACCCTGACCCACGCCCTGGCCGGTCGCCGCCCCATCGGCCTCTGATCGCCCCTCTGCGTAAACGTGCGCCGTAGCCCGGGCTTCAGCCCGGGGCCGGAGTGAGTTTGTCCGCCAATGCAGCCAACGCCTCTGCATCCATCCCATAGGCGATCCACTTGCCGTCCGGCCGCCCACCCAGGCGCTGATAGAAGCGCTCGGCATCACCGTTGCCCGCCAGCACATCCCACTTCATCCGCCCCGCACCGCGTGCCAGCGCAAACCGCGCAACGGCGGCGAGCAGGCGCTCGCCGATGCCGAGCGAGCGTGCCGGCGGTGCCACGAACAGCTCCTTGAGCACCAGGGTCGGCTGCAGGTCGTAGGTGTAGGCGATCTCCAGCGTTACCGCATAGCCGAGCAACCTGCCCGCCGCCTCGGCCACGACTATCCGGCACTGAGGCTGCGGGCCAAAGGCGCGGGCCAGCAGCTGCGCCTCGTCCACCGCGAAGTCCTCCAGGTAGTCCTCGAAGCGGGCCAGTTCGCGCATCAGCGGGAGGAGGGCGGGCACATCCTCGGCCCGCGCCTCGTGTATCTCCGCACTCAGCATGCGCAGGGGATGCCCTGGCCAGCGGGGTGGACCGCTACCGCGCCGGTGAGGCTCAGCCCCTCATCCAGCCAGCCGGTGACGCCGCCGAGCATCTCCTTCACCGCGAAGCCCAGCCCGGCCAGGCGCACGGCGGCGCGGTGCACGCCGTTGCAGTGGGGGCCGGCGCAGTAGACGACGAACAGTGTGTCGCGCGGGTAGACCGCCATGAACGCGGCGTCCATCAGGCGGTGGGGGATGTTGATCGCGCCTGGCACATGGCCGGCGGCGAAGGCCGTCTCACCGCGCACATCGACCAGCACGTAGTCGACGTCGCCGGCCTGCTGGCTGGCGTTCACGTCCGAGCAATCGGTCTCGAAGGCCAGGCGCTGGGTGAAATGGGCCAGGGCCGCATGGGGAGCGGCGGCGGGGAACTGGCTGACGAGGCTGGGCATGGTGGTTCTCCATCGGTTGAGTTGATGACGCCACTGTATCCAGCGCCTTTCCTGCTCTACAGTGGCGGGCAGGACAGCGACTGGTAAGTTTCCGCCAAATGAACGACGACCCCGGCCTGGTGGCCATCCTCGCCTACGACGGCCTGTGCACCTTCGAATTCGGCATCGCCGTGGAAGTCTTCGGCCTGCCTCGGCCCGAGTTCGATTTCCCCTGGTACCGCCACTGCATCGTCGGCCTGGACGATGGCCCCATGCGCGCCATGGGTGGCATCCAGGTGCTCGCCGACGGCGGGCTGGAGCGCCTGGCTGAGGCCCGGACCGTTGTCATCCCCGGCTGGCGTGACCGTGCCGAGGCACCGCCCGAGCGGCTGCTGGCCGCGCTGCGCGAGGCCCATGCGCGTGGGGCGCGGCTGGTGTCCATCTGCTCCGGCGTTTTCGTCCTCGCCGCCAGCGGCCTGCTGGACGGCCAGCGCGCCACCACCCACTGGCGCTACGCCGAGGAACTGGCGCAGCGCTTTCCGGCCGTCGAGGTGGACCCCGAGGTGCTGTACGTCGACGCCGGCCAACTGATCAGCTCGGCGGGCAGCGCCGCCGGCATCGACGCCTGCCTGCACCTGGTGGCGCGGGACTTCGGTACCCAGGTGGCCAACACCGTGGCGCGGCGCCTGGTGATGTCGCCCCAGCGCGCCGGCGGCCAGGCGCAGTTCATTCCGGCACCGGTGGCCCGGGCGCCGCGCAACGACCTCTCGGCGTTGATGCACTGGGCCCGGCAGAACCTGCAGCAACCGCTGGAGGTGAGCCAGCTGGCACGCCGCGTGGCCATGAGCGAGCGCACCTTCCTGCGGCGTTTCAGCGAAGCCACCGGCATGACGCCCAAGGCTTGGCTGCAGTACGAGCGCCTGGCCCGTGCCCGTGAGCTGCTGGAAAGCGGCGTCGACGGCAGCGAACGCATCGCCGAGCTGTGCGGCTTCCGCTCGGTGGAAAGCTTCCGCGTGGCCTTCCGCAACGCCGTCGGGCTACCGCCTTCGGCCTACCGGGAGCGCTTCGGCGCGGCGCATACGTCCTGATCGATGGCGCTTGTCTCGCCTTGAAAACCAAGCAAGCGCTCGGTAATTTTCTCTAACTTTCTCAGGGAGCTCCGCCATGTCCGTTTGCCAGGAATACTTCGACGAATCCCATCAACTGGTGCGCGATTCGGTGCGCCGCTTCGTCGAGCGGGAAATCCTCCCGCACATCGGCGACTGGGAGGAGGCCGAGGAATTCCCCCGCGAGCTCTACCTCAAGGCCGGCGCCGCCGGCATTCTCGGCATCGGCTACCCGGAGCAGTACGGCGGCAGCCACGAAGGCGACCTGTTCGCCAAGGTGGCGGCCAGCGAGGAGCTGATGCGCAGCGGCTCCGGCGGCCTGGTGGCCGGGCTGGGCTCCCTGGACATCGGCCTGCCGCCGCTGGTCAAGTGGGGCCGCCCCGAGCTGCGCGAACGCATCGCGCCCCAGGTACTGGCCGGCGAGAAGATCATGGCCCTGGCCATCACCGAACCCTCTGGCGGCTCCGACGTCGCCAGCCTCAAGACCCGCGCCGTGCGCGAGGGCGATTTCTACCGCGTCAACGGCAGCAAGACCTTCATCACCAGCGGCGTGCGTGCGGACTATTACACGGTGGCGGTGCGCACCGGTGGCGATGGCTTCGGCGGTGTCAGCCTGCTGCTGATCGAGAAGGGCACACCCGGCTTCAGCGTCGGCCGCAAGCTGAAGAAGATGGGCTGGTGGGCCTCCGACACCGCCGAGCTGTTCTTCGAGGACTGCCTGGTGCCCGTGGGCAACCTGATCGGTGCCGAGAACATGGGCTTCGCCTGCATCATGGCCAACTTCCAGTCCGAGCGGCTGGCCCTGGCCATCATGGCCAACATGACCGCGCAGCTGGCGCTGGAGGAATCCCTGGCCTGGGCCCGCGAGCGCGAGGCCTTCGGCAAGCCCATCGGCAAGTTCCAGGTGCTCAAGCACCGCCTGGCCGAGATGGCCACCCAGGTTGAGGTCTCCCGCGAGTTCACCTACCGCCAGGCGGCGAAGATGGCCGCCGGCAAGAGCGTGATCAAGGAGATCTCCATGGCCAAGAACTTCGCCACCGACATCGCCGACCGCCTCACCTACGACGCCGTGCAGATGCTCGGCGGCATGGGCTATATGCGCGAGAGCCTGGTGGAGCGCCTCTACCGCGACAACCGCATCCTCTCCATCGGCGGCGGCTCGCGGGAGATCATGAACGAAATCATCAGCAAGCAGATGGGGCTCTGAAGCCACCCGCGCAAGGCGCCCATCGGGTGGCCTTGCGCGAGGCCCTGCGCCTCGTTATATGATGATCGAAATTCAAATAGGGCCTGCGGGCCGGACAAGAGGGTAGGTGCCATGAGCGAATCGAGCCGTGAAGAGAAACTGCAGGCCTGGCTGGAAGCGGAGCGCAGCATGCTGGAGCGCCTGAAGCCCGGCACCCTGAGCATGTCCGAGGTCGTCCAACTGAGCCCCCGTGAGTTCTTCGACGGCATCGGCCGGGGCGACCTGCCGTCACCTCCCATCGGTGAACTGATGGGCTTCGTGCCTATCGAATGGTCAGAGGAGCGCTTCGTTTTCCAGGGCGTTCCCGATGCCCGTCACTACAATCCCCTGGGCACCGTGCATGGCGGCTATGCGGCGACCCTGCTGGATTCCTGCATGGGCTGCGCCATCCATATGCACGTCAAGCCGGGGCAGGGCTACACCACCACCGACCTGCGCATCAGTTACGTGCGGGCCATGACCGTGAACACGGGGCCGGTGCGGGCGGAGGGGCGGATCATCCACGTGGGGCGCTCGACCGCACTGGCCGAGGGCCGCATCTATGACGTGGACGGGAAGCTCTATGCCACCGGTTCCACGACCTGCCTGATACTCGGAGGGAAATGATGAACTCGCAACGAATCGTCGTCACCGGCATGGGGCTGGTCTCGCCCCTGGGCTGCGGCGTGGAAACCGCCTGGCAGCGCCTGCTGGCGGGACGCTCGGGGCTGCGTGCCCTGCCCGAAGACACCGTGCGGGATCTCGCCGCCAAGGTGGGCGGCAGCGTACCGACCCGGGAGGAAGACGCCGAAGGCGGCTTCGATCCTGACAGCGCCGCGCCGCCGAAGGAGCAGAAGAAGATGGACCGCTTCATCCTCTTCGCCCTGGCCGCCGCCGACGAAGCGTTGCAGCAATCCGGCTGGGTCGCCGACAGCGACGAGAAGAAGGCCCGCACCGCCACCGTGATCGGTTCCGGCATCGGCGGTTTCGGCGCCATCGCCGACGCCGTGCGCACCACCGACAGCCGCGGCCCACGGCGCCTGTCGCCCTTTACCATCCCGTCCTTCCTGGTCAACCTGGCCGCTGGGCACGTGTCCATCCGCCATGGCTTCCAGGGCCCCATCGGTGCCCCGGTGACCGCCTGCGCCGCGAGCGTCCAGGCCATCGGCGACGCCGCGCGGATGATTCGTGCCGGCGAAGTGGATATCGCCCTGTGCGGCGGCGCCGAAGCCTCCATCGACCGCGTGGCGCTGGCCGGCTTCGCGGCGGCGCGGGCGCTGTCCACTGACTTCAGCGAGCACCCGGAGCAGGCCTCGCGGCCCTTCGACAGCCGCCGCGACGGCTTCGTCATGGGCGAAGGCGCCGGCATGCTGGTGATCGAATCACTCGACCATGCCCTGGCCCGTGGCGCCACGCCCATTGCCGAACTGGTGGGCTACGGCACCAGTGCCGACGCCTACCACCTCACCGCCGGGCCGGAGGATGGCAGCGGCGCCCAGCGCGCCATGCGCACCGCCATCGCCCAGGCCGGTATCGAGCCGCGGCAGATCCAGCACCTCAACGCCCACGCCACCTCCACCCCGGTGGGCGACAAGGGGGAGCTGGCGGCGATCAAGGCGGTGTTCGGCGAGGAGGGCGGGGTGGCCGTATCCGCCACCAAGTCCGCCACCGGGCACCTGCTTGGCGCTGCCGGTGGGCTGGAAGCGATCTTCACCGTACTGGCCATCCGCGACCAGGTGGCACCGCCGACCCTGAACCTGGAGCAACCGGACGAGGATGCCGCCGGCGTGGACATCGTCCACGGTGCGGCGCGGCCGATGACCATCAACTACGCGTTGTCCAACGGTTTCGGTTTCGGCGGGGTGAATGCCAGCGTGCTGTTCCGACGCTGGATGGGGTGAGCCGAGCGGCCCTTGCGGCCGCTCCCGTTACATCGAAGCGGCAGGCTCAGGCCTTGCCGCTTTTTTCTTCCAGGCGCGCCGTCAGGTTGGCGCAGGCATCGTCGAGAATGCGCTTGGACAGGGCCTCGTCCGCCACGCTGCGGGACAGGCTCAGCGCGCCGACCATGGTGGCGACCATCGCCATCGCTTCCTGCGGGTCGCCCGTTTCCTTCTCGATCATCCTCAGCAGGTTGCCCACCACCTCGTCGCTGATGGGGCTGGCCTGGCCGCGCTGGCCCAGCTCGGACGACATGGTCGGCAGCGGGCAGCCGGCGTCCGGGTTGTCGCGGTGTTCCGGCGACAGGTAGCGCTTGAACAGGGTCTTCAGCGGTTCCGGCTTGGCCAGCACCTTGGCCCACTGACCGCTGGCGTCGTTGGCCGCCGCGCGCAGGGCTTCCTGCACCAGGGCGTCCTTGGATTTGAAGTGGGCGTAGAAGCCGCCGTGGGTCAGGCCCAGCGCCTTCATCAGCGGCTGCAGGCCGGTGGCGTCGATGCCGTCCGCGCGGAAGCGGCGGGAGGCTTCGGCGATGATGCGTTTGTGGGTTTCGGCTTTGTGGTCTTCCGAGTAGCGCATGGCAATGGCCTCAACTTCCGGGCGTTAGTATGGCGATTGTAATTCCACATTCACCGCCTGTATGCAGTCAGCGTCGCGCGAGTGCCGGTGGCCGACGGAAGGGGAGGTGCGAGCGCACCTCCCCGGCGCCTCACTCGACGCTTTCCAGCAGCGTGGCCACGCCCTGGCCGCCACCGATGCACTGGGTGGCGATGGCGTAGCGGCCGCCGGTGCGCTTGAGCAGCGAAGCGGCCTTGCCGGTGATGCGCGCACCGGTGGCGCCCAGCGGGTGCCCGATGGCCATGCCGCCGCCGTCGAGGTTGACCTTGGCGACGTCGATGTCCAGTTCGCGGATGCAGGCCAGTGCCTGGCTGGCGAAGGCTTCGTTGATCTCGAACAGGTCGATGTCGTTCACCGACAGGCCGCTGCGCTGCAGCAGCTTGCGGGTGGCGTGCAGCGGGCCCATGCCCATCACCTCCGGCGCGCAGCCGACCACAGCCACCGCCTTGATGCGGGCGAGGATGTCCAGCTTCCAGCGCCGGGCGAACGCCTCGGTGCACACGAACACCGCCGCCGCGCCATCGGTCAGCGGCGAGGCGGTGCCGGCGGTCACGCTGCCACCGAAGGCCGGCTTCAGTTGGGCCAGGGCCTCGGCGTTGGTGCCGGGGCGGATGCAGCCGTCTTCGGTGACCGGGCCGTCGGGCGTCTCGATGGTGATGATCTCGTCCTGCAGCAAGCCGCGCAGGCGTGCATCGGCGGCCTTCTCGTGGGACTGCACGGCCATCGCCTCCTGGTCCGCGCGGCTGATGGCGTAGCGCTCGGCGACGATCTCGGCGGTGTGGCCCATGGGGATATAGGCCTGGATCTCGCCGCTGGTCAGGCGCGGGTTGGGCGAAATGTTGAAGCCGCCCATGGGCACGCGGGTCATGGATTCCACGCCGCCGCAGATGAAGGCCTCACCGGCGCCGAGCTGGATCTGCCCGGCGGCGAAGTGGATGGAGGTCATGGACGAGCCGCAGAAGCGGTTCACCGTGGCCCCGGCCACGCTCTGCGGCAGGCCGGCGAGGAAGCCAACGATACGTGCCAGGTTCATGCCCTGCTCGGCCTCGGGGTAGGCGCAGCCGAGGATCAGGTCCTCGATCTCGTTGGGGTCGATGTCCAGGCGGTCCACCAGCCCCTTCACGACCTGGCCGGCGAGGTCGTCCGGGCGGATGTTGATCAGGCCGCCCTTCTTGGCGAAGTGGAAGGGCGAGCGGGCGAAACCGGCGATGACGATGGATTGCATATCTCGTGTCCTTGCGTGGTAGAGCCGGGCGGAGCCGGCGGGAGCGCCAGGGTGAGAGAGCGATACGACGGGCGCATGCTTAGGATGATATGCATAATTCAAACGCTTGTATATTACACCTGTAATCCAATCGTCGGATCGCTACAGGCTGGGATAGCTCAGGCGTGATCCCGGCGCGCCAGCCCAATCAGTGCCACCAGCGTCAGCCCGATCAGTACCGTCGCGAATCCCGTTGCGGTCGCCACCAGGCCGAAGTGGCGAGCCATCACACCCGCCAGCAGCGCCGGTACACAGAACGCCAGGTAGCTGATCACGTAGTAGGTGGCCATCAGCCCCGCGCGTTCGTGGGCATGGGCCAGCGGCATCACGCTGCGCAGCGCGCCGAGGAACCCTGAACCGAAGCCACCGCCGGCCACCAGCGAGGCGAGCAGGAACAGCCACAGCCAGCCGGCCTGCACGGCCACCAGCATGGCGCCCACTCCGATCAGCAGCAGGGTGGTGGCGATGCGCAACACCTGCTGCGCCGTGTGCTGGCGCAGCCACAGGATCGACAGCGCGCCGCTCAGGGTCAGCGCCGTTACCGCCAGCCCACCCACCAACGCCGAATTGGAGCCGGTGGCTGTGCGGATCAACGACGGCGCGAGGGACAGGTAGAAACCGCCCAGGGACCAGACCGCGACGTTCACCGGCAGCGTGCGCCACAGCGCGCCCCGGGCCTGGGGCGGCACCCGCAGGGTCGGGCGCAGCGAGGCGAGGGCGCCCGGGCGGCGCGAGATGGATTCCGGCAGCCACCACAGCAGCAGAGCCTGGGCGGCGAACACCAGCAGCAGGACCAGGTAGACCAGGTGCAAGGGCCAGGGCGCCCACTCCACCAGCATCCCGCAGCCCAGGGCGCCACAGGCCATGCCCAGTTGCGGCGCCACGCTGTTGAACAGCGGCCCGCGCTCGGGGTTGCGATCCAGCAGCGCCGCACCCAGCACGCTGGTCGCCATCCCCGTGGCGAAGCCCTGCATCACCCGCGCTGCCAGCAACCAGCCGACGCCATCGGCCTCGATGAACAGCGCCATCGCCAGCATCTCCAGCAACAGCGCGGCGAGGATCACCGGCCGCCGGCCCAGGTAATCGGACAGCTTGCCCAGGGTGAGCAGTGCCGCCAGCAGGCTGAAGGCATAGATGGCGAAGACCAGCGTCAGCATCGCCGGGCTGAAGGCCCAATGCGCCTGGTACACGGGGTAGAGCGGGGTGGGCGCGCTGGACGCGGCCAGGAAGCTCAGCAGCGTGCTCGCCAGCAAGGCGATGCCGCTGCGGGTGTGACGCTGGTCGAGGCAGGTATCGGCGGTCTGGACCATGATGGGCTCACTAAAGCTAAGACATTGCGTTTGCGCAGTCTGCGCGCAGTAATTCCTTAACGCAAATTCTTTGTGATAAGGTCCGCCGCCATGGCCATCAAAGAAAACCGCCGCACTGGCGGGCGCAGCGCCCGGGTGCAGGAATCCATCCACACCGCCGTGCGCGCACTGCTCGACGAGCGCGACCGCGCCGACCTCACCGTCCCGCAGATCGCCGCTCGCGCTGGCGTCACGCCCTCCACCATCTACCGCCGCTGGGGCGACCTCTCGGCGCTGCTGGCCGACGTCGCCCTGGAACGCATGCTCCCCAGCGAGCCGCAGGACACCGGCACCCTCGCCGGCGACCTGCACGCCTGGGCCGAGCAATACCTCGACGAGATGAGCTCCGAGCTCGGCCGCACCCTGATCCGCGACGTCGTCTCCGACCTCGCCGGCGACTACCCTGGCCAATGCGCCGACCTCGTCCGCTGCCAGCTGCAGCTCATCCTCGACCGCGCCGCCCAACGCGGCGAATCGGCCCCCAGCGCCGATCAACTGGTCGACGCCGTGGTCGCCCCGATGATCTACCGCATCCTCTTCGCCCCCCAAGCCCCCAGCGCCGAGCAGGTGAGGGGATGGGTAGACGGAGCGCTGCACATTTCCAAACCCCGGTAATGAACAAGGCCCCGTCAGGGGCCTTGTCGTTTACTTAGCGGTTACTGCCAGTTCGCGGCGATCACCACCTCCAGCTGCGCCCTCTGCTCGGGCGTCAGGTTCGAGCTGCCGCCCGCAGGCGGTGCGAAGGCCGCCATGGCGTTGACCAGGTTCTGCACCTGGCTGTCGAGCAGCACTTTCCCGTCGGCCGACTCAACGCGCTCCACGCGGGCTGCGTTCGATGAATACCAGCCCTTGATCGAGACTTTGTCCGCCGGGTTGTCGGTCGAAATCTCCAGATCCGTCCCTACCTGGCGGAACCACAGTTCGTTGGCGTCGATATCCCCACCGAAACGCAGCACATCGGTGACCCCTGAGTAGGTTGAGGTCTCGATGAGGGTGTCGTGACCGTCCCCTGCATTGAACAGGTAGGTGTCCGAGTAGTAGCTGCCGTAAAGCGTATCGCTACCCGTCCCGCCCGCCAGCAGATTGCCCTTTGCAGTACTGGCTACCTTGAGCGTGTCATCACCTGCACCACCAAACAGCTGGTTGGTACCGGCGCCGCCGTCCAGCAGGTCATTACCGTCACCGCCGTAGAGGCTCTCGTCCCCAGCCCAGCCGTTCAGTGTGTCGCCCTGGGCGGTGCCCAGCACGACGATCTGGCCCTGGATCTGGTTGACGTCCCAGCTTGACCCATCGGCGAACTCGATGCGCTCGACCCGGCTGCTATCTACCGCCGTGGCGGTGGATGCCGTGGTGTTGAACCAGTTCTTCACGGTGACCTGATCGGAGCCATTGCGGTGAGCGAAGACCAGGTCGACGCCGACCTTTTGCACCTGGATATCGCTGGCAGCGATGCCTTCGCCGAAGCGCAGGGTGTCCGTGACGTTGGCGTAGGTGGAGGTCTCAACCACCGTGTCCTTACCGTCGCCCAGGTTGAACACATAGGTGTCGGCGTAATAGCTGCCGTACAGCATGTCGCTTCCCGTCCCGCCGGCCAGCAGGCTGCCTTTGGCGGTGGTTGCCACCTTGAGCGTGTCATCACCTGCACCACCAAACAGCCGGTTGGTACCGGCGCCGCCGTCCAGCAGGTCATTACCGTCACCGCCGTAGAGGGCTTCGTCACCGGCCCAGCCGTTCAGTGTGTCGGCCTGGATGGTGCCCAGCACGATGATCTGGCTCTGGATCTGGTTGACGTCCCAGCTCGATCCATCGGCAAACTCGATACGCTCGACCCGGCTGGAATCGACCGCCGTGGCGGTGGATGCCGTGGTGTTGAACCAGTTCCTGACGGTGACTTGATCGGAGCCATTGCGGTGAGCGAAGACCAGGTCGACGCCGACCTTCTGCACCTGGATATCGCTGGCAGCGATGCCATCGCCGAAGCGCAGGGTGTCCGTGACGTTGGAGTAGGTGGAGGTCTCGACGACCGTGTCTTTGCCATCGCCCAGGTTGAACACGTAGGTATCGGCGTAATAGCTGCCGAACAGCGTGTCACTCCCGGTTCCGCCTGCCAGCGAGCTGCCCTTGGCGGTGGTTGCCACCTTGAGCGTGTCATCGCCTGCACCACCGAACAGCTGGTTGGTGCCGGCGCCGCCGTCCAGCAGGTCATTGCCATCACCGCCGTGGAGGGTCTCGTCACCGGCCCAGCCGTTCAGGGTGTCGGCCTGGGTGGTGCCCAGCACGATGATCTGGCTCTGGATCTGGTTGACGTCCCAGCTCGATCCATCGGCAAACTCGATGCGCTCGACCCGGCTGGCGTCGACCGCCGTGGCCGTGGATGCCGTGGTGTTGAACCAGTTCCTCACGGTGACCTGATCGGCACCGTTGCGGTGAGCGAAGACCAGATCGACACCGACTTTCTGCACCTGGATATCGCTGGCAACGATGTCATCGCCGAAGCGCAGGGTGTCGGTGACATTGGTGTAGGTGGACGTTTCGACGACCGTGTCCTTGCCATCGCCCAGGTTGAACACGTAGGTGTCGGCGTAGTAGCTGCCATGCAAGACGTCATCCCCCAGGCCGCCACTCAGGACATTGTTCTTCGAGCCATCGGCGACGACGATAAAGTCCTTGCCAGCTTTGCCGCTGATGACGTTCGTCGTCCCGGAACTGGCGTTGATCGACCACTCGGTACCATCGGCGAACCTGATGGTTTGCACCGGGCTCGAGCTGCTTGCTGTCGCTGCCGAGTAGAAGAAGTTCTCGATGGTGACCTTGTCATCGGTACCGATGGTGAGGACCAGCGAACTGCCGCTGCGGTACGAAGAAACATCTTCGGGACGGATGCCTTCCGCGAACAGCAAGGTGTTCAGCTTGGACGCCGTCTGGTCGCTGAAGCCCTTGATGATGTCGCTGCCATCGCCGCGCGCAAACACAAAGGTGTTGTTGCCGGCACCGCCGTTCAGCACGTCATTGCCCTGGCCGCCTACGAGGGTGTCGTCGCCGCCTTCTCCCGCTAGCGTGTCGTTGCCGCTGCCGCCATTGATGGCATCGGCAGTGGCATAGCCGGTCAGGCTGTCATTGCCTGCCGTTCCGAGCAGGGCCAGCTCCTTGACCGTGGCGATGTCCCAGACGTTGCCGTCGATGAAGCGGATTTCCTCCAGCTTGTAGCTGCTGGTGCCATCGGCATTGAAGTAGTTGGTGACAGTGATGCGGTCGGTACTGCCGACCAGGCTGAGGATCAGGTTGGTGCCGGAGCGGGTGACGACGATATCGCTGGCCGTGATGCCGGCGCCGAACTCGATGGCATCGACCTTGGCGGTACCGGCATCGTTGTTGTTGATGCTGTCCTGGCCCCAACCACGGGCGAAGCGGTAGGTGTCACTGCCACCTTCGCCGCTCAGGTTGTCGTTGCCGGTGCCACCTTCGAGGATGTCGTTGCCGTTCCCACCGAAGAGGTTGTCGATGCCTTCACCGCCGTAGAGGGCGTCGCTGCCTTCGCCGCCGTACAGGCTGTCGTTACCCTCGGCGCCTTGCAGCAGGTCGTTGCCGTCCTCGCCGTAGAGGCGGTCGTCGCCCAGCTCGCCGTTGAGCTGATCATCGCCGGCTGCGCCGTAGAGAGAGTCGTTGCCAGCGCCACCGTTGAGTACATCGTCGGTTGCATAGCCCGTCAGTGTGTCGTTGCCGGCGGTATTGAGAAGGGCCAGTTCCTTGACCGTAGCGATGTCCCACACATTCCCATCGATGAAGCGGATTTCCTCCAGCTTGTAGCTGCTGGTGCCATCGGCATTGAAGTAGTTGGTGACGGTGATGCGGTCGGTGCTGCCAACCAGGCTGAGGATCAGGTTGCTGCCGGAGCGGGTGATGGCGATATCGCTGGCCGTGATGCCGACGCCGAACTCGATGGCATCGACCTTGCCGGTGCTGGTGTCGTTGTTGTTGATGCTGTCCTGGCCCCAACCACGGGCGAAGCGATAGGTGTCACTGCCACCTTCGCCGCTCAGGTTGTCGTTGCCGGTGCCGCCTTCGAGGATGTCGTTGCCGTTCCCACCGAAGAGGTTATCGACGCCTTCACCGCCGTAGAGGGCGTCGCTGCCTTCGCCGCCGTACAGGCTGTCGTTACCCTCGGCGCCTTGCAGCAGGTCGTTGCCGTCTTCGCCGTAGAGGCGGTCGTCGCCCAACTCACCGAGCAGTTGGTCATCACCGGCACCGCCGTAGAGCGAGTCATTGCCAGCACCGCCGTTGAGTACATCAGCGGTCGCATAGCCGGTCAGTGTGTCGTTGCCGGCGGTATTGAGCAGGGCCAATTCCTTGACCTTGGCAATGTCCCAGACGCTGCCATCGATGAAGCGGATTTCCTCCAGCTTATAGCTGCTGGTGCCATCGGCATTGAAGTAGTTGGTGACGGTGATGCGATCAGTGCTGCCAACCAGGCTGAGGATCAGGTTGGTGCCGGAGCGGGTGACGACGATATCGCTGGCTGTGATGCCGGCGCCGAACTCGATGGCATCGACCTTGCCGGTGCCGGCATCGTTGTTGTTGATGGTGTCCTGGCCCCAACCACGGGCGAAGCGATAGGTGTCACTGCCACCTTCGCCGCTCAGGTTGTCGTTGCCGGCACCGCCTTCGAGGATGTCATTGCCGTTACCGCCAAAGAGGTTGTCGACGCCTTCACCGCCGTAGAGGGCGTCGTTGCCTTCGCCGCCGTACAGGCTGTCGTTACCCTCGGCGCCTTGCAGCAGGTCGTTGCCGTCTTCGCCGTAGAGGCGGTCGTCGCCCAACTCACCGAGCAGTTGGTCATCACCGGCACCGCCGTAGAGCGAGTCATTGCCAGCACCGCCGTTGAGTACATCAGCGGTCGCATAGCCGGTCAGTGTGTCGTTGCCGGCGGTATTGAGCAGGGCCAATTCCTTGACCTTGGCAATGTCCCAGACGCTGCCATCGATGAAGCGGATTTCCTCCAGCTTATAGCTGCTGGTGCCATCGGCATTGAAGTAGTTGGTGACGGTGATGCGGTCGGTACTGCCGACCAGGCTGAGGATCAGGTGGGTGCCGGAGCGGGTAGCGACGATGTCACTGGCCGTGATGCCGGCGCCGAACTCGATGGCATCGACCTTGCCGGTGCTGGCGTCGTTGTTGTTGATGCTGTCCTGGCCCCAGCCACGGGCGAAGCGGTAGGTGTCACTGCCGCTTTCACCGCTCAGGGCGTCGTTGCCGGTGCCGCCGTCGAGAACATCATTGCCGTCGCCACCATAGAGCGAGTCATTGCCTGCTGCCGCCAGCAGCAGGTCATTTCCGCTGTTGCCGTACAGGCGATCATTGCCGTCGCCGCCATCCAGGAAATCGGCACCGTCGTTACCGGTCAGGGTGTCGTTGCCGGCTTCGCCAAACAGGAAGTCGGAGCCGGAGCCTCCTATCAGGTTGCTATTGGCGATGGTGTCGAAGACCACGTTGCTGGCCGCGCCCAGTTGCGCTTTCAGCGCCTCGACCTGGGCTGCATCCAACTGGCGGACCCAGTTGCCGGCAATGGCGATTTCATTGGCCGCCCAGCCCGCAGTACCTGCAATGGCCGAGCCGAACTCGAGCACGTCGACAATCGCTTTCACCGGGGAGTGGGCGTGGGTCTGGGCGAACTTGTCGAGGGCTGCAGTGAAGTCCAGGGTCAGCGTGTCCTGGGTCAGTACCAGGGATACGGCGTCCAGATAGGGCTTCAGGCGGGTCTGCAGCAGCAGGCCGTTGTAGACCGAATCCAGCAGGGCCTGATAGGCCGCGCGGATGTGTTTCTCCTGGTTCGGGCCGAAGGAGAAGTCCTCCTCCGTAAGGTAGAAGGTCGAACCAAACGCCAGCGAGCCCCCGGCACTGCCGGATCGCGATTGCACCCCCGCGACGTACGAGAGGTTGATCTTTCCATCCTTGTCGTCATCGGTAACAGGCTTGAAGTCGAAGAAGTACTGGCCGTTGAACACCTCCAACACACGCACCATCTCCAGCAGCTCTTTCTTGCGGAGCTGGTCGGCGGTGGGCGAGGTGTCCTGGCCGGTACCTACGGGAATGCCGTTGGTCCCGCCGCTGACGTTCGAGCCACCGCTGCTGGAACCTGCCGCAAAGCCTTTCTTCTTCACTTCCCAGGAGTAGTCGAACTCGATCTTGTAGGTCTTGCCTTCGGCCAGGTCCGAGATGCGTTCATCGAAGGTGCGGAAGCTGGCGCTATCGGCCCAGGCCCGGACCAGTTGATCCAGCAGCACCTGCTGGCCCACCCGGGTATCGGCCTGGGAATAGGTGGCAAGCGCCGCGCTCAGGGAGCTGCTGCTGGCTGCAGCCTCGCGCAGGTCACGCACGGCCCCTGCGCCGCGCATATCAGCCGCCCCGGCCAGGTTGGCCGGAATCTCGATCGAGTCGGCGAACTCGCGATAGAAGGGGTTGTTCTCGAAGTAGACATCGCCCGACACACCGCTGCCGCCGCCATGGGCAGCATCCCATTTGAAGGTGCCGAAGCCGTCGATATGGTTGTCGTTGCCCAGGGCCTGCTTCTTGCCATCCGAGCCGGTGGCGATGCTCTCGATGCCCAGGACCTGCAGGGTGAACAGCTCGCCAGACTGGCTGATACCGTCACCGTTCAAGTCGCGCCAGACGCGCAGATCACCCCACACTGCGTCGTTGGCATCCAGCTTGCCGTCCGCATTGCCGTCCACGGCCTGCATCGCGGCGAAGCCATCCTTGGCCTTGCTGCCATCAGCCAGCAGGGTGTTCTCGCCGAACAGCTCATGGCCACTGTCGATGGAGCCGTTGTGGTTGCGATCCAGCACGAGCAAGCCGTCGTCCGGCTTGACCCAGCCAGAGCCGTGCTTGTTGCCATCGCCATCATGGTCGAACAGCGTCTGGCCCTCGGCGCCATAGGTTTCGATACCGTCGCCATCCAGGTCCAGAACCATGGGGGAGGCGGTTTTCACGGCAGCGTCAAAGTTGGTGTTGATCTCCTTGTCCATCTGCTCGATTTCAAAGGCGCTCCTGTTCTTCCACCACCAGACGGGCCCGACGGCATCCTGCGGGATGTCATCGGCCACACCGGCCTTGTTGAAGAACTTCAGCAGCAGCTTGGCGGGTTTGGAGGCCGCCCCGGCACCTGCGGCTTCCAGCCCTTCGTCCAGGGCCTCCAGCGCATCGTGCGCCTCACCGGTGCTCATGCCGACGGTATTGCCGTTGACCACCTCATCCTTGGTGTTGATCTCGATGCGACGGCCCTGGTCGTTCTCGACCACAACGACATCACCATCCCTTCCTACGTATCGCCACATTGCCTCGTCTCCTTGACTAGAAATATCCAACTCTCCAGGGGCTCGAATGAGCCGCTGGTCATTTCCAAACACTCATCCTGATGGGGGCGAGGCGACAGTCATCCGCACAGCTCGGCAAGCCGCGTGATCCATGGAACGTTGGAGTTTCTACCGAGCGGAACAGAACACCCCTGGTACCCCAGGGCTTCACACAGCGAACAGGAGCGCCAATGGGCGCTCCTGTCGTTATCGCTGATGCAGGTCAGGCCCAGTTCGCGGCGATCACTACCTCCAGCTGCGCCTTTTGTTCAGGCGTCAGGTTGGAGCTGCCACCGGCAGGCGGCGCGAAGGCCGCCATGGCGTTGACCAGGTTCTGCACCTGGCTGTCGAGCAGGGTCTTGCCGTCGCCGGACTTGATGGTCTCGATGTGGTTCGAGGTGCTCGAGTACCAGTTGTTGATGGTGACCTTGTCGGTGGAGTCGCGCAGGGGCAGCTCCAGGTTGCTGCCGTTGCGTTGGAGCCAGATGTCGTTGGCGGAGATGCCTTCGCCGAAGAGAAGGGTGTCGTTGCCATCTGTATCGGATATCTGCTTCTGGCCAGTACCTTGAGAAACTGAGTAGGTATCGTCGCCCATACCACCGACAAGAGTGTCATTGCCTCCCAGGCCATTGAACGTGTCATTTCCGTTGGTACCGTAAAGCACGTCCGCGTTCTCGGTACCGACGATTGACTTGGGACGATTGTCGATTTCAGCAGCAGTCCACGCCGTGCCATCGGCAAACAGGATGTGGTCGAGCTGGTTGTAGCTGCCCTGTCCATTGGTGGCGATGAACCAGTTCTGCAGGGTGACGCGATCCTGGCCATTGGCATGCTGCAGGACCAGGTCATTGCCGGAGCGGCTGGCAGTGATGTCGGTCGGGAGGATGCCATCGCCGAAGCGCAGGACGTCATAGGTCCAGACGGAGTCGGTCACGATGAGGGTGTCCTGCCCATCGCCGAGGTTGAAGAGGAAGGTGTCACTGCCATAGCCATCGCTGAGGGTGTCGTTACCCTGTCCGCCATGGAGGGTGTCGTCACCATAACCGCCGAGGAGGAGGTCGTTGCCGGCCCCACCGTAGAGACGGTCAGCCTGGTCGCCGCCATCGAGGGTGTCGTTGCCGTCACCGCCGTCGAGCAGGTCGTTGTTGTCGCCGCCGCGCAGGACGTCATCGCCATCACCGCCGTAGAGGCTGTCATGGCCACTCAGGCCCTCCAGGGTGTCATTGCCACCATTGCCGTAGAGGTAGTCGCTGTAGGCCTCTATGCCGGTGATTTGCTCGCCGGTTTCAGTGCCGTGGACAGTGAGTACCTGGGTGTTGAGCTCAGCGGCAGTCCATGTCATGCCATCGGTAAACAGGATGTGGTCGAGCTGGTTGTAGCTGCCCTGTCCATTGGTGGCGATGAACCAGTTCTGCAGGGTGACGCGATCCTGGCCATTGGCATGCTGCAGGACCAGGTCATTGCCGGAGCGGCTGGCAGTGATGTCGGTCGGGAGGATGCCATCGCCGAAGCGCAGGACGTCATAGGTCCAGACGGAGTCGGTCACGATGAGGGTGTCCTGCCCATCGCCGAGGTTGAAGAGGAAGGTGTCACTGCCATAGCCATCGCTGAGGGTGTCGTTACCCTGTCCGCCATGGAGGGTGTCGTCACCATAACCGCCGAGGAGGAGGTCGTTGCCGGCCCCACCGTAGAGACGGTCAGCCTGGTCGCCGCCATCGAGGGTGTCGTTGCCGTCACCGCCGTCGAGCAGGTCGTTGTTGTCGCCGCCGCGCAGGACGTCATCGCCATCACCGCCGTAGAGGCTGTCATGGCCACTCAGGCCCTCCAGGGTGTCATTGCCACCATTGCCGTAGAGGTAGTCGCTGTAGGCCTCTATGCCGGTGATTTGCTCGCCGGTTTCAGTGCCGTGGACAGTGAGTACCTGGGTGTTGAGCTCAGCGGCAGTCCATGTCGTGCCATCGGTAAACAGGATGTGGTCGAGCTGGTTGTAGCTGCCCTGTCCATTGGTGGCGATGAACCAGTTCTGCAGGGTGACGCGATCCTGGCCATTGGCATGCTGCAGGACCAGGTCATTACCGGAGCGGCTGGCAGTGATGTCGGTCGGGAGGATGCCATCGCCGAAGCGCAGGACGTCATAGGTCCAGACGGAGTCGGTCACGATGAGGGTGTCCTGCCCATCGCCGAGGTTGAAGAGGAAGGTGTCACTGCCATAGCCATCGCTGAGGGTGTCGTTACCCTGTCCGCCATGGAGGGTGTCGTCACCATAGCCGCCGAGGAGGAGGTCGTTGCCGGCCCCACCGTAGAGACGGTCAGCCTGGTCGCCGCCATCGAGGGTGTCGTTACCGTCACCGCCTTCGAGCAGGTCGTTGTTGTCGCCGCCGCGCAGGACGTCATCGCCATCACCGCCGTAGAGGCTGTCATGGCCACTCAGGCCCTCCAGGGTGTCATTGCCACCATTGCCGTAGAGGTAGTCGCTGTAGGCCTCTATGCCGGTGATTTGCTCGCCGGTTTCAGTGCCGTGGACAGTGAGTACCTGGGTGTTGAGCTCAGCGGCAGTCCATGTCGTGCCATCGGTAAACAGGATGTGGTCGAGCTGGTTGTAGCTGCCCTGTCCATTGGTGGCGATGAACCAGTTCTGCAGGGTGACGCGATCCTGGCCATTGGCATGCTGCAGGACCAGGTCATTACCGGAGCGGCTGGCAGTGATGTCGGTCGGGAGGATGCCATCGCCGAAGCGCAGGACGTCATAGGTCCAGACGGAGTCGGTCACGATGAGGGTGTCCTGCCCATCGCCGAGGTTGAAGAGGAAGGTGTCACTGCCATAGCCATCGCTGAGGGTGTCGTTACCCTGTCCGCCATGGAGGGTGTCGTCACCATAACCGCCGAGGAGGAGGTCGTTGCCGGCCCCACCGTAGAGACGGTCAGCCTGGTCGCCGCCATCGAGGGTGTCGTTGCCGTCACCGCCTTCGAGCAGGTCGTTGTTGTCGCCGCCGCGCAGGACGTCATCGCCATCACCGCCGTAGAGGCTGTCATGGCCACTCAGGCCCTCCAGGGTGTCATTGCCACCATCGCCGTAGAGGTAGTCGCTGTAGGCCTCTATGCCGGTGATTTGCTCGCCGGTTTCAGTGCCGTGGACAGTGAGTACCTGGGTGTTGAGCTCAGCGGCAGTCCATGTCGTGCCATCGGTAAACAGGATGTGGTCGAGCTGGTTGTAGCTGCCCTGTCCATTGGTGGCGATGAACCAGTTCTGCAGGGTGACGCGATCCTGGCCGTTGGCATGCTGCAGGACCAGGTCATTACCGGAGCGGCTGGCAGTGATGTCGGTCGGGAGGATGCCATCGCCGAAGCGCAGGACGTCATAGGTCCAGACGGAGTCGGTCACGATGAGGGTGTCCTGCCCATCGCCGAGGTTGAAGAGGAAGGTGTCACTGCCATAGCCATCGCTGAGGGTGTCGTTACCCTGTCCGCCATGGAGGGTGTCGTCACCATAACCGCCGAGGAGGAGGTCGTTGCCGGCCCCACCGTAGATACGGTCAGCCTGGTCGCCGCCATCGAGGGTGTCGTTGCCGTCACCGCCTTCGAGCAGGTCGTTGTTGTCGCCGCCGCGCAGGACGTCATCGCCATCACCGCCGTAGAGGCTGTCATGGCCACTCAGACCCTCCAGGGTGTCGTTGCCACCATTGCCGTAGAGGTAGTCGCTGTAGCCTTCAACACCAACGAAGTGCTCATTAGCATCTGTACCAACAACCGTAAGAACACGAAGATCAATATTTGTCCACGCAGTGCCGTTGGCAAAAAGAATGCTGTCGAGCTGGTTGTAGCTGCCCTGTCCATTGGTGGCGATGAACCAGTTCTGCAGGGTGACGCGATCCTGGCCATTGGCATGCTGCAGGACCAGGTCATTGCCGGAGCGGCTGGCAGTGATGTCGGTCGGGAGGATGCCATCACCGAAGCGCAGGACGTCATAGGTCCAGACGGAGTCGGTCACGATGAGGGTGTCCTGCCCATCGCCGAGGTTGAAGAGGAAGGTGTCACTGCCATAGCCATCGCTGAGGGTGTCGTTACCCTGTCCGCCATGGAGGGTGTCGTCACCATAACCGCCGAGGAGGAGGTCGTTGCCGGCCCCACCGTAGAGACGGTCAGCCTGGTCGCCGCCATCGAGGGTGTCGTTGCCGTCACCGCCTTCGAGCAGGTCGTTGTTGTCGCCGCCGCGCAGGACGTCATCGCCATCACCGCCGTAGAGGCTGTCATGGCCACTCAGGCCCTCCAGGGTGTCATTGCCACCATTGCCGTAGAGGTAGTCGCTGTAGGCCTCTATGCCGGTGATTTGCTCGCCGGTTTCAGTGCCGTGGACAGTGAGTACCTGGGTGTTGAGCTCAGCGGCAGTCCATGTCGTGCCATCGGTAAACAGGATGTGGTCGAGCTGGTTGTAGCTGCCCTGTCCATTGGTGGCGATGAACCAGTTCTGCAGGGTGACACGGTCCTGGCCGTTGGCATGCTGCAGGACCAGGTCATTGCCGGAGCGGCTGGCAGTGATGTCGGTCGGGAGGATGCCATCACCGAAGCGCAGGACGTCATAGGTCCAGACGGAGTCGGTCACGATGAGGGTGTCCTGCCCATCGCCGAGGTTGAAGAGGAAGGTGTCACTGCCATAGCCATCGCTGAGGGTGTCGTTACCCTGTCCGCCATGGAGGGTGTCGTCACCATAACCGCCGAGGAGGAGGTCGTTGCCGGCCCCACCGTAGAGACGGTCAGCCTGGTCGCCGCCATCGAGGGTGTCGTTGCCGTCACCGCCTTCGAGCAGGTCGTTGTTGTCGCCGCCGCGCAGGACGTCATCGCCATCACCGCCGTAGAGGCTGTCATGGCCACTCAGGCCCTCCAGGGTGTCATTGCCACCATTGCCGTAGAGGTAGTCGCTGTAGGCCTCTATGCCGGTGATTTGCTCGCCGGTTTCAGTGCCGTGGACAGTGAGTACCTGGGTGTTGAGCTCAGCGGCAGTCCATGTCGTGCCATCGGTAAACAGGATGTGGTCGAGCTGGTTGTAGCTGCCCTGTCCATTGGTGGCGATGAACCAGTTCTGCAGGGTGACACGGTCCTGGCCGTTGGCATGCTGCAGGACCAGGTCATTACCGGAGCGGCTGGCAGTGATGTCGGTCGGGAGGATGCCATCGCCGAAGCGCAGGACGTCATAGGTCCAGACGGAGTCGGTCACGATGAGGGTGTCCTGCCCATCGCCGAGGTTGAAGAGGAAGGTGTCACTGCCATAGCCATCGCTGAGGGTGTCGTTACCCTGTCCGCCATGGAGGGTGTCGTCACCATAACCGCCGAGGAGGAGGTCGTTGCCGGCCCCACCGTAGAGACGGTCAGCCTGGTCGCCGCCATCGAGGGTGTCGTTGCCGTCACCGCCTTCGAGCAGGTCGTTGTTGTCGCCGCCGCGCAGGACGTCATCGCCATCACCGCCGTAGAGGCTGTCATGGCCACTCAGGCCCTCCAGGGTGTCATTGCCACCATTGCCGTAGAGGTAGTCGCTGTAGGCCTCTATGCCGGTGATTTGCTCGCCGGTTTCAGTGCCGTGGACAGTGAGTACCTGGGTGTTGAGCTCAGCGGCAGTCCATGTCGTGCCATCGGTAAACAGGATGTGGTCGAGCTGGTTGTAGCTGCCCTGTCCATTGGTGGCGATGAACCAGTTCTGCAGGGTGACGCGATCCTGGCCATTGGCATGCTGCAGGACCAGGTCATTACCGGAGCGGCTGGCAGTGATGTCGGTCGGGAGGATGCCATCGCCGAAGCGCAGGACGTCATAGGTCCAGACGGAGTCGGTCACGATGAGGGTGTCCTGCCCATCGCCGAGGTTGAAGAGGAAGGTGTCACTGCCATAGCCATCGCTGAGGGTGTCGTTACCCTGTCCGCCATGGAGGGTGTCGTCACCATAGCCGCCGAGGAGGAGGTCGTTGCCGGCCCCACCGTAGAGACGGTCAGCCTGGTCGCCGCCATCGAGGGTGTCGTTACCGTCACCGCCTTCGAGCAGGTCGTTGTTGTCGCCGCCGCGCAGGACGTCATCGCCATCACCGCCGTAGAGGCTGTCATGGCCACTCAGACCCTCCAGGGTGTCGTTGCCATTACCACCAAAGACAAGTGGCTTGCTGGCTGTGCTTTGGAGCTGATCGGCACCGGGTGTACCAAACTCTATATGGGGGAATTCCGTATGGATTGCGTTCTGATCGGCTGGCGCCAATCTGGATAGAAAGTCGCCTAAGCTACTAAATAGCCCAGAGTTGACTTGTTTTCCTACTGATGTGCCATTGAACTCAAAGATGTCTCTTATTACCTGCACTGGGGTATTTGAATAAAGCTCTTCGAGCCGCTCCCGATTCGGAACGAGCTTGATCGTTGAGCCTGTCAGCTCCAGATCCATCGCATCCATATACGGTTTCAAGCGAGTTTGCAGCAGCAATGCGTTGTATATCGAAGTCTTTAGGCTTTCATAGGCTTGGTTCAGAAGGTCCTGCTGAGCCCCGTTGAAGCCGATTCGTGTTTCATCTATTAGGACTGTTCCGCTTGTGTTGTTGTATCTGGTGCTGCTGGAAGTGGTGCCGACACCCATGGCAATAGTGATGCCGTTTGCGTCCGCCCCAGCTTGGCTGAATCTCAAAATATTCTGGGCGTTAAAAACTTCCAGGGCCTTTACGCGTTCAAGAAATTTTTGGGTTGCCAACTGTTCGGTGGTAGCTGTTGTTCCGGCTGCTTCCCAGGAGTACTGGAAGCGCACATCGGTGGTGCCGTTATCCAGCGCGTCGATGCGTTCATCGAAGGTCTTGTAGTCGGCACTCTTGGCCCATTCGGCGATCAGTTGGTCCAGCAGGCCCATCTGTTCTTCGCGGGTCTGCGCCTGGGCGTAGGTGGCCAGCAGGGTCTTGAGTTCGGCATTGAGCATCGAGGCTTCGCGCAGGTCGCGCACTGCGCCAGAGCCTTTCATGTCCGGCAGGGCCTTTGCCGTGTCGTCCAGGGTGATGTGGTCGGTGAACTCGCGATAGAAGGGGTTGCTGGCCAAGTCCAGGTTGGCGGCCAGGCTCTGGTTGGCGTTGACGGTGCCTTCGCTGCCATCGCCACGGACGAAGCTGCCGACGGCGCTGATCAGGTTGCCGTTGGAGTTGTGGTTGCTCGCCGTCGAATCCAGGTTGATGGCGACGATATTGTGCTCGGCCAGGGTCTTGAGTTCGTCCGCCTGGGCGATGCCGTCCTGATTGGCGTCCTGCCAGATCTTCACGTTGGCGAACTGGGTGTCCTGGGCATCGAAGACGCCATCGCCGTTGCTGTCGAAATCCTTGAGCGCATCGAAGCCATTGCTGGCCTTCTGGCCGTTGGCCTTGACGGTATCGACGCCGAACAGCTCGCCGCCATTGTCGATCTGGCCGTTGCCGTTGCGGTCGAGCACGAGGAAGCCGTCATCGCTCTTGACCCAGCCAGTGCCGGTCTTTAGGCCGTCGCCATCGAAGTCGAAGGTGATGCCGGCATTGGCGCCGACGGTTTCGATGCCGTCGCCGTCGAGATCGAGGCTGAGGGGATCGCGGCGTTCGACGAAGGAGTTAGCGTTGTTGAATTGGGTGTTTGTATTTTCAGATATGCTGGCTTTGCGTCTTTCTGCCAGCCATTCGGGCTGCGTCATGTATGGTTGACCATTGTTAATGGCATCCTCTACATACGCGTAGTAGTCATCTCTGCTTGAAAGGATCTGACCAACCCCGGAGTTGGCCACTGTTTCATAAGCGATATCTGCAATTTCAGGCAGCGTCATGCCAAATATCAGAAGTTCTCCGTCCAGTGACCAACCATCTTGTGGTGTCCACTCCAGCTTCACTCCAACGCTGACAACCATGACTCTTTTGCCAAGAGACAGCGGAGTCCCAGAGATAGTGGCTCTCTCTATACTGGTTTTCCCATCGGCCCCAATTTTGGAAACGATAGTTGTCTCGCCTGGTCCGCGTTCTGTATGGAGCGTTACAGTTCCGTCGGTTTCCACCTTTATGGTGGAGTTTCCAGAAACATAGGTAACTGACGAGCCGTCGAAGCCGGGCTCGAAAACGTTTCCGTGTTTGTCTTTGAATACGACTGACCCATCCAGCCCAATCTCAGCTTCATATCCCCCCGTGTCGTAAACACGGAGGCCATCGGTGCTGACAACTACATGGTCACGAGGTTGTTCTTCATTAGCCATCGTACATTCCTTGTCTTTACTGAGTATTCAACTTTGAAGTGGGAGAGTGGTCTCACCGCTCCCCCAAACTCTCATCCTGATATTCCTTCAACGGACTCAGGAAATAATCGATCACCTTCCTCTTATCCGTTTTCACCTCCGCCCGCACGGCCATGCCGGGGGAGAGTTCGATGCGGTTGTCGCCGACCTGGATGCTGTTTTCCTTGAGCAGGATGCGGGTGCTGTAGACCAGGCCGCGTTTTTCGTCGTCGATGGCGTCATTGGAGATGCTTTGCACGGTGCCGTGCACCACGCCGTATTTGGTGAAGGTGAAGGTCTCGACCTTGATCTCCACTTCCTGGCCGGGGTGGACGAAGCCGATGTCCTTGTTCTCCAGCATGGCTTCCACTTCCACGGGCTGGTCGCTGGGGACGATGACCATCAGCGGCTGGGCTTCGGTGACCACGCCGCCGTTGGTGTGGATGGCCAGTTGCTGCACGGTGCCGTCCACCGGGGCGGTGAGGCGCATCAGGCGGTCGCGCTGTTCGGCTTTCTTCAGCTCCTGGGCGAGGGAGGCGGCGCGTTGTTCGGATTCGTGCTGCAGGTCGAGCATGGCGCGGCGGGTCTGGGCCAGCACGGTGTTGCGCTGGCGTTCGGCGGCGCTGCGGGCGGCGGTGAGTTCGATGACACGGGCCTGCTGGATGGCCAGTTCGCGCTCCTGGTCGAGGCGCGCCTGTTCCTTCTCCAGGTAGGCGTGCTTGGCCACGTAGGCCTTGTCCAGCAGGCGCTTGTAGTCGGCGGAGAGCTGGCGGGTGATGGGCAGGGATTCCTCCAGCTTGGCCACCCAGGCCTTGGCCGCCTGGATCTCGGCGACGCGCTGGTCGATCTCGGCGTCGGCCTGGTCGAGGGTGCTGCGCAGTTCCAGGTACTGGCCCTGCAGCCAGCGCTGGGCGGCCAGTTGTTGCTCGGGGCTGGCTTCGGGGATCAGCGCGGCGAGGGAGGTGGGTTCGCCGCCGTCCTGGATGGCGTCGAGCAGGGCGCGGGCGCGGGCGCTGTCCACCTGGGCGGCGAGCAGGTCGCTCTTCAGGCGGTCGACGTCGGCGCCGGTGATCTGCGCGTCGAGGTCCACCAGCAGGTCGCCGGCCTTGACCTTCTGTCCGTCGTAGACGTGGATCGCCTTGACCACCGCCACCTCGCTGGGCTGGATGATCTTGGTCTTGCCGCTGGGCACGATCTTGCCGGTGGCGGTGGCCACCACGTCGATCTCGCCGACGCAGGCCCAGATCAGCGCGAGCACGGCGAAGGCGATGATCGCCCACTGGATGTAGCGCGGCGCCGGGTGCGGCGGCTGCTCCTGCAGGGCCAGGGCGGCGGGGAGGAATTGCACCTCGTGGCTCAGGCGCTGCGGGGCGTCCATGGCCTTGCGGTGGCGCCAGGCGTGACGCCAGGCGCTGCGGTAGCGGTTGATCAGTTCGCGTTTTGCGCTCATGGCCTGGGCATCCGTGCGTGGGGGGCGAGGCTCGCCCCGGCCCTCTCCCGGCGGGGGAGGGCGTGGTTCGGTTCGGTCCGGGGTTGCATGCGTCTCAGCCTTGTTGCAGGCGGTGCAGACGCGAGTAGTGGCCGGCTTGGTGGGTCAGCAGTTCGGCATGGGTGCCCTGCTCGACGATCTGCCCGCGGTCCATCACTACGATGCGGTTGGCATCGCGTACGGCGGAGAGGCGGTGGGCGATGATGATCACCGTGCGGCCCCGGCAGATGTCCTTCATGTTCTGCTGGATGATGCGTTCGGACTCGTAGTCCAGCGCGCTGGTGGCCTCGTCGAAGATGAGGATGCGCGGGTTGCCGATCAGCGCCCGGGCGATGGCCACGCGCTGGCGTTGGCCGCCGGAGAGCGAGGCGCCGTGCTCGCCCACCACCGTGTCGTAGCCCTCGGGCAGTTCGAGGATGAACTCGTGGGCACCGGCCAGCTTGGCCGCCTGCATCACCACCTCGATGGGGGCGCCCGGGTCGGTGAGGGCGATGTTCTCGCGGATGCTGCGGGCGAACAGCATGTTGTCCTGCAGCACCACGCCTATCTGCCGGCGCAGCGAGGAGACGTCCGCCAGGGCCAGGTCCATGCCGTCCACCAGCACCCGGCCGCGCTCGGGCGTGTAGAGGCGTTGCAGCAGGCGGGTGAGGGTGCTCTTGCCGGAGCCGGAGCGCCCGACCACGCCGATCACCTCGCCGGCCTGGATGTTCAGGCTCACCCCGCGCAGCACCTCGGAGCCGTCCGGGCGGTAGCGGAAGTGCACCTGGTCGAACTCGACGTTGCCACGGATCGGCGGCAGCGCACTGCGCGCCGCCTGGGACAGCTCGGTGCGGGTGTTGAGGATGTCCCCCAGGCGCTGCACCGAAACGCCGGTCTGCTGGAAGTTGGTCCACAGCTGGGCCAGGCGCATGATCGGCTGCGACACGCGCCCGGCGAGCATGTTGAAGGCGATCAGCTGGCCGACGCTGAGGTCGCCGTCGATCACCAGCCGCGCGCCCAGCCACAGGGTCGCCACGGTCACCAGCTTGCCCACCAGCCCCACGCCCTCGTTGGCGATGGTCGACAGGGTCTGGGTCTTGAAGCTCGCCGCCACGTAGCCGGCCAGCTGGTTGTCCCACTTGCGGTTGATCTGCGGCTCCACCGCCATCGCCTTGAGGGTGTCGATGCCGTTGACCGTTTCCACCAGGAAGGCCTGGTTCTCCGCGCCCCGGGCGAAGCTCTCGTTGATGCGGGCGCGCAGCACCGGGGTGATGATCAGCGAAATGAGGAAGTACAGCGGCAGCGACAGCAGCACCACCAGCGTCAGCCAGCCGCTGTAGAAGAACATCACGGCGATGAACACCACCGAGAACAGCACGTCCAGCACCAGGGTGATGGCGTTGCCGGTGAGGAAGCTGCGGATGTTCTCCAGCTCGCGCACCCGCGCCACCGAGTCGCCCACCCGGCGTGCCTGGAAGTAGGCCAGCGGCAGGGTCACCAGGTGGCGGAACAGCCGAGAGCCCAGCTCTACGTCTATGCGGCTGGCGGTGTGGGCGAACACGTAGCTGCGCAGGCCCGACAGCGCCGTCTCGAACAGCATGATGCCGAGCAGGCCGATGGCGATCACATCCAGGGTCGACAGGCCGCGGTGCACCAGCACCTTGTCCATCACCACCTGGAAGAACAGCGGCGTCAGCAGCGCGAAGATCTGCAGCACGAAGGACACCAGCAGCACTTCGCCCAGCAGCTTGCGGTATTTGACGATGGCGGGGATGAACCAGGTGAAGTCGAACTTCGCCAGCTCGCCGGCCAGGGACGCCTCGGAGCGGATCAGGATCAGCTCGCCGCCCCAGCGCTCGGCCAGGGCCTCGAACTCCAGCACCTCCGGGCGCTGGGCACGCGGGTCATGGATCAGCGCCTTGCCGTCGTCCAGCCGCGCGATGATGAAGAAGCCGCCCTCGCGGTCACAGGCGATCGCCGGCAGCGGCGTGCGCTCCAGGCGGGCGATGGTGCTGCGCGCAGGGCGTGCCTTGAGGCCGAGCTTCTTGGCGGCGAGCAGGAGCTCGGCCTTGCCGAATGGGCGGCCGTCTTCGGCGAATTCGTGGGCGAGTTGTTCGGGGGAAGCGGCGACGTTATGGAAACGCGCGAGCATGACCAGGCACGCGAGGCCCGCGTCGAGCCCTTGCCCTGGCTCGTTAGGGGTGCTGTCCTGCATCAGGATTCCGTCCTTGGTGGTGGCATAGCGCCATGCAATGCGCGCGTCATTCTGCCAATACCCGCTCAGGCCGCAAAGCCGGCAGTTGATGAGCGGTTCTCATTCCTGATGGCGAAAGTGCGCAAGGCCTGATTTTGACCGGTCGGATGGGTTCGCCGGGCGATCTTCCCGGGCGAAACGGGCACAACTAGCTACATTTTCCTCAGGCAGCCGCAGCGCTGCGCATTACGGGTCAGCGGTCGCCAGGGAATCGACGACGCGTTGGCCGCCCGTTTCCGGGTTTCGCGCATTCAATTCAGGGAAGGCCGATGAACGCCACCGCCAGCATCGACGAACGCAGTTTCCGCCGTATCCTCGCCCGCAACGTGGCCCTGCCAATTGGTGTCGGCGTGCTCGGCGCCACGCTGTTCATCGCCCTGATCGGCTACCTGCTCTACGTGCTCAGTTGGGTCGAGCACACCGACAAGGTCATGGGCAAGGCCAACGAGGGCTTTCGCTACACGCTGGACCGCGAGTCCAGCCTGCGCGGCTACCTGATCGCCGGGGAGGAGGTGTTCCTCGACCCCTTCGAGGACGCCGGGCCGCGCCTGGCGTCGCGGATGGACGAGCTGGCCGAGCTGGTCAAGGACAACGCCGTCCAGTTGGAGAAGGTGCGTCGCATCGAATCCATGCAAGAGCGCTGGAGCACCTTCGCCCATGAGATGATCGAGCGCCGCCGCGCCAACCAGGACATCACCACCGCCATCCGCGAGAAACGTGGCAAGCAGTTGGTGGATGGCATTCGCCAGACCTTCGCCGAGTTCATCACCGCCGAGCAGCAACTGCGCCACGAGCGCAACGAGCGGGCCAGCAACACCGCCGTCTTCACGGTGGTTGCCTACCTGCTGTTCAGCTTTGCTTTCAGTGGGCTGCTGGCGTACTTCGGCCGGCGCGAGCTGCTGGGCCTCTCCAGCACCTACGGCGCGACGCTGGAACGGCAGCTCGCCGACAACCAGAAACTGCAGCAGCAGGCCTGGCTGCGCGAGGGCCAGTCGCACCTGGCGGAGTGCATCATCGGCCAGCAATCGTCCACCAGCATCGGTCGCGCGGTGCTGGATTTCCTCGCTCAGTACCTCGGCATGGTGGTGGGGGCGCTCTATGTGCGCCAGGAGGATGGCGAGCTGCGCCGCGTGGCGGATTACGGCTTTTCCCCCGAGGAACAGGCCCGCGACCAGGCCTTCGCCGATGGCGCGGGGATGGTCGGGCAGGTGGCGGTCGAGCGCCGTACCCGGGTGCTGGAGGGACTCGCGCCGAGCTACCTCAAGGTCAACTCCGGGTTGGGCAGTGACGAGCCGGTTTCAGTGCTGCTCGCGCCCACCGCCACCGAGGGCAGCGTCAACGGCATCGTCGAGCTGGGCTTCCTGCGGGCGCTGGATGAGCGTGACCAGGCCTTCCTCGATGCCATAGGCGGCAGCCTGGGGGCCTCCCTCGAGGCGGCGCGCTACCGCCAGCGCCTGCACGACATCCTCACCGAGACCCAGCAGCTCAACGAAGAGCTGCAGGTGCAGCAGGAGGAGCTGCGCACCGCCAACGAAGAGCTGGAAGACCAGTCGCGGGTGATCCGCGAATCCCAGGCCAGCCTGGAGACCCAGCAGGCGGAGCTGGAACAGACCAATGAGCAGCTCAACGAGAAGACCCTGCGCCTGCAGGAGCAGCGCGACACCCTGGACGAGCGCAACCACGCCCTCGACCAGGCGCGCAAGGAGCTGGAGCGGCGTGCCGACGAGCTGGAGCGGGCCAGCCGCTACAAGTCCGAATTCCTTGCCAACATGTCCCACGAGCTGCGAACGCCGCTGAACAGTTCGTTGATCCTCTCCAAGCTGCTGTCGGAGAACCGCAAGGGCAACCTCGACGAGCAGCAGGTGAAATACGCCCAGCTGATCTACTCCTCCGGCAATGACCTGCTGCGCCTGATCAACGACATCCTCGACATCGCCAAGGTCGAGGCCGGGCGCCTGGAAATCCGTCCCGAGCAGACCGAGCTGGCGCGCCTGGTGGAGGGCCTGGAGAACCTCTTCCGGCCGCAGGCGGCGGAGAAGTCGCTGGTCTTCGAGGTGCAGGTGGAAGCCGCCGCGCCCAGGCAGTTCTTCAGCGACAGCCAGCGGGTGGAGCAGATCCTCAAGAACCTGCTCTCCAACGCCTTCAAGTTCACCCAGGAGGGCAGCGTGCGCCTGCGTGTGCGGCCCGCCGACAATGGCATCGCCTTCGATGTCGCCGACACCGGCATCGGCATCAGCGAGGAGCAACGGGGCTTCATCTTCGAGGCCTTCCGCCAGGCCGACGGCACCACCAACCGGCGCTTCGGCGGCACCGGCCTGGGCCTGTCCATCTCGCGCAACCTGGCGGAGATGCTCGGCGGCACCATCGAAGTCAGCAGCGAGCCGGGGCAGGGCAGCCTGTTCACCCTCTGGCTGCCGGAAAACTACCTGGCCAAGGAAACCGCACCAGCCCCCGTCGAGCCCGTGCAGTTGCCCGAGCCACCGCGCCTGGGCGACGAGAAGCCGGAGGCGCCGAGCTTCCCCGACGACCGCGAGCTGCCCCACCGGGGCGGACGCTGCGTGCTGGTGATCGAGGACGAGCCCAAGTTCGCGCAGATCCTCTACGACCTGGCCCACGAACTCGGCTACCGCTGCCTGGTGGCCCACAGCGCCAGCGAGGGCCTGCGCCTGGCCGGCGAGCACGGGCCGGATGCTGTGCTCCTCGACATGCGCCTGCCGGACGACTCCGGCCTCTCGGTGCTGCAGCGGCTCAAGGAGAGCTCGCGCACCCGGCACATCCCGGTGCACATCGTTTCCACTGACGACCGCACCGAGCCGGCGCTGCACCTGGGCGCCATCGGCTACGCGCAGAAACCCACCACCCGCGAGCTGCTGGTGGACGTCTTCTCGCGCCTGGAGGCCAAGCTCACGCAGAAGGTCAAGCGCGTGCTGGTGGTCGAGGGCGATGCGTCCCAGCGCGACAGCATCGCCCGTCTGGTGGGCGACGAGGACATCCAGGTGGTCACCGCCGAGCGCGGCCAGGAGGCCCTGGAACAACTGCGCGAAACCCAGTTCGACTGCATGATCATCGACCTCAAGCTGCCCGACATGCATGGCAACGAGCTGCTCAAGCGCATGGCCGCCGAAGACCTCGGCGCCTTCCCGCCGGTGATCGTCTATACCTCGCGCAACCTTACCCGCGACGAGGAGGAGGACCTGCTCAAGCACTCGCGCTCGATCATCATCAAGGGCGCACGCTCCCCCGAGCGGCTGCTGGACGAGGTCACGCTGTTCCTGCACAAGGTCGAGTCGTCCCTCTCCAGCGACCGCCAGCGCATGCTGCAGACCGCGCGCAATCGCGACAAGGTATTCGAGAAGCGCAAGGTGCTGGTGGTGGACGACGACGTGCGCAACATCTTCGCGCTCATCAGCGCGCTGGACGAGAAGGGCGCCCAGGTGGTGACCGCGCGCAACGGCCAGGAAGCCATCGATAAGCTTGACGAGAACCCCGACATCGACCTGGTGCTAATGGACGTGATGATGCCGGTGATGGACGGTTTCGAAGCCACCCGGCGCATCCGTGAGGAGCCACGCTGGGCCAAGCTGCCGATCATCGCCGTCACCGCCAAGGCGATGAAGGACGACCAGGAGCAATGCATGCGCGCCGGCGCCAGCGACTACCTGGCCAAGCCCATCGACCTGGAGCGCCTGTTCTCGCTGATCCGCGTGTGGCTGCCGAAGCTGGAGCGCTTCTGAAGCAGGGCGCGGCGAGGGTCGCCGCGCCGCTATTCAGTTGCGCAGTACACGGAGCTCGCTGGTCAGGGTGTCCAGGCGCAGCAGGCGCCCGGTGTGGTCGAACAGCCGCCAGTCGTGCTCCAGGGAGCGGCTTTGCAGTGGCGTATCGGACGGCCATTCCAGCTCGGCGCAGGTCTTCAGGGTGCGCGGGTTGAGCAGCCGCCAGTGCGTCATCTCCGTATCCGTCGCTGTGCCGAGGAGCAGCCAGCCGTCGACCAGCTTGAGGTTCGTCTTGTCGACCTGGTCCGCGCTGACGTCCGGTAGGGCGATCTCGCGGCTGCCGCCGTGGGTGTGTATCAGCAGGCTCTGCTCGCCCGCCTCGTTGCCGCGGAACCAGACTTCCAGCAACCCGCCGTCCGGGTTGGGGACGTAGAACCCCCCTTCATGGCGGGACGGCAGCACCTCGTAGCGATGGGTCAGGCGCCGCGTTGGCAGCGCGTAGCGCCAGAGCTCGGTGCCGCCGCGGCCATCTTCCACCAGCCATTGCTCGAAGCCGGCGCAGCCCTGGAAGGCGAGCAAGTGCCCCGGCAGGTCGCTGACGTGCCAGACCACGGCGAAGGCCCGGTCGACATCCACCACGCGCACGCTGCGGCTGTTGCCGATGGTCCAGGAGGTGCCGTCGAATTCATAGGCGTGGAAGTCCATCGCCAGCACGCCGAGGTCGGTGGCCTTGCGGCTGACCAGGTCGAGCTTGGTGATGCGCCAGACCTGGTCGCGTCGGGCCAGCGCCAGGGCCGCGCGGCGGTTGCGGGCGAGGAAGATGCGGTGGCCGGGCTCGGCGAAGCGGAACAGCGTTCGGCCCAGGTCGTCCAGCACCGCCAGGCCGGCTTCACCCAGGGCCACTAGGGTGCGCCCCTCGGCCAGGGGCGCGGCGTCGAGGATGGCCCGCTGGCCGGCCGGCGGAGCCTGCCACTGCAGAGGCGGGTTCTGTTGCAGCAATGGCGAGGCGTCCTGTTCCGGCAGCCCCTTGGGCGGCAGGTCGGCTTGCAGCAGCTTGTCCTGGCTGAGGTTGAGCAGGCTCTGCAGGTCGCGCCGCGACAGGTTGACCCGGCTTCGGGCGTGGTCTTCCAGCAGGGGCGGCAGTACCAGCCGCGCCAGCCGTTGCAGCTGTTCGTTGCTGCGGGTGCGGGGCACGGTGCCGACCCGGTTCAGCGCCTGGGCCAGGGCCAGGCGCTCGCCGGCCAGTGTCGGGTCGTCCCGCAGCGACTTCAGGCGTGCCGCGTAGGCATCCAGGGTGTCGGGCAGCAGCACGGCGCGCTTCACCAGGGCTTCGGCACTGAGGCCGCCGCCGGCTTCCTCGGCGCACAGCAGCCACTGGGCGGCCAGTTCCTGCTTGTCCGGCAGCGGCCAGATGACGTCCACGGCTTCCAGCCAGTCGCCTCGGGCCACCAGCATCTCGGCCCAGTCCTGGCGCAGGCGCTGCGCGGCCTGGGGCCACTTCTTCTCGAGCATCTCCACGGCATTGGCGAAGGCGTTGTCGCGGCGCGCCACCTGCAGCGCGGTGCGCCAGTCGCCGGCCAGGCAGTGCAGGCGCACGATGCTGTCGGCCGGCATGTCCCAGGCCAGCGCCAGGTCGGCGGTCTGGCGGAAGCGCAGGTGGCGCTCCAGGTAGTCCAGGGCTTCCTGGCGAGCCTTGAGCAGCTCGGCGAGGATGAACACCGCTTCGTCGATGCGCCCCTCGCGGTCGAGCTTCTCGAAGTGCTGGCGATAGAGCGTGCGCAGGTGCGCTTCGAGGTCTTCGCCCAGGGAGATGGCGGTGCCCGGGCCCGTGCGCTTGCCGAGGTCGAGATCGTCACGCCGCGTCGGCGTGCCGAAGGCCTGGCCCAGGTTGCCCTGCTCGCCGCCCAGGGGCAGCGCGTGGCGCAGGGCTTCGGCGATGTCGCCTTCCTCGAACATCTTCAGCATGCGCCGCATGTAGGCACTCTGGCGGCGGTTGAGCAACTCGCTGAACTTCGAGGTGATGGCCAGGGAGGTGAGGAAGCGCCGCCAGGCGCTCGGCCCGCGTGGAGCCTGGGTGGCGCGGGACTTGATGGGCGGGGCGGCTGGGGCCTTGGCCGGTACCTGCGCCGCCGCTTGAGCAGGCGCCGAGGGCTGGGCGGTCCAGCCTTGCGGGTCGCCCTTGAAGAAGCGTCGCAGCGCGGCGAAGAACAGCATCGCGATAAGCACCGCAAGGGTGACCAGGATGACGATCAGGACGGTGTCCGAACCGTCGCTTGGTGCTTCCACCACCGGTGCCACGTTGAGGGTGGGCGGCGGGAGGTTCGTTGGTTGCCTCATCGCATCGCGGATGAAGTTGCCCACCATCATGATGGCGAACAGCGACAGCCAGAAGGCCCAACTGGCGCTGATCCCCGACTTGCCGGAGACAGCGCGTGAGGGGGCCTTGCGCGGGGTAGGTTTGCTGGCGGTGCCTTGGCCGGCGGCGGCCTGCTGCAGCAGCGACTTGAGGAAGGCGTCGCGCTCCGGGCTCGGCGGCTTGACCTTGCCATCGAGGATGGCGTGGATGTCCTTGATCGGCGGCAGCACCTCCAGCATCGGCGGCGGCAGGATGGCACGGCAATCGTAGGTGTCCAGCAGCGGGTAGCCGTCGAGGGCGATGTGCTCCTCCAGGGCCAGGCGCCGGGCATCGACCAGGCGCAGTGCCTGCACCCGGCCGCCACGCACCAGCCAGAGATCGGCGGCCGGCAGCGTTGCGCGCTCTTCGGCGGACAGCTCCGCGGAGCACAGGCCTCCACTCTTCAGCGCCAGCAGCGGCCAGCCGACCAGGCCGTCGCAGTCCATGGGCCGGGCGCTGGCGAAACGCAGCAGGTCACCTTCGGCGAAGCGCCAGGCGCTGGCGTCGGCGTGCCAGTGGTGCAATAGCAATGCCGTACGTTCCTCGGCGCCCAGCCAGTCGGCCGGCAACCAGAGCCCGGCTACCTTGTGGCGGCCCTTGAGCAGCGGCTGGCGAACCTGCGCATCCGGCGCGTTCATGGCTGGGCTCCTTGCTCATCGGCCAGGGTGCATTGGGCGCGCAGGCGCACCACTCGGTGCTGGCTGCAATACACCACCAGCTCGCGGGCGTGGGTAAGGATGGCTACCAGGCCGCTGGCGGGGCAGACGCTGAGGCGGGCGATGGGATCGGGGGAATCGAAGAACCTGCAATGGGGGCTGCCGTCGTACAGGCTCAGGCCCTTGCGGTCGCTGGTCATCAGCACCAGCGACAGGGCCTGGGTTTCGCGATCGGCTACCAGGCCTTGGGCGCTCCAGCCGCCGGGCACATCGAGTGTCCAGTCCTCCGCGCCTTCGCCCTGAAGCCCCTTGGGGCGGCAGAGCCGCCATTGTTCATGGGGAGTGGCATCCATCAGCAGGGCACAGGCGGGCAGGGAGTACGAATTGGCGACGCGGGCGATGAAGGCCTTGCAGGTGCCGCCGGCCTCACCGATGCGCAGGCGAACATTGGTCCGGTGGCTCGACAGCATTTCCTGCAGGACGACGCTCTGGTCGCGCTTGTACAGGTAGTAGAGCCGGCCGTCCTCGAAGCTGGCCATGGCCAGCACATCGGAGTCCAGCCGATGCAGGGGCGGCGGTTCGTGGCTCGCGGCCTGCTTGTCGCGGTTCCAGTACGAGCAGGTGCCCGGCGGCATCCAGCAGGTACAGGCGCTGGCCGTTGTGATTGCTGTTGACCAGGGCCAGCGGCAGCAGGTTGGCGGTGCCCGGTGGGGCTTTGAGCTCCTCCAGCGGCGGGCGCTTGATGGCGCCGAAGCCCTGCAACTGCCAGAAACGCAAGTAAGCGCCGTGTCCACGATGGCGCCGAGGCTCTTGCCCTGGAAGGCCATGGCCAGCGGCTGGTTGCCGGCGGGCCAGTTCTGCCGGCGCACCTTGGTGACGATGTTCTTTTTGCCGTGGGGCGGTGGCAGCTTGAACACCAGCGCGCCCTTTTGGTCGAGTAGCGTCAGCGCCACCATCTGCCCGGAGCGGGCGATCACCGGCGGCAGGGTCAGGGCCACCCGCTGGGTGTGCAGCACCCCAGGTTGGGCGAGTGCCTGTGGCCCGGGCAGGGTCATCAGGCCGAACTGCCCGCTCAGCAGGCGCTTGCCGATGGCGGGTGGCGGCAGCGGCAGGTCGAGGCTGCGACGGCTGCGGGCCTGTTGCAGGGCGACCTCCAGCGCCTTGCCATCGAGGTGGGTGGTGATCTGCAGGCCGTGGCTGATATCCGCGTCTTCGGCCGTACCGCCGATCAGCCAGCGCTCGTCCGGCTCCGTCGGCAGCGCCTCGATCATGGCCTGCCAGGTTTGCCAGTGGGCGGGTTCGGCAGCCGTCCAGCTGCGGGCCTCGAGCACCCGGTTGAGGTCGGCGGGGCCCTGCAGGCCGTCGTGCCAGGCCGGGCGTTGGAGGATGCCCCAGCGCAGCTCGCCGTCGGCTTCCCGCGCGCGGCGGGCGAGAAGGATCAGCATCGCCAGGTGGGCCAGGCGCGGTGCGCCCAGTTGCCGGGGGCCGGCGTCGAACAGGGCGACGATCAGCCGGCTGCTGTGCCGTGCACGCTGCTGGGGGGCGAGGAACAGGTGCTCGCCGCCGGCGGCGCGGCGGAGGAATTCATCGGGAATCTCGTCGGCCAGCAGCCATTCGCTGGAGAGCAGCCGCTCATAGGGCCCGCGTCGTTGCAGGTCACCCAGGCCATCGGGTTCGGGCGGGCCGTTGGGCGTGCGCTCGCGGAAGGGGCCGACCAGGGCTTGCAGGCGGCCGAGCATCGCGGCGAGCTGTTCGGCGAGTTCCGGGGCCACGCCTTCCAGCAGGGGGTGCCAGGGCTTCAGGGCGTCGGGCAATTGCATGGTCAGCGTTCCTGCCAGTGGTCGAGGATGCGCGCCAGGTGGCCCTCGGAGAGCGGCAGCTGTCGGTCCAGCGGCACCGCCCTGGCCGGCGTGGGCCAGAGCAGCAGGGGAGCGCGGCCGTGGCGCCGGGTGAGGGCGCGGGCGAGCAGGTCCAGCGGCGCATCGGGGCTCAGCCGGGTCGGCAACCAGAGTTCGGGGGCCAGCTCGCACGGGGCGGCGTAGTCGATGCCGTCCACCCAGGGCAGGGCGGCGGGCTCGCCGATCACCACCAGCAGGTCATCGCTGGCGGTGGCGTGCAGGCTCGCCAGCTGTTCATCGGGCAGGGCGGACAGGCGCGCATGCAGGCGCCGGGCGGCTTCGCCCCAGGCCACGGCGGCACGGGGTTCCAGGGCCTGGGCGCAGGGTTGCCAGCGCCAGGCCTGCTTCAGGGGGCTCATGCGGGTGTGGCGAGGCGGGCGACCAGGCGCTCACGCAGCTCGGCCAGCATCGGCGGCAGGGCGTCGGCAAGGAAGTTGGCATCGATCTCCCGCAGCACCGCTTCCACGCTCGTGCCCTGGGCGTCGTCCAGGCAGGCGCGGGCCTCTTCGGCCAGGCGGCTGACCCGCGACAGCGGCTGCAGGGTGGCTTCTTCCACGGCGTTGAACAGGTTGTCGTTGCTGGCATGGGCGAACAGCTCGCGCAGCACCTCGCGGCCGTGCTGTTGCGCCTCCTGGGTCGGCAGCACGTAGAGCAGCGGCCAGAGGTCGGCCTCGGTGGCGTGCAGGCGCCCGCCGAGCAGCGCGGCGGCGGCGATCAGGCGCTGGGACTTGACGATGCGGCGGTCCGAGAGCTGCACGCCGGCCTGGCGCAGGCGGCGGATGGCATCGGCCAGTGCCGGGCGCGCGGCGTCCAGGTTCACCGTTTTCATGGCGCGGCCGAGGGTGTCGAGGTAACCCAGGTTGTGCTGCCCGACGATGGGCGTCTGCTCGGCCTGCCAGCCGCCGGCGAGCATGGCTTCGAGCTGGTGGTCCGGTACCGCTTCGACGAACAGGTGCAGCAGGAAACGGTCACCGAAGGCGGCCAGGGCTTCGTCCTCGGGCAGGCCGTTGGCGGCGCCGACACAGACCCGCAACGGGCAGTCGAGCTGGGTGTGGCCACGGCGGAAGCGCCGTTCGTTGAGTACGCCGAGCAGGGTGTTGAGGATGGCGGTGGAGCCGAGGAATACCTCGTCGAGGAAGGCGATGTCGGCTTCCGGCAGCATGCCGCTGACGTCGGTTTCCACGGTGCCTTCGCGCAGCTTGCGCAGGTCCACCGGGCCGAACAGTTCCGACGGTTCGGTGAAGCGCCCCAGCAGGTACTCGAAATAGCGCCCGCCCATGGCCTGGGCGACGCGGCGCACCACGGCACTCTTGGCGGTGCCGGGCGGGCCGACCACCAGCAGGTGCTCCTGGGCCACGGCGGCGAGGACGATGAGTTCGGCGAGCTGGTTGCGGCCGATAAGGCCGGTGGTGGCGGTGCGGATGGCGTCCCTGATGTGCCGGGCGGCCTCGTGGATAGCGTTCGAGACTGCTTCTTCCCTGTGAGCGAGGTGCGGATTTTCCGGGAAAAGCAGGCGCTGTCAAAGCGCTATTACGGCAGTTCGTCGGCTGGTGCACATCCCGGCCCGGCTCCGTGTGGAGCCGGGCCGGATGGCTCAGTCGATGGTGGGCGAGGCCAGGCGCACGCCGCGCGGCAGCTTGGCCAGGTAGCTCCACAGGGCATTGGCGATGGCGTTGTGGTTGAGGCCGTCGCCGAACAGCTGCTGGCCGATGCACAGGCCGAGCTGGCGGTAGCTCTCGAACTGGGCCTCGTCGAAGAACTGGTCGGCGGTGCTCTGGTTGGGGAACACCGGGTTGGCGCGGGCGTAGTTGAACACGTCCACCGGCAGCGACTCGATCAGCCGCGGCTTGAGCAGGAGGATGCGGCTGGTGAGGGTGCGCGGTGCCTCGGCATCGTCGCGCTCGCCGCTGCTGAAGACGTTGAGCAGCATGGCGCAGCGACGGTCGCCGGCGGCCGGCGGCTGGCGGAAGCCGTCGAGGCTGGAGAACACCTGGGACAGCAGCGGGTGGTCGAGCACGTCGCTGTCTTCCTCGATCTCCAGGGCGTGGTCGATGCGCGACAGGCGGATGAGGTTGGCCAGGTCGTCGAAGCGGTAGTCCGGGTCGCAGCCGCAGTCGCACATGACGATCAGCTCGATGTCCCGCTGCGGGCGCACCAGTTCGTAGGTGGCGGTGCTCTCGAAGTGGCCGCCGTCGGTGAGGTAGAGCTTGTCGCGGCGATGGCCGTGGAAGTGCGCGGTGAGTTCGTAGAACAGGTAGGTCTGCGCCGGCAGCCAGCGCGACAGGCGCTCGGAGTTCTTCGACGGGCCGGCCTGGCGTGGCGGGAAGTTGCTCTGCCACCAGGTGCCCAGGCGCACGTTGGCCAGGCCCAGGGCCAGGGAGGTGCCGAGGCTGGTGGCGCGGCCCAGGCCGGTGCTGAAGGCGGCGCCGGAGGTGGCCACCCATTGCCGGGGACAGCGGCTGGTTGTCTCGCCCTTGCCGCTGGGCGGGATGCGCACCTTGCGCTCGCCGTCCGAGATGAAGCTCGCCCGCTTCGGCGTCCGGATTGCCGGGGCGTACCGGGTGGGGCCCGGGCCACGCACAGCGGCTTGCCCTTGCGGTCGCGCTGCACCAGCTGCTCGGAGGGGTCCACGGTGAGGTTCATGGTGACGTTGATCAGGTGCAGCGGGCCGGCGGTGCGGGTGCGGTAGTAGGCGTCCAGGGCGATGTCGTCGTGGGACAGGGTCTGCGCCACGCTCATGCGCTTGCGGCTCTGCCGGCTGGGCACGTCGAAGCGCTGGCCGTTGGAGGCGCCGAGGTAGGCGCGGGTCAGGCGCGCGGCGTAGAAGGCTTGCAGGGTGGAGAGGTTGATGAAGCCGATGAACTGGCCGGAGACCCACGCCAGCAGGGCGGCGACCACCGCGAGGCCGATGAGGCGTTGCAGGGCATACGGTGGCATGGCGTCCGGGCCGGGCACCTGGCCGTTCCAGGCCACCCATTGCACCAGCAGGCCCCAGACCAGGGCTATGCACACCAGCATCACGGTGCCGGCGACCAGGGCGATCACATCCAGCGGCAGCTTGCTCAGCCAGCTGGGCAGCGGCTTGTCGTCGGAGGAGCGGGCCAGGTGGCGGGCGATCCAGGCCAGCGCCGGCAGCAGCGCGGCGGGGGCGGAGGCCTGCCAGTAGCCCTGGGCGAGCACCACATAGAGCTCCTGGGCCAGTTGGTGGAGCAGCGCCAGGGCCAGCAGGGCAGCGGTGAAGGTGATGGACTGGCTCAGGCGCGGGTCACCCGCAGGCGGTAGTTGCGCACGTTGTTGGCGTCGAGGCCGGCGTCGTCGCGGCTCGGTTTGCGTTCCTGGGTGAACACCAGCGCGGCGCACCAGAGCAGCCCCAGCACGGTGACGACGATCACCAGCCACAGCAGGATTTCCACCGGGTTGGTGGTGTCGGGCGTGTGGGATTGCAGGTAGATGGCGGGGATGGCCATGGCGATGATGATCACTACCGCGCAGAGGGTCGCCCAGTTGGCCCAGGGCTGGGGGTTCGTCCTGGCTCTTGCGCGAGTAGATCAGCCAATAGGCGAGCATCAGCGGCGCCACGCTGAGCAGCGTCACTACGCCGGGCACCAGCAGCAGGCTGCCGCAGAAGGGACTGCCCGGCCAGAAATGGCAGACGGCGCCCTGGGTGAGGGCGATCAGGGCCAGCACCAACAGCATCGGCGGGTCATTA